>NZ_CADIKK010000044.1 GCF_902859915.1 Paraburkholderia ultramafica
GGCGCGGTCGAAGCCGGGACACGCAGGACGACGAGTCCGCCAATCGCAACGGCTGCCGCAACGCCGATCGATACGTAAAGCCGCCGCCGGGTCAGCATGATGGCGCCCCTTTCGCGATCCAGCGCGACTGAGTGGCCCGGCTAATCCCAGCCACGCTACTCGCCTCGCCAACCGCGGATGGACGAGCCAAAAGGTGCATCACAAAGGTATGGATAATCTCCATTTTCTGTCGCCTGATCGAGTATTGACACCGAAAGTCAGAGAGCCGGTTTGGCAGCTCCCAGAGTGGTGCGATTCTCGGCCTGCGTCCCTGAAGAGGGCGTGGCGACAAAATGACGATTCAGTCATGAGCAAGGCCGATGGCTGATCGGATATCTATCAATACACTCACAGCCGATCGGCCAGCACCGTGTAGATGACAATGCTGTAACGTGCCTGACTGCCTGGTGCAACCATACGGGCACTATGCTTCAGGTCCGGCCTCGAGTGGCTGTGCGCGCCGGTGCATCCGGCGCAATTTCTGCAAGCCGCGAGGAGCCCGACATTCCGGCCGAAGGAGTACCCGTTCCATGTTTTTTTGTCCTGCCACGCCACTGCATCACATCGCGAGCGAACCGTCTGGCGTTCATCGGGAGGCGCGGTGAACCAGTTGGCGTCGATACGTCACTTCGCCAAAGTCGCGGAGTGCCTGAGTTTTGCCGAAGCGGCCAAGCAATTGGGAATTTCCAGTTCGGCCATCACGCGCAGTATCGCGGGGCTCGAGGAGCATCTGGGCGCGCGGCTCTTCAATCGAACCACGCGACGCGTATCGCTAACGGATACCGGTCAATCGTATTGGGAGCGGTGCACCGACTTACTCAAACAGCTGGACTTGATGGACGAATGCATTACGTCCGCTGCCGGAAAATCGACGTGGTCGCTGCGGCTCGCGGCGTGTTCGCTCTACGTCAGCACGGACTTGCCGGACGTGCTGTCCGCCTACCTGGTGCGGAAGCCGCGCGTGAGCTTCGATGTGACGGTGTTCGACAATATGGGCGACATCGCGGCGAACGACTTCGATGTCTGCTTCAACGCAGAGGGGCATCTGCGCGACTCGTCGCTCGTCTGCCGGCCACTCGCGCAAACGCGCGATGTGATTGTCGCGAGCCCAACCTATCTGAAACGATGCGGTACACCGCGCACGCCGGCCGAACTTTCTTCGCATGACGTTCTCCTCGCATCGGATGCGCCAAGCCGTCATTGGGAATTCCGCACCAACCACGGTACGCAACGCGTCGTCGTGCGGCCGATTCTCAACGTACAAAGTCCGCTGGTCGTCAAGCGGGCTGTACAGGCAGGGCTCGGCATTGCGCGACTCTCGCATTCGGTCGTGCATAACGAACTCGCCGACGGTAGTCTGCATGCGCTGCTCAATGATGCAGACTTATGCGGCGCCGAGCGCACCGTGTGGCTGTTGCATTCCGGACAATCCCATATGCCGCTTGCGCTGCGCAGTTTTGTCGACTTCGTCGTCGCTCGCTATCATCAGAAGCCGCAGGAACGCAATGAGGTGCACGCCGCGCACGTCGGAACAACACATCCGGGCGACATGTTGATTGCCGACAGCTGGCCGCATTAGAACTTTTTCATCTTGGGGCGAAAAGGCCGACAGGACCTCATGCCACTCTCGACCGACATGCACAGACACTGGACTGCGGATGATATTGCGCCGCAGAGCGGCAAGCGGGTGCTCATTACGGGAGCGAACAGCGGTATCGGCTATCACGCCGCACTGACGTTGGCGCGCAAAGGCGCGCACGTCGTGCTGGTGTGCCGCGATAAGCAACGCGGAGAAGAGGCACTGGCCCGTCTGCAAACCGGAGCACCCGGAGCATGCGCCGAACTCGCGATTCTCGATCTTGCCTCCCTCGCGTCTGTGCGCCTGTTCGCGCAGAGGGAGCTCGCGGAGCAACGTCGTATTCACATTCTCATCAACAATGCCGGCGTCATGGCGCCGCCGAAACGTCTTGAGACTGCCGATGGTTTCGAGTTGCAGTTCGGCACCAATGTGCTCGGTCACTACGCGCTCACGGCACTCCTCATGCCCGCTCTCGAACTTGCTGCGGCGGGATCGCCAGACCGACCACGCATTGTCACGATCGCTTCCATCGCGCACAAGGGGGGGCGAATCGAGTTTGACGACCTGCAGTCCGAGAAGAAGTATTCGTCGATGCAGTCGTATCGTCAGTCGAAACTCGCGGATCTGATGTTTGCCATCGAGCTCGACCGTCGTCTGCGCGCTGCCGATTCCCGTGTCATATCGGTTGCCGCTCACCCCGGGATCGCGAATACCAATCTGTTTCGGTCCGGCGATCGTTCTGCGCTGTCCAGTGCTGTTCGCGACCTCGTTAGCCACATGATCGGCATCGTGCTAAACAGCGAATACGCTGGCGCCCTGCCGACCCTTTACGCGGCAACCTCGATCCGCGTCAATGGCGGCGGCTATTATGGTCCGCAAGGTTTCCTGGAGACACGCGGGAGCAGGATTGGCGAGGCGTGCGTCGCCAGGCAGGCAATGGATGAGTTGGACGCCCAGCGTTTGTGGCAGGTGTGTGAAGCACTCACCCAGATGCGCTTCCGACTGTAGTGCCCGTAGTGCCCGTCGTCCGCGTGGGCCGGCACGGCGATTCGTCGGTGAGACCTCCAGGTGAAAGTCACGGAGTGACTCGAAGTTCGTATCTACGTGCCCCCGTATAAAGCCTGTCGGTTGAACCGGCTGTTCACGGTTGGCGGGAAAGCAGGGTGAGGTGGGCGAGACCGGCAAGAAGTTCCGCGGCGAGACGTTTGCCGTCATTTAATCGGACGTATGGCTGAGTGGATTCAGCCATACGTCATTGCTGCTCGTGTAGTCGGAGGCCGGTTAGAAAGTGTGACGCATGCCCACAGTGACCGCGACTTGCGTGTTGGTCGAAGACGGCGACAGCGTGTTGATCATCGCATGCGAGAGCACGGAATCCGCAGGCGCGCCATGCACGTTCTGATAGACGCCTTCAAGATAGAAGTCCGTGCGCTTGCTGAGCGCATAATCGGTCTGGAGCATCGCCGTATTCCATCCCGGCGACGAGCCGTTATACGCGCCATGCGTGTACGTGTACGCGCCCGATACGCTCAACGCCGGTGTGAACGCATACTTTGCGTTCACTTCGTAGTTGTCGAGGCGCAGCGAACCGGCGAGGGTGCCGGCAGACGGATCGTTCGCACCGAGGTAGCTGCCCGTGCCGAAGGAGTACACGCCCGCCGCATTGTCGATCTGCGTGTGGCTCCAGACCAGTCCGACGGTGGCCGGCCCGAAGGTGTAGTTGCCGCCGAGCGACCAGATACGCTGGCGTTCCGCGATGAAGTTCGCGCTCGTATCGCTCGTGGTGACCGCGCCGGTGCCGTTGCCGGCGTTGTTCATTTGCAGGTAGCCGGCGGCGAGATTCAGGGGGCCCTGCGTATACGAGAGACCGAAGCCGTATGCGCGGTTATTCGCGAAGTCGCCGGCCTTATTGCTGAACGAGTACATCGTTTCGAACGTGACGCCGTGATAGACCGGGCTCGTGTACTTGACCGAGTTGTTGATGACGACCGAATTCGCGGCAAGGTTGTCGTTGTCGAACGGATGCGCGGCGATGCTGCCGCCCCACGTGTTGAACTCTGCGGAGAGCGGACCGACAAGGTCGTTCATCACGTCGAACTGACGACCGAACGTCAATGTGCCGTACGGATCGCTTTGCAGCCCCACCCATGCCTGCGAACCGAACGCGTCACCCGAGAAAGCCTGGGCGCCGTTGTTCAGCAGGAAACCTTGCTCCAGCTTGAAGATCGCGTGCAGGCCCGCGCCCAGATCTTCCGAACCCTTCAGGCCGAACACCGTGTTCTGCGTCGAACTGCTGTTCAGCTGCCAGTTGCTGTGGCCGAACTGATTGTTCGTGTACACCAGCCCCGTATCGATAAGACCGTAAAGGGTCACGCTGCTTTGCGCATGCGCGGACATCGCAAAGGCGCCGCACAGCGCGGCCGCGAGTAAAGACTTTTTCATACTTGTTGGCTCCGTGAATAAGCGGTGATTGAGGGATTGAGTTGCTTTATCCACCAGTGCCATGAACGTGCACGCAATACGTTCGTCAGCCATTGTTGCGAGAAGTGCGAAAGCATAGGTTATTGATTGATGATCATCGCCAGCAACGCCAATCCAATGGATTCGTTCAAATCGGCCCGGTGGACGTGTCCCGGTCAGTGAGACGGAAAACGAAGACGCCAATCATAGGGCGTCGAAAATAAAATCAGTATCAAAAAATGAAGCTGCATGGCGTCAAAAGAGCGCAGTGTACGAGCGATGTTTAATGCGCGTAGGCGTGCACGAGATCTTTCGATACTGTTAGACGACGCCGTCCGCAAGTCACCTGCGGCTTAGCACTGACGCAATGGCCTCAGGTTTTCCGTAAAGCCAGCCTTGCGCCAGTTCGATACCGCAGTTCTGCAATGCCTCGTGTTGGGCTGCCGTTTCCACGCCTTCGGCAAGCACCTTGCTGCCAAGCTCGCCGAGCTTTTCGGCTGACGCGCGAATCGCAGCCGTGAAGGACATGCCCTTATCGGCGTTGCGAATCACCGTGATGCAGAGTTTGACGATTTCAGGCTTCAACAAGCGGACGGTATCGAGGTCTGCGAACCCGCAGCCCGTGTCATCCAGAGCCAACCGAATGCCGATGGCACGCAGGCGGCCAACTGCATCCTGCAAACCCTCGGCCTCGTTGAGTGGCAAGTGCTCGGTGAGTTCGAACATGACTTCCTGTCGGCCTGCCAACGCCAGTTTGTCCGCCGCGAGGGCCAAGGCATCCGGACCCAGATTGATGGTCAGGAACTTCCCATGCGGCATTTTGCCCAGAGTGCGTTCGAGAGCCAATTCGGCACACAATAGTTCCATCTCGACGGCGCATCCGGCCGCATGGGCCGCGTCGAATAATAAGTCCGGGCGTTCAAAGGGTGTTCGTTGCGGCCCCCTGGAAAGGGCTTCAAAACCCATTACTGCGCCGTCTCTAATGCGCACGATCGGCTGCAGCACGGTCTGTATGGAGCGGTCAGCCAGAATTGCTCTCACCTTGGTAGATGAGTTGGGGTGTTCCTCGACCTGACGTTTTGATTGGAACTTCAACGGATCTCTTGTCCATTGAAGCCAACATGCTTTGGCATCTCGTGCGCCTGCTTCCGGCGGTAAAAGGAATACCGACAAGTCGGCGGTAATCCTGGCGCCTGTCCCGCCACCAAAAACAGCAAGTAGCCGCTCGCGAATCAGCTTGCGCCCAGCTTGTTCGATGGTCTGCGCCACTTCCTCCGCGTCACGCGGCAAGCCATCCGAAAGGACACGGAAATACGCTGACCAACGTCCGTTCGCATCAGCACGATATCGATCAATCACCTCATGCTGAGCCAACAGTCTGCTTAGCAAACCAGTTGCTTCCTCGCCGAAATGAGTCAGCGCAAGGCGAGCTGACTCCTCACCGAAGACGTCGGACAGACGTCTGCTGTCGGCAATGCTGATGCAGACTGCTGCAAAGAACCCCGTCATTTACGCGACCCCATCTCTACACGGTATCCCTTTGCCTTGTTATGCGAATCCGACAACAACCTTGGCGACTCCGGTATATGGCGACCCCAAATTCATGTGCCAAACGGAGCAGGGAGTTGGGCGGATGCCCCAGTGCGGTGCATCAACATACTGGCTCCAGCATGTCGAAAATCGGACGGCCAGATTACTTTTTTGTCATTTAGACTGCGTTGCGATCAACGGCAATTGCCGACGCGGGAGATTCATTCGTTGCTCTGCGCGAAATCGGGCGATGTGCTAACGTCTGCGTCTTTGACAAGGGAGCAGAGCATGGACGCTACACAAGTCGCCGCTAGCGTGGCAATGCAGGTGATGCAACAACAATCCTCGGGGAGCGCCGCGGCGAACTCGCCGCAGCGCGGCGCCTTGGCTCTCGTCGAAGCGGTAGTTGCCAGCGCGCCTGCACTTGCTAGTGCAAACGGAATGATCGGAAGCGTCATCAATACCTTCGCGTGATTACGAGCAGTTCTTGAAGATTCTGCATTGAAAGGAGCTGGCAATGTTCAGATTGTCCAGATTCCAGCAGAGTTGTTTTGTGCCAGGTTCGTTTGCCTGCTGTATCAGTTCGCGGTCCTCATCGGTACCTGGTCTGCCAATGTGAAAATCGACGCTTGCCGCAGGACTCCTGTCACCCGCGGCTGCGGCATCAATGACAATGCCAGGAATGTTCTGGCCCCGCCGTCGATGAAAGGGAAGCGGGTCTTTTTTGCAATTGAGGTGGCCGCACGATGCCGCCGCGCACGACTCTAGTGGTGATAAACGCTCAATTAGTGGTTCGCGTATGATTTGCTGCGAATTGCACCATTTGACGGAAGGGCTGCAGCGATATGCGAATTTTGATTATCGAAGATGAGCCGAAAATGGCTTCCTATCTCCGCAAAGGACTCATCGAAGCGAGCTTCCAGGCAGATACGGCGCTTGATGGCAAGGAGGGGCTCTTCCTTGCGCTTCATGAAGACTACGATCTGATTCTGCTTGACGTGATGCTGCCCGAACTTGACGGGCTCGATGTCCTCAAGCGCATACGCGCGCAAAAGCATACGCCGGTCCTGTTGCTGACGGCTCGCGACACGGTCCAGGATAAAGTCGTCGGGCTCGAATCCGGTGCGGACGACTATCTGTCCAAGCCGTTTGCCTACGCCGAGTTGCTGGCCCGGATCCGCGCGCTGCTGCGAAGGCCGGCGCAGTCGTTGCCGACTGTTCTGTCCGTCTCCGACATGGAGGTCGATCTGGTAAGACGGCGCGTGCGGCGCGGCAATGTGCGCATCGAATTGACCGCTCAGGAGTTCGCCCTGTTGAAGTTGCTCACCGAGCGCCAGGGGGAGGTGCTGACCCGTCCCTTCGTGACCTCGCATGTATGGGACATGAACTTCGATAGCGACACGAATATCGTGGATGTCGCGATCAGGCGCCTGCGCGCGAAAATCGACGGCCCGTTCGAAAAGAAGCTTCTGCATACGGTCCGTGGCATGGGCTACGTGCTGGAGGACAGGGCATGATGGAGGGCGGCGTGCCGTATTCGCTCCTGAAGCGACTGACGCTCGCATTTTCGCTTCTTGCCATACTGGTCCTTTCACTTGCCGGTGGGCTTCTCTACCATGCGCTCTCGACAGAACTGCGAAGTCGTGACGACACCGAAATTGCCCTGCAGCTCCGTCAGTTCATGCAGCAGGCTCGAACTTTCGGCACCGTTGCATCGGTCGCGCAGAACGGCGCGTCGTTTCGCGAAGCAATGCTTCCACATCCCGCGGAGTCTTTCGCGATATCCGCTGGGAGTGGCCAGCTATTGGCGTACACGGCGGAGCGCGGGCAGCGCTTGACGTCTGTCGGGCCGGGCAACGCCCCCGAAGCCGAGCCGTTCACCTGCGAACCTCCGGGAGTCGGGCCTGCCCGATGCGTTGTCGGACGCGAAAAGCTGTCGTCCGGGGAAACGGTCCAGGTCATACTCGCGCACGCGGCTGACGCCCGGCGCTCGGTGCTAGGTGATTATCAGGAAGACGTATTGCTCGTGCTCGTCGGCGGCTCGCTGCTGATGGGCGCACTCGGTTATGTGATAGCGAAACGGGGCTTGGAACCTGTGAAAACGATCGGCATGCGCATTTCGAGCATCGAGGCACATAATCTGGATAATCGTCTGAACATCGGCGGCGGCCCCGTCGAGCTTCATGAAATCGCGGTGCCGGTCAACCGCATGCTCGATCGGCTTGAGCGTGCTTTCACGCGCCTCTCGCAGTTCTCTTCGGATTTGGCTCATGACATGCGCACGCCGCTCGCGAACATCATCAGCTCCTCGCAAATCACACTGTCCCGCCCGCGCACGACTGATGAGTACGAGCTGCTCATCGATTCGAACATCGAGGAGTGCGAGCGGCTGCAGCGCATGATCGAAACCATGCTGTTTCTCGCCAGAGCCGATCATGCGAGACCGGAGCTCAAGCTCGGGTCGCTAGACTGTCAAAACGAATTCGCCAAGCTCGCCGAATTCTTCGATGCCCTGGCGGAGAACAAGCGAGTTCGGTTTGCCATCGATGGGCCGCAGCAAGTCCGTGCGGATCCGACGCTGTTCAGGCGCGCTGTCAGCAATCTGCTGTCAAATGCACTGGAGCATGCCGAGACCGCGTCCGAAGTGTCGATGCGAGCGTCCCGCTCGGGTGAGTATGTAGCCCTACAGGTTACGAATCGCGGCGAGGATATCCCGCCCGAGCATATCGAGAAAATTTTCGACCGTTTTTATCGCGTCAACGCTGCCAGAGAGGGATCGGCGAAGAATACCGGGCTCGGTCTTGCGATCGTGAAATCGATCATGGAGTCGCACCGAGGCAAGGTCGAGGTGGTAAGCCGCGCAGGCAGCACGACGTTTACGCTGTATTTTCCCGTTCGCGCCTGAGGCGCAGCAGGTGCTCGCCGTTGGTCAACGCCCAGTGAACGGTCGGCCGGCTCATGCGATCCCCGTGGCGTCCCGATTCTCCGTGACATAGGCAGACACGGACCGAATAACCGGATCCAGGGTGCTTTGCGAAAGCAAATGGGACTGGCTGTGCAACGGGCCGAGATAGTGCTCAGTCATGCGGCAATGACGAGACTGTTGTCTGCGCCCGAAACGTATACTTTATCAAGGTAGATGTCGTCAGGTGGCGATGTAATCTGGAGTCAAAGCGTATAGAAAGGTTACGAAGAAACCTGTGCTAACGCTTGCCGTGTAGCTCGGTTCCAGAGCATAAGTCGTCAATTGAAGATATAATTTTCGGAAATTGAGCTGCTTCGGCGGACAGACAGTCCGCCGGCCGTTCTCTTGCCGCAACTCTGGCATGGTTCAATTGTTCCTGCGTTGCCTCGCAATCAACGAGAAACGAGGTTGCCGGAGTGGCGCTTCATCACGAATCAAAGGATCAGTAATGACTCACCTGGCATTTGCCCGTGGATCTGTCGCGGTTGTCACTGGCGGTGCTGCCGGTATCGGTCTCGCCGCTGCCAAACGGTTTGCCCAACTCGGCCTTCGTGTCTGCATCGCCGATCTGGGTGCGGAACGACTGGTTTGCGCCGCGCAAGAGATCGCCCGCGTGGCAGGCAACGGAATGGCCGACGTGATGGCGTTCGAGGCGGACGTCAGTCGCGCCGAAGACCTGCAACGGCTGGAAGCAGCGGTGAACGATCGCTTCGGTGGTACGGATGTCCTTATGAACAACGCGGGAATCCAGCCGGGGAGCGCGATGTTTGGGGCTGCCGCCAATTGGGAGCGTGTTTTCGACGTCAATCTTTGGGGCTCGATTCGCGGTACGCAGACCTTTGTGCCGGGAATGATCGCGCGTGGCCGCCCGGGGCTTGTCATCAATACCGGCTCGAAGCAAGGCATCACGACTCCGCCCGGCGATCCGGCATATAACGTCTCCAAGGCTGCGCTTAAGGCCTTCACCGAAGCACTGCAGCATGAGCTTCGCAATACACCCGACTGCCGTATCAGCGCGCATCTGCTGATTCCGGGGTTTGTGTTCACCGAGCTCGCGGCCCGAGGTCGTACGGAGAAGCCAGCCGGTGCGTGGACGCCGGAGCAAACGGTCGATTTCATGATGGAGAGGCTGGACAGCCGCGATTTCTATATCCTGTGCCCCGACAATGACGTGCCTCGCTCGCTCGACGAGCGGCGCATCCAGTGGGCTGCGGAAGACGTTATCAAGAATCGGCCGCCTCTTTCGCGATGGCATCCGGACTATAAGGATGCATTCGACGCCTATGTCCGCCAGGCCGATTGACCAGGTGATCACGCCGACTACACGTCGAGGAAAGGTAAAGCCGAGGATCGCATGTGGCAACAAAGCGAAACGTATCCTGATCCCGCTGTGGAAGTGCTGGATCAACGCTTTCTGAAATATCGCATTACGAATGCCGCGGTGGAGCGGCTTGCGACAGGCATGCGCTTCGGTGAAGGGCCCGTCTGGTTCGGCGATGGCCGCTTTCTTCTGTGGAGCGATATCCCCAACAACCGGATCATGCGATGGGACGAGGAGACCGGCGCGGTGTCCGAGTTTCGCAAGCCGTCCGGCTTTGCCAACGGCAACACGCGCGATCGTCAGGGGCGGCTGATCACTTGCGAACACGGCAACCGCCGGGTTACACGCACCGAATACGACGGCAGCCTGACGGTCCTGATCGACCGCTTCGACGGCAAGCGCCTTAACTCGCCGAATGACGTGGCGGTTAAAAGCGACGACAGCATCTGGTTTACCGATCCGCCTTTCGGAATTCTTGGCAATTACGAAGGCGTGAAAGGCGTGGCTGAGCTGCCGACCAATGTTTACCGGCTGGACGCGAAGTCCGGCGAGGTGGAGGTCGTTGCGGGCGACATCAACAATCCGAATGGTCTGTGTTTCTCGCCCGATGAGACCCGTCTGTATATCGTGGAGTCCGGCTCGAAGCCCCGCTGTATCAGGGTGTATGAAGTCGAGGAGGGCCGGCGTCTGGTGCACGGTCGTATCTTTGTCGACAGCGGGGATCAGGGCGCGCCGGACGGGTTCCGCTGCGACGCTGACGGGAACCTGTGGGCCGGGTGGGGTACGGGCCCCAAGCTGAATGGCGTCATGGTGTTCGCGCCGGACGGCGTGGCCATCGGCCGCATCGCGCTGCCTGAACGCTGCGCGAACCTGTGCTTTGGAGGCGCTGCGCATAACCGCCTGTTTATGGCGGCCGGTCAGTCGCTTTACGCGCTCTACGTGGATGCGAGTGCCGCCGTCCGCACATAAGGCTCCGTCAGGCTTGCGCCGTGCACGTCGCGGCTGATCTTTTCAGCAAGAGGCGCGCTGGCAGTGACGAGTGTTTCGGCAACGGCAACGCGCCGGCTGATGATGGATTCATCGGTAAGTCGGTTGGCTCATAAACGGTCGCAATCGTCTCCATGAGGCAAACCAATTTCACCAACCGCGTGTGCCTCGACACAATGCTATATCTCGTCACGAGAAACGTTGGGGTGCGCGCTTCGCTGGCGCATCGCGTACGGCGCTACGCGGCGACCAGAGGGCCGCGATGGTCTGCTGCTGGCCGCCTGCGTCGTTGGAACAAATAGAGAACCTCGCACAAAAAGGTGAACCACATGAGGACTACCGCTGATTTGCGCGTCCAGACACAGTTAATTGCCGGATTCGGCGTCGTCCTGTTCGCCCTCGTTGCACTGGCCGTCATCGCGATCACACGCGTTGAGTCCGTGCGGCAACGACTCGATCAGATCATCGATGTGAACGGCGTCAAGGAACGCTATGCCATCAACTTCCGCGGCAGCGTTCATGACCGGGCGATCGCGGTGCGCGATGTCACCCTCGTATCGCATGATGAGTTACCGGCTGTCGTCGCGCACATCCGGAAACTCGCGGCGGATTACGACGACGCGGCGAAGCCGCTGGCAGCCATCTATGCGCAGCGTGCCGACATCGCGCCCGCCGAACGCGCCATCTATTCGCGCGTCAACGATGCGAGCAACAAAGCCGCGCCGCTGATCGACGAGGTCATCGCACGGCAAGCCGCCGGTGACACCGAAGGGGCACGTGCGTTGTTGCTTCAACAGGCGCGGCCTGCTCTGGTCGAGTGGCTCGCGTCAATCAACGAGTTGATTGACTTTCAGGAGGCGCTGGACCGGCAGGGCGGCGCACAGGCGCGCCAGATCAGTACCGATTTCCGGTTAATGATGATCGCGCTCACTGCGCTTGCCTGCGTGGTCGGATCTGGCGTCGCGATGCTTGTCGTTCGCAACATCGGCCGGTCGCTCGGTGCCGACCCGCGCGAACTGATCACGTTCGCCGATACGATCCGGCGGGGCGATCTTTCGCAGCGCGCCGAGCTGCGTGCCGGCGATACGGATAGCGTCATGGCGACTGTCGTGCGCATGAGGGAAGCGCTCGCGGACATTGTGGGTCAGGTACGCGACGGGGCCAACGCAGTGGCGGGCATGAGTCACGAAATTGCCGCTGGCAATGCCGATCTTGGCGCGCGCACCGAGCTTCAGGCGAGCGCGCTTCAGCAGGCCACGGGAGCACTCCAGGAGTTCGATGCGAGTGTGGCTGCGAATGCTACGAATGCGGGGCACGCGGATGAGCTTGCCAAGCGGGCGTCGGCAACCGCCGGCGAGGGCGGGATGGTGGTCGGCCGGGTCGTGGAGACCATGCGTGGGATAAGCGCATCGTCGGCACGCATCGCTGAAATCATATCGGTGATCGACGCAATTGCCTTCCAGACCAACATCCTCGCACTGAATGCGGCTGTCGAGGCTGCCCGTGCGGGTAGCCAGGGGCGCGGTTTCGCGGTGGTGGCCGGCGAGGTCAGGGTACTCGCGCAACGTAGCGCCGAAGCGGCGAAGGAGGTCAGGCAACTGATCGTGGCGAGCGACGCCCGTGTAAAAGACGGCTCCGCCCAGGTCGATGCCGCGGGCTCGACGATCTCCGCAGTGGTGGATTCGTCGGCACGGGTCACCGGCATCATGAGCGAAATCCACGACGCGTGTCAGCAGCAAACGCTTCAGATCGGCGAAGTCCGCGAGATGATCGCGGGACTGGAGCATGGCACTCAACAGAACGTCGCGCTTGTGCTGCAATCGGGCGCCGCCGTGGACGCCTTGAACCGGCAGGCACAAAACCTGTTGCGTTCGGTCAATCTTTTTTCTGTCGGTGCCGAACGCGATGCGCAGCAGCCATCGCTGAGCGCACCGGCATCCGACGCAATTGCGCGTAAGCCGGCGACTTCGTTGACCAGCAGCTACGCCTGAGCGCATTGCGGGGTTGCGCGAATCTGAATTTCAATCCACGTCGACCGCGCCACGGGCGTGACGCGGCCAGCACAGTCAACGAGAAGCAGGTGCAATCGCAGGCGACCAACATGGTGTTTGCGCAGTTTCCGCAGGAACATTGCGCGCCGCTCGAGGCGTGGCTCAGCGAGCGGGGCAAGCATCACCCAGATGCTGTACGCGTCGCGTTTTGTGACGCATATGGACGTATCGCGCGCGGACATCGACACATTTCTGCTGGCTGTGAAGGCGTACTTCGCGCGTAGCTGACGCTGGCCAGATACCGGGTTTTTTCGTTCCCTGTTGACATGGCGTGTTCGGGTCGGACAATAATCTCAGCCCCAGAACTCTCCAAGCTCAGGTTCCACGCGTGAACGATATAACCGGCATTTCACCCTCGCGGGCTGATCACGTCTATTTCAGCGTACGCGACGATATCTTCGAGATGCGACTGCTGCCCGGCGACCGCGTGACGGAAGGCAGTATCGCCGAGCGCTTCGGCGTGTCCCGCACACCCGCGCGCGAAGCCTTGCAGCGCCTGCAAAGCGATGGTCTGATGCGCGGTTATGTGCGCGGCGGCTGGGAAGTGGTGCCGGTCGATTTCAAGCGCTTCGAAGACCTGTACGAGATGCGCAAGCTGATTGAAACCTTTGCGGTCTCGAAGCTCGCGAGTGCTGCAGAAGACGTCTCCGGGAGCGTCGTGCGAATGCTCGATCAGCTCGAACAAATCTGGAAGATCCCGCGTGCCTGTCGCCGGCGCGACGGCCGCGAAATGGTCGCGCTCGACGAAGCATTTCATCACGCCCTCGTGCGGGCCGTCGATAACGCCGAACTGACCGACGCGATGCAGCGCGTGACCGATCGCATCCGGGTCGTGCGGCGCCTCGATCTCGTGTACGGCAACTGCATCGACGAGACGTACGACGAACATGTGGCGATTCTCGATGCGATCCGCCATCGCGAAACGGATCGTAGCGTTGCATTGATCGCGCGCCATATCGAGGGCAGCCGCGCGGAAGTGCGTACCTTGACGGAGGAGCGCCTGCAACGCGCACGCACCGCAATGGGGCCGAACAGCGTCCCGTATGCACCACCCCGGTTGCGTGGCACCAAGTAGTGACACCGCCGCATGGGCCGCCTCGCACAAAATCCAGATACAGCGCGCATGAGCCGGTGACTCGCGTCCTGGCACACTTCTCGCGTAACAGATGGGTATGTATACAAGCAAAAAACTCCCATCAAATATGTCATCTGGTTTTCTGAATCCGCTGCGCGCCACGCGCGGTATGGCCGTCGCGCCCCACGCACTTGCAGCGCAAAGCGCGTTGGCGATCATGCGCGACGGCGGCAATGCTGTCGAAGCCATGATTGCCGCTGCCGCGACCATCGCCGTCGTCTATCCGCACATGAACAGCATTGGCGGCGACGGCTTCTGGCTGATCTCGCGTCCTGGTGCCGAGCCGGTCGGAATCGAGGCATGCGGCGCGGCCGCACTTGCCGCCACGATCGACGCGTACCGCTCGCGCGGACATGCGGCGATTCCGACGCGCGGCCCGCTTGCTGCGAACACCGTCGCGGGCACCGTGTCCGGTTGGCAACTCGCGCACCGCTGGTCGCATGACGTGCTTGGCGGCAGGCTGCCCGTCAAGCGGCTGCTCGAAGACGCCATTCACTACGCGAAGTCCGGCGTGCCCGTCACGCGCAGCCAGGCGCGATGTGTCGACAGCCGACGTGCCGAACTGAGTCCGATCGACGGTTTCGCGGATACCTTTCTGCATGACGGCCGCGCGCCTGCAACGGGCGAGCGCTTCGTCGCACCGCGTCTCGCCGCGGCGCTGGAGCACCTCGCCGAAGCGGGTCTCGACGACTTTTATCGCGGCGATCTCGCGCGCAGCATCGCGAGCGATCTTCAATCCGCCGGTTCGCTGCTTGCGCTCGGCGATCTCGAACGGCACGAGGCACGCTTGCGCAAGCCGCTCACGCTGCAACACTCGCTCGGCACGCTTTACAACATGCCGCCGCCGACACAGGGCCTCGTGTCGCTGCTGATTCTCGGCATTCTCGACCGCGTGCTGACGAAGGACATGGATCCGCTCGGACCCGAGTTCGTTCATGCATGCGTCGAGGCAACCAAGCTGGCTTTCGCCATTCGCGACGCGTACGTGACCGATCCCGATCACATGACGGTCGACCCCGCCACGCTGCTCGAACCGGCTGCGCTCGACGCGATGGCCGCGCGCGTATCGCCGACGCGAGCCGCGCCCTGGGGCGCCGGTCGTGGACCCGGCGACACCGTCTGGCTGGGCGTCACGGATAGCGACGGCGTGGCGGTGAGTTTCATCCAGAGCATTTATCACGAGTTCGGCAGCGGCATCGTCCTGCCGGGCTCGGGCATCAACTGGCAGAACCGTGGCTGCAGTTTCTCACTCGACGAGCACGCGCTCAATCCGCTGATGCCGCGGCGCAGGCCGTTTCACACGCTCAATCCGGCGCTGGCGCGCTTTGCCGATGGCCGCACGATGGTGTACGGCAACATGGGCGGAGACGGTCAACCGCAATCGCAAAGCGCGGTGTTTTCACGCATCGCGAACTTCGGCTGGAATCCACAGGCGGCAATCGACGCGCCTCGCTGGCTGCTCGGCCGCACATGGGGACAGTCGACCGACACGCTCAAGCTCGAACCACGCTTCGCCGCGGACACGGCAGCGGCACTCACCGCACTCGGCCACGAGGTCGAGATGATGGCGCCTTACGATGAAGCGATGGGGCATGCGGGTGCAATCGTTCGGCATCCCGATGGATCGATTGAAGCGGGCTACGACCCGCGTAGTGACGGGGCCGCTGCGGGCTGGTAGACACCGCGCGCTTTTTCCCAAACGAATCGCAGTTCCGGCCTTTGAGGCCCGGAGGGCGCTGCACGTCTTGCGCATGCCGGCTGGCATGCGCGCTGGAAACGGAGAAACACCATGAACACACGCTCGCAACCAATGACGCCGGCTATCGGGAATGTCTCGACGTCCACCACGCATAACCGCTGGATTCAACTTGGGCTGGGTCTCGTCTGCATGATGGCGATCTCGAGTCCGCAGTACGTCTGGACGTTGATGACCAAACCGCTCGCCGCGAAACTGGGCATCGCGATGCCTGAACTGCAGGTGACGTTCTCGCTGCTGATCATTCTGCAGACATTTTTTTCGCCGTTTCAAGGCAAGCTGATCGACCGCTTCGGTCCGCGTATGCTGATTTCGATCGGCACGGTGATGTCCGGCCTGAGCTGGGTGTTCGCATCGCAAGTACAGAGTGTGCCGATGCTCTATCTGACCTATGGCGTGATCGGCGGCCTCGGCACGGGCATCGTGTATGTCGGCGTCGTCGGGCTGATGGTGCGCTGGTTTCCCGCGCAGCGCGGCTTCGCGGCGGGCGCTGTCGCCGCGGGCTATGGCATGGGCGCGATCGTCACGACGTTTCCGATCGCGTCGTCGCTGCAAGCGCGCGGTGTCGAAGCAACGCTGTGGATGTTCGGCATCGCGTTCGCGGTTGTCGGGCTGCTGGCATCGCAGGGCTTGCGTGTGCCGCCCGCGCACGATGACGCCGGCGCGAATGTGAATGACGCGGGTTCGGCAGTGGCGAATCTGCGCCCGTCGCAGACGCTCAGGACGCCGATCTTCTGGCTGATGTTCGCGATGATGGCGATGATGTCGACCTCCGGCCTGATGGTCACGTCGCAAATGGCTACCTTCGCCGCCGATTTCGGCGTGACCAAAGTGCTCGTGTTCGGCATGGCGGCGCTTCCGCTTGCGCTGACGATCGACCGTTTCACGAACGGGCTCACGCGGCCGCTTTTCGGCCTGGTGTCCGACCGGTTCGGCCGGGAAAACACGATGTTCTTCGCGTTCGCGCTGGAAGGCGTTGCGATGACACTGTGGCTGTTCACACGCGATAACGCGGTGCTGTTCGTGTTGCTCTCCGGCGTGGTGTTCTTCGGTTGGGGCGAAATCTTCTCGCTGTTCCCGTCGACGCTGACGGACACGTTCGGCACGCGGCACGCTACGGAAAACTATGGCTGGCTCTACATTTCGCAGGGGATCGGTTCGATCCTGGGCGGCCCGCTCGCGGCGCTGATGCACCAGCACGCGGGTAGCTGGTTGCCGGTGTTCGGCGCTGCGATCACGCTCGACATCGTGACCGCATTGCTCGCGATCGCAGTGCTCAAGCCGATGCGCCGCCGTTTTCTCGCCGCACCGCGCCGCGTTTGACGAGGAGCGGCCCCTTGTCTCTTGCGTGATCTTATTGTCATTGAGCGCACGCCCTTCATGGGCGTGCCGCAAATTACGTCGGGCAGGCGAGCAGCTGGATTATGTCGTTTTCGCACGTCATACCCGGAACGTAACTTCACTTCACCGGGCATCGCGACCAGAAGACCGGTTCGGTCGTCGACAGTCCTCGGTCTGCCTGTGTTCGCGTGCAGACAAAGCGCATGCGACACGTATCGGCTTTGAACGGACTAGCCGTTCGTAAATGGACGCGCTCGGGCTCTTGTATCGTCGCGTCGCGAGGTCTCCCTCCTTCATCGTGGGCTTATTTTTCGCAATTCCTCAATCAGGATTGGCAAGGGCCGGGCAGTGGGCGTCGAATTCCTCAGTATGCGGTCATGCTTTATGATTCGAATTTCCGGCAATTTAAGAAATAATTAAATATCCTCCGGATCTCAATCGGGCAGTGGAGTTCTATAAAAACACTCGCGAAATGCGATAAATGAAGTTTGCATTCCTCGATGTGTCGAGGCGAGTGACGCGTCCGGGCTGCCGGAGTTCCGTGCACGGCACCGGTACGACACTGCTCCAGGCATGGAGCCTGGCTATTATTGAGGAAAGAGGCATGCAGGAAGACCTTGGATGAGCAATTTCATTGAAATTGCGAACAGCCTTTTGATTTGATTATTTTTTAATATATTTGCAATTATTTTATGATTGTTGATTTTTTCAAAATAATGCAATTATTTAAAATGTTGATGCAAATAGAATTGCTATTGATGTGATAGAAAAAAGAGATTGGATGGGTGGGTATCTGAGTCATACGATTGCACCGGTTTCCCCCTGACCAGGAATAAAACGTGAAGAAAGTAAAGACACAGATTGCAGCCAGTATTTTTTCGATCGTCTCGGTAATTGCGACCGCTCAGTCGGCGTATGCCGTGGATATGACCCAGGATAGCGGATCGCCGGTCGGCGACAACCAGAACTCGCAGACGGCGGGCCCGGAAGGTCCAGTCCTGTTGCAGGACTCTCATCTTATCGAGAAGCTGCAGCGCTTCGACCGTGAGCGGATCCCGGAGCGCGTCGTGCATGCGCGTGGCACTGGTATTTTTGGCGAGTTCGTGCCGAGCACGGACCTCAGTTCGCTGACCACGGCACAGGTGTTCACACCGGGAACGAAGACCCCGGTCTTCGTTCGATTCTCTACGGTGATGGGCTATCGCGGTTCGCCCGAGCAGGCGCGCGACCCACGCGGTTTCGCTATCAAGTTCTACACGCAGCAGGGCAATTGGGACATGGTCGGCATCAACTGGCCGATCTTCTTCATTCGGGACGCCATCAAATTTCCTGACTTCGTGCACGCGAACAAGCCATCGGCGGTGACCGGCGTGCAGGACCCGAATCTGGCGTTCGATTTTTTTGCCCACTCGCCTGAGGCGACGAACATGCTCACGCACCTTTACACGGACGCGGGCATGCCGGATTCGTATCGTCATATGGATGGCTACGGCGTGCATGCCTTCAAGTTCGTCAATGCGAAAGGCGAAGTTCACTACGTGAAGTTTCACTGGAAGAGCCGCCAGGGTGTCGAAGGCATTCGTCCCCAGGATATCCCGCATTCGATCGGCGCCGACTGGAACTTGATGACCAACGATCTGTACAACTCGGTTAAGGCGCGTTCATATCCGCAGTGGGACCTTTACATCCAGGTGCTCTCGCCGAAAGACCTGGATAAGTTCGATTTCGATGCGCTCGACGACACCAAGGTGTGGCCGTCTTCCATTCCGGAGCAAAAGGTCGGCACGATGACGCTCAACCGCGTTCCGGACAACTATTTCGACTCCACGGAAGAATCGGCATTTGCGCCGTCGCGGCTGGTGCCGGGAATCGAGCCTTCCGAGGACCGGATGTTGCAGGGCCGTTTGTTCTCCTATGCGGACACGCAGATGTATCGCCTCGGTCCGAACTATAACCAGTTGCCGATCAACCGCCCGGTCATCCCGGTCTACAACAACAACCAGGATGGCTTGATGAACGGGGGAGACCGGAAGGGCGAAGTGAACTACGAGCCATCCGGAATCGCCGAAATCGCGCAGCAGGACAAGTACAAGTCCGTGCAGACGCCGCTCAAGGGGACAACCCAGCAAAGAGCGATTCACAAGACGCTCGACTTCCGTCAGGCTGGCGAGTACTACCGGACGCTGTCCGAGACGGACAAGGCGGACCTGATCACGGCGTTGTCGGGCGACCTTGGCCATGTCACTAACGACGCCAACAAGTACGCGATGCTCTCCTACTTCTATAAGGCTGATGCCGATTACGGTACCCGCCTCGCGCGTGCGACCAATGCGGATGTCGCGCGCGTGAAGGATGCGGCGGCACACCTGAGCGACAACTGAAGCACGGCGGGGGGCCTGCGCAAGCAGGCTTCCCCGCTGATTGGAGATGCTTTTTCCACGGAGGACGTAATGCGATGGTCTTTTACTGCCCGGCACCTTGTTCGTACCGGGACGGTCGCCATCCTGAGCGCACTGTTGACCGCGAGTTGCGCGCAGCATGTGTATCAGACAGGAACCTACTCGGCCGCGACGCCAACGCAGCATTACACCGATGACTGGTTTGCCGCGGCGCGTACGGGGCGCACGGATATCGTGCAGGCGTTGATCGATGCTCATTTCCCGCTCGAGGCAACGACTTCCGAAGGGTATACCGCGCTGATTCTTAGCGCGTATGACAATCACCCGGAGACATTGAAGGCACTTCTCTCTGCCGGTGCCAACGCTTGCGCAGCCGACCGTCACGGCAACACGGCGCTGATGGGCGCGCTCTACAAAGGCGAGACGGACATTGCAAAGGTGTTGCTCGACACCCGTTGCGACATCGATCAGACGAACAACGCGGGCGAAACAGCGCTGTCGTTTGCCGCGCTATTCGGCCGCCTCGACATGATTCCGGTGCTTGTCGCGCATGGCGCGAACGCCAATCATGTCGATGCGCGCGGCGGAACTGCGTTGCAAATGGCGATTGCACAACACAATCCGTCTGCGGAAGAAGCGCTGCGCCAGGTCGGCGCGACACAATGAGACGTGATCCAGGAGCCGTCTTTCACGCCGCGTCGACCCTCTGCAAAGCAAGTGATTGCAATGCCTCGACAACCAGGCCTTCAGCACGGCGTCGATGCGGGCGACCCGGTAGTCAGTGAAGTTCGACTGCTCTGCTGCCCCCTGACCGAACGTCAGATCGCATCCTGGTCGAATGCGATCTGAAAGACGGCGACGTGCCCATCGGACGGGCAGGCGAGCCGATTATTTCAGTGGCATCCGGCGATCACAAGAAGGCACCGGGCGGTTTCATACTTTCCCCACGAAAACTAATTGCTACGACGGCGCTTGCGAGTACGAAAACCCACAAAAGAAAACCGACGACCTCGCGCGGAACATCATCGAGCAGATCGCGGACAAGTGGACGATCCTCGTGATCGATATGCTCGGCACGCATGGCGAGATGCGTTTTTCGCGGTTGCGCGAGGTGCCCATCGCCTGGCGCATCCCTAAAGACGAGATCTACGTCGATCGCTCATCGTTGAGCCGCCAGCAGAGCCGTGAGATATTGCCCATAATTGCGCGCAGTCTTCGAGCAACCATTGGGACGTTTGATGCAAGCAGCTTCTGTGGTGCCGCGGTCCCCGATCGCATTTCTCGCCGTAGCGTTGGCGTTCGCCATTAACATGATGGGCACGACACTGCCGACGGCAATCTATCGGTACTATCAACTGAAGTTCGGTTTTACACCGACCGTCATTACGGTGATCTACGCCTCATATGCAGTCGGGGTGCTGGGTGCGCTGCTGCTGATCGGCAACTGGTCCGATCAGCTAGGCCGTCGGCGCATGCTACTCGCAGGGCTGTGTGCGTCCGCGGCGTCAGCGCTGGCTTTCCTGCTGAGCAGCGGATTGGCGCTGCTGATCCTGGGCCGTCTGTTGTCTGGCGTGTCGGCTGGCATCTTCACAGGAACCGCCACTGTAGCCGTGATCGAACTCGCGCCGCCTGCGTGGCGCGGCAAGGCGATGCTCGCGGCGACCGCCTCCAATATGCTGGGGCTGGGTTGCGGTCCGTTGCTAAGTGGCTTTCTCGTCGAACGCTTTCCCTGGCCCATGCAGTTGCCCTACGCGGTACATCTGGCGCTGGTTGGCGCCGCCGCACTCGCCGTGTCCGGCGTGCCGGAGACCGTCGCTATTCCAGCGCGGGTGAAGTTCGGCATCCAGAAGATTGCGCTTCCCGCCGAGGTGCGGCCCGTATTCATTCCCGCCGCGCTAGCCGGGTTTGCGGGGTTCGTCGTGGTCGGCTTCTTTGCGGCGGTGGCCCCTCAACTGATTCGGGTGGTGCTCGGCTTTCACAACGGTATCGTGACCGGCTCGATTGTGTTTCTGCTGTTCGCGTGCTCCGCTCTTGGGCAGATCGTTCAGACGTTCATAGCTGCCCGATGGCGGCAAGCAGCCGGGTGCATTGGGCTCGTGGTGGGACTGGTGTGTGTCGGCCTGTGCGTGCCGGCGCATTCACTCGGCGCGCTTTTACTCGGCACTGCCCTGGCGGGAATCGGGCAGGGCATCAGCTTGCGCGCCGGGTTGGGCGAGATCGCGTCCGTCGCGCCTGCGCACCGGCGCGCGGAAGTCACGTCGAGCTTTTTCGTCGTGCTCTATGTGGCGATCTCGCTACCCGTGATTGGACTCGGCATTGCCGTGCAGCACGCCGACATTCAACGTGCGACGCTGCTCTTCGTCGGCTTGACGATTGTTCTTGTGCTGATCGCGTTGTTCCTGCTGATGCGCGGGCAAACGAACCAGCGGTACAACGGCGAAGTGATTGGTGACTGAGCACAAGAACTCTCGCAGTTCGATCACGTTTTCGAGGGACATTCAGGCAAGATAACAGGACGGTAATCCAGGTGACGGAATCCGGTAACCGCGCACGCGCTACGATCGCTCGCTCATCTCCAGCGCTTTCATGACGTGTGAACACGCGTCGGGATGGGCCGACCAATCCACGCGCGAACAGCGACTCTGGAGTGTTTTACATGCAAATCCGTCATCCTGTTGCCAGTCTGGCTGCGACGATCGTCATCACGCTCATCCTGCTTGCAATTGGCGCGGTACTGTTCGGTTATTCGGGCGTGTACGACGTATCCGCCAGTTCGAAAGACAATCCGATGATTGCGTGGATGTTGCACTCGACCTACGAAGCGTCGTTACATCATCATGCGGGCAATGACGTGCCGCCTGGCGACCTGATGTCGCTGAAGAATATCGAGGCCGGCGCGCACTTCTACGATTCCACGTGCGCCGCTTGCCATGGTGTGCCAGGCAAACCGCTGAGCTTTATCGGACAGGGGATTCAACCGGCCGCACCCGCGCTGCTGGCCGCCACGCGCCGCAACAATCCCAAACTGATGTTTTGGGTCATCAAACATGGCATAAACATGACGGCCATGCCGAGTTTCGGAAAGACGCAAACCGATAAGACGATATGGCAGACGGCTGCGTTCCTCTACGACGCACGGGGCATAACCCAGCAAGGATACGAGACGCTCGTACACGGTTCAAAGTAGAGGTTTGGCGACCCGATTGACCCACCGACCGAGCCGATGGGCAGCAACGCGAAGCGTGCGCAGCGGCCTTGATGCGCGATGACGCGAATACCTGCAATCACACCGGCGCCGACCTCTTATGGGCTGCTAAGTCCGTTGCGTCTCATGCGCCTGCTGCGACGCGGTTTCGATCGTTACTTCGCCGCGCACCAGGAACGTCGCCAATTCCGGTGCTCCCGGTTGAGCATCCGTCACCAGGGTCCAGTCGCGTTCGAGTGGTGTCCAGTGCTGCTGGCTTGCGCGATCCAGTTTGTGCGATGTCACCAGCACGAAGACATTGGCCGCCTGCCGGATGATGCATTCCTTCAGATAGGCCTGCTCGGCGGTCGCCTCGCAGAGTCCACGGCCGGCGACTACGCCGTCCGCGCCCAGGAAGGCCTTGTCGACGGATAGGCGGTTCAATGCGATCTGCGCGAGTGGGCCCAGTGTGCTCATGCTCGAGGGTCGCAGGTCGCCGCCGATCAGCGTGACCGGGACTTCGCTGGATGCAAGCAGGCCAACGGCCAGCAGGTTGTTGGTCACCACCCGAATGTCGCGGCGGCCGGTCAGCAGCCGGGCCATTGCTGCGGTGGTGGTGCCGCCGTCGAGAAAGATGGTGTCGCCGTCCTGAACGTGGCTGACCGCCGCCTGCGCGATCGCATCCTTCTGCTCGCGGAAGCTTTCGCGGCGCAGATCGAGCGACTCCTCGGGTTCGTGAACTCCGACCGAGGCCGCCGCGCCGCCATACGTGCGCACGATGAGCCGTTCGTCGGCGAGCGCGCGCAAGTCGCGACGCACGGTTGCTTCGGACATGCCGAAATGCTCGCACAGGGCGCCGACGTCGTTCATGCCGGATAGGACGGCCTTTAGCATCGCCTCGCGGCGGTTCGTAACTTTCATTTTGATAAGCAGGTAGCGGGTCGTCCGGATCGGGCGGGCAAAAAGACGGGAAAAGCGCCGACGGGCGTAAGTGTAATCAAACCGGCTGGCGGGGCAATCGCTGTGGGCGTGGCGCGCGATGCCACAGCGTCGTCGCGGCATGCATGTGTTTTATCCCTATTTTGATCGATTCGATCATTTCTCCGTTCACGTCTCGACTGATACGGGCTGATGACGAGAAATGTACCAGTCCCACGCGTTACGTGTGATCGGATTGCGCACGGGCGTTTCGTCACGTACACTGTGAATGATCGATGTGATCAATAAGATGATCGAATCGGTCATTTGCTAAAAAAGGAGACACTGATGGCCCAACTTCCTATCAAACGCGCGATCGAACGCGTTCCGGGCGGGATGATGATCGTCCCGCTGCTATTCGGCGCACTGTTCGCCACCTTCTTGCCGGGCATGCCGAAGTTCTTCGGCTCGTTCACGAATGCGCTGTTTACCGGCGCGTTGCCGATTCTCGCCGTGTTCTATGTGTGCATGGGCTCGTCGATCGATGTGAAGGCGACCCCCTATCTGCTCAAGAAGGGTGGGGCGCTGTTCGTGGCGAAGGTTGGATCGGCGATTCTGGTGGGTGTCGTATTGGGCCACTTTTTGGGCGAGCAGCCGGTATCGTCCGGGCTGTTCGCGGGAATGTCGACGCTGGCGGTGGTCGCTGCGATGAACGACACGAACGGCGGCCTGTACATGGCGTTGATGGGCCAATATGGCAAGTCTGAAGACGTCGGTGCGTACACGATCATGTCGCTCGAATCCGGCCCGTTCCTGACGATGGTCACGCTCGGTGTGGCCGGGCTATCGGCGTTTCCGTGGCAGACGCTGGTTGGCAGCATCCTGCCGCTCGCGGCCGGCATGCTGCTCGGGAATCTGGACCGGGAAATGCGCAGTTTTCTCGGGCGCGCGGTGCCGGTGATGATTCCGTTCTTCGCCCTGGCGCTGGGCGCGAGCCTCGACCTGCACAAAGTGTGGCAGGCCGGCTTGCTCGGCATGGGCCTCGGCGTCGCGGTGGTGATCGTGACGGGCATCCCGCTCTATGTGACCGATCGCCTGACCGGCGGCACGGGTGTCGCAGGTGTGGCGGCAGCCAACACGGCAGGAAACGGAGCGGCTGTGCCCGCGCTGATCGCGGCAGCCAACCCGGTCTATGCGGAGGCCGCGAAAAGCGCGACCTTGCTGGTCGCCTCGTGCGTCGTCGTGACTGCGATCGTGTCGCCGATCCTCACTGCGGCCGTCGCAAAGCGGGCCGGCAAGCGTGCCGATGCCAACCGCGCTGCATTGGGGGCCACGCGGTGAGCAACACGAGCATTCTGATCATCGCCGACGACCTGTCCGGCGCCGCCGACTGCGCGATTGGGTTTGCCGGCGCGGGGCGCAACACGGTGGTCACGCTGAACGCGTCGCGCGCGATGGCCGCAGCGGAGGTAGTCGCGGTGGACACCGACACGCGCCGCATGCGCCCCGCCGAAGCAGCGCACTGCGCCAGCATCGCGTGGCTGGCGCAGCGCGCGCGCGGGCGACGCCTGTACAAGAAAATCGATTCGACCTTGCGCGGCAATTGGGCCGCGGAAGTGGCTGCGTTGCAGCCGCTCGCGGGCCTCGCCATCGTTGCCACGGCCTTTCCCGCCACCGGGCGCACCGTGCGCGAGGGCCGCGTATTCGTGCGCGGCGTGCCGCTCGAAAACACGGAAACGTGGAAGCTCGAACACGCCGCGCATTGCGCAGACCTCAACGCGATGGTCGAGGCCGCCGGATTGCGCACCGCAGCTCTGGGTATCGACGCGTTGCGTGGCGATCCCGCGGCGTTGCGCGATGCCATTGCCGCGCTGGCGAAGAGCGGCGCGCAGGCGCTTATCGTCGATGCGGAAACGGATGCGGATTTGAGGGCCCTCGCACAGGCGACGGCGGCAATGGACGAAGCCCTGTTTTGGGTCGGCTCTGGTGGTCTGGCTCGTGAACTGGCGTCGTTGAGCGATCTGTTCGAGGCTGCCACGGAAGCCGGACAGGACATACCGCCGAGGCCGGAGCAGCAGCAGGGAAGCGCGATCCTGATTCTGGTGGGCAGCCTGTCGGCCGTCTCGGAACAGCAATGCGCGATGTTGCGCGAGCGCGCGGGCGTTGCCGAACTGATCGTGCCGCCGGCCGTGCTGCGCGCGGGCGAGCGTCATCCGGAGTGGGCGGGCTGGCAAGCGCGCATCGGCGCGCATTTGGGCGGGTCCGCCGATTTGCTGGTGCGAATTGGCCGCGACGACCTGTTCGATCCCGCCGAGGGCGCGCAATTATCGGCGGCGCTCGCTTTGCTCGTCGCACCGTTCTTCGGACATCTGAGCGGCCTGGTCGCGACTGGCGGCGAAACCGCGCGCGCGATGTTCGTTGCAGCCGGTATTGATAGCCTGCAATTGCTTTCGGAAATCGAGCCGGGCGTGGCGGTGGGCCGCCCGCACGGTCACCCGGGCCTCAGCGTCGTGACCAAAGCCGGTGCTTTCGGCAGCAAGCACGCGCTCTATGGCGCCTACCTTCATCTGCGGGGCACACCGGAGTCCGCTTACAGCGAGTCCGGATCGACTCACCCGAGCGGCACAACGACATCTTCGCCCGCGCGCGAAGCGAACCAACGTCATTCAGGCAAAACATCATGAGCAACTATCTTCCAGTCATCGGCATCACGATGGGCGACGCAGCGGGTGTAGGTCCGGAAATCGTCGTCAAGAGCTTGACGCACGAGTCCGTTTACCGGCAATGCCGTCCGCTTGTCATCGGCGATGCGGCGCGCCTCGAGCAGGCCATCCGGATTGTCGGCGGCAGCACGCAAGTGCGCCGCATCGCGAAGCCGTCAGATGCGCAATACGCACGGGGCACCATCGACTGCATCGACCTCGCGCTAATTCCCGCCGACTTGCCCTTCGGCACGCTGTCGGCGCTCGCAGGCGACGCCGCGTATCGGTACATCGCGCGCGCCGTCGAACTCGCGAAGGCGGACGAGATCGATGCGATCTGCACCGCCCCGTTGAACAAGGAAGCGTTGCACGCCGGCGGTCACAAGTATCCCGGCCACACCGAAATGCTCGCGCATCTCACGGGCATCGAGGAGGTGTCGATGATGCTGGTCGCACCGAAACTGCGCGTGATCCACGTGACCACGCACATCGGCATTATCGATGCGATCCGCAAGATCGAGCCGGGTCTCGTGCAACGTACGATCGAGCGAGGTCACGCGACGCTGGTGAAGGCGGGCATTGCCAATCCGCGCATCGCCGTGTGCGGCATCAACCCGCATGCCGGCGAAAACGGGCTGTTCGGTTATGGCGAGGAAGAGGAAAAGATCGTTCCGGCCGTGCAGGTCCTGCGTGAACGCGGCTGGGATATCGAAGGCCCGCTGCCCGCCGATACGCTGTTCTTCCGTGCGGGACGCGGCGACTTCGATCTGGTGGTGGCGATGTATCACGATCAGGGGCACGGCCCGGTCAAGGTGCTCGGCCTCGAAGCCGGCGTCAACGTGACGGTCGGTTTGGACGTGATCCGTACTTCGGTCGATCACGGCACGGCGTTCGATATCGCGGGTAAAGGCATCGCTGACGAACGCAGCCTGCTCGAAGCACTGCGCCAGGGCGCCGAACTCGCTACGCGCCGCGCCTGACGCGACTTGAAAACGATGCAGGTGCAAGGTGCCGCCCGCTCGCACGGAGCGTGCACCGTGTCTTTGAGGCTGTAGTTGTAATGGTTATGCACACACGAAGCACTGAAGACTTTCGCGAAAGGCTCCTGGAAGCGGGTGTCGCGCTGTTCGCCGAAACGGGTTATCACGGCACCGGCATAAAAGACATTGTCGAGCGTGCCCGCGTGCCGAAGGGCTCGTTCTACAACTACTTCGAAAGCAAAGAAGCGTTCGGCGCGGCGATCCTGCACCACTACGCGCAGGAGCAGGCCGCGGAATGGAAGCGGTATTCGCTCGAAGCGGCGTCATCCGATCCGCTACTGGCGCTTCGCGGTATCTACGAGCGCATCGTTGCCGACTACGAAGACTGTGAAGACCGTTGCGGTTGCCTGATTGGCAACTTTGCGGGCGAGATCGCGCAGTCGAGCGATCTGTGCCGGGTCGCTGCGCGCAGCACGGTCGCTGAATGGCGTATTGGCTGCACCCACTATCTGCGGCGCGGCCAGGAATACGGCTCCGTGCGGCGTGATCTTTCGGCCGATGCGATGGCTGACCTGTTCTGGAACGCATGGGAAGGCAGCCTGCTGCGCATGAAGCTGGATGACTCGGTGGAGCCGCTGAAGGCTTGTGTGCATTCGATGTTCAATCTGTTTTTCAAATCCCCTCAGCAACGGTCGTCGCCGGTCTGAACCACGTCGGGTTTCGATCCGGGCAAGCGTTCATTCCGTTTAAGACGACCGGTCATTTCTATGTAAGAAGCGAGATTCCATGCAGAACTTTACGTTTCATAACCCTACACGAATCATTTTTGGCGAAGGCCAGATTGCCGCACTCGACGCGCACGTCCCGCCCGACGCCCGGGTGCTGATTACCTTCGGCGGCGGCAGCATCAAGAGCAACGGTGTGCTCGTGCAAGTGCAGGCGGCGCTCGGTGACCGCGCGTGGCATGTGTTTGGCGGCATCGAGCCGAATCCCACTTACGAAACACTGATGGAAGCGGTTGCGCTTGCCCGCGAAAAAAACATCGATTTTCTGCTGGCGGTGGGCGGTGGCTCGGTGATTGATGGCACCAAGTTTATTGCGGCGGCACTGAGGTTCGACGGCGAGCCGTGGGACATTCTCGCGAAGCAGGTCGAGGTTTGCGACGCAATGCCGTTCGGCACCGTGTTGACGCTGCCCGCCACCGGTTCGGAGATGAACAATGGCGGCGTGATTAGCCACCGCGCGAAAGGCGACAAGCTGCCGTTCCGTAGCGATGCGACCTATCCGGTGTTCTCGGTGCTCGATCCGGTCACGACCTATTCGTTGCCGCCGCGGCAGATCGCCAACGGTGTCGTCGATGCGTTCGTTCATATCGTCGAGCAGTACCTGACCTACCCGGTGGATGCCAGGGTGCAGGACCGCTTTGCCGAAGGCCTGCTGATCACGCTGACCGAGGTAGGCCCGCAAGCGCTCGCCGAGCCGCACAACTATGCGGTGCGAGCCAACCTGATGTGGACGGCGACGCTGGCGCTGAACGGCTTGATCGGCGCCGGCGTGCCGCAGGACTGGGCGACCCACATGCTCGGCCACGAGATTACGGCGCTGCACGGACTCGATCACGCACAAACGCTCGCCATCGTTCTGCCGGCCATGCTGAGCGCACGCCGCGAATCGAAGCGAGCGAAGTTGCTGCAATACGCCGAACGAGTCTGGAACATCACCGAGGGCAGCGAGGACGAGCGTGTCAGCGCGGCAATTACGGCGACCCGCGTGTTCTTCGAACGCATGTCGGTGGGGACCCGTTTGCGCGACTACCAGATCGGGGGGCAGTCGATCAGCACACTGATCGCGAAGCTCGGAGAGCATGGGATGACGGCATTGGGCGAACACGGCGACGTGACGCTCGACGTGAGCCGGCAGGTCTATCAACTTGCAGTCTGAACAGGCCCGCATCCGCGAGGCCAATTATCTGGAATGTCATCATGAAAATTGGATTTGTAGGGCTTGGCTCGATGGGCGCCGCGATCGCGAAGAACCTGATCGAGTCCGGGCATGAAGTTCAGGTTTTCAACCGTAGTCCTGCGCGTGCCGAACCGCTGCGCGAAGCAGGCGCGAGCGTCGCATCGAGTCCCGCGCAGGCGGCCCTTTCGGCTGACGCGGTGTTCACGATGGTGGCCGACGATGCCGCGCACGAAGCGGTCACGTTCGGTGAGGCGGGCATCGCCACTACGCTGAAGCCGGGCGCGTTGCACATCTCGATGAGCACGATCAGTGTCGCCACTGCCCAGGACCATGCGGCGAAGTACCGTGAAGCGGGTCTCGCCCTGGTGTCCGCGCCGGTGTTCGGCCGGCCCGATGCCGCGGCGGCGCGCAAGCTGTTCATCATGGCGGCAGGCGCGGACGAGCACCTCAAGGTTGCCGTGCCGCTTCTCGAAACGCTTGGACAGTCGGTCGGCATTGTCGGCAACGATCCTTCGCAGGCCAACCTGGTGAAGCTGATCGGCAATTTCATGTTGTCAGTGATCATCGAAACGCTGGGCGAAGCGTGTGCTGTAGCGGGCAAGGCCGGGATCGACCCGATGCATCTGGTTGAGCTGTTGACGAGCGCAAACTTCAATGCGCCGCCATATAAGATCTACGGCTCGCTAATTGCCTCGCAGCAATTCCAGCCGCCTGGCTTCTCGTTGCCGCTCGGCCAGAAGGACAATCGCCTGATGCTGGCGGCCGCCGAGGCACTTGGTGTTCCGCTGCCGCTGGCAAGTCTCGTGCATGACCGTTTCCTGACGTTGCGTTCGCAGGGGCTGGGCGCGGAACATGACTGGTCGGCGGTGGCGCTTTGTGCGTTGTCCGACGCGGGCTTGAGTAACCTGCTTCACGGAGGCTGAGCGCAATGGTCGAATGCCGCTCGCTGCGAGCGGCATTCGACGTGTTTCGAGAGACGCACCTCGAACACGCCTGATGCAGGCTTGGAGCTGCACCTCATCTGGCTGCCCCGGTCGCTGTGCACGATTCCGCCAGCTTCAGGGCGGCGCCGGAACCACGCCATGCGCAATGCGTCCGTGACCAGTTCGGCCTTCATGTGCGGCTGCATCGACCAGCCCACCACCTGCCGACTGAACAGGTCGATGATGACCGCGAGGTACACCCAGCCCTCGGCTGTCGCCAGATACGTGATGTCGGTCGTCCAGACCTGGTTAGGTGCTGTGGCAGTGAAATTGCGCTCCAGCAGATTGGGAGCCACCGGCAAATCGTGGTTCGAGTTTGTCGTCGCGATGTATTTGCGCTTGTGGCGGGCTCGAATGCCATGCTGCGCCATCAGCTTGCGAACCCGCTCCTTGCCTGCGCGCACGCCATGCGCGAGCAGTTCCTTCCACATGCGAGGCCAGCCGTATTCGCCCTTGACCTACGCGTGAATCGCCTTGATGTGCGCAAGCAGTGCATCGTCGCTCACTCGGCTTCGGTGCGGCTTGTCGCTCGCTTTGCCTTGCTTGTCATCGTTCTTCTCCTTGCTTGAGTTTACCTGCTCAGCAAGGGATTCGTTTTTCGGGGCCAAGCTCAGAGCTTTTAACTGCTGCGCGAGTAAACGCGAGACAAACGAGGCAGTTGTGCCAGCAGGCTGTAACCAAAATCGTTCAAGCCGAACCGATGCGACAACAGCAGTCAAGTAACGTATGCACGGTACTGCCTTCCGCCGCCGTGATCGAAGAGGTCGAAGCCGGGCGCCTGAAGCGCTTTCGCCTTGAGAACCCCGCGATCAGTCGCGAGGTCGCCATTGTGTGGCCACAGAACCGCGTGCTGCCCAACGGCCTGTGGGAAGTCACAAAGATCATCCGGCGGTGCGCATCCGCTCTCGTTAGCGAGGGCGCATGGCCGGGCACCAGGATGACGCCAGCCGCCATGCCCGAGCCCCCGCGCTCAAGGCTTGACGAACTGCCCGTCGCGCAGGCGCCAGATGCCTAGCGGGTTGCGCTGCTGCAATGGCTCCGGCAGCAGCGCATCAGGCACGTTCTGGGCCTCCGCAAGATCGCAAGCCTCGCCGACATCGGCTTGGTCTGTCCCACCGAAAGCGGGTGCCAGCGTTTCGCCAATTGCCGTGGTCAGCACATGTAGCACGCCATTGAGACCATTGCGCGACCGTCGGCCGATCGTCATTTCACCGGGAAAATTCGGATTGCTTGTCAATTCAGGCGATTGTTCGGGGTAGTCTGCTTGGGATCGACGCGCAATTCGATGAGCGCAGGCACGCCGGCATCTCGTGCCCGCTCGAACGCCGCAGGGAAATCCGCCGTGCGCTCGACGCGCTCAGCATGCGCGCCGAAGGCTTTCGCCAGCGCGATGAAGTCTGGATTAGCCAGTTCGGTAGCGGAAATACGACCCGGATACTCGCGCTCCTGATGCATGCGAATCGTTCCGAGCATACTGTTGTTGACCACAATCACCACGAGCGGAGCATGGAACTGCATCGCCGTAGCCAGTTCCTGCGGATACATCATGAAACAGCCGTCGCCGGCGAAACATACGACAGTGCGTTCCGGCTGCCGCAGCTTCGCCGCGACAGCAGCAGGAAAGCCGTAGCCCATCGCGCCGTTGGTCGGCGCGAGCTCAGTCGCCCGTTGCCGATAGCGGAAGAAGCGATGCACCCATACAGTGTAGTTGCCCGCGCCATTCGCGATCACGGCGTCATCTGGCAGCACTTCGCTGAGATATCCAACCACGCTTGCCATGTCGACGCCGGCGAGTTCGGGGCTTGCCTGCGGCGGCGTCGAGTGGGCAACGTAGTCCGCGTGGGCGGCTTCGGTCCACGCTTGCCACGGGCGCACGGTGACGGGCGGCAGCATGTCTAGTGCGCCGGCGAACGCGCGCATGCCGGCGTTGATCGGCAAACGCGCCTGATAGACCCGACCCAGTTCCTGCGGATCGGCGTGCACATGGACGAGTGCCTGGCGCGGCGCCGGGCTTTGCACGACGCTGTAACCCGACGAGGTCACCTCGGCCAGCCGCGAGCCGAACACGAGCAGCAGGTCGGCATCGCGCGCGCGTTCAGCGAGTTTTGGTGACACGCCGAGACCAAGCTGGCCGACATAGTGCGGGTCGCGGTTGTCGAACAGGTCCTGACGGCGAAAAGATGCGGCCACCGGCAGATCGTTATCGACCACGAAGCGCTTCAACGACTCGCAAGCAGCGTCATCCCAGCCCGTGCCACCCAGCACCACCAGCGGCCGGCTGGCACCGGCCAGCAAGGTCCGCAGTTCGGCCATCGCGGCGGCATCCGGCGCAGCCTGGGCAACGCGCACCGGCGGCGCATCTTCGACGACGCCCGAGCCGAACAGCACGTCTTCCGGCAAGCCGACCACCACCGGACCAGGACGCCCTGCAAGCGCCACGCTGAATGCGGTTGCGACAATCTCCGGAATGCGCTCGAGGCTGTCGATCTCGGTGACCCATTTCGCGAGGCCGCCGAACATCTGCCGGTAGTTGACTTCCTGGAAGCCTTCGCGCCCGACGAAGCCGCGCTCGACCTGACCGACGAACAGGATCATCGGCGTCGAGTCTTCACGGGCGGTGTGCACGCCGTTACTGGCATGGGTGGCACCCGGGCCGCGCGTGACGAAGCAGATGCCGGGCCGGCCGGTCAGCTTGCCGTACGCGTCTGCCATATTCGACGCAGCGCCTTCGTGACGGTTGACGATGGTCCGGATTCCGCTGGCGTCGTGCAGCGCGTCGAGCACCGGGAGATAGCTCTCGCCGGGAACGCAGTAGACCGTGTCCACGGCGTTGCGTACCAGCGCGTCGACCAGAATTTGTCCGCCGCTACGCGGCTTTGCGTTTTCAGACATGGACTTCAAGCTCCTTGTTGCGGGTTTCTGGCAGGAAGATGGCGACGACGAACACCAGCACGTAGGACAGCGCGGCCCACACGCCGATCGACGGAGCCAGCCCCATCGACGTGCTGGTCATGCCGACCGCAGCCGGCACCATTGCGCCGATTCCCCTGCCGGAGTTGTATGAGAAGCCACCGGCGCTGCCGCGGATCTGGGCAGGAAAAAGTTCGGTGAAGCAGGCGCCCATGCCGGACACAATGCCCGACTGGAACAACCCGAGTGGAAAGCCGAGGAGCAGCAGAATCGTCATCGGCAACTTCAGTTGCGTGTACAACAGCACGGTGAGCGTTGCGCCGGCGGCCGACAGCGCGAACGTCTTGCGACGACCTAGCCCGTCGCTGAGATGGGCCATGCCGACGTAGCCGCAAAACGATCCGAAGATATTCACGGCCAGATACGCGGTGGTCATGCTCACGGTCAGACCCTGGGTCTGGCGCAGATAGGTGACGAGCCACGTGAGAATCGTGTAGTTTCCGCCCAGCGCGCCGGCTGCCATCAGCGACGCGAAGGCCGTGAGCCGGAAGACACCGGGGGAGAAGATCAATGCGAACGTCCCGAACAGGCCGATTTTCTCGCGATAAACGGCAGCGGCCTCAAAGGCTTCGGACTCTTTGATGTTGCGGCGCATCCACAGAACCAGCAGACCGGGCAGCAGCCCGAGCAGAAATAGTACGCGCCAGGCCATGCTTTCCGGCAGCGCGCTATAGAGTGCCCAATAGGCCAGTGACGCCAGTGCATAGCCTACAGGCCAGCCGGCCTGGACCGAGCCGACCGCCCGGCCGCGAATGCGCCTGTCGACCACTTCGCCGATCAGGATCGCGCCGGCCGCCCATTCGCCGCCGAAGCCGAGACCCTGCAGGCTGCGGGTGAACAGCAGTTGGTGAAACCCGTGTGTGAAGGCCGAGAGACCGGTAAACAGCGAAAACCAGAGGATGGCCAGCTTCAGGACGCGCACGCGGCCGATACGGTCGGCCAATAGACCTGCGATCACGCCGCCGATAGCCGACGAAATGAGCGCCGAGGTGCCGATGACGCCGGCCTGGGTCTTCGTCATTCCCCAGACCGTCAGCAACGTCGGAATGACGAAGGCGAAGAACTGAACATCCATCGCATCGAGGACCCAGCCGAGAAAACATGCCCAGAAGGTCCGGCGCTGAGCCGGTGCCATGCTGCTGTACCACGACTGCATCTGCGATCTCCATTCTGCGACGACGTCAGCCTTGTTCCCGTCATGTGCCGGTCGCGTTTTGTAAGGATGGACAGCACCGCGGAGTATGACGACAACGCCCGTTTGACTCATGGCGCCAGCTGCATACCAGCTATGAGGCGGATGCGGGGGGCACGACCACCTGAACTGAAAACACCGAGCTAATATTTGGCGAGCCGACAGTCGCCGCGAACGAGTACACGCCGCCCGTTAGCGCTGGCCACGCAATTGGGCTCGCTCTGTGCTGATGGCCTGAGTGGTTTCAGAAGCATGAAAGAAGAAGATGAACAGACTGTCTCGCCTGCGCGCGCAGGATGGGTCCAGCGAGGGGCGCAGCGCTGCACCCTTAATAATTCGCCTGATCTGGCCGTAATTCATTCGAGACAAATTAACTCGGCTTTTTGTCTCCCTACGTTATCCCTAAGCGCCCTCCGGTATCCCAACCCGAAGCCTCTGCCTTGCGGACTAGCGGAGCCAGCCATTCCATCAATCTCACTTCTTCTGTCACCATGTTCAAGAACGTAAGTATCCGGGTCCGCCTGGCGCTGGCGATGAGTTTTCTCGGAGCGCTGCTGATCGTCGGCGGCGTCATGGGCGTCGCCGGTGTGTCGATGAGTAACGCGGATCTGCAGGAGCTTTATTCCAACGATCTCGCATCTTCAGCCGCGCTCGGTCGGGCAAGCGTTTCACTGGCGAGAGCGCGTCTCTTTCTGTTTCGCATTGCGCTCGATCCGACCAGTTCAGGCGTGCCCGAGCAAACGGAGAACGCCCGTGATCAGCTCGCCGCGTCGAAGAAGGCGTGGGACGCGTATCGCGCGCTGTCGTTCTCTGGTCCCGATGAAGCGCGTCGCGCGGCCGACGTGAATGCGAAGTTTGATGCACTCGTCGCAAAGGGCACAGAGCCGATGTTCAGCGCGATTGCCACGCATGATGCGGCGAAGATTACCGACGTTACCTTGCACATGCGGGCATCGCTGTTCAGCGATGTGACCAATGGGATGGATGCACTTGACCGGATCCAGGTCACTACAGCGCGGGCGACGTTTGATGCCGCGCAGGCCCGCTTCCACTGGTTCGTCGGTGTAGCCATCGCCGGCGTTCTGACAGCGCTCGGTGCGGCGGCGTTCGCATGGTGGTCACTGCAGCGGGCAATCGGCGCGCCACTTGCCCAGGCGTTGGACCATTTCAGGGCAATTGCCGACGGCGACCTGACCACGCAGGTCGAGGTCCGCACGGGCGACGAGATGGGACAGCTGATGAGCGGCCTGCAGGCGATGCAACGCAAACTGGTGCAAACGATCCGGGTCGTGCGCGAGGGCTCGCGGTCGATCGACACCGCCGCACAGGAAATTTCGGCCGGCAACCTGGACCTGTCGCAACGGACCGAAGAGCAGGCCGCCTCGCTGGAGGAAACCGCCTCGTCCATGGAGGAACTGACTTCGACGGTTCGCCAGAACGCCGACAACGCCAGGCAGGCCAACCAGGTGGTGAGCAGCACGGCGCTGCTGACCGAGCAGGGCAATCTCGCGGCGCAGGAAGTAGTCCAGACGATGCGGGGGCTATCCGACGCGTCCGGCAAGATTGCGGAAATCACCGGCGTGATCGAAGGGATCGCGTTTCAGACCAATATCCTGTCCTTGAATGCGGCCGTTGAGGCCGCGCGCGCGGGCGAGCAGGGGCGTGGATTCGCGGTGGTCGCCAGCGAAGTGCGCTCGCTGGCACAACGCAGCGCCACCGCGTCAAGAGAGATCAAGGAACTGATCGCGGATTCGCTGACTCGCGTCGAAACTGGCGCGCGGCAAGTGGACCGCGCAACGCAGACGATGGCGGACATTCTGGCTTCGGTGCGAAAAGTCAGTGATCTGATGGGTGAGATTGCCGCCGCGTCCGAAGAACAGTCGAAGGGTATCGAACAGGTCAATCAGGCGGTTGCGCAAATGGATCAGGTGACCCAGCAGAATGCGGCGCTGGTCGAGCAGGCGTCTGCGTCGGCGCTGTCGCTTAAGGAGCAGGCCGGTCAGCTCGAGACCACTGTTTCGGTATTCCGGCTCCAGGCCGCATCCGCCGAGAACCCTTTGGCTTCTCCCAGACGGGCCGCCATGCCGGTAGCCAGAAAAGCGGTGGTCTCCGGCACGCAACGCACGAGGCATGCTGCCCCAGCGAGCACCGCACCGACTGCCGACCACAGCTAAGAATGGGATGCCTTTTGAGTTCGGGTGAACGTGATCGTGCATACCATCCTCGCCACGCTCGGACACAAATTCCATGACACCTGTGCGCAGGATGATGCCAGCGTTATTGACGAGGACATTCACGTTCCCCGCCCAACAGTTTATGACCTCGACCGTGTTGCGCCAACCTGCTGCACGCATCAGGACTCGCCGCGGGCGCCGGGCTTCGGAGTGCCTGGCGCTCGCTGCCTCACTCAACTGCGGCATCACCTCGGTTGTGCCACGTATCGCAGATAAGGCTTCACGGTTTTGAAACCTTGCGGATATTTCCGCATCGCGTCATCGTTCGAAACGGACGTCGGAATAATAACGTCCTCGCCCGGCCTCCAGTTCACAGGCGTCGCCACCGTGTGTTTGGCGTTTAGCTGCAGCGAATCGAGCAGACGCAACACCTCGTCGAAATTGCGGCCTGCGCTCATCGGATATACGAGCATGGCTTTGACCTTCTTGTCGGGTCCGATGAGAAACACCGAGCGTACCGTCGCGTTGTCCACCGCGGTGCGCGGCCCGCCGCTCGCGTTCGGGTGAATCATGTCGTAGAGCTTTGCGACGGTCAGGTCCGCGTCGCCGATCAAGGGGTAGTTGATCGCGTGTCCCTGCGTCTCTTCGATATCCTTCAGCCACTTCTGGTGGTCGCTGACGGGATCCACGCTGAGACCGATGACCTTCGTGTTGCGCCTGTCGAACTCCGGCTTCAGCCCGGCCATGTATCCGAGCTCAGTGGTGCAGACAGGCGTGAAGTCCTTCGGATGCGAGAACAGGATTGCCCAATTGTCGCCAATCCATTCGTGAAAGTGGATCGTTCCTTCGGTGGTTTCAGCGGTGAAATCCGGTGCTTCTTCTCCTAGTCGAATTGACATCTTCATCCTCCATGGGGTGAGTGCGCCAAGGTCGGAGCATCGCCGTCGGGGCGACGCCCCCTGGTTGCATGGGTCGTGGTCATGCGATAGGTTTGATTGCCGCTCGATCTTCGGCCCGTCGGACTTGTATTACATGGAAAACCATCTGTGGGTGTAGCGAATTCACAAGCTCCACCCATCGCCGCAACGCAGGTCAAACACGGGGAAGCACTGTGGGTCGTGCTTATAGCGTAGAACAAAATAAACCTTTTGCCCTGGCTGTCACTAAGCGGGAACCAATGTGCCGTTGCGGAAAGGTTTGTTTTTGGTCAGAGGAAACAGACCGTCACTTCGCCTCGGCCGCACTCAAATGAGCCCCCGCTTTGGCGCGGTCTCCCGCTCGGCGCGCCCGTCATGGAGCCGCCACGCGGCGAAGTCGTAGCCGTAGGCAAAACGCTCATACTCGCGCAAGCCAAACGCCGCCAGCGACAGGGTGTCTGGACCGTCAAAAAACTGCAACGCGCCCTCGCGATGTCCGCCGTAACGCCAGCCGCGGACGATTAACTGATGCAGGTGTTCGTTGTTCCAGCCCATGGCGAGCTGCACCACATGATGCAGTTGCGCGACCGTGATCCGCTCCGGAATTCATCGCCGCGCCAATAGTGACCATCGAGCGGCCTTCGGTCTTGTCCGCGCCGTCCAGACTGACGATCGCGCCTCGCAGGTCCATGCCGACGGCGCGCGCCATTTCACTGAGCTGGGGCAAGGCGTCACGCAGCAAGGGCGATTCGTTGCGGTTGCCGGTTGCGGCAATGAATGGCGAGATGATGTTGCAGTCACGATCGCAGAAGGCCACGACCTTGTCGCCTTTCAGGTGCTCCTGACCGTCTTTGAGTCGCGCTTTGTACGGCATCCGCTTTGATCCACGCACCCGTTGGTCTTACGATTCAATTACACTCGCACCCCCCTTCCGAACATAGCCGGCCCGATGTACGGGACCGCGTCAGCCTGTCAAGCGGATGCGGCGTGCAGATGCAGACAACGTCGACCTGAGCGCCGTCCACCATCGTGTCAACACTGTCGAATGCGCTCACCCCATATTGCTGGCCGAAGGCCTTCGCGCTGGCGATGGAGGTGCTGCATACCGCGACGAATTCCGAGTTCGCGAGATTCGTGAGCGCCCGGGCGTGGAAATGACCAACCTTTCCACAGCCGACGATGGCCGTTCTGAGTTTTTTCATGTTGGTTCCGCATTGCATTGAAAGTTTCAATGCGAGCCGGGCGCTGCCGTCCGCGGTCCGGCGCTAGCGCAACGCGTCGAGCGGGCGGGGCGGGGAGTGCCAGGCGGCGGTGTGTCGCGCGGGCTTGATTGCGCGGCGGGCTCGTGACGGGCGATGCCGTCAGGCGAGGCTCCAGTGAGGCCATGCAAGCGCTCGTGCCATCGTGACTGTTGGGTAGCGCTATCCCATGCGGTCGAAGATTCGCAACTGGAGCAGGGAATCTGTTTCGGGAGAGTTGCAGAACATCGATCAATTCAATACCGGGATAGCTGGCGTGGGATCCCGCGCAAAGTGCCTGTTATCCAGTCAGTTCGCGCGAGTCGCCGGCGATCGGACACTGCCCGGTTATTGCGCCGGCGCGCTGGCTTCGTCGAGCAGCTTCATGTCTTCGGAAGAAAGCTGCAAGCGAGTGGCTGCTGCCAACCCTTTCAATTGCTCGACCGACGTCGCACTGGCAATCGGTGCCGTCACGCTCGGTCGCGCGATGATCCAGGCGAGCGCCACAGTTGCAGGTGTCGTGTTGTTGTGCTTCGCCACTTCAACGAGAGCATCGACGATCCGCAACCCGCGGTCGTTGAAATACTTGTCCACGAGCGCGCTGCGCGCACCCTTCGCCGCGTCTGCCTTCGAACTGTATTTTCCGCTCAGGAAACCGCTCGCCAGGCTAAAGTAAGTAACCACCGCCAACTTGTGCGCTTGCACGACCGGCTCGAGATCGGCTTCGTAGCCCTCCCGATCGTAAAGGTTGTACTCCGGCTGAAGAACCTGATACGCCGGCAACCCCGATTCCTTTGATACCTTCAGTGCTGCCTCGAGCCGATCGCCTCTGAAGTTCGACGCTCCGATCACGCGCACTTTGCCTGCCTCGATCAGCTTCTGATATGCGCCGAGCGTCTCTTCGAACGGCGTCTTGTCGTCGTCGATGTGGGAGAAATAGACGTCGATGTAATCGGTCTGCAACCGGCGCAGCGACTCGTTGACGGCTGCCTCGATGTTCGCCGCCGACAGCCCCGGCCGCTTCTTCCACATGCCGACCTTGGTGGCGAGCACGATCTTGTCGCGCTTGCCGCTTTGCCTGAACCACTTGCCGATGATGGTTTCGGACTCGCCGCCCTGATTGCCCTCGGCCCAATGCGAGTAGCTGTCGGCGGTATCAACGAAGTTCAAGCCAAGGTCGACGAAGGCGTCGAGGATGGAAAACGACGTGCGCTCATCGGCCGTCCAGCCGAAGACGTTGCCGCCAAAGACGAGGGGTGCGACTCGAAGGTTAGACGTTCCAATGGTGTGTTGTTGCATTTTTTCTCTACTCTGAGACGTGAGTTGGAAACACAATAGTAAAGAAGCCGCATCAATGGCCGAGATGCTTGTCGAAGAATTCGGTGATTTCACCGAACGCCTCCTTTGTCTCCGGCACACGGTCATCGAACTGGTACTGAGCGTGCGACATGCCGTCGAAAACCTCGAGTTGCGCATCGACACCGGCCTCCCGAAGCTTCCGGTGCACACGGACCGTGTTGCTCAGCAGCAGGTCCCGTGTCCCCGTGGTCAGGATCGCCGGCGGAAAGCCGTGCATATCTCCGTAGACCGGCGAGAGCAGCGGGTCCTTCAGATCATGACCGTGCGCGTAGACAGCCGCCGCAGCATCGCAGAATCCATCGCGCGAAACCAGGACGTTGTCCACCTTCTCATTTGTGTAGAACGAATCCCCAGTCTTCGTGAGGTCCGACATGGGCGTACCGGGCGCAATCGCGCCAGGCATTCGCAGCCCTTCCTGCTTCGCGCGCAGCATCAGCTCGAGTACCAGAGCACCACCTGCCGAGGTTCCGAAAACGCCCACGTTGATCGGATCGTTCGTCCGTAGTACCGCCTTGTACACCGTCTCGACGTCGTCGAGCGCCGCTGGAAAGTAACCTTCGGGCGGCATACGGTAGTCGACCGAGATCACTTTGTAGTGCCCAAGGCCCGCCATGATGACGGCCTCGGCCGTACCGGATTCGCCGGGGTACAGTTCGTAGCAGCCGCCATGAATGTGAATGAGCACCTTGTCGCGGTGTTCGGGCGGAATGACGTTGGGCGTCACGACGTACACCCTTACTCCGTTGATCGTCGAGGGCTGCACCGTCACGCCGAGGCGTTCCCGCATGGCCGGAAGCGTTTGCATGGCCTTGGCAGCCTGCGCGTTGGCAGCGGCTCTCCATTGCTCGCCCGTCGTCCATAGGACATTCCAGGAGGGGTTCAATGGCGCCGCGATGAGCTTTTGCAATTCAGGGCTGACATCGGTCGGCACTGGCAGGGTCTTCGCGGGCACCTGCCGGGGTGCACGCGAGCCGTCGTCGGCGAGCGCAATGCCGGAAACAGCGGCGAACGCAGCGCAAGCGAGCACAAGCAAGCTGGTGAACTTCATAGATATTCCGTTTGCTCGCCTAAACCGCAAGTTGATAAACCTGGCGGCTGACTTCGGGTGTGACGTCGCCGTGTTCACCCAATGCGGTCATACCGTGCTCCTTCAACTTCGCGATCAGCGTCTCAATCGAGTCGCCGCCGATTTCGTAATCGCGCAGATGCGTCGGGACTGTCATCCGCTCGAAGAACTCTCGCGTGGCGGTGATCGCCGCGGTTATGCGCTCGTCCTCGCTGCCCTCCATGAGGTTCCAGACGCGTTCGGCGTACTGCAGTAACTTCGCGCGCTTCTGCTCCCGACGCACCGTCAGCATCGCCGGCAGCACGACCGCAAGCGTTTGTGCGTGATCCAGCCCGTGCAACGCGGTGATCTCGTGACCGAGCATGTGCGTCGCCCAGTCCTGCGGCACGCCGGCGCCAATCAGGCCATTGAGTGCCAGGGTCGCGGTCCACATCAGGTTCGCTCGCACGCCGTAGTTGTGCGGCTCGGCGAGCGCCTGCGGGCCCACTTCGGTTAACGTGATCAACAAGCCTTCGGCGAGACGGTCCTGCACCTTCGCGTCGACGGGATACGTGAGGTACTGCTCGACGATATGAACAAATGCATCGACCACGCCGTTGGCGATTTGCCGCGGCGGCAACGAGTAGGTCGTCGTCGGGTCGAGGATCGAAAAGCGCGGGTAGGTCGCGTCACTGCGAAACGGGAGCTTGTCGCCTTTCGCCCGGTAACTGATCACGCTGCCGTTGTTCATTTCCGAACCGGTCGCCGGCAGCGTCAGCACGCTGCCAAACGGCATCGCGTCATTCACCTCGGCTTGCTTCGCCAGGATGTCCCACGGCTCACCGTCGAACTTCAACGCCGCCGCGATGAACTTCGTGCCGTCGATCACGGAGCCGCCGCCCACCGCGAGCAAGAAGTCGATGTTCTTTTCGCGTGCCAGTTCTACGGCTTGCATCAGCGTTTCATAGGTCGGGTTCGGTTCGATGCCGCTGAAGACGAACGATGCGCGCTCGCCAAGCGCCGTCTGAACCTGCTCAAGCACACCATTGCGCTTGATGCTGCTGCCGCCGGACGTGATCAGCACGCGCGCGTCGTGCGGCAATTCCGAGTCAAGCGCGGCGATCTGGCCTTCGCCGAAAATAATCCTGGTCGGATTGTGGAAGGTAAAGTTTTGCATGGGACCTGTTTTCGTTGAGATGAAATGACCGGTGATCTCTATTGAGAGCGGAAGAATGGGACCGGTCACGGCATGGATGATGTCTTACGGACCGCAAAGCAAGCGCCGGAGGGCCGGCATGCCGCAACGATCACATGAAAGTGAAGACCTGCTCGCGCGGCAGGCGCGACTTCGGCAGCCTGGCGTTGAAATCTTGCTCGCTGCGATGGCCGAAGGCCGCCAGCACGACGCTCATAAGCCCGCGTTCGCGCAGGCCAAGCTCGAGGTCGAGCGCGCGCGAATCGAAGCCTTCCATCGGCGTCGCGTCGATGCCGAGCACGGCTGCGCTGACGAGCAGCCCGCCGAGCGCGAGATACACCTGCTTCTCCATCCACTGCGGCACGTCGCGCAACTCGTAGCGGTGCATGTCCACATACGAGCGGCGCGCCTGGTCCTGCATGCCCTTCGCGCCGTCGATCTGGAAGCGCCCGTCGTGGCGTTCCTGCTCGAGAACGGCGTCGAGGTGGGCCGCGTCCATATCGGTGCGCGTGCACAGTGCGATCACGTGGGACGCGTTCACCACTTTCGGTTCGTTGTACGCATAGGCGCCTTGCGTTGCCTTGGCAATGCGCGCGCGGCCTTCTGGCGTCGAAGCAACAACATAGTGCCAGGGCTGCGAGTTGACCGACGAAGGACTGTTGTGAAGGACGGCGAGCAACGCATCGACCGATGCTTGCGGCAACGAACGACCGGGCTCGAATGCCTTGACGGTGTGACGGGTATGGACGGCGTCAATCAGATTCATGGCGGCATCTTCTTGTGGAAACGACAAGCAATAAACAGGCAATCGAAGCAGAAAGCTGACTGGCGACTCAAAACCCTTCGAGAACGATCTTGCCGCGCGCGCGATTGCTTTCGATGAGCGCGTGCGCGCGCCGCAGGTTTTCGGCGTTGATCGCCCCGAAATGCTCGCCGAGCGTCGTGCGCAGCGTGCCCGCATCGATCAGCGCGGCGATGCGCTCGAGAATCTCGTGCTGGCGGATCATATCCGGCGTCTCGAATAACGACCGCGTGAACATGAGCTCCCAGTGCAGCGAGATCGCCTTCAACTTGAGCGGCATCGCGTCGAGCGTTTTCGGATCGTCGATGACGCCAAGCTTGCCTTGCGGCGCGAGCACCTCGACGATCTGGGGATAGCGCGCCTCGGTATGCGTGAGGCTCGCGACATAGCGCACCTGCGCAACGCCGATCCGGTGCAGTTCATCTTCCAGCGGGCGCGCGTGATCGATGACGTCGTGCGCTCCCAGATCGCGAACCCATTCTTGCGTTTGCGGTCGTGATGCAGTGCCGATTACACGTAGCTTCGTCAGTTGCCGCGCGAGCTGAGTGAGAATCGAGCCGACGCCGCCAGCCGCGCCGATGATCAGGAGTGCATCGCCGTCGCCCCCGCCCTCGGCGACGCAGAGGCGATCAAAGAGCAGCTCCCAGGCCGTGAGTGAAGTGAGCGGCAACGCGGCGGCGCGCGCGTCATCGAGCGTGGCGGGCTGATGACCGGCGATGCGCTCGTCGACGACGCCGTACTCGGCATAGGCGCCGGCGCGGGCGATGGAGCCGGCGTAAAACACGTCGTCGCCGACCTTGAATAGCGTGACGGCAGCGCCGATGGCCTCGACCGTCCCGACGGCATCCCACCCAAGCAAGCGTGGCGTGTCACCGAGCATCCCCGCACGGACCTTGGTGTCGACGGGGTTCACGGCGATGGCGCGAATCTTCACGAGCAGATCGTGCGGGCCCGGCTCGGGCTTCGGCAATTCCGTTTCGAAGAGCGCACGTGGATCTTCGATCGGCAACCCGTGCTGGTCATAAACGATGGCTTTCATCTGCGTTACTGGCGTGGTGTTCAAGGGCCAGCCGCGTTGGCGGCGTGGATAGCATTCAATGATGCGCTGCGCAGGCATCTCGAAAAACGGGGAGAATCGGGTAAAACTTTCACTGCGGGAATGAAAATGATCCGGTTTGACGACCTGGCGCTGTTCGTGCGCACCGCCGCGCTCGGCAGCTTCTCGAACGCCGCCCGCGAAGGGGACCTGCTGCCGGGTCAGGTCAGCGCGGCAATTCAGCGACTCGAGCGTGAGCTCGACATTCGTTTGTTCGCGCGCTCGACGCGCAGCCTGCGGCTGACTGCCCAAGGCGAGGAATATCTGCCGTACGCGAAGGAAGTGCTCGCGACATTGCAGGAAGGGCGGGAGCGCCTGCGTGGCACGGCGGACGCGCTGCAGGGGCTTTTGCAGATCACCGCGCCGTCGGATCTGGGACGCAATGTTCTGCTGCCTTGCATCACGGCGTTTCGCGAGTCGCATCCGAAGCTGTCGGTGCGGCTCTTTTTGTCCGATCAACTGACCGACATGTTTCGCGATCCGGTCGAGATCGCGATTCGCTACGGCCGCGCCGATAACGCGAGCTACGTCGCGCTGCCGCTAGCCAGCGACAATCGGCGCGTGCTCGTCGCGTCACCCGCCTATCTGCAACGGCATGGGCGGCCGCGCGCGCTGGACGAACTGGCAGCACACCACTGTCTGCTCTATGTCCTGGGCGGCCGTGTCTACGATAAATGGGTGTTCCCGGTGGGGGGCGAGTTCCGCCAGGTCGCCGTCGCCGGATCGCTCTTTTGCGACGACGCGGACGTGGCACGGCGCTGGGCGATCGAGGGCCAGGGTATTGCATACAAATCGTGGCTCGACGTGTGCGCCGACGTGCAGGAGGGTCGACTCGAAGTGCTGATGCCCGAGCAGCCCGGCGAGGCTGCGCCGCTGAACCTGATCTGCGCGCATCGCAAGGCGTTCTTTCCCGCGGTCCGGCAGCTGCATGAAGTGCTGAAGGAGCGCATATCGGTGCTTACGGCGCTGTCGCCGACCTACGGGCCGTTCGACGTTGTTCACGCCCATCCTCCCATCCGACCTCCTGAAGGCCGAAGTGCACCAACGCCCCGGCTACGGGCTTTTTCTGTACCACGGATCGGTCCTATCGACGATCGCTAGGAGTTGCTCACGGCGGAACTCGCTAGCCTGTTTTTTGACCAACGCTATCTTGGCTACTACCACCCAGCGGCTCTTATGCGCGTGTTTGCGCGAGCCTTCAAAAGGACTACATCATGGATCGCAACGAAGTCACGCAGAAAATTATGGCCGCCAAGGTCGCAGGCAAGCTGGCGTGGGGTGAGATCGCCTCGAAGATCGGCATGAGCAAGGAGTGGACGACCGCGGCGATGCTCGGCCAGATGACGCTCGACGCAAAGCAGGCTGCGGTCGCCCGCGAACTGTTCGATCTGACCGACGAGGAAGCTGCGTGGCTGCAGATTGTCCCCTACAAGGGTTCGCTGCCGACGGCGGTGCCCACCGATCCGCTGATCTATCGCTGGTACGAGATCGTGAGCGTGTATGGGACCACCATCAAGGAGTTGATTCACGAGGAGTTCGGCGACGGCATCATGAGCGCGATCGACTTTTCGATGGATATCCAGCGCGAACCGAACGCCAATGGCGACCGGGTCAAGGTCGTGTTGAGCGGTAAGTTCCTTCCTTACAAATCGTACTGATCGCGTCATCTGGTCGACGAAGAGGCCTTCAGCAGAACCTGCCGCACTGGCGCTATGCTAGAGGCTTCATTCACCCAGAAGAACGACCGATGAAACAGCCAGCAGGATCGATGATCACTTTTAACCGCCCCGACGGCCAGCAGGTTCAGGGCTATCTGGCCACGCCCCAGAAAGAGGTTGGCGCGCCCGCCATCGTTGTGATTCAGGAATGGTGGGGCTTGAACGAACAGATTCGCGGCGTGGCGGACCGGCTCGCGCACGCCGGTTATGTAGCGCTGGTGCCCGATCTCTACCGCGGCAAGTCGACCGTTGAAGAGGAAGAGGCGCACCATCTGATGAGCGCGCTCGATTTCGGCGACGCCGCAACTCAGGATGTGCGTGGCGCTGTCCAGTATCTGAAGCAGCATGCGGCTAAGGTCGCCGTGACCGGCTATTGCATGGGCGGCGCGCTCACCTTGCTAGCGCTGAGCAACATCCCCGAGTTGTCGGCCGGGGTGGTGTGGTACGGCTGCCCGCCGCTGGAGTACATCGACGCGTCGAAAATCAAGGTGCCGGTCCTTGGTCACTGGGGCACGCAAGACGAGTTCTTCCCGCCTGAACTGGTCGACGGATTGGAGAAGAAGCTGACCGAAGCCACCGTCGATTTTGAGTTCGATCGCTATCTCGCACATCATGCGTTTGCGAATGAAACGGCGGTCGGTTCGGGACGTATCGCCAAGACCCAGTTCGATCCGGTCTGGTCGCGGCAGGCCTGGGACCGCACGCTGACGTTTTTGGGCCGCACGATGTGGAAGTAAGCGGCAAGCTGCCCAATTAAGAAGCGCTTCGGTGTGTGCCCGCCCTTTCGAGCGGCATACCGGGTACATGCGGGTTTGATCAAGCCATGCCCCTGGGTTTCGCTTGTCCTTCACCTTAGGGCAACGCCAGACGAAAGGGGCTGCCACAGATAAACCACCCAAGCTCTCGCGCGTGCTCGGCGCGCCCAAAAAACCGGCATCGCGGGATGCCGGCTGAATGGTTCTGGCCACTTCCGAGGGCTTGGCAGAACCCGAGAGGCGGTTTGCCGTGCCGAAAAAGAAGCCCGCCTGAACGAGGGGGCGGGCTAAGTCCACAGTCCCAGGAGAAGGACATGGAGGAGACACGGGTAAGAGGTTTGGCTTCTGCTGCTGTCGCTAACGAGGCGCCTCGCCATGAACCAAATGTACATGCGGTCTGTACGTCGTGCCATCGTACAAAGGTATGGCGGTCCTCCTACAAAAGCCGGGAAATCCCATAAGAAGGTTTACCGGGGTCGCGGAAGCGCTGCACCGGGAGATTGAATCTCACCGCCGCTGCTATCTCAGCGCCTCCTCCAGGAAGGCGTCGACTTCCCGGTACTGGCTGGCGATTTCCGCAGTCTGATAAATGCTTGTCGTCGCTATCGAGTCGTGTGCGAGAAACTGCCGCACAGTCTCCAAGGTCATCCCATTAGCCACTCCGTGCGAGCCGAAAGTATGTCTGAGCCCGTGCGTTGAGGCTGCCGCCCACCAGGTGCCGAGCGCTGGCAGCTCGAGCGCCGCTGCTGTGGTCGCGTTTGTCGAAGAAACGTGTGACGGCAGCGCACAGCTTGGCCGGCGCAATTGTCAATCGAACTAAACATGGAACACTTCCGTTCGAGCGCGCGATACCGTCGACGCTTATCTGGCGCTCGTCGCTTTCGCCGAATCATTACCTGTCTGGGCTGCCCCGATCGGCGGCTCGGTATCGTTTATCGACGGGAGCGCCTCCTTCGGCGCTGCAGCGGCGGCAACAGCGCCCGGCTGGGCGGAGTCGGCCTTCAGGTAGTGGTCGACTAGCGCAAAGAATCGCTGATAGAAAACGCCGGCAGGAATCGTCTCGCTCGCAACCTTCACCATCGAGTCATCGCTTGAGCCGATCGGCAGCGACAGCGATCCGAACACGCTCAGTCCGACGCTTGCCGACGTGTTGCTCTTCTTCAACGCATAGCGATCCTGCACCGCGTTCACGTACGCGGTACTGCTGTTGCTTTTGGGGTCGTCGGTTGTACAGACCACATGGATTTCGATCACCGCGTGGGTATCGCCGGTGGGCTGGAAATTTTTCGAGCCATCGACCGAATCGGACCTCGTCGAACTGGCGATATATCCCTGGCTGAGCAACGCACGGCGGGCGGCTTCGCAAGCGGGCTCTGTTCTCGCGGCGAACCTGTGCATATAGGGGCTATCGCCTGCGTCGAACTGTTCTTGCTGGTAAAGCGGCTTCGGAGTCGAGCATGCGGACAGTGCGCTCGCAAGCGCAAGCACGAAAGCCGCGGAGGAAAGGCGGAATTGGGTATGCATGGCTGAATAGGGTGGATCGGTTCGAGCGGAGAAGGGGTCCGACGCCAGAAGGTCAGGACACCCAATGTTCCTGCACGGCATGAGAGGGACACATCATGCTGCCGATCCGAAAGTGGACGGGCCGGGCCATTATAGTTTTTTTTCCCTACAACTACCTTCGACGCTGTCAGGAGCGCAGGTCTGTCACGGGAGCGGGCTTGTTATCTGGCTCTGATGTGATGGACGACTCCCGCTACGCAGCGAGAGGTTTATGCCATGTATGGACGACTCCCTGTTGTCAAGCAGTCCGCGTTCTCTGGCACTGGGTCGAGGTTGC
>NZ_CADIKK010000045.1 GCF_902859915.1 Paraburkholderia ultramafica
CATAGGCGCTTTTGTATTGACCGCTAAACCTTGGAAACAGCCGTCACGCCAACCCAAGCACGTAGGTGCTTCGGGTCGAGTAGTGACATCCGCATCCGGCAGAGGACGGCCAGCACGAGACAATCATCCTGAACTGCAGAATGGCCGATCACCACGCGATGACGGCCGTCCAGGACGTCGGAATACGGAGTACGTTAGCCGCTAGGCTTGCCGTGGCGCGCGGGTACTCACTCGACGGTTTGACATTAAGCGGATCATTCAGAATACATCGCCACGAACCGGCAGCATTCGGTCGTGGGTGGTGCGGGCCGTAACATGCCAGTGGCCAGATTACTCCACGAGATTCTTGCCCATTGAGTTCAGCTCGCCGTACGTGGTCGTTTTGCCTATGCAGGGTGGCTCGTGGCGAGCAGATGACGGCTTTTCCATTCTCTGAATTACGATCGTTTTACCTTTACCGAATTTTTCGATCCCCGCAAGGAGCTACCATGCGTGATCGAGTACGACAGGACGCTGGGACGTCAGTCAAGAGACGCAGCACGCGTTCGCATGGAGTCTGGGCCTGGCTGAAGCAGGACGGAAACCAAAAGACGCTTCGCTTCCTAGGCGCGGCTATCGCCGCGGCCGTGGCGTTACTTGTCAGCTTTGGTGTCTTCCGCAAACCACCACCCGATGTCGCTCCGGAAGCTTCGACCGTCAGCCCTTCCCAACTGCAAAGCGCCGCGCCCAGTCAAAGCGCGAATGCGTCAGGCGGCGCCGCCGTGAACGTGCAAGGTTCAGGGAATTACGTGCATATGGAGAAGCCATGAAAAGCGTCCGCACATGTCTCCTGCTCCTTCTGATGCTGCTTGCGGGCGCAGTGTCTTCTGAACCCGGTGCGCAGTCTGCGCGAACGCCCAAACCCGCTACCTCGCCGTCCGCGCCCGGCCAGGTGGCGAACGCGCAGAATGGCCACGCGATAAACGTGTCCGGTACCGGCAACGTGGTCAAGGTCGGGGGCGACCTCGACGAGAAGACGCGTGCACAACTAGACGCCGCCATCCGTGGCGAGCAGAAGACGCAACGTCTGCTCGCAGAAGTTCGCGTTGAATATAAGAAAGCGATCGCCACCATTCAGGCGCTGGCGAATCAGATCAACGCCGGGCCTCGGGAGAAAGAGGCGGCACAGGCCCTTGCTGCGGGAAATTCCGCTCCGTCCGAGGCACTGTTGCAAGACCAGGAAAAGGGTGCGCTAAAGAGCGCGGAAAAAGATGCCGTCTACGCTGAACAACATCGCAAGGAGGCGGCAGAGCTGGCCCGTCAGCGCGGTGCGTTGGCTTTTCTTACAGACAAGAGAGCCGCGTTGAATGCATATCTGACAGCCGCAACATACGATCCGGCTGACGTGAAAACGCAAATCTTCATCGGCGACCTTCAGAACTTGCTGGGAGATACGAAGGCGGCGAAAGACACGTTCGTCAGTGCGGCGTCGATTGCGGAGGCGAATCTGAGAAAATATCCAGACCAGGTCGATGCCTCGCGCGAGTTGGCGATCAGCACTTACAGGATCGGTGAGTCACTCGAAACACAGGGTGATCTACAAGGCGCAGTTGCCCGATACCAGCAGGCACTCGCCCTGCTTGCGCCTTTGGCAAAACGTGCGCCTGACGACATACCTCTGCAGATCGACTTGGCGGAATCACATGCGATCCTCGGAAGTGCGTTGCGAGACCAGGGCGACTCCAACGCTGCGCTTGCGCAATATGAAGCGGCGATTGCAATTACGACGCCGTTGCTGAAGGGTTACCCGGACGACACCGCTGTGCAGTTGGCAACGGCTGCCAATCATTTGCGAGCAGGCAGAATTCTCGAAAGTTCCGGCAAACTGTCGGCCGCGCTGAACGAATACCGGCAGGCAAGGGAGATTGCGGAGCCTCAAACGACGCGACCACGAACGGAAGCAGCGAAAGTAAGCGGTGTGTCCGTAGGCCATCACAACGCGGATTTAATTGTGCTCGCTGCCAATGGAGCGTTCGGCCAGGCCTTGCTGACGCAGGGAGACCTGACTGGTGCGATTCGCGCCTTTGAGCAGGGGTTGAAGGTCAGCGAACTGCTAACGCAACGGGACCCTGGCAACGACGATTGGCAGCTTACCGCTGCGGAATATCATTTTCAGATTGGTGGGGTGCGCATGCTGCAGGGGGATACGGACAGCGCGCTCGCCGAGTTTAGGAAGGCGGGAACCATATACTCCGCGATGGCGCAAAAGGATCCAACCAACATTGACCGACAAGGAGCGGCGGCCGCGATGCACTTTTTGTCGGCAGGCCCGCTGTTCATGGCGGGTGACCCGGGTGCAGCGACTGCGGAAGCGAGGCTGGCGGTCGCTGGTCTCGAAAACGCAGTGCAACGGGCGCCGGACGAAACTGCGTGGCTCAATATCCTGGGGCAGGCATATGTCATCGAGGCCGTTTCCCGGAACCTCGATGACGCACCATATGACGCAAAGCAGCCGTTGGAGAAAGGGGCTCTTATCTTTGAAAGACTGCTTGCGCGAGATCCTGCAAACGCTGACTGGCGTTCCTCGTTAGGGGAGGCTCGAATGATTCTCGCGCAAGTGCTGCTGGAGACGAAAGACACTGCGGGCGCAGTATCTGCCGCAAGCGAAGCAGTTGCGACCTACGAGCCGCTGGTGAAGGATGATCCGACGAACATGCTTAATATGGCTAATCTCGGTCAGTCCCTTCTCGCATTGTCAACGGCGAAGCAATTATCAGGCGATCATGCAGCAAGCCAGGACGCGTTGACCCGCGCAGTCGACACTATTCGCAAAGTGTTGAAAGCCAATCCCGATAACCCAATGATGCAGGTTCTTCTGGCGATGGGTTACCTGGAACTCGGCCGGGCAACCGATTCGCCAGTGCAGCGCCGAACCTATCTTGAGCAAGGCTCGGTGATCCTGAAGGGGCTCAAGGAGCGCGGGCATCTGCCGGAAACCTTCGTAAAACTTATCCCGGTGTTCGATCGAGAATTGGCTGGGCTTGGGGCGGAATGACGGCGTTCAGGCAGGTGCCTTCAGTTCTGCATCCGTGAAGACTCGTGTACCTCGGCATGATGAACAGGAGCCTATGAGCCCCGAGTGAGCAGGAGCTATGGACTTTGGATAAGCCGCCACAGGAGGAGAAAGCGGATGGCATTACGATCCCGACAGAGTGGATCACGCGTGCCGACAGAGTGATCCACTGGGTAGGCATTTGGCAATCAGCAAGGTACTTTCTTCAAGCATCCTCGAATGATGCCATTTGTGCTGTTCGTCATTGACGTCCGTGACCGTGTAGGTGTCCGCAATGAGCAGGCAACCCGACGTAAGCGGCTGCGAGGCGAATGTCGCCCTTGGGTCGACTGCTGTCCTATCAGTTGGAGTAAAGCTGCCGTTCGAACTGATCGTGAGCCCGAGGTCAGCAAAGCTAACCATAGCGGCCGTAGGACGACGGTCGCGCCAGCGGCTGCTATGGCCGACAACTTGCCGACCAACTCGTCGAGGCGAGCGTAAGTTGATAGCGACGATACCGTCAGCGATACCGAGAAATCCAGTCAGCAGTTATCAGCTCTGGCCAGACCGCGTCGGAGCATCAACGTGTCATCGATACCGTCAGAATTGTTCCAACGCGATCCTGACAGAGCTTGAAGGAGCCATGCAAGCACCAGAAAACTGGGTAGAGAATCGATTTCAAGGTGCGCGGCGCCGCTTGCGGAGCCGCTGTGCGAAAACCCAGCTGCGCGGCACATGGCTGACCGGAGTATCTTGTGAAAGTGGCGCCGACTGACGCGGCGAAACCAGGGTTAGATACTGGTCTCCGTATGTCGCCACGAAGTATGGGTAGGATGATGGGTAGGCGGTGATCGCGGAGGGTGGGAGCCAAACCTGGCGCGGCTCTCCGCGCGGTAGTTGAAGTCTGCTGCCTTCCGCCAGTCAAGGGCTTCGCGGGCATTCCGATATTTTAAGTCGAGGTACTGCTTTCCATCGCACTATGCATGGGCTCTTATGTGCTTGCCGATGCGATTCATATGTCAGGCCCGATTGCCACCGTTGTCGCCGGCCTCTTCCTGGGCAACAAAGAATGGAAACTCGCGATGTCCGAACAGACGCAGGAGTATCCGGGGAAGTGCTGGCAACTGGTTGACGAAATCCTGAACAGCTTGCTGTTCCTGCTGATCGGCCTCGAATTGTCGCGATCAACGAGACGGGGATGTATCTGCTCCTCGGGTTGATCGGAATTGCCTGTGTACTGGTTGGGCGTGCCATCAGCGTACTGATCCCGATCAGGATCGGGAGTTTTCTCGCGTCATATCCGAAGGGTACCGTCACGCTTCTAACGTGGGGCGGCCTGAGGGGCGCAATTTCGATCGCGCTGGCGTTTCTGCTACCAGCCGGTCAGGAGCGCCAATTGATCCTCACGAGCACGTACATCGTTGTGATCTTCTCCATCCTGGTCCAGGGCCTGACGTTTGGTCCGCTGCTCAGAAAACTTGTTCCTCCAGCACACGACGGCTGACGGTCTTCAATTGGCTGGTGCGTTATCGAAAAAGCGCCGCCTGAGAAACTCCGATCGTCCGCTATCCGGCTCCACGCACGATCGTATGAAACAGGCGGACTCCTGACACGCCGCGCGTGTCGATTGATAGGTTATGGAAAGAGGCGCCCGGCAGCCAGCGCGGCGCGTTGGAGAACTCGCGGTGCCGGACGCAAGAGGAACGCGTGCGGACTGACGTGATGGGAAGTACCAGCAAGCATCGCAACCAGTGCGATCCACGATCCCGTGACATGTGGCGCAACTTGTCGACGCCCATCAACATGCTTTGCGGTGTTGCGCGACATGCTGGCAAACGGCGAAAGTGCGAAGTTGTCCGGCTTCGGCAACTTTCAATTGCGTGACAAACGGCCGGATCCCGGTCGAAACCCGAAACCCGGCGTACGGATTCCCATTCCGCCGCGCCGCGTCGTCGCACTCCATGCAAGTCAGAAGCTCAAGGTGCGGCCTGATGACGTCAGCCTCAAACTGCCTGGCGCACAACGGCATATGACAAAGCAGCAGCACCCCACAGTTCACATCATGCCGCCGGTGGCGCTGCCTGTGCCGCCAGTGCCGGATGAAGGTGTGGACGTCGTTGTGAGCGGATGGGCGAGACCCGCCGTTGACAGCAGCGAGACGGCGGCCGAATCTGGCATGCCTTCGGCGGTGATGGCGCCTGCTGCCGCCAGCGCGCCGAGATCGCTGTCGACGCCTGCTTTCCCGACAATAAACGGCGTCGTTAGAAACGCCGGTGCCGTCAGCGTGACCGCATAGCGCTGCTGCAGATTTGTGACGACAGCCGATTGCGCAGCCAGCACATCGGCCTGGTTTGCCAGCACCTGCTGGAACTGTGAGTTGCTCGGGAAGTCCGCAATCAGACTGGTCTCGCTCGTCCGAAGTTGCGAAGCGAGGTAGACGAGCATCAGCTCGGTCTCGGGCGTCGTATTGAAGGTGCCGCCGGCAAATGCCAGCGAATGCAGGGTCGTGCCGGCGGAGGTCACGGTGAGGATGCAGGGAAGGGTGGCGTTGAACGCGATGCCGTAGTGTCCACCGCCGTCTGACAGGGTGGAGCCCGAACCTCGTGCACAACTGAAGGTGACCATCGCGCTGGCGAGCGCCTTGCCGGTGGCGGCTGTGCCGGATAGGGCGAAGTTTGACATCCCGTTTCCGCCGCCACAGCCATCGAGGCCGAAGCAGGCGCTTCCGCCACACGCGGCGAGAGTTGCGAGCGAAGCCGCGCAGAGTGCAGCCAGCGCCGGGCGAACGAAACGCGCATCGTGAGTGTTCATGGCCGCCTGCCGTTGATAGAAGGGGATAAGGCGAGCCGCCCCACGCAAAGGGACCGGCGCTACTTTTAATTTTAGGTCCGATGCGCCGAATCCGTTTGTCGCGTCAATCACATTCGCCGCGTTATCGGCCATACCGATCGTCGGCCCGTCACGACAAGTCGACGGCCGGTGTAGGTCGGTATAGGTTGTTCAGCTGACAACACACGAGCCGTCCGCTACCGGGAGGTCGTATCGGACGAGCCCTGCGACCACCGCCGTGCAGAAGATCGCGAACCACGACAACAGATCGCCAATCACCTGATTGTCAAATGTGGCGGCCACGCGCGCGAGCTCCGACGCCTACGGCGCGCGCCCGCGCTTCGGTCCTTTTCTGCCGCGCGAATCAGGGTTGATGTCCAGCCGCGTGTCAGACGGGTAGAACCCACGCCCGGCGGGCCTTTAAACCGATTCCGCCTGCTCGAATAAACCCGCAGACGTTTGTCGAATCGGGCATGCTTACGTACGAGCTCGACTGGCGATAATGCGGTGCGACGGGTGGCGATGTGACGAGACGGCGGACGCGGTCCGCCAGGATGCGAGTCGCACGTTCACGCGATGTTGTTGGCTGGCGACGACTGGATGGCGGTGATGCAAATGCGCAGAGGCATGGTACAGGCGAGGTACGGCTACGGGCATTTGATCGCCGTTCACCCAGTTGCGGATCGTCGCCAGATCAGCGGAGCGGGCACCGGATGATCTTGCGCCTAGCAGCGCAATAATCACCGTGCCTCTCGGCATGGCGGCGTCGACCACGATGCAGCGACCCGCCTCGCGCGTGTACCCGGTTTTCGCGAGCTGCGTGTCCCAATCCGTCCAGCGGACCACCGGATCGGTGTTGTGATAGAACCTGGTCCGGTTGCCGATTGTCTGTTCGTACGCTGTCAGGGTGGTAAACGAACCGATCATCGGATAGTGCGACGCTTCGATCGCCAACTTGACGACATCGCGAGCTGTGGAGACATTGTCCGGCGAGAGCCCCGTCGGATCCTCGAAATGCGTGTCGGCCATGTTTAGCGCGCGCGCCTTTAGATTCATCTGCCGGATGAACGACGACTGGCCGCCAGGGAACGAGCGTGACAGGGCGGACGCCGCACGGTTTTCGGATGACATCAGCGCAAGGCGAAGCATCGCCTCGCGTTCGAGCGAGGTACCGACGGGAATCCGCGAGCCCGAGTGCTTGAGGCGGTCGATGTCGGCCTTGTCAATGGTCAGGGTATCTCCCATCTCCTGCGCCTTGTCGAGTACGACCATCGCTGTCATCAGTTTCGTCAGCGACGCGATGGGTCGGACATCGTCAGCATTTTTTTCCAGCAGGACTTCGCCACGCGCGACGTCGTACACGATCACGCTAGGGGAGTAAAGCGACGGGGTGTCGGCACATGCGAATAGACTCGTGCACGCAAGCAGCAATGCGCAGATGAATTTCTTCATGTCGTTCTCACCCTGGAACCTGGGGGACGCAATTGGGAGGCAGGACTGTCTCCACGCGCAATATCGTCTTCCGACAATATAAATGTAGTCGCTCGAAGCAGGATTGGGTGTGTGAAGGCAGACAGAATTTCTCGGGCCGTCGGGAGTGATTTGGCGAAGCGCGCGGCGACGGTCAGAAGCGGGACTCGCCCTCGGCGAACGACTGCTTACGTGGAACGCGCACTAAGGAAGCCTACGCGCTTTGGCCTTTCGATATTAACTTGCACAGAATTCTGACCCATCTGGCGCGGGAATCGTCGGCTCCGCTCAACTGACCGCATGGCGTCCAGGTCGCGCAAGCTTCATGCAGAATGTGCTCATATTGCTTGACCACGCCCTCGGCGAGCCACTGGCGAATGCCTCGTCGACCCGGTGATCCATAGCGCTGCCAACGAAACCAGCCTTCACGAACTCCGTGAGGACGCCAATAGCACACCATATCCCGTTGGTCGTATCTGTATGCCAAGCGTCTCGAGGCAAAACCACAGCAACGCCGAATTGCTGGTGACGACCGGTTTGCCTGCGGCACGTTCGATATCCGCGATCACGCGGCTCACGCGCACGCCCGCGCAACTGATCAGCACCGCATCGAAGTCGCCTTTCAGCCGCGTGGCGAGCGCCGTCCATGTGTGCGGTTCGAGCATCGCCTGTTCGTACGGCGTGCTGCAGGGCTGACTCGCGTGCGTGACGACTTCGATACCGCGCGCCTCGAAGAATGCAATTTCTGCGTCGACCACTTCCGGGCGATAAGCGGTCATCAGCGCGATGCGCGTCGCGTGCAACGTGTCACAGGCGGCGAGCACCGCCTGGATCGTCGTGACGGCCGGAATGCCGGTGGCCTGGCGAATCCGCGCGTTGACCGAATCCGGGCCTGCCACCACGCCCGCCGCTGTGCAGTTCATCGCGATCAGATCGACTTTCGCGTCGGCCAGCAGCTTCGCGTGCGCTTCGAGATCGGACACCAGGCGGCGGTCGGATTCGATCGAGGTGTCGCGAAAGGGCAGGCGCGTCGTGACGAACTGCACGCCCTCGGGCGCCATCGCCTGGATTTCAAAATCACACAAGCCGCCCGATGGATACAGATGTCCGATACGGGCCAGATAGCCGAAACCGATGCTCATGAAGTTGTTCGCCGATGGATTGACCGAGTGCGTCAGGCACGGCGCGCGGCCCTGCCCGACGCGAACGCTCAGTGTTCGAGAGAGACCTTGGCGGCGTGGATAGTCGCGCCCGATGCGTGCGGGCTGCGCGTGCAGGCAATCGCTGCGCCCGCGACCAGCGCCGAGGCCGCGAACGCGAAGAAATTCCACTTCACGTCGACGTTCTGCGCCGCAAGGTAAGCGCCGACCATCGGTCCCGCCATCGCGCCGAAGCGTCCCACGCCGACCGCCCAGCCCGTCGCGCTTGCACGCGCATGCGCGCGATAGTAGCTGGCGATGAAGCCGAGTTGCACCATCGCGACACCGATGCTGCCGAAGCCCGCGAGCGCGACGAGCACGTAGTTCATCAGAAGGCCGCCCTTCACCGTAAGACCCGACACCGCGAGCGCGCCGATCACGTAGCCTCCGACGATAGTCTTGCGCGTGCCGATGCGGTCGCTGATCTGACCGATGAGGATGCCGCCGAACGCCGCCGACAGCATGAACACAGCAAGAAACGACAGACTCGGGCCAAGGTCGTAGCCGAGCTTGCGCATCAGTTGCGGCAGCCACGTGCCGAGTCCATAGATCACCAGCACGGCGGCGACCTGCGCGATCCACAGGCTGATCGTCGCCCAGAAATTGTGACGCGAGAACACTTCGGCGAAGACCGCGCCGATGCTCGGCTTCGGGCCCGCGCGGTCGGCGGGACGCTGCAGCTTTGCCTCTTCGATGCCGAGACGCGCGGCCAGCACCCGGGCGCGTGCGGTCTGGCCGCGGGCGAGCAGGAAGTCGAGCGATTCAGGCAACAGGAACGCAAGGAAAGGCGTGGCGATGAGCGGGCTCGCGCCGAGCGCGACCACGAAGCGCCAGCCGTGCGAGTGTAGAAAGGCGATTCCGATGAGCGCCGAAAGCAGTGCACCGATTGAGTAGCCCGAATACATCAACGCAAAGTTGAGATTGCGCTTGCGTAGTGGCGAATACTCGACGGTGAGCGCGGCCGCGGCGGAAATGACGCCACCTAGTCCCAGTCCGCCGATGAAGCGCGACACCGAAAACACGAAAGGCGTCGGCGCCCACGCGGCCCCGAGCATCGACAGCGAGAACAGCGCCACGCAGCCGATCAGCAGCAGCTTGCGACCGACCAGATCGCTCATCACGCTGATGAAGTAGCTGCCGACCAGGGTGCCGAAGAGTGCGGCACTGCTCATCGCGCCGATTTCGATGGGTGTGAGCTTCCATACCGGATCGGCGAGCAGCGCCGGCACGATCGTGCCCATCACGCCGATGTCGTAGCCTTCGGCCACGATGGTCAGGAAGCAGAGGACGAGCACCATATACGTCGTCCGCGCCGGCGGATCGAACGAACGCGCGTGTGAGCAATCGGAGAGTGCGGCCATTCGGAACACCTCAGGGTAGTGGGGACGTCGTTCAGTCGTCGGGCGACCGGCCGTCGTCCGCTTGCAGGCAAGCCGCGCGACGGATGGCACTGTCGCGCACCATAGGCACGCCCCAACGTGGTTCGACAGTCGGATGTCCGGGCCCAACGCGTCAGCGTCGCGGCCTAAATACAGAATCGCATTCTTTTTTCGGCGCTGTCAAAGGTTTCAAAAATGGCTGTGATTGTGGTTTTCCCCAGGACAGCGCCGAAGCCCCGCGCAGCAGGTGTTCGCGAAGTCTCAGCGGGAGTCGGCCGCGGCGTCGCCAAGCAGCAGATCGGCCATCATCGCTGAAATTCTGTCGATGTCGCGCTCGTCGCCGATGCGGTGGTTGATCACGAAGCCATCGAAGGCCATCCAGATCAGATGCGCGAGCAGCTCGCCGTGCACGACGCCGGCGCGCTCGGGCGGCAGCGATTCGACCAGCAACTGTGTGAGGAAACCTTCCACAGTCTCGAGCAGATTCACCGGCTTGCGCAACTCGGGCGGCGCGCTCGCCAGGGCGTCGATCAGCGCGTTCGCAAACGCGTGGTCGGCGGCCGGAATATCGGCCCAGATCCCCTTGATGATGCGGCGGATCTTCTTGCGCGGATTCGACAGCAGCATCACTTCGGCGCGTAACGCATGCAGTTGCCGGTTCAGCCACGGTTGGTAAATCTCGTAGAGGATCACCAGCTTCGAATCGAAATACACATACAGATTGGCGACGGTCGTGCCGGCCTGGCGCGCGATCTCGGTCATCGTGGTGGCCGAGTACCCCTTGCGGCTGAACGCCGAAAAGGCGGCCGCCAGAATCGCTTCGCGGAGTTCTGCTTTCTTGACCTGCGGCACGGAATCTCCTGGTGGTGATGTGCGAACGGGCCGCTAGTCAGCGGCCCCGGCATTCTAGCAACTGGCGCTTTGCGCCCCCGCGCTGCAGCGCAGCAACAAAAGTTTTGCGATCAGGGCTTGACATGGATTTTGGTTGAAAACAGAATGCCATTCATTATTAGAACAAACGCTCTTCCTCTCATAAGGATTTCGCTCATGATCGCGACGCAAGCCCCCGAAGGCACGCTGACCGCCCGCTATGCGGAGCTCGGCGCCGGCCTGATTCCGGTCGAACCGTACATTTCCGCCGAATACTACGAACGCGAGAAGGCACACATCTTCAAGAAGACGTGGCTGCACGTGGGCCGCGTGGAAGAGATTGCGCAAGCAGGCGACTACTTCGTCAAGAAGCTCGATGCCTGCGACACGGAGATCATCGTGGTGCGCAACAAGCAAGGCCAGATTCGCGCGATGCACAACGTGTGCTCGCATCGGCTGAATCAGATTGCGTATGACAAGACCGGCCACACCCGCAAATTCTTCTGCAAATTCCACGGCTGGGCGTACGACCTCGACGGCAAGCTGACCGGCGTACCTGACGAGAAGTGCTTTTTCGGGCTCGACTTCAAGGACTACGCGCTGACGCGCGTCGCGTGCGACGTGTGGCAGGGCTTCATCTTCGTGAACATGGACCCGAACCCGAAAATGTCGCTCGCGGACTTCATGAAGCCGATGTACGGCGACGTGGAGGGCTATCCGTTCGACAGGATGACGGTCGGCTTTCAGTGGGAGACGGTCGTGAACTGCAACTGGAAGCTCGCGCTCGACGCGTTCCAGGAGGCGTATCACGTTGCCTACGTGCATGGCAATTCAATTGCCGATGCAATCGACAAGAGCGACGGCGGCAGCATGCCGCCGCTCGATGCGCTGTGCGGTGACTTCCATCGGCGTCTGTCGCTGGCGGGCAACCAGAAGTCGGTGTACGGCAATCCGAAGGCGGTCACCTCGGGCGGCGCCGCCGCGGCCGAAGCCTTGTCCGATGCGGCGACCACGCGCCCGATTGCGGCCGCGGCACTGCGCGCCGGTCTGGGCAGCGCACGCCATGCGTTTCCGCTCGACGCGCTGCCGAGCGGCGTCAACTGGACGAAGAGCCCGAACTGGCTGTTCGACATCAACGTGATCTTCCCGGACTTCTACGTTTCGCTGCGTCCGAACTACATCCAGGCGTACAACTTCCGTCCGATCGCGCACAACAAGACGCTCTTCGAAGCGCGGGTGTACTACCCCGAGATGACGACCCCCGGCGGGCGCTTTTTCCTCGAATACATGAAGGTCGCGCTGCGCGACGTACTGCTCGAAGACCTGAGCACGCTCGAACGCACGCAGCGTGCGGCCGAAACCGGCGTGAAGAAGCACATGGTGCTACAGGACAACGAACTGCTCGTGCGCCACAGCTATCACGTCATCGAACGCCTGCTCGCTGAGGCCGAAGGCAGAACCACAACCGAAGCCAGAACCGAAGCCATCGCGGAGTAAGGATCATGGAAGAAAAAGTCATCGTCATCACGAATCGCAGCGGCGCCCCGGCGCGGGTCGTGCCGCTGCCGGAAGCCTTCGCGGATCTGAACCGCTTCGTCGACTCATGGGCGCTGGCCACGGAGACCGCGCGCACGACGCGCCGCCACACGGCCGGCATGGACGCGATCGTCGAGTTCAGGGACGCGCTGCTGCCGCGCGTCAACGAGCTCGTCGCGTGGCTCGACCAGTATCAGATGGACGCGCTGCCGGAGGACGCGAAGACCGCGATGTATCTGCTGCTGTCGCTCGCGGAGATCGCGCCGGCGGTCGAGTTCTATAACCAGCCGTATGTGATCGACGGCTACGATCCGTTCCGCTTCGCCGCTGACGAAACATTCGCGATGCGGCCCGCAATCTGATGCGCGCCGCGCTGCCAAACGAGGAGGACGACATGCCCCGCTGCAAGGTATTCGGCATCGACCACGGCCTGAAGGAAGTCGTCGCCGATGGTCTCTATATGAAGACGATGATCGGCGAGACGATGAGCGTCGCGGTGATCAAGTTCGTTGAAGCGGCTGGCCGCGAACTGCCGGCGAAAGCGCATAGCCACGGCGAAGAAGCGTCGCTGCAGGTACGCGGCGCCTGCTCGATCTTCGAAGTGCATCTGGACGGCGAGGAAGTCGAGCAGAAGATGGGCCCGGGCGAAGGGATGCTCATTCCCGCTGGATTGAGCCACTACGGCGTCAACCGCTTCGAAGGTACGGGCATGAGCATGCGGCTGAACGTCGTCACGCCACCGCGCGCCGAATATCGCAGCGACGACGAAGTGCCGTATTACCCGCTCGCCGACCGGGAGAAGGCATCGTGAGCACGCTCAACGCAATCCGTTGTTCGCCGCTCGCCGCGGCCGTCGAGGGCGCCGACGCGAGCCGTGCGCAGGGCGCGGCGCTTTCGATGACCACGCAAGCGTTGCAGCAGGACGAGGTGATCGAGTTCGCGGCATCGGCGCTCGGCGAAGAAGTCGCGGCGGTGCTCAAAGGCCGCGTCGATATCGTCGCTGCGGGAGAGCACTATGTGCTGTCCGCCGGCGAGGCGATTCTGATTCCGCCCTTCGAAGCGCGCCGCTATCAGTGCCTCGAAGCGAACTGCGTGCTGTATCGCGTGGTGGGCGATGCAGCCGCAACGACCGCCGCCACGGAGAACCAGCGATGAGCGCCGCCTCGCACATCGCCATCGTCGGCGCGGGTCACGCGGGCGGCCGCGTCGCCCAGCATTTGAAGTCGCTCGGCCACACCGGACGCCTGACGCTGATCGGCGCGGAAAGTCATGCGCCCTACGAGCGTCCCGCGTTGTCCAAGGAGCTGCTGCTCGGCAAGAGCGAGCAGCAGAGCATCCGGCTCGCGCCCGCCGATTTCTGGCACGACGATGCATTGACGCGTGCCGGCATCGAACGCATGCATGCCACGGCGGATTCGCTGGACCTCGCAGCGCGGCGTTTGCACCTGCGCGATGGCCGCAGCGTCGACTTCGATCTGCTGGTCGTGGCGACGGGCGGCGCGCCGAGGCTGCCCCCGTTCATGCAGGCGCCGCTCGAAGGCGTGCACGTGCTGCGCACACTCGACGATTGCCTCGGCCTGCGCGCATCGCTCACCGGATGCAGGCGGCTCGCGATCCTCGGCGCAGGCGTGATCGGCATGGAAGTCGCGTCGAGCGCGCTGTCGCTGGACGTGCCGGTCACCGTGCTCGAAGGCGGCGCGGGCGTGATGACGCGCTGCCTGCCGCCGTCCGTCGCCGCGTGGCTCGCGGCACAGCATGTCGCGCGTGGCGTCGATCTGCGCACCGGCGTGAGCGTGACCGGCATCGAGCGCGACAAAGCGTCGGGCGCCGCCGTATTGCCGCTGCACATCCACTTCGAGAAGGACGGCGTCGCCGCGACGCTCGACGCGGATTGCGTGCTGGTGGCGATCGGCGTCGACTGCAATCCGGCGTTTCTGCACGGCACCGGCCTGTCGGACGCGCGCGGGATCATCGTCGACGAATGGTGCCGCAGTCCCGCCGCATCGTGGCTGTATGCGGCGGGCGATGCGGCATGCACATTCGACTCGTCCGCCAACCGCCATCTGCGTCAGGAAACATGGCGGAACGCGGAAAACCAGGCGCGCGCCGTCGCCGAAATCATGCTCGGCCGCACCGAGCCTTACCGCGAAACACCGTGGATGTGGACCGATCAGCTAGGTCACGCGATTCAGGTGACCGGCATCGCCGACGCGGGAGATCAAACGGTCGTGCGCGGCGATCTGGATGCGGCCAATGCGACGGTGCTGAGCTTGCGCGACGGCTGCGTGAGCGCGGGCGTCACGATCAATCAAAGCCGTGAGCGGCGTCATGTCGAAAAGCTCGTGAGCAGCCGCAAGCCCGTGGATGCCACGCGGCTCGCCGATCCCGCGGTCGCGCTGAAGGAGCTGGTGTGATGACGCAGACTCAAACGATCACGCCAACGCTGGTGCAATCGCTCGAAACGCGCGTGGCGCGCCTCGAAGCCATCGACGCGATCCGTGCACTGAAAGCGCGCTACGCCGCGCTCGCCGACGCCAAGTACACAGGCGACTACCGCCGCCAGCCCGATGACATCATGCGCGGCATCGCGCGCCAGCAGGCCGCCTGCTTCACCGAAAACGCGGTATGGGGCGGCGGCGCGGGTTTCGGCGACGACCTCGTCGGACGCGAGCGCCTTGGCGAATGGTTCGAACGCTCGCCCTGGCGCTTCGCGATCCACTACTACGTCAGCGAAACGCTCGACATTCATGACACCGGGCACGCGAGCGGCAACTGGCGGCTCTGGCAGCTCGCGCTGCGCGACGACGACGCGCATGCCGTGATGCTTGGCGCCGTCACCGAAGAGAAGTATCAACGCACCGAATCGGGCGTGTGGCTCATCAGTGAAATGCGCTTTGCGCAATTGCACATGATGGAGCCCGGCACGCCGGCGCTGCCGCTGGCGAGCGACTTCGCGTCGCTCACCGCGTTGCGCCACTCTTCGGCGAACGAGCTTGCCGGCACGCAATGACTGGATGGTCCCCATGACGACAATCACCACCGATCCGCAGACGGCTTCCGGCGACGCGCCCGCCGCACGGGTCATTCCGCTCTGTTCGGCGGCGCAGTCCGCCTGCGCGACGCCGCTTTCGATCGCCGAGAACCCGTGTTTCGTGCGTTCGAACGACTGGGTCAACGCCGAATACAAGCATCTCGTGCTGAGCGCGCCCGCCTTGGCGCTGACGGCGCGCTCAGGCCAGTTCTTCCATCTCGCATGTCCTGCGTCGAATGACGACACGCCGTATCTGCGCCGTCCGATGAGCCTCTATTGCGTGGCGCCCGAAAATCAGCGCATCGAGTTTCTTTACAAGGTGCAGGGCGCGGGCACGCGCGGTCTCGCGCAACTTGCGGCGGGCGATACGCTCGACGCGCTCGGGCCGCTCGGCAAGGGCTTCACGCTGCCCGATACGACGGCAGGCGGGCACGTGCTGTTGCTCGCGCGCGGCGTCGGCCTCGCCACGCTGGCGCCGCTCGCGCATGCGGCGATCGCCGCCGGCGCACGCGTCACGGCCGTGCTGAGTGCTCGCTCGCCGGCGCTGATGATGTCCGCCGACTATCTGCGCGACGCGGGCGCCAACGTGATCATCGTGACCGACGACGAGCAGACGAGCGATGTCGTGCAGGTCGAAAGTCTGATCCGCCGTGTGCACGCGCAACAGCCGATCACCTATGCGTCGACCTGCGGTTCGAACCGTCTGCTGTCGATGCTGCAACGCGTCGCCTCGCAACTCGGGATTCCCGGCGAAGTAGCACTCGAGCAGCACATGGGTTGCGGCATCGGTGCGTGCTACGCGTGCGTGCGCCCATTCCGCAAGCACGCCGGCTCGGATGAGCTGAGCTATCGCCGCGTGTGCTGGGATGGCCCCGTCTTCGACCTTCAGGAAACGACATCATGGTAGCTCTCAGTGTCAGGATCGGCTCGCTCGAACTGAGCAATCCGGTGATGCCCGCGTCGGGCACCTTCGCCGAAGGCACCTCGCAGGTGTTCGACCTGAACTGCCTCGGCGCGATCGTCACCAAGACCATCACTCACGACGTCCGCGAAGGCGTGCCGCCGCCACGCGTGGCCGAGTTCCGCGATGCCACGCTGTTTTCGATCGGCATTCCGAGCAAGGGCAGCGACTACTACATCGAGCAGACCGTGCCGTATTACCGCCGCTACACGCCGCCGCTGGTGGCAAGTATTTCGGCGAATACGATCGAAGAGTTCGGCATGCTCGCCGCGAAAATCAGCGTTCCGGGCGTCGCCGCTATCGAAGCGAATGTGTCGTGTCCAAACCTGAAGAAGAACGGCAAGGCATTCGGTATGGATCCCGAAGCAACGGCCGCGGTGGTCCGCGCGATGAAGTGCGCGACCGACGTGCCGGTGTGGCCGAAGATGACGCCGAACGCAGGCAACGTTGTCGAAGTCGCGCTTGCCGCGCAGGAAGCGGGCGCGGATGCGCTCGTCGTCAGCAACGCGATTCTGGCGATGGCGATCGACGTCGAAACCTTCCGTCCGCGCGTGGCGAACGTGATGGGCGGCCTTACCGGCGCCGCCACCAGGCCGATCATGCTGCGCATCGCCTATCAATGCGTGCAGGCGGTCGAGATTCCCGTGATCGGCTGCGGCGGCATTGCGACGGCTGCGGACGCGCTCGAATTCCTGCTGGCGGGATGCACGGCCGTGCAGGTGGGCACGGCGAACTTCGTATCGCCCACCGCGATGCCGCGCCTGATCGACGATATGACGGCGTGGTGCAAACGTCACGGTGTGACGAAACTGACCGACCTGATCGGCGCCGTGCGGATGCATGAGCCGGTCGACCTGAGAAACCAGGTGGCCGTATGAACGCGATTCACGAGATCAAACTGGCCGACGCCGTACAGTACGTGCGCGGTGAAGACGGCTGGTATGCGATTGGTGCAACCGGCGAAGTGTTCGGCGAGCGCGACTGCCGCGGCATCGAACTGGATGGCCTGAAAGTGGGCCTGTTCCGCGTGAATGGCGAGATTCACGCGCTCGACGACATCTGCACACATGGCCAGGCGCTGCTGAGCGAGGGCGAATTCGACGGCTACGAGATCGAGTGCCCACTGCACGCTGGACTCGTCGATGTGCGCACGGGCCGCGCGACCGAAGCGCCGGTCACCCGCGACACGCGGCATCACGAAACGCGTGTGGACGGCGACCTGCTCTTCGTCAGGTTGCAGCCATGACGACGCCGCACACTTCGCGTCCGCGCATTGCGGTGATCGGCACGGGCGGCACGTTCGCGATGCACGGGCGGCACCGTTTCGACTGGATCGAATACGCCGATAGCGGCGTAATCCATCCGCTCGACGATCTGCTGCAACGGCTCGGTGAACTCGCGCCCGAAGCGGACATCGTGCCGATTCCGTTTCGCAGCCTCGGCAGCGTATCGATCGGGCCGCGCGACTGGCTCGAGCTCGCGAAGCTGATTCACGATACCGCTGCGGCGGATCCGACGCTCGCGGGCTTTGTCGTGACGCACGGCACGGCGACGCTCGAAGAGACCGCCTGGTTTCTCGATCTCGTGCTGTCAATCGCGCAACCCGTGGTGATCACCGGCGCGCAGCGTCCCGCGAATACCGATGGCAGCGACGCGGCTGCCAATTTGCGCGGCGCGGTCGCGCTCGCGTCGTCGCCGCAATCCCGTGAGGCGGGCGTGCTGGTGACGATGGGCGGCCTGTTCTTCGCGGCGCGTGACGTGACCAAAGCGGCGAGCTTCGAGCTGGCCGCTTTCGAGGCGCCGCCTTACGGGCCCCTTGGGCGGATCGACGCGGATGCGAGCGTGGTATGGCGACGCCGTCCGGTGCGCGGCGCGCAGAGTCTGACCGCCCGTTTCGGCGACGTGCTGCAAAGGCCCGCTTCGGATGGATTGCCGCGCGTTGACGTGTCGATGTCCTATGCTGGCGCGGACGGCGCGGCGATTCGCGCGTTCGTGGCAGCGGGCGCGCGCGGCATCGTATGCGCGGGGCTGACGCCGGGCCGGCCCGCGTCCGGCGAGCGCGAGGCGTTGCTCGATGCGGTGAAGGCGGGCGTCGTCGTCGTGCAGGCGACGCGTTCGCCGCGCGGGCTCGTGCCGGTGCAGCGGTTCATTAGCGCCGACAGTATGCTTTCAGGTGGTGACCTTGCGCCGCCGAAGTTGCGCATTGCGCTGATGCTGGCGCTTGCCGCGAGGGATCCGGCAGCGCCTGCCCGCGCGGATGACGCCGCGCTGCAGAACCTGCTGCTAGACCTATGAATCCGTGGCGCGCTGCACACGAGCGCGCCTCGATGTCCTCATCTTCGTCACGCCGATCATGCAATTTTCCTACCTTGTCACCTTCACGCACCCTGATGCACGCGCGCGCGTCAGCAACGACGATCGCGAGCGCGTTGCTGGATGCGTCGAAGCTACGCCGGGCTTGAGCCGCGCGCGTCTGTACACGCCGGCTGCCGCGCAGGATTACTACACGAACGACGGTCCGTCGCCGACCTTCGCTTTCCAGCTCGATTTTGAGCGTCTGGTGGATCTGGAGACGGCAATCGGTCCAGACGGACATCTGCAGGCGCTGGCGCGCGGCAGCTTCGCGATCCTCGCTGATTGCGCGGTCGAACAGCAGGTGATGGCGCGCCGTCCGTTTCCGGCCGTCGATCCGACACCCGCCGTGCCTGATGGCGCGCTGCCGTGCCAGTTTCTCGTCCACTATCCCGGACATGCCGAAGATTTCGATGCGTGGCTGAACTACTACCTGTCGCATCATCCGCAGATCATGAAGTTTTTCGAGGGCGTGCGCGAAATCGAAATCTTCACCCGGGTGGACTGGGTCGACGCGATGCCGTGGAAGCGCGTGCACTACATGCAGCGCAACAAGCTGATGTTCGATAGCGCCGAGGCGATCACGCGCGCAATGAACTCACCGGTGCGTCACCAGATGCGCGCGGACTTCGAGCGGTTTCCGCCATTTGTCGGCAGCAATATTCATCATCCGATGTGGGCCGAAACGCGTGTCGGCAGCGTGCGTGCTGTAGGCATGAATATTTGATTGGGGACGATGTCAGGGTGTCCTGCGTTTGCGAGGGCTCTGCGGCAGATTCGTCAAACGGGGGCGAGGTCACTTCGACGGCCTCAATGCACCGATCCAAAAAATGCGGCGGCTCCCTCTGCAGGCGTCAGCCCAACCATGAAATAACCTTCGAGCCGTTCGGCAGTCGCGTCGTCGAGCATGAACGGCGGACGCACGAATCCCGCGGCGACAGCGTGGTCGTACCAGTCGCTGATCCACGCGCGCAAGTCGATAATGTGCTGTGGCAGTCCGCTCGAAGCATCGTCACACATATACGCTCCACAGGTTGCCGGGTCATCAGGCGGCTTCGCGGTCAATCCCCATTGCTGGACGCGTCAGATCGGGAGGAAACACATGCCATGTTCCGTCGGCGTGGCGGAAGAAAAACAGCGTGCAGCAGCCGGTCGGCCGCTCGACCTGAATGCAGACACGGCGGGTTTTGCCGGATCGCGAACGATGTATCAGTCGCACGCGAGCCCGATCCTTGCAAACTGGGCCGACCAGCTTCTCGATCTGCCAGCGCAATGATTTGTTGGCTGCAATCATATGTACTCCACTATGCCCGAAGACCGATCGTAAGCGCGTGGCGTTGACTGTCTCCATCGGGATCAGCGGAATGTCGATTCAGGTAGTGCTGATTTGAACAGTCAGGAGTTCCTTACTTTCAGGCAGCCGGTGAGTCGCGGCCGGGCTGAGCCGGCATGGATTTTCCGGCGCCTCACGACCGCCTCTGCCATTGAATTCCGTTAAGGATTTCCTGACACGCGAATCAGGGAGCGCCTCGGCATTTTTCCAGACTGCACTGACTGCGAGGTAAAAAAGGCTCGTCGATGATGAGTTACCGAAATGCAAATCTAGTCAAGGCGTCATGATTTCCTATCTTTCACAGCGCGAGAATGACGTAGAACAGATCAATTCAATTTGCCTGCGTCTGTTCGATAGCTGGTGCGAGACCCGCAATGTGATGCCGCTCGCCTACCTGATGCATTGCTGGCCGATGTCCGACAGCGGTCCGGCCGCCATTCGACGGCTCGGTGAAACGATGCATGAACTCAGGCGCCATCACGCGGACCTGTTGGATACGGATGCATTTCAGACGCTGTGTCAAATGGCCGATCTGATAGATGACCTGGCCGGGCGCCCGATCGAATCGGTCAAGCCGATTGCAGTTGGCCGGGGCCGGGGGCAGTGCGGATAAGACGTGCGGATAAAACAGCAAGCAGAGCGGATTTCGTCAGACCTTTGAAGTAAGCGTGATAGACCGGCATTGGACATCGAGTGCAGAATAGGATGATTAAAGCTGCGGCACTCGTGGGGCGATATGACTCTCGACAGGTTGGGCGTATGGTTGAGCGGGGTCCGTCGCGTGCGGGGCAGCATGGTGCTGCGCCTGCTGGCGACGGTGCTCGCGTTCAGCTGTGTGATCACGGTGACCCTGACGGCGTTCCAGCTCTATCGCGACTACGAACTCGGCCTTGAGCAGATCCAGAACCGGCTGACCGATATCGACCGCAGCTATCGCGACAGTCTCGGCGAAGCGCTGTGGCGCCTCGATGAGCCGCAACTCAAGCTCGAGCTCGACGGCATGCTGCGCCTCGCCGATATTGGTGCCGCGGAGGTTCGGGAGTCGGAGCGGGCCGCTACGCCACTGGTCGTGAAAGCGGGGCAACGCATGCCGAGCATGACAGTGGTAAGGGAGTTTCCGCTCATCTATCACGTGCAGGGCCATGAACAGCGGATCGGCACGCTGTACGTCCAGGCGACGCTCCGCAATCTCTATCACGACCTCAAGCGGACCGCGTTGGTGATTCTGGTGAGCCAGGCCGCCAACACGTTTCTCGCCGCGCTCTTCACGTTCTACATTTTTTCGCGGCTCGTCACGCGGCACCTTGCGACGATCGCGCGAATCGTCGGTGACTACGATTTTCACGAGCCCCAGCGTCCCTTCCGTCTGCAGCGCACGCCGCCCAAAGAGCCGGATGAACTCGACCGGGTGGTCACGGCGTTTAACGCAATGGGCACGCGACTGCATCGCGCCTATCTCGACGAACGCGAGGCGCACACCGAGCGTGAAGCCCGGCGCGTGGCCGAAGCAGCGAACCGGGCGAAGGGCGAATTCCTCGCGAATCTGAGCCACGAGCTGCGCACGCCGCTCAATGGCATTCTCGGCTACGCGCAGATTTTGCGGCGCGACAGCACGCTGGATGATCGTCAGCGCGACGGCGTGGCCGTCATTCAGCAGAGCGGCGAACACCTCCTGACGCTGATCGACGAAACGCTCGACTTCGCGAAGATCGAGGCGGGCAAGCTGCGCATCGAGATCACCGAAGTGCCGCTGGCGGGTCTTGTCGATACTATTGGCGAGATCATCGGCGTGAAGGCGGAGCAGCGGCTTCTCGCATTGCAGTGCTCAATTGCGGCCGACGCGCCGGGCGGTGTGCTTGCCGATGAACGGCGTTTGCGCCAGGTGCTGCTCAACCTGCTGTCGAATGCAGTGAAGTTCACGGATGAAGGCAGCATCAGCCTGCATATCAGGCGCAGCGCACATGGCGCGGTTCGCTTCGAGGTGCATGACACGGGGATCGGCATTCGCCCTGACCAGCACGACACGATTTTCAATCCGTTCGAACAGGGTGGCGGTAAGGAGCGGCGTGCGGGAGGCACCGGGCTTGGCCTCGCGATCAGCCGGCAGTTCGTCCGTGCGATGGGAGGCGAGGTTCACGTCGAGAGCGAGGTGGGCAAAGGCAGTCTCTTCTGGTTCGAGCTGCCGCCGGCGCTCGCGGAGTTGCCGGTCGCGCGTGTAGTGCGGCCGGTGTCGATCGTCTCGGGTTACGAAGGCCCGCGCCGGAAGGTGCTCGTGATCGACGACGTGCGGGTCAACCGGACTGTTGTCGTCGAACTCCTTGAGCGGATTGGCTTCGACACCGTCGAGGCAGAGAGCGGCCATGATGGTCTCGCGCGGATGCAGCACGAACGCCCGGACCTGATTCTCACCGATATCGTGATGCGGGGAATCGACGGCATCGAGTTGACGCGGCGGATTCGCGCGATGCCCGCATTCGCCCAGTTGCCGATCATTGCGGTGTCGGCGAGTCCGTTCGGCGTGGACGGCGCGAAGAGTCTCGACGAAGGCGCGAACGCTTTCATATCGAAGCCGGTCGACTTCGACGCGTTGCTCGCGGAGATGGCGCCATTGCTCGGTCTCACCTGGACCTACGCGAACGGTCAGCGGGAGGTGCCGCCCGATCCGCTCGCGGGACCGGCCGTCGCGCTGTCGACAGAGGCGATGGACGAACTGCATCGCCTCGCCCGGGACGGCAACATGCACGGCATCACGCTGTGGGCCGAACGCATCGCCGCGACCGATCCGCCTCATGCGCCGTTCGCCACGCGGCTGCGCCAGCTTGCTAAAGCGTATCAGTCAAAGGCGATTCTCCAGTTGGTCGAGCATTATCTGCATGGGGACACGGCGTCATGAGCGAGCTTGACGCTCCCGTCGCTCCGCCCGGAACGATCCTGATCGTCGACGACACGCCGGCTAACCTCGGGGTGGTGATCGATAGTCTTGCGCAGCGCGGCATTCGCGTGCTGGTGGCGCTCGACGGCATCGAGGCGCTCGAACGCGCGGCTTTTTCGCAACCTGATCTGATCCTGCTCGACGTGAAGATGCCCGGGATCGACGGCTTCGAAACCTGCCGCCGGTTGAAGAGCAACGAGCGCACGCGCGATATCGCCGTGATTTTCATGACGTCACTGACCGGCAGCGAAGACAGGGTGGAAGGTTTTTCGGCCGGTGCGGTGGACTTTGTGAGCAAGCCATTGTGCGTCGAAGAAATGATGGCGCGGGTCGGCGCGCATCTCGCGCTGCGCACGATGCACAAGCAACTCGTCGCGCAGAACCGGCAACTGCTTGCCGAAGTGGCGGTTCGTAAGGACACCGAGACGGCCTTGTCGCAAGTGCGCGATGAGCTCGAGCGGCGCGTCGCTTTACGCACAGAGGAACTGGCGCGCGCCAACGCCAACCTGACCGCGCAAATCGACGAGCGGCGGCGCGCCGATGCGCGGCTGCTCGCGAGCGAGGCGCGCTTTCGCACGATCGTCGAAACGAGTCCGGTGCCGTTGTGCATTACGTCGATGCCGGGCGGACGCATTCTCTACACGAATGAACCGTTGCGCGAGCTCTTCGGCATCGAGATGCGCGAGGGCAGCGCCGCGAATATAGAAGACTTCTACGTCGATCCGCAAGTGCGCCACAGGCTGATTCGTCATCTGAAAACCGAGGGTAGCTTCAGCGATACCGAAGTCCAGTTCAAGCGGCCCGATGGCACGCTGTTCTGGGCCATAGCGACGGCGCGCGTCGCCACTTACGACGATTCGCCGGCCATCTACGTCGGCCTGAACGACATCACGGAGCGCAAGCGCATCGAGCAGCAGCTGTTCGAGTCGCGCGAGCAGCAGCGTGAATTGTCTGCGTATATGGAGTCGATTCGTGAGGAGGAGAGAAAGCGCATCGCGATGGAGATTCACGATGAGCTCGGGCAGTTGTTGACGGCGCTGAAAATGGATGTGTCGCTGCTCAAGATGCGTCTGACTCAGGACGCCGAGGCGATGAAGAAAGCCGACGACATGCGAGAACTGGTCGAAGGGACGATCTGGATGGTGCGCAATGTCGCGAGCCACCTGAGGCCAGCGGCACTGAACTTCGGCATCGTGTCCGCGCTCGAGTGGCTTGTTGAAGATTTCAACCGGCGCAATGCCATTGCGTGCCGGCTGTGCCTTGACGGTGGCGAGCCGACGCTGACCGATGCGCATGCAACCGCCGTGTTCCGCATCGTGCAGGCGTCCCTGACGAATGTGGCCCGTCACGCCCGTGCGACACGTGTCGACGTGACCTTGATCTCCGCTGCGGCGAAGCTCGAATTGCAGGTGCGCGACGACGGATGCGGATTCGATCTGGAGGCGGCGCGACGCGGTTATTCGTATGGCCTGCTAGGCATGAACGAGCGCGCGCGGCTCATCGGCGGATCGTTTTCCATCGACAGCAAACCGGGTGCCGGCACCACGGTTTCGATTCATATTCCGCGCAATGGCGCACTCCATCCATGATCAGAATCCTCATTGCCGACGATCACGCGATCGTGCGTGGCGGACTCAGGCAGATCGTCGCGACGACGAATGATATCGTCGTGGCGGCTGAAGCGGCTCAAGGCTCCGAAGTGGTCGACAAGCTGCGCGCGTGTCCCGTCGATCTGCTGTTGCTCGACATGACAATGCCAGGCATCAGCGGCGTCGATCTGATCCGGCGCGTGCGCGCCGAACTGCCTTCGTTGCCGGTGCTGGTGCTGAGCATTCACGACGAGGCGCAGGTGGCGTCACGTGCGTTGCGCGCCGGCGCGACTGGCTATCTGACGAAAGACAGCGACCCCGAAGTGCTGCTTGCGGCGATTCGCAAGATTGCCGATGGCGGGCGCTTCATTGATCCGAAGCTGGTCGACGCGATGGTCTTCGAAACGCATCGCGCCGATGTGCCGCCCCACGAAATTCTGTCGGACCGCGAGTTTCAGGTGTTGCAGATGCTGGCGGCCGGCAAGAGCATCAACGACATCGCCGACGCTTGTGCGCTCAGCGCGAAAACGATCAGCACCCACAAGATGCGACTCATGCAAAAGCTCGGTCTAGCGAACAACGCTGAGGTGATCCGCTATGCCCTCCGGCACGGTTTGATTATCGAGTAAGCGAGCGGCGCGCGCGCAAGCGCCTTTGCGGTACCGGTGGCGAGTTGTTGGCCTGTTGCTGCCGTTCCGTCAGCGGGTTTGTCCGAATTTATCGACCGGCTTGGCCAGTCGCACGATGTCAGGGCGCGCCAGTTCGCGCGGACCGATCGCATTACTTCAGTTTCGTCAATTCAGCCATGCAACGCAGGCGCTTTATCGTCGCGGCGGCGAGTGCCGCAGGCGCGGCGCTCGCCGCACGCGCCGCACCGTCGGAGCGTTTCGAAATCGTCTACCCGCGGATCCGGCCCGGCCGCGACGTGCATGCAGCGTTTGCACTCGCCACGCTGGATGCCGCGATGAAAGCCGCCAACGCCGACTACACGATCCGCCAGGTGGAGATTGTGATGGAGCGCACCAGGGCGCTCGCGGAACTCGCGTCCGGCACGATCATCAATTTGCATTGGACCAGCATTGAGGCGCAAGCCGAACGCGGGCTGAGCGTCGTCCACATTCCGATTCATCGAGGGTTGATCGGTTATCGGCTATTCCTGATCAGACGCGACCGGCAGCCTGATTTCGACAAGGTCGAGACACTCAAGGATCTACAGGCACTGACGAGCGTTCAGGGGCTCGGCTGGATCGACGCCGGGATCATGCGCAGTGCCGGCCTCAGCGTGCAGACGACGTCGAGTTACGAGACCGCGTTCAAGATGGTGGAGGGTGGGCGAGTGGACTATTTTCCGCGCGGGATGGTTGAAGCGTTCACTGAGCTTGACGCGCGCGGGCAGAGGGGTTCGGATCTCGTGGTGGAGAAGCGTTTGCTGCTGGTCTACCGCTCAGATTTCCTGTTCTATGTGGCTCCGACATATGATCGGCTGGCTGCGACGATCGCTCGAGGATTTGCTGCTGCCTATCGCGATGGTTCGTATATGAGGCTGTTCAATACCCATCCATATATCCAGGATGCGCTGAAGCGGACGCGTTCAAGTGAACGAAGGATCATCCGCCTGAATAACCCTTATTTGTCGGAAGAGGACAAGGCGATTCCAGAGTCATACTGGGCAAGGCTTTAGGCGGCATCGATTCTAATAGACGCCACCGCCGGGCAGGCAGTCGACGCAAATGAAATGCTATTTAATGAGGTATTCGCCCAGTTGCAGGCTGTCCAGTTGTGGTTCGAACGCTTTGGCCAGCATCAACCCGCTTCGCTGACCGCAGAATCAACCAATAGCCGCGCCATTGCTTTTTCAGCAGGCTTTTAATTTGACTTCACCTATATCTTGGGCCTGTTAGCGAATTGTTGTCCCTTTTTTCCAGCTATCCTAGACTCGGACTAGCGACCACCTGTTCGGCGGGAATTTCTTGCCGGTCCAGGACTGGCGGAAGCGCATTTCCAGCCGTCAAGGTTTCGATTCGGAACTGTGCATCGTCCACGCACAGTTTCTCGTAGTACTGGGTACTGGCAACGTTCTTGCCCCGCAAGCGCCGGCAACAGCGGCGTGGTCCAACTCGGGCCATCGCGGGCTACTAGCAAGTCTGGTTTGCCGTCGCGAGACTCTCGCGGCGACCTACGAGGAGACAACCGATGCTGACCACGCCGACCCCCCCGAGGGCGCTGTCCAGAGAGTTGCTCGACGCATTGATCCGCGCCGGACTGATTGCCGTTCTGGCTGTGCTCTGTTTTCGGATCTTCGTACCGTTCCTCAACCTGATGGTCTGGGCGTTGATCCTCGCGATCACGCTCTATCCGCTTCAAGCGAGGCTCCGAAGCAGATTCGCCAGTAAGGATGGCTTGATCGCCACACTGATCATCCTTGTCGCGTTTGCCGTCATCCTTGTGCCGACGTATCTGCTGGGCGTCGCCGTAGCCGACTCGATGGACCGTGCAGTGACAGTATTCCGGAGCGGCAGCTTCCGCATTCCGCCGCCTGCCGAATCGGTGACCCACTGGCCGCTGGTAGGTCAACGTGTGTATGACCTCTGGCAGCAAGCCTCTACCAACCTCGCCGGTCTCGCGCAGCGGTTCGCACCGCAAATCAAGGAGGCCGGCATCGCCTTGCTCGGCACGGTCACCGGCCTTGGAGCGGGGCTGCTGATCTTCTTCGTCGCGCTGATCGTCGCGGGTATTCTGATGGCTCACGGCGAGAAAGGCCACACCAGCGCGGTGCAGATCGCTTCGCGCATCTCCGGTCCTGAGAACGGTTTGCAGATTACCGATCTGTGCACCTCCACCATTCGCGCAGTGGCCCAAGGCGTGGTCGGTATTGCGTTCATCCAGATGTTGCTGATTGGTGTCGGGTTCATAGTCATGGATATTCCGGGCGCGGGCCTGCTCGCGCTCGCCGTGCTGCTGATCGGCATCATGCAGTTGCCCGCCACGCTGATCACGGTTCCCGTGATCATCTTCGTGATTGTGACGGAGGGCGTGAGCACGGGGACGATCATCTTCTCGGTCTATGTGTTCGTCGCGGGTCTGGCCGATAACGTGCTCAAGCCGTTGCTGCTGGGCCGTGGCGTCGCGGTGCCGATGCCCGTGGTGCTGATCGGCGCGCTCGGCGGCATGGTGACGGGCGGCGTCATTGGCCTGTTCATCGGACCCGTGATGCTTGCGGTCGGCTATCAGCTGTTCTGGCGATGGGTGAAAGACCAGCCGCAACCTGAACCTGTCTACGAAGAGAAGCAGCCTTGAGGCTGCGGGGCGCGACGTGTCGCCTTTAATGCGCCCATATGGGGTAGCGGGACTGCTTGGGGCAGGTTGCCTGAGCGGCTGCATGCTGGTGGGACCAGACTTTCATCCGCAGCACGAGGACTGGAGCGAGACCTGGACGAGCGCATCGATCGAGCTGGTTACGCAGCAGGGCTCGCAGCCTGACGTTCGGCAGTGGTGGCAGATTTTCTCTGACCAGAACCTCGAACGTCTGATCGCGCAAGCCGATGAGCGCAATGGCGACCTGAAAATCGCCGGTCTGCGCGTCATCGAGGCGCGCGCCCAATTGGGCATCGCGGTAGCAGGACGTTACCCTCAGGTGCAGCAGGCCAATGCCGATGTGCTCTATTCGGCGCGCAAACGCTCGGATGGATTCAACCCCCGGTCGGGCGGCTACTGGCAGTACGGCGTGAGCTTCAGCGTCGGCTGGGAACTGGATTTCTGGGGGCGTTTCAGCCGCGCAATCGAGTCGGCCGATGCCGCGTTTTTTGCGGCGCAAGCCAACCGCGACGACGCGTTGGTCCTGCTGCACGCGCAGGTCGCCACGACGTATTTCACTTTGCGCACGGCCGAGGCACGGCTGCGCATCGCACGCGAGAACGCCCAGTTGCAGGAGCGCAGCTATGAGATCACGCAACGGCTCTTCAAGAGCGGTGAAAGCGACGAACTGGATCTCCAGCAAGCGAAGACGCAGTATCTGGGCACGCTGAGCAGCATCCCCGATCTCGAGAGCCAGATCGTCCTCGCGCGTCATGCGCTGTCCGTGCTGATTGGCCGGCCGCCCGGCCCGTTGCCGGAGCTGGATGCGCAGCCGGACAAGGAAGGCGTGGTTCCGCTAGTGAGCCGCGCCGTGCTGCAGGACGTGCCCGCCAATCTGCTGCTGCGCCGCCCCGACGTTCGCGCCGCCGAGCTGCAGATGGCCTCGCAGTCCGCGCTCATCGGCGTGGCGAAAGCCGATCTGTACCCGTCCGTGTCGTTGCTGGGCTCTCTCGTCTGGAGCGCCAGTTCGCTCACGGGCGCGCCGAGCACACTCTCCTTCGCAGGCGGTCCGAGCATCACATGGAACCTGTTCGACCACGGCAAGATCACCAACAACGTGCGCGTGCAGGATGCCCGTCTGCAACAGCTGATCGTCGCCTACCAGGACACCGTGCGCGAGGCGGCGCGCGAGGCCGACGATGCGGCGACAGCGCTTGGCTCGGCGTTGCAGCGTGACAGTATCCTGCACGACGCGCAAGGCGCCGCGCGCCGTTCGCTCACGCTCGCCAATACGATCTATCGGGAAGGGTACTCGGACTTCCAGCGGGTTCTCGATGCGCAGCGCGCGCTGTTCGCCCAGCAGGATGCGTTCGTCGTCAATCGCAGCAACGCGGTGGCCAGTCTGATTGCTCTCTACAAGGCCGTCGGCGGAGGCTGGTACTCGGAACAGCCGCTGGTCGATCCGGCGACCCGCCAGCAGATGCAGCAACGCACCGACTGGGGCGACCTGCTGAACGAATTGAATGTGCCGTCTGCTACCGCCAGCCCGTCCGCAGGTCGGTCACGATGAGCGACACGTCCGAGCACTCCGCCGCCACGGCGCCCAATCCCCCCGCGCCCGCTGCCGACCCATCGCGCAAAGCGGTCAAGTGGGTCGTAGGCCTGATCGTCGTGAGCCTGATCTGGTATCTGCTCGCCGACCGCTTTACTCCCTATACGCAACAGGCGCGCATCCAGGCCTATGTCGTACCCGTCGCCGCGGAAGTATCGGGACGAGTGACCCGCGTCGTCGTGCACAACAACCAGGAGGTCAACGCAGGTGACGTGCTGTTCGAGGTCGATCGCGAGCAATACCGGATCGCCGCCGATCGCGCGCGCGCCGATCTCGAGTCGACGCGCCGGCAGATCGGCGCGAGCACGGCGGGCATCGATTCGGCGCTCGCATCGCTGCGGGCGGCAATCGCGAACGAGGTCAAGGCGCGGCAGGACAGCGAGCGCCTCGAAAGGCTTTACCGGGAAGATCAGGGCACCGTCTCGCTACGTCGTCTCGAAGTCGCGCGCGCGACTCATGAGCAGGCCGTCAGTCAGGTCGCCGCGGCCCGTGCCGAAGTGGAGCGTGCGAAAGAGCAGCAGGGTGGCGGCGATAAGGAGAATGCGCAGTTGCGCAGCGTCGCCGCTGCGCTGGAAAAGGCCGAACTCGATCTTGCGGATACCCGGATACGGGCGCGCTCGGCGGGCGTCATCACCGATCTGCGCACCGAAGTCGGCCAGTTCGCCGCGGCCGGCAACCCCGTCATGACGTTGATTGCGATCCACGATGTGTGGGTCAGCGCGGATATGACCGAGAACAACCTGGGCCACCTCCAGCCCGGCACGCCGGTCGCAATCGCGTTGGACGCGCTGCCGGGCGAAATATTCGAAGGGCGGATCCGCAGCATCGGATATGGCGTGAGCGTGGGCCAGAGCACGCCACCGGGAAGCCTGCCCACTGTGCAAAACAGCCGCGACTGGTTGCGCCCGGCTCAACGCTTCCCGGTGATTGTCGAATTTGCAAAGGGCGAGAGTGCGCGACTGCGCAACATTCGCGTGGGGGGGCAAGCCGAGGTGATGGCGTTTCCGAGTGTGGGTAATCCGCTCAATCCGCTCGGCCGCGTGTTCTTGCGCGTGATGAGCTGGACTTCATACCTTTACTGATGCGTATGCCGCACAAGTCCGAGCACCTAAGTCAACGTACGCTACGCGTGGGCGCCGGCACGGCGCTGTGCCTCGCAATCAGTTTTGCGCTGGAACTGCCGATTCCCGTGGTTGCGCCGGTGTTCGCCGTCTTTCTGCTCGCTACGCAGAACCAGCCGATATCGTTCAAGGCAGGACTGTTACTCGCGCTGGTGGTAGCGTTGACAACGGGAAGCGGCCTGGCAACTGTGCCGTTGCTTCGCTACTACCCGGCCGCCGGCGTGCTGCTGATTGGTCTGTGCCTCTTCATCGCCTTTCGCTTCGGATTGCGTGGCGGGAACAATCTGGTCGCGACTTTTCTGGTGGCCGGCCTGACGATGATCTCCGCAGCGGGCGTCGCTGATTTTCAACTGGCCATGACGGTCGTGGGCGCGCTGGTGAAGGGTCTTTTGCTTGCGGTACTGGTGTCGATATTCACTCATTGGGTCTTTCCCGAGCCTGTGAGCGAAAGGCCGCAGCCTGCCGGTCGCGTCATGCCGGATGACGCCGCTGCCCGCATTGCGCTGCGGGCCGCTCTGGTGGTCATGCCTGTCTGGCTGCTTGCCATGACTGATCCAGCCAGCTACATGCCGATCATCATGAAGTCCGTCAGCCTTGGTCGACAAAGCTGCACCACATCGGCTCGCGGCGCGGCGCGCGATCTGCTTGGGTCCACGCTGCTCGGGGGCCTGCTCGCAATCGTCTTCTGGTTTTCGCTCAGGCTATTTGTCAATATCTGGATGTTTTTTCTGTGGATGTTGCTGTTCGGATTGCTGGTGGGACGCAAGCTTCATCGGATCAGCCAGACGCGCTACTCGCCCGGGTTCTGGTTGAATACGCTCGTCACGATGATTATTCTGCTTGGGCAGTCGGTGCAGGATAGCGTGGCCGGAGAGGACGTGTATAGCGCGTTCGCGGTGCGTATGGGGTTATTTGTGGCCGTTACTGTCTACGCGTGTCTGATGCTGTGGCTTTTCGAGCAACGCAGTCGCGTGCCGTGACGCGACGCTACGGGACGACAGCGCGCGCAACATCCGCATCGGCGACGTGCTCAAGGGCTCAAGTCCATTCTGAGAGGTACCCGCGATGAAAAATGCCACGCGCGACGCGCGCGTCCCGCTGCGTGCTCGCGATTTTCTGGTGGAATTCGGCAGCACGCTCTGGTACTTGCGCGCGATCCTCGCCGCCCTCCTTGCGCTCTTTCTTCTATTGACGGTCGCAATGTACTACTTTGGTGGTCCCGTCGAGACCGTGAACCGAACGCCTTCGCCGCTGGGGCAAACCTTGTATTTCTGCGCGATTACCGCGTTGACCATCGGATACGGCGACGTGGTGCCCACCACGACGTTCGGCCGGATCGATGCGATATTACTTGGCGTGATCGGATTGCTGATCATCGGACTGATCACCGCCGCAGCCGTCCGGGGTGTCCAGGAGGCCGCGCACCGGTCTGGCGTTGCGCGTTAGCTTCGTCGTACCGCTCTGGAGAGAGATGCCTGTGTGCGATGCGCCTGGCGAAAGCTTCCAGAGCGGTGAAGCGGCTTGCGCCGCTTCACTCGATCGTCTGGACGTGCCAACCGCTGTGACGGCTGTGACGGGAATCAGTCAGCACGCACTTTCACATACCGGCCGGGCGCGGGTTCGATCGGCTTGTGTTTCGAACTGCCCAGCGTCGAGCGGGCTTTCACTTCGTCGCCTGCGTGCTGCTTGACCCAGACGATCCAGTGATTCCACCAGCTACCCGCCTGTTTCTCGGCGGATGCGTGCCACTCTTCTGCGTTACTGCCGGATGCACCGCCGGTCCAGTAACTGCGCTTGTTCTTCGACGCCGGATTGATGACGCCAGCGATATGGCCGCTTGCGCCCAGCACGAACTCGGTTCTACCGCCCAACAGATGCGTCGAGCGCCACGCGGACTGCCATGGAACGATGTGATCTTCTTCCGTTGCAAGCAGGTAGCTCGGCATATCGATGCGCCCGAGATCCACAGCGGTGCCGCACATGGTCAGCTTGCGCGGCACGCAGAGATTGTTCTCGAGATACATGTTGCGCAGATACCAGCTATACATCGGCCCGGGCAGGTTGGTCGTGTCCGCGTTCCAGTACAGCAGATCGAATGCGGCCGGTGTCTTGCCTTTCAGGTAGTTGTTCACGACGTTCGGCCAGATCAGGTCGTTGGCGCGCAGCGCCTGAAACACGAACCCGAGTTCACGCCCGGGATAGAGTCCCCCGCGGCCGATCGTCTGCTCGCGCATCGACACCCCCAGCTCGTCGATGAATACACCCAGATCGCCAGGTTCGCTGAAGTCGAGCAACGCCGTCAACAACGTCAGACTGGCCACCGACTCGTCGCCGTTGGCGCGCATCACGGCGAGCGCGGACGACAGCATCGTGCCGCCGACACACCAGCCCAGCGCGTTGACCTTGTCGGCGCGGCTGATGGCGCGTGCCACTTCGAGCGCCTTCATGACGCCCTGGTCGACGTAAGCATCCCAATCCGTATGCGCCATCGTTTCATCCGGATTGCGCCAGGAGACCAGGAACACCGTGAGCCCCTGTTCACAGGCGAAGCGCACGAACGAGTTGTCCGGCTGCAGGTCAAGAATGTAGAACTTGTTGATGCACGGCGGGACGATCACTAGCGGACGGTGTGCGACCGTCGGTGTGAGCGGCGCATACTGGATCAACTGGAACAGATCGTTTTCGAATACCACCGAGCCCTTGGATACCGCAACCGTACGGCCCACTTCAAACGCGCTTTGATCGGTGATTGAAATGCTGCCTTGCTTCATATCCTCCAGCAGATGCGTCAGGCCTGCCAGCAGACTGGTACCGTTCGATTCGACGGCCTGCCGGATCACTTCCGGATTGGTAGCGGCGATATTCGAAGGACTTGTCAGGTCGATGAACTGGCGCGTGTAAAAGCGCAGCTTGTGCTTTTCCTTGTCGTTGAGCGTGGCCGCTTCCACCACCTCTTCGAGCATCCTGGCGTTGATCAGGTAGTTCTGCTTCAGAAGGCTATGCCAGCCATTGCTGGACCAGTCTTGCGCGTGAAACCGCCGGTCGCCGCGCTCGGGCTCGGCCACTGACTTCGGGGCCGGCAGCGCGCCGATCGCGCCTGCAAAGGTGCTGCTCCAAAGCTCGGCTTGCTGTTGCCAGTAGTTGACGCTCGCTTGCATGACGGCGTTTCCCGCACCGGATGACACGCGCTCAATGACGTTGCCTTCTGCGTCGAGTACCGCATCGCCATGACCACCCGCTACCGGAAACGCTCGCAGGAAACTGAATCCGGCCTTGAGCCAGCCGGTCGCGAACTCATCCGGCATGCTAAATAGCATTTTCATGTTGGACCCCACCGTTACCCGTTATTGGCCACGGAGGCGGCGCCCGCTTTCGCCTCGTCGCCGCGCGAAGTGGGCATGACCACTGCATCGCCGTCGATGACGACTTTGCCGTCGACCGTGCAGATGGTGGACAACACCACGCGACGCTTTTCGACGATCAGTTCCTTGACGATCACTTCCGCCTGAACCGTATCGCCCGGACGAACGGGCGCCTTGAAGCGCAGGTTCTGTCCAAGATAGATCGTGCCAGGACCAGGCAGCCGGCCCGCGATCGCTGCGGAGATGATGCTCGCGGTCAGCATGCCGTGCGCAATGCGTCCCTTGAAGGGCGTCGTTTGCGCGAATTTCTCGTTGATATGAACTGCGTTGTTGTCTCCCGACGCCCCCGCGAACAGCAGGATATCCGCTTCCGTGATGGTCTTCGCGAAGCTGGCGCTCATGCCAGTCTGCAGGTCTTCAAAGTCGTATCCGTTAAGGTCGTTCATGGTTTTTCCATATGCAGGGGCTGCGTTAATCCGTTTCGATGATCTCGTGATACGCAGAGGGATCTGCATCGGCCAAATGGTTCGATCCGTCTGTCGCGATTGGGCATCGTACTGTGTTGGCCCTTGATTACGGTGTCCAAATCTGCCGTTGCAGTGACAAAGCGTGCCGTGCCGTTCCGGTTTGCGCACCAGAAGAAAAACGGCGAGCCGCCGCTAGTTGCTGGAACACACAGTAGCCCGATCGTAATCTTCAGTTCCCCCCGGTGATGGGGGGTTATTGCACATCGCCTTTGCGCGATATTCGGTCCATGGTCGAGCGATCGGCGATGCAGGAATCAGATCAGGCAAGCGGCGGATTGCGGCGGCCTGACACCCGTTTGTTATCAATTGGAAAGTGAAGATGAGTTACGAATCAGGTATGGAAAAACTGCAAACCTCCGATGCGGCACAGAGCGACGCTCAGGCGCATGACGTCCATGCGGGCGATGAGCGTTGCGCACGTGGCGTCACGTTGCAGCAGCCTGCACGCTGGGCATGGACTGCCGCAAGCGGACACTATGACTGGATGGACTCTCAAGGCCCATTTGTGAGCCTTGACTGACTTACACGGGCGTCGCTTCCCAAGGGAAGGGCGCTCCTCGCCCAATCGCGCCACAGACGGCCGCGAGCAATGCAGCCGTACCGCGAGGTCATTTCGTGTGACGAACTCGCCATTCGCGCGGTGTCATGTGAAAACGCGACGCAAACCAGGTCGTGAACGATCCCTGTTGTGAATAGCCCAATAGCGCGGAGACCCGTCCAATCGGGTAGCCTGGGTTGCTCATGTATCGCTCGGCAAGATCCTCACGCACGTCCTCCACAAGATCGCTGAAGCTGGTGTTCGCCGATTTGAGCTGACGCTGCATGGTGCGCACACTCAACCCCAAATGACGGGCCACTGGCTCGACGGTGGCCTGCTCGAGCGGTAGCAGCAGGTATATCGCCTTGCGTACCTCGAGTGCAATCGAATCGGTCTTTGCGGCATTGAGCGGATTGACGAGGCTCTCGGCATAACGCACCAGTTCTGGGTCGGCACTGGGATTCGGGTAGTCCAGATCCGCCGTGGCGCAAACAACGCCGTTGAAATCGCTGCCGAAGGTGAGCGGACAGCCGAAAAAGCGTCGATGAAAGGTCAGGTCCTCAGGTGCCTGGTGGGTGAAGTGGACACCCCATGGGTTCCAGTGTTTCCCCAGCAGCGCGCTCGAATGCCGCGTCAGCACGCCAATCGCAAGTTCGATCGCCTGAGTGGTGGGCGTGCCTGGCTCCGCCACGATTTCTTCCCGAATGGTCACGGTCTTGCCGGCGGTTTCGACGTAGACAGCCAGCGCTTCGTTGAGCAGATGCCGATATTGCGCGGCTGCAAACAGTACCTCGCGCAACGTGCGCTTGTGGGCGAGCAACACGTTGACCACGCCAGTACCGAACTGCTGGCGCGTTTCCGCGATCCGCAGCCCCAGAGTCGGACACTTCGCTTTCTCCGCCGTCAATTCCAGCAATTGGCAAGCGGCGGAGATCGGAATGCGGTCTTCGGGGTTGGTCAGTGCCGCGGCATCGAGTCCGACTTGCCGGACAAGTTCGAACGGGTTCAGCCCGAGTCGTCTTGTCACGTCAAAGTAGCCGCTCATGGATGCCGACCTCAGCATTGTTTGCATCGGGTATCTCCGGTCGCTCTCACACAATCCGTGCTGAAAATCGCAAGTGATCTCCTACGCCTGCCTAATCGGATGCAGATCTCGCCAAACCATGTTCGTAGGCACTTCAGGGACGCGTTGCAGAGCCACCTTGACATATCGTTCGCGGGGTGGCACGTCGAGGTCGGTGTTAACACGTACTGGCGCGAAATCATAAAACGGTGGCGCGTAAAAAGGAAAGTGTATCGCCTGGCTCCCGTATTGTGTGACTCAAGCGTATTCAATTCTTCCCGTGGTCCTGACGCAATTGCGCGTGACCGACGGGAAGGTCATCACTCACATCTGGAGGAAGAGATGCAGTTTCTCGACGATTCGCTACACCCGGAGAATCAGGACAAAGTCGTTGTCACCGTGGCTCCGTATGGACCGGAATGGATGCCCGAGGATTTCCCCGAGGACATTCCGGTGACGATGGAAGAACAGATCCAGAAAGCCGTCGATTGCTACAACGCTGGCGCGACGGTCCTGCATTTGCATGTCCGCGAACTCGACGGCAAGGGCTCGAAGCGCCTGTCGAAATTCAATGAACTGATCGCCGGCGTGCGTGCCGCAGTGCCTGACATGATCATTCAAGTGGGCGGCTCGATCTCGTTCGCTCCGGAAGACGACGGGCAGGCTGCCAAGTGGCTGTCGGACGATACGCGCCACATGCTGGCCGAACTCGATCCGAAGCCGGATCAGGTGACGGTGGCGATCAACACCACGCAGATGAACATCATGGAGTTGCTCTATCCCGAGTATCTCGAAGGCACTTCCCTCGCGCACCCCGCGTATCAGGCGGCCTATAGCGAGATGACCGTGCCGGCGGGTCCGGCCTGGGTGGAAGAACACCTGCGCCGCCTGCAGGCCGCGAACGTTCAGCCGCACTTCCAGCTCACGGGCATTCATGCACTGGAGACGCTCGATCGTCTCGTGCGCAAGGGCGCGTACAAGGGTCCGTTGAACCTGACGTGGATTGGCATCGGCGGTGGCTTCGACGGTCCGAATCCGTTCAACTTCTTCAACTTCGTGCACCGTGCGCCGGATGGCTGCACGCTGACGGCGGAGTCGCTGCTGAAGAACGTGTTGCCGTTCAACATGATGGCGATGGCGATGGGCCTGCACCCGCGCTGCGGTATCGAAGATACGATTATCGATCAGCACGGCAACCGGATGACCTCGGTGCAGCAGATCGAACAATGCGTGCGCGTGGCGCGCGAATTGGGACGCGAAATCGCCAGCGGCAAGGAAGCGCGCGAGATCTATCGTATCGACGTGCAGTACGACACGATCGACGAGACGCTCGCCGCCAACGGCATGGCGCCGAATCGCACGACGGGTGTCAGAAACCTGCCGTTGCGCGCGGCGTAAAGCACTGGCGCTCGACATCGGGGTGGCTTGCCACACGCGATGTCGAGCGCCGGAACCGGTTACCTCGGTGTAAGGTAATAGACGAAAATTGACGGCCGCATCGCCCCTCTCGGCAAAGCGGACCGCATGGCGCGAGACGCCAAGGAGATGATCATGCTTATGCAGCATGCCGAGCCCACCACGGGCGATACGTCGGTAGCGCAATCGGATGTGCGCCCGTACGCCTGGGTGGTTTTTGCCCTGACCGTCGGGCTGCTGCTTTCCGACTATATGTCACGGCAGGTTCTGAATGCCGTATTTCCGTATATCAAGGCCACGTGGGAACTCTCCGACACGCGGCTGGGTTCGCTCAGCAGCGTCGTTGCGCTGATGGTCGGCGTGCTCACCTTTCCGCTGTCCGTACTCGCGGACCGTTGGGGCCGGGTCAAGAGCATCACGCTGATGGCGGCAATGTGGAGTATCGCGACGCTCGGCTGTGCGATCTCCACCAACTATGGCGAGATGCTGCTCGCGCGCGCTTTCGTCGGGATTGGCGAGGCGGCTTACGGCAGCGTCGGCATTGCGGTGGTGCTGAGCATCTTCCCGGCACGGCTGCGCTCGACGCTCACGGGCGCCTTCATGGCGGGCGGGGCATTCGGCTCCGTGCTCGGCATGGCGCTCGGCGGCGCCGTCGCGACCAGCCTCGGCTGGCGCTGGTCGTTTGCCGCGATGGCCGGTCTGGGATTCGTGCTGGTGATCGTCTACCGCTTCGTCGTGACTGAAGAACGGCTCGCTCCGCTGCAACCCGCGGGCGTCGGACGCGCGAACAACCTTGGCGTGCGGATGAGCTTCCGCGCGCTGATGAAGGGACTGTTTTCCACCAAGTCCGTCGTGTGCGCCTATGTGGGCAGCGGGATCCATCTGCTCGTCCCGGCGGCCGTGTGGGCGTGGATGCCGAGTTTCCTGAACCGTTACTACGGCATGGCGCCTGGCAAGGCGGCCATGAGCGCGGCCTTGTTCGTGCTGTTGACGGGCGTTGGCATGGTCGTCTGCGGCAACCTTGCCGATCGTCTCAACCGGACGGTGCCGCAACGCAAGTGGCTCACGGCGATCGCTTTCTGTCTGGCGTGCTTCGTATTGCTTGGGCTTGCGTTCCAACTGCCGGCGGGCCCGCTGCAACTCGCGCTGATCGGTGCCGGCATGTTCTTCAGCGCTGGCGCCACGGGCCCCTCGGGGGCAATGGTGGCCAACCTCACGCCGCCGTCGATCCATGCGTCGGCATTCGCGACGCTGACGTTGGCGAACAACCTGCTGGGTCTCGCACCCGCCGCGATTCTGACGGGAATCATCGCTGACCGCATCGGCCTGCTTGGCGCGCTGCAAGTCGTGCCGCTGGCACCGCTGGTCGCAGCGATCGCGTTTTTCATCGGCTGGCGCAACTACACCCGCGACCTGGAACGCGTCAACGCATTGCGGGAACAGGCCGCACCGTAACAAGGCCAGGCGTCGGCCTGCGGGATCTACCTTTCCCGACGCCGACGAGCCTTTTAGTCATTGAGTAATCGAACTGGAGAATGAACCATGGCGAAAGCTGTCCGCTTCCATGAAACCGGCGGTCCGGAGGTCTTGCGTTATGAGAACGTCGAAGTCGGCGAGCCCGGTCCTGGACAGGTCCGCTTGCGCCACGAGGCGGTCGGCCTGAACTTCGCGGACACCTACTTCCGCAGCGGTCTGTATCCGGTGCCGCTGCCTGCCGGCATGGGCGTCGAAGCCGCGGGCGTGGTTGACGCCATCGGCCCCGACGTGACCAACGTTGCCGTCGGCGACCGCGTCACGTACACCGGCTTTGTGAACACGCTCGGCGCCTATAGCACCGAGCGCCTGATCCCGGCTGCGCCGCTCATCAAGTTGCCGGACGGCATCTCGTGCGAGACGGCCGCGGGCATGACGATGCGCGGCCTGACCTCGGCCTATCTGATGCGCCGCGTGTACGACTTCAAGGCAGGCGACACGATCCTGCTACATGCGGCCGCCGGCGGTGTCGGATTGATTGTGTCGCAATGGGCGAAGCTGCTCGGTCTGACCGTCATCGGCACCGTCTCGAACGAGGCGAAGGGCGAGGTGGCGCGGGCGCACGGCTGCGATCACGTTGTCTACTACGGGCGTGAGGATGTCGCCAAACGCGTTCGCGAACTGACCAATGGCGTCGGCGTGAACGTGGTGCTCGACAGTGTCGGCAAGGATACCTTCGAGGCGTCGCTCGACTCCGTGAAGCGCCGCGGCCTCGTCGTCTGTGTCGGCACGGCGTCCGGCCCGATCCCGCCATTCAATCCGCAACTGCTGGCCATGAAGGGCTCGGTGTACCTGACGCGTCCGGCGCTGGCCGACTACATTGCGGACCCGGCGGAGAAGGCCGAGCTGGGCAGTGAAATTTTCGGCCACGTCGCAGCGGGCCGTATCCGTATCGAGATCAACCAGCGCTATGCGCTCGAGGATGCGGCACAAGCGCATCGCGATCTCGAAGCCCGCAAGACGACGGGCTCGTCTGTCTTCGTCATCTGAGAGGCATGCCATGCGTATTGAACAACTTACCTACGCGATCGGTGCTGAAATCACCGGCGTCAATCTCGCGGACGCGATCGAGGACGACGGCCTGTTCGCCGAAATCCGCTCCGCGCTGCTCAAGCACCGTGTGCTGTTCCTGCGCGATCAGGACATTTCGCGATCCGAGCACGTAGCCTTTGCGCAACGCTTTGGCGAACTCGAGGATCACCCGGTCGCCGGCAGCGATCCGGAGTATCCGGGTCTCGTGCGAATCTACAAGACGCCCGACCAGCCGAACGACCGCTACGAAAACGCGTGGCACGCGGATGCCACGTGGCGCGAAGCGCCGCAATTCGGCGCCGTGCTGCGATGTGTCCAATGCCCGCCGGTCGGCGGCGACACGATGTGGGCCAACATGGTTCTCGCGTACGAGAAGCTGCCCGAGCACGTGAAGAGTCAGATTGCGGACCTGCGCGCGCGCCACAGCATCGAGGCCAGCTTCGGCGCGGCGATGCCGATCGAGAAGCGGCACGCACTCAGGGCGCAGTTTCCCGACGCGGAGCATCCCGTCGTGCGCACACACCCCGACACGGACGAGAAGGTGCTGTTCGTCAATGCGTTCACCACGCACTTCACGAATTACCACACCCCGGCGCGGGTGCGCTTCGGCCAGGACGCCAACCCCGGCGCGTCGGACCTGCTGCGCTATCTCGTCAGTCAGGCGTACATCCCGGAGTACCAGGTGCGCTGGCGCTGGGCGCCGAACAGCATTGCTATCTGGGATAACCGCAGCACGCAGCATTACGCCGTGATGGACTATCCGCCTTGCCATCGCAAGATGGAGCGCGCGGGCATTATCGGCGACAAGCCGTACTGATCTGACTGGATGAACGGGATGACCCTCGAAACGACACCGACTGTTCTGATCGTGCCCGGTCTGCGCGACCACGTCGCGGAACACTGGCAGACGTTGCTTGAACTGAAGTTGCCCAAGGCGGTATCGGTGCCGCCGCTCGAACACGACAAGCTCAGCTGCGCCGCTCGCGTTGCCGCGCTGGACCAGGCCCTCGCGAAGATCACCGGTCCCGTGATTCTCGTCGCACACAGCGCGGGCGTCATGATCACGGTGCACTGGGCGCAGCGGCACAAGCGGCCGATTCAAGGCGCGCTGCTCGCGACGCCCGCCGATCTCGAGCGGCCGCTTCCGGACGGCTATCCCGCGTTCGATGCACTGACCGTGAACGGTTGGGTGCCCTGTCCGCGTGTACCGTTGCCATTCCCGAGCATTGTCGGGGCCAGCCGTAACGATCCGCTCGCGCAGTTCGAGCGTGTCGCGGAGCTGGCCGCCGACTGGGGCAGCCGCCTCGTCGACCTTGGCGAAGTCGGGCATCTGAACCCGGTAGCGGGATATGGCCCATGGCCGCAGGCGGAGACGTTGATCAGTGAACTTGCATGACGTGGAGCAGGGCGCTGCCGCTGCTGCTGGAGAACCTCGCTGGTTGACGGTCGAAGTCTATTTCGATCTCATTTGCCCGTGGTGTCTGATCGGCAAGCGCAATCTGGAGACGGCGATACGCCAGCTTGCCGCATTGCGGCCGCATGTGCGCGTCAGAGTATCGTGGCTAGCTCAACAGCTTCTTCCCGATACGCCTGTCAGCGGTATTCCCTATCAGTCGTTTTATGTTGCACGCCTTGGCAGCCCCGAGGCCGTTGCCGCGCGTCGTGCCCAGGTGCAACGCGCGGGCGACGCTGCCGGCATCCGCTTCGCGTTCGATCGGATCGAGCTGATGCCCAATACCGCCGATGCGCACAGGCTCGTCGCCTGGTCGCGCGCAAACGGCACCGCTGCCCAGCAGGCCGCGGTGGTCGAGCGGCTGTTTACCGCCTACTTCATGGATGGAAAGAACATCTCCGATCCCGAAGTGCTCGCGCAGATCGGCGCCGAATGCGGTCTCGATCGCGACGCGCTGGTTCTGCATCTGTTGGAGCAGCGAGGTGGGAGTCACCCGGGCGAGTGGCGCTCGTCCGAGGCTCGACACGCGGTGGACGGCGTTCCGTACTTCGCGTTCAACGATAGATTCGCACTTTCGGGTGCGCAATCTTCTGAGGCGATGTTGCACGCAATGATGTACTCCCTCAGGGATTAAGCGACTAAAAGGACTAAGGGATGTCACGCTGCATACAAGCGGGCTCAATCGATGAGCTTGTGCCCGGCCAGCGCAAGCTGGTGTTCGTGGACGGCCGCAGCATCGCACTGTTCAATATCGACGGCACGCTCAGTGCCATCGACAACTCGTGTCCGCACAACGGAGCTTCGCTCGCGAATGGCCAGCTCGAGGGGACGTTGTTGCGTTGTCCGGCACACGGTCTGCGCTTCGATGTCACAACTGGCTGCATGCCTGGATCAGTCGGATTGCGCTTGAAGACTTTTCCGATCCGGGTCGTTGAAGGTGAGTTGGAGGTGGTTCTCGATGAACCGGCGCCGCAGCGATGCGATAGTCTGGCATGCAGCCGGGAAAATTCAGGGGGATAGAAGATGGAAGGTTTGATGATGCAGCAACCCTTGCTGGTTGCTTCGCTGCTCACGCATGCCGAGCGGCATCATGGCGGACAGGAAATCGTGTCGCGACGTGTCGAAGGCGACATCCACCGCTATACCTACCGCGATCTTGCGCAACGCGCCCGCCGCCTCGCGAACGCGCTGGCGGCACTGGGAATCGGTCCTGGCGAGCGGGTCGGTACGCTCGCATGGAACGGCTACCGGCATATGGAACTGTACTTCGCGGCATCGGGTTCGGGGTCCGTCCTGCACACGCTGAACCCGCGACTGCACGTCGATCAGCTGGCGTACATCTTCGATCATGCCGAAGACCGTGTCGTGTTCTTCGATTTGACCTTTCTACCGCTGATCGAGTCGGCCGCCCCGCTCCTGAAGAGCCCGAAGATCTTCGTGGCAATGACGGATCGCGCGCACATGCCGTCAAAGCACAATGTGCCCATCATGCTCATGTGCTACGAAGACCTCATCAAGGGCAGCAACGACGAATTCGACTGGCCGTTGCTGGACGAAAACAGCGCCGCGTCGTTGTGCTACACGTCGGGCACCACGGGTAATCCGAAGGGCGTGCTGTACAGCCATCGTTCGACCGTATTGCACACTTACGCCGCCGCGTTACCCGACTCGCTGAACTGCTCGGCGCGTGACTCGATTCTTCCTGTCGTGCCGATGTTTCATGTGAACGCATGGGGTCTGCCCTATATCGCGTGCATGGTCGGCGCGAAGCTGGTGTTCCCCGGTCCCGCGCTGGATGGCAAGTCGCTCTATGAACTGATCGAGGGCGAACAGGTGACGTTGTCGGCCGGTGTGCCCACCGTGTGGCAAGGGCTGCTCACGCATGTCGGCGAGCGTCGCGGCGAGTTTTCGTCGATGCGGCGCACGGTGATCGGAGGCGCTGCCTGCTCTACCGCGATGGCGACCGAGTTCCAGGAGCAGTACCGGGTCGACGTGTTGCACGCATGGGGCATGACGGAATTGAGTCCGGTCGGGACGGTTTGCAGTTTCAAGGCGCATCACGAAGCGTTGCCCAGGCAAGATCGCTACGCCGTGCAGTCGAAGCAAGGTCGCGCGCTGTTCGGCATCGACATGAAAATCGTCGGTCCCGACGGCGAGGCTATGCCGTGGGACGGCGTCGCGGCTGGCGACCTGCTGGTGCGAGGCCACTGGGTCGCGATGAACTATTTCGGCAGCGAAGGCGCGTCGCCGTTGCGGGACGGCTGGTTTCCGACGGGCGACGTGGCGAAGATCGATCCCGACGGCTTCATGCACATCACCGACCGCAGCAAGGACGTGATCAAGTCCGGCGGCGAATGGATCAGTTCGATCGACATCGAGAACGTGGCGTGCCTCCATCCTCAAGTAGCGATGGCAGTTTGCATTGCCGCACGGCATCCGAAATGGGACGAGCGGCCACTGCTGCTGGTCGTCAGGAAACCCGGCAGCGACGTGGATAGTCAAGCGCTGCTCGAATTCTTCGACGGCCGCGTGGCGAAATGGTGGAAACCCGATGCAATCGTCTTCGTGGAGTCGGTGCCATTGGGCGGCACCGGCAAGGTGCTCAAGAACCAGCTCCGCGAGCAGTATGGTGACTACTACCTGACAGCCTGACGCACGGTCGTTATCGATAGCGTGAAGATCCAGCCGGGTGCGCCCGGCATTCCCGTGCGTGAAGTCGGTATCGAATATCGGAGGCGATTTTGCCATCGACAACAAGAGGAGGCATTCAATGAGGAAAATTGCAGGACTCGGATTATTTGTCGGCGCGATTGTGGTTGCGATGTCCACGAACGCGTGGTCACAGAGTGGCAACGCGTCTGGCGCAGGCGCGGCAGCGTCAGTTACTGGCGCTGCCGCACCGTCGTCGTCGCCCGTGCCGGCCAGGAAGGCGAATCGCGCGTTGCGGCGCAGTGTGTACGCCGCGATTTCAAAACACAGAGAGATCAGCGCAGGAAGCATCGGCGTCACCGCAAGAAATGGAGCAGTGACACTGAATGGCACCGTGACCGATGCGTCACAAATCGCTACGGTCGGGGAAATTGCGAAAGGCGTGCCTGGAGTGACGTCCGTAACCAACAGGCTGACGGTGCAAAGGCCGTTCGGCGGCCAGTAATGAGCTGGTGCCGCCCGCGGTCTCGCTGCGGGCGGTCTACCGTCGAGGTCAATGCGGCCGAAAGCCGGCTGGCGCAACTAGCGGTCTGAATCCGGCTGGCCAATTCGCGGTGGCAACGAGCCGTATGGTGCCATCGTTGCACGGTTGCGCCCAGCCCTGCGATTTTCTGAACAGCAGCAAATCCTGAGTGCATCGCCGCATTGCGGGACTTTCAATTTCAATCCACGTCGCCTGCACTGCCTGCCGCAGCCACTGCCCACGCAGTCATGTTGGACAACGGCGGCGGCGCCACTGCGTGCCTATTCGACACGAACCGATGGCGACTAGTCGGTGGCGTCGTCGAGAAGTTCAATGACCTGAGCCATTGCACCCGACTTTCTCCATGCGATGAAGCGCATATAGCAGGTTTGTGGAGGTCCGTAGCTAGCCGGGAGCCTGTGCCATTTTTCACCGGTCTGAAAGATCCAAAGTAGCGCGTCAAGAATGTGCCGGGATGCGGTTGGCACCAAAACATGAAGGGTCGCCGCGCATAAGCGAGCGACCCTCATCATCGACCGGTGCTTTTATCTCTCAGGCTCTGTAATCTTGCCAACCGGACGTCGGAAAATCGCTTTAGAAGTTGTGACGGATACCAATCATGCCAGCGGCCGTGTTCTTCCCAACCGCAGTCGGCTGTCCATACACAAGCTCTTGATTCATTGCGCCACGGTTCGATACATAACCAGCTTGAGCGTAGAGTACGGTTGCCTTGGACAACGAGTAGTCAGCACCGATTACGTAGGCCGTGGACTGGTTCTGCGAGTGCTTCTCATCCTTCACGTAATAGACACCGGAGGTGACACCGAAAGCTGGCGAGAAGCGATATCCCAACCCGGCCGTCCACATGTCGAAATCCCCCGAGGCGCCGCCAATAGCGGCGTTACCGTTTTCGTTCGCCGGATTACGACCGTTGCCGAACGACCCGGAAACCGAGAAGCCGCGCCATGTGTACTTCGCGCCAAAGTAGGTGAAGCGGTTATTGTTCAGGCCGGTCGCCGGGGTAGCCGGCGTGGTCGGGAATTTAGGACCGAACGGGTTGGCATCGTGACCGTTGTAATAGACCGCGGCTGCATTCAGGCCGTAGTTCGAATACTTCAGGACCGCCGATTCGCGCGTGCCGCCCTGGATCTGGCCAGGCACGCCGCCGGGCGCGTATTCGAGCGCGACCGAGACGCCATAGAAGGTGGGCGAGTTATAGACCAGCGCGTTGCTATCGTAAAGGGCGCCGATCTGACCGTTCGTGCTGGTGCCGGGCCAGCCTGAGGCTGTGTTCATGGTCAGCCACGCGGTCAGGACACTGCCGAAAAACTGCGCGTTGCGAACGTCGGTGTCAGCGAAGGCATAGGCCATCGGTGCGAGCTGCCGCCCTGCGTCGAGTCTGCCGAAAGGTCCGGAGGCACCGACTGTCGCGATCTGGTTGAAGATCGCCGGCGTACCCGGCGTATCGCTCAGCGCGAACTTGCCAGTGCCGCTGTCGAACGAGCCCTGGAGGCGAAAGTTGATCTTGTAGCCGGCGCCGATGTCCTCGGTGCCCTTCATGCCGAACAGGCTCGAATAGATGCCACCGTCCTTGAAGCGGAAGACGTGACCCGTGTTGGGATTCAGTTTGGCATTCGGCAGAAAGTTCGCCGCCGACGTGTTTTGCCAAAGCAGCCCGGAGTCTACCGAGCCGTAAATCGTGACCGACGACTGCGCGTGCGCAACCCCTGTGAATGCGAGCAACGCAGCCACTCCTGTAACTCTCAACTTCATGTGGTCTCCTGTCTAATGTTTAACGTGTAAAGTAGTAGCACGGTCAAGGTGGGGCAGCCGTGTTGCGTCAGGTCCGAAAGCATACGTATCCAGACTGGATACGCGTCCCCCTCACGGCGGGGGGCAGGGTTTCTCGTGATGGATCCCGGCGGCAATCCCGGACAGCAATGATCTGTATGGGTTTGGGGCTGAATTGATTGGGCAATCACGCCGTTTTCGGACGGAGTCAGGACCACAGCTGTAGCGGATTTGTGACAGAGGGGAGCGCTGGATCCATTCGCTTTCAGCCACCCCGATGCTTATGCGCATGGTTGTGGTTGACGTTTCAACGAACGCTTCAAAAGATGCGAGTAGGGAAAACGTTATGAAGGCCTTGCCATGGGCTGCGATACCTTGCCGATTCGATCGTGAAGAGAAGAACTGAACTGACAGTCATCGAAGGTTGGCACCGCCGGGTTTCATATTTCAAACCTGATCACAGCGCCGGCTAGAATTCGCGCCGGGCCTTTTTCACAGTGCCGCCGTTGGTTGAGCATGTGAGGACGGTGCAGTGTTATCTCCGCGCCGCCAGTTACGGGTAAGCTTGTTCGTCTATCAGAAGGAAGCAGGACGCCGGCGGTATCTTCAACCAGAAGCGCATTTACGCCTGAGGCGGTGTGATTCACTCAGATCCGGGTTTTCCCCGGACTATCCATTCAATGCAAGCGCCAAGTGCAACTGTTCCAATTTCGCTGGTCAACGGCTTCCTGGCCGCCGCCGGTGCGCAACCTGAAGTCATGCACCGCTATCTCGAACAGGCGGGCATCCCACCTGAGCTGCGCAGCGAGCCGGGCGCACGGGTCACCGAGGAACAGTTCTCCACGCTGTATCGCACGCTTGCAATCGAGCTGGACGACGAGATGCCCGGCATCTTCAGTCGTCCGTTTCGCAGCGGCACGTTGAAGTTCCTCTGTCTCAGCCTGCTGGACGCGCGCAACCTCGAAACGGCGCTGCACCGTTTTGGCCAGTTCTTCCATATCGTCCTCGATGATTTTCGTTTCGAATCGCGCCGCAGCGAGCTGGTGGCCCAGGTCCAACTCTGTCCGAAACCCGCTTACGGTCACATCGGACCACTTGGCCAGGAGCTGATGCTCAAGCTCGCGCACGGCGTCTCTTCGTGGTTGATCGGCCAGAAAATACCGCTATTGCAGGTCGATTTCGCGTGTGCGCGTCCGCCGCATGCGTTCGATCATCGATATTTCTTTTCGGGGCCGGTGCGTTTCGGCTGTGACGTCACGCGGATGCGTTTCAGCGCGGCGTTTCTGGATATGCCGATCCGCCAGAGCAAGCGCAACCTGCACAAGTTTCTCGCCCGTTCGCCCGGCGAGTGGATCTTCGAGACGTTCAGCGAGCAACTGGTCAGCCATCGCGTGCGGCAGTATCTCGCCGCGGAGCTGCCCGATCTGCCTAACATCGATCAGGCCGCCAAAAACCTTCATTGCTCTGTTCGCACGCTGTGCAGGCGCCTCGCGTCCGAAGAGACGACATTTCAGTTGCTCAAGGACGAACTGCGGCGCGACATTGCCATCCAGCGGCTGACCGATACGCAGGATACGATCGCTGCGATTGGCGGCGATATCGGATTCGACGATCCCAGCGCTTTTCATCGCGCTTTCCGCCACTGGACGGGCAGCACGCCCGGAACCTATCGCCGGTCCGCCGGCGCGCAGTGAGGTTCCGCCAGCGTGGCGGCCCACCTGCATCCACGTGTTCGAGGTGGCTGGATTTGTCACTACGTGGGCGGGATTGGACAGCCCGCATACGTGATATCTCGGTAGTATGGGCCGGCATCGTCACCGCCTGGCCGTTTTTCCTTTTCGGGCGTCGTGGCAGTTACCCATTGACCGCTTGATTGGAAATCGACCATGAGTTACATCGCCCCCGTCAAAGAAATGCTCTTCGTGCTCAAGGAACTGGGCAGCATCGACGACATTGCAAAACTGCCCGGCTTCGAAGATGCGGGTCTGGACACGGCCCAGGCCGTGCTCGAAGAGTCGGCGAAACTGTGCGGCGAAGTGCTGGCGCCGCTTAACGTCGAAGGCGATCGCAATCCGAGCAGCTGGAAAGATGGCGTCGTCACCGCGACGCCGGGTTTCAGGGAAGCCTTCCGCCAGTTCGCCGAAGGCGGCTGGCAAGGCGTG
>NZ_CADIKK010000046.1 GCF_902859915.1 Paraburkholderia ultramafica
TCTTGGCTCCTCGACCTGGGCTCGAACCAGGGACCTACGGATTAACAGTCCGGCGCTCTACCGACTGAGCTATCGAGGAACAGAACAACAACAGCAGAGAAGCGAAATTGTAGAAGCAGCTTAAGCGCCTGTCAATACCCTGCGTTCATCTTGATTTCATTCGATTCCGGCGGGGTGCGTGATGGGCGGCCGCGCTCAACGTACGAGCAGCGCGAGCTTTTCCTTCACGTCCTTGAACTCGTCGGCTTCCGGCAGCGGCGCCTTGGTCTTGGTGATGCTCGGCCAGTTCTTCGCCAGATCGGCATTCAGCTCGATGAAGTTCTGCTGGTCGCCCGGCACGTCTTCTTCGGCATAAATGGCGTTCACCGGGCACTCGGCTACGCACACGGCGCAGTCGATGCATTCGTCGGGGTCGATCGCGAGGAAGTTGGGACCTTCGCGAAAGCAGTCCACCGGGCACACATCGACACAGTCGGTATAGCGGCACTTGATGCAGCTTTCGGTCACAACGTGAGTCATTCAGGCAGCTCCTGCATGCGGAATCAGGGAAGGCGCAAGCGCCAAAAGCGCTATTGTAACGTAACGTCAAGAGGCGCATGCAGCATCGGGCAATGCCTTTTATATGTTTTCGTGATTAGTTTATGACGCGCCGCAAAGGGCACTTCCTTCGAGGCGCGTGGCGCGAGAGCCCGGCGGCGCGCTGAATCCGGACGCATTCGGGTAACATGCGTCAGGTCGGCGCGCACGGGCGTGCCACGTGCGCATGGGTTGAGTCAGCCCTTGCGTTTTTCCAGCGGTCCAGTTCGCACCATCATGATTATTACTTCGCTGCTCGATACCGATCTGTACAAGTTCACGATGATGCAAGTGGTGTTGCATCATTTTCCCGCCGCGAACGTGGAGTACCGTTTCCGCTGCCGCACGCCGAATGTCGATCTCGTGCCGTATATCGGCGAGATTCGTGACGAAGTACGCAAGCTCTGCGACCTGCGCTTCACCGACGACGAGCTCGACTACCTGCGGCGCATGCGCTTCATCAAGGGCGACTTCATCGAGTTTCTCGCGCTGTTCCATCTGAACGAGAAATACATTTCGATCGAGCCGTCGCCGAAGGGCAATGGTGAAATCGACATCGAGATCAAGGGACCGTGGCTGCATACGATCCTGTTCGAGATTCCGATGCTCGCGATCGTCAACGAGGTCTATTTCCGCAACACCCAGCAAAAGCCCGACTACAGCGAAGGACGCGGTCGCCTCGTCGAGAAGATCCAGTTGCTGGGCGCGCGTGCGGAATTCGCCGACTGCAAGATCGCCGACTACGGCACGCGCCGTCGCTTCTCGAAGCAATGGCACGAGGAAGTGATCCTCACGCTGAAAGACGGGCTGGGCGAGCAATTCGCCGGCACCAGCAACGTCTTCTACGCAATGAAGCACAGCCTCACGCCGCTCGGCACGATGGCGCATGAATACCTGCAGGCGTGCCAGGCGCTCGGCCCCCGCTTGCGCGACTCGCAGACGTTCGGCTTCGAAATGTGGGCGAAGGAATATCGCGGCGACCTGGGCATCGCGCTGTCGGATGTGTACGGCATGCAGGCGTTCCTGCGCGACTTCGACATGTACTTCTGCAAGCTGTTCGACGGCGCCCGTCACGATTCCGGCGATCCGTTCGACTGGGGCGAACGGCTGCTCAAACACTACGAGGCGAACCGCTGCGACCCGCGCACCAAGATCCTCGTGTTCTCCGACGCGCTCGACATTCCAAAGGTGCTGCAACTGTACGAGCGGTTCCGCGGCCGCTGCAAACTGGCATTCGGCGTCGGCACCAATCTGACCAACGACCTTGGCTACAACCCGCTGCAGATAGTCATCAAGATGGTTCGCTGCAATGGTCAGCCGGTGGCGAAGCTGTCGGATTCGCCGGGCAAGAACATGTGCGAGGACAAGGCCTATCTCGCGTATTTGCGGCAGGTGTTCGGCATCGCGCAGCCGGAGGAAGCGGCGGCGAAGTAACCCGGCTCATCCGTTGCTCATGCTCATGCCTTGATGCGCGCGGTGCTCAGTTTGGCCGCGCGTTCGACGCATGACAATATGCTGTTCGGCCAGGGTGTTCGCGCGGAGGGTGGCCGGTATAATCCTCGCCATATCGCATGGCTGTCGACACGAGGATTCCGTCTATGGACACATCGAGTGCCCGCCGCAACATCCTGGCGCGCATCCGCGCCGCGCAAGGGCGCGAGCCCGAGCCGAGCGCTGCCGAGCGCGAGGCCGCGGCGGACTATCTGGCGCGCCATCCATCCGGTCCGCGTCCGGAGATGCCGGCAGATCTGAGCGCACGCTTCATCGAAGAAGCGCAGAAATTGTCGACCACGGTCGACACGGTTCAGTCACTCGGCGACGTGCCGGCCGCGGCCTATCGCTACCTCACGCAACATGCGTTGCCGCTGCAGGCAATCGCCTGGCAAACGCTCCAGGATCTGCACTGGGCCGAAGCCGGCCTCAGCGTCGAATTCCGCAAACCGCAAGACGGCGACGTGGTCGGCCTCACCGGCTGCTTCTGCGCGACCGCCGAGACCGGCACGCTCGTGCTGCTGTCCGGGCCGCAGACGTACGCGTCAGCCGGCCTGCTTCCGGAAACGCACATCGCCATCGTGCCGGCTTCGCGCATCGTCTCGGGTCATGAAGAGGCGTTCGGCCTGATCCGCAAAGAGCGCGGCGAACTACCCCGCGCGGTGAATTTCGTCTCCGGTCCCTCGCGCACCGGCGACATCGAACAGACCATCGTGCTGGGCGCGCATGGCCCATACCGGGTGCATGTGATCGTCGTACAGGATGCCTGAACGGGCAACCCGGCTGCGTGCCAACGCGCACGCGGCGGCCCGCAATAACAAGGATTTCAACGATATGAAAGGGCATGCTGTGTGGGCGAGCATGTTGCTCGCCGCTGCATTGACGCTGGCCGGGTGGTCGCAACCGGCATCTGCCGCGACGCTCGACGGCGCGAGTTTGTCGGCGCTGTGGGGTCTGCCGTTCGCGGGCGTGCTGCTGTCGATTGCGCTGTTTCCGCTGCTCGCGCCGGCGTTCTGGCATCACCATTTCGGCAAGATCACGGCCGCGTGGGCGCTGCTGTTCCTCGTGCCGTTCGCGCTCAGGTTCGGTATGGGGGCGGCCTTCGGCGAGCTGGTGCACGCGATGCTCTACGAGTACATCCCGTTCATCGTTTTGCTGACGGCGCTCTATACCGTCGCGGGCGGCATCTGCGTGCGCGGCAATCTGCACGGTACGCCGCGCCTGAACACCGCGATTCTCGCGCTCGGCACGCTGCTGGCGAGCGTGATGGGCACGACCGGCGCGGCCATGCTGCTGATCCGTCCATTGCTGCGCGCCAACGACAATCGCCGGCACGTGGTCCATGTGGTGGTGTTCTTCATCTTCCTCGTGGCGAATGTGGGCGGCTCGCTGTCGCCGTTGGGCGATCCGCCGCTCTTCCTCGGCTTCCTGGAGGGCGTCAGTTTCTTCTGGACCACTACGCATCTGGCGTTGCCGATGCTGTTTGTCAGCGGCGTATTGCTGGCCGGCTTCTATGCGCTCGACTCGTACTACTTTCATCGGCATGGGGAGGAGCGCTCGCGCTTTCTCGATCCGACGCCTGAAGGGGTGCCGCTCGGCGTCGACGGCAAGATCAATTTTCTGTTTCTCGCCGCGGTGATCGCGCTGGTGCTGATGAGCGGGCTATGGCGGCCGCAGGTGGCGTTCGACGTGTTCGGCACGCAGGTGGCATTGCAGAATGCGGTGCGCGACGTCGCGCTGATCGGCGTCACCTTGCTGTCGCTCGCGTTGACGCCGCGCGCGGCTCGCGCGGGCAACGATTTCAACTGGGCGCCGATCGAAGAAGTGGCCAAGCTGTTCGCCGGCATCTTCGTGACGATCGCGCCGGTCATCACGATTCTGCGCGCCAGCGAGGCCGGTGCGTTCGCGGGCATCGTTCATCTGGTCAACGATTCCGCAGGCCAGCCGCGTGACATCATGTACTTCTGGGCGACCGGCCTGCTATCTTCGTTTCTCGACAACGCGCCGACTTATCTCGTGTTCTTCAACCTGGCCGGCGGCGATGCGCAGACGCTGATGACCACCGGCGCGACCACGCTCGCCGCGATTTCGGCCGGCGCGGTGTTCATGGGCGCCAACACGTATATCGGCAATGCGCCGAACTTCATGGTGAAAGCGATCGCGCAATCGCGCGGCGTGCGCATGCCGAGTTTTTTTGCGTATCTGGGCTGGTCCAGTGTGGTGCTGCTGCCGCTGTTCGCGGTCACCGGGTGGATCTTTTTTTGACGCTGATTTCGACGCCGAGGCACTTTCACTCGACGCGCTATACGGAGAATTGCAATGCAGAAGATCCTCGTCGCCCGTTCGATGTTTCCCGATGTGATCGAACGGCTCAAACAGTATTTCGACGTCGACTGGAATCAGGGTGACGTGTTGCCCGCCGACGAACTGAAGCGCCGTCTCGCGGATAAAGACGGCGCGCTGACCGCGGGCGAGCCGATCGACGCGGGCGTGCTGGCGGCGGCGCCGCGTCTGCGGGTGGTGTCGAACATGGCGGTGGGCTACAACAACTTCGACATGGCCGCGTTCAACGCCGCCAACGTGCTCGGCACCAATACGCCGGACGTGCTGAACGAGTCGACAGCCGACTTCGGCTGGGCGCTGATGATGGCCGCGGCGCGCCGCATCGCCGAATCGGAGCACTGGCTGCGCGCGGGCAAATGGCAGAAGTGGACGTATGACGGCTTTCTCGGTGGCGATCTGTACGGCTCGACGCTCGGCGTGATCGGCATGGGCCGGATCGGCCAGGCGCTGGCGCGTCGCGCGAAGGGTTTCAACATGCAGGTGATCTATCACAACCGTTCGCGCGTGGCGCCGGAGATCGAAGCGGAACTGAATGCCGCGTACGTGTCGAAGCAGGACCTGTTGCGGCGTGCCGATCATGTCGTGCTGGTTCTGCCGTACACGGCGGAAAACCATCACACGATCGGCGCGGCCGAACTCGCGCTGATGAAACCGACCGCGACGCTCACCAACATCGCGCGCGGCGGCATCGTCGACGACGCGGCGCTGGTCGAGGCGCTGCGCTCGAAACAGATCGCGGCGGCCGGTCTGGACGTGTTCGAGGGCGAGCCGCAACTGAATCCGGATCTGCTGAGCGTGCCGAATGTGGTGCTGACGCCGCACATCGCCAGCGCGACCGAAGCCACGCGCCGCGCGATGGCGAACCTCGCCGCCGACAATCTGATCGCCGCGCTGGGCGAAGGGCCGCGCGCCGGCCAGCCGCCGAATCCGATCAACCCCGGCGTGATGGGCAAGCCGCGTTCATGACGATGATTCTGGTCGCGGCCGTCGCGGTGCTGGCGGTCGTATTGGTCATCGCGTTGGCGCTGCTGGTGCGCATTCATGGCCGCGCGGACGAAAGCGAGCAGTTCGATCTGCTCAACGAGCGCATCGATATCGCAGCCGACGGGCAGGCGCACGCTTACGAGCGTCTCGAACGGCAATTGCGCAACGACATCACCGAAACCGCGCGGGCGTCGCGTACCGAGCAGAGCAGCGGTTTCGCGCACTTTCAACAGACGCTGGCCGCGCAGTTCAGCAGCATGACCACGGTGCAGGGCGGCAAGATCGACGGTTTCGCGCAGCAGCTCGATGCCGTGCGTCACAGTCTGCAGGTGCAGGCCCAGCAGGCGCGCGACGAGCAGGGCCGCACGCTCAAGCAGTTCGGCGACACGCTGAGCTTGCAACTGGGGCAGCTCACCGAGGCGAACGATCGGCGCTTCGCGGAAGTGCGCGCGACCATCGAACAGCGCTTGAAGGATATCGAGGCGAACAATTCGGCGAAGCTCGAGGAAATGCGCCGCACGGTCGACGAAAAACTGCACGCGACGCTCGAACAGCGTTTGGGCGAATCGTTCAAGCTGGTGTCCGACCGGCTCGAACAGGTGCATCGCGGACTGGGCGAGATGCAGACGCTGGCGGCCGGCGTCGGCGATCTGAAGAAGGTGCTCACCAACGTCAAGACTCGCGGCACGTGGGGCGAGGTGCAACTGGAAGCGTTGCTCGAACAACTGCTCACCGCCGATCAATACGCGAAGAACGTTGCGACGGTGCCGAAGAGCGCGGATCGCGTCGAGTTCGCGATCAAGTTGCCGGGACGCGCGGAGCAGGGCGGCGCGGCCACGCCCGTCTGGCTGCCGATCGACGCCAAGTTCCCGCGTGAAGATTACGAGCGTCTGATCGAAGCGCAGGAGCGCGCCGATCCGGTCGCGGTGGAAGAGGCGTCACGCGCGCTCGAAGCGCGGATTCGCGCGGAGGCGCGCACGATCGCGGAAAAGTATGTGTCGCCGCCGCACACCACCGACTTCGCGCTGCTGTTCCTGCCGACCGAAGGTCTGTACGCGGAAATTCTGCGCCGGCCCGGACTCACGGACCTGCTGCAACGCGACTATCGCGTGACGATCGCGGGACCGACCACGCTGACCGCGCTGCTCAATAGTTTGCAGATGGGCTTCCGCACGCTCGCAATTGAAAAGCGTTCGAGCGAGGTGTGGCAGGTGCTCGGCGCGGTGAAAACGGAGTTCGGCAAATTCGGCGACGTGCTGGCGAAGACCAGGGCGCAACTGGAAACCGTCACGCGTTCGATTGAAGCGGCGGAAACGCGCACCCGGATGATGAGCCGCAAGCTGCGTGACGTCGAGGCGTTGCCGGGCGACGCAGCGAGTGGCGTGCTCGGCGATGCGTTGTCGGGTGTGGATCCCGACGAACAATGAGACTGCGAGTTGAGCGCGGAGTTGGGGGGATCGGGTTGGCGGCAGCGAGGCGCCGCAGCAACGCGGTGCCCAGACCGCTGCCGCGTTGCGAGGGTTGCACGTAGACGTCTTCGAGATACAGCCCGCGCTTGCCGGCGAAGCTCGAATAATTGTGGAAGTACAGCGCATAGCCGACTATGCGTCCCGCGTCTTCCGCGACCAGCGCTTCGATCGAGGGCCGCGCGCCGAACAGCGCGTCATGCAGACCGTCTTTGGTCGCGACAAACACGTGCGTAAGGCTTTCGAATTCCGCCAGCTCGTACGTCAGCGCGAAGATGGCGCCGGTGTCCGCGGGCGCGGCGGCGCGGATCGTCGCGGGCATTACGCCTCTTCCGGCGCGTCGGTCAGGTGAATTTCAATGCCGCCAAAGCGCGATGCAACCCAGTTGTACGCGTGGCACGCAATCCACAACAGCACGAAACCGAGGATCGCATTCAGCAGCAGCGCGCTGAACACCGTGCTCAGTTCCACCGAGCCGTAGCGTATGAACGCGACCAGCACGCCGAGCAGCACGATCGGCACCGAGAACGTCAGGTACACGAGGATCAGTGCTTTGGCCGTCTGTCCAGGTGCGATGAACGAGATCTGTTTTTTCATGTAAGTCAAACCCGTATGTCTTGGTTGTAATGGGTCAAGCTGCAAATGACCGCTAGTGAAAGCCGAGCCGCGCGAGGCGTCAGATGAGACCGTCGAACAGCATGATTGCGACGCGCTCACCCTCGGCAATCGCGCCTTCGTCATGTCCGAGCACGATGAAGCAATTGGCTTCGCTCATCGAACTCAGCACGCCCGAGCTTTGCGAGCCGGTCGGCGTGACATGCCATTGGCCGTGCGCGTCCTGTTCGGCGACACCGCGCTGGAATTCGGTACGGCCGGCGTGTTTGCGAATGGCCTGACGGCTCGTCGCGTGAATCGTCGGCAGCGGCCGGGGCGTCGCGCCGGACATCAGCAGCAGCACCTCCCGCACGATCTGGTAGAACGCCACCATCACGGCGACCGGATTGCCCGGCAAACCGAAGAATAGCGCGGGAAGCCCGACGCCCGGCCGTTCGCCGGACCAGATGCGGCCGAAAGCGAGCGGCCGGCCAGGGCGCATCGCCATGCTCCAGAAGGCGACGTCGCCGAAGGTCTGGAGCAGTTGTTTGGTGAAATCGGCCTCGCCGACCGACACGCCGCCCGAGGTCAACACCACGTCGGCGTTCGCTGCGGCGCTGCGCAAGGCGGCTTCCAGCGCGGCGGGTTCGTCGCGCACCACGCCGAGATCGAGCGTGTCGAGGTTCAGGCGCCGCAGCATCGCAAACAGCGTGTAGCGGTTGCTGTCGTACACGGAGCCCGGGTCGAGCGGCTCGCCGAGCGAGCGCAATTCGTCGCCGGTCGAGAAGAACGCGACGCGCAAACGCCGCCGCACCTTCACTTCGCCGATCCCGAGCGACGCCAGCAAACCGAGGTCCGACGCGCGCACGATGCGGCCGGCCCGCAGCGCGGCATGGCCGCGGGCGAGATCTTCGCCGGCGCGGCGCCGGTTGGCGCCCGCCGCCACGGCGTCGGCCGCGAAGCGGATCGACGCGGAGTCGGCGCTGCATTCGACCAGTTCCTGCGGCACGACCGTGTCGCAGTCTGCCGGCATGCAGGCGCCTGTCATCACGCGCACGCATTGGCTCGCGTCGACGCGGCCCGCGAACGGATGCCCGGCCAGCGCTTTGCCGACGATCGTCAGGTGAACGCTGTCGGACGCACCAGTTGCCAGTGCCGCGCGCTGGAACGCGTAGCCGTCCATCGCGGAATTGTCGTGCGATGGGACGTCGATCGGCGACACGATATCGGCCGCGAGCACACGGTCGAGCGCGTCGCGCAACGCCACGCGTTCGACGGCCGCGACCGGCTCGGCCCACTGGCGAACAATCGCCTGAGCGGCCGCAACAGGTAGCGCGTGAGGATCGTACTGCGCGACGCAGCGGGAAAATTCGTTAAGCGTGGTCATGAAGAGCTGGGCGTCGCGACCGGAGACGGGCGCGGCAGTTGCCGCGCGGCCGGGCGGATTTCAACCGGGGCCTCGATCGCGTTCGAGGTCGGCGAGTTCTTGTAACGAGTTGGCATTGTAGAACGCGCGCTCGTCGGTAAAGACGACTTCCACCGTCTTGTGGCGTGCGTACCACGCGCGAACCTTGCGTTCGCCGGCATCCAGAAATGCCGACAGGTCGTCTGCGAGCCCCGTGCGCAGCAGCGCGAACACCGGATGGAGGGATGCCTCGCCGTGCACGCCGACGGTCGTGACGGTGGCGATATCGGCCTGGTTCGAGTCCAGCGCGTGCGCGAGGCGGGTGGCGAGGTCGGCGGGCAGCCAGGGGGAGTCGCAAGGCGCACTCAGCAGATACGGGGTGGTGCTCGCCCTCAGTCCGGCGAGCAAGCCCGCCAGCGGTCCCGGAAAGCCGGGCAGCGTATCGGCCACGATCGTCGCGCCGAACGGCGCGCCGAGTGCGGCGTAGATGTCGGGATGACGGTTGGCGCTGATCAGCAGCGCGCCGGTTTGCGGCGCGAGGCGCGTCAGCACATGAGCGGCGAGCGCCTCGCCGTGCAGCGGTTGAAGCCCCTTGTCGACCCCGCCCATGCGCATGCCGCGCCCGCCCGCGAGCAGCAGGCCGGTGATCTGTTCACGTGTGGGCTGCATGCGCCGGCCGCTCAGCCGCCGATGTACGACATTTCGACACGGCGGGCGGCCGCTTGGCTTGAATCGGCCGGCTGGCTGCCGCGCAATTGCGAGTAGCGGTCGCTGCGGCCTTGCCAGATTTCGGCGACGGCGGTGGCGATCGCGGCGTCGCTCGCACCGCTGCGCAGCAACGCGCGCAGGTCGTGACCGGACGACGCGAACAGGCACAGGTACAGCTTCCCTTCGGTCGACAGGCGTGCGCGCGTGCAACTGCCACAAAACGCGCGCGTGACGCTCGAAATCACGCCGATCTCGCCGCTGCCGTCCACGTAACCCCAGCGCTGCGCGGTCTCGGCGGCGCTGTGCGCTTCGAGCGGGACGAGCGGGAATTGCTCGGCGACGCGCGTCACGACGTCGGCGGACGGCAGCACTTCGGTCATGTTCCAGCCGTTCGACGTGCCGACGTCCATGTATTCGATAAAGCGCAGCACCGTGCCCGAGCCTTTGAAATGACGCGCCATCGGCACGATTTCGCTGTCGTTGGTGCCGTGCTTGACGACCATGTTGACCTTGAGCGGCGCGAGCCCCACCGCGTGCGCCGCAGCGATGCCGTCCAGCACGTCGGCGACCGCGAAGTCGGCGTCGTTCATGCGGCGAAACAGTGTGTCGTCGAGCGCGTCCAGACTGACTGTCACGCGGGTCAGGCCGGCGTCTTTCAGGCTGCGCGCCTTGCGCTCCAGCAACGAGCCGTTGGTGGTCAGCGTCAGATCGAGGGGGCGGCCCGCCGGGGTGGTCAGTTGCGCGAGCCGCTCGATCAGGAATTCGAGATTTTTACGCAGCAACGGCTCGCCGCCCGTCAGGCGGATTTTCTCGACGCCATGTGCGACGAAGAGCCGCGCCAGCCGTTCGATTTCCTCGAAGCTCAGCAACGCGCTGTGCGGCAGGAACGCATAGTCCTTGTCGAACACCGCGCGCGGCATGCAGTACACGCAGCGAAAGTTGCAGCGATCCGTTACCGAAATGCGCAGGTCGCGCAGCGGGCGCGACAGCGCGTCGTGCAGCACGCCACTGGGCGTCTGCACGGGGCCGGAAATGACCGGTGCCGCGCTGAGATCGGCAACTGGAATGATGCGTCGGGACATGAGGTGCTTCGTCTGGTGCTTCGTCTGGTGCTTCGGTGGACAGCTGGATATTCATTCTATCGGAAATGCCTCCGACGGCAGGCGGACTCCAGGCCTTGTCGGGGTTTACGGGGAGTGGCATGGCGCGGCGCATCCGGCCTGCCGTTGGCACATCCATAAGAGCAAAAAGCCCGCCGGTGAGGGCGGGCTTTTTGAGTGCGGCGGGGCAGCTTAGTGCGGGTGCTTGCCCGTTTCCACTTGCTGCATCGGCGCGCTGTCGAGCGGCGGCAACGGTTTGCGCTCACGCACCACGCGCGCCGGCTTGATGGTCTGCGCAGCAGCTTCCTGCGCGGCACGCAGCTTGGCGGCGTCGGTGTTCACCCAGACGAGACCGGCTTGTTCCAGTACCGGCTTCAGGGCTTCCGCCGACACGGCGCCGCTACGCGGTGCCTGCGGTGCAGCGGCGACAGGCGCCGGCTCGATCGCTGCCGGTTCTGCCGCCGGTGCAACCACTGCCGGTTGCGCTGCGACGATCTCGGCTTGCGGCGCCGGCGCACCAGCCAGTGCTTCAGCCACCACGGCCGGAGCCGCGGTTTCGATAGGAGCCGGTGCGGCTTGCGCTTCGACGGCCGGCGCAACTACCGGCGCTTCGACATGCGCTTGAGCCGGAGCTTCGGCACGAGCGACCGGTTCGACCAGCGAAACCGTCTCGCTGGCGGCCGGTGCGGCTTGCGCCGCCTCGACCGGCGCCACGGCGGCTTGCGCCACCGGTGCTTGCACGACCGGCTCTACCGCTGCCGGTGCGGTCGGTGCTTGCTCGACCGGTACCACCGTTTCCGTCTTCGCGGCCTTCTCGACGGGCAGAGCCGGCGTTTCAGTTGCAGCATGCAGTTCGGTCACGGCGACGGTTTCGGTCGGGACAGCGGCGACCACCACTTCCGCTGGCGTCACTTCCTTCGCTTCGCTAACCTCGGCCTTGTGCTCGACCGGCTGATGAGCCGTGCGCACCGGCGCTTCGTCGCTCACGCTGACGGTGTCGCCTTCGGCTTCCGCGACGTCCGCTGCGAGGTTGCCGTTCACGTCCTCTTCACGCTCACGACGGCCACCGCGACGGCCGCGACGGCGACGACGACGCTCTTCACCTTCAGGCGCCACCGCTTCCTGATCGACCGGCGCACCGTTTTCGCCCAGCGTGACCTGGCTGCGCGCCAGTTCGTCCGCTGCTTGCGCGTCGGGTTGCGTCGTCAGTGCATCCGTGGTTTCCGTTTGCTGCTTGCGGCGTTCGCCACGTTCAGCACGCTCGCCACGTTCACGGCGCTCGCCGCGCTCCTGACGTTCGCCACGCTCGGCGCGCGGTGCGCCTTCCACCGCTTCCGCACGGTCGGCGCCGCGATTGTCGCGATCACGGGCTTCGCGGCCCTCGCGACCTTCACGCGGCTCACGTGTTTCGCGCGGTTCACGCGGTTCACGGCCTTCGCGGGCCTCACGCGGCTCACGCGCTTCACGATTGCCACGCGGCTCGCGAGCTTCGCGCGGCTCACGGCCTTCGCGTGCTTCACGCACCTCACGGCCTTCACGCGGTTCGCGTTCTTCGCGACGCTGCGACGGCTGCTGGCCTTGAGCCTGACGGCCGCCGCCCGTGCCTTCGCCGCGGCCCGCCGTGCCACTACGGCGATTGCGGTTGCGTTCGCCGGTGCGCTCACCGCGCTCCGTGCGTTCGCCGCGTTGCGGACGCGCCTGCTTGTCGGTCGTAGCCGGTGCGACAGGCGCCGGTGCGGCCGGCTGCATGCCGAACAGATTCTTCAGCCAGCCGATGAAACCGCCGCTCGCCGGCGTCACCGCGACTGGAGCCGGGGCTGCCGCTGGACGAAGCGGCGCGCTCGGCGCCGGCTTTTCAGGCGTGATGCCCTTGACCGCCGCTTCCTGCTTCGGCTTCACTTCCTCGGTGCGCTTGCTGTAACCGGTTTCCGATTCCAGTTCGCGGGCCGCTTCTTCGGCCATCTTCCACGAAGCACGCGGATCGTCGAGGCGCGCATCGTCGTGACGCAGGCGCTCGAGCTTGTAATGCGGCGTGTCGAGGTGCTTGTTCGGGATCAGCACGACATTGACCTTGAAACGCGACTCGATCTTGTTGATTTCGGCGCGTTTTTCGTTCAACAGGAAGGCGGTCACTTCGACCGGCACCTGGCAATGGATTGCCGCGGTGTTTTCCTTCATCGCTTCTTCCTGAATGATCCGCAGCACTTGCAGCGCGGACGATTCGGTATCGCGGATGTGGCCCGTGCCGTTACAGCGCGGGCAGGTCACGTGGCTGCCTTCCGACAGCGCCGGGCGCAGACGCTGACGCGACAGTTCCATCAGGCCGAAGCGCGAGATCTTGCCCATCTGGACGCGCGCGCGGTCGTGCTTCAGCGCGTCTTTCAGGCGCTGCTCGACTTCGCGCTGGCTCTTGGCCGACTCCATGTCGATGAAGTCGATCACGATCAGGCCGCCCAGGTCGCGCAGGCGCAACTGGCGGGCGACTTCGTCGGCGGCTTCGAGGTTGGTGCGCGCGGCCGTTTCCTCGATGTCCGCACCCTTGGTGGCGCGCGCCGAGTTCACGTCGATCGCGACCAGCGCTTCGGTGTGGTCGATCACGATCGCGCCGCCCGAGGGCAGCGGCACCGTGCGCGAGTACGCCGTTTCGATCTGGTGTTCGATCTGGAAGCGCGAGAAGAGCGGCACGTCGTCGTGATACCGCTTCACCTTGCTGACGTTGTCCGGCATCACGATGTCCATGAAGGCTCGGGCCTGGTCATGGATTTCGGTGGTGTCGATCAGGATTTCGCCGATGTCCGGCTGGAAATAGTCGCGAATCGCGCGGATCACGAGGCTCGATTCGAGATAAATCAGCATCGGCTGGCCGCTGGAACCGCTTTGCGACGCGGCTTCGATCGCGCGCCACAGCTGCATCAGGTAGTTCAGGTCCCATTGCAGTTCTTCGGCGCTGCGGCCGATGCCGGCGGTGCGCGCGATGATGCTCATGCCTTCCGGCAATTGCAGCTGCGCCATGGTTTCGCGCAGTTCCTGACGGTCGTCGCCTTCGATGCGGCGCGACACGCCGCCGCCGCGCGGGTTGTTCGGCATCAGAACCAGATACCGGCCGGCGAGCGAGATGAAGGTGGTGAGGGCCGCCCCCTTGTTGCCGCGCTCTTCCTTTTCGACCTGGACGATCAGTTCCTGACCTTCTTTCAGCGCGTCCTGGATGCGTGCGGAGCGCATGTCGACGCCGTCGCGGAAATACTGGCGGGCGACTTCCTTGAACGGCAGGAAGCCGTGACGGTCTTCGCCGTAGTTGACGAAACAGGCTTCGAGCGACGGCTCGATGCGGGTAATGATGCCCTTGTAAATATTGCCTTTGCGCTGTTCGCGGCCGGCAGTTTCGATGTCGATATCGATGAGTTTTTGCCCATCGACGATGGCAACGCGCAGTTCTTCCTGCTGCGTCGCATTGAACAACATTCGTTTCATTGAACGACTCCAGAGCGGCTTAGCCTGCCCCCGGCTGCGCGGTTGTCAGTCGCGAGAGCCGGGAGGGCAGCGGCATGCCGCGCCTTATTGTGTTTTCACAAGCACGCTGGAGCGGGAAAATTGGCGGGAGAATTGCCTGAGAGGGCCCGGCCCCATTAAAAAATGGGCGCGGTGCCGCAGGGCACATGCGAACACGGCTTCAAATAACGACCCGACACGCCGCGGGTTCTGCCGGCAGACCTTCATAAGCCTTCATCCACTCGCGCCGGTGCGCCAACTGGGCGCGTGACCGGAGGGTCGAAGGCTGCGGTCATGCCGCAGTGGGAAGTTCGCGCAGGCGGCGCGTCTTTTCCTACTGGGGGTGTCTCGCCTCATTTTGACGTCGCCATGTCTTGTACTTTCTACAAAACGCCTCGGGCGCACGCCGTATTTTCGCAACCTGCAGCTTCGTACAGCAGGGCGTCAGACCGCCCGATATCGAAGCTGAAAGTTAGATTCTTTTTTACCAAAATTCCGTTACCGTCGAAGCCGACCTTGACCGAACGCGCCTGTGGGCGCCGTCCCTGCCGGGCACTGGCTTCGTGCGTGCAACTTGCTGCATCTCATTTGGGGGTGAGCAACCAGACCCCGGCGCAAGTAAAATAACGATTTATCGCTTGCACCTGCGCAATCCGCCCGAATTCCGGACACTGCGCCGGCCGCCGCAGACTGCTGGGCAAATTATATTCAGAATGAAAGAGTTAGGCAAAATATCCCAGAAATCGGTCGCAAGCGACCAGGTCTCGTTGATCGAGATCGACGACAGCGCGGCCGGACAGCGCATCGACAACTTCCTGTTGCGCGTCTGTAAAGGCGTGCCCAAGAGCCATATTTATCGCATCCTGCGCAGTGGGGAAGTGCGGGTGAATAAGGGCCGGATAGACGCGCAGTATCGTCTGGAGCTGGGCGATCTGGTGCGCGTGCCGCCCATCCGCGTCGCGCAGCCGAACGAGGCCGCCGCGCAAGCGCCGGTGCCGAGCGGCCTCTTCCAGATCATTTTCGAAGACGACCACCTGCTGGTCATCGACAAGCCGGCCGGCGTGGCGGTGCATGGCGGCAGCGGCGTCGCGTTCGGCGTGATCGAGCAGATGCGCGAGGCGCGGCCGCAGGCGAAATTCCTCGAACTGGTGCATCGGCTGGATCGCGAGACCTCCGGCATCCTGATGCTCGCCAAAAAGCGCAACGCGCTCGTCAATCTGCACGAGCAGATTCGCGAGAACAAAATGGATAAGCGCTACTATGCTTGCGTTCACGGCGAGTGGGCGAGCGACTGGGGGCGCCGCCGCGCGGTCAAGGAGCCGCTGCACAAGTATCTGACCGCGGACGGCGAGCGCCGCGTGCGGGTCCAGGCGGATGGGCTCGCGTCGCACACGGTGTTCAATCTGATCGACTGCTGGCCGGAGTACGCGCTGCTCGAGGCGGAGCTCAAGACCGGCCGCACGCACCAGATTCGCGTCCACTTGCAGCATCTGGAACTGCCGATCGTCGGCGACGCCAAATACGGCGACTTCGCGCTGAACAAGGCGCTGGCGCGCTCGAACGCCAAGCCGGGTCTGAAGCGCATGTTCCTGCACGCTTACCGGCTGAAGCTTGCGCACCCGGCCACCGGGGCAACGTTGCAGTTCGAGGCGCCGCTGCCGGCCGACTGCCGCAGCTTCATCGCGCAGCTCAACGAATTACGAAATGGGTCAAACCCGGAGACGACACCGCATGGCTAGAGAGCAATTTGATCTGATCGTCTTCGACTGGGACGGGACGCTGATGGATTCGACCGCGCACATCACGCGCAGCATCCAGGCGGCGTGCCGCGATCTCGGCTTGCCGGTTCCCGCCGACGAAGCCGCGAGTTACGTGATCGGCCTCGGCTTGCGCGATGCGCTGCAGATCGCCGCGCCCACGCTCGATCCGGCCGACTATCCGCGTCTGGCCGAGCGTTACCGTTTCCACTATCTGGTGAAGGATCAGACCACCGAGCTGTTCGCCGGCGTGCGCGCAATGCTGCAGGAATTGCGCGATCAGGGCTATCTGCTGGCCGTGGCGACGGGCAAGAGCCGCGTCGGGCTGAATCGTGCGCTCGACCAGTCGCACCTGACCAGCCTGTTCGACGGCACCCGCTGCGCCGACGAGACCTTCTCGAAGCCGCATCCCGCGATGCTGCATGAACTGACTCGCGAACTGGGGCAGGATCTGGTGCGCACGGTGATGGTCGGCGATACGACGCACGATCTGCAAATGGCGATCAATGCGGGCGTCGCGGGCATCGGCGTGACCTATGGCGCGCATCCGGCCGGCTCGTTGAGCGCGCTGTCGCCGAAATATGTCGCCTCGAGCGTGAGCGCGTTGTCCGCCTGGCTGCGAGAGAACGCATGAGCACGGACGCGGTCGACGCGGCGGCGCACGCCGTGCGCATCTGCGCGGCGCAGGAGCTGGTCGACGGCGGCGCGGGCGTGAGGCGCGCCGCGCGGCTCGGCAACGGCGACGCCGTGGTATTTTTTGTTCGCTATGACGGCCGTGCGTACGGCTATCTGAACCGCTGCGCCCACGTGCCCATGGAACTCGACTGGGCCGAGGGGCAGTTCTTCGAATCGTCCGGTTTATACTTGATGTGCGCGACACATGGTGCGATTTACGCGCCGGATACCGGCAAATGCGTCGGTGGTCCGTGCCGCGGCGGCAGATTGCGTCCCGTTCAGGTTGAGGAGCGGGATACGCCCGAAGGCCGCGCCGTGTTCTGGCTGCCTGATGGCGAACTGCGCCCGGCCACGTCCTGATTTTTCTCCCCTTCGATCTTTCCACAACCCCGCATGTCCGACAATCTGACTCCCGAGCCGAAGGATCCGTCCCCGACTGGCCACACCCGCACGCCTGCCGATGAGCCCGGCTGGGAACGGGCGGCGCTCGAGCGCATCGCGCTCGCGGCGATCACCGAACAGCGCGCGGCACGTCGCTGGAAGATTTTTTTTCGTTTCCTCTTTCTCGTCATCCTGCTGCTGGCCGTATGGGCTGCGATCAGTTTCTCCGGCGACCGGGTCGCGATCACCGGCCGTCACACGGCGATGATCGCACTTGACGGCGAAATCTCCGCAGATACGAATGCGAACGCCGAAGATATCAACGCGGCACTGCAAAGCGCGTTCGACGATTCGGGCACTGCCGGCGTGATCCTGCGCTGCAACAGCCCGGGTGGCAGTCCGGTGCAGGCGGGCATCATTTACAACGAGATTCGTCGCTTGCGGGCCAAGTATCCGGCGATTCCGCTGTATGTCGTGGTCGGCGACATGTGCGCGTCGGGCGGCTATTACGCGGCTGCGGCAGCGGACAAGATCTTCGTGGACAAGGCGAGCATCGTCGGTTCGATCGGCGTGCTGATGGACAGCTTCGGTTTCACCGGCTTGATGGACAAGCTGGGGATTCAGCGTCGTCTGCATACATCAGGCGAGAACAAGGCCTTTTTCGATCCGTTCTCGCCGGAAACGGCGAAGATGGACGAACATGCGCAAGTTATACTGGATCAGATCCACGCGCAGTTCATCGACGCGGTGCGTCAGGGCCGCGGCAAACGTCTGCATGAAACACCGGACATGTTCTCGGGCCTTTTCTGGACTGGCCAGAAGAGCGTCGAACTGGGCTTGGCCGACGGGTTCGGCGACCCCGATTATGTGGCGCGCGATCTTTTCAAGGCGCCGGATATCGTCGATTACACGGTAAAAGAGAGCATTACCGATCGCGTCGCGCGCAAGTTCGGCGCGGCGGTCGGCAATGGCGCCGTTCATGCGATGGCGCTGGGCGCAAAGCTGAACCTGCGTTGATCGGCCGTATGTAAAAGAGCCCCGCGCGATCGCTGACGATCGGGCGGGGCTTGGTTGTTTTCGCTTCTACGCGTTCCGGCCGGCGTCAAACCGCCAGAATCAGGAAGATGGCTGGCCGCTTATGCAGATCGATTGCCGGCTTCTTTTTCCAGTCAGTCACGGTGCGGCTGGCAATGGTTTCCGTCGCCAGCGTCAGGTCGACTGCCACGCACACGAGCGTGGACGGCGCGCACGTCGCCAGCAACGTGTCGAGCAACGCGCGATTCCGGTAGGGCGTCTCAATAAAAATCTGCGTTTGCTTCCCTTTGCGCGACTGTTGTTCCAGATCGCGCAGGCGCTTCGCGCGTTCGGTGGCGTCGACCGGCAGATAGCCGTGGAACGCGAAGCTCTGGCCGTTGAGCCCCGAAGCCATCAGGGCCAGCAGAATCGAACTCGGCCCGACCAACGGCACGACCTTGACGCCGCGCTCATGCGCACGGCGCACCAGCAGCGCGCCCGGGTCCGCGACCGCGGGGCAGCCGGCTTCGGAGACAAGGCCCGCGTCGGTGCCGGCGAGCAGCGGCGCGAGCAGCTTGTCGATCTCGCCGGCCGGCGTATTGACGTTCAGTTCGCGGATCTCGATTTCCTGGATCGGCCGTTCGGTGCCGACTTTCTTCAGGAACGCGCGCGTCGTTTTCGCGTTTTCGCCGATGTAATAGTGGAGCGCCGCCGCGCGGACGCGCACAGGCGCGGGCAGGACGGCGTCGAGCGCGTCGGTGTCGCCTTCGCCGAGTGTGTTCGGAATCAGATATAGCGTGCCGCTCATTTATGCCCTCAAAAGTGGATAGCCGACTGCCAGCAACATGCGCGACAGTGCGATCAACGGCAGACCGACGAGGGCGGTGGGATCGTCGGAATGGATGGCTTCGAGCAGCGCGATGCCGAGCCCTTCGGATTTGGCGCTGCCCGCCACGTCGTATGGCGTTTCGGCTAGCAGGTAGGCCTCAAGCGCGGCATCCGGCAGGTGGCGAAATTGCACGCGGGTAATCACGTCGGCGGTTTGCGCCGCGCCCGAGCCGCTGTCGAACAGACACAGCGCACTATGAAATAGCACTTCGCGGCCGCGCATCGCCTGCAATTGGGTGAGCGCTTTTTCGTGCGAGCCCGGTTTGCCGATTTGCAGGCCGTCGTAGGTGGCGACCTGGTCGGAGCCGATTATGAGCGCGGCGTCGGCGGCGCCGAGCCCGCTCGCTACGGCGCGCGCTTTGGCTTCGGCGAGCCGCAATGCGGTGACTTCGGGTGTTTCGCCGGCAAGCGGCGTTTCGTCGATGGCGGGCACGACGACATCGAACGGAACGCGCAGGCGTTCGAGCAGCTCGCGCCGATACGGCGAGCTCGACGCCAGAATCAGGCGTGGCGGGCGATTGGGGGAATCAGGCATGGTCAACCAACGGCTAGAGAGGCGAGGCGTACGGGGTTGCGCGGAGCTTCCGCGCGTACGGGCTTAAGTGTTTGACTCGAAAAGACAAAACGGATATGATTTTGGGCTTTTCATCGGTATGCTTGCGCTAGGCGAGTCTCGGTGCGTTCGGTTGAATTCAATCTGAACACCACGCCGTGGGGCTTCGCGGGCTGTCTCGCAAACCGGTTTAACTTCGCGGTTTACCTCCGGCGAAATCCTCGCCGACGCAGGAGCGCACATGACTCAACATCCTGGCAACCCTGCAGGTCTGTCCGACCCGCATGAGCTCGATCTGTTCGAATTTGCGCGGAGTGCGCGCCAGGCCGCGGGTGTCGTGCGCGTCTCGCAACTGCCGCGCATGTTAAACGAAGTCCCGGCAGAAGCGCCAGACCGCGATACCGCGTTCACCTGGCAAGCTGAAGGGGCGACGCAGCCGGAATTGCAGGATGACGGCACCGAGGGTCCTCAGCCTTATTTGAGGATGGCGATTCACGGTGCCGCATGGCTCGAATGTCAGCGGTGCATGACGCCGTATTCGCAGGCGTTCAACGTCGATGCAACTTACCGGATCGTCAACACTGAGGCGGAAGCCGAAGAGTTTCCGCTCGACGAGGATGAAGTCGAAGTGATCGTGGGCTCGCGCCAGTTCGATCTCGTCGACTTGATCGAAGAAGAGTTGCTGCTTTCCTTGCCGCTCGTGCCAAAACACGAGGTCTGTCCCGAGGTGCACGAGAGTCTCGTCTCTGGTGTGGCCGGTGCTGAAGGCGAGGGCGACGAAGCCGCGCCGGACCAGGCTGACGAGGGCGGCGAGCCCGAGCGGCCCAATCCGTTCGCGGCGCTCGAAGGTCTCAAGCGCGGTGAGCCGGGCGACAAGAAGCGCTGAACAGTTGCATGGGAGCGCGATGCGGGCGCATTGGCCATTCGGTCAATGGCGGAGACCCGGTCGGGCTGTGTTAGAATTCGGAAAATTTTTAGGAGTTAGTCATGGCAGTTCAACAAAACAAGAAGTCGCCGTCGAAGCGCGGCATGCACCGTTCGCACGATTTCCTGACGGCGGCGCCGCTGGCCGTGGAACCGAGCACGGGCGAAGTGCATCTGCGTCACCACATTAGCCCGAACGGCTACTATCGCGGCAAGAAAGTCGTCAAGACGAAGAACGACTAATCGTTTCACTGCGTTGCGCCCTTGGCGTTTCGCGTGGCGATTGGCTCGCTTGACATTTTCCCGGCTCGGCAAAAAGGCGGCATTCAACTGCCGCTTTTTTGTGTCGATCGCACTTGGCGCTTTAGCGCCTGCTGCGATCCCATGCAGGGCGCCTGAAATTCGTCGCACTCCATGACAGTAAAGCTCACGATAGATTGCATGGGAGGCGACCACGGTCCGTCCGTGACCGTTCCCGCTGCCGTCAACTTCGTTCGTTCGCATCCCGATGCGCAGTTGCTGCTCGTCGGCATTGAAAGTGCGATTCGTGCGCAGCTGAAGAAGTTGAAGGCTCAGGACCTGCCGGCGCTGACCGTTGTGCCCGCTTCCGAAATCGTCGCCATGGACGATCCGGTCGAGGTCGCGCTGCGCAAGAAAAAAGATTCGTCCATGCGCGTGGCGCTGAACCGCGTCAAGGAAGGCGACGCGCAAGCCTGCATTTCCGCCGGCAACACCGGCGCATTGATGGCGGTCTCGCGTTACGTGCTGAAGACGCTGTCGGGCATCGAACGCCCGGCGATCGCGTCCGCACTGCCGAATCCCAATGGCTACACGATGATGCTCGACCTGGGCGCCAACGTCGACTGCGAGCCGCAGCATCTGCTGCAGTTCGCCGAGATGGGGCACGCGCTCGTGTCGGCGCTCGAAGGCCGCGAGCGGCCCACCATCGGGCTGCTCAACATCGGCGAAGAAGTCATCAAGGGCAACGACACCATCAAACGTGCCGGTGAACTGCTGCGCGCGAGTACACTTAACTTTCACGGCAACGTCGAAGGTAACGACATCTTCAAGGGCACGGTCGACGTGATCGTCTGCGACGGTTTTGTCGGCAATGTCGCGCTGAAGACGTCGGAAGGTCTCGCGCAAATGTTGTCCAACATCATCAAGGAAGAGTTCGGCCGTTCATGGCTCACCAAGGTGATGGCGGTGCTTGCACTGCCGGTATTGATGCGTTTCAAGAAACGCGTCGATCATCGGCAATACAATGGTGCCGCGCTGCTCGGTCTGCGTGGACTGGTGATCAAAAGCCACGGTTCCGCCGACGCCTACGGGTTTGAGTGGGCTATCAAACGCGGGTATGATGCCGTCAAAAACGGCGTGCTGGAGCGCCTTGCGCGAGCGATGGAAGAGAACGCAGGTTCTCTCGAACAGGCTGCGCGCGACGCTAGCGGTGCGGGTCACGCAAGCCCGATCGCAGGCCAGCCTGCCGAGCCCTACGCTGCGCAATCCTCGAAGGCATAATGGCTCAATCCACAATTTATTCCCGCGTGCTGGGTACCGGCAGCTATCTGCCGCCTAACCGCGTCACCAATCAGGATCTGGCTGAACGTCTCGCCAGCCAGGGCGTCGAGACGAGCGACGAATGGATCGTTGCCCGCACGGGCATCCATGCGCGTCACTTCGCCGAACCTGATGTCACGACCAGCGATCTGTCCTTGATCGCGGCGCAGCGCGCGATCGAAGCAGCAGATGTCGATCCGCAATCCATCGACCTGATCATCGTCGCGACCTCCACGCCGGACTTCGTGTTTCCGAGCACGGCGTGCCTGTTGCAGAACAAGCTCGGCATCAAGAACCACGGCGCCGCGTTCGACGTGCAGGCCGTCTGTTCCGGCTTCGCATATGCAGTCGCGACGGCGGACAGCTTCATTCGCAGCGGTCAGCATCGCACGGCGCTCGTGATCGGTGCGGAAACCTTCTCGCGCATTCTCGATTTCAAAGACCGCACCACCTGCGTGCTGTTCGGCGACGGCGCGGGCGCGGTGATCCTGCAGGCGTCCGAACAACCGGGCGTGCTCGCCAGCGCATTGCACGCGGACGGCAGCCATTCGAACATTCTCTGCACGCCGGGCAACGTGAACGGCGGTGTGGTGGCCGGCAGCGCGTTCCTGCATATGGACGGGCAGGCAGTGTTCAAGCTCGCCGTCAATGTGCTCGAAAAGGTCGCGGTCGAGGCGCTCGAGAAAGCCAATCTGAAGGCTGGGCAGATCGACTGGCTGATTCCGCATCAGGCCAATATCCGCATCATGCAAAGCACCTGCCGCAAGCTCGGCTTGCCGCAGGAGCGCATGGTCGTCACGGTGGGCGAGCACGGCAATACGTCGGCAGCGTCCATTCCGCTCGCATTCGACGTCGCGGTGCGCGACGGCCGCATCAAGCGCGGGCAGAACGTGCTGATCGAAGGCGTCGGCGGCGGCTTCACATGGGGCGCGTCGGTTATCCGCTTCTGATAGCGGCGGCGCATCGAGGGGCGCTGTTCGCGGCGCCCGCGCGCTGGCGTGAGGTCGACGCCGCGCGCCGCCCGCATCTGATTAAATCGAATTTGGGGACGATATGAAATTTGCGTTCGTTTTTCCTGGGCAGGGCTCGCAGACGGTCGGCATGCTCAACGCATTCGCCGAACACGCAATCGTGCGCGAGACGGTTCAGGAAGCGTCCGACGCGCTCAATCAGGACCTCGGCAAGCTGATCGCCGAAGGCCCCGCCGAAGATCTGAACCTCACCACCAATACCCAGCCCGTTATGCTGACCGCGGCCTATGCGATCTATCGCGCGTGGCAGCAGGTTGGCGGCCCGGCGCCGGCGATCGTCGCGGGCCATAGCCTGGGCGAATACACCGCGCTGGTCGCGGCCGGCGCGATCGCGTTCCGCGATGCCGTGCCGCTCGTGCGGTTTCGCGCGCAAGCGATGCAAACGGCTGTGCCGGTCGGCGAAGGCGCCATGGCCGCGATTCTCGGCCTCGACGACGACACGGTGCGCGCGGTGTGCGCGGAAGCGTCGGTGGCGGGTGTCGTCGAAGCGGTGAATTTCAATGCGCCGGCGCAAGTCGTGATCGCGGGTCATAGGGCCGCGGTCGAAAAGGCTTGCGAAGTCGCCAAGGCAAAGGGCGCCAAGCGCGCGTTGCCGCTGCCGGTGTCGGCGCCGTTCCATTCGTCGCTGCTCAAGCCGGCGTCCGATCAGTTGCGCGAGTATCTGGCGAGCGTCAACGTGCAAGTGCCGGCGATTTCCGTCATCAACAACGTCGACGTCGCCGTGGTCAACGAACCGGCTGGGATCAAGGACGCGCTGGTGCGCCAGGCGGCCGGCGCGGTGCGCTGGGTCGAAAGCGTTCAGGCGATGGCGGCTCAAGGCGTCACGCACGTGATCGAATGCGGTCCGGGCAAGGTCCTTGCGGGTTTGACCAGGCGTATCGACGGCAATCTGGCGGGCGCGTCGGTGTTCGACCCGGCGTCGCTCGAAGAAACGCTGAAGCTCGTGACGGCAGGTTGAAGGCCGCGTCTCGTAGGCGCCGGAAGACCTGCGCTTAATAGACGCATCCAGCCGGACGCATCAAGCCGCATCACGCATCGGCATCAGGAATCAATCAGCCCTCCGAACGGGCATCCGGACGACAGATGGAAAAGACACTCGACAAGCAGATCGCAATCGTGACGGGCGCCTCGCGCGGCATTGGCCGTGCGATCGCATTGGAACTGGCGCGCCAGGGCGCGACGGTGATCGGCACGGCGACCAGCGAAAGCGGCGCCACGGCGATCACCGAAGCGTTTAATGCGGCCGGCGTGAACGGCCGCGGCGCGGTGCTCAACGTGAACGACGCAGCCGCGGCGGAAGCGCTGATCGACGGTACGGTGAAGGAATTCGGCGCGCTGCACGTGCTGGTGAACAACGCCGGCATCACGCAGGATCAGCTCGCCATGCGCATGAAGGACGACGACTGGGACGCGGTGATCGACACCAACCTCAAGTCGGTGTTCCGACTGTCGCGCGCGGTGCTGCGCCCGATGATGAAAGCGAAGGGCGGCCGCATCATCAACATCACCTCGGTGGTCGGCTCGTCCGGCAACCCGGGGCAGATCAACTACGCGGCCGCTAAAGCGGGCGTCGCGGGCATGACGCGCTCGCTCGCACGCGAGATCGGCAGCCGCAACATCACCGTGAATTGCGTCGCGCCGGGCTTCATCGATACCGACATGACCAAAGGCTTGCCGGAAGAGCAGCAGACCGCATTGAAGACGCAGATTCCGCTGGGCCGTCTCGGCAGCCCGGAAGATATCGCGCATGCCGTCGCGTTCCTGGCGTCGCCGCAAGCGGGCTATATCACTGGCACGACACTGCATGTGAACGGCGGAATGTACATGTAGTAACCAAATTCGGTTACTATCCGCGCCTTGATGCGTTTGCAAAAGCGTAAGGCGCATGCCTTGACATGAACCCGATGCGCTGCTTTTTGCCGGGTCAAACCTGATAAAATGCGCGCACCTGTATTTTTGAACTTCTTTTCCCTTGGAGGGGTAATGGACAATATCGAACAGCGCGTCAAGAAGATCGTCGCAGAACAACTGGGAGTTGCAGAAGCTGAAATCAAGAACGAAGCTTCGTTCGTGAACGACCTCGGCGCCGACTCGCTCGACACCGTTGAGCTCGTGATGGCCCTCGAAGACGAATTCGGCATGGAAATTCCGGATGAAGAAGCCGAGAAGATCACCACCGTTCAGCAAGCGATCGACTACGCTCGCGCGAACGTCAAGGCCTAAAGTCATTCGCGCCTGCGTTTCTGCGTTGGCGGCGTATGACGCCCTGCCGTGTCGGTTGCCGACGCCAGCAGGGTTGGCGCTTTTTGCCGTGCAGGAGCCAGCGATGTTGACAGCGCAACTTTTCGCGCGATTGCCGACTTAACAGCCACAGGGCACACAGGGCAGATTCCTGTGGCCGCTGTGGCTTTTGCTTTTGTCATCTATGAAAAAGGGGTTACCGTGAGCCGCCGTCGTGTTGTTGTTACAGGCCTGGGGCTGATTTCGCCTGTTGGCAATAATGTTGCCGACGGCTGGGCCAATCTGGTCGCCGGCAAGTCAGGTATTGCCGATATCACGAAGTTCGATGCGTCGAACTTTTCGACTCGTTTCGCCGGCGAGGTGAAGGGCTTCAATATCGAGGACTACATCCCCGGTAAGGAAGCGCGCCATATGGATACGTTCATCCATTACGGCGTGGCTGCGGGCATCCAGGCGATGCAGGACAGCGGCCTCGAAGTCACCGACGAGAATTCGGAGCGCATCGGCGTGGTGGTCGGTTCGGGCATCGGCGGCCTGCCGATGATCGAAGTGACGCAAACCGAGCTGCTCAATCGCGGCCCGCGCCGTATTTCGCCGTTCTTCGTGCCGGCGTCGATCATCAACATGATCTCCGGCCATCTGTCGATCAAGTTCGGCATCAAGGGTCCGAATCTCGCGATCGTCACTGCATGTACCACGGGTCTGCACTGCATCGGCGAGGCTTCGCGCCTGATCGAATACGGCGACGCCGACGTGATGATCGCGGGCGGTGCGGAATCCACCGTGTCGCCGCTCGGTATCGGCGGCTTTGCGGCGGCGCGCGCGCTGTCGCAGCGCAATGACGACCCGGCCACCGCGAGCCGTCCGTGGGACAAGGATCGCGACGGTTTCGTGCTGGGCGAAGGCGCGGGCGTGATGGTGCTCGAAGAGTACGAACACGCGAAGGCGCGCGGCGCGAAGATTTACGCCGAAGTCGGCGGCTATGGGATGAGTGGCGACGCCTATCACATGACCGCGCCACTGGAAGACGGCGACGGCGCACGCCGCTGCATGCTGGCCGCGATGAAGAATGCGGGCATCAATTCAGATCAGGTGAATTACCTGAACGCGCACGGCACGTCCACGCCGCTCGGCGACCTGGCTGAGACCACCGGCATCAAGCGCGCCTTCGGCGATCACGCCAAAGACATGGTCGTGAACTCGACCAAGTCGATGACGGGGCACCTGTTGGGCGGCGCCGGCGGTCTGGAGTCGGTGTTCACCGTGCTGGCCGTGCATCATCAGGTGTCGCCGCCGACCATCAACATCTTCAATCAGGATCCGGCCTGCGATCTCGACTACTGTGCGAACACCGCGCGGGAGATGAAGATCGACGTCGCGCTGAAGAACTCGTTCGGCTTCGGCGGCACGAACGGCACGCTGGTCTTCAAGCGCGCCTGATCGCCTGAAAGCGGGTGACGCGCCAGTCGACGACGCCGACTCTGCCGGCGTTCCCCCTTGCACCGGCAACGCCCGAAGGAGCGACGCAGCGGATTGTGCTCCGTCGCTCCTTCGCCATGCGCGTTGCGTTGGGGATCTTCGTGCTGACTGCGACGTCGGCCGCTTACACCGGCATCGCGTCGCATCTGGGCGCGTGGCAGGCCGTTCCGTTGACGCTCGCCGTGGGAGCGCTGCTGACGCTTTGCGCGATCAGGCATGAGCGGGCGCAGCCGGTTACGCTAAGAATCGGGCGCGACGAGCTAGCCGTCTGGGGCCGGGCAGGCACGCTGCTGGCGCGGGGGCGGATTGCCGGCTGTGCGCAGTGGAGCGACCGTTTGCTGGTCCTCGCGCTCAAGCCGGAACAGGGGCGTGCGAGCACCTTGCTGCTTGCCGCCGACGCACTTCCGGCGCCCGTCTTCCGGGAACTGTCGGTGCTGGGCCGACGTGCCGCCGGCGCCTGACTGTAACGACTGTAACCGCTGTTACCGGAGTAACGTACCCAAATGATGGGGAAGCTACAATGGTGCCCCGCCATGCGCCCTATAGTTAACGGATTTATCAGGTGAGCGAAAAAGAAATTGATCAGGTGCTGGTCGAACGCGTCCAGAAGGGCGACAAGGCCGCGTTCGAGCTTCTGGTCTCCAAATACCACCGCAAGATTCTCCGGCTGATCTCGCGCCTCGTGCGGGATCCCGCCGAAGTGGAAGACGTAGCGCAGGACGCCTTTATCAAGGCGTATCGGGCGTTACCGCAATTTCGCGGGGAATCGGCCTTTTATACGTGGTTGTACCGGATTGCGGTCAACACGGCAAAGAACTACCTTGCCACCCAGGGGCGGCGCGCACCGACTTCGACCGAAGCAGATGCTGAAGAAGCTGAAACTTTCTCGGACGCCGACCAACTAAGGGATATCAACACGCCTGAGTCGATGTTGATGAGCAAGCAGATCGCTGAGACGGTCAATGCTGCGATGGCGGTTTTACCGGAAGAGTTGCGCACCGCCATTACTCTTCGTGAAATTGAAGGTTTGAGCTACGAGGAAATCGCTGAGATGATGGGTTGCCCAATCGGCACCGTCAGATCACGAATTTTCCGCGCTCGCGAAGCCATTGCGGCAAAATTGCGTCCGTTGCTTGACACACCCGAAGGCAAGCGCTGGTAATTCCCAGCCGGCCGACCGGGGCATGGGTGCAATATCTGGATTAGTGGTGTCACTACGGGGTATTCGTAAGATGGGGAGCATCATGGGGTCGGTCTCGATGCAATCGCAAGCCAGTTCGCGCGGCGAGCGTCTGTCAGCTTTTGTGGACGGTGAGCTGTTCGGCGAAGAGCATCTGAATCTGGACAAGTTTCTTTCCGGGCTGGACGGCGAAGATCGCGCCGCGTGGTCGAGCTATCACCTGATCGGCGACGCGTTGCGTTCCGACGATCTGGCGTTCAGCCCCGCGACGAGCAGTGCGTTCCTGAACGGTTTCGCCGCGCGCTTCGAAAGCGAGGCGCACGTGCTTGCGCCCGCCGCAATACCGGTCGCGCGCCGCTTGCTGGCGCTGCGCCGCCGTGTCGTGCCGGCTTTTGCCGTGGCTGCCGCCGCGGTCACGCTGACGTGGATTGTCGTGCCGCAACTGCAAGGCGTGCCGGGCGGTCCGGGTGCGCAGATCGCGTCGATCCAGTCGCATGGCGATTCGGTGCAGCGCGTGGCGATCGCGTCGGTGCCTGCGGCAGTCCAGCCGATCGCGCAGGACGCCAACATCATCCGTGACGCAAGTCTCGATCAATATCTGGAAGCCCACCAGCAATTCGCGCAACAACCGGTCATGGCGGGCTCGATGCCGGTGATTCGCGCTGCCTCCGTCTCTACGCAAGGCCAATAGTTTGATGCAGACTCTGCGGTTGAATAAAACGACTATCTGGGGGCGGCTGCCGGCATTTCTGTTCTGCGCAGCCGTATTGTTGTCCGCTACACCGCGGGTCTTTGCACAAACCGCCGATCCGCTTGTCGCCCGTCGCACGGCTGCGGATCTGCTCGATCGCATCCATCAGGCCGCCCAGCAGCAAAACTACGAGGGCGCGTTCGTCTACCAGCGTGGCAATTTCGTGCAGACGTCGCGGATTGCGCACTACGCGACCCACACGGACGGCGAATTCGAGCAGCTCGAGAGCCTCGACGGCAAGCCGCGCAAAATGCTGCGTCATAACGACGATCTCTACACGTTCGTGCCGGAGCGGCGTCTGTTGGTGGTCGAGAAGCGCCAGAACAAAGACGCGTTCCCAGCATTGCTGGCAGTGAGCGGCGAGCAGGTCCTGTCCGTCTACGAACCCAAGCTGCTTGGAGACGACCGCGTCGCGGGCATCGACAGCCAGGTGATAGAGCTCGATCCGAAAGACGCGTATCGCTTTGCCTACAAGCTTTGGGCCGACAACAAGACCGGCCTGCTGCTGCGTGCACAGACCCTCGACCCGAACGGTCAGGTGCTCGAACAGCTGTCGTTCTCGCAGGTTCGCATCGGCGTGCCGGTCGACAAGGCGGGCATCGTCAACGGCATTCGTAATACGGCAGGGTGGACGATGGTGCGTCCGCCAGTCGAGCCGGTCGACATGGCCGCGCAAGGCTGGCAGTTCGCGCCGACGGTGCCGGGCTTCCGCATGATTCGTCAATTGCGCCGTCCGATGGCCGCGCGTGAAGCAGGCCAGCCGACTATTCCGGTGGATCAGGCCGTATTTTCCGACGGTCTTGCGGCCATTTCGGTGTTCGTCGAGCCGGTCGAGAACAACACGCGCAAGGAAGGCTCGGGTAGCAGCGGCGCCACGCACGTGCTCGTCAAGCGCCGCGGCGACTTCTGGATTACTCTGCTTGGTGAAGTGCCCCAGACCACGTTGCAGCAATTTGCGGCTGCCATAGAATACAAGGCTCCGAAGTAACCCTCCGAATCCTGAATCCCTCGGCTTGCTACGATATGACGACTTTCTCGGTGCGCAAATTCCTCGCGGCCGCGGTGGTAGCGGCGTGTTTGCCGCTCGTACCGCATACGGCGTCGGCGGCTCCTGCTGCCAATCTGCCCGACTTCACCGATCTGGTCGACAAAGTCGGACCGGCGGTCGTCAACATTCGCACGACCACGCGCGTGTCGAACAGCAGTACCCGCGGCGGCCTGCCGCCGGGTATGGACGACGGCGACATGTCGGAGTTTTTCCGTCGCTTCTTCGGCATTCCGATGCCGCAGTCGCCGCAATCACCCGGTGCGCCGCGCGGCGGTGACAACGGCGGCGGCAGTGGCGGCAGCCAGGACACGCCGGATAGCAACGAACCGGAACAGAACAGCGGTGTCGGCTCGGGCTTCATCCTGTCGGCGGACGGCTATGTGATGACCAATGCCCATGTCATCGACGACGCGGACACCATCTACGTCACGCTGACCGACAAGCGCGAATTCAAGGCGAAACTGATCGGCGTCGACGACCGGACCGACGTCGCCGTCGTGAAGATCAGCGCTGCGAACCTGCCGACCATCACGATCGGCGATTCGAACAAGGTGCGCGTGGGCGAGTGGGTGGTCGCGATCGGCTCGCCGTTCGGTCTCGAGAATACCGTGACGGCCGGCATCGTCAGCGCGAAGGGGCGCGATACCGGCGACTATCTGCCGTTTATCCAGACCGACGTGGCCGTCAATCCGGGCAATTCGGGCGGTCCGCTGATCAACATGCAGGGCGAGGTGATCGGCATCAACTCGCAGATTTACAGCCGCACCGGCGGGTTCATGGGCATCTCGTTCGCGATTCCGATCGACGAGGCGATGCGCGTGGCCGATCAGCTGAAGAGCCAGGGCAAGGTGGTGCGCGGCCGTATCGCGGTGGCGATCGGCGAAGTCACCAAAGACGTCGCCGATTCGCTCGGTCTGCCCAAGGCGCAGGGCGCGCTGGTCAGCAGTGTCGAACCGGGCGGCCCGGCCGATAAGGCCGGCGTGCAGCCGGGCGACATCATCCTGAAGTTCAACGGTCATTCGGTCGACACGGCAACGGATCTGCCGCGCATGGTCGGCGATACGAAGCCTGGCACCAAGTCGACGATCACGATCTGGCGCAAGGGGCAAACGCGCGATCTGCCGGTCACGATCGCCGAGATGCAGCCGGACAAGACCGCGAAGGCGGATCAGAAGAAGCCGCAGCCGCCGAAGCAGCGCGCGACGAACGTGCTGGGTCTCGCCGTTAGCGATATCCCCGCGGATCAGCTGAAGGCGCTGAAGCTCCGCAACGGCGTGCAGATCGACGCGGTGGACGGGCCAGCAGCACGCGTCGGCCTGCAAAAGGGCGACATCGTTCTGCGGGTGGGCGACACGGACATCACGAGCGCGAAGCAGTTCGACGAACTCAGCTCGCACCTCGATTCGCAGAAGATGGTTGCGCTGCTGGTGCGTCGTGGCGAGAACACGCAGTTCGTGCCGATCCGTCCGCGTAGCGCCAGCACGCAGAAATGACAGAGGCGGCGCCGCTCACGCTTTATGGGCGCGCGTGGTGCCATCTCTGCGACGATATGCGCGCCGCGCTCGATCCGTTGCTGGCTGAATTCGGCGCGCAAGTCGAGGTGGTCGACGTCGACAGCGATCCGGTGCTGGAAGCCCGTTACAACGAACTGGTGCCGGTTCTAGTCTGTGATGGCGTCGAACTGTGCCACTATCACCTCGACGTAGCGCGGGTCCGTATCGCACTAGCCGCACGTGTCGCGGCGGCCCCCTGAGATTGCTCAGGGGTTCAACGACTGCGCAAACGCGCGCTGTTCTCACCCAGTTTCACGCCTCTCCTGAGCCGTCTTTTCCGCCCGGGCTTCGCAAGATGCGCCGGGCGATAGCCTTTTCGGCTAAAATAGATAGGTTTTTCACCTACTTACAAGGCGTGCTCCGCTGTTGTCCGAGCGCGCCTTTTTCGCTTGATCGGCACTGAATGGATCATATTCGTAACTTCTCGATCATTGCGCACATCGACCATGGCAAGTCGACGCTCGCCGATCGCATCATCCAGATCTGCGGTGGCCTGTCCGACCGCGAGATGGAATCCCAGGTGCTCGACTCGATGGATCTCGAGCGCGAGCGCGGCATCACCATCAAGGCACAAACCGCCGCACTGACGTACCGCGCCCGTGACGGGCAGGTCTACAACCTGAACATGATCGACACGCCGGGCCACGTCGACTTCTCGTACGAAGTCAGCCGCTCGCTGTCCGCATGCGAAGGCGCGCTGCTGGTCGTCGACGCGAGCCAGGGCGTGGAGGCGCAAACCGTCGCCAACTGCTACACGGCGATCGAACTCGGCGTCGACGTGATTCCGGTGCTCAACAAGATCGACCTGCCGGCTGCGAACCCCGAAAACGCGATCGCCGAAATCGAAGACGTGATCGGCATCGACGCGGCCGACGCCACGCGTTGCAGCGCGAAGACCGGCCTGGGCGTCGAAGACGTGCTCGAGGCGCTGATCGCGAAAGTACCGCCGCCGAAGGGCGATCCTGAAGCGCCGTTGCAGGCGCTGATCATCGACTCGTGGTTCGACAACTACGTCGGCGTCGTGATGCTGGTGCGCATCGTCAACGGCACGCTGCGTCCGAAGGACAAGATCCGCATGATGGCGACCGGCGCGCAATATCCGGTCGAGCACATCGGCGTGTTCACGCCGAAGTCGAAGAATCTCGAATCGTTGTCGGCGGGGCAGGTGGGTTTCATCATCGCCGGCATCAAGGAACTGGCCGCGGCGAAGGTGGGCGACACCGTCACGCTGGTGAACCGGCCGGCCCCCGAACCGCTGCCCGGCTTCAAGGAAGTGAAGCCGCAGGTGTTCGCCGGCCTCTATCCAGTCGAAGCGAACCAGTATGACGCGCTGCGTGACTCGCTCGAGAAGCTCAAGCTCAACGACGCGTCGCTGCAGTACGAGCCGGAAGTTTCGCAGGCGCTCGGTTTCGGTTTCCGTTGCGGCTTCCTGGGTCTGCTGCACATGGAGATCGTGCAGGAACGTCTCGAGCGCGAGTTCGACATGGACCTGATCACCACGGCGCCGACCGTGGTGTACGAAGTCCTGCAGCGCGACGGCACGACCATCATGGTCGAGAATCCGGCCAAGATGCCGGAGCCGTCGAAGATCGAAGAAGTGCGCGAGCCGATCGTCACCGTAAATCTGTACATGCCGCAAGACTACGTCGGCTCGGTGATCACGCTGTGCACGCAAAAGCGCGGTACGCAGATCAACATGCAGTATCACGGCCGTCAGGTGCAGTTGACCTACGAAATCCCGATGGGCGAAGTCGTGCTCGACTTCTTCGATCGTCTGAAGTCGATTTCGCGCGGCTACGCGTCGATGGATTACGAGTTCAAGGAATACCGCGCGTCCGACGTCGTGAAGGTCGACATGCTGATCAACGGCGACAAGGTGGATGCACTGTCGGTCATCGTGCACCGTTCGCAAAGCCAGTATCGCGGCCGCGAAGTGGCGGCGAAAATGCGCGAGCTGATTCCGCGTCAGATGTACGACGTGGCGATTCAGGCCACCATCGGCTCGAACATTATTGCGCGCGAAAACATTAAAGCGTTGCGTAAGAACGTGCTGGCAAAATGCTACGGCGGTGACATTTCGCGTAAGAAGAAGCTGCTGGAAAAGCAGAAGGCAGGCAAGAAGCGAATGAAGCAAGTGGGCTCGGTCGAGATTCCGCAAGAGGCTTTCCTCGCGATCCTGCGTGTCGAAGACAAATAAGTTGAATAACGGAACGCTATGAATTTTGCGCTGATTCTTTTTGTGCTCGTCATTTTGACGGGCGTCGCATGGGTCGCGGACAAACTGGTTTTCCTGCCGAAACGGCGCCGCGCGGCAGAAGCCGCGGTCGCCGAATTCGACCGCCAGCAGGAGCGCATCGGCGAGCGTTTCGCCGATGAAAACGCGGCGCAAACGCGTGCGCGTCTGCGTGACGACAAGCTGCGTCAGCCGTGGTGGCTCGAGTATTCGGCGAGCTTTTTCCCGGTGATTCTGGTGGTGTTCGTGGTGCGCTCGTTCGTGGTCGAACCGTTCAAGATTCCGTCAGGTTCGATGGTGCCGACGTTGCTGGTGGGCGACTTCATCCTCGTCAATAAATTCGAATACGGCATCCGCCTGCCGATCACCAATACGAAGATCACCGAAGGCCGTCCGCTCTCGCGCGGCGACGTGGTGGTGTTCCGTTACCCGAAAGACGAATCGGTCGACTACATCAAGCGCGTGATCGGCCTGCCGGGCGACGTCGTCGAGTATCAGGACAAGAAACTCACGGTCAACGGCAAGCTGGTGCCGGAAACGCCGCTGCCCGATTACCTCGACGAAGAACGCCTCGGTTACGCGAAGCAGTTTGAAGAAGATATCGACGGCCGCAAGAACGCGATTCTGAACAATCCGGCCGTGCCGCCGTTCATCGTCGGCGCCGAAGATTTTCCGTATCGCGACAACTGCACGTACAACGCACGCGGCGTGATTTGCAAAGTGCCGCCGGGCAATTACTTCATGATGGGCGACAACCGCGATAACAGTGCGGACAGCCGTTACTGGGGTTTTGCGCCGGACAGGAATATCGTCGGCCGCGCATTTTTTATCTGGATGAACTTCAGCGATCTGCGACGCATCGGCTCATTCCATTGAATTCGTCTGCGTCGATTGCACGACACGCCGCGCGGCTGGCCGTACCTCGGTCATGTCAGTCGCGGCGTGTTGTTACGCTACTTTAAGAACCCGCGGTAACGTCGCTTCACCACGCTTTTTCCGCAGGCCGCCCCACGTTTTCGCCGGGTCCGGCGCCCGCGTTATACTCTGCCCATGCCCCTATCTCCGTTGGAAAGCCGACTGCGCTACGAATTTCGCAATGCGGAATTGTTGCGCCAGGCTTTAACGCACCGTAGTCATAGTTCCACGCATAACGAACGGCTCGAGTTTCTCGGCGACTCCGTTCTAAATTGCGCGGTGGCTGCGCTTTTGTTCCAACGTTTCGGCAAACTGGACGAAGGCGATCTGTCGCGCGTCCGCGCCAATCTGGTGAAGCAGCAGTCGCTGTATGAAATCGCTCAGGCCCTCAATATTTCGGAAGGCTTGCGGCTCGGCGAGGGCGAACTGCGCAGCGGCGGCTTCCGCCGGCCGTCGATCCTCGCTGACACGCTCGAAGCGGTGCTGGGTGCGGTGTTCCTCGACGGCGGCTTCGACGCCGCCCAGACGGTCATCAAGCGCCTCTATGTGCCGATTCTCGATCACATCGACCCGCGCACGCTCGGCAAGGACGCGAAGACGCTGCTGCAGGAGTATCTGCAGGGCCACAAGATCGCGCTGCCTACGTACACGGTCGTCGCGACACATGGTGCGGCGCACAATCAGCAATTCGAAGTCGAATGCACGGTGCCGAAGCTGGACGTGAAAGTGTCCGGTTCCGGCGCGAGCCGGCGCGCGGCGGAGCAGGCGGCCGCCAAGAAGGCGCTCGACGAAGTGATGGCCTCGGCGCCCGCTGTCGTCGCCAAGCCCAAGCGCTCGAAGGGTGCCCGCGCGGCGAAAAACGTCGAGCCGGAGATTGTGCCCGGCGTCACGGGTGTCCAGACCGCGCTGGATTTGCGCAGCCCGGAGCGCAAGGGCGAACGCGGCACGGCGCGCGGCGAGCCGCGCGCGGCTGCCGCAGCGGACCCCGCCGCTGAAAAGCCCACTGCTGAAAAGGCCGCCGCCGAACGCTCCACGCTGACCGCGGCAGGCGCGCCGCTTGCCGTCATTCGCGCCGCGCACGTCGAGTACAGCGGCCATGACAAAGCCGAGCGTGCCGAGAAGCTCGAGAAATCGGACAAGGCGACCGCTCACGCGAGCGACAGGTCCGCTGACAAAGCAGCAGCGGACAAACCGGCCGAAGGCAGAGCCGAAGCCGCTCCCGCGCGCCACGCAGACCGCCAGCGCGGCCGCGAAGCCACACCCGGTGCAGCCGCCGTGTCCGCGCCAGGCGCACCGGCACCCACCGAACACGAACCCGGCGTAGCCGACGCGGTGCAAACGCGCGTCGCCGATGCGGGCCATTGATTGCCGTCGGCGCGCCATTCCCGCGTGTCGATCTGAACTTGCCGTAGCCCGAATATGAACGCTCCCACTCCCACTGGTTTTCGCTGCGGCATGGTCGCGATCGTCGGCCGCCCTAACGTCGGCAAGTCCACGCTGATGAACGCGCTGGTCGGCCAGAAAGTCAGTATCACGTCGCGCAAGGCGCAGACCACGCGCCATCGCATCACCGGCATTCACACGCTCGAAGACGCGCAGTACATCTTCGTCGACACGCCGGGTTTTCAGACCAGGCACAGCGGCGCGCTGAACCGCTCGCTCAATCGCGCGGTCACGTCCACGCTGACCTCGGTCGACGCGATCCTGTTCGTGATCGAGGCCGGCCGCTTCGGCGCGGACGATCAGAAGGTGCTCGACCTGATCCCGCCGTCGGTGCCCACGCTGCTGATCGCGAACAAGCTCGATCGCGTGTCGGATAAGGACTCGCTGTTCCCGTTCATGCAGCAGGTCAGCGCACTGCGCCAGTTCAACGAGATCGTGCCGCTGTCGGCCAGGAATCCCGACGACATCAAGCGCCTGATGGCGACCGTCAAGCCGTTCCTGCCAGAAGGCGCGCCGATCTATGGCGAAGACGACCTGACCGATCGCAGCGAGCGCTTCCTTGCCGCGGAAATCCTGCGCGAAAAAGTGTTCCGCTGGACCGGCGACGAACTGCCGTACACGAGCACCGTGCTGATCGACAAGTTCGAAACCGAAGGACGCCTGCGCCGCATTTTCGCGACCATCATGGTCGACCGCGACACGCACAAGGCGATGATCATCGGACAGAAGGGCGCGAAGCTGAAGCAGATCAGCACCGAAGCGCGCCTCGACATGGAAAAGCTGTTCGACGGGCCGGTCTATCTGGAAACCTTCGTCAAGGTGAAGAGCGGCTGGGCCGACAACGAAGCCGGACTTCGTGCGTATGGGTACGAATGACGCGTGGATGACGCTGAATTCCGACGCTGCGCCGGACGAGCCGGAACCGGCCGCGCCGGCGAGCGAGCCGTCCCGGCCCGCTCGTAGCACCAAAAAATCCTCCAGCAAAAGCGCCGAGGGCGCCGAAGGCGAGCCGCGTAAGACTCCAACCCGCGCTTCGACCCGCCGCGCGCCGCGCACCTCCGCTTCCGAATACCGGATCACGGAGCAACCCGCTTTCGTTCTGCATAGCTACCCGTATCGCGAGACCAGTCTGATCATCGACGTGCTGTCGCGCGATCACGGCCGTCTCGCCTTGGTCGCGAAGGGTGCGAAGCGCCCGCACTCCGCGCTGCGCGGTGTGTTGCAGACGTTCCAGCCGCTCGCGCTGTCGTGGTCCGGCAAATCCGAAGTGCGCACGCTGACCGGCGCCGAATGGGTCGGCGGCATGCTGCCTCTGACCGGCGGCGCGCTGCTCTGCGGCTTCTACGTCAACGAACTGCTGGTCAAGTTCTGCGCGCGCGAAGACCCGCATCCCCAACTGTTCCATCACTACGTCGTCACGATGACGCGTCTCGCGCACGACGAGCCGCCCGTGCAGGTGTTGCGCTCGTTCGAACGCGTGCTGCTGCGCGAAACCGGTTACGCGATGGCGCTCGACCGCACCGTCGCGCGTCAAGCGGTGTTGCCCGAAGGCCGCTACGTGTTCGATCCGGAGCGCGGCGTGCGCGAAGCGTCCGACGAGTGGCCCGCGCAATGGCCGGTGGTTGCCGGACAAACCTTGCTCGATATGGAACAGGACGATTACCATCGAGCGCAGACCGTGGCGCAAAGCAAAACGCTGATGCGCTTTCTGCTCAACACTTACCTTGGCGGCACGCCGCTCGCGACGCGCCAGATCCTGATCGACTTGCAGAACTTATGAGCTTCTTTCTTACGTCGCCGACTGTGATTGACCTCGGCGTGAATATCGATCACGTCGCTACGCTGCGCAACGCGCGCGGCACGTCTTACCCCGATCCGATCCGCGCGGCGCTGATGGCCGAGGAGGCCGGCGCGGACGTGATCACGCTGCATCTGCGCGAAGATCGCCGTCATATTGTCGACGCCGACGTGCGCAAGCTGCGGCCGCTGCTGAAGACGCGCATGAATCTCGAATGCGCGGTGACGCGGGAAATGCTCGACATCGCCTGCGAAGTGCAGCCGCACGATGTGTGCCTCGTACCGGAAAAGCGCCAGGAGCTGACCACCGAAGGCGGGCTGGACGTGGCCGGCCAGTTCGAAGCGGTGCGTGCCGCGTGCCAGCAACTCGCCGCAGCCAATTCGCGCGTGTCGCTCTTCATCGATCCGGACGAAACGCAGATACGGGCCGCGCATGAGGCCGGCGCGCCGGTGATCGAACTGCACACCGGCCGTTACGCGGAAGCGCACGACCCCGCCGAACAGCAGCGCGAATACGAGCGTGTGGTGCGCGCGGTCGAATTCGGCGCGACGCTCGGCATCAAGGTCAACGCGGGCCACGGCCTGCACTACACCAACGTGCAGCAGATTGCCGCGATCGAAGGGATCGTCGAGCTGAATATCGGTCACGCGATCGTCGCGCATGCGATCTTCGCGGGCTGGGACAACGCGGTGCGCGAGATGAAGGCGATCATGGTCGCCGCCCGTCTCGGCGCGCGCGCCTGATGCGACCCGAACCGGCGGTCTCGCGCATGGCGATCTACGGCATCGGTACCGACATCGTTCAGGTCAGCCGCGTGGCCGCGGTCATGACGCGCACCAACGGCCGTTTTGCGGAGAAGGTGCTTGGTCCGGACGAGCTGCGTGTCTATCACGCACGTACGGCACGTTCGGCGGCGCGCGGTCTCGCGTTTCTCGCCACGCGGTTCTCGGCGAAAGAAGCGTTCTCGAAAGCGATCGGCCTCGGCATGCACTGGCCGATGACCTGGCGCGCGCTGCAAACGCTCAACAAGCCGAGCGGCGAGCCGATGGTGGTCGCTTCCGGCGAGCTGGCCGAATGGCTCGACGCGCGCGGCATCACGGCGCGCGTCACGATCAGCGACGAGCGCGATTACGCGGTGTCGTTCGTGATCGCGGAGACAGCGCAAGCGGGCGGGGCGCACGCCGCCGACACGCCGCCCACGCCGGGTAGCGCCGGATAAAAAATACTTTGAACGCGGCCCATGCCGGCCGCGTCGTTCCTTGCCCAACGCTTTCTTCTGGCGGAATTCGATGAAAACCACTCCCGGACCGGTGATGCTCGACGTGGTCGGCAAAACGCTGAACGACGATGACAAGCGCCGCCTTGCCCATCCGATGACCGGCGGCGTGATCCTGTTCGCGCGCCATTACGAGAGCCGCGCGCAACTGATCGCGCTGACCGATTCGATCCGCGCGATCCGCAAGGATCTGCTGATCGCCGTCGATCACGAAGGCGGCCGCGTGCAGCGCTTTCGCACCGACGGCTTCACGGTGCTGCCGGCGATGGGCAAGCTCGGCGCGCTGTGGGACCGCGACGTGCTGCACGCCACCAAGGTGACGACCGCGGTCGGTTATATCCTCGCGGCGGAGTTGCGCGCGTGCGGCATCGACATGAGCTTTACGCCGGTGCTCGATCTGAACTACGGGCAATCGCAGGTGATAGGCGACCGTTCGTTCCACCGCGATCCGCGCGTGGTGGCGTTGCTCGCGAAGAGCCTGAACCACGGCCTCGCGCTGGCCGGCATGAGCAATTGCGGCAAGCACTTCCCGGGACACGGCTTTGCACATGCGGACTCGCACGTCGCGATGCCCATCGACGACCGTTCGCTCGACGAGATCCTGCGCGACGACGTCGCGCCGTATGACTGGCTCGGCTTGTCGCTAGGAGCGGTGTTGCCCGCGCACGTGGTCTATCCGCAAGTCGACTCGAAGCCGGCCGGTTTCTCGCGGATCTGGCTGCAGGACATTCTGCGCAAGAAGCTGCGCTTCGAAGGCGCGATTTTCAGCGACGACCTGTCGATGGAAGCCGCGCGCCAGGGCGGCACGCTGACCGAGGGCGCGAGCGCCGCGCTGCAGGCCGGTTGCGACATGGTGCTGATCTGCAATCAGCCGGATGAAGCGGAGAAGGTGCTGGATGCGCTGCGCTTCACGCCGTCGAAGGAATCGCTGCGGCGCCTGAAGCGCATGCGGCCGCGCGACAAGGCGCTGACGTGGAGCAAGCTGGTCGCCGAGCCGCGCTATCTGGAAGCGCAGGCGTTGCTGCGCAGCGCGTTCGCATAGATCGCCAACGCTGCGCGAGTATGGCCGATGAATGAAGAAACGGCGCCTTTGATTAAAAATCAAGGCGCCGTTTTTTTTATCGGCTTCAGCCAGCCGCAACAGGCCGTCGAACTCAGTTCAGCCGCATGCGTTGCAGCTTGTTGTACAGCGTCTTCGGACTGATCCCCAGCAGCGATGCCGCGCGGTGACGCGTACCGCCGACCGCATCGAGCGTCGCGCGAATCAGCATTTCCTCGACGTCCGCGAGCGGCGTGCCGACGGTGACCTGCACGCGGCTGCCGTTCAGATCGCGGCCGTTCGCCAAACCCGCGTCGTCGGCGCGCAGCGACTCCAGCACGTCGCCCGACGCGAGATACGCACGCCGTACGCGCTCCTGCAATTCACGCACATTGCCCGGCCATTCGTACGCGAGAGATTCGCGCAGGAAGTTCGGCCCGATCTGCTTGGCGACCTCGGAGGTGCCGCGCGCGGCCGCCTCGTGATTCAATTCGTCGACCACCGCCTGAGCGATCAGAGCCGGATCGTCGCCGCGTTCGCGCAGCGGCGGAAGCATCACCGCGGCGGCTTCAAGGCGCAGCGCGAGCTCCTGATGCAGGCTGCCGTCGAGCACCGCCGCGCGCGGCGGCTTGCGCGTCGATGCGATCAGCCGGAAGTCCGTCGCGACCTGATTCGTGCCGCCGACCCGCATGAACGTTTGCGAGTCGAGCGCACGCAGCAGTGCTTCCTGCTGGGCGCGCGGCAACCCGGCGATTTCGTCGATGAACAGCGTGCCGCCGCTGGCCTGTTCGAACAGGCCCGGTTCGCGCTGCTCGGAGGCGCCGAACGCACCGCGTTCGTGACCGAACAGCAGGCTCTCGAGCGAGCGATGCGCGCCCAGGCCAGCCGCGCTGCGGCAATCGAGCGTGACGAACGGACCTTTGCGGCGCCGGCTCATATCATGCAGCGTGCGCGCCGCGGTCTGCTTGCCGGTGCCGGCTTCGCCGGAAATCAGCACGGCGGCTTCAGTCGGCGCAATCCGTTCGATCGTGTCGTACACGTGCTGGATCGCGCCGCTGCGGCCGAGCATCGAGCCGAACCGGCCGAGCTGGCGCAACGACGCGCGCAGCGTCTGCACTTCCTCGGTCAGTTCGTACGGACGCGGAATCCGTGCGAGCAGACTGCGCAAACGCGGGATGTTGACCGGCTTGAGCAGGTAGTCCCAGATGCCGTGCCGCAGACCCTCGATCGCGCTCTCGACCGTGGCATTGCCGGTCATCACGATCACGGGCAGCGCGCCGCCGGGCGGCTGCGCGGGCAGATGCTGCAGCAGATCGAGCCCGCTGCCGTCCGGCAGATTCAGGTCGACCAGCACGACGTCGGGAATGAAGCGGGTCAGCGCCGTCCGGGCTTCGGCGATCGTGGTCGCGGTGTCGACGGAGAAGCCGTCGGCGGCGAGGATGGCGGACAGGCCGGACAGGCTATTGGGGTCGTCTTCAACAATCAGGGCGTGTGGCATGGCGAGCGCAATTTTTTAGATGAATGGAATACCCGCTGCGCTGCGCCCCTAGCTCGACTGGCGCGCGTGATGCGGGCGCGATGGCTGCCCGGTACGGGGTCGGATGCCGCGCCGCGGGGCCGGCGCATGCCGCCCGGCGGCATACCAGCGGCCGACGGGTTGACATCGACGCAATGCCCGGCATGCAGCGGCATGCCGGACGGCAGACGGGACGAGCGGCGATTCGACTCACGTAGTTCTGGTCCTTTTGCTATTCACAGGGACGCCCGTGCTGCGCCGTTTGGTGCTATCTGGCACGGATAACGCGGGCGGGGTGCCTGTAGTTCTTTCATCCGGTCTGTCAGAAATCCCGGTTGTTGCCTTCAGCAATGTCGTTATTCATGCTGCGTCTCCCGAGTTGAGGAAAATAAGCCGTACCGGCGTAGCTTCAGATCAAGCATGGACTGTGCCACGGATATTTGCTATGACTTATCAATGGTTTGTCCGATGCCGGGCGGGAAGATTGGGACGACGGATTGGCAATTTCGAGAAGCTTGCCGGTAAAGTTTTCCTCAACCATACACGGCGGGACAGAAAAGAAAAAGCGCCCAAATTGGGCGCTTTTTTTTGCCACTTTTTTCGCAGCGCCGGCGTTGCCGCGGCGCTGGATTCAGGCGTGCAGGCGTTGCTGCGCGATTTATGCGCGGCTGCGGTACTCGTGCGTACGCGTGTCGATTTCGATCTTGTCGCCGATGTTGCAGAACAGCGGCACTTGCAGTTCGAAGCCGGTGTTCAGTTTGGCGTTCTTCAGCACCTTGCCCGACGACGTATCGCCCTTGACAGCCGGTTCCGTGTAGATGATCTCGCGGACCAGCGTGGTCGGCAGTTCGACCGAGATGGCCTTCTCGTTGTAGAACACGACTTCGCAAGCCATGCCGTCTTCGAGGTAATGGAGGGCGTCGCCCATCATTTCGCCTTCGACTTCGAACTGGTTGTAGTCGGCGTCCATGAACACGTACATCGGGTCGGCGAAGTACGAGTACGTCACTTCCTTGCGCTCCAGCACGACGACGTCGAACTTGTCGTCTGCCTTGTACACGCTTTCCATGCCTGCGCCGGTCAGCAGGTTCTTGAACTTCATCTTGACGACGGCGGAGTTACGGCCCGATTTGTTGTATTCGGCCTTTTGCACGACCATTGCGTCTGCGCCGATCATCACGACGTTGCCGGTGCGGAGTTCCTGTGCGGTCTTCATAAAACTGTCCTGTACGAAATAAGTAGCTTCAACTTTTGCTCAACGGCATACGGCGCAAGCGGCTTCGGCGCTTCGCTCACTACGAACCGCGCCGCGTGGAAGCGGCGGCGGGACCTGAGTGAGTGAAGCGTGGCCGGCTTGCAGCGGGGACCGACGGCGGGACCGCGTTGCGCAGCCCGGTGAATTCCGCCATCCCCAACAATCCGTTACCTGCTTTTTACCCTGTGCGGGCGTGTACACGAGTGGCGCCGATCCACAACATACGTCCCTTTTTTGACATTTGCGCCACTTCCCGACGGTTGGGACGCGTCATGCACCTTTCGATGCCGGGCTTGGCCAGTCAGGCTGACCTGGTTCGCTGCTGAGATCGGGCCGCGCTTGCGTCGTCGGCCTTTGGATAACCGCTTATTTTAACTGAGTTTTTGCGAACAAGGCCAGATTTCCGGCGAGGTCACCCACCTGGGCGAGTTCGCCGGCCCATTCGGCCGCGCGCTGCTTCAGCGCCGGGTAGTGGCGCTGGAATTCCGCCCAGTCCGGTCGGCCCGCGCCGTTCCACGCATGCCAGAAGCGCGCGAGGGCGTCCCGCGCGGCGGCGGGCAGGGTGCGGGCGTAGTGCGCGAGCGCGGCATCGAGCTTCGGCAGATGGGCATCGTCGGCTTGCGGGTAGATGTGCCAGACGAAGGGCTTCGCGGCCCATTGGGCGCGCACGAACGAGTCTTCGCCGCGCACGAAATTGATGGCGCTCGCCCACAGCAGCGCGTCGTAGCCGGCTTGCGCGGTAAAGGCGAGGGCGTGCGCGCTGAGGTTGCCGCGCGTCGCGTGCGTGCCGGCGGTGAATGAAGGCGGACCCGAAGGCAAACCGAAAAAGCGCGCGACCGCGCCGGAGATGCGGCCTTCCGGCACCAGCAGCACGACCGGCCCGGCACTGTCGCGCCATTGTTCGAGGAGGCTGTCGACGGCGGGGTTTTCGTAGGCGAACAGCGAGACGACGGTCGCCTCGGCGGGTGGCGGTGGGTGGCCGGTGGTTTGCCGCCACCATGCTTCGCGCGCCGCCGGCGATGCCTCGAAAGCGGCGCGCGCGGCGTCGAGATGCCGCTCCTTCAGCACGCCGCCGGTGCCGGGGCCGAGTCCCGGGAAAAAGAACGTTTTGGTCAGCGGATAGCGCGGATGGGGAGACGGACGCAGATGAAAATCCGCGACCCAGTCCTCGGCGCTCAGATATTCGAGGTTGAACCACACCGGCGTGCGCGCGCGCGCCGCCATCGCGGCGACATAAGTCGGCGGCAGTTCGCAGCCGAACGCCTCGATCACGACGTCGGCCACTTCGAGCGTATCGCCCGCATGGGCCGGCTCGTGCCAGTGTTCGACGACGATCCCGCCGACCGTCTGCCGCGCGCGATCCAGCGCCAGCGACGGGCATAGTTTCTGGAACGCATGCAGGTCGTCGACGAACACGCGCACCTGCCAGCCGTGCTCGCTCGCGAGTTGACGCGCGAGGCGCCAGCACACGCCGATGTCGCCGAAATTGTCGATCACCGCGCAGAAGATATCGCAGGCGATTGCGGTGGCGGCGGCAGCGGGTTGTTCGGAAATATGCGGATCGGAGGACATGGTGGCCTGGGTGGCGGATTCGAACGGTTGATGCGGCGGAAGCGCCGAAGCGGCGGACTACCCCGCAGCCTCCGCGTCGCCGCGCCCCTTCCGGAGCGCCGCCGAAGCGTTGCCGGATTCGGCGCACCGCAGGGTTCGGACGCACCCGGAATGTTCTAAACTGGCGATTCTAAAGCCTCGTTCACGATTGCGCGCGCCCGTTTCGTCCGCGCGCGCGGCACGCGGCGCAAGGCCTCGCGAGACTGTCCCACCCAATCGATCCTGCATGACCGAACCCGAAGCAACCGACGCTTTCGAGCCGAAAAAAGCGCTCGCCCAATTGCCGCATCTGCCCGGCGTCTATCGTTATTACGATACCCACGGCGCCGTGCTTTACGTGGGCAAGGCGCGCGATCTCAAGAAGCGCGTGTCGAGCTACTTCACGAAGACGCTGCTGTCGCCGCGTATCGCGATGATGGTGACGCGCATTGCGCGCATCGAGACGACCGTCACGCGCTCCGAGGCCGAAGCGCTGCTGCTCGAAAACAATCTGATCAAGGCGCTCGCGCCGCGTTACAACATTCTGTTTCGCGACGACAAGTCGTATCCGTACCTCAAGCTGAGCGGCCACAAGTTTCCGCGCATGGCCTATTACCGGGGTTCGGTGGATCGCAAGAATCAGTACTTCGGACCGTTCCCGAGCGCGTGGGCGGTGCGCGAGAGCATCCAGATCCTGCAGCGGGTGTTCCAGTTGCGCACCTGCGAAGACTCCGTGTTCAACAACCGCACGCGGCCCTGCCTGCTGCATCAGATCGGCCGCTGCACGGCGCCGTGCGTCGCGGCGATCAGCGAAGAGGATTACGCGCGCGACGTCGCCAACGCGTCGCGCTTTCTGCTCGGCCGCCAGGGCGAGGTGATGAAGGAGCTCGAGCAGAAGATGCACGCGTTCGCGAGCGAACTGAAGTTCGAGCAGGCCGCGGCGGTGCGCAATCAGATGAGTTCGCTGTCGACGGTGCTGCATCAGCAGGCGATCGAAGTCGGCAGCGACAGCGATGTCGATATTCTCGCGGTGGTCGCGCTGGGCGGGCGCGTCTGCGTGAATCTCGCGATGGTGCGCGGCGGACGGCACCTGGGCGACAAGGCGTATTTCCCCGCGCACGTGGAAAGCGCGTTGACGGCGGACGAGGGCGGTCTTGAAGAGGGCGGCGAAGACACGACGCTGGCCGGGGCCGCCATGAGTTCAGGCCCGGTTGTGGAACAAAACGCGAGCGATGAAGCTGAATCGTCCGATACCGCCGATGCCCTCGCGATCGCGCAGGACATGCCACCGGAAGACGAAGAGGCTGAAGAGGCCGAAGCCGACAATACCGACGACGCAAACCCCACCGCGTCCGCAGCGTCGAAGCCGCGCAAAGGCCGCGCATCGGGCGGGATCGAATCAGAAGTGCTCGAAGCGTTTATCGCCCAGCATTACCTGGGCAATCGCGTGCCGCCCGTGCTGGTGGTCAGCCACGCGCCGGCCACGCGCGAACTGGTCGACGTGCTGATCGAGCAGGCCGGCCACAAGGTGACCGTGCTGCGTCAGCCGCAAGGACAGCGGCGCGCGTGGCTCGCGATGGCCGAGCAGAATGCGCGGCTCGCGCTGGCCCGCCTGCTGTCTGAGCAAGGCTCGCAACAGGCCCGCACGCGCGCGCTGACCGACACGCTCGGCATGGAATGCGACGACCTCGCGCACCTGCGCATCGAGTGCTTCGACATCAGCCACACGATGGGCGAGGCGACGCAGGCGTCGTGCGTGGTGTATCACCATCACAAGATGCAGTCGTCCGAATACCGCCGCTACAACATCACCGGCATCACGCCCGGCGACGACTACGCGGCGATGCGCCAGGTGCTCACGCGCCGCTACGAGAAGATGGTCGCGCAAGCCGCCGCGAATGCCGCCGACGAAGCCGCCGAATTGCAAAGCGACGCGGCCGCCGATCCGTCGCTCGCCGCGGATGCCGCGGAACCGGTTGCGGCGGGCGGGATCCTGCCGACCATCGTGTTGATCGACGGCGGCAAGGGCCAGGTCGAGATCGCGCGCCAGGTGTTCACGGAGCTGGGCCTCGATACGGGGATGCTCGTCGGCGTCGCGAAGGGCGAGGGCCGCAAGGTCGGCCTCGAAACCCTGATCTTCGCAGACGGCCGCGCGTCGCTCGAACTCGGCAAGGAAAGCGCTGCGCTGATGCTGGTCGCGCAGATTCGCGACGAAGCGCACCGCTTCGCGATTACCGGCATGCGCGCGAAGCGCGCCAGGACGCGTCAGACCTCGCGGCTCGAAGAGCTCGAAGGTGTGGGCGCGAAACGGCGTCAACGGCTACTCGCGCGCTTTGGCGGATTGCGCGGCGTGGTCGCCGCGAGCGTCGAGGATCTGGCGAGCGTCGAAGGGATTTCGCAGGCGCTCGCGGAGCAGATCTACCGGCAATTGCACTGAACATGGCGTGTCGGGTCGGCCGCTCATCGGTGAATGAGCGGCCGGTCAACGGCTAATGAATGGCCTACAAAATGCCCGACAAGCGGCGCCAGCATCGCCCGCGCGCCAGTGCCCCCGCGCCGCTTTGCTTGTGGCAGGCCCTGTGACACGGCACAATTGCATCTCACTCGTCAGACGCTGCGCCTGCCCATGCCGTTTAATTTCCCGATTTTCCTGACCTGGCTGCGGATCGTCCTGATTCCGCTCGTCGTCGGCGTGTTCTATTTGCCCGACATGATGATGAGCCCCGCGCACCGCAATCTGGCGGCCGCGACGATCTTCATTCTGGCGGCGCTCACCGACTGGTTCGACGGCTTTCTGGCCCGCAAATGGAATCAGACCTCGGCGTTCGGCGCGTTTCTTGATCCGGTCGCCGACAAGCTGATGGTGACAGCGGCGCTGCTGGTGCTCGTGCAACTCGCGCGGATCGACTCGGCGATTGCGCTGGTGATCGTCGGGCGCGAGATCGCGATCTCGGCGCTGCGCGAGTGGATGGCGCAGATCGGCGCGTCGAAGAGCGTCGCGGTGAATTCGCTCGGCAAGTTCAAGACCGTCTGTCAGATGGTGGCGATTCCGATGCTGCTGTTCTACGGCCCGTTGCCGCTCGGTGGCGGCGTGGTGGTCGACACGCGCGTGTGGGGTCTCTGGCTGATCTATCTGGCCGCGTTCCTGACGATCTGGTCGATGCTCTACTACATGAAGCTCGCGTGGCCGCAGATCCGCGAGCGAGGCGGCGTCGCGTGAGGGTCGAAGGTCAGTCGATGGTGGTCGCGAGGCCGCGTGAGTGTGCGCGAAGGCCGTCGAACCATGAGCGAAATCTTTTATTAAAGACATTCGCAAAAGGGGTTGACACGTTTCAGTCGTTTCTCCATAATCTCGTTTCTCCGATGCACGCAGTTTGAGGCGACGGACGCAGTAAGAGAGTAGTTGCAGTAAATAAGGCAGTAGTTAGCAGCACGATGCGGGAGTAGCTCAGTTGGTAGAGCGCAACCTTGCCAAGGTTGAGGTCGCGAGTTCGAGCCTCGTCTCCCGCTCCA
>NZ_CADIKK010000047.1 GCF_902859915.1 Paraburkholderia ultramafica
TTTCATTACTGTGTGAGACTTGATACTTTCGCTTTTCGCCAGATTCCAGAGAATCCGGCTCGCGTCCCGCATCAAGCGCCCACACTTATCGGCTGTTAATTTTTAAAGATCACTCGCTCAGAAGCTCTGCTTTCTTCGCGTCCGTCATCAAACGGGAGGCGAATTATGCGATGCGGCCCGCACCCCGTCAACCCCCTTCGGCGAATTATTTTAAAAAAGTTGAGAAGCGCAGAAAATGGGGTGCTGCGCGGGCGGCATCAATTTAGTTAGTCATCCGATTTAATTTGATGCTCCTCCGGCTGGCCAGCGCGCTCGTCAGCGTGTTGCTGGTCGCACCGCTCGCCGACGCTGCTGGTGGCCGCGATGATGCTCTGGTTGTTCGGCTGGGCGTACTACATTCTCAGTCCGTATGCGCCGGGGGTGTTTTTCATCACCGTGCTCGTCGGGCTCGTCTATGGCGAGTTGGGTTTCGCGATGGGACCGCTGGTCGAATTGCGGATCGAAGAAGTGCCGGTGGGTTGCCTTGTGTCGTTTGCCGTCGCGATTCTGATGATGCCGCTTGCGGCCACTCGTCATGTCGAGACCTGGCGTGGCGCCGTGCTGGGTGCGTTGCGTGAGGTGGTACGGCTTGTGAGGGCCAGGGATGGTCGAGCGCCCGAAGCGGCCTCGGCCATGCGCAAGCTCGATCGCGGCTGGCATGATCTGCGGATCGCGCTGAAACCGTTGCAAACGCAGCGCGTGGGCTGTCTGTTCACTCATAACATGACGCCCATGTCGATGACGAATGTTTTCATCTGGCAACATCAACGGAATTGCCGGGATCAATCTGTATTTCCACACCATCTAAAACAGTGCAGCGCTAACAAATAATAGCGGTCACCATGCCGTAACAACAAAATTCGCGTTTGTATTCGCGCTTTTTACGTGTTAGTGCTTATCGTTTTCTTCCGCGGGAAAATTCCAGGACATTCCAGGGCAAGGGCGGAATGTGTTACCGGGTAGTCGCACGAAAACGGCAGACAGCGGCCCGCCACACTCGCCGCTCTGATACGGAACGCCATAAACTCTTTCTTGACTAACGCTCCTCGATTACCTTCACTATATCAATCGAATCGTTTGCTGCGGGTGATTTATCGCTAACATCCGCGGCGAACGTTCGATCCTCACACGCGACGGCGAAATTTAAGAAGCCAACTACGAAGATCTAGCGCCGCGGCATGCGGATGCGGTGCGCCAGAACCGCGCCCGTATCAACTCGCCTGCGAGCCTTTGTGACATGAATTAAACGCGCTCACAGGCATCTCCTTTTGAGCGCTCTCGCAGAACCTCCGCCCCCAACGAGATTCGCTTCACACCCGCGCAACGCGGGCGTTCTCTCCTGCAGCAAGTCGCTCTCACGTCTCTATCCCGATCGTCATCGTTTGCTACCGCAAGGACGATACGCAATTCGCAGAAAGTTCAGCGTCTTGCACGCGAAGTTTCAGCGCAACTCCGGACACCAGCCGATTCACAATATTAAAATCTTATTAGTTTAGCTAACAAAGTAAAAATGGGCAGCTTCAGACCACCAACGTGGAAAATCCGGATGCTGGGTCGCCTCCTTACTCTATCGGCATCACTCTTCGCGACTGTCGCAGCCAACGCGGACGGCGGCGACTCGATGTGCCTAGCGCTATATCCGAAATCCGGAGCAGTGCAAGGTACATCGTCGTGCCGCCTCACGGCCGCGTCCAACACCCCAGTCGGCATGGGAAGCTACTCTGCACCGCCAACCTCGACCTGATTACTCAATGGTGCAATTCGCCACCTGATGGAACGCCGGAAGATAGTTGTCCGGTAGCGGATCCCGTATATCCCGCCACTGGCGCGACGACCATTACCGAAGCGGACTTTGTCAGCGGCGACGATGTGCCTTTAACGTTCCGGCGCACCTACCGGCACAACCGACGACCCGCAACGATGCTGGAGTCGGGTCGCTATGGATTCACAATTGGCAGATGAAGCTCGGACTGGCGAATGCGGGCAGTAGCACGCCGCAAGTCTTTGCATATCGCGCCGACGGCAACCGCACTACGTTCAATAAAACGTCGGGCACATGGCGCACGGCAGGCTTCACCGGCTTGGCGCTTGCGCAGGACAGCAAGCACGCCTCTGGCCTATTCGTCATCGTTTTTAAATTCGTCTTCGGATACGGGTTCGTCAGCAGATGGCGGGATGGTGAAATGCCATGACGATGGATGTGCGGCAGAGAAGGCGGCCTGTAGGGTCACGTGCGCCGACGCTGCCGGAGACTTCAGAAAACCAAACATATGGTACCGAAGGTTTAACAAGTGCTTCGCTGGCTGTTATCCCGCCCGATGCGGAGGCAATCCGTATCAGGGTTTCACGGGCTCTTAAAACAACATGGCGCTATCGTTGGTATCGGACGCAGCAGAAGTATGTGTAAGACACGCCCATCCCGAAAGATCGATAGTCACTACAACCGCTAATTTTAAAAAGGGCAATTAAGTGAATGAGCAAACCGAAGAATACGAAGACGATTTCGATGATGAGGCAGACGACCCACCTCTGACCGCCACACAGCAAGCGGCTGCGGATCGTCTCACCGAGGCCGATCTGCGTATCATCGATACTGCACTTTTTCGGAATTTGACTGGCAATTACCGGAAGGTTGCCATGATCGTTTCACTCGGTATGGGTTCTGATACGAGTTTTTATCCTGACATCATCGACGTGTTTTACGCACAACGTATCAAGCTGATGGTCAAGAAGGGCCTGGTGGAGTCGGTTGGGAACTTGAACCGGATGCGCTATAGCGAGGTCCGCCTGCCCCAACCCGCCAGCGGTCAGTGCATTTCTATTTCTAACGAAGGTCCACAACGGAGTCCAGCAAAGGACGATTAACATACTGAAAAGTCTTACTGCCAACTATGCGCACTCCGCGCCCGCTCCACGCGGGCGTTTTCTTTCGTCCGAGTTTGTATCTATTTGGGCTTCGCGTGCCCCAAAGTTATCCCCAGTTTTTGTTCTTAAGCCTGTGGATAACCTTTCCACAACCCCGCCAAGTCCTTGACGCAAAACCCCTCTCGCACGTTGCGCGCAGAGCGCGACCACCTACGCGGTCACGCCCGTTGAACCAGGGTCAAGCCGACTTCACCGCCGCCCGCCCATTCACGCGCGTGAAAGCGCTCCGCTCGACCAGCGCGCCGAACAGCAGCCCGATCGTCGTCCACATGATCGCCTGCATGCCGATCGCCGCGATGCGGAACTTCCACAACAGCACCGCCGGGAAAGCCGTCGGCACTTCGCTGACGGCCGGCATCGACAGTTGCACCGCCGCGATGATCGCGACGAACACCAGTCCCGCAACAATCGAGCCGTTCCATGCACCGAGCTTCAGCGCTGCGCGGCGCCGTACCTTCAGCGAAAACACCATCGCGGCCAGCGAGATGGCGATCATCAGAAAGAACAGGCCCGTGCGCATGCCAATCGTTTCCGGATCGCCGACCGACGGCGGATTCGCCGGATACTTGATGTTCGGCACGATCACCAATGCAATGAACGCGCCCAACGCGAGCCATGCGGACAACGCGCGCGCACTCAACGCGCCGACTCGCCCATACGCGTAGGCGAACACCAGCGAGAACAATCCGCCGAACGCCGCGCCATAAACCACCACGCCCGTCAGCAAGCCGAGGCCCGCCTGCGTATTGCGGCTCACCAGTTCCGGTTCATGGGCATCGCCGTGCGCGGACTCGGCCTTTTCTTCGAATGAAATCGCCTGATTGACCTGCGGCTCGCCGACCACTCTGGCGAAGCCGAACGTGAGCAGTCCCGCGGCGATGCCAGCTAGCATCCCGCGTACCAACAATTTACCAACCATGTTCGACTCCGTCAGTGGCAGGGAAAGCCGAGCAGATGGCGGCCGTCGTGCACGAACTCATGCACGTACATACCGGGCACCAGCGACGTGGCGCCCTGTTCCGCACCAACGAAGTAAAGCGCGAGCAACAGCAGCAAACCGCCGAACACAACCCAGGGCAGCAACTCGCGCAGCGGAATCGGCGTGGGTTGGGCAGCGGGGTGACTAGCGGGCTGGGAACCGGAATCGAAAACAGCTTCAGTCATGATGGACATCTCCTGGGGGTGGCGCGCCCCGAAAGTAGATTGCAGAGGAGTGGTGCGAAGCTCAGGTCTGGCTTTCGGCTTGGCATACCGATTACAGTGGCGCGACCGCGCCGGGCTCTCACCGGCTTCCGTGCTTCGCAGTCCCGCTATTCTACGCGCTAAACTTCGGCCTTCGTGAACGTCGAGGCCGCACGATGCGAGCCGGCGTTGCGCCTGGACGTGGCATCAATGGAAATGAACAGAATGGACACGCGACTGTTACTGGTGAGCCACGCATCGAGGGCCGCGCAGCGCGCGGGCCGCTTTCCCGCCGACCACCCACTCGACGCCCGCGGCCGCGCCGAAGTCGAAACCAAAGCCGTGCGCATGCGCGTCGCGATTCCCGACGCCGCGGCAGCCTTTGTCAGCCCGGCCGTTTGCGCACGCGATACGGCGTTGGCGCTGGGCCTCGCCGCCACGGTCGACGATGCTCTGGCGGATATGAACTACGGCAGTTGGCATGGACGGCGCCTCGCCGATCTCTCTGTTGAAGCCCCGCAAGACCTCGCTGCATGGACGCGCGATCCCGACGCCGCGCCGCACGGCGGCGAGTCGTTGAGTCAGCTCGTGAAGCGGATGGGGGCATGGCTAGACGCACTGGACGACGCGATCAGCGGCACGACGAGCGGCACATCGAAACACGTGCACAACGTCGTCGCCGTCACGCATGCTCCACTGCTGCGGGCTGCAATCGTATATGCGCTCGGGGCATCGCCGGCGGTATTTGCACGCATCGAGATCGCGCCGCTGTCGGTGGTCGAGTTGCGGCATTCACAGCGTGGCTGGACGTGGTGGCCGGCATCGATCTAGTGATTACGGCGCAGCGACTCACCTGCCGGCCGCTTGGCGCCCATCAACGGCTCATCCCCCCTCACTTACCCCGACACCACCAGACGTAGCTTGTTCGACCCCGCGGGCGTCAGCGTGATATCGGTCCGTCTACCCTTCGCGCCCAGATAAAAGTGCTGGCGTCCCGGCGAATTCTGATCGTGCGTCGCGTCCGGCAAACACGACGCGATATCCGCCGCCACGGCTTGCAGCGCGTCCGCATTCGAGCCGGCATCGTGATGCGGCGTCCACGTGCATTCGAAGCTGCGATGGCTCGCGGCACATTGCGCGTCGTCGCCGTAGGGTTGCGCGACGCCCTTGCAACGAGATCGCGCCAGATGAATCGCGCAACCACACACGTCACCCCTTCCGTGAAGCAGTGCGCCAACGGATCAATGGCACACAAATTGCGTTCCCGCCGTAACGGCTGAGAATTCGCCCGCCACTCGAATCGACGCAAACCGCTACGCCATGTCAAACACACCCGCCGCCCACACGCCAGCCCGCCTCTCCTGCGGAATCGATGGAATCGACAACATCCTGGGTGGTGGTCTCACGCGTCACCGCATGTACCTCGTGGAAGGTGCTCCGGGTACAGGTAAAACCACCCTGGCCTTGCAATTCCTACTCCAGGGCGTTGAAGAAGGACAGGTGGGCTTGTACATCACGCTATCCGAAACCCGCGCCGAGCTGCTCGCGGTCGGCGCAAGCCACGGTTGGGACGTCAGCCGCTTCACGATCCTCGAGCTGCTCTCCGACGAAGGCCTCGATCCGCAATACGAGCAGACCGTACTGCACCCAGCCGAAGTCGAACTGGGCGAGACCGTGCGCAACGTGATCAAACAGGTCGACGAACTCAAACCCGCGCGCATCGTGCTCGACAGCCTCTCCGAATTGCGTCTGCTAGCGCAGAACCCGTTGCGCTACCGCCGGCAGATTCTCGCGCTCAAGCGCTATTTCGCGACCCGTGAATGCACGGTGCTGTTGCTCGACGACAACTCGTCCGACCCCAGCGACGTGCAACTGCACAGCATCGCGCACGGTGTGATCAGCCTCGAAAACCTCGCGCATGATTACGGCGGCAACCGGCGGCGCACGCGCATCGCGAAGATGCGCGGCATCAAGTTCCGCGAGGGCTATCACGACTTCACGCTCGACACGGGCGGCATCCGCGTCTATCCGCGGCTCGTCGCGGCCGAGCACCACACGGCATTCGACACGGAAATGGTCAGCACCGGCACGCCCGGCCTGAATGCGCTGCTCGGCGGCGGCCTGATCCCCGGCACCAACGCGCTGATGATCGGCCCATCGGGCGTCGGCAAGACCACCACCGTGGTGTCGTGCCTGATCGCGGCGCTGGAGCGCGGCGAACGCTGCGTCTACTACGTGTTCGACGAAACCCTCACCACGCTGACGATCCGTTGCGCGACGCTCGGCATGCAGCTCGCGCCGCACGTCGAAAGCGGCCTGCTGACGCTGCGCCAGATCGATCCGGCGGAAATCTCGCCGGGCGAATTCGCAAGCGACGTGCGCAACTCGGTCGAGAAAAAAGGCGTCCGGTATGTCGCGATCGACAGCCTGAACGCCTATCTCCAGGCGATGCCCGGCGAGCGCTACCTGCTGCTGCAAATGCACGAACTGCTCGGCTACCTGAACCAGCAAGGCATCATCACGATGCTGGTGTTGGGGCAGCACGGCATCATCGGCGAAGTGCAGAACGATATCGACATCAGCTATCTCAGCGACGTCGTCGTGCTGTTCCGCTACTTTGAGCACCACGGCGAAGTGCTGACGGCTGTGACCGCCGTGAAGAGCCGCGCGAATGCGCACGAACGCTCGATTCGTCAGTTCCGGCTCGGCAGCGGCGGCGTGGAAGTCGGCGAAGCGCTGCGCGACTTCGAAGGCGTGCTGTCCGGCCTGCCCTCCTACCGCGGCAGCACCGCCCTGCTCGGCGCGGCGGCCCGCGTCATCGATACATCCAAGCAGTAAGGTCATGGAGCAACGCGTCCTCATCCTGGCGCCGTTCGGCCGCGACGCCGATGTGATCGCCGAAGTCCTGCATAGAGACGCGCGCATGTGCGTGACGTGCCGCGACGCCGATGCGCTCACCGCCGCGCTCGACGCCGGCGCGGGCGCCGCGCTGATCGCCGAGGAAGCGCTGGCGGGCGAGCATGCGTCGCGTCTGTTCGGGTGGCTCGAAAAGCAGCCGGCGTGGTCCGATTTCCCGTTCATCCTGCTCGCCGCGTCGCGCGTCGGGCACCGCTCCGCGCGCGGGCTGGAAGTGCTCGAACGGCTCGGCAACGTGGTCGTGCTCGAACGTCCGTTGAACTCGGAGACGCTGCGGCGCGCAGTGGCGTCGTCGCTGCGGGCGCGCGCGCGGCAGTATGACTCGCGCCGCCATCTGGCCGAACGGATCGAGGCGCAAGAGGCGCTGGTGCAGTTGAACGATTCGCTGGAAAGCCGCATCGCCGAACGCACTCATGAGCTCGCGTCCGCGAACAACCGGCTGATGATGGAGATTCACGAGCGCGCCAAAGTGCAGGCGGTGCTGGTGCAATCGCAGAAGATGGAAGCGCTCGGGCAGCTCACCGGCGGCATCGCGCACGACTTCAACAATCTGCTGAACGTGATCATGGTCAACGCGGAACTGATCGCGCGGGTCAGCAGCGACGAGCGCATTCTCGGCATGGCCGCGACCGTCAAACGCGCGACCGAACGCGGCGCGAAACTGACCGGCCAGTTGCTGACCTTCTCGCGCAACAGCAACCTCGATCTGAAGGCAGTGGACGTGGTCGCGTTGCTGCAAGGCATGCGCGACATCATCACCGTGTCGCTCGGTTCGAGCATCCGCTATACCAACGCGTTCGACGGCGACGAGATGTGGACTCAGGCCGACGCCAATCAGCTCGAACTGGCGATTCTCAATCTCGCGATCAACGCGCGCGATGCGATGCCCGCCGGCGGCCAGCTCGGCATTCGCGTGAGAGCGCGCGCGGCGCCCGATCAGACGCTCGCGGCCGGTCGCTACGTGGTGGTCGAAGTCGCCGATACCGGTTCGGGCGTGCCGCCCGATGTCGTGTCGCGCGTGTTCGATCCGTTCTTCACCACCAAGCCGATCGGCAAGGGCACAGGACTCGGCCTGAGCCAGGTCTACGGGATCGCGAGGCAGGCGGGCGGCACCGCGCGGCTCTTCAGCGAAGAAGGCGCGGGCACCACCGTGGAGATCTGGCTGCCGTTGCGCAAACGCGCGGCCCCGCAGGCCGAAGCGGCGTCCGATGCCGAAGCGAACGCAGTCGGTGAAAAGCGCGTGCTGGTGGTCGAAGACGACGGCGAGGTGCGGGCCATGCTGGTCGAGTCGCTGAGAACGCTCGGCTATACCGTGACCGAAGCCGCGGACGGCCGTGCCGGTCTGAACCGCTTGCAGGACGACAAGCCCGACCTGCTGATGGTCGACTTCGCGATGCCGGGCATGAACGGGATCGACGTGATCGCCGAGGCGCGCAAGATGCGCGAGGACTTGCCGGTGATTCTGGCGACGGGTTATGCGGACGTGGATATTTCCGGGTTGGCGGTGAAGCGCTGCACGATCCTGCGCAAACCGTTTCAACTCGACGATCTGGCGCGAACCGTACGGCTTGGGTTGGTGGCGTGATGGGCTGGGCGGGCGGCTGGACCGCTGGAAGGCTGGCCGCACTCGCAGGCGTAATCGCCATCCGACTCGCGGCCTGACAGCGGCGTGATCGTCCGGGCGCCGGCGGGATTGCGAGTCGCGAGCCGCGCGCGGTCATCTTCCTGAGTCGCATTGTCTTGCAGCGGATTTCTAATCGTTTGGCTGACGTGCACGAGCCCAACAGCTATAGCGGCGCTGTCACATTGCAGTCACAGACTATCAGTCGCCGCCCGGCAAAAATTTCCAATTCAATAGTTTGCTAACGAATATTTAGGAAATACAATACCGGCCATGCCAAATCTCGATCTCCTGCGCCGCACCGTCAGCAGCACCCTGGTTGTCGCTGCCAGAAAGTGGCGGCGCACGAGCCATGGCGTGCTGGCGGCCTTCAACGTCTCCGAGGCGTGCGCCACGCCGCTGCTGACCGCTAGCCGGCTCGGCACGGCGGTGCGCCAGGTCACGTTGGCCGATCACATCGGCATCGAAGGTCCCTCGCTCGTGCGGCTGCTCGATCAACTGTGCGCAGCGGGCCTGATGCGCCGCGAAGAAGATCCCGAAGATCGCCGTGCGAAAACTGTGGCGCTCACCGACGAAGGCCGCGCCGTCACCGCGAAGATGGAACAAGAACTGGTCACGTTGCGGGCGCAGGCGCTCAAAGGCGTCTCGCGCAGCGATCTCGAAGCGGCCTTGCGGGTGCTGGACGCTTTCACGACAGACGCCGCCAGGCGCGCCGAACAAGGCGGCACCGAGCGCGCTCAGCGTGCGCAACATGCGCAACACGCGCCGGGCAAGCCCGCGCCGGCCGCCGGCAAGACCCGCAAAGCTGCCAAAGCCGCCAAGGCGCCCAAGTCCAACAAACGCAAAGCACACGCAGCGGCGCCGCCTAACCCCGGCGATCCGGCGTAGCGCTTTATGGTCTATCCCTCTATCCGCGACTGGCTGTTCTCGGTCAAGACTTTTGCCGCGGCGATGATCGCGCTCTACATTGGTCTCGCACTCGAACTGCCGCGGCCGTACTGGGCGATGGCAACCGTCTACATCGTGTCGAATCCGTTCGTCGGCGCGACCCGTTCGAAGGCGCTGTATCGCGCGCTCGGCACCGCGCTCGGCGCCGCGGCCGCGGTGCTGCTGGTGCCGCCGTTCGTCGAATCGCCGTATCTGTTCAGCGTGGTCGTCGCGCTGTGGATCGGCACACTGCTGTATCTGGCGGTGTCCGACCGCACCGCGCGCAGCTACGTGTTCATGCTGGCCAGCTATACGATGCCGATCATCGCGCTGCCCTCGGTGACCAATCCAGCGGGCGTGTTCGATCTCGCGGTCAGCCGCACCGAGGAGATCACGCTTGGCATCGTTTGTGCGAGCATTGTCGGCGGGGCGCTGTTTCCGAGCCGGCTCGCGCCCACCATCATCGAGCGGACCGACGCCTGGTTTCGCGACGGCGCGTTCTATGCGACGCAGACGCTGTCCGGACGCATCGCCGGCTCGGCGATCTCGGGCGCCCGGCAACGGCTCGCGAGCACCAGCAACGGCCTGGAATTGCTGCTCAGCCAGCTCGCCTACGATCACACGAGGCCCGACGTGGTGGCCCGCGCGCATGAACTGCGCGGCCGCATGCAGTTGCTGCTGCCGATCATGTCGGCGCTCGCCGATCCGCTGATCGCGCTGTACAACAGTGGCCGCCAGAGCTGGCCCGAGGGTCTCGAAGCGCTGCTCGCCGATGTGATCAAGTGGTTCAACGAGCCGCTTCCCGCCGTGAGCGAGGGCTATCACCCCGACGAGACCGCCAACGCGCTGCGCGAGCGCATCGCCGCCATGCGTCCGACAGCCGCCGCGCTCGCGCACTGGGACGGCGCGCTGCTGTCGAACGCGTTGTGGCGGATGAAGCAGGTGATCGACGTCTGGCAGGACTGCCGCTCGCTGCGCATCATCATTACGCGCGAAGAAGGCGCGTGGCGCCCGCGTTTTCGCCATTGGCGGCTGGGCGGCACCGAGCGCTTCTACGATCGCGGCATCATGCTGTTCTCGACCGGATCGGTGGCCGCAGCGGTGATTCTCGCGTGCAGCCTGTGGATCAGCTCCGGCTGGAACGACGGCGCCAGCGCGGTGACGCTGGCGGCGGTGGCCTGCTGCTTCTTCGCGGCCCTCGACGAACCCGCGCCAATGGTGTTCCGCTTCTTCCTCGCGACCGGGGTCAGCGTGCTGGCGGCAGGCGTCTATCTGTTCGCGGTGCTGCCGCAGGTGCATGACTTCCCGATGCTGGTCATCATGTTCGCCGCGCCGTTCATCCTGGTCGGCACGCTGATTCCGCGCCCGCAGTTCAACATGGCCACGGTGCTGGTCGCCGTGAATACGGCCACCTTCATCAGCATTCAGGACGCTTACGACGCGAACTTCCTGAAGTTTTTGAACGCCAATCTCGCGGGCCTGTCCGGCCTGCTCTATGCGTACCTGTGGACGCGCGTGACGCGCCCGTTCGGCGCCGAACTCGCGGCGTCCCGCCTGTTGCGTTCGAGCTGGGCCGACGTCGCGCTCACGGCGTCGACGCGGCCGATCGAAGACCCGCGCAATCTCGCCGCGCGCATGCTCGACCGGCTGATGCAGCTGATCCCGCGTCTCGGCGCCACCGACGACCATCGCCATCCGTCGATCGAAAGCTTCCGCGATCTGCGCATCGCGTTCAACGCACTCGATCTGCGCCGCCTGACCCACAAGCTCGGCGGCGAAGCGCCGGCCGCGATCGAGCACGTGCTCAGTGGAGTGCGTAGTCACTACGAAGGCTGCGTCGACCGCCGCAAGCGCGAGCCGGTGCCCGAGAGCCTGATGTCGTCGATCGATGCCGCGGTCGCGCGCGTGACCGCGCTGGGACTCGCCAATGCCGAGACGCCCACCGCGACCTCGCAAACCTCGGCACGCCAGTTGCGCGACGCGCTGCACGCGCTGGTCGGCTTGCGTCTTTCGCTGTTTCCGGCCACGCTGACGACACCGACGCCGCCCGAACCGGAGGCCGCTGCCTGATGCACGCGTTCCACTTCTTTACTCTCCGCGATGATCGGTGAAATCGATATCTTCGGCGTGTTCGTGCCGGCCGTGCTCGTGCTGATGTTGATCGCGTATCTGATCAACCTGGTCATCCGCACGGTGCTCGGACGCATCGGTTTTTACCGCTTCGTCTGGCACCGCTCCATCTTCGATCTCGGCATCTATGTGCTGGTGCTGGGCTTTGTCGTTGTCGTTTCGCACAGACTAATAACGTGAAAAAAACCTGGTTCTCCGTCGGTCAGATTCTGCTGACCCTGATCGTCGTGGTGGTTGCAGCCTTCGTGCTGTGGAAACTGGTCGCCTATTACATGTTCGCGCCGTGGACCCGCGACGGCCACGTGCGCGCTGACGTGATCCAGGTCGCGCCGGATATCTCGGGGCTGATCTCGTCGGTCGAAGTGGTGGACAGCCAGCAGGTCAAGCAAGGCCAGGTGCTGTTCGTGATCGATCAGGCCCGCTACACGCTCGCGCTGCGTCAGGCGCAGGCCACCGCGCAGCAGCGCCGCGCAACGCTCGATCAGGCGCGCCGCGAAGACGCGCGTAACCGCAAGCTCGGCAACCTGGTCGCCGCGGAAGCCGCGGAAGAAAGCCGCTCGCGCGTCGAAGCGGGCGAAGCCGCGCTCGCCGATGCGAACGTGGCGATCGACACCGCGAAGCCGAACCTGCAACGCGCGACGATCATGAGCCCGGTCGACGGTTATCTGAACGACCGTGCGCCGCGCGTCGGCGAATTCGTCGCGGCGGGGCGCGCGGTGGTGTCGGTGGTCGACATGCATTCGTTCCGCGTCGATGGCTATTTCGAGGAAACCAAGCTGCGCGGCATCGACATCGGCCAGCCGGTCGATATCACGGTGATGGGCGAGCCGACCGCGCTGCGCGGGCACGTGCAAAGCATCGTCGCCGGTATTGAAGACCGCGACCGCACGCTAGGCTCGAATCTGCTGCCGAACGTCAATCCGGCGTTCAGCTGGGTGCGGCTCGCGCAGCGCATTCCGGTGCGCGTCGCGCTCGACGAAGTCCCCGCCGACTTCCGCATGATCGCCGGCCGCACAGCGACGGTGTCGGTGCGGGATCTGTCGCCGATCAGGCGGCGTCAGACGGCGGGCGCGTCGGGTGCGTCCGGCGCAGTGGGTGCGTCGGCGGCTTCCGCTAATTCAGCGGTTCCCGCTGCTTCGGCTGCGCAACCGGCTTCTGCCACTGCTACCTCGGGCGCATCGCAATGAAGCTGTCGCGCTCTCTGCCCTTTTTGCCGCTGCTGCCGCTGCTGCCGTTGGCCGCCGCGCTCGACGGCTGCACGACCGTCGGCCCGAACTACTCGCTGCCGCGGCAGGCGCTCATCAACGCGCCGCTCGCCAATGCGCCGCTCGAAGGCGCCGACCCGACGCTGACCTCGCGCCGGAACGTGCCCGCGGTGTGGTGGAAGCTGTACGACGATCCGGTGCTGAACGGTCTCGTCGACGAGGCGCTGCAATCAAACACCGACTTGCGCGTCGCGGCGGCGAATCTCGCGCGCTCGCGTGAAGCGCTGGGCGTTGCGCGCGCGCAGGGCGGCTTCTCCGGCGAGGCGTCCGCGGCGGTCAAGCGCGCGCAGGAATCGGCCGAACAGTTCCTGCTGTTCGAGAAACTGCCAGTCGCCAACGAGGGCGACTTCGGCATCAGCATCTCGTACGAATTCGATCTGTTCGGCAAGCTGCGGCGCGGCGTGGAAGCGGCGCAGGCTGACACCGAGTCCGTCCAGGCCGCCGGCGATCTCGCGCGGATCACGGTGGTGGCGGACGTGGTGCGCGCTTACGTCGAGCAGTGCTCGGCGGCCGAGGAACTCAGGGTCGCGCAACAGTCGCTGGCCTTGCAGAGGCAGCGCGTGGACTTGTCGCGCCGTCTGCGTGACGCGGGCCGTGGCAATCAGCCCGACGTGACGCGCGGCCAGACTCAGGTGGCGACGTTGACAGCGGATCTTCCGCGCTACACGGCGCGCCGCAAGATCGCGCAATACCAGCTCGCCGCGCTGCTCGCCCGTGCACCGTCCGACCTGCCGCCGGCTGTGCTGGCTTGCGACCGGCTGCCGCAAATCCGCCAGCCGATTCCGGTCGGCGATGGCGCCGCGCTGCTCAAGCGACGTCCGGACGTGCGCGAGGCCGAACGTCAACTGGCGGCGTCGACGGCGCGCATTGGTGTTGCCACAGGGGCGCTGTATCCGACCATCAGCTTCGGTGCATCGGCGGGCTATACGGGGATTCTCGAAGACATCCCCACGTTGCCCACCGCGCGTTGGGCTTTCGGTCCGCTGATCAACTGGAACTTCCCCACCAATGGCGCGCGTGGTCGTGTGCGTGAAGCAGAGGCGTCGAGCGTCGTGGCGCTCGCCAAGTTCGACGGCGTGGTGCTGACCGCACTGCGCGAGACCGAGACCAATCTCGCGACCTACGCATCGGACTCCGCCCGCGCCGACGCTTTGCGTGTCGCGCTGAAGTCGGCGGCGGAGTCGGCGGATGAAACGCATCGTTTGTATCGCGCCGGGCGCGAGTCGTTCATCTCGGATCTGGACGCGACGCGCACGCTGACGGCGACGAGGTCTCAGGTGGCGGCCGCGGAAGGCCAGGTGGCCATCGATCAGGTCAATCTGTTCCTCGCGCTCGGCGGCGGTTGGGAGATAGATGCGCAGAGCGCGCCTGGCGTGACGGCGCCTCACGCTGCCACAGCGGCGAAGGCCGTGCCGAACGCGGCGGCGGCCACAGCCGCAAAAGGGCCCTGAAGAGCTTACGAATTATTTTTGACTAACTTTCTTTTGCCTTTCATTTGCGGTTAAATACGTGACACTAACCACACGCTACGGGGTCACGTATGTCGCCATTCATGCAGGGCGTAGTCACATTGGGCGGATGTATCGGCATTTTCACGGCGGTGGTCGCCGTAGTGGAGATGCTGGCGAATTGAGCCCGCGCGGCATCTGCTAGCGCATTGATTTGTCGAAGACACGCCGGCGGTGTCATGCCGGCCGGCGCTTCGCAGCCGCCTGGTGGATCGCCGCCCGCACGCGCGGATAGGTGCCGCAACGGCACACGATAGGGCTCATCGCCGCGTCGATATCGGCGTCGCTCGGATCGGGCTTGTGCTTGAGCAGCGCGCAGGCCGCCATCAGTTGCGCGCTCTGGCAATAGCCGCATTGCACCACATCGAGATCGATCCACGCCGCCTTCAATGCTTGCGCCTCGGCGCCCTGCACGCCCTCGATGGTGGTGATCTTCTGCGTGTGCAGGCTCGACATCGGCGTCTGACACGACAGGCATGCGGCGCCGTCCAGATGGATCGTGCACGCGCCGCAAATGCCCACGCCACAGCCGAACTTGGTGCCGGTCATGCCCAATTCGCAGCGCAGCACCCACAGCAGCGGCATGTCCGGGTCGGCTTGCACCGCCACCGCGCGGCCGTTGATGTTCAGTGATCCCATGCTTGTCTCCTGAGTCGTCTTGCCTCTGCATCTTCCATGTTTCGAATCCGCCGCACGGTACGTCACGCGAGCCGCAACGGCAGCGTGCGCAGACGCTTGCCGGTCAGCGCGAACACCGCATTGGCCACTGCCGGCGCGATCGGCGGCACGGCAGGTTCGCCGACGCCTTGCGGGTGCATCTGACTCGGCATGATGTCGGTTTCGATCACCGGGCAATCGTTCATCCGCACTACCGGGAAGTCGACAAAGTTCTTCTGCTGCACCTGACCATTGATGATCACAATCTCATCCTGCAACGCGGCCGACAAACCGAACACGATCCCGCTCTCCATCTGCTGACGGATCAGGTTCGGATTCACCGGCAAGCCGCAATCGATCACGCAGACCACCCGATGCACGCGAATCAGCTTGTTCGGCCCGAGCGACACCTCCGCCACCTGAGCGACGACACTGCCGAACGCCTCATGCAACGCAACGCCGCGTGCGCGCGGCGCGCCGTCGGCGGCATGCTGCAACGGGCGTCCCCACTCTGACAACGCGGCGACGCGCTTTAACACCGCCAGATGGCGCGGATGCTGCGCGAGCAGCGCGGCGCGAAACGCAATCGGGTCCTGGCCGGTGGCGGCGGCGAGTTCGTCGGTGAAACTCTCGGTGAAAAATGCCTGATGCGAATGGCCGACCGAGCGCCAGAAGCCGACCGGCACCGGCAACTCGACGATCTTGTGCGCGACCCGCGCGGTCGGCCATTCGTACGGCTGATCGAACGCGCCTTCGCAGGTGGTCTTGTCGATTGGAATGCGCGGCACGCCGTAGTAGCGCGCGAGTGATTCCGGCACGATCGCCTGACTCGCCGACGTACCGTGCCACACCACCAGCTTGCCGTTCGCGTCGAAACCGGCCTTGAGCCGCGACACGCACGCGGGCCGGTAAAAGTCGTGCGTGAAGTCCTGCGCGCGCGACCAGATGGTTTGCACCGGATGGCCGCCGCCCTCGCGCGCAATCGCCGCGGCCTGCGCGATGAAATCGAGCTCCAGACGCCGCCCGAACGCGCCGCCGACCAGTTGCGTTTGCAGGTCGACCTTGTCGGCGTCGATATCGAGCACTTTTGCCACGTGCTGCCGTGCGAGCGCGGGCATTTGCGTGGAGACCCAGACAGTGGCCGCGCCGTCCGCGACTTGCACGGTGCAGTTGACCGGCTCGACCGCGCCATGCGCGAGATACGGCGCGTAGTACTCGGCGTCGACGGTGCGCGCCGCGCTGCTCAATGCGGCGTCGACGTCGCCGCGATGAAAGTAGGCGTGACCGTCGCTGTCGTCGAGCGCCTGCGCGAGGCGGCGGCCCACCTCCGCGCTCGATACGGTCGCGCCGGCACCGTCGTGCCAGGTGACGTTGATCGCGTCGACCGCGTTCATCGCGCGAAACGGATTGTCCGCGATCACCGCGACGCCGCCGCTACCGCCGCTGTATGGCGCGACGGCGATTGCCTTGATGAAGCCCGGCATTTTTTGCGCGGACGTCGCGTCGAAATGCGCGACCGTGCCGCCGAGCGTCGGGCACATCACCACGCTGGCGTACAGCAGGCCGTCGGGCAGTGCATCGATGCCGAAACGCGCCGTGCCGTTGATCTTCGATGCGGCCTCGATTCGGCGTACCGGTTGACCGATCAGCTTGAAGTCGGCGGGATTTTTCAACTCCACCTTGCGCGGCAGCGCCTGCTGCGCGGCCAGCGACGACAATTCGCCGAAGCTTGCCTTATGTCCCGACGCGTGCAGCACGTGGCCGGTTTCAGCGCGGCATTCGCCGGGCGGCACGCTCCATTGCGCGGCCGCCGCGCCGATCAGCATTGCGCGCGCCGACGCGCCGGCTTCGCGCATCGGCGTCCAGAGATCGTTGATGCTCGATGAACCGCCCGTCATCATCGTGCCGGCCTCGCGCACCGCTTTGCGGGTGAACCAGACCGTGGTGCGCTTGAGCGTGCTGTCGTCGTCGGGGCGAAACGGCAGGTCGTCGATGATGCTCTGCACGCTGTTGTAGATCTTGTCGATCGGCGCTTCTTCCACCCGTACCTGCGACCAGTCGGCGTCTAGCTCTTCGGCAAGCAGCATCGCGAGACCGGTGTGGATGCCCTGCCCCATCTCCGCCTTGCACATCACGATCGTCACGCTGTTGTCGGCGGCAATCTTGACCCAGCCGTTGAGCGCGACTTGCGAGCCTTGCGTCGGCAGTGGCGCCGAAGTGTTCAGACGCTGACGCGGCGGCAACACCGACCACCCGACCAGCAACGCGCCTACCGCGCCGGCGCCACCGAGCAGGAAGGTTCTGCGCTTTAACATGACATGGCTCGATCAGCTTGCACGGTGACAAGGAAGCTGCGAAAGCGCGGCTGGGCGCGTGGAGGTGTTTCTTCGGAATAGTAATAAGACGGCGGCGCGGGCGGGAGACTTAAATTCGAGTGCTTAAGTCAGGCGGGCGCGGGGCGGGGGGATGAGGGGATTGATGCGAGGAGGGTTAATCGTGGGGTGTTTCATTAAATGCGGGGAGCGGGTGCGTCAGCGTCGGCCGACGCACCCTGCGAACGTTTCAGCTAACTCACCGCCGGTTCGACCCCGACACCACATCGATCCACACCGCCAGCACGAGGATGCTGCCCTTCACGATCATCTGCCAGTAAGCGTCGACATCGAGCATCGACATGCCGTTATCGAGGCTCGCCATCACCAGCGCGCCGATCAATGCGCCGTACACCGTGCCGGAGCCGCCGCGCATCGACGTGCCGCCGATAAAGCATGCGGCGATCGCATCGAGTTCGCCCATCGAGCCCGCCGACGGCGAACCGGCCGCGAGCCGCGCCGTATTGACGATCCCGGCGAACGCGCACATCAACCCCATCAGCGCAGAGATCGCCAGCTTCACGCGGTTCGTATTGACGCCGGACAATCGCGTCGCTTCGAGGTTCGAACCGACCGCATAGATACGCCGCCCGAACACGGTCTGCGTCGCGATCCACGTGAAGATCCCCAACAGCGCGAGCAGCAGCAGAACCGGCACCGGAATGCCGCCGTAGCGATCGAGCGTGGCGACGAAGCCCGCCAGAATCGCGCCCGCGCCGACCACCTTCACGACGTCCTGCCAGATCGGCACCACCCGCAACTGGTAACGCTGGCGATTGGCGCGTTGCCGGATCGTCAGAAACGCAAGCAGCAGAAACAGCACGACCGCGAGCGTGTCGCCCGCGAGCCGCGGCAAGTACCCCTGCCCAACGAACACGAAACCGTCCGACACCGGCGCGATTCTGGCGCGCTTCACGCTCGACGGTATCGAGTACACGCTCGACCGCAACGAAGGGCCGAACCTGCTGCACGGCGGCAGCGTGGGTTTTCATCGGGCGCTGTGGGACGTGAGCGAAGACAATGGCGCATTGCTGATGCGTCTGGAGTCGCCGGAAGGCGACGCCGGTTTTCCGGGCAACGTGACCACGCAAGTCCGCTATTCGCTCGACGACGGCACGTTGACCATCGAGTACGAAGCGATCGCCGATGCGGCGACGCCGCTCAATCTGACGAGTCATCCGTACTTCAACTTGACGGGCCGGCCGGGTACGGACATTCGCGGCCACATGTTGTCGATCGATGCCGAGCAGTTCTTCGAAGTCGACGCCGCGATGATTCCGTGCAAGCTCGCCGAGGTTGCGGGCAACGCATTCGACTTTCGGCAAAGCGCGCCGATCGGCGCGCGGCTGGACTGGCCGCACACGCAGCTGGCGCGGGCCGGCGGATTCGATCATTGCTACGTGCTGCGCGATGCGTCCGACGCCAATGCAACCGAGGGCGCGCCGCCGATGCGTCAGGTGGCCTGCGTGTACGACCCCGGCAGCGGACGCGAATTGACCGTGTCGACCGATCAGCGCGGCTTACATGTGCGCAAAGGGGTTTGACACGGTCCCTCGTATCTTACGATGGACATTACATCACGCCGACTTACTGTTTGCTGCAATACTGAATTAACGTCCTGGTGGTTTCCCCTAGATCCGTCGCTTCCTAGACTCCGTTAAAGGGTGCCGAAGATTGCGGTGCCGGATAAACAATCCCGGAGGGAAGCATCATGAAATCGCTAATCAAAGCAGTGGCGCTGGTTGTTGTTCTTGCTGCGCCGGTGGCATCGTTCGCGCAATCCGAGCAGCCGCTCACGCGTGCGGAGGTCAAGGCGCAGTTGAAGCAAGTTGAGCAGGCTGGGTACAACCCGGGCGCTTCCGACGACGCTAGTTACCCCGCTGACATTCAAGCGGCCGAAGCGCGCGTTGCCGCGCAGAATGCCACGGCTCAGGCCGATACCACCGGGTATGGGACGACGGCGACGGGGTCGTCGCAAGCGGGTGGGAATGCTGCGGGTGCGAACCCGGGGCAGTGATAGATCATTTTTGCGCGGGACGAGGCGAGCACATGCGTTTTAACGCATGTGCCCGCTTGTTTTGTGCTTTTGTATTTTCGCGTATTACGCGGCGGATGAAGTGTGTCAGGCCTATTGGCGCGTGAGTATCGCGCTTCATCCGTGTCGGGAAGTCCTTTGACGACGTTAATGGCTCGGCTGTTCGATTGCTGTTCACAGGAGTAACAGCGCTACGCCATTTCGTACCTCCATCGCTTGCGTGTTGTCGCGTCGCTAACCGCGTCGACACAGCGTCCTCTGATATTGCGGCGCATACCGACAACATCGCTTCATTCCGGCCTTAGCTCCTTCCTCTTTTCTCGCTCCGGCAATACTAATACGAAGCAACCGGTTCGGGCTCGCCGACAATCCGCAAACCGTAGCAGCGGTGGCGTTTGCCGGGACAATGAATAATGCAAACGCGCGAAAAAGTATCCGAATACAACCCGCAAAAAGTCCGCACAGCAGGATTCAGCAATGCGAACATCGTCGAAATCATCGCGTGGAGCGCAACGTACATGCTGACGAATTTCATCAACAATGCGTTTGATACGGAAATAGACTTCCCAGTGGTCAATCCCGAAGTTGCCTGATCGACACCGGAGCTTCGACTCCCTCATTTCATGGAGACACGCCATGCCCCGCACCATCGCCGAGAAACGCGCCGCCTTCCGAGCATTGCACACGTCCGGTTGTTTCGTGCTGCCCAATCCGTGGGATGTGGGCAGCGCCCGCTACCTACACACCCTCGGCTTCCAGGCTCTCGCCACCACCAGTTCCGGCTTTGCGTGGTCCACGGGCCACGCCGACAACACGCTGCCACGCGATGTGATCCTCGCGCACCTGCGCGATATCGTCGAAGCGACCGATCTGCCGGTCAACGCCGACTTCGAGAACGGCTTCGGCCACGATCCGGCAGGCGTCGCCGAAAGCGTCAGGCTCGCGGTCGAAACCGGCGTAGCGGGCCTATCGATCGAAGACGCCACCGGCGACCCCGCCGCCCCGCTGTTCCCGATCGATGTCGCCGTCCAAAGGCTCAGCGCGGCACGCCGTGCGATCGACGAAACGGGCGGCGATACGTTGCTGATCGGCCGGGCGGAGAATTTTTTCGCCGGCAAGCCCGACCTGGCCGACACGATCGCGCGTCTCAAGGCCTATGCCGCAGCCGGCGCCGATTGCCTGTACGCACCGGGCATTCAGACGCGCGAGCAGATCGAGGCGGTGGTCGCCGCCGTGGCGCCGAAACCTGTCAACCTGCTGATCGGCTCGACTTCGAATTTCACGCTGCAAGACGTGGCCGCGCTCGGCGTGCGGCGCATCAGCGTCGGCGGCGCTCTGGCCCGTGCGGCATGGGGCGGCTTCATGCACGCCGCGCAAGGGTTGGCCGACGGACGCTTCGACAGCTTTGCGGGTGCCGCGTCCGGCGCGCAACTCAATGACCTGTTCCGGGACCGTGCATGACGTCCGGCAACCTGGCAGCGCACGCCCCTTCAGACGGAGATAGCCATGGCTCGTGAAATCATCCGCGTCGAACCGCTGTCGACCTACCTCGATAACTGGAAAGCGCCCACTTCCGCCGTGACGCGCTACGGCGACACGGTCTACGTTTCGGGCTTTCCGCCGTTCGATCCTGCCACCGGCGAGGTCGTCGATGCGCCGATCGAGCGTCAGACCGAACTGGTTCTGGAGCAGATGAAGCTGTGTCTGGAAACGGCCGGTTCAGCGTTGGAGCACGTGCTCAAGTGCAACGTCTACTGCACTTCGGTCGAGAAGTTCGCTGCCGTCAACGCGATCTACAAACGTTACTTTCCGGTCGATCCACCGGCCCGGATTTTCGTAAACGTGCCCGCGTGGCCCGGCCATTTCGACATCGAGATCGACTGTGTTGCGGCCGTCAAATAACAACAAAAACCCTCAATGTTTCCGATGAGAAAAGCGCGTGGACGTCCCGACCGCTCCACGCCTTTCTCCAGACTGTGCCTCCCAGACCACGCGCAAGCCCTCAAACAGCCATTCGCAAGCTCGCCGCCCGAGTCACCAGCGCCAGTCAATCTGGCCGCCACGCCAAATGTTATTATCGGAAACACAACCTGCCATCGTAAAGCGCGTACTCGAAGAAGCCGCAAACCCCATGGACACCCATCTCACCAAACCCGTTGACCCGTCAACCACCGACCTTGGCCGCCGCGTGCGCGCCGCCCGCCAGGCGCAGGACCTGACGCTGGAAACCGCGAGCCGCCTCTGCGGGGTCTCCCGCTCGACGCTATCCAAAGTCGAAAATGGCCTGATGTCCCCCACTTTCGACGTGCTGCAGAAAATCGTCCTCGGGCTGAAGATCGAAATCGGCGAGCTGTTCGGCTCCACGCCGAAAGTGAGCGCCAGCGGCCGTCGCGCGCTGACCCGCAAAGATGAAGGCCAGCGCCACGCCTATCGCGGCTACCAGATGGAGTTGCTCGCCACTGACCTCGCGCACAAAGCGATGCTGCCGTTTCGCATCCGCATCTCCGCGCACACCCTCGACGCGTTCGACGACTGGGGCCGCCACGAAGGCGAGGAATTCCTGTACGTGATCAGCGGCAGTGTGTGCCTCTATTCGGAGTTGTATGCGCCGACGCATCTGAACGCCGGCGACAGTCTGTACTTCGACAGCCGCACCGGCCACGCGGCGGTCTCCACCAGCGACGAAGACGCCGAAGTGTTGTGGATGGCGACCAGCGCCGACATCCCGCAAGCGCCGGCCGCCGTCGAATCGACGAAGAAATAATGCAGCCGCACGCGCGGCGCGGTGGTGTGCGTGTGCGTTGCCGATGTGCGCGTTGCCGACGTGCGCGTTGCGATAAAGCTTATCGCGCCGCCAAAGCCCGCTGCGCCAGTTGCGCGATATGCATCGCGTGATGCCCCGTCCCCTGCTCGATCTGCTCACGGCAACTGAAGCCGTTGGTTAGCACGATCGTCCTGGCATTCGCCGCGGTCGCTTCACGCACCGCCGGAAACAGCTTGTCTTCGCCGATCTTCTGCGAAAGCGCGTGGTGCTCCGCGTTGAAGCCGAACGATCCCGCCATGCCGCAGCATCCCGTGTCGAGCAGCTTCCATTTCACACGGAGTTTGTTCAGCAGCGCGGTGTCGCCCTGCATGCCGAACAGCGCCTTCTGATGACAGTGCCCGTGCACGATCACGTCGGCGGCGAGCGTCGGCCAGTCGAACGGCTGACGCGCGACGAAATCGGAGAACAGAAAAGTTTGCGCCGACAGCTTCTTCGCCAAAGCGTGACCCGGCAGTTGCTTCAGCAGTTCGTCCTTGAACACCGATAAACAACCCGGTTCGAGACCGACCAGCGGCACGCCGGCGGCGATATCGTCCGCGAGGTTGTCGAGAATGTGCGTGAGCAGTTCGCGTGCACGCTCGAGCAAACCGAAGTCATACAGCGGACGTCCGCAGCACAAACGGTTCTTCGGCAGCACGACGTGCCAACCTAATTGTTTCAGCACGTCGGCGGCGGCCTGCGCGATCTCGGGCGTGAAGTGATCGTTGAACGTATCCACCCAGAGGATGACTTTCTTCACGTCGCCGCGAGCGTCATGCGCCGTTTGCGGCGCGCGGCGCGCGATCTGCCTGTAAGTCGACTCAGCGAACTTCGGCAACGCGCGCGCCTGCGCCACTCCGGCGACCCACTTGCCGACCGAAGCTAGCCCCGGCGCCCTCGTCACGAAGTTCGTCAGACGCGCAAAGCGCGCCGCCCACGGCGCCCATTGGCCGATCCGCCCCATGAACAGCGCCTGACGTGGCCGGCGATTCGTCTCATAGTAATGCGAAAGAAATTCCGCCTTGTATGAAGCCATATCCGTATGCGTCGGGCAATCGGATTTGCAGCCCTTGCACGCGAGGCAGGTATCGAGCGCCTCTTTCACTTCGCGGCTTTGCCAGCCATCGGCGATCACGTCGCCCTGCAACATTTCCCAGAACAGATGCGCGCGGCCACGCGTCGAATACTTCTCCTCACGCGTCGCGCGATAACTCGGACACATCGTGCCGCCTTCGAGCGAGCGGCACTTGCCCATGCCGATACATCGCTCGATCTCGCGCTGAAAGCCGTCGCCCTCCTGACTGGCGAACGTGAGCCTGGTTTGCAGCGTCACCGGCTTGTAGGCCGGCCCCATCCGCAGGTTCTCGTCGGCACGATACGCATGCACCACCTTGCCAGGATTCAGCCGATTGGCCGGGTCCCAGATCGCCTTGAACTGCTCCATCGCCTGCATCAGTTCGGGGCCGTACATGATCGGCAAGAACTCGGCCTTGGCCTGGCCGTCGCCGTGTTCGCCCGACAGCGAGCCGCCGAATTCGACCACCAGCTCCGCAGCCTCGCGCAGAAACTTGCGCCATGTCGACACACCTGACGCGCTGCGCAAATCGAAGGTAATGCGCGCATGGACGCAGCCATCGCCGAAATGGCCGTAGAGACTCGTTTCGTAGCCGTAGCGATCCACCAGCGCCTGGAACGCGCGCAAATAATCGCCGAGGCGTAGCGGATCGACCGCCGCATCTTCCCAGCCGACCACCGGATCGGGCGTGCCTGAATCGACCGACAACGCCACCGCCGACGCTCCCGTCTCACGGATCGACCACACCTTCGCCTGCAGCGCGCGGTCTTCGACAAGCATCGCCGAAACGTTCGGCCCCGCTTCGCCCGACGAGAAATACGCGGCGGCGGCTTGCGCCTCGCGCAGCACCTCGTCTTGCGTGTCCGCGCCGAATTCGAGCACGACCCACGCATCGCCTTGCGGCAGCAACGCGATCTCGTCCTTCTTCAACCCGCGTGCCTGCAAGCCGCGAATGATCGCGCGGTCGAGTCCTTCGATCGCAATCGGCCCGTAGCGCATGAAATGCGGCACGGCGTCCGCGGCCGTATAGATATCCGTAAAGCCGACCACGACGATCACGCGCTGCGCCGGACTCTTCACGAGGCGCACTTTCGCCTGCAACGTCACCGCGCACGTGCCTTCCGTGCCGACCAGCGCACGCGCAACGTTAAAGCCGTTTTCCGGCAGCAGTTGATCGAGATTGAAGCCTGACACGCGCCGCTTGATCCGCGGGAATTTCGCGCGAATCTGCGCGGCGTACGTGTCGCGCAACTGCTTGAGCGCGGCGTAGATTTCGCCCTGGCGGCCGCCCGTGGCGATGACGCGTTCGAGTTCGTCGTCGGAGGTGGGGCCGACCCAGAAGCGCGCGCCGTCGAAGGTCGCGATTTCGAGCGCCTCGACGTTTTCGACCGTCTTGCCGGCCATCACCGAATGCGCGCCGCACGAGTTGTTGGCGATCATGCCGCCGAGCGTGCAGCGGCTATGCGTCGCCGGATCGGGCGCGAACGTGAGGCCGTGCTGTTCGGCGGCATCGCGCAACGTATCGCAGACCACGCCCGGCTCGACGATCGCCACACGCGCGACTGGATCGACCGACACGACGCGGTTCACATACTTGCTCGCGTCGGCCACGACTGCGACGTTCACGCATTGGCCGTTCTGCGACGTGCCGCCGCCGCGCGCGAGAAACGGCACGTCGTTGCGGCGGCAGGCGGCGAGCGTGGCGAGCAGATCGTCGACATCCGCAGGGACGACGACAGCGAGCGGAACTTGCCGATAGTTCGACGCATCCGCCGCATATAACGCTTTGGATCCCTGATCAAAACGCACTTCGCCGCGCACATGCCGGCGCAAGTCGCCCTCGAGCGCCTGCATCACAGCGGCGGTGCCCGTGAAAGGCATAGCGACGCGCCGCTCGTTCAACGTGCGCGGCCCGGCATGATTCAACGCATGCGCGCCCGCGCCCTGTTCTTCATCCAATGATGTTCCCACTGCGCTCCTCGTCTGCGATGCCGCAAGCCCACATGCCCGCACGCCCACGCTGCCGCTTTATGTTCAGGCCGCCTGACTCGCGGTCATCTTGAAGATGCCCTGCGCGTTGCCCGCGTCGAAACGCAGGTCCGTTTCCCAGCGGCGCGCGTCCTGATCGAAACTCCGCTTGCGCGTGATGAACTCGTAAAACGAACCTGGCACGTCGCGCGTCACGACGCTGTCGTCAGCCGCCTTGAATTCGCGCCGCACGATGTCCGCGCGATACGCGGTCTGAAACACCCGGCCCGAACGCGAGCGCTCGACTTCCGGTTTCATCGGACGCCCCTTGGCCTTCTCGTCGTCGGACAGTTTGAACACGTCCTCGACGCGATCGGTGGCGTGATTGAACGCGTTGCCTTCGGTCGCGATCCACGCCATTTCCGCCGACTCCTGCAACAATACTTCGTAATCGGCTTCGCGTGGCGTCTCGTGCTGGCGCGCGAAGGCGCCGACGATCACCGGCAGCAATTCATGCGCCGCGTCGAGCGGCAGCACGCCGTCGCGTTCGAGTTCCCACAACTGGCCGGCGGCACGCGGCGTCAGCGGATCGCGCGACGTGCCGATCACATTCGTCACCGCCTGTTGAAACGCCGCCGAGAAACGCTCCGGATGCAGTTCGCTGACGAAGAACTGCGCGATCTCATCGGGCGCGTCGTCATGCGCCCACGCGCGGCCCGTCATGCCGAGGCGGTCGAGCGGATAGCGGCCGTTGATGCTGAAGCCGAGCGGCCGCAGAATGCGTGCGAACGCCGCTTCGCCGGGCGGCAGCGCGCCGCTGTGCGGCCAGCGCACCGTGCGCAGCGCGCCGTGATCGAAGTACACGCTGCCACCGGCGGCAAGCGTCTGCTCGGTGTACTGACGGCCATTCGCCGAGCGCGCGAGCAGGTCTTCGAATAGCGCCATGTTCATCGCCTGAGCGAGTTCCGCGCGCGTGACGCTGCCATCTTCCCATTCGTTGAGGGTGCACGGATGGTTCAGCGTCGCGAAGAGCCGCGCGGTCTTGTCGGCGCCCAGCAGTTTCAGCAGCAGTTGTTCGATATTCGCATTCTTGATGTTTCGCATAGCGGTTCTCCACGGAGCGCTTCGGGCGCTCGCCCAAGCGCTCGACAGGGCCAGCCGGCCAAGACGCATAAGGCAGCGCGGCCATCTTGAAGGCGAGATTATTCAAAATCCGCAGCGCCGCCGTAAAGCGAGATAAAATCGCCACTTAATGCGTTTTTGGAATCAACATGCGAAAATTCAAGATCCCCAACATGGGCGCGCTGCTCGCTTTCGAAGCCGCCGCGCGACACGAAAGCTTCACGCATGCGGCGCGCGAACTGTTCCTCACCGAAAGCGCGGTGTCGCGGCAGGTCAATACGCTGGAGAGCAATCTCGGCGTGCGGCTGTTCGTGCGCGTCAAACAGCGCGTGGTGCTGACGAAGGCGGGCAAGGTCTATAGCGCGCAAGTGCGGCGCTCGCTGGAGCAACTCGACCGCGACACGCTGTCGATCATCGCGCATGGCAGCGGCGGCGGCTATCTGGAGCTGGCGGTGCTGCCCACGTTCGCGTCGCAATGGCTGATTCCGCGGCTCGCGGCATTCAATACGCAGTATCCGGACGTGCGCGTGAACATGGGCGTGCGCACCGGCACGTTCCCGTTCGCCGAGACCCATTTCGAAGCGGCGATTCACTACGGCAAGCCGACCTGGCCGGGCACGTCGGCGGATTTTCTGTTCTGCGAGGAAGTGGTACCGGTGTGTGCGGCGGGTCTGCTGAAGCGGCCCGTGCGGCAGGCGGCCGAACTGCTGGATTATCCGCTGCTGCACTCCACCACCCGGCCGGACGGCTGGGCGGCATGGTTCGCGAATTTGGACGTCGACGACAACCGGACCATGCAGGGCGTGCGTTACGAACTCCACACGATGTTGATCAGCGCCGCCGCGGCCGGTCTGGGCATCGCGCTGGTGCCGCGCTTTTTCGTCGATACGCAGCTCGAACGGCTTGGGCTCGTGATACCGCTCGACACGCCGGCCGTCGCGGACTCGGCGTACTACCTCGTCTATCCGACCGAGCTAAGCCACGGCAAGCCGCTCGCGAGTTTCCGCGCGTGGCTGTTGCAGGAAGCCGCGGCCTACAGCGCGGTCTATCCCGAGTTGGCCGGCAAACCCGCTACCGCCTGATCGCACGCTCGATCAGGCACGCGGCCAGTGCTCAAACGCCGGCCTCGCGTGCCTGCGCGAGCGCGGCCAGATTGCCTTCGCCGAAGCCGTGGTGCCCCTGGCGCTGCACGATCTCGAAGAAGATCTCGCCGGCGCGGCGGCGCACGAAGGTCTGGAAAAACAGCAACGGCACGCCGTCGGCGCCGATCTCGCCATCCACCAGAACGTGCGTGCGCTTGAGCCGCTCGACGTCGAGCCCATGGCCGGGCAGACGCGCGTCGAGCTGATCGTAATAGCGCGGCGGCGGTTCGACGAATTCGACGCCGTTCGCGAGCAACTGCTCGACGCACGCGAGGATATCGTCGGTGGCGAGCGCGATATGCTGCACGCCTTCGCCCGGGTGGTCCGGCAGATACTCGTGCATCAGGTTGGTCCGGCGCGTGCCTTCTTCATACAGCGGCACGCGGATCGCGCCGCATGGCGACACCATCACGCGCGATTCCGCCGACACATGCCAGTTCGCGTGCAGCTCGTGAATCTCGCGGAAGTTGAGCAGGTCGCGATAGAAGTCGAGCCATTCCTGCATCCGGCCCTCGCCGACCGTTTGCGTCAGATGGTCGACCGCGACAAGGCCCATGCCGGTATGGCTCAGGTCGGCGTGCGCCGTGTCGATCTCGATCGGCCGGAAGTCGATGTCGAAGATCGAGATGTCGCCGAGGCCGCCACGCTGGCCGCCGCGCCCGCGCCAACGGTCGACGAAATAGATGTGCGAGTCGCCGATGCCCTGGATTGCCGGAATCAGCAATTCGCCCACGCCGATTTTCTCGCCTTCGAACGCCCACGCGCCGAGTTCGATCGCGCGATCGAACGCGCGCTGCGCGTCGGCCACGCGAATGCCGATCGCGCAGATGCCCACGCCGTACTCCTCGGCGTAGCGCGCGGCGAATGAATCGGGCTCGGCGTTGAGCAGAAAATTCATCTCGCCCTGCCGATACAGCGTGACGTCCTTGCTGATATGGCGCGCGATCGCCTTGAAACCGAGTTTGGTGAAGGTGTCGCCGAGCGCCTGCGGCTCGCGCGCGGCGAACTCGACGAATTCGAGGCCGGCAGTGCCGAGCGGATTGTGCTCAGGCGCCGACACGGCGCGCAGCGCGGCGTCTGGAGTGGGCAAGTCGCTGGGCATGGCAATCTCCTTGTACAGTCTTTCGACGCTGTGTGCGGTGTCTCTCGTGGTCGGTGCAAGCCGCCGACTACCCGCAGGGTGGCAGCGGCTGCGTGGTGTGCCACGGCAAACGCGGCCCGCGACGGCTTTTGCACCGTGTTTGTACACCGGGTGGCGGGGCGTTCGCAACCTTCATTTTGTACTGGATGGTTCATATGCGGGGGGGGGGGGGAGCGGCGCAGATCACGCTGATCGGCGCGCGGCTGGCTACCTGCTGCCTGCATCGCGCGAACTGCGGTGACCGCCCGCACCAGCCGGCAACCTGCATCAACTTCTCGACACCCGGCTTCGCCCACGCTTCTGCGCAGCCTTACCCGCAGCCGCCGCCATACGCTGCTGCGCAACCTCGCGCACCGCCTCGATGAACGCCCGCCCAACCGGCGACGGCTGCGTGTCCGAGCGCCGGATCAAACCGACCGGCTCCCCGGTGCCCGCGAAAGGCAGCGGCAAACGTACCAGCATGCCATGCGCCAGCTCATATTCCACTGCGCTCAGCGGCACGAACCACACTGCGCCATTCTCGAGCGTCAACGCGCGGCCCGTCGAGACCGACAACACTTCGACGAACGCCGACAGCGGCTGCACACCCCAGGCGCTCAACAGACTCTCGGCCGATTGACGGATCAGCGTACCGAACGGCGGCAGCACAACCGGAAACTCCTCCAGCGACGGAGCCGGCAAGCCCGGCCCCAGCGCCAACGGATGCCCAGCGCGCACCACCGCAATCAGCGGCTCGGTGAACAGCTGCTCGAAACTGAGGCCGACCATCCGCTCCGGATCGGCCAGGCGCCCAATTGCAAATTCGATCGTGCCCGCTTTCAGCCGCTCGAGCAATTCCGGGTTCGCGCCGGTCGCGAGGCGCACGATCACGCGCGGCCAGAGCACCGCGAACCGCTTCAGCACCGGCGGGATCAACGCCGCCGCGACGGTCGGCAGAATCCCGATTTCCAGCGTCGCCGCAGCCGCGCCTTCCGCGCGCGCCAGCAGATCGACACCCTGGCGCAGCGCGCTGACACATGCGCTTGCGTGCGGCATGAACAGTTGCCCCTCGCGGGTCGGCACGGCACCGTGGCGGCCGCGCTCGAACAGCTTCACGCCGAGAATCGCCTCGAGTTCGGCGACCGTCTTGGAAACGGCGGGCTGGGTGATCGACAGGCTGTCGGCAGCCCGCTGGACGCTGCCGAACTGGGCGACGGCCAGAAAGCACTGGAGATGGCGGAATTTGACGCGGCTGTCCGCGAGACTGCGTTGCATAACGAGAGGTTATACGAAAAGAGCGAAAACGTCATTTTGCATAACCGCTCGGGTTGGATAAAGTCCCTCCATAACGCCGTATCCCACAATTGCTCGAAGGAGACACTGATGGAAGATTCCCTTCTCACCCCGCGTGACTTCACGTCCCACCCCTCGTACATCTATCCCGGCTACGGTTCGTCGGTCAAACGCGGCCCGACGCGCCCGCTGATTCCGCTGAAGGAAAAACTGCGCGACCAGCGCGTGCCGGTCTATGGCACGGACGACCTCGGCGCGCTCGATCACGATCTGACGCGCAACGCGGTGCGCAACGGCGAGCCGCTCGGCGAGCGCATCATCGTGACGGGCCGGGTGCTCGACGAAGGCGGCCGCCCGGTGCGCAATACGCTGGTCGAAATCTGGCAAGCCAACGCGGCCGGCCGTTATGTGCACAAGGCCGATCAGCACGACGCGCCGCTCGACCCGAACTTCCTCGGCGCGGGCCGCTGCCTCACCGACAACGAAGGCCGCTACCGCTTCCTGACGATCAAGCCGGGTGCCTATCCGTGGGGCAACCACCCGAATGCGTGGCGTCCCAACCATATCCACTTCTCGCTGTTCGGCGACCACTTCGGCTCGCGCCTCGTCACGCAGATGTACTTCCCCGGCGACCCGCTGCTGGCCTTCGACCCGATTTACCAGGGCACGCCGGAGCATGCCCGCGAACGCATGATCGCGAGCTTCTCGCTCGACACCACGAAAGAGGCCTATGCGCTCGGCTACGATTTCGACATCGTGCTGCGCGGCCCCAACGAAACTCCGATGGAGCGCTAAGCCATGACCACTCTGAAGCAAACGCCTTCGCAAACCGTTGGACCTTACTTCGCCTACGGTCTCTGCCCGCAGCAATACGACTTCGACTACAAGAGCCTGTTCACGTCCGTGATCGCCGAGCGCGAAGCGGCTGGCGAGCACATCACGATCGTCGGCCAGGTGTTCGACGGCGACGGCAAGGTGGTCGGCGATGCGATGATCGAAATGTCGCAAGTAGACCCCAACGGCCACTTCCCGGAGTCGCGCGACGAAATCCTGAAGACCGGTTTTTGCGGCTTTGCACGCGTGGGCACCGGCACGGATCCGCACAAGCGCTTTATCGTGCAAACGGTGAAGCCTGGCCGCGTCAGCCCGGATGAAGCGCCGCACGTGAATGTGATCCTGACGATGCGGGGTATGCTGCTGCACACGTTCACGCGCATCTATTTCGAGGACGAAGCGCAGGCGAACGAACGGGATGCCGTGCTGGCAGCGGTTCCGGCCGACCGGCGCGGCACGCTGATCGCGCGTCGCGAGCCGAATAGCGCCAATGTGTACCGCTTCGACATCCACATGCAGGGCGACAAGGAAACCGTATTCTTCGACCTGTGAAGCGCGCATAGGAGACACGACAATGCCCGCCTCAACCGCCATCCTCACCATCCTGGCCGCGCTACTTCTAGGCGCAATGAGTCCGGGACCGAGCTTCGTCATCGTTGCTCGCAATGCGATCGGGCTGTCGCGTGGCGATGGTCTTGCTACCGCGCTCGGCATGGGCATTGGCGGCGTGTTCTTCAGCGGTATCGCATTGCTCGGCCTCTACACATTGCTGGCCACGGTCGAATGGCTCTACGTCGGCCTGAAGGTCGCGGGCGGCGTCTACCTGATCTACCTTGCGTCGAAAATCTGGCGCGGCGCGGCCAAACCGCTCGCGTTCGACGCGGCACAAACCGCCTCCACCAATCCGCGCAAATCTTTCTGGATCGGTTTGAGCACGCAACTCAGCAATCCGAAAACGGCCGTCTACTACGGCAGTATCTTCGCGGCGCTGCTTCCGCAGCATCCGCCGTTGTGGTGCTATTTGGCGCTGCCGCCTGCGATCTTCGCGATCGAGGCCGGCTGGTACACGGTCGTCGCGTTGTGCTTTTCGAGCAAACGGCCGCGCGAAATCTATTTGCAGTGGAAAGCCTGGATCGATCGCGTTGCTTCGAGCGCGGTGGCTGCTCTCGGATTGCGCCTGATTCTGACCGCACATAAAGTAGGCATCTAAAGCGCTCACTGCTCGCTGTACGGCTTGAACGGCATGGCGCGTCGACCGACGCGCCATGCCGGGAACCAGGGCCCTATCGCCACGCGTCCAGCGACAGCGATTTGCGATGTCCAACCAAACAGTTACAAGTTATGTGTTGACGCTGACATGCTCCGGCGGTTACTGTGGCACCCGAAGTTCAAGAAGTTCGATTGCTGTTCATCAATGTCTCGCTCCTCAGCGGTATTCGTTGTCCTCTCCCTCCTTGACGCTTCACGCGCTCTTCACCAGAGCAAATTTTTCTATTTTTTCCTCAAGGATTCTTCATGGATACCGGTACCGTTAAGTGGTTCAACGACAGCAAAGGCTTTGGCTTCATCACCCCGGACAAGGGCGGCGACGACCTGTTCGCGCACTTCTCCGAAATTCGCAGCGACGGCTTCAAGACGCTGGCTGAAAATCAGAAGGTGAGCTTCGAAACGAAGCAAGGCCCGAAGGGTCTGCAAGCGGCTAACATCAAGCCGCTGTAAGTTTGAAGGGCTCGGTGTCCGGCAACGGACATCGGGCTGCAGCGACATCCTCGCGGAGCTTTGTCTCCCACAGTTGGCGCAATCGCTTTTTAGCTGCATTCATTCAAGCAGCTTGCCTGAGCGCCAAACGCCTCGTTGCACCTCATTCTCCCCTCCGGCTTCAACGCCCATTTTTTCGCTTCCCGACTGCGTCAGGATTCGGCTCGCAATGGCTTTGAATCAGCTCGTCCGTGTAACTCGCATAACGGGTTCGTACGGCAGGCGCGCACTCGAACATTATTAAAATATAGAATGCAATCCAAACATAATCATCATTACAACGGCTATGCCGTCAAACCCTCGGCACATCGTTTGCCCGACGGTAGCTTTTCATCCAACCTGCTGCTCGAACGCGCCGACAGCGCGCGTACCGAAGGGCGCTACCAGTTCTATTCGCTCGACTACTTCGCGAACGAAGAACAGGCTTTGCAGCACTCGGCGCGCTGGGCACATCATTGGGTCGACACGCGCGGTTGAGCGCGCGGTCTATGGCGCGATGACACGCTCCTGATTCCGCGCCTGCGTGCGAGCACCACGCAGTTCCAATAGCGGTCATACGAACGGTAGTAGCGCGCCATCCGGCACGCTACGCAACCCGCGCTCTATTCGCCTCGTTCCGCCTTGACTCGCGCTCGCAGTTCGAATTTCTGAATTTTGCCGGTCGACGTCTTCGGCAATTCGCCGAAACGCACCGCCTTCGGTAACTTGTATCCGGCCAGAAACAACCGGCAGTGCGCGATGATCTCCGCCTCGGTCACCTGAGCGCCTTCCTTGAGTTCGACGAAGGCGCACGGCACCTCGCCCCACTTCGGATCGGCCATCGCCACCACGGCGGCAACCGCTACCGCCGGGTGACGGTACAGCGTGTCTTCGACCTCGATGCTCGAGATGTTCTCCCCGCCTGAAATGATGATGTCCTTGCTGCGATCGCGAATGCGGATGTAGCCATCGGGCATCCGCACGCCGAGATCACCGGTATGGAACCAGCCGCCATGGAAGGTCGCTTCAGTCGCGCGCTCGTTCTTCAGATAGCCTTTCATGCAGATATTGCCGCGAAACATGATCTCGCCCAGCGTTTCGCCGTCGTCGGGCACCGGCGCGAGCGTGTCCGGATCGAGCACGGTCACCGCCGCTTGCAAGTGATAGCGCACGCCCTGGCGCGCATTCAGTTCGGCGCGCTCGCTGTCGTCGAGCGCGTCCCACGCTTGCTGCTTCGCACAGACCGCGGCGGGCCCGTAGGTTTCGGTCAGCCCGTACACGTGCGTCAGATCGAAACCGATCTCCTTCATCTTCGCGATCACCGCCGGTGCGGGCGCCGCGCCCGCCACCATCGTCGACACGCGATGCGTGATGCCCTCGCGCCATTCGGCTGGCGCATTGGCAAGCGCGCTCTGGACGATCGGCGCGCCGCAATAGTGCGTGATGCCCTCGCGGCGAATCAGGTCGAACACCGTCCTGGCGTCGAACTTGCGCAAGCAGACGTTGACGCCCGCACGCGCGGCAACGGTCCACGGAAAACACCAGCCGTTGCAGTGGAACAGCGGCAGGGTCCACAGGTAGACCGCATGCTTGGGCATGTCCCATTCGAGGATATTGCTGAGCGCATTCAGATAGGCGCCGCGATGGTGGTAGACCACGCCCTTCGGATCGCCGGTCGTGCCCGACGTGTAGTTCAGCGCAATGGCGCCCCACTCGTCGGCCGGCTGGGTCCATGCGAATGCCGGGTCGCCGGATTGCAGGAACGCTTCGTAGTCCGTCGCGCGGATGAATTGCGCGGGGTCGGCGGGCATCGCGTCGGCCACGCTGATCACGCGCAGCCCGGGGAATTCCAGCGCCGCGCGGCGCGCGAATTCGCCGTACTCGGTATCGACGATCAGCGCCTTCGCCTCGCCGTGACGCAGCATGAACAATAGCGACGACACGTCGAGCCGCGTATTGAGCGTATTGAGCACCGCCCCGGCCATCGGCACACCGAAGTGCGCTTCGATCATCGGCGGGATGTTGGGCAGCAGCGCGGCGACCGTATCGCCGCGTTCGATACCGACCTGCCGCAGCGCACTGGCCAGACGCCGCGCGCGCTCGTAGGTCTCACGCCAGCTGCGGCGAATCTCCCCATGGACGACCGCCAGCCGCTCGCCGTAGACTTCCGCTGCGCGCACGATGAAATCGATGGGCGTCAGCGGGACATAATTGGCCTCACGCCGCTCGAGACCTTCTTCGAACATGTGCTTCATTGCATCGTCTCCTGAGGCGCGAGCCGCGCCGTCGATCGTTCTGATTGATGGTCTAGCCTAACAAGGTCATAGTGAACTGTCTGTCATTCAAATGACAGAGTAGTGCACCCGTGGCCCCCTGAACCGACTTCAGCCGCAAACGCTCTTAAGCCGCTTATGAACGACGCCAGGCTCACCGCCCTCCCAGACGCCCGCCCGCACCGGCCGGAACGGGTGGCGCGCGCCGATCTGGCGCGGCTGTTCGCCACCTGCGCGTGGTTTCGGGCGCTCGCCGCCGAGCATCTGGAAGGCGGAGCGTGGGTCGCGCGCCGCCAGGAGCCGTCGGACTACTGGATCGGCGTGCATTCCGGCCTCATCAAACTCGCCATCTACAACGCTTCAGGACGCAGTTGCACGCTGTCCGGCGTGCCGCCCGGAGGCTGGTTCGGCGAAGGCAGCGTGATCAAGCGCGAATTGCGCAAATACGACGTGGCCACGATTCAGCCGTCGCTGGTCATGTTCGTGCCGTCCGCGACCTTCCATGCGCTGCTGGAGTCGAGCCTGCCGTTCACGGGCTTCGTGATCCGGCAACTGAACAACCGCATGGGTGAATTCATCGCGTCGATCCAGAATAGCCGGTTGCTGGACGTGGACGCGCGCGTCGCGCAATCGCTCGCGCAATTGTTCAACCCGGACCTTTATCCCGACACGGGCCGCACGCTCGCCATTTCGCAGGAAGAAGTCGGGCTGCTAGCGGGCGTCTCGCGCCAGCGGATCAATCAGGCGCTGCAAAACCTCGAAAGGTTGCAGATCTTGCGCCTCTCGTACAACCAGATCGACGTGCTCGACCTCGAACGCCTGTGTGCGTTCGGCCAGGAACAGATCTAGCGGTGAAGGCCTTGCAACGCTGCGTTCGTCGGAGCCGGCCGAGGCCGCCGCCGGCTCATTCGATGAACTAACCGCAACGTCTGCGGCATACCACCGTTGCCGTGTTCGAAGTCGAACCGCATGTGTGATCGAGCGCGGTGCTTTCCCGCCCGACTGAAAAAAAGCCGTCCCAGGTTGCCCGGTGTGACGGCTTTTCTACTGTTTGTCGCCGCCCGAACAACGCGCGGTCTTGAACGACCTAATCGGCGCGCACGTCGCCCTTGCGCGTGCTGGGCCGCTCCAGGATCGCATCGGTCTTGAACAGCGCGAGCGCGATGGCGGCCAGCACGCCTGACCTCTTCCAGCGCAGGTAATAGCGATGCGCGGTCTGATAAGCCACGTAGCGCTCAGGCATCGCTTTCCAGGGCGCGCGCGTATGCAGCACCCACATCACACTGTTCAACACCCAGCGGATATCGACGTTGGGACGGCCACGACGAGGTCCGTGGTCCAGCATTTCAGGCAGCAGCGGCGCGATGCGCTGCCATTGCTCGTCGCTCAAATCCTGAATGGACGGCCAATCAGCCGGTGAGTTTGCAGGGGCAGTATTCATGCAGTAAGAACGCGCACATGCAGCACATGTGCTAGCGTCGCCGCGAAGATAAGGTCTATGAAGCAATCAATTTTGAGATTAACCGAAGCTCGCTTCCGCGAAAGTTAATTCTTGTCAGATGGCCAGGCGCAATCGTCAGAAATCGCAATACGTTATTGCGTCAGAGGACTGATGGCGTGGCGAAGGTCGTGGTCTATCATCGGCGCGCCCGGCGCGCGACCCAGCTGCGCGCGCCGCGTTTGAATCGAAAATCCATAACCGCATACGCAGGAATTCCAGTGAGACAAATAAGACTCCTCAATACCGCCGCACTCGTGGGCGGGGCTGCCCTCGCCGTGACATCAGAGCAGGCCTCGGCACAGAGTTCGATCACGCTGTACGCGGCTATCTGCATTCGAAGGGGACGACACGGGCTTCGTCGATAGCGCGCTGGCGCAGCAGACGCTCGTGCCGGGCGTCGATATCGTGAAGGGATCCGGTCGCATCGACAACGGTCCGTTTGCCGGCGTCACGTGGCAGGCGACGCCCGCGCTCACACTGACCGGCGCGGCGTACTACGACCATATGTCCAATGCGGCGATCGGCAATGGTCAAGTGGGCAGCGGCTATTGCTTTACCTTTGTGGCGCTGGCCGAGTATGCGTTGTCGAAGCGCACCGAGGTGTACGGCACGATCGATTTCGACAAGGTGTCGGGCGCCGCTTCGGTTGAATTGCCGGGCCGCAACAATCAGACCGGCGTTGCACTCGGTCTGCGGACGATTTTCTAAAGCGGGCGGCGGGGTCCGCCAGGGCCCCGCGACGAGCGCGGGGCGCAGCGGGTGCGGTATCCGGTTTCAGCAGCGACCGGACGCCGTACCTCAAATTGCCGCGCCCATAAAATAGGTGCCGCGAGCGGCACCTTTTTGTCCTGCGACCAGGTTCTGCTGAAGCTTAGAAGCGGTGACGCAGACCGACCGTAGCAGCCGTCTGGTTCTTTGACGACGACGGCAGTTGCGTGTTGTCGCCGCTGTAGATCGAAGCGACACCGCCGTCGCCCATTGCGTGCTGGTACACGGCTTGAGCGTAGACGTCCGTACGACGCGACAGCGAGTAGTCAGCCTGCAGGCCGATCTGGTGGTAACGGGTCTTCATGTCGTTGCCGTCAGCGTTGACACCGTAGCCACGTGCGTCCGTGAACGTGTAAGCAACGCCCAGACCCAGAGCCGGTGTGACGTTGTACTTGCCGTTGACTTCGTAGTTGTTCGAATGGCCTTGGCGTTGACCAGCTGCTGCGCCGACGAGGTTGTCAACACGCGACTGCGTCCAGGCCACACCCACCATTGCCGGGCCGAATGCGTACGAAGCAGCTGCGCCGAACTGACGTTGACGGAAGTCGCCCTGCAGGGTGCCCGCCGTGTTCGCCAGCACGCCGTCCGAAGCGCCGGTGGCGTTTGCAGCCGGGTTGTTCTGCTGTGCGTAAGCAGCGCCCAGATGCAGGCCTTGCCACTGGTATGCAGCACCGACGCTGTACTGGCGGTTGTTTGCGAATGCGCCAGCCTGGTTCGAGAAGCCGTACGTGCCGCCGAACGTGAAGCCAGCGTAGTTAGCGCTCGAGTACTTGACCGAGTTGTTGACCGACAGGCCGCCGTTCGTGTTCAGGTTGTCGTTGTTGAACGGGTGCGCGAAGTACGTACCGCCCCAGCTGCCCGTTGCGGTCAGCGGTGCCAGGTAGTCTTGAGCTGCGTCGTATTGACGGCCCAGCGTGACCGTACCGAATTGCTCGCTCGACAGACCGACGAACGCTTGACGGTTGAACATGCCGTTGTTGTTGGCGAACTTGCCGTTGTTGACGTTGAAGCCGCTTTCCAACGTGAAGATAGCCTTCAGACCGCCGCCCAGGTCTTCCGAACCGCGCAGACCGAACATGCTTTGGTTGATGCCGCCGCTACCTGCTGCCCACTTGGAGTTGTGGTTGACGTTGCTCGTGTACGTCAGGCCCGCGTCCAACAGACCATACAGGGTCACGCTGCTTTGTGCGTGAGCGACGGATGCGAACGATGCGGCAACCGCAACGACGATGAGACTCTTTTTCATGTGGGACTCCAGTTCGATAAATTTACGCGGGGAGCGGGACCTGCCTCAGCAGCGCATGCGTCGCACGTGCCGCCGCCCTGTTAGCCGAACCGCTTCGGATCAGCCGGGCACCCTGCAAACGAAGCGTGAGTGTAGGGGGACACCCTGGTAGCGACGCCGGCAATATGCGCAACAGGATTTTTCAAATTCCGCAACAATCCGCTGGCCGATGGCATTAAGTTATTGTTTTCCCTATATTTATCGCAAGATTTGACGCTCGGCACGACTGCGCTCGCCACAAGTTATTTGCAACGTCTCAATATTCAAAGTTGTGCGCATGCAACACTGTTTTAATACGCCTGACGTAATCGGGTCGGAACGATCAATAGAGAAGTCCGTTGATTGCCCGAAAATCAGGCAATTGCGCAAAGCGTATTGGGACGTGGGGTAAATTTATTTTAGAAAACCGGGAACTAAATTGAGTTAATGCGATCTTCGTGCGGACGGGCAATTAGCCGATGCGTTTAATGCACGATTAATTCATTTCACGGTCGCATTGAATATTCGTTCGTGGATATGGGACGCACCGCCTGCGCATGGCGCTCACTGCCTGCGTGTCGGGGCTTTGCCCGGCTTGCGCCAATAAAAACCCGTCCACAGGCGGTCTTATGAATTCTTGTTGCGGCTACGCGCCTCTGGCTTGGTGGCGTTTTGCAAAGCGCGAGCGTCGAATGGAGAAGCCTTCAGGACGGGTGTTGCCCGAAGTAAATTGCGGCGCTGACCGCCGCGTGACAAAAGCCTGTGCTGGAAGCGGATGGCAAACATCGAACTGCCTTCCGTATTTATTGAACGGCGGAGCCGTCCTCCTTTTTCCACGGAGTTTCCCTAGTTCCTGGCAGAGCAAAGCTTGTGTGTGGTTGTTGCAAGCGCGACTCGTCGTCGGGCGGCCCCGTCAAGAACGGTTCCAACCCGAACAGCCACGCAAAGCAGAAGGTGACGCGCGCCAACGCGCGGACCTGCCTTTTCGACACGCTTTCCCTAGCGTTGTCGAGCGGCATGGCTGGCGGTGCTTGAGCCTGGGTCAATTCGGCAGCGGTGTGGTCGGATCGCATGGTGGTTCTCGTTATTGATTTGGCGCGGAAGCCGACCTGCCGCAAACGACGTGCCATTCCCACGGAACGAAGTTTGGACCGACTGCTAGTGAGATTGCCGACGCATCGCAACCCGGTCTGTGCGGTGCACCGCCAAGGCAAGGAGAAGCGCCGGACTGATCGCGCGGATATCCGCAGACCAAGATTGAAGCACGGGGATTTTTAGCGGCGCGAGCGAGAAGGCAAAGGGCGGTATTGACCGACACAAGACCAGTCGAATAACAAGCCTGTTTGCACGCGCGGGATGAATGCGAAGCGCGTTTTTGAATTCACCAGAGCCAACGACGGACACGCTTCGCCCGGCAACAGCAGCCGGATCGGAATCTGTCAGAACAGGCTAATAACACGGCGCAAGCGCCGTATCGCGGCATTTGATAACTCAGCTTCACGCCAGATAAAAAGGGCTCCGAAAACTCGGAACCCTTTTTTCAACCCTTGGTGGGCCGGGTCGGATTCGAACCGACGATGTCCTTTCGGAGGCGGATTATGAGTCCACGCGAAAGCTACACAAAATCAGTTACTTACGAGAATTTCGGTTCCGCAAATATCCTCTATCAGAGCCCCTGAAACCCGCTTCTGGCTTGAGGCCCAGGAAAATTGCGGAACGGTTTTCAGCGCCCAGCTTCGCTTTACCCATTCCTGCAAGTCGCCCGTGGCAGCGGTCAGTTCCTGTGATGCGGCCTGCACCTTGCCTCGGTCTCCAGCGTTGAGGCCGGCCTGCGCCGCAACTAGCGCTGCGTCGACGCGGCCCAGGCCGCGCCCCAGCGTGTCGGGCGATTCGTTTTTGGCGGGCTTGGACCGCTCGATCTCTAGTCTCAGACGCATCGCCGCCGTGGTCTATATCATGTCGCCTTCTTTGACCTAGTGAATGCTCTTAGGGATCCGGATGTCCGGACGTGGGGAAGGCGAAATCGCGATTTCGGAAGTATCCCAAAGCTTTGGGCTGTTGAAGAATGCTCTGCAAGCCGCCGGAAAGAGTTGGATACTGCCCTTCCCGCGCCAAAGCCAACCGCGCCCACGGCGTAAGGGTACATCCCAATTCCTCGACGGACCCGTCGTCTGGCGGGCGCGCCCCTGGGCAAATGGCAAAGTACGGTCCACGAGCGGCGCGTTACGCCGGCATGTCGTGCCGCCCCGTAAGTCGCTGCGCCGAATACCGGGAGCCTGCCCTAATGGTGAATGACCTACCCGACATTGGCTCGCGTCCATGTGCGGGCGAGGACCGCTGTCTGGCGTGAACTAGAACCGCCGCCGTGTTGCCTCACGGGATGATGTTACTCCCGGGTAATTGGTGGAGAAGTTCTTCCCTGTTAGTTGCACACAAACCATCGTTATTGGGTGGAACCGCCGTGCTCGGTCCGGCTTTGTCATTAACAAGAGACATGCTTGTCTCTCGATTACTGCTCCCCGCCGATCGACCAAGCGAACGATTCGAACACCCAGTGGCCGGCGCCATCGTCTGCGTAGCAGAGGATCGAATGATGACCGTTGTCCTGGAAATTGAACGTCTTCTGCGAGTCGAACGACGCCCGCTTGGCATTGTTCGAGTCGGAAGGATCGGAGCCATCTTGCGTGTAGTAAACCTTGGCATGTTTACCCGCCGCCTGGCTCGCTGCGGCGATCGTCACATCGAAACCACCCGCGTATTCGCCACTGGCCTTGTCTGCGTTCAAGATAGCGTCGCGGGCTGGGAGAGCAGCTAGCGGTTGCCCTGCGGTAGCAGTAGTTGGGACCTCGGGATTACGTACCCACTTGCCATTCACGAGGTAGAGCGTAATGACGGCGTTAAAGCCGAGTTGCTGCCCCAGCGATACATACTCGTCAACGGAAAGCCGGCTGGCGATGAAATGCTCCGTTAAGGTCGCGGTTTTGCTGTCCGTCCACGCGACACGCTTCTCGTATGCGCGACTCGCTACGGCAGAGGCAATGCCATTCGTGTCGATCGCGATAAACGATACTGTGGCTGTTCGGTTAATCGTTGCCACGGAACCACTAATCCAGTGTTCGCGATCCGTGCTGTAATAGAGGGCGCCGCGCGTGGTGGACGCGGCCACATCCAGGCTGCTTATAAACGGCGTCGCATTGTCGGTAAGGATTGTGACCTCCGGCAGGACAATGCCTACCCCGTACGTGCGCTGCACGTTGTCGGCCCCCTCGGCCCCGAACATCACTTCCCACATGCCATCAGTCGACAGGTTTAGGGATTGCCCGTTCGACAGCGTCCCGGCGCGCGTCTCGGACACGGCCCGGTTGATGTAGCCTGCCTGGAACTGCTTTGTAATGCGCTCTGCCGTGTAGTTTGTCGATACGGTGGCCGGAGTCACTGTCACCGTAATCTGCAGCGCGGACCCATAGCTGCCGCTTTCCTTGTCTACTGTAATCATTGCTGGCGCAACTGGAGGATTCTTGTTCAAGTAGGCCTTGAAAGCGTCAAATACGGTTTGGCTCTTGATGATTTTTTCGTGCCCGTCGAGACCGCTGCCGAGATTGAATCGCCTATTCAAGTCGGCACCTACCCTGCGTCCCGTATCGGGATACTGCGCGTCGACGAAATCGGCCGCTGCAATAAAGGCAACGTAGGTGATTTCGTCATTGTCCAGTTCCGTGACAGCGATCCAACTGCTCACCGGAGCCTCTTGTTCGGCTGCGATATTTTCACCGTCTGGCGAGTCGTCAACGATGACCTGGGAAGCGTTCTTGAACTCATGCGACTGCTGCTCAAACTCGGAGCCGGTCTTGAACTCACTTATCGAGCCGGAGCCAAGCCCATAGGTGGCGCCGGCAAGCGACACAAATGTACTTGCGACCTCCAGCCGCTGCTGACTGTTATCCCATTGGCCATTGCTTTGAAGGCCGCGCAGATAGGCATTGACCATGCCGCAGCCTAGAGAGTGCCCGATAAAGTCCAATTTATTGACACCCAGATAACTCCTGACCCCATCGACGAAGAGGCTGAATCGTTCAATGTGGTTGCGATGCGGGTCGTTTATATCTTGGGTGCTGTTGTTCTCGCCCAGATAGTCCATGGCCCAGATCTCACAGTCCTCATAGCCATCGCCTTTCAGGTATCCCTTCATCGTTACCATGCCCCACTTGGGGTGGGCCGAGTTGCCGGCGTTGCCATGGACAAGGACGACTGGGGTCTTTTTAAGTAAAGCCCGATGTTGCGCTTGCGTCTTCGAGCGGTCGCCGCCAAATCCGGTCAGGGTGCTAGGATTCGCAAAGTCAGCAGGAAAGTCGTTCATCTGATGCTCCGGTAAATTGATTAAAACGAAGCGAGTAGGAGGCGGTACGGCATGACTTGGGCCTATCGCTGTGCGGCTCCGTAGGACACTTCGTTTGGGTATAGCCAAGCAAACAGGCAGCCAAGCGCCAGATATTCCTGTGGCATCCATGCAGCCAGATGTTCCGCACGGGGGGAAGCCCGCGCTGGCGACAGATCGGGATGGCCGGGTCGCCGGCCTTTTCTGCGTGGCGCATCAAAAGGATTATCTTCGGCCCCAAAGCCCGCTCCTCGACGGGTTGATCATCAACGGAGCCCGCACTCACACCACTGGTCTGCAAGCGCGTCGCCGCTCACCGGCGGAGGGCGCGAACAGTGAAAAAACCCAGTGGCATTCAGCCCGAAATCTTGCGCGTGGCCAGATTCTCCCAGTCATGCAGGAAGACCTGCTCGTAGTAGCCAGCGACGTCAGGCGCATCGACGATGATCAGTGTCGCATCACGGTTGCGTATCACCCCGTCCGGCGACCAGTTGTGACTGCCGAGAGCGACTGTTTTAGAGTCGATCACGAAGCCTTTGTTGTGCACCTTGTTCTGGATCCGCACGTCCTTCAGATCCACGCCTGCCATCTTGAGCTTTTCGAGGTAGTCTTTCTGTGTCTCAAACTCGCTCATGACGAGGCGCACGTCCAGTCCAGCCTGTTGCTTGTCGACGATGACCTGGATGAGTTCCATGATCGGCGCGTCATTCGGCGCATCCGACGCATGCATGTACTGGGTCTGGATGTACAGCGTGGACTGCGCCGATTCGAGCAGCGGTTTCATCGACTCGACATAGTTCTCCGGTGTCAGGACCGTCTGGACGCTATAGCGCCCCTGAAATACCTTTGGCTCGAATTGCGCCCTCGGCCAATCGAAGGTTCTTGCAGCGATCTCGAACTCCGCCTGAGCGATCTCGCTCATCAGCGGCGCCTCGCCGGCAATTGACTGTCCTGGCGGAAGTTGATGTGATAGCGCTGTCTCGAGATCGTTATTTATATGGTCTTCAAAGAACTGTGCGAGGGCCGGATGTTGTACGACGATATGCCAATCGCGGTCCGCATTGCTTGGCGGCTTCCGGTTCGCGTCGAGTACCGCCTGATTCGAGTTATTCCAATTGCCGCTCGACAGCCAGAACGCCCTCTTGTCGCGCACGGCGACCTTGATGTGGTACGCGTTCGCGAACAGCGCCTGGTCGACCAGGCTCGGATGCGGCGTCAGCGCCCAAGCGAACCTGAATGTGTTGCCTAGACTGAGCGCTAAATCTACTTTGGTTTGGTCATCGGTCTGATCGCTCGTCGGGTTGGGAGCGGGGTGATCCAGCACGAGCTTCAGCGATTTTCCGTTGAGACTCTGCTCGACGGCATCGAGGACATGTCGTGATGTGAAGTCATACATTGCGACCGTCAGTTGCTCTGTCGTCGCGGCGAGAAACTCCTGCAGCACGGGCCAGCCCGAATCCGGTCCCACGCAGCAAGTGAGGATCATGTCGTCTTCCACTGGCGTGCAAGGTTGATGCATTCGTGGACCGCCGGGTGGCGGCGTGTACTGGCCTTTCGCCACTAGGTCGAATACGGTGGGTGTCTGCACCAGGGTTCCGTCAGGCCTGCGCTCGAGCAGGAATTGGGGGCCCGGCGCAGTGGTGCCGCCGGCGATCCTCGCGACCCGCGCGGGATCTCCCGCGCGTAATCGCTGTAGCTGACTGGCTGCGCGCACATCGACGGGAAACCCGTCTATGGTTTGAGGCAGCGCATCTACCGCGGTCCGATAGACTGTGACCACGATCGCGGGCGTATCAGAAATCCAATCATGCTCGATCTTGAAGCCGGGACGAATCGACAGAACCCCTGGCCTACGGAACTGCGCAAGATTGTTCTGGATTACGCTGTCGATGTGCTGGGCGATGGCTTCGAATTTCGGGTCCAATGCAGTTCTCCCGGGGAGTGCTGTTGTGAAAATCGAGGCATTGCGGCACGGGCAGTATCGGGCGAGGGACGATGTTCCAAGCCGCGGTGGCGCTCATGGCTCGGTCTGCACGATGCCTGCAAGTTCGTCCGGCATTGCGTCTTCGGAGACGTCAAACTCCTGGATCGTTCCGTCGTCGGTCATGATCACCTTGTAATGAAAGCGATCCGCACCGGGTGCGGGCGACATCCCGCCGGACACCCTCTGCAGCGCACCCAGGGCCTCACGTTGCTCGCTACTCAGTTCGTCAAAATCCCGCTCGCCTGCCGCAGGGATTCCCGCGAGGCCGCCCCGGCGCTCAATTCTCACCTTCATCTGTGATTGCTCAGATGGGCAACTGGACACTCGTCCATGCCTGTCGGGCGAACGAGGCAAACTCGCGTTCGTACAACTCTTCGCTCTTGGCGATTGTCAATTGCGCAAAGTCCACAAACGTTGCATTGCTGTGCAAGTCTCCGCCGGTGCACACCGCATACCATACCTTCAGTGCACGGTCCCACGCGTTTCCTCCAGCCGCTTGTGCAAGTGCCGCGAAAGCGCGATTCGGGATGCCACTATTGATGTGGACGTCCGCAGTCGGATCGAAGTGCTCGTATGATGCCGGCTGAGCGCTCAAGCAGTGGTCAGCGGCTGGCTCAAGCATGTCGCGCAGGCAGGTTTTGCCGTTCGCGAGTGCGCGTTGACCCATGATGCCTGCCCCGATCAACCACCCTTTGGTCTCGGTAACGGCCCAGTTATTCACCCACTGGTTGAACACCGCCCCAAACACGTCGCTGATGCTTTCGTTAAGCGCGCCGGACTCACCCTCGTAACTCAGGCCGCTTTCATACTGGGTCACTCCATGCGTGAGTTCATGGCCGATCACATCAGGCGATTTGTAGAATTCGCTGAAAAGCTGACCGTCCCCATCGCCATAAACCATTTGCTGGCCGTTCCAAAACGCGTTATCGAAATTCATGCGGTAATGCACACTGGACGCGATATCGATGCCGCGGTTATCGATCGAATTGCGCCCGAGCACCTGCCGATAGAAGTCGTCAACCCGCGCCGTTACCGTGTACGTTGTCTTGATCGCGGCGTCGGCAGCGGATGCCGGGGCGGCGATCGGAATGCCGGGGAGCGATTGCCGATGCTGGCAATCGAAAACTTGCTGCTGCGGCTGAACGGCCCCCGGCGCGCCAAGCATCGATTGTGGCTGCTCGTTCAGCGCCGCGACCCGACTTGCCTCGCGTAACAGCTTGAGTCGTGTTACCTCAAGGTAAGTGTCTTGCAGTTTGGTCCGGATCCGGCGATCGAGGGTGGCATCGCGCGAGTGCTCGCGAAGCACCACAGGTGGGACGATGAAGCAGCAGTTACAACGCGGACATCCCTTGGTGTCTCCTTTTGCGGCGGACATAACGATGCTCCTTCAGGCGGACGCGGAAAGGGAGGCCGAGCACGGGGGGCCGCGTTGACCTGAGCCGAACTGTAAGACACGAATGCGATTGAACAGAACCGATTACCACGATTGATCAGAATCCGATTACCACACTAGGATCTACTTGAAGGCCTGTCAAGCAACAGCGAACGCGCGCACGCATGGATAAGTGAGTACGGACGTCACGGTTGAAGTGAGCAACCAGTTCATTAACTTTCTTGCCATTCATTTTCACTGGACATCGCCGCGGTGTCGATTATGAAATTTGATGACTGCGCCGCGCCGAAATAGTTGCGGGTTGGCGGGTTTCGTTTTTAAAGGGCGCCTCAAGCGGATTCGCTACTTACATCAGAGCTCTACCGTTTTAAGCGAGCTCTGCGCATTTGCACCGCAATAGAGCACGCCGCTAACTGCGGTTGCCGAAACTCCGTGCCGATTGCTTCATCGCGCGCCAACTCCGCGTCATCTCGTCTCGGTCGGTACTTGCGCTAAGCGCAACAATAAACTCCAGCTGCCCTGGTTCTGTATCGTGGAAGAATTCGCATGCGAAGTTGATAACTCCATTCCGACACGCTTGTTCAAACAGGTCGGCGAATGACATGGGGTAAAGACCCAGCAGTGAACATCGTGGTAGGTCCCATATCGAAGTGCGTTTATTGCCGTCGAAAGAGCGGTTTGCATGTCATGGAATGGTTTGAGGTCCTCCTCGCAAAGATTGCCTTCCCACGCTCTTCCTGTGTGCAACTGGCAAACGTTCATCATGTGATCGAGAATGCAGATGGGCAGAGGCGCTCGCGCTTTAACAAGATTCGCATTAAGAAGCTCGTGTAGCTGGGTTTCCTTGCGCCTGTAGTCGAACGTAAAACGACGATCAGGTATTGCTAAACGGAGCGTCCCGCCCGTGTTCAGAACGGATCGAATTTCGTCGAGCCAAGCAATTACGTCGGTCACATGTTCGATGACATGAGACGCCAAAACGTAGTCAACATGTTGGCCAATGCAAGCGCTCAGCGGCTGCGTTCCCCAGACCGCATCGACGTCTACATTTTGGTGACATCGACGCTTGTGTGACCCGCATATTTCGAACGAAGTGTTTCTGTGTCGGCGTAGTCGATGGTATCCGTCAGCGTAACCCGTCAGAAGTTGGAATTTAGTACGGGACCGACAACGCTGCGAGAGATCAGGACGAGGTGAGCGAGATCCCACAGCGACAGTGCGACGGCTTTCTGGATGTCAGAACGCGTAACCTTGATCATGCCAGTAGTGCCAGTCAGCGAC
>NZ_CADIKK010000048.1 GCF_902859915.1 Paraburkholderia ultramafica
TGTCTCCAGAAGTTGATGAACTGAAAATTAAACTTAACCAGCCGGAACATCTAATCCGTGGTGGCGCATGCGTTCTTCAAGGCGTTCGCAACGTCGCCGTGGTCAGGCGAGATCACGTTCGTGGGCGTTCGTTTTTATTAGATTGCTAATTATGAAGTCTAGTGTCGTTGCTCGGAGAAAACACTACGGTGAAACACTGAGACGGTGCACCACATGAACACGAGTTCGGTGAGTGGCACCGCAGGTCCGACGGAGTGCCAGATTTAAGATGGTGTACTTCAGGAGGGACCCGCCACCAGCGCCTCCATCTGATCCGGCGGAGTCGAGCTTGCGGGCAACCCTCAGGTACTCGAGGGCAAAAAGTTGGTGAGCCGTTGACAGTCGTAAGCGAAAAGGACCCGACAGTAAAAGATCAACCAAGCACTGTCGGGGGAGACAACACGCGCGGAAGGTTCTTCCTGAACACTTGCAGTCCGGGCGAGAAAGCTGGCGCGCGGCGTTGGTCAGGAGAACCCTGCCTTCAGTTGTCCAACGCGCTCGGCTCAAAATTTATAAAGATGCGCCGGGTTATCGACCAGGACCCCGGCCCGCTGCTCTTCGTCCGGTATCCACGTCAGCAGTTGATCGAGAAGGTCTGTCGTGTTGGGCATGTTTCCCCTGAACGACACGTGCGGCCAGTCGCTGCCCCATACCAGACGATCTGGTCGCACGGAGAGCAGCCTCTGTACGAAGGGAATCATATCGGCATAGGGAGGAGCGTTGGATACCCGGTACGCCCCAGACAGCTTTACCCAGCAACGACCCGTGTCGACCAGCCGCAACAGCGATTCAAAGCCCGGTTGCGACAGTCCACGGTCTGGGCGGATGGAGCCGAGGTGGTCAATAACGACTTCGGTTGCCAGTTCATGGAGTGTCGCCTCCATCTCGGTGAGCGGGCTGCCGCCACCATCGTTCATGACATGCAGTTGTACGTGCCACCCGTATTCGGCGATCCGTTTTGCGAGGACCGGCATTTCGGCCAACGGAGCTGCACCTGCGTGACCGATCGTATAACGGACACCCCGAACCCCGCATTCGTGCATCTGTCTGATTTCAGAGGTGCTTGTATCTGCACGAAGCGAAGCGATCATTCGAGCGGGTCTTCCCATTTCGCCGAGCGCCTCGAGGTGACGACGGTTGTCGAGACCGTATCCGCTGGGCTGAACCAATACGACCCGGTCAACCCCTAGTCTGTCAAGCGCGGAAGCGAGCGTTGTCGGCAGAGCTTCGGGCACGTCGAAAGCGCGCGTCGTCGCCACTGGGTATCTGCTATCTGGTCCGTAGACGTGGACATGGCAGTCCGTCGCACCGGAAGGCAGGCAGAACGCAGGCGGGCGGACAAATGGATTGGGAGGTTGGCAGAGTTCGGTCATTGGTATTCCATTTGCTGAACCAGTTAGCTGATCGAGTTCGCGGTTGAGCAGGGCGTGACGCGAACAGAGGTGTGAGCATGTCCGAACGCAATGGACCTCCGGACGCACTCAGGCGGTTACTCGAACCAGGCATTTTCGTGAAGCACGACCGACACTTCCTTGTTTTTCTCGGAATAGCCGTCAAACGGCTTACCGTGCTCGTCGATGCGGGCGAGGATATCAGTTGATGGATCAATTGCTGCGCCAACTCTCAGCATCACCAGCGGTTTGCCTTCGTTCGCGTGAAATGAATACAGTGCTCCAGCAGGAACCAATACGCAGTCATTTTTCGCGACGGAGCGCTCTTCGCCTCGCGGTCCGAAGAAGGTCGCTCCACCTTGCAGCACCACAAATACGTGGTCTTCGTTGGTGTGCGCATGAATTTCGTTCTCGCCGCCACTCGCGTACGTCTTTAACACCACGTTCATATAGGTGGATGCGCCCAGCACCTGGTTCGTGCGTCCCTGTAGCGGGAGTTGGGCGCGGATATGGAAGAAGCTTGGAGTCTTGCGCTCTGCCATTTTTGCCATTGCTTCGCGCCATTCCTTGGCGCTGTTCGCGATAGGTGCGACGTCCCGGGTTGACGTAGTTGATTGCATGTTGCCTCCTGTAAAAAAGGTTGTGTCGATATGGTGCTGCACTCTCCGTGTGGTCGGTTCAAATGGATATCAGGTCGCGGAGTTCAGGAGAAGCTGGCCAGCGCCTGCCACCGCTTCCCTAATCCCTGCGAGACGAAGCGCGTGCCAGGCCATTGTCTGGTTGCTGGTGAGGACAGGGCGTTGGAGCTTCTGCTCCAACTGCTCGATGACCTCGAGCGTGCGTATCGCGGTGCAACTAATCAGATATGCCTCTGCGTCGGGATGACGAGACTGCAGTGCGAGCTCAACCCACGCACGCGGATCAACAGCGAACATTTCGTGCGGACCTCGCAGTCCCAGGCCCTTGCAAACCAAAACGTCTTTGCCGTGGTGTCGCAGAAACTGGACTTCCCGATCATTAATCTCATCGATGTACGGCGTCAGAAGCACGATCTTCTTCGCCTCGAATCGTTGCAACGCCTGAATCAGGGCGGTGGCTGTCGTCGTGGTACGGATTCCCGTCGCCGCCTGGACGCGCTCGGAAAGCTGCACATCCGTCTGGGAGTCCCACGTCGAGACTGCGGTGCAATGGAAGACAAGAAGATCGGGCCGGACATCCTTGAGAAGCTGGCCGGCTACTTCAACCTGAACCGTCATGCCGAGCAGTTCGTCCTTGCTACTTCCCGCGAGGGGCAGGCGGGTTGTGCAGCACGCGACGCCGTACGGCATCATCGCAAGCAGCTCCGGCTCGGCGGCCATATTGCCCGAGGGCAAGAGCACGCCGATTCGGGCCCGTGTTCCGTAGTTTGGTATGCGACGTGACATTCAAGACTCCGTCGCGCCGAGAAGAATGCGCTGCTCGATCTGTTCATATCGGCGTGGATCATTACGCTTCTGCGAAAGAAGCGAGGCCGCAATGCTGACCACGAAGCTCAGCGGTACGCATACGATCGCAGGGTTGCGCAGCGGAATTGCCGCGCTGGCATGTTTGAACACATCGACCTGGATCGTCGGTGAAAAATAGATGAACACCAGGCTGGCGAACAGGCCCACGAGCATTCCCCAGATGGCACCTGTTGCCGTGTATCGCCTCCAGTAGATTGCAAGGAAAATCGCCGGGAAATTGGCCGCAGCTGCAACCGATGTTGCCAGGCCGACCAGAAACGCTACGTTCTGCCCGCGCAGCACCAGACCCAGCACGATCGCAATCAAGGCAAGCGTCACGGTTGCCGACCTGGCGACAAACATGATCTGTTCCTGGGAAGCGCTGCCTCGCTTTAAAACTGCATCGAACAGGTCGTGCGAAACCGTCGTGGCCCCTGTGATCAACAGTCCAGACACGACTGCCAGAATGGTTGCGAACGAGACCGCGCAGATGAATCCGAGGAAGGACTGACCGCCAAGTTTTTCGGCGAGAAGAGGGATCGCCATGTTGCCGCCTCGGTCCATCCCGGAGATCGCTGCCTTGCCGACCAGCTGCATCGCGGCGAAGCCGAGAATGAAAGTGAGCATCAAAAAGATGCTGATGATCGTGGTTGCGTAGACCAGCGAGCGTCGCGCGGCCCGGCCGTCAGGCACGGTGAAGAATCGCATGAGGACATGGGGAAGACTAGCCACGCCCAGCGCGAGTGCCAGACTTACCGAAATCGCGTCAAGCGGGTTTGAGATAAGTTTTCCCGGAGAAAGCACCGCTGCACCGTTTGTCGATGCGGCAACAGCAAACAGCTTGATTGGGCTCAGATCGAATTGTCGAAGTGCGAGATAGGTCATCGTTACGGCCGCCATCGACATTAATACGGCCTTGATAATCTGTACCCACGTCGTAGCGAGCATGCCGCCGAAGATCACGTAAACCAGCATGAAGCCACCGATGACCCAGATCGCGACGCCATAGTCGATGCCAAAAAGAAGATGCACCAGATCTCCTGCGCCAACCATCTGCATGACGAGATAGCAGATCGTGATGCCGAGCGTAGTTATGCCTGTTACGATCCGGATCCGTGGTGCATTGAGTCGGTAGGCCAACACGTCGCCAAAGGAGTATTTCCCGAGATTGCGTAGCGGCTCACCAAACAGGAAGAGCATCACCGGCCATCCGATGACGCCACCGATCGCATAGATAAGTCCATCGAAGCCGACTAGAGAGACAAGCCCCGAGATGCCGAGAAAACCTGCGGCTGCCACGAAGTCGCCTGCGAGAGCAACCCCGTTTTGCAGCGGGCTGATACTGCTACCGGCGGCGAAAAAGTCGTCTGAAGTCTTGGTTCGCCTTGCCGCCCACCAGGTAATGGCGAGGCTTGAGCAGAGAAACAGCACGAAGAACGTCATCGAGGCAAAGTTGGCCCGACTGGCGGTCAGAGCTGGATTCATTTGGCATCTCCTGCTCGCAGTTCCCGCACGGCCTTATCGTGTACGCGATCAACCCAGACCACGAAGCCGAACGTGAGAAAGAGGGCGAATGCAACTGTGAGAACGCCTGCGGCGATCGCGATCGACAGCCCGGGCGTCAATTGATACGCGAGCTGCGATTTGAAGAAGGCGATCGATACAACGAAGGAAAAATGCGCGGCGAGAAGCACTGCGGTCACGCCCAGAGAAACGCGTTGGCGACGTATGGCGATTGACCGTAACCGGCTGATTGCCGGACGGAGGACATGATTCGACGTGATTGCCTGCATGACGTGTCTCCTGTGAAACCTGGATATGTAATTTTTGATGCGTGCGCCTTCTTTGGCGCGTTACATACGAAGAGCAGTTCAACGCGATGGTGGGAGGTGAACCGCCGTGCTGCTTCAGAATCGTTAGCTCTCTAATTTAGGCTGTGCCTATTCTGGCTAAGGTCAGGTTGAAAACTCCAGAAAAACTTGCGCGTTGCACATATTGCAACGGGCTTGCGGCTGCTTGTGAGTGGCCGTGCCGACAGCTATAAAGGCTCAAGAGATGCCTTCAAAAATCACGTTGTTGCAATTAGAACAATTCTTATGAAAACGATTAAAACTGCTTTGCAGGTGCTTGAAGCGTTCAACGAAGGGAGTGAACGAAGGACTGTGGGAGAACTCGCGGAACGGTTCGGGCTTCCGCGAAGCCAGATATCAAGGATGCTGAGTAGCTTCAGAGATGCGGGATGGCTGGAACAGGACCCTCGGTCGCGTTCATACGCGGTGGGTTTGTCGGCGTACGTGTTCGGCGCGAGGTTCGTACAGTTCCATCCGCTCACGCGCCAAGCGTTCCCGATCCTGAGGGGTGTGGTTGATCAAAGCGGTTTTAACACGACGCTCTCGATTCTTGACCACTTAAAGCCGCTGTACCTCTTGGGGATCGCTGGCTCTGTCCCTGTGGATCTGGCGTCAAACTTCGGTTCTTATTTCCCGTTCCATGCCACCGCGGCCGGGAAGGTGCTCGCGGCATACTCGGATGAGGCGACTCGCAGTCGGATGCTGGAAGGCGGGCCTTTCGAACGGCTGACCCGTCGCACGATCGTTGACCCGGCGGATCTCAAAAAGGAACTCGACTCCGTTTTCCGGCAAGGCTATGGCACGTCAGATGGCGAGCGGGTCGCGGGAATCGGCGCACTCGCCGTTCCAGTCATCGGCCCGGAGGGGGAACTCGTCGCAGCACTGGGCATCGCATTTCCGGCGAAAATGGTCCCTCCCGAGGACTACGAGTACCAGGCTGCGATTCTTAAGAGCGGTGCATATACGTTGGCGGAGCGGATCAACGGGACGTCGGCGCGGCGCTAGGAAGACGGCTGGATTTAACTGAAGGTTGGCGGACCTAACAGTCCGATCGTTGCACCGCATTGCTGCGCGATACAACCCATCCGGGACGTATACGCCGGCGCGAAAATGATTGACATGTGCGCTGGGCGCTGCCGCGAGTGCTCTCGCGTGCCAGGCTTACAGCGTTGGCAAACCCGCATCTTCCGTGCAATGCCGTGCCATATCGCCGATGGCCGATGGAATGGATGTGTTCGCGACTTCTACATGGTCTCGCCCAATGTCCGCGGTCGTGCGCACGCCAATCAATCCCATGACGCGGTCGGTTTCCTCGCGGAGGATATCGAGGGTTCGCTTGATGCCCGCTTCTCCCCCTGCGGCCAGCCCAAAAAGTGCGGCGCGCCCGAGCAACACACCCGTGGCTCCCAGTGCGAGCGCCTTCACAATATCCGAGCCTCGCCGGAAGCCGCTGTCCACGAGTACGGTCTGATGTCTCGCCGCTTCGACTATCTCCTCAAGCACGTCCAGGGTGGCGGGCGCGCCGTCGAGTGCCCGGCCGCCGTGGTTAGAGACGACCACGCCATCGGCGCCGTTCTCGAACGCGAGGCGTGTGTCTTCGGCGGTGAGCACGCCCTTGATCAACAGCGGTCCGTGCCAGTTAAGGCGGACCCACGCGATGTCCGCCCAACTGTAGAACGGATTGCGTTGCGTGCGCGTATAGGCGGCAAGGGCGTATGCGCTGGAGCGTTCCGGCAGAAATTCGGAGATGTTCTCGAAACGCGGCATTCCGCGCGATAGCCATGTCGACATTAACCAGCTAGGATGCGTGAGTCCGTCCCACAATGTCCGCGGTGTTATGCGAAGCGAGTGGGCAAAGTGATTTCTCGTATCGCGCTCCCGGTTGCCCGGTATCAACGAGTCCACGGTTATGATCAGGGCGCTATATCCTTCATTGGCCGCACGCTCCATCAGTCGGGCCGACAGACTGCGTTCTCCCCACGGATACATCTGGAAGAACCGCGGTCCGCTCGACGTTCGCGCGACTTCTTCGATTGAATTGTTCGATGCTGTTGAAAGCACAAATCCGACACCAGCGGCCGCGGCAACTCGAGACAGGATCAGATCTGCGTCGGGCCAATAGATCCCGTTAAGTCCAGTCGGTGCAATGATGTAGGGGGCAGAAAGCTGCTGGCCGAACAGGGTGATGGACAGGTCGCGTCTGCCATTGCCTGTCACGACGCGCTGACGAAACCGAACGCGCTCGAACGCCTGACGATTCCAGCGCAGCGTCAGTTCGTCCTCAGCGCCCCCTTCCATAAAATCCCAGATGACTTTTGGCAAACGGCGCTTCGCCTTGACCGCCAGGTCCTGGATATTTACCGCTCTTTCAATTTGCATTTTGATACCGTCTTGCCGGAACTCTGGAAGGGATACGAATCCTGAGGTGTCCACCGGTTCAGCAGCGGAATGCGACAGGCACACAGCATTCTGGCGGCAGAACGATGAACTGACCTGTGCGGGCTCGGCGGCGCACATTGTCGCGTTCTTTCGAGGGACAGCGGGACGCAACTGATCGGCGATGCTCTTACAGAGCAAGCACCAATTCGCCTGACGACGCGCGCGAAACGCAGACCATGATCTGGGTAGTTCTTTCGTCTTCCTGCAACACGAGGTCGCGATGATCGGCGGTCCCAGCGCACAATGTGGTCCGGCAGGAGCCGCAGGTGCCGCTTTCGCACGAGCTAGGCACCTTCACACCAGCGTCGCGCAACACCTCCAGAATGGTTCTTTCTGCCGGGATCTCGAACGAGGCTCCGCTTTGTTTCAACGTGACCTTGAAGGGCTTGTTCTGTTTAAGAACGGATCCGGCGATGCCGAAACTCTCAAAATGGACGCTACCGGGGGGCCAATGGCCGGTCATGTCTTTCACGCCATCCATTAGCGGACGCGGCCCGCAACAATATATGTGGGCCTTGGTCGGACGCTCGAAGACCGGCCAGAAGTCGAACGACCTGGACAGATCTCCGTAGTCGTGGTGAATCTTCACGGAGCTTCGCCAGTCGTCGCCAACCAGTTCCTCCAGAAAGGCTGTTGCCTCCGGGTGGCGGGAGACATAGAACAGCTTGAACTTGCGCGTGCCTTCCGACCGGAGGTGTCGCATCATCGACAGGATAGGGGTGATGCCTATGCCGCCCGCGACGAAGATGAATTCTTTCGCGCGCTCGTCAAGCGGGAAGTCGTTCTTCGGCGGCTCGACGACGATTTCACTACCTTGCCGTGCGTCGTCGGCCATGCTCATGGAGCCGCCGCGACCCATCGCATCGCGCTTGACTGCGATGACATAACGGTCCTGCTCTGCAGGAGCATTACACAGGGAATAGCGCCGGCGTGCGCCATTCGGTACGTGCACGGTGAGATTCGAACCCGCTTCGAACGCGGGAAGGCTTTTCCCCTCCGGATCGCGGAGCTCAAACCGCCAGATGTCGCGAGCGACCTCATTTTTCTCACTGATAACGAGCCGCAGTTGGGTGTCGTCTTGAGGGGTAGCCATCAATGTCTCCAGTTCGCGCGGTTCTGTGTTCGAACAACGCATGTGAGTAAAATACTATTAGATATCTAATTATACAAGTCCGGGCCATGGCTTGTCGGACGTGCGTGCGTCAGTACAAACCCTTGGTTGCCATTCCGGCTAAGGTCCCGTAGTCTAATTATTAGACGTCTAATTATGAGCAAGGCGATCGGTCTGATTATTCGACTGCATCGTTGCGAGAGTCAGCATGCAGTTCGATGGACTGCCAGGACGAGACCCCCACGGAGACGTAAATGACAGATTCCGCGCTTGGCATCAGCCAGCCATCATCGAGAAGCGAAGCAGAGGAAGTGCTCGTGGAAGCGACGTACCGAAAGGTGACGTGGCGCCTGATGTCGTTCCTTTTCGTCTGCTGGGTATTGAATTACATTGACCGGGTGAACGTCAGCTTTGCCCAGCTCCAGTTGAAACACGATCTGGGCTTGAGCGATGCGGCGTACGGCCTCGGTGTGAGTCTGTTTTTCATCGGGTACATCCTGTTCGAGGTTCCGAGTACGTTGCTGCTCAAGCGCATTGGCGCTCGCAAGACAGTCACGCGGATTATGATGCTGTGGGGCGGCATCACGGTATCGATGGCATTTCTCACGTCGCCCTGGCAGTTCTATCTCGCCCGGATTCTCCTTGGTGCCGCTGAGGGTGGGTTCTGGCCGGGCATTATTCTTTTCCTCACGTACTGGTATCCGGCGGCGCGGCGGGCACGCATTACATCCCGTTTCCTGCTTGCTATTGCTGTTGCAGGCATCATTGGTGGCCCGCTCTCCGGATACATCCTGCAGAATTTTTCCGGCGTTCTCGGCTTTCGTAATTGGCAGTGGCTGTTTTTTCTGGAAGGCCTGCCTGCAGTTGTAGCAGGCGTGGTTGCATTTTTCTATCTGACCGACAAGCCGCAGCACGCGAAATGGCTGAGCAATGATCAAAAGAGGATCATCCTGCAGGCACTGGAAGCTGACGAAAGGCAGAAATCCCTCCATGCACCGAGCAGGCTTCTGGCAGCCCTGTGCGACGTTCGCGTCTACATTCTTGCGGCGGGTTGGGCAACGGTGCCGCTATGCGGCACCATCCTCAACTACTGGACCCCAACGATCATCAAGCAGACCGGTGTCACCGACATCCTGAATATTGGCCTGCTTTCCGTGCTGCCTTATATCGTCGGCGCTGTCGCGATGCTGGTCATCGCCCGCAGCTCCGACCTCACCCTCGAGCGGCGCTGGCACTTTGCGGCGTCAACCACCGCAGGCGCTGCGGGAGCCGCGCTGTTGACGCTGGTTACCGGCGAGTGGCCAGCCGCGATTGCCTGCCTGAGTCTTGTTTCTATCAGCTACTTCGCCGCCGCCGCGATCATCTGGTCCATTCCGCCATCGTATCTGTCAGGAGACGCGGCAGCGGGCGGCATCGCCGTTATCAGCGGCCTCGGGCAAGTGGGGGCGTTCTTCGGCCCGATCATGCTTGGTTGGGTAAAGACATTCACCGGGAGCTTCTCGACCGGCCTGCTCGTGGTTGCCGCGTTGGTGCTGACTGGCGGCGTCCTGGTGTTGCTGGGCGTGCCGCGTCCAGCAGTCCGCCGGCAATGATCGTCGTCAGAATTCGTCCCACCTGTTTTCGAAAGGAAGCGTTATGAGCAAACTTCAGCTTTCCATAGCTGTCGGCCCCTACGACCGTATGCGACCACTGGTTGACGGCGAGGTACAGATCGACGGCGTGGACCCGATCTTCATGCTGCAGGAGCCCGAGGAGATTTTTTTCAGGGCCTTCCGGCACGCGGACTACGATATCTGCGAACTGTCGCTGAGCAGTTATTCGGTCAAAACAGCAGCAGGTACTTCACCGTATATTGCTGTACCGGTTTTCCCGTCTCGGGCCTTCCGGCACACATCGATCTATGTCCGCACGGATCGGGGTATCAATTCGCCCGAGGATCTGAAAGGCAAGCGTATTGGAGTGCCCGAGTACCAGTTGACGGCCAATGTCTGGGTCCGTCTGTTCCTGGAGCAGGAGTATGGCGTCCGACCGTCGGATGTTACGTGGATTCGGGGTGGCTACGAAGATGCAGGTCGCGTCGAAAAGATAACACTGAAGCTTCCAGACGGGGTGCGGCTCGAAAATGCGCCTGAAGGTAGGACTATTTCCGGGCTGCTCGAGTCTGGCGAAATCGATGCTGTCATCGGCCCGCGCGCACCGTCGTGTTTTGACCGTGGGCACCCGCAGGTGAAGTATCTCTTTGATGATCCGCAAGCCACTGCCGCGGCGTGGTACCGCCGTACCAGACTGTTCCCGATCATGCATACCTTGGGTATCAAGCGGGAGCTGACAGAGCAGCACCCGTGGTTGCCGGGAGCCTTGACCAAGGCCTTCGAAAAATCCAAGGCACTCGCGCTGGCGCGACTCACCGATACTTCCGCGACAAAGATCACATTGCCATTCGTGGAAGAGCAGTTACGAGCCGCGCGCCAGCTGATGGGGCATGATTTCTGGTCGTATGGCTTCGCCGAAAACGAACACGTCCTCAATCGCTTTCTGGTACAGCACCATAAAGAAGGGCTCTCCAGTCGGCAACTGGAAGCGAAGGAGCTTTTCCATCCCGCGAGTCTCGAGAGCTTCAAGATCTAACAGCAGTTAGAGGGGCGTTTGCTCCACCATCTGATGCGCATGGCAGACGCGGTTCCGGCGTCTGCCATGTGCGCGCAAAAAGAACACTACGTGCCACGCACGCTATCTCAAGTGTGTAGTCCTGTTGCCGTCTTCGGAATCGGGGGGCGGACGTATCGAGCGACGCGACGATGGTCAAATATCCGCAATGCCCCCGGACGATGCCGCCGACGCCGGACCTCCGCCCTGCTTCGCAGCGAAACGATCTGGCGCGAGCTTCAGATTGATCAATACTGTAGGCGCGTTAGAGACCGCTGCACGGGCTTCTACCGCCAACTGACTCCGACAAGGCGGCCGCGGCTCTGTCAGAGACTGCAGGCGATGGCCATCGCATCAGCCGGCGCGATTGCCTGTCATCTGCCAGACGTGGCGCACTAGCCGCCTGTCGTCGGAAGAGTAGGCGCAACTCGAACTCTTGTCCGTCTTGCCTGGCCTCGACAAACGCGTCTCGCCCACACGAACAGCCCTTGCGGCACAGCCGTGTCGCCACCAATGCTCGCGTCGCCGCAATGGCTCTCGCGTGGCGTAACGCGGTATTCACGGGAGGGGGTGCTATCGGTACTTCTCCTAGGCCGATAACATTAGACATCTAATCATGCTTTGACTATAGTCAAGACGTCGGTGGAAATCAGAAATCATTCGCCAAGGGCGCGGTGGGGTATAACGCCAGCGCGACAAGAAGCACAAATCCTATTTATATATTTGGAGACCTTACGATGACGGGTCAAAGAAGCTTGCTTCCCAATGCGCTTCGCGTAGCAAGCGCTTTGTTGTGTGCTGTCGCCTTCAGTTCGTCGGCCTTCGCTGACAACACGCGAATCCGTGTCGGGTACACGATTACGACCGATATTGCCTCGGCCGCATTGTTCAGTGCTCAAAAGAAAGGTCTGTTCGCAAAAGCCGGACTCGATGTAGAGGCACAGCCATTTGTTCAGGCCAGCCAGAAGTACGACGCATTCAAAGGCAAGGCAATCGATCTTGATATCAACGCGGGCGGCATAGAAGTAGGGCAGCTTTTTTCCGCGGGTGTCCCGATCGTCGTACTGAAAGCGATCCAGCCGGCTGATTTCTGGGCGGTCGTTGTCAAATCGACCTCTACTGCAAAAGCGCCGCTGGACTTTAAAGGCAGGCCTTACGGGGTGGTGTCGCTCTCCGGGACGAACTTTGGTGCGACGTATCTTGCCTTCAAGATAGAGAACATCGATTTGATGCGCGACGTGAAAGTGTCAGTGTTGCCGCCGGCGGGCCTGATTGCCGCTTTGCAGAGTGGCTCAATTGAAGGAGCGACGCTTTATGAGCCGTATCTGAGTCAGGCGCTTCGATCTGGGACTATGAAAGAGATCTTTCGCCCGATCACGCTTTATCGCCGGCACTATGGCACCACGTTATTTGCACTCAATGTGACGGCCCGCAAGGACTTCCAGGGCGAGAACAAAGCGGCCGTCGCCAGGTTCATGTCGATCTTGCAGAGCGAAGCAAAAGCGCTGCCACAAAACCTGCCGCAGGCCTCGCAGGCGTTGTCGGAGAGCGTGCCTGCACTCAAAGAGACACCACAGCAGGTTGAGACGCTCCTTAAGCCCTACGCGAAGGATTACATCGCCGATGAAAACGATCCGGCGTTCCTGAAGCAGGTGCAGGCGTACTACGACCGGGTGTACGAGATCAAGCAGATCCCGCGTCAGCTCAACGTGGCAGATTTTTGGATAAAACCGTAGTGGCGTATCAGGAGACAGCCTCGTGAAAGTAGCACTGAGTTCATTCAACGGTATGGGCGCCGCGTTCCGCAGAGGGTGCGGAGGCGCAAGGTACGGCCGGCTAGTTGCGGCCACGGCGTCATTTGCGGTGCTTCTGCTTGCATGGCAGCTTTTCTCGCTGACGCAGCCGTCGTATGTGTTTCCGTCGATACCGCATATCTTTAGCGATATCGCGGCGTTCGCGGCGGACGGTACCTTGGCTCGGGCAACATTCGCAACCGTTAAATCGGTCGCGGCGGGGGCGGCCTTATCGCTGATCGTAGGCACGCTTGCCGGCTTTGCGCTCTGGAGATTCGAAGCCTTCTTCGCGCCTTTGCTCAATTTCGCCCAAACAGTTCCGTATGTGGTTTGGGCGTTGATGTCGATGATCTGGTTTGGTCTGACGCAAGTGTCGGTCATCTTCACGATCTTCATTGCCGGCTTCACTGTCATTGCCTTCAATGTCGCTGCGGGCCTTCAGCAGATTGACCAGCAACTCATTGAAATGACTGAGTCGGTCCGCGCAAGTCGGTACATGACGTTCCGGCACATCACGCTTCCTAGCCTGACACCCTACCTTGTCAGCGGCTCACGCACGATGATCGCGGTGTGCTGGAAGATCGTCGTGCTTGCGGAGCTGTTCGCCGGCGGAGCCAGTGGCGGCGGCATCGGATACAACCTCTATGTCGGGTGGGAGTTCAATAGGACCAACGAAGTGTTCGCCTGGACGGTCTGGCTGGTCGTTCTGATGATGCTTACCGACTGGCTTGTGATTGCGCCGATCGAGCGTTACGCGACGCGGTGGAAAAGGAACTGAGGATCATCCCATGAGTAACATCATTATTTCGGGTCTGACGAAGGTGTTCGAGACAGCCGGTGGACCCATCAAGATCCTCGATAATATCGACTTGACGGTCGGAGAAGGGGAGTTCGTCTGTCTGCTTGGACCGTCCGGCGCTGGCAAGTCCGTCACGCTCAACTGTATTTCCGGTTTTCTGACGCCGACGGCCGGCAACATCGCCGTTGATGGGTTTCTTGTGACCCAGAAACGGCCACACTATGGCTATGTGTTTCAGCAGCCCCGCCTGATGAAATGGCGGACCGTGGAAGAAAACCTGCGGTTTGCTCTCCGCGCGGAAAGTGGCAAGCGCGTCAAGGACGAAGACACGCGTATCAAAGACGTGCTTGAGCTCGTGAATCTGACCGGATACGAGAACTTTTACCCGCACCAGATCTCCGGGGGTATGCAACATCGTGTCGGGATCGCCCGCGCCTATATCCGGGACCCAGGTCTGCTGCTCATGGATGAACCGTTCGGAGCCTTGGATGAGATTACCGCGCGCCGGCTGCGTGCCGAACTTGTGAATACCTGGATGCGTGATCGCCGCACCGTGGTATTTGTCACGCACGACATCATTGAAGCCTGTTATCTGGCCGACAGAATCGTCGTCTACACACCAAAGCCGACCCGGATTGCATCGATCATCAACGTCGACCTGCCTCGTCCGCGGGAGTATGGCAGCCCCGAGATGCATGAAGTCGAATCACGCGTGCTCGCGGTCTTCGAGCAGAGCATGAAAGACTTTCTTGACGCGGAACAGCCTGCGTAATTCGTCGGCACTGGCCCGCGATTAGGGAGATGGCGCCGTGCCTGCCTTTCAAGGATGGTCGATGCCATTCTTCATCTAGACAGAGAGCCGTATGGCGGCAGGGAATGGTATGTCATGGACGCAAATCTTGTGTCGCGCGGCATCGTGCGACCTTCCGTGGTACTGAACCGGACCTGCATCTGTGGTACTTGGTTGGTCGACCCGCGCTGCATGCACCTGGAGTTTCGTTTAGGACAGTGAATCGCAGCCGCAGGTCTATAAATCAATAATCAAAGGATGGTATATGCAGATGTCGCGAAAAGTTCAAAAGAGGCGTGCGAGCAATATCATCCTCGCGCTAGCGACGTTACTCGCCTTTCTGTTGCCCATCGGCGCTCGAGCGGAAGCAGTCAAGATTGCGATCGTCTCACGAACGGTCTTCTACGTTCCGTTATGGATTGCCGACGAACACGGCTTTCTGAAAGACGAGGGTATCGACCCGACGATCGAGGTGTTTGACAGCGCAGAAAAGATCAACGATCAGCTACATGCCGGACAAACGCAAATCGCAATTGCAACGCCTGAGAGCGTGATCCTCGACGCCTACAAGGGCGGTCCATTGCGGATCGTCGCCGGCAACGCGAAAAAGCTACCGCACTTCATCATTACGAAGCCGGAGATAAAGACTCTGGCGCAATTGCGTGGCGCCAATTTCGGCGTTCTTTCGATGCAGGAAGGAACGACGTATCTGGTCAATGAGGTGGCGAAGGCGATTGGACTGTCGAAGGGGAATTACATCGTTACTGCGGTAGGCGGCGCACCGACCCGATGGAAGCTGCTGAAGGAAGGAAAGATTGACGTAGGACTGCAGCCGTTTCCTTTGACTTACGAGGCGGAGGCGGCAGGCTTCTCGAATCTGGGGCCCGTCTCGACCTATGTGCCTGATTGGCAGTTCACCAGTGTCAACGTTGACGATCATTGGGCACATTCGCATCGTGCCACGGTAGTCGGCTTCTTAAGAGCGCTGAAGCGCGGGCAGGACTACATGGCAGCCCATCCCGACGAAGCGGCCCGTATCGCGGCAAAGGAATTGCGCACTGACGTTCCCCTCGCTCGCCGTGCGCTAGCTGACACGGATCGGCTTGGAATCCTCGATCCGAATCTGGATGTTTCGAATCCGGGCATGGAGCGAGTCTTCGACTCGTTGATTAAGACCGATCGGATCCCGGCGACCGATCGGTTCGACATGGGGAGGGTTGTAGACGAGACATTCCTTCGCGAAAGTCGAGATCCCGTGGTGCGGGACATCGGCAGCTTCTTCGTTGGGGGTGACCAGGTGGAACTGTCTGGAATGCCGACGAGCGAAATCAAATACGCGAAGGACGCACCGCCCCTAAAGCTTGATCCGAACGGGACATACGAGACGGGACAGGTGTATGTGCAGTTCATCCGGCTCGCGCACGCGAGATCCCGGTGGCCCATGCTGTTTCTCAACGGGGGTACGAGCACTGGCGCCATGTGGGAAACGACCCCGGACGGAAGGCCGGGATGGCAATCTTTTTTCCTGCATGACGGCTACGACACGTTCCTGACCGATGGCGTAGGGAAGGGCAGGGCGTCGTGGTCCCGGTACCCAGACATATTCAGGGTTCAGCCTGCGTTTCGCCCCAACGAAGAGACCTGGACATTGTTCCGGATGGGCACACACTACGACCGGGATCCGTCAAGGCGCGAGGCATTCCCCGGCGTGCAGTTCCCGGTCACCAGTTTTGACGAGTTTGCCAAGGCTGGCGTGCCCCGCTTTCCCGGGCAGGACGGGATCGAGCTCAAAGCGTACGAGCAGCTTCTATCGAGGATCTGCCCATGCGTGATAGTGGCGCAAAGTTCAGGTGCGTATTTCGCTATGCAACTCGCCGCAAAGCATCCCGATCTGGTGAAGGCGATCGTATCCGTGGAACTGACTGCCGCGCCTCCGCTCGAAACGATCGATGTTGCTGCACTCAAAGAGGTGCCGCAACTGCTGCTCTGGGGGGATAACCAGCAGCAGTCTGGAAGCTGGAGGAAGATCCGGACGAACATCGATAAATACGTTTCAGACTATGCCCGGCAGGGCGGAAGGATCGACGTGATCGATTTGCCTGCGCGTGGGATCATCGGCAACACCCATCAGATGATGATGGACAGAAATAGCGATCAGCTTGCCGGGATGGTCGCCGACTGGCTGGACAGACAGTTCAGCGTGACAACGGCGAAACAGGTGGCATCGACGACCGCAGAACCGCGACCCTGAGCCGCGCGAAGCGACCCCGGGAACCCGGGCAGCGAGGCGGGGGCTGGGTATTGAGGCGGCGACAAGTCAGTCGATCAAGCTCCCGGGAAAGAATTCGCCCGAAATATGCAACATGTAAAGGTTGTAAGATCCGCGGACGCGATATCATCGATGCATCGTGATCTCTTAAAAGGCTTACCAAATGGCGTCGACACGTTCGTCAGCGAAGAGGGGCGATCCGAATTCCGACCCCATACTTCGACATTGGCGTGAAGCTGTCCCCCACGACCGTCTCGCTCACCTTGTAAAGGACGCCGCGCGGGCGATGGTCCGTGGTCTGCAACTGAGATTGACGCAATATAACGTGTCTTTTGGACACTGGGCTTACCTGCGTATTCTTTGGGAAAGAGACGGTCTGACGCAGAAAGAACTGAGCGATGAAGCCGGAGTCATGGCGCCGACCACGTTCACCGCGGTGAGCGCAATGGAGAAGCTGGGCTATGTGGTCCGGCGGCAGTCTCCCGAAAACAAGAAGAATACTTACGTTTACCTGACCGCAAAGGGTAAAGCTCTGAAGGGAAAGCTCGTCCCGCTGGCAGAGGAGGTCAACGAGATTGGCGTTCGCGGCCTGAAGCCTTCGGAGATAGCTGTTGCGCGAAAAGTGCTCATAACGCTGATTGAGAACATGGCGAAGGACGAGGCAGATTCCAGCGATCCCGCGCGAAGAATCCCGTCGACGCGGGAGCTTGGTAGCCTGATCGCAGCGCGCGGTGAAGAGTACGAAAACAGTTAGGCGGCGGGAAGTCCGCGAGCACAGAGCGCGTCGCCACCCGGGGAGGAGGCACGAATAAGGTGGCTAAAATATTATATATCTAATAATATTGAAGGCGCTCACATTGCCGGGTTCGCATTCTGCGGCCTTCCTGATACTCCTGGTCGAACGGCGGGGCGTCGCACTTCCGCGCGCTGCCTTGATCAATAACCTTTCCCATACATATGGACGCAACGCTACTCGCTGCGGTATCGCGCAATGTGCGCGACGCGCTCGACGAGGATCGAGGAATCATTGACTGGACGTCCCAGTTGATCAACGCGGATACCGAGGCGCACGCCACGCTGATGGTAAGGCAGGAGGCCACATTGTGTGGCAGACCGTGGTTCGACGAGGCGCTATTGCAGGTCGACGACCGGCTTGAGGTTAACTGGTTTGTTGGCGAGGGTGCACCGATGGAGCCTGGCGATGCGGTATGTGAGATCGCCGGACCTGCTCGGGGCATCCTCACTGCGGAACGGACGGCGTTGAACTTCATTCAGATGTTGTCTGCGGTGGCTACGGCGACGAAGTTGCTTGTTGAGCGGATTAGAGGGACGAGGGCTCGCGTATTTGACACGCGCAAGACGCTGCCAGGGCTTCGACTGGCGCAGAAGTATGCTGTAGGAGTGGGGGGTGGTTCAAACCATCGTCTAGGCCTGTATGACGGGATTTTGATCAAGGAAAACCACATCCATGCTAGCGGCGGGATCGCGGCGGCCATCCGTGCTTCTCGAGCGCTCGAAGCGGATGTACCGATTCAGGTCGAAGTTGAAGATCTCGGTGAGCTCGCAGAGGCGCTTGCGCACGGAGCAACATCCATTCTGTTGGACAATTTTTCGCTTGAGCAAATGCGGGAGGCCGTGATGCTCAACGGCGGAAATGCTGAGCTCGAAGTGTCGGGGGGCGTTTCTGATCTGACGATCCTTGCAATCGCACAGACAGGAGTAGACCGCATCTCGGTCGGTGGGCTAACCAAAAACATTCAGGCGGTGGACTTTTCGTTGCGATTCGCGGATACGCCGGAGGCGTCACGACCGTAACCGGTAACCGGCGACGGGCGGCGCCCGTTGCTTCGAATCGCGCAGCACACTAAAGAGCAATGTCCGATCGTTTCTCGCTTGACTCAAGGATGGCCAGGCAAATTTTCAACGTGTCTTTTGCCCAGCGGCCATCGTGCAAAGGTGCTTGACCGAGCACAGCCGCTGCGTAAAGCTCGTCGATGACTTCCGCGCGGGGAACCGCTGGAAGCGCAAGAGGTCGCCGCTCTTTCGCCTCGTTTCCATAGACGTATATCGCGTCAGGTAGCGGGCGCAGATCGGCGTTCTCACAAGACACAACGACAGGACCAAAATGTTGATGCTTGTGGGCGGCACCAACGCTGTTTCGCGGCAACGGTTTATAGGTGTCCCCGCCGTAGGTGCCTGAGGCTTTCAGATGCGCCTCGTCTGCAGCAGATTTTAAGGTATTCAGGCGTCGACGCGCACCGCCGTAGCTCGACGGATCCTTTTGATCGCCCATCTCCCCGGTCCAGTCTGTCCACTCATCCGAGTCGAAATGGCCGTAGCCGTTATACGACAAAGATGCGAACGCACCGTTAGCGAACCAGAGTAGCGCGGAGTATGCGCCCTCTGTCGGACGTGCCGAATCCCACCTTCCGACCTCTGCGCGGAGTCGAATGGCGGGGGCGCCGGCCAGCATCCGGACAATATCAACCTGATGCGCCGCCTGACTGAAAACTGCGCCTCCGCCTTCCGCGGTCGACAACTCTTCCGGGCGGCGGGGGCGATACAGGTAGTCGGTGAAGTTAATCGCCTGAATCATTTTGACTGCACCGAACTGACCGCTCTGGATAAGATTTTTCGTGCTCAAGTAAGGGGTGTCAAAGCTGTGGCAATGGCCAACGATCAAGGATACGCCCGCGGCCTTGCACGCGTTGATCATCCGTTCGCACTCTTCCAGCGTGAGGGCCATCGGTTTTTCGACCAGTACGTGTTTTCCGTGGGCGGCCGCAATTTCTGCGTGTTCCGCATGGAACTGGTGCGGACTCGCAATATAGATCGCCTCGACCCTTTCGTCGGAGGCGAGACCTTGAATATCCGCGTATGTTGATGCGCAAAAGTCGATGGCGAACTGCTGTCGAGCCGCTTCACGAGGATCACACGCCGCGACGAGTTCAACGCGGTGATCGCCGAGAAAGGTCGGCAACATCAGGGAGAACGCGCGGCCCAAGCCTGCAATACCCACGCGTAAGCGGCGCTGTTCCATGCTATCGGCTCGCAGGGTCATCACTGGGAAATCTGATAGTTCGTTTCCACCTGCGGCTCCTTCAACTCCTGAGCGTCACCCCAGACGTACCTGGCTTGATACGCGCGCCAGTCGGTTTCCTTCGGCACGACTGCCTGATACGCGCATACGCTGGAAGGAATCGCGAATTCCCCAGTGCCGACTGCGGTTGATCCATTCTCGAAGTCCTTGAGCGCGTCCAGCATCCGTTTCCGGAACTCGACGATCGCGACGTCACTTGCACCGAGTCGTTCGTCGGAGCGGTTGGCGATTGGTCCCATTGTCACCCACATGGCAATGTCCTGATTCGGGAACCCTTTAATGCCAGTAAAGTTTCCTGCCGTCATTGACGCGCGGTCCTGCCAGAACCGGTTTTCGTGATTCCGCAGGGGACGGTAGCGCTCGTCGAGATCGACGCCGACCTGTTGGCCGAGGAATTTGCGCCACGTCTCCGTCTCTGGCGTGGTGTTGGGGTCGCCCCAGGCGATGAAATAGAATGCCGTGTTTTCATCGTCCATCGGAACGTTGACGTTTGCTACGTTGTACAGGTTGTTCGGAGGGATCAGGACCGTGGCTGGCGCGACAAAGACTGTTGAGCGAATGTAGTCGTGCGTATTGGCGTTGAAGATTGGCCTGCGAAGAGCAGCGTATCGGAAGCCATATTCTGTGCTCTCAACCACCAGCCGCGGTGCCTTATCAGTCGACGGACGAAGCCAGTTTTTCGAGTTCGCTTCGGCGCCGCCGACGCGAGCAGGCACGAAGTCTGACGAGTGCAGACTGGAACTGTGCGCCGAATCGATCGCGCCCTCCAGTATCTGGGCCCAATTGCACGGAAGCAGTGCTTTCGCGATGCTCACGCGCGTCTTGGCAGTCGGCGCCCACGCTGGAGGCGTGAATTCCGGGATGGCATCTTGGGGGCCCATGTAGGCCCAGACCATCCCGCCCCACTCTTTGGTTTGATATGCCTTGTGCTTGACCTTCTGGGCCATTGAGCTTGCGGCTGGCTCGGACACCATTTCGATGACGTTCCCCGCAACGTCCATTTTCCAGCCGTGGTAGAGGCACCGCAGTCCGCAATCTTCGTTGCGACCGTAAACCAGCGACACGCGTCGATGTGGACAGTACTCGTCCATCACGCCGACTCGTCCTTCGGTGTCCCGGAAAACAACCAGGTCTTCGCCAAACACACGTGCTTTTACAGGTGCGCCGTCGGGCTCACTTACTTCTTCGATGAGGCAGACTGGCGTCCAGTGTCGACGCATTAACTGCCCCATAGGCGCATCACCGTCAACTCTGCATAGCAGTTCGTTTTCCTGATTTGTAAGCATCTGAAGTCTCCTCACGGCAAAAGACGGACAACGTAGATCGTTGGGTTATTGTATTAGATATCTAATAATATTCCAAGATCGCGTGGCCCTGTGAGGGTAGGTACTTGCCCTACCCTGTCGGGTGGGGCGGCGAATGCTGCAAGCGATATTGGTCCAGCGGGCCCGCTGATGGCGGGCGTGTTCACACCGAGAATATTAGCGGCGGTGACGAGGCAAAAACTGAAGGCCGGATTTCAGTCTCTCTTCGTTGCCGTCAGACGGGCAACCGCCAGAGTCCGCTCCATTATTGCCTGCGCGCGGCTTTCGCCATGCTCAAGACTGTAGCCACGTTACGAAAGCGAGGGGTCCGACAGCGCAGCCGGGCCGAGTGCCGAATCCGAGTGCTCAGTTGACGCGCGAATTTGCCGTTTTCGAAACACTCACGTCTCCAACAGCCCCAATGATTTCCCAGCACGAGCGATGATGTCGCATCAACTATGGCAGGATCTGAGAGGCAGCCGCGCTAACAAATCGAGCACGGGGCCTCAGTAGGGAGCCGGAGAGCCGTTGCTCCTGAACATGTGCAATCCAGCCGACAACTCGAGCCATCACAAAAAGGACGGCTGAGACGTGCTTTGGCAACCCCATCGCCCGAACGAGAGCGACGACCGCAAGCTCGTGTCGGGGAAAGATTGAGTCGTTCACTTCCACGTTATTGACAAATGCGTAAATCGCCTTCATTGGTGCCGTCTGGACGGTACGGCGCTTGAGAACGTCGAGCAAGTAAGCCGCACGCGGATCGCCGCGTGGATATAGCGGGTGAACGAATCCGGGGATAGCGACTCCGCGGGCCCGAAGCTTCTTCGCGCGATTGACGAGCACGCTCGCCTTGTTGGCTTCGGCAATGAAATCGTCGATGAGCTCATAGAGCAGTCCGGTTTGCGCGCCTGAACTCGCGCACATCGCTGCCGCGATACAGCTATGCAGGCTGCCGCCGCTGGACGCACAGACCCGCGCAGCCAACGTGCCTGGAGAAAGTTCGTGATCTGCGAGCAAGGTAAGTGTCGCCTCTATCGCCTCGTAGTTTTCGTCGGTGACAGGGACGGATAATGCCTGCAGGAGTCCTGTTACGATCGTCTGACCGTCACGGAGCGGTGTGTACCGGCCTCGCTCCGTGGCGAGGCCGCAAAATCCAACCAGCGTCTGAATGATCTGCCGGCCGGCGTCGACAGTACGTCCGCCGCGGACGCGCTCTGCCACCGATCCACGCAACAAGCCGATCTGCAACGTCACAAGCGCAAAGACTTCAATGATCTGGTCGTACGAGTGAAGGGAGGTCAGCGTGCGGATCATCCGTTTCTGTTCCGCCGGAGCATGTTCAATCGTCCATGCAGGTGCCTTGTCATCCCAAGCGGCGGTCCAGATCAGGTCAGCAACGGACTCGAACGGGGCGCGCATTCTCGCCAGATCGACCGCCAGCCGTCCGCGATAGCGCGGGCCTTCTGCCGTGATTTCCGTGATGGATGTGGGAATAATGGGCTCGCCCCAGTTCATGGCTGACGCTGCCGCGGGGCCGTGCCCTGCGCGGGCCCGAGACCTGTCGGCAATGCGCCTCAGGTCGTCGCGCCAATACAGCCGTTCTCTGCGACCAGGTTGACGGACGCTTCGAATCAGCCCACGGCTGACGTAGGCGTACAGCGTCTGGAGGCGAACATTCAGGATGGCCATGGCCTCATCCGCGCTTGCGAAATCGATGGAAGGGGTAGGGGAGGTATCGTTCATATCGATGGCAGGAGTATGGCAGCCGGCTTTCACATTGATTGTAGATTCAAGATTGATCAATGTGACATCGGAAATTATAGTGTCTCCACAGTTTAGATATCTAATCAGATGGAGCAATTCAATGAGTGGTGAAAAGAGCGCGCTTGTTCGCAGAGATGTTCCGGTGCCCTATGAGGACCAGGGCGTCGTCTGGGGTAGTGATGCGATCGCGCTCGTATTGCGCGCGTTGAAGATCCCCTACGTGCTGTTGAATCCTGGCGCTAGCTTTCGCGGGCTTCACGACAGCATCGTGAACTACCTCGGCAACGAGAAGCCCCAGATGATCGTCGTGTTGCATGAAGAGCATGCCATTGCAATTGCTCATGGCTACACGAAGGTCTCCGGGCAAATGCTTGGTGCGATCGTGCACAGCAACGTCGGGTTGATGCACGCATCCATGGGGATCTTCAATGCCTGGGCGGATCGTGTACCGGTGCTGGTAATGGGGGCGACCGGGCCAGTGGACGCGGCACGTCGCCGACCGTGGATCGACTGGCTGCACACCGCGCAAGATCAGGGCGCGCTGGTCCGGAATTTCACTAAATGGGACGCCCAGCCGGCATCAGTCCCCGCGGCGTTTGAGGCGCTGCTCCGTGCCGCCCAGATCTCCCGTACTGCGCCGTGTGGGCCCACATATGTTTGTTTTGATGTGTCTATCCAGGAAACGCAACTCTCGGAGCGACCATTCCTTCCGGACGTGTCGCGCTATTTACCGGCCGCGCCGTCGCGACCGTCTGACGCAGACGTCGCGACGGCAGCGGAGTGGCTTTCAAACGCAAACCGGCCAGTTATCCTGATGGGCAGGGTATCGCGTGGAGAACAGGAGTGGCGCGATCGTGTCGCGCTAGCGGAGGCATTGGGCGCACGGGTATTGACTGATCTGAAGCTTGGCGCAGCGTTCCCTACCGATCATCGCTTACACTCGGCCGCGCCTGGCTTTTTCCTCTCGAAGGCCGCCGCTGAGGTGCTGAGGTCCGCTGACGTGGTGCTAAGTCTCGATTGGGTTGATCTCGCCGGAACGCTTAAGCAGGCGTGGGGTGGCGACACCGTGGACAGTCGGATCATTCAGGTTTCAGTTGATCAATATATTCATAATGGCTGGTCAATGGATCATCAAGAGCTGCCGCCCGTCGATCTATATCTTATGTCAGAGCCGGCACCGGCTGTCGGAGCGCTGATCGAGTTGGTGCAGGAAAAATCGAAGGCCCGGCCGGAGACTTCCGTTTCTACTGCATCGAATGCTGCTGTCTCCAGCGGTCTCCCGGCATCTGACACAGGCACGATTAGTATTGCGAACCTTGCCCGAACGTTGCGTTGCGCAACGGAGGGTAGCGACGTTTGTCTTATCCGTTTGCCGTTGGGGTGGAACGGCGAAATGTGGGACTTCCGCCATCCGCTTGACTATCTCGGCTATGACGGCGGCGGCGGTATCGGCTCGGGACCCGGAATGGCCGTCGGTGCTGCTTTGGCGCTGAAAGGAACAGGCCGCCTTCCGGTGGCCATCATTGGCGATGGCGACTACATGATGGGCGTGAGCGCACTCTGGACAGCGGCAAACGCACGCATTCCGCTTCTGATCATCGTCTCCAATAATCGGTCGTTCTTTAATGACGAGGTTCATCAGGAGAGGGTTGCAAAAGACAGAAGTAGACCGGTCGAGAATCGCTGGATCGGCCAGCGCATCGCAGATCCTGAGCCAGACCTTGCAACTATCGCGAGAGGTCAGGGGTTAGTAGGGATTGGTCCCGTCGAGCAGCCTGAAGACCTCGACGCGGCGATAGCCGAAGCCGTCGACGCGCTTAGGGGCGGCAAAACTGTAGTGGTGGATGTGCGCGTTACGCCGGGCTACAGCGCGTCGATGTCCACTGGCATGACTCGCTCGCATGCCGCCTGAATCGAATTTCTACAGGGGACAACGCAATGACAATCGAAGCAAAGGACACGAACGATCTCTCCGCTCTTATTGCAGACGTGCTGCCGAAGTCGAGTGGCCTGTACTGGGGAGGCGAGTGGCACTCGCCGGATGGTGCTCAGAAGTTGACAACGGTTAATCCGTCTACCGGCGAAGCTTTGGCGGAAGTCCTGGTCGCTGGGGCGGCAGAAGTGGATGCAGCAGTCGCCGCGGCGAAAGCAGCCGCCGCTGCATGGGCAGCCGTTCCTCCACTGGAGCGAGGTCGCCGGCTGCGATTGGCGGCAGCAAGAATTCGGGAAAATGCACTTGATCTGGCGCTGCTTGATTCGGCAAACTGCGGCAATCCGGTCAGCGCGATGATCGCCGATGCGGAGATTGCAGCGTTCCAACTGGAATACTTCGCCGGGCTCGTACTCGAATTGAAAGGCGAAACAATTCCAACGGGGAACGGGTCGCTCAACTATACGAAGCGTGAGCCACTGGGAGTGGTAGCCCGTATCTTTCCGTTCAACCATCCATTCATGTTCGCGGCGGGGAAGATCGCGGCGCCGCTCGCGGCGGGTAACGCGGTGGTTGTGAAACCACCTGAACAGGCGCCCCTATCAACGATACGTCTGATGGAACTCCTGTCAGACCTGTTCCCTCCAGGCGTCCTCAATTGTTTGGTCGGCGGCCGGGAGACCGGTGCTGCGTTGGCCTCTCATCCGGATGTCGCTGCCATCGCCTTGATAGGCAGCGTGCCCGCGGGCAAAGCTGTACTACACGCCGCGGCAGATAGCCTCAAGCACACGTTGCTCGAGCTCGGCGGCAAGAACGCAATGATCATTTATCCGGACGCCGATTTTGAGAAGGCGGTCAACGGCGCGGTACGGGGTATGAACTTCACGTGGTGTGGCCAATCCTGCGGTTCGACCAGCCGTTTGTTCGTCCACGAGTCGCTTTATGACCGGTTTGTAGCTGCTGTCGCTGCACGCACCCAGGCTGTTCACCGGCCAGGCATTGCAACGGACAGGCGCACCACCATGGGAGCCCTCGCGAGTCAAATCCAGTATGACAAGACGCTGCGGTATGTGCAGGCCGGTCTCGAGGAAGGCGCGACGCTGGTATGCGGTGGGAAACACCCCATCGACCCAATCCTCGTTAAAGGTTTTTTTGTTGAGCCAACCATCTTTGCGGATGTTAAGCCATCTATGACCATTGCCCGTGAAGAGATATTCGGCCCGGTGCTGTCGATCTTCCGGTGGGGTGACGAGGGCGACCTGTTCGCGGCCGTAAATGGATTGGAGTTCGGTCTGACTGGTTCAATCTGGACGAGAGATCTGACACGCGCCCACCGAGCCGCCGCACGCCTCGAAGCCGGATATATTTGGATTAACGATTGCTCCGCACATATTCCCGGTGCCCCATTCGGAGGTTACAAACAGTCTGGGATCGGACGTGAGGAATCGAAAGAAGAGTTATTCGAATTTACCCGAATCAAGAACATCAACGTCGCCCTGAGCGAATGACCAGGCAAGCGGTTATGCAAAATCCACTTTTCGAGAGGTTGGCCCACGCGAAGCATATGTGTCACCGGGCCGGAGCGGCGAAGACGTCGCCTCCGAGATGTTTGGCGACAGCGGCGATTAGGGCGCTTTACGTCGACCGGCGCAGCTTCTCCGCGAGCGCCGGGTTGTCCGCGTCGATGACTTTGGCCACTTTCGCAGAGTATCGCCGCGTTGTGTCCCTAGCCGGACACCGCGGATGCCTGCCGTGCTGTCCTCCCCGAGGCTGCCGACGAGCGGCGTGTCGGGATGCCACCGTGTCGGCGTGACCAGCAGTCTCGTCGCGTTCCACCAGTAGCGGTCAAGCGCGGTGCAGGCAAGCGGCGGCACCGCGATTTGGCCGGCCATTCAGCGTCAATCCTCTAAAGTGATGAAATCGTGGTGAAATTGATACCAACCGTATCATCGCCGCCAATCAAATCAGGATGGGCAATGAGTCAACTCGCAACGTGGTCCTGTTGATGCTTATTCGCGTGCGCACGCAGGCTAAACATCTTTCTGCGCCCCGTTTCAGTGAGTACTCCACGTAGCAGTGCTTCGAAAGTAAAGAAGAAGCGATCTCTTGCTGCGCTGGCTGAATCGTGATATCCGGCCACCTCAAGGCTGCAACGACCATGGACCGTAGCCAATATCGCGTCTGCGGGTACCGTAGCGTCGTCCTTAAGGTTCTTGATCTTTTGGTCGCAGCACTGCATTACTGCATCCAGCAGACGGTGATAGACGGCCCGGTGTACGACGCTCCGTGCCACGGGCGTTGCACGATCTTCAGCAGTTGCTCGTTCTTGCGAGGCCTCTGGAATCGGCATGATTTCGCTCAAGACCAGCGCGCAGTAAGCCGGGTGGTTCTATCACGGTAAGGAAGTTTGGAAGGAAGCATGCGATATAGATAGGATAACTTATATTGCAAGCAAATGGAATTACTCGGCAACGGAGCGCTTCGGTACAGCGCCATTGATCATCTGGCCTTTCGCGATTATATGCATGAGCTCGATTCCACCCAGCAGGATCCGGGCGCAGCGAAATGTCTTGAATCCCAACATGGGTCGGGCACGCCGCTTGATCGCCCGGTGGTCTTGTTCCACGATATCGTCGAGATACTTGATCTGGCGGATCTTGATGGGCGTCTCACGCCCGGCGTTCACGGCATGCAACCTGGCCAGATTGGCACCACTTTTGTCGATGGTTATGATATGCCCAGCCCGAACTTCACCGACCAGCGTCACACCGTTTCGTACGTGAGTTCAACGCTGCGCACAGCCAGCAACTCCTCGAGCATGCGCAGGCTCAGCGGAAAACCGTAATACGGCCACACCGCATAGCCGATAACGTTGGGCGAAAATCGGTGGCGTAAGAAATGGCATCGGTGGCAGGTGTGTTGTATTGCAGGGCGGTTCGTTTCATGCGCGAATTCTGCCGAAATCCCATCAACATGCCAGCAACGTGACATCCATTAGTCGGCCCTTCGTTTCTGTTCCTCATCGGAACAAATGCTGTTCCAGTCAGCAACTTGTTGGCGGATGAGGCGACGGCCAAACTTGTCGAGACGTAGGCAGCTCGGCGTTCGGTCGCTTGTCGCGGTAATCGAACAGATGTCGGATCATTTATCGAGGCACCGTTGCATTGCTCGCCAGACCATAACAATCCACGGAGACGTCGCCATGTGTCGAGTACGACGGCAGTGCAAGCAGCACTGCCCCGGTCCGTTTGCCTGCCGCTCCGGCCGGGCTTTGGCTTTCTCACGACGTAGGTCCACGCGAGTGCGACCGGAGGGCAGCAGCCCGCAGCTGCCTGCGGAATGGCCATACGGACACGACTTTGCCAATCGGAAGGGTCCTTTCTTATGAGCCTCAAAACCGTGATCGTCATAGGCGCAGGACAAGCGGGCGCGTGGGCAGCGCGCACCCTGCGCTCCGAAGGGTTTTCTGGCCGCATCTTGCTGGTGGGCGACGAAGCGTCGCCGCCCTATGAGCGGCCACCTTTGTCGAAAGAGCAATTGCAGCAGACGCCCCCGTCAATGCGATACCTGATGGGTCCGACCGAGTTCGCAACGCTCGACATCGAATGGAAACGCTCGAGCGTGTGCAGCAGCATCGATCGCGTCGCACGCCAGGTGCGGCTCGCCGCAGGCGAATCGATCGGCTATGACAAGCTGATTCTTTGTACCGGAGGGCGCGCCCGGCTTCCGGCCATCTCGGGCATCAATGCGGGCTGCGTGCATACGTTACGCACTATCGAGGACGCCGCCCGTCTGCGCGCGGCGTTGAAAGACGGTGTGCGGTTGTTGGTCATGGGCGGCGGCTGGATAGGTCTGGAGGTGGCCGCGGCGGCCCGTGCGGCCGGCTGCAGTGTGACGCTGGTCGAAGCGGCGCCGCAACTGTGCGCCCGCACCGGGTCATCGCTGCTGTCGTCGTTTCTGGCGCGGCTTCACCGCTCGCACGGTGTGGAACTGCGTCTGGGTGAGAGCGTCGTTGCGCTCGATGAGGCGACCGCAACAGGTTGCCGCGCGGCGCTTACCAACGGGACCACGCAGGAGGTCGATCTTGTCGTAGTGGGCATCGGACTCATGCCGAACGATGCGCTCGCGCGGAACGCCGGACTCGCATGCGAGCGCGGAATTCTGGTCGACCGCCAGTGCCGTACGTCCGATCCGAGGATTTTTGCGGCCGGCGACGTGACCGCGATGCCGGGGTCAGATGAAACGCTGCTGCGCCTGGAGTCTTGGCAGAACGCTCAGGACCAGGCTGTGGCGGCAGCCCGCGCCGTGCTGGGTCAAGATGTCGATTACCGGCCCGTGCCGTTCTTTTGGTCTCAGCAGTATGACGCGCTGGTCCATATTGTCGGGACGAGCACGTCGGGAACGAACGTCGTGGTTCGTGGTGCGGACACTCCCAGGCTTGTGGCCGTCGAAGTGAGCGCAAACGGCCAGATTGCATTCGCGATCTGCACGAACCTGCCGCGCGATTTCCGGCAACTGCGCAAGTTCGTCGCCGAAGGCACGCGTGTCGACGCCGCGCGTCTGTCCGACGCCAGCGTGCCGCTCGCGCAGGCCGTCGCCTAGCCACACTCGCTCAACCGGACGAGCCAGCACCGTTCATAACGATCAACTAGGAAGGAGACACACAATGCCATCTCATGACGTCCATGCTCTGTCGAACGTGGTCTACCGGTTCTTCGGGGGCCTCGACCGGCGCGACCACCAGAGCACCGCGCGGCTGATGGCGCGAAGCGGCACGTGGCACCGGCAGGGAATGGAGATCGTCGGGCCGGATGCCGTCCTCGCCGCGCTGGAAAAGCGCGACCCCATGCGGCAGACCGGTCACCTCGTCACGAACCTGTGGCTCGAGCAGGCGACAGAAACGACCGCGCGCCTGCGCTACTACATGACGGCCTTCGAAACCGTGACCACCGCCGATGGTGCCACGAGCGCGCCGCAAATGCTCGGCGTGCGCGACTGCACCGACGACCTCGTGCTCGAAGACGGGCAGTGGCGCATCGGGTGCAAGAGGAGCCATCTGTTCCTGCCGGCCGCGTAAGCGTCGCGCGATCAACCATAGAGCCACGGTAAACCCCATGCTAGATTCGTCCGTCATTCACTCGCTTGCGCGCGGATTCTTCGATGCAGAAAAGACGCGCACGCCGATCAGGCAGATTTCGCTGCGTTATCCCGACATCACCATTGCCGACGCGTACGCGATCCAGCGCGAATGGGTCAGGATGAAGATCGCCGAAGGCAACCCGCTGCGCGGCCACAAGATCGGCCTGACCTCACGCGCGATGCAGATGGCGGTCGGCATCAACGAGCCCGACTACGGCGCATTGCTCGCGGACATGTTCTTCGACGACGGCGCCACCATCCCGACCGACCGCTTCATCGCGCCGCGCGTGGAGGTAGAACTGGCGTTCATCATGGATCGCCGGCTGGGGGGGCCGCACGTGACGCTCTTCGATGTGCTCGACGCGGTGCGCTACGTCACGCCCGCGCTGGAGATCATCGACTCGCGCTCGCAGATGGTCGATCCGGAAACGAAGCGTACGCGCAAGGTGTTCGACACGATCGCCGACAACGCCGCCAACGCGGGCGTCGTGATGGGCGGACGGCCGGTGCGAGCCGGCGACGTCGATCTGCGCTGGGTTAGCGCCATCCTGTCGCAGAACTCGGTCATCGAGGAAACGGGCGTGGCCGCCGGCGTGCTGAATCATCCGGCGAACGGCGTCGTGTGGCTGGCGAACAAGCTGGCCGCCCACGGCGTCGCGCTGGAGAAGGACCAGGTGATCCTGAGCGGCTCATTCACGCGCCCGGTGTTCGCGAAGAAGGGCGATACGCTGTCCGTCGACTACGGTGCCCTCGGCCCGGTTTCCTGTCATTTCGGGTGATGCCATGAAAGAGAACCTCTTCAAACGCGCACTGGCGCAACGTCAGTCGCAGGTCGGCCTGTGGCTTGGCATTCCGAACGCGTACACGGCCGAGATGCTCGCCGGAGCCGGTTTCGACTGGCTACTAATCGACGGTGAGCACGCGCCCAATACGCTCGATTCCATCCTCGCGCAGCTGCAGGCTGTGGCGGCGTACGCGGTGCAGCCGGTCGTGCGCGCTTCCTGGAACGACCCGGTCGAGATCAAGCGGCTGCTCGACCTCGGCGCACGCAACCTGCTCGTGCCGATGGTGCAGAACGCCGAGCAGGCCGCCGCCGCCGTGGCGGCCACGCGCTATCCGCCGCAGGGCATCCGGGGCGTCGGCTCGGCGCTCGCGCGAGCGTCGCAATGGAATCGCACACCCGGCTATATCGAGCACGCGGGCGCGCAGCTCTGCGTGCTGGTGCAGGTCGAAACGCGCGCGGCGCTCGCCGAACTGGACGCGATCTGCGCTGTCGATGGCGTGGACGGCGTGTTCATCGGACCGTCGGATCTCGCCGCCGATCTGGGGCATCTGGGAAATCCGGGCCATCCGGATGTGCAGCGCGCGGTGGAAGACGCGATCGCCTGCATCTGCCAGTCGTCAAAGGCGGCGGGTATTCTGATCGGTGACGAGGCGCTCGCGCGACGCTACATCGAACTAGGGACGACCTTTACGGCGGTCGGTGTCGATACGACGCTGCTCGCGCGCAGCGCCGAGGCGCTCGCGCGCCGCTTCAGGGGCGAGCGCGTACCGGTCGCACCGAAGCCTGACGGCCCGTGCGTCTACTGATTACCCAGCCACGTTTGCGCCGAAGCCATACGGTCACAATGGATAACCCGAGTTCTCATCGGACGATCGATCGACGACAATTCGCAAGTAAAGCAGCGGTCGGTTATCTGGCCCCGAGTATGCCTGAGATCCCGTGGAGAGGCTGCGCAAGCTCTCGCTGACCCGACAGGACTTCATGGGGCGCCAGAAGATCGTGTACGGGCAGGGGGCGAAGAGCCGGAGGGGCAATGGGTAGCGTGATGACGCAGTTCATGGAATCGCGGGCGCATATCTCAGGAGGGTTCGAGGATCTCACCACGTTGCGCATCTTCGTGCGCACCGTCGAAATCGGCAATTTTTCCGAAGTCGCGCGGCGCATGGGCGCGAATCCCGCAATGGTCAGCAAGCGCATCGCCGCACTCGAAAGCAAGATTGGACAGCGCCTGGTCAACCGCAATACGCGGCGGCTCGTCGTGACGGAAGTCGGGCAACTGCTCTACGACCACGCGATGCGCGCGTTGCAGGAACTCGATCAGGCAGCGGAAGAAATGTCCTGCATGCAGGACCAGGCGACGGGTCATCTGCGCCTCACCGCGCCTTCGATGCTCGGGCAGGCCATCATCGCGCCGCGCCTTGCCGGCTTCATGCAGCAGAACCCGCTCCTATCGATCGACCTCAACTTCTCGATGGAGAAGCTTGATCTCTACAAGGCCGGCATCGACATAGCGGTGCGCATCGCCGATGTCCTCGATCCCGGCCTGATGGCGATCCGGCTCGCGCCATACAGCCGCGTATTCTGTGCCGCTCCAGCGTATCTTCAGACGCACGGCATGCCGGTCGTGCCCGAAGACCTGATGGACCACAACTGCCTGATCACGCGCGGCTATACCTTCAGCACGCGCTGGCAGGTGCAGCACGACGGCGAGATCGGGCACGTTCACGTGAAGGGCAATTTCGCCACCGACAGCGGTCAGACCGTGCGTATGGTGTGCCTCGCCGGCATGGGAATCATGATGGCGCCGCGCTGGCTCGTCGAGCCCGACCTGAGCGCGGGCACGCTCGTCGAGGTGCTGGGCGGCTACGTTCCGGACAACCGCGCCGTGTACGCGGTGCTGGTGCAGCGCAGCGGCACGTCGGCGAAGTTGCAGACGGCCATCGAATTCCTGCGTACCTGTTTCGCGGACATGCAATAGCACGACACGAAGCGCCCGCGATGGCGGGGCACTGCGTCCGCCATCTGCTTCATCCTCACCAAACTTCCTTCGCCAATGTCTGCGCCGCGCATAACGCACGTGTGCGGCCGTCGTTTGCCTCGGCGCGCTCATGTCCTTCATCCGCAACGGAACAGCTATTGTTCCGCAAGGTGTCTTGTCCGTGTCGGCAAGCTATTGCACGATTGATCTCATGGCGCGCCGAGACTTCGCCGCTACCAACGCATATAGAAATGGAGACAAGCCTGTGAACGAGCACTGGGTGGATGTGTGCAACGCCGACGATATCTCTGACGAGATCCCGCTCGCAATGCCCGTCGATGGATATGAAATCGCGCTGTATCGCGTGGACGGTGAGGTCTATGCGACCGACAATCTGTGTACCCACGGTAGCGCGCGTCTTTGCGACGGCTTCCTCGAAGGTCATGAGATCGAATGCCCCCTGCATCAGGGGCGATTTGACGTGCGCGACGGACGCGCACTGTGCGCCCCGCTGACCGCCGACATCCGCACCTACGCGGTGAGGAGGGAAGGCGAACGCGTGTACGTGAGAATCGGTTTATCGAGCTGATCTCGACGGGAACAGATGCTGTTCCCGCTGCGGCGTTGTCCGGCTCCAACTTCCAGCGCACACTGCAATCCATACAAGAGCGGACCCCACAGGCCGCGACAGACGTGGAGACAAGACATGAAGCTCGTCAGTTATTGGGACCATACGGCAGCTACGCCCGAGCCATCGTACGGCGCGGTAGTCGGAGAATCGATCGTCGACCTCGCCACGCCCGCCGTAAGGACTCTTCGCGAGGCGCTGACCACCGAAGGTATTGACGGAATCTCGCGCCGTCTCGCTAAGAAGGGCCCGGCGGAAGGCATTTCGCTGTCGAACGTGAAGCTGCTTCCTCCCATCACCGAACCTCACAAGATCCTGTGCGTCGGCCTGAACTATCTCCTGCATGCGAAGGAGGCGAATCTCCCTGTGCCGACGAGGCCTTCGGTGTTCGTGCGGTTCAGTTCGTCGTTCGTCGGCCATGAAGAGCCCGTGCTGCTTCCTGCCGAGTCCGAGCAGTTCGACTACGAGGCGGAGATCGCCGTGATCATCGGGCGCCGTGCCCGCCGCGTGAGCGAAGCAGAGGCGATGCAGGTCGTCGCGGGTTATTCATGCATGGCCGAGAACTCGATCCGCGACTGGCAGCGTCATTCGAACCAGGCGACGCCGGGGAAGAACTTCGTCGGTACCGGAGCGTTCGGCCCCTGGCTCGTGACGCCGGACGAAGCGCCGGTGCCGGAAGAGATGACGGTGGCAGGACGGCTGAACGGCGAGACGGTGCAGCACGACAGCGGCGCCAACATGATCTTTTCAATCCCGCAGATCATCGCGTACCTGTCGACCTTTACCGAACTGCTGCCGGGCGACGTGATCGCCACCGGCACGCCGGCGGGCGTCGGCATGTCGCGTAAACCGCAGCGCTATCTGCGCGAGGGCGATGTCTTCGAAGTGGCGATCAGCGGACTGGGCGAGCTTCGCAATCCGGTCAGAAACGGTTTCTAGAACAGCAGGAGTGACGATGAGCGAATCGGCTATCTGGTTGAGCGAGGAGGAAATTACCTCGCTCGTCAGTCTCAAGGACACGGTTGTCGCGCTGGAGGACGGCGTGCGGCAGCTCGGGCAGGGTGCAGCATTCAATATCGCCAAGGCGCTCGGCAGCTTCGGCGAGGCATCGTCGATGCATTCGCTCGGCTCCGCGATGGTCACGGCCGGTTTTTGCGGCTACAAGAACTGGATCAACACGCCGAACGGCGCGAAGGCCGTGTTCATCCTCTTCGATGCCAACGAAGGGAAGCTGCTCGCGGTGATCGAGGCGAACTGCCTCGGCCAGTTGCGCACGTCCGCGATCACGGGACTCGGCACAAAATGGATCGCACGCAAGGGCGCCAACGACATGGCGATAGTCGGTACCGGACGGCAGGCGCTTGCTCAGGTTGCGGCGGTCCATCTGGTGCGCCCGCTCGAACGCATTCGCATCTGGAGTCCGACACCGGAGAAACGCCGCGCGTTTTGCAATACGCTTGCTGAGCAGTTCGGCGTTGAGGTCCTCGAAGCCAGCACGCTAGAAGAAGCAACGGAAGGCGCTCCGATCGTCACGACCGTGACCCGCGCGCGCGAGCCGTTTCTTAAGGCCCACATGCTGGCCCGCGGCGCGCACCTGAACGCGGTTGGCGCGATCCTGCCGAACAGCGCGGAGTTCGAACAGGACGTGTTTGCCCGCGTCGGTTTCATGGCAGTCGACGATGTTCCCAATGCGCGCAAGACGTCGCGCGAGCTGATCGACTATTTCGACAGTGGCGCGGGTGCCGGAGACTGGAACCGCGTGCGGCCGCTCGGCAGTGTCATCGCCGATAACGAGACGGTGCCGCCCCAATGCGACATCACGCTCTTCAAGTCGATGGGCATGGGCATTTCGGATCTGACGGTAGCGGCGCTAGCGTATCAGCGGGCGGTGCAAAGCGGCAGCGGCATGCCCTTCCCGCTGACGAACAAGGCTGCCATCCGCTGGAATAGTTAGCTGACGAGGGGCCGCGAGCCCGGCAAAAAGCAGAAAGGAGACATGGATGAACAGCGAAATCACCCTGGTTGACGTGAGCGGCGCGCCGGCGCGCGAGCAGTTCGTCTGGCCTACCGTCGTGCTGCGCAAACCCGCGATCGAGGCGCAAATTGAGCGCCTTGCGAGCATCGATCGCCCCGCGGACGGCCGCCGGGCAGCGGCAGTGAATCATCCGATGAACACGGGTCCGGTGCCGGCCTACGCGCCCGGTATCGACGTGCACATCATCGTGCTCAAGCCCGGTGAAAAGAGTGCGGCGGTGCTGCGCAATTCAAGCTGCGTCGACATGTGCATCGGCGGATCCGGTGTGGTCACGACCGCCGGGAAGACTTTCCACGTCGAGAAATTCGACGTCTGGAACACACCGTCGATGCAGATGCAGACCGTTGAGAACAACGGCAACGATCTCTTCGTGCGCCTGTCCTACAGCAACGCGCCGCTGCTCGAACGTCTGGAAGTGCACTACGTGAACGACAAGCCGCAGATCGCCGCGCAAAATGACGAATCGCGCGAGATGGCCGCGCAGCAGCGCCGCGCGCGCGATGCGTCTACGCCGATCCCGATCGGCTCCGACGGCGCGCAGATGCTCGGCTACGAATGGCTGGTCGATATCGATACGATCGACTCCAAGGCGTTGCACTGGCCTTGGAAGGACATCGCACCGCATCTGGAGAACGTCTACGGCATGGATCTCGCCTACACCGGCCGGCATCTCTACGTCCTCTACAACCCGGCGACCGAACGGCGCATCGGCACGTCGCCGAGCTTCTTCGCGACCATCGCGAAGCTTCCGCCCGGCAAGGTCGACAAACCGCACCGCCATACTTCTGCCGCGATCAACTACATCATGTGGGGTCACGGCAAGAGCGTTGTCAACGGCGAGAAGATCGAGTGGGCGGAAGGCGACCTGCATTTCTCCGCGCCCGGCTGGTCGGTGCACAACCATGCGTCGCGCGAGCAGGGCTTCATGGCGCTCACCATTCAGGATCATCCGTTGCACATCGCCAACGAGTCGCTCTTGTGGCAGGAAACGCTGAAGTCACCGATCCTCAAGCTCGGTACCGATCTCGGCGTTCAGACGAACCTGTCGGCCATCGCGGAGTAACGGCGCATGAAAGACCGAATTGCCCCATTGGTTACGAGCGTGACGCGCAACAGCGAGTTCGTCGCGCTCGCACACGAGGTGAGAAACCTCTTTGACGAAGTCGCGGACCTGCTCGATCAGGACGAGGTGGAACGCTTCCCTTCGTACTTTATAGACGACTGCATGTACCAGGTGGTCTCGCGCGAGAACTATGCGGAAGGGCTACCACAGGCGGCCATCTATTGCGACGGCGTCAATATGGTGCGCGACCGTGTGATCGCGCTGCGCGAAACGCAGGTATATGTGCCGCGCATCTGGCGGCACTTCATCAGCGGTATCCGCATCACCGCCATCAGCGAGGGCGATATTCACGTGCGCTCGAATTTCTTCGTGACCGAAGCGATGTCCGACGCCGATCCGACGGTCTTTCTCGTCGGCCAGTACATCGATGTGCTGGTGCGCGCGGGCGATGGTCTGAAGTTCAAACAGCGCTTGGCCGTCTACGACAATCACCACGTCAGGCGCTCGCTGATCGTGCCGGTATAACGCGATTCAGGAGACAAACATGGAACACACAATGGCCGCCGTGGCGGCAGCGCCGATCGCCAATCGCCACTGGCCCGAGGAAGGCTGGACCCGTGTGCCGTTCTGGGTCTACACCGACGAAGACCTTTACCAGCACGAACTCGAAACGTTTTTCTACGGCCCGAGCTGGAACTACGTCGCGCTTGAATGCGAGATTCCGGAGCGGGGGTCGTACAAGCGCAGTTGGATCGGTGAACGGCAGGTGGTGGTGGTGCGCGGAGAGAACGACGCGATCCACGTATGGGAAAACCGTTGCGCCCATCGCGGCGCGCGCGTGTGCTGGAAGAACAAGGGCAAGGAGGAGTCGTTCACCTGCCCGTACCATCAATGGAACTACGCACTCGACGGCAAGCTGCAGGGCGTGCCGCTCAAGCGCGGCGTGCTGAAGAAAGGCGGCATGCCGTCCGACTTCGACAACAGCCAGCATGGCTTGCGCCCGCTCTCCGTGCATGTGGAAGGCGGGTCCATCTGGGCCAGCTTCTCGGAGAATCCGCTGCCGTTCGCCGAGTATTGCGGCGAGGACGTGATCGTCAACATTCGCCGCCAGTTCCCCGGCAAGAAGCTGAAGCTCCTAGGCTACAACCGCCAGCTCATTCCGGGCAACTGGAAGCTTTACTTCGAGAACCTGAAAGATCCGTATCACGCGACGCTGCTGCACTCGTTCCTCATCACGTTCGGCTTGTGGCGCGCGGACACGCAGTCCGAATCGATCCCCGGCGACTCAGGCCATAGTGTGATGGTGTCGCGTAACGTCGGCAGGAAGAAGACCGACGCCGCAGCGGAGATCGCGCGCTTCAAGGAGGCGCTGGAGCTTCATGACCTCGATACGGTCACGCCACGCACCGAGTTCGAAGACGGCAAGGTCGTTGCGATCACGCACTTCCCGAGTGTCGTGATTCACCAGCAGGCGAACACGTTCGGCATGCGGCACGTCATCCCCAAGGGCACCGGCTCGTTCGAGCTCGCGTGGACCTTCTTCGGCTATGAGGACGACGACGACGAGATGACGCGTCTTCGCGTGCGTCACGCGAACCTTTACGGCCCCGCCGGGTTCGTCGCGATGGAAGACGGAGAAGTGTTGTCGGAATCGCAGTTGGGCGCGCATCACTACGGGCACCGCAACGCGGTGGTCGAGATGGGCGGGCGCGATGTCGAGAAGCAGGACCACATGGTGACCGAAGTCCTGATCCGTGCCTTCTACAAGCACTATCGCAAGATGATGAGGATCTGAGCTGGGCAGCGGTAAGCGATCCATCATAAAAGGAGGTGACATGTATAACGAAACAGATACGAAGGTCGTGGTGGCATCGCGACGCAATTTCGTCAAAGGCGCGGGGGCCTTGGGTGTCACAGCGCTGTTCGGCGGTATCGCGCCCGCGGTGCTCGCGAAATCGACGGCGCTGCTTAAGATCGGTGCGCTCAACACCTATTCGAAGGTATATGCGGCACTGGGGAATGCCAATCTGAACGGCATGAATCTCTACTTCGAACAGATCGGTAATACGATTGCCGGGCGCAAGATCGAGATCATCAGGGAAGACGACGAACTCAACCCGCAGGTCGGCCTCCAGAAGATGAAGAAGCTGATCGAGTCCGATTCGTGCGATATCGTCACCGGCATCCAGGGCAGCAACGTCGCGATGGCCGCCGTTCAGTACATGCGCCAGAGTCAGGCGTTCGTTCTGTGCTCAGGCGCGGGCATCACCGATTTGTCGTACACCGGTCTGCCGTATCTGTTCCGCTGCTCCACTTCGTCTTATACGACGTTGTCGTCGATGGGCGAATGGCTTTACGCCAACCTCTCGAAGCAGGCGGTGCTGAGCGCATCGGACTTCGCCGGCGGCCGCAACGCGATAATCGAATTCAAGTCGGGATTCGTGAAGCGCGGCGGCACGGTGATTAAAGAGATCTATCCGCCGCTTGGCAATAACGACTTCAGCCCATACCTCGCGGATATTCGCAGTACCGACGCGAAGGCCACCTTTGGCTTCTACGCCGGCACGGATGCGGTGCGGTTCGTGAAGCAATATGACGAATACGGCTTGAGCAAGAACTGCCGGCTAACCGGGTCGGGCTTCATGCTCGAGGGAGATACCTTGCCGGCCCAGGGCCGCACCGCCCTGGGCTGCATTAACGCATTGCACTACGCCGATACGCTCGACAACGCCGCCAACAGGAAATTCGTCACCGACTATCAGGCGCGCTACAAGGAGTTTCCGAGCGTGTACGCCGAATATGGCTATGTGGCAGCACACATCATGCACACGGCGATAGAAGCGGTCGACGGCGACACCAGCGACAAGAACAAGCTGCGCGAAGCGATGCGCGCGGTCAAATTCCTCGCGCCGCGAGGACCATTCCGCTTCACGCCGGAAACGCAAAGCCCGACGCACAACGTGTATATCCGCGAAGTCGCTGAGATTGGCGGTCGCATTACCAACAAGGTGATCCACACGATTTCCGAAGTGCCCGAACCGGCCCGGCGTCCCATCTGAAGTCTTGTAAAGAGGCCGGTGTCCTGCCGGCCGAAGTGTTCATCACGTACGAGAAGGCGTTATGGATTTCTTCGTCTCACAGCTGCTTAACAGCCTCGCGCTCGGCGCCCTGCTGTTCGTGACGTCCGCCGGGCTGTCGCTGATTTTTGGCCTGATGAACTTCGTCAACCTTGCACACGGCTCGTTCTTCATGATCGGCGCGTTCACGGCCATGTCGATCATTCAACTGACCGACAACTTCTGGCTTGCACTGGGCGTCGGATGGGTGCCGGCTGCTGCGCTCGCGGTGCTGATGGAGCGCGTCTTCATCCGGCCGATGTACAGTAGCGGCCACCTGAACCAGGTGCTGCTGACGTTCGGTTTCATCTTCGTTTTCGGCGACGCCTGCCGATTCCTGTGGGGCACGGATATTCGCAACGTCGCCCCGCCGGCGCTCTTCGACGGGAGCCTGCATATCGGTGGCGCGATCCTGCCGCTGTATCGCCTCTTCGTCGTGGTGTTTGGCGGCTTGGTCGGTTTCGCCCTGTGGTGGTTTCTCGAGCGCAGCCGTATCGGCGCGATGGTTCGCGCCGGCGTCGACGATGCGCCCACCGCCGCCGGCATTGGCATCAATGTGCCCTTACTCTTCGGCGCGATCTTTGCGCTCGGCGCTGCGCTTTCGGCAATCGGCGGCATCGTCGCGAGCCCGATTCTCGGCACCTATCTCGGCATGGACATCGAAATCCTGATTCCCGCGTTCATCGTGATCGTCGTCGGCGGCATGGGCAGCCTTCGAGGCGCGCTGGTGGGTGCGTTGCTCGTCGCCTTCATCGACACGTTCGGCAAGGCGTATTTCCCGGATTACGCGCTCTTTCTGGTGTACTTGTTGATGGTGTTGATCCTGCTGACCCGTCCGCAAGGGTTGTTCGGCGTCGCGAAGGGGTGACCATGTACCACCGAAATCAAATGCTCATGATTGCGCTGCTGTGCGTGCTGCTCGCCGCAGGCGCCTTCACGAGCGACTACGTGTCGGGTATCGTGGCGGAAATCCTGATTTTCGGGATCTTTGCGATGAGCCTGAACCTGCTCGTTGGCTACACCGGGCTGATGTCATTCGGGCACGCCGCCTTCTTCGGCATGGCGACCTATACGGTGATCGGACTCGGCGTGCATCTCGGCATCTCGGGATGGTGGGGCGCGCTGGCGGCGATAGTCGTCTCCACCGCGCTCGCGGCGCTCATCGGCGCGTTCTGCATCAGGGTCACCGGGATTCCGTTTTTGATGCTCACGATGGCGTTCTCGCAGCTACTGTTCGCGGGCGCGCTGAAGTGGCGCAGCGTGAGCGGGGGTACGGACGGCCTCACGGGATTCGTACCCCCCGAACTGTTCGGCGTAAGTCTCGCGCAAAGCGCGGGGGCGCGCTACGCAGTAGTCGCGGTCGGCTTCCTGCTGGTACTCGTATTTCTGAACTGCCTGGTGCGTTCGCCGCTGGGGTCTATCTTCATTGGCATCCGCGACAACGAGCAGCGCATGCGCGCCATCGGCTATCCGGTGCAGCGCTTTAAGCTGCTCGCGTTCACGATCGCCGGAGGGCTGGCGGGCGTGGGGGGGGCGCTCTACGCGCTCTTCAACGCATACGTATCGAGCGATATCCTGCACTGGCAGCAGTCCGGCGACGCGATGATCATGGTCGTACTCGGCGGCAGCGGCACGGTGATTGGACCGGCGGTGGGCGCGGGAATCTTTCTGCTGCTGAAAACAGTCATCAGTTCCCACAACGAGTATTGGGCACTATGGGTCGGTGCTATCTTCATCGTGTGTGTGATGTTCCTTAGAGAAGGCGTCTGGGGCTACATAGCCGGGCGACTCGGCAATCGAACGATACGTTCGCGTATCGCCCGGGCCCGGTCAGCGCCAACAGCGGAGGCCAGGAGATGACGTTGCTTAGAACCGAAAAGCTTTATAAGGCCTACGGCAATCTTGTGGTGACAAAGGATGTCGATCTCGAAGTTGTGGCGGGCCAGCGGCACATCATCATCGGCCCGAATGGGGCCGGGAAAACGAGCCTTGTTCATCAGCTGACCGGCCAGATCAGGCCGACGTCCGGGCGCATTCTCTTCAAAGGACGCGACGTTATGGGCACGGCACCGAATGTGCTTTGCCAGATGGGCATGGGTCGCACGTTTCAGAAGAATAACCTGTTTGCGAAGCTGTCGGTGCGCGAGAACGTGCGCCTCGCCGTACAGGCGAAACAGGGTGGCTGGTACCAAGCGCTGCGCAGTGTCGGGTCAAGGCGCGCGCAGTGGGAACGCGCCGACCAGATCCTGGAACAGGTTCGCTTGTCGGGCGGATACGAGCACTGCGTGTCGAGCCTCTCCTATGGCGAACAGCGCCAGCTCGAAGTGGCGATCGCACTCGCGGCCGAGCCCGAGCTACTGTTGCTGGACGAGCCCACTGCTGGCATGTCGCCCGCCGAGACCGATCGCATGATCGATCTTGTGCGCGGGCTGCCTGCGTCGCTGGCGGTCCTGATGATCGAGCACGACATGAAAGTCGTGTTCTCGCTGGCCGATCGCGTTACCGTGCTTTATTACGGCGAAGTGCTCGCCTTCGGAAGTCCGCAGGAGATACAGGGCAATGCGCGCGTGCGGGAAGTCTATCTCGGAGGGAAACACTGATGCTCGAGGTGAACGAGATCCATACATACTACGGGAACAGCCACGTGTTGCGCGGCGTTTCGCTACAGGTGAAGCCCGGGTCGGTGACCTCGCTGCTCGGGCGCAACGGCGCGGGCAAGACGACGACGGTGCTCTCGGTCATGGGCTACCTGAAGCCACGCAGCGGGAGCATCGTTTACGGGGGGAAGGCGATCGCCGGCTTGCCTTCGCATCGCATCTCGCGCATGGGGCTCGGATTCGTGCCGCAGGAGCGCGGCGTTTTTCCGAGCCTGTCGGTCGAGGAAAACCTGACCGTCGCCGCGCGGCCGGGGCGCGACAGTCGATGGACGCTCCCGCGCATCTATGAACTCTTTCCGCGCCTGAAGGAGCGCCGGCGCAATCGCGGGTTCCAGCTTTCGGGCGGGGAACAGCAGTTGGTGTCGATCGCGCGGGCACTGATGCTCAACCCGACAGTAATCGTTCTGGATGAGCCGTCGGAAGGGCTGGCACCGCTGATCGTCGACGAGATCGTCGAGATCCTGCACAAGATGAAGTCCGAGGGGATCGCCATTCTGCTGATCGAGCAGAATCTCAGTGCTGCGCTGGATCTGGCAGACATGCACTATGTGTTGTCAAAGGGCGAGGTGTGTTTCAGCGGAACGAGCGAGACGCTGCGCAATAGTGAACGCGTGCTGAGCGATCACCTGAGCGTGTAGCCGCTTGCATCGAAGCGCAGTGAGCCGGACATGTATTGCGTGACATTTCTGCTCTTCGTTTTCCTGGTGTTGGGTGGGATGGCAAAGATCAACGTGATTTAGCATGTCTAATCTGATTCGATATCTTAGAGTGACGAACTGGTTATCGTTTTGAGCGCGTATTCATCTGAATCAGCGCTGCCTCGCATTATGCAGAAGCTTGAGCGTTCAGGTGCGGACAAGTCAGTTGTCGGGCTAGATTCCGACTGGATATTCCTTCAACCTCGCCGGCTTCGCATTCAATGATCGGTTATGTCGAAATCACCACCTGGAGAGACTTTGTGAGGAAACTTGCTTACGCTTCGTTGTTTGTTGCACTAACCTGGGCGGCCCAGGCCGATTCATTCGGGACCGAGAATGCGCGGCTGCCACCGGTTGCAGATCAACCATCGGACCCGATCGTCGCCGCCATTTTTGAGGGCATTCGACGGCGCGGGGCCGAGCCACTTAACATGCACAAGACCTTGGCCTACTCGCCAAAGGTATTCAAAGCTTACGTTGACTTAGCCTACGCACTTCGAGCATCGGCAAAAGTGCCCCGAATCTACCGAGAGTTGATCATCCTCCGCACGGCTCAATTGTCGCATGGTGACTACGAACTCGCTCAACATGGGCCCATGGCATTAAGCTGCGGCATATCAAAAACACAACTTGGTGAAATTGAACAATGGAAGACATCTTCTCTTTTCGACGCCAAGCAAAGAAGTGTCTTGGCCTACGCCGACGCCATGGCACGTTTTGACGGCGTCGACGATGCAACGTATGAAGCGTTGTCGCAAAACTTCGACGCGCAGGAAATCGTTGAGTTGACTCTAACTGCCGCGTTCTACGAGGGCGTTTCCCGTACTACACGGACTTTAAGAATACCGATTGAAGAGTCTACAAGAGATCAGAAGACACAGTACGGAAACTGCTAGACCTCAGCGACGACGGACCGTAGCAGCGGTGCGACACTCGGTTGTGAGATAGAACATGGAACTATAGGCGATATTGGATAGACATCATTTTTTCCCTATGGTGACTCCAGCTGATCTGATGAGTAGATTGCGACGTCTGAATGTGAATACCATTGTTCCATGAGATATCTATTTCATAGGCTTATCTCTTATTGAGACGGAGCATTTCCCGTGCGCGAATACCTCGATTATCGCTGGTTGAGATAGGTTGGAATTATTTTCTGTTTATTAAAGGATACT
>NZ_CADIKK010000049.1 GCF_902859915.1 Paraburkholderia ultramafica
AACGCCAACCGCGCGGGCGGCGGCAATGCCGGCCCGGGCGGCGCCAATCGCGGCGGCGGCGCGCCGCGCGGCCGTTCGCGTGGCCGTTGAGCAACAGGGCTAGTCCCGCAGGGCGGCCGGCCGCTAATCGTTCTTTGACGATTTTCGCGGCCGCCGTCCGATTCGATCGACGCACGCCGCCGGTTTCAAGCAACGCATAAAACGACGGCACAGTCGAAAGTAGGGGCAGGGTTAATTTGCCCTGCTTGCGCGGCGCCGGTTCAGGGCGGCCCAAGCCGCCTTGCAAAAGGCCCGGAACGTCGCTTTAGCGTCGAAAGATTCCCATGAAATCAAGCGTAAATGCGCTTCACGCAGCGTTCTGCGGTTTGCGTTTGTCCCGAAAAATGGCTACAATCGCGAAGTCGCTGGGCGTGCGGCTTTTCATGTGCGGCTCAGGTGCGACCACCGGTAATAAGATGATGGGCGTTTAGCCCATTTTTTTTTGCCGCTCAGTTCGTCGTGGTTCGGCATCTCGGGTTCGCACGAACGTGCGCCGGCTTGGCGCGCGGCCCGCATTGATTGTTTGCAAAACAAGCGGCAGGCTCGCTGCGCGAACATCTAAGAGGGCACTGTGCAACTGACGGAACTGATTGAAACCACGGTCGTGGGACTCGGCTACGAGCTCGTCGACTTCGAGCGCACCGGGCGCGGCATGATGTGCATTTATATCGACCAGCCGGCCGGCATCGCGATCGAAGACTGCGAGAAAGTCACGCGTCAGCTCCAGCACGTTTTGACGGTCGAAAATATCGATTACGAGCGGCTTGAAGTGTCGTCGCCGGGTCTCGACCGCCCGCTGAAAAAATTGGCGGATTTCGAACGCTTCGCAGGCAGCGAAGTAGTAATCACATTGAAAAAGCCATTGGACGGACGGAAATCGTACCGGGGCATCCTGCATGCTCCGCAAGGCGAGACGATCGGTCTGGAATTTGAAGGGAAGGAAGGCGCCGCGATGCTCGATTTCACGCTCGCGGACATGGACAAAGCACGCCTCGTTCCGAAAGTTGACTTTAGGAGCCGCAAACAATGAGTCGCGAAGTGTTGATGCTGGTGGATGCGCTGGCACGCGAGAAGAATGTCGACAAAGACGTGGTATTTGCCGCGCTCGAAGCGGCTCTCGCTTCGGCCTCCAAGAAACTCTTCGAAGAAGACGCGGATATCCGCGTCCATATCGACCGTGAAAGCGGCGAGCACGAAACGTTTCGCCGCTGGAAAGTGGTGCCGGACGAAGCCGGTTTGCAGGAACCGGATCAGGAAATTCTGCTGTTCGAAGCACGCGAGCAGAAGCCCGAGATCCAGCTCGACGAGTTCATCGAAGAACCGGTGCCGTCGATCGAATTCGGCCGTATTGGCGCGCAGGCCGCCAAGCAGGTGATCCTGCAGAAGGTGCGCGACGCCGAGCGCGAGCAGATCCTGAACGACTTCCTCGAGCGCGGCGAGCACATCATGACCGGCTCGGTGAAGCGTCTCGACAAGGGCAACTTCATCGTCGAAACCGGCCGTGTCGAAGCGCTGTTGCGCCGCGACCAGCTGATTCCGAAGGAAAACCTGCGCGTGGGCGACCGCGTGCGCGCCTACATCGCGAAGGTCGATCGCACCGCGCGCGGTCCGCAGATCGAGCTCTCGCGTACGGCGCCCGAATTCCTGATGAAGCTGTTCGAGATGGAAGTGCCGGAAATCGAACAGGGCCTGCTGGAAATCAAGGCGGCCGCCCGCGATCCGGGCGTGCGCGCGAAGATCGGCGTGGTCGCGTACGACAAGCGCATCGATCCGATCGGCACCTGCGTCGGCATTCGCGGTTCGCGCGTGCAGGCGGTGCGTAACGAGCTCGGTGGCGAAAACGTCGACATCGTGCTATGGTCGGAAGATCCCGCACAGTTCGTGATCGGCGCGCTCGCGCCGGCAGCCGTCCAGTCGATCGTCGTCGATGAAGAAAAGCACTCGATGGACGTCGTCGTAGACGAAAACGAACTGGCGGTCGCGATCGGCCGCAGCGGCCAGAACGTGCGTCTTGCCAGCGAACTCACCGGCTGGCAGATCAACATCATGACGCCGGACGAATCTGCGCAAAAGCAGAATCAGGAACGCGGTGTACTGCGTGACCTGTTCATGGCGCGTCTCGATGTCGACGAAGAAGTCGCCGATATCCTGATCGACGAAGGCTTCACGAGCCTCGAAGAGATCGCTTATGTGCCGCTCAACGAAATGCTCGAAATCGAAGCATTCGACGAAGACACCGTCCACGAACTGCGTAATCGCTCGCGCGACGCGCTGTTGACGTTGGCGATCGCGAATGAAGAAAAGGTCGAAAATGTAGCGCTCGACCTGAAGAGCCTGGACGGCATGGACGCCGACCTGCTCGCGAAGCTGGCCGAACACCAGGTCCAGACGCGCGACGAACTCGCCGAGCTGGCTGTGGATGAACTGGTCGAGATGACCGGAATGGAAGAGGATGCCGCTAAGGCGTTGATCATGAAAGCACGTGAACACTGGTTCCAGTGAGAAATGACCATGGCGCACTAAATTGAACGCGGCCGTCAGGCCGCATGACCCGATGCTAACCGCAAGGAATCGGTCCTTGCATTAAGAGGAATGAATGGCGAGTAACAACGTAGCCCAATTTGCCGCGGAACTGAAAATGCCTGCAGGCGTGCTGCTCGAGCAGCTGCAGGCGGCGGGCGTCCAGAAAGCGAGCGAAGACGACAACCTGTCCGAGGCGGACAAGGCGCGTCTGCTCGACCACTTGCGTAAGTCGCATGGCTCGAACGATGCCGACAAGCGCAAGATCACGCTGACGCGCCGGCATACGTCGGAGATCAAGCAGTCCGATGCGACGGGCAAAGCTCGCACCATTCAGGTCGAGGTGCGCAAGAAGCGCACTTTCGTCCGCCGCGACGAAACCTCCGCTGAAGGCGGGGATGCATCGAATCATGCGGCCGAAGGCGCCGAGGTCGACGATCTGGAACTTCAGCGTCGTGAAGAGGAAGCGCGTCACGAAGCCGAGCTGCTCGAAAAGCAGGCTCAGGAGTTGAAGGCGCGTCAGGAACAACTCGAACGCGAAGAAGCCGAGCGTCAGGCGCGCGAGCAGGCTGCTGAAGCCGAGCGCCGTCGCGCGGAAGAAGAAGCGGCGAAAAAGCGCGTAGTGGCTGCAGCCGAGGCGGCAGCACGCGAGAAGGCTCAACAGGCGGTGGAGGTTGCGCAGCCGGTGGCCGCGAAGGCTGAGCCGGTAGCTGCCAAGGCAGCGCCGGCGGTTGCCAGGGAAAGCGAACAGGACGACGAACGCGCAGCGGCAGAACGCGCTGCGCAACGCGAAGCCGCGAAGAAAGCAGAAGACGCAGCGCGTCAGGCTGCCGAGAAAGCGCGTGCCGAGCAGGAAGAAATCACCAAGCGCCGGGCCGCGGCGGAAGCCGAAGCGCGTGCCATTCGCGAAATGATGAGCACGCCGCGCAAGGCGCAGGTCAAGGCGCCGGAACCGGCACCGAAGCCCGCTGAGCCGGTCAAGGCCGCGGAAGCCAAGGGCACTCTGCACAAGCCGGCACGTCCGGCAGGCGAAGCGCCGGCGCGTCCGGCTGCGAAGAAGCCGGCTGCCGCGGCTCCGGCTGCCACGACCGCGCCGTCCGCTGGCGACAAGAAGAAGCCGGGCGGTGGCAAGGGCGGCTGGCAGGACGACGCAGCGAAGCGCCGCGGTATCAAGACGCGTGGCGATTCGAGCGGCGGTGTCGATCGTGGCTGGCGCGGTGGCCCGAAGGGTCGCGGCAAGCATCAGGATCAGAGCACCACGTTCCAGGCGCCGACCGAACCGATCGTGCGTGAAGTGCACGTGCCGGAAACCATCACGGTCGCCGATCTGGCGCACAAGATGGCGGTGAAGGCGTCGGAAGTCATCAAGTCGATGATGAAGCTCGGCCAGATGGTCACGATCAACCAGATGCTGGACCAGGAAACGGCGATGATCATCGTCGAGGAACTGGGCCACCACGCGGTCGCGGCCAAGCTGGACGATCCGGAAGCGATGCTGGTCGAAGGCGAAGTGTCCGATGCGGAAGCACTGCCGCGTCCGCCCGTCGTCACGGTCATGGGTCACGTCGACCACGGCAAGACCTCGCTGCTCGACTACATCCGCCGCGCGAAGGTTGCAGCGGGCGAAGCGGGTGGCATTACGCAGCACATCGGCGCTTATCACGTCGAAACGCCGCGTGGCGTGATTACGTTCCTCGACACGCCGGGTCACGAAGCCTTTACGGCGATGCGTGCCCGCGGTGCGAAGGCAACCGACATCGTGATTCTGGTGGTCGCAGCCGACGACGGCGTGATGCCGCAGACGAAGGAAGCGATCGCCCACGCGAAGGCAGGCGGCGTGCCGCTCGTCGTCGCGATCAACAAGATCGACAAGCCGGATGCGAATCCGGAGCGCGTGAAGCAGGAACTCGTCGCCGAAGGCGTCGTGCCGGAAGAGTACGGTGGTGATTCGCCGTTCGTGTCGGTGTCGGCGAAGACCGGCGCGGGCATCGACGATCTGCTCGAAAACGTGTTGCTGCAAGCCGAAGTGCTGGAACTGACGGCACCGGTCGAAGCGCCGGCCAAGGGTCTGGTCATCGAAGCGAAGCTCGACAAGGGTAAGGGTCCGGTTGCAACGATCCTGGTCCAGTCGGGTACGCTGAACCGCGGCGACGTGGTGCTGGCAGGCAGCGCTTACGGTCGTGTGCGAGCCATGCTCGACGAAACCAGCAAGCCGACCAAGTCCGCTGGCCCGTCGATCCCGGTCGAAATCCAGGGTCTGTCGGAAGTCCCGCAGGCAGGCGAAGAAGTCATCGTCATGCCGGACGAGCGCAAGGCGCGTGAAGTCGCGCTGTTCCGTCAAGGCAAGTTCCGCGACGTCAAGCTCGCCAAGCAACAGGCCGCGAAGCTCGAGAACATGCTGGAACAGATGGGCGAAGGCGAAGTGCAGCACATGCCGCTCATCGTCAAGGCCGACGTGCAAGGTTCGCAGGAAGCTTTGGTGCAGTCGCTGCTCAAGCTGTCGACCGACGAAGTGCGCGTGCAGATCGTGCACGGCGCCGTGGGCGGCATCAGCGAGTCCGACGTCAACCTGGCAACGGCTTCGAAGGCGGTCATCATCGGCTTTAACACCCGTGCGGATGCGCAAGCTCGCAAGCTGGCGGAGTCCAACGGTGTCGATATTCGCTACTACAACATCATCTATGACGCAGTGGATGACGTGAAGGCCGCGATGTCGGGCATGCTGGCGCCGGAGAAGCGCGAAGTCGTGACGGGTACGGTCGAAGTGCGCCAGGTCTTCAAGGTGCCGAAGATCGGCGCGGTGGCCGGCTGTATGGTCACGGACGGTTTCGTCAAGCGCTCGTCGTCGGTGCGCGTGCTGCGCAACCACGTCGTCATCTTCACGGGCGAGCTCGATTCGCTCAAGCGCTTCAAGGACGACGTGAAGGAAGTTCGTCAGGGCTTCGAGTGCGGTATGTCGATCAAGAACTTCAACGATATCGTCGAAGGCGATCAGTTCGAAGTCTTCGAGGTCACCGAAGTCGCGCGTACGCTGTAATTCACGCGGCACGGCTCAACGGGCGGAGCGGGCTTTAACGCCCGCTCCGCCCGTTGTTTTTGGGCCCACCGTTGCGCGCCCACGAGCGAGCCCGCGGTCAGGCGCTGGTCAACCGCGCCGCTTGCCCGCCGCCCGCTCAACGAGCCACGGCTCGCGCGAACAACTTTTTGCATCCGTCACAACGGATCACACAACACCATGCCTAAAAAACGTACTTCTCCCAATCGCAACGTGCAGATCGCCGATCAGATCCAGCGCGATTTGTCCGAGTTGCTGCGCGAGGTCAAAGATCCGCGCATCGGTATCGTCACGATTCAGAGCGTCGAGCTGACGCCTGACTACGCGCACGCGAAAGTCTATTTCACGACGCTGACGGGCGACCCGCAACAGACGCTCGAGGCGCTCGCGCACGCGGCCGGCCATCTGCACAATCAGCTGTTCAAGCGGCTGCATATTCATACCGTGCCGACGCTGCATTTCCATTACGACAAGACGATCGAGCGGGCCGTCGAAATGTCGCGTCTGATCGACGAGGCGAACGCGAATCGCGCGAAAGAAGATTGAGCGCACCGTGAGCCGCAATGCCTGAGTTGCGATGCGCTCAGCGCTGTTTTCCGTATTCATTGAAGTCTTCGCCTTTCTGACATGACCGCACCTCAACGCCCCCGCGTGCCGCGTCGCGCGCTCGACGGCGTACTGCTGCTCGACAAGCCGCTCGGCCTGTCGAGCAACGACGCGCTGATTCGCGCGAAGCGTCTCTATCTGGCGAAAAAGGCGGGCCACACCGGCACGCTCGATCCCCTGGCGACCGGCCTGCTGCCGCTGTGTTTCGGCGAAGCCACCAAGTTTTCGCAGGACCTGCTCGAAGCCGACAAGACCTACGAGGCCACCATGCGCCTCGGCATTCGCACGACCACCGGCGACGCCGAAGGCGAAGCGATCGACACGCGCGAAGTGACGTGCGACGAGGCGGCGGTGCAGGCGGTTCTGCCAAAGTTCCTCGGCGACATCGTTCAGGTTCCGCCGATGTACTCGGCGCTCAAGCGCGACGGCAAGCCGCTGTACGAATATGCACGCGCTGGCCAGACAGTGGAGCGGGAAGGGCGTCAGGTAACGATCCTCAAGCTCGAGTTGCTCGCTTGCGCGCTGCCGGACGTAACGTTTCGCGTGACGAGCAGCAAGGGCACATATGTGCGTACGCTGGCCGAGGATATCGGCGAAGCGCTGGGTTGCGGCGCGCATCTGGTTGCGCTGCGGCGCACCGGCGTCGGCGCGTTGACGCTCGCGAATTCGGTGACGCTCGACGCGCTGTCCGATGCGACCGAGAGCGAGCGCGACACATGGCTGCAACCGGTGGACGCGTTGTTGTCGACATTCCCGCTCGTGCGCTTGAACGAAGACGAAACGCGCCGCTTTCTGCACGGCCAGCGTTTGAAGCTTTCCGAGTTGACCATTACCGGCGACGCCGTGAACGCGCCGCGCGTCAGGGTGTATGCCGGGCAAGGCCGTCTGCTGGGTGTCGCGAAGCAAGGCGAGGGCGTGCTCGCGCCCGAACGGCTGGTGGTGACGACGGCGAGCTAGATCGCTCACAACCACGCGCCGGCAAAGGCGCGCAGGTGGTCGCGCATGCGGCGATGGCGCCGCCTTGCCTGCTGCAAAGAAAAAGGCGGGACCGCGATCGAGCGGTCCCGCCTTTTTTTATGACGTCTGCCTCGTCGGACTGACGCGGTGCCTCAGTGTGCCGCGGCAGCCGCCGCACCCGCGTCGCCACCGGCGCGTTCCGGTCGCGTGATCCAGATCAGCGCGATCAGCGCCACAAAAATGCCGGCGGAAACGAAGAACAGATCGTTCACGCCCAACTGCGCAGCCTGCTGCGTGGCCATCGAGTTGAACAGACCATACGCCTGCGGCTGACTGAAGCCCGCCGCGCCCATCTGCCGGATCGACTGATCGAACACCGGGTTGTACGCGTTAGCCTGCTCGGCCAGTTGCGCGTGATGCATGATCGTGCGGTGATCCCACGCGGTCTGGAAAATCGAGGTGCCGATACCGCCGCACATGATCCGCACGAAATTCGACAAACCCGACGCCGCCGGAATCCGGTTGCCCGGCAAGCCCGACAGCGTGATCGACACGAGCGGGATGAAGAACCCGGCCATGCCGATTCCCTGAATCAACGTGGGCAGCAGCAGCGAATAAGTATCGACGCCGGTCGTATAGCGCGAGCGCATCCAGAAACACAGCGCGAACACGAGGAACGACAGCGTCGCGATATAGCGCGGATCGGTGCGCGGCAAGATCTTGCCCGTGATCGGCGACAGCAGCACGGCGAACAGGCCCACCGGCGCCATCACCAGCCCGGCTTCGGTCGCGGTGTAGCCGATATCGGTTTGCAGCCACAACGGCAGCAACACGAGATTGCCGAAGTAGAGCCCGTAGCCGATCGACAGCGCGATCGTGCCGCCCGTGAAATTGCGCCGGCTGAACAGCGATAGATCCACTACCGGATGCTCGGCCGTCAATTCCCACACGATGAAGAACGCGAGCGCGATCACCGCGACCAGCGCCAGCACGACGACGGTCGTCGACGAGAACCAGTCGAGATCCTTGCCCTTGTCGAGCATGACCTGCAGCGAGCCGACCCAGACGATCAGCAGGCCGAGGCCGACGCCGTCGATCGGCGCTTTCCTGACCACCGAATCGCGGTTGCGGAAGATCATCCACGTCGCCACAGCGGCGATCACGCCGACCGGAATGTTGACGTAGAAAATCCACGGCCACGAGATGTTGTCCGAAATCCAGCCGCCGAGAATCGGACCGGCCACCGGTGCAATCAGCGTGGTCATCGCCCACATCGATAACGCCATCGGTGCTTTCGCGCGTGGATAGCTGGCGAGCAGCAGTGTTTGCGACAGCGGGATCATCGGGCCGGCCACCGCGCCTTGCAGCACGCGCGAAGCCAGCAGAAACGGCAGGGTGGGCGCGAGACCGCACAGCCATGACGAGATCACGAACAGCACGATCGACGCCATGAACAGGCGCACCTGGCCGATGCGGTCAGTGAGCCAGCCGGTCAGCGGCACGGAGATCGCGTTGGCGACCGCGAACGAGGTGATCACCCACGTGCCCTGGTCGGCCGACACGCCGAGGTCGCCTGAAATCGACGGGATCGACACGTTTGCGATCGACGTGTCGAGCACGTTCATGAACACGGCGAGCGACACCGCGATGGTGCCGATCACCAGTTGCGCGCCCTCGAGCGGCGGATGAGGGGCTTGCGCCTGAGCCTGAGCCATTAAAGAAGCCTTGTATGAAGCGTCGCGCGCCCTGTATCAGCTCTTCGCAGCGGACCTGGCCGCACCGGCCTGGGACGACTTCTGCGAGCCGCCGTTCGGGCCTGCGTTTTCCTCGATGATGCGGGCGATTTCCGCGTCGGCTTCGTCGCCGTACTTGTCGAACACATTGGTCTGGTAGACGGTGTTGGGCGCCTGGCCGAGCTGGGCGCCGTTGTCGCCCTTGATGTTCACGTCGGCCTGCATCGACAGGCCGATGCGCAGCGGGTGCTTTTCAAGTTCCTGCGGGTCGAGTTCGATCCGCACGGGCAAACGCTGCACCACCTTGATCCAGTTGCCGGTCGCGTTTTGCGCGGGCAGCAGCGAAAACGCCGAACCCGTGCCGGCCGAGAAGCCGGCCACCTTGCCGTGGTACACCACCGACGAACCGTACACGTCGGCCGTCAGTTCGACCGGCTGGCCGATACGCATGTGCTTGAGTTGCACTTCCTTGAAGTTGGCGTCGACCCACACGCCACCAAGCGGCACTATCGCCATCAGCGGGGTGCCCGGCGAGACGCGCTGGCCGACCTGCACCGAGCGCTTCGCGACGTAGCCGGTGACCGGCGCCGGCAGCGTGTTGCGTGCGTTGTTCAGAAAGGCGTCGCGGACCTTGGTGGCGGCGGCCTGCACATTCGGATGGTTCGCGATCGTGGTGTTGGCGGTCAGCGCGCGGTTCGACGCCAGTTGCTGCTGGGCGGCGTCGACGGCGGCTTGCGCGCTCTTCACGGCGTCGCGGGCGTGCGAGATTTCTTCCTGCGACACCGCGCCGGTTTGCGCGACCGTCAGGCGGCGCTTCAGGTCGTCCTGAGCGCGCGACAGATCGGATTGACGCAGCGCGACTTGCGCCTGGTACTGGTTGTCGTCGGCGAACAGGCCGCGCACCTGGCGCACCGTTTGCGCCAGATTCGCTTTGGCCTGTTCCAGCGCGACGCGTGCATCGGCCGGATCGAGCACGACGAGCGGGTCGCCGGCCTTGACGGTTTGCGTGTCGTCCGCGTTGACGGCGACCACGGTGCCGGTGACCTGCGGCGTGATCTGCACGACGTTGCCGCTCACGTACGCGTCGTCGGTGTCTTCATGGAAGCGCGCGACGAGGAAGTAGTACAGGCCGTAAGCGACCGCTGCGATCAGGATCACGATGACGAGCAGCGTCATCATGCGCTTGCGTTTGCCGTTGTTCGCCGGTTGTTGCGGGGCGGCAGGCTGTTGGGGGGTGCTCATTGATGTGCTCCGGGTTCTCTTGAACGTCGTCGTTTATTCGGGTGTTCGTGCGTTTGCGTGGGTCTTCGCGCTGGCAGCGTCGCGTGCGCCCGGCGCGCTCAGTTCGCAGCGGCAGTCGCGGCGGTGGCCGATGCCGGGGCATCGGTCGGCACCACGAGGCCGGTCTGGGTTGCGTCGAAACCGCCGCCAAGCGCCTTGATGAGGCCGATCTGCAGATTGCGGCGGCGCATCTTCAGGCTCGTCACCGTCTGTTCGGCGGCGAGGCGGTTATCGTCGGCGGTCAGCACCTGCAACTGCGGCGACAGGCCGGCCTTGTAGCGGATCACCGCCAGCTGATACGCCTTGCTCGACGCGTCGAGCGCGCGTTGTGCGTCGCCCTCTTGCCGGTCGATCGAACGGATCGACGCCACTTGCGTCGAGACGTCCTGGAGCGCGTTGATCAGCGTCTGGTTGTAGGTCGCTACGTCCAGCTCGAAGTCGGCATAGCGGCCCTTCAATTGCGAGCGCAGCGCGCCGGCGTCGAAGATCGGCAGGTGGATCGCCGGGCCGAACTGGATCTGACGGCTTGACGCGGTGAGGAAGCGGCCCCAGCCGAACGCGTCGAAACCGAAGCTGGCCGCGAGGTTGACGTCCGGGAAGAACTCGGCCTTCGCTTCCTTCACGTCGTGCATCGCGGCTTCGACCTGCCAGCGCGCGGCAACGATATCCGCGCGCCGCGCGACGAGATCGGCCGGGATATTGTTCGGCAGCGCCACCGTGTCGCCGCCGCTCAGCGTCGGCTTGGCGATTTGCAGGCCACGATCCGGACCCTTGCCGAGCAGCGCGCCCAACTGGTAGCGCACGACGGTGATCTGGCCGTCGAGGTCGGTCAGGTTCGCCTGGCTGGTTGCGATGTTGCCCGCCGCGGTTTGCCGCTCGACGTTGGTGTCGAGGCCGGCCGTCACGCGGCCGTCGGTGATGCGGCCGACGTCCTGGCGGTTGGCGATTTCGTGCTCGGCGATTGCACGGAACGCGTACAGCTGCGCGAGCTGGTTGTAGGTGCTCGCCACGGACGCGGCGAGCGTCACGCGGGCCTGCTGCATGTCGGCCTGAGCGGCCTTTTCCTGCGACACGGCCTGGCCGAGGCGCTGACGGTTCTTGCCCCACAGGTCGAGATCCCACGACGCACTGGCGAGCACGTTGTTCTCGCTATACCAGGTGCCGCCAAACGGAGGCGGGAAGAGCGCATTCTCGGAGTACAGTTCGCGAGTCCATGAATAGCTGGCGTCGACCGTGGGAAACAACGCCGCGCGCGAAGTCTCGATATACGAGGACGCCTTCGCCAGACGCGCTTGCGCCTGCGCGATCGACGGGCTGCCTTCGAGCGCTTCCGCGATCAGCCTGGGCAGTTGCGGGTCGCCGAACTGATTGGCCCAGTCGAGCGACGGCCATTGGCCTCCTTCGCCGGGCAGACTCTGCGCGGACTCGTACTGCGTCGGCGCCGAGATCTGCTTGTCGCTCTTCACACCGAAGTAGTTCGCGCACCCCGTGAGGGCGAGCGCCGTTACCGCAGCGGCGACAGCGGCCCGGCTCGAAAGCGCGGGCGCGGACAGGGAAAGGGATTTCATCGCTCGACTCTTTGAGTGGAATGTAATGATGGACCCAGCAAGCAATTTCTTACGATTTGCTATCAAAATTGCTTGCTGCATCACGGGTTAGTCCCGTATGTTCGCCGGAATTGATAAGCACGCGGCGTAGCATGCTCTTTAGAAAGCCCACTTCTTCGGCGGTGAAACCGCCCAGCAGACTGTCCAGCACGCCTTTGAAAATCGCCGGCATTCTGGCTGCGGTCGCGTGGCCTTCGGGTGTCAGCGCGAGGCGCACGACGCGCCGGTCTTCGTTGCTGCGCACCCGGGTCAGCAGGCCGCGCTTTTCCAGCCGGTCGACCAGCCGCGTGACGGCGCTTGCGTCGATACCGTATTCACGGGCCAGTTCGGCGGCCAGCAGACATTTGCCGCTTGCCACCATGAACAGAATGCTGCCCTGCTGGCTGGTGATGCCCAACTCGGCCATGCTTCGCTGCGTGATCAGGTTCGACATCGTCGATTTCACCCGCGAGAGGAGATAGCCGACGCTTTCGCCTAGCTGATACTCGCTGAGGTCCGGCGTGGGGGTGGGGGACGGCTCCGTCATGATTCTCGTGCGAATGCAATGGTTGACTATGCAGGATTATAGGGTGCGGTTGGTTGACGCGGCAAGCGTTATTGCAGCTTAGGCAAGGATCTTCCCGCCCTCAAGACGGAATCGGACACACTTTCGCGCAGGGTGCGCCGACACGATCGGCGCCGCCGTCCTACGCTCCGCTGCATGGATGGTGACCGCTCTATCAGGGAATACCAGAAAGCTTCATCGTGGCGTGCTAGAATATTGGGTTCCCAAAAGTGCGCTTTGGGCTTGTCGTGGTTGGTATCAGTAACGTAACCGGCATAAGCAAGCGGTAAGCAAGCGGCGCACTCAACTGTCTCCAGGTTTCCTATGACCCGCGCCCTACGCAACATCGCCATCATTGCCCACGTCGACCACGGCAAGACTACGCTCGTCGACCAGCTCCTCCGCCAGACCGCCACGTTCCGTGACAACCAGCAGGTCGCCGAGCGCGTGATGGACTCGAACGACATCGAAAAGGAACGTGGCATCACGATTCTTTCGAAGAATTGCGCGGTCGAGTACGAAGGCACCCACATCAACATCGTCGATACCCCGGGCCACGCCGACTTCGGCGGTGAAGTGGAGCGCGTGCTGTCGATGGTCGACTCGGTGCTGCTGCTGGTCGACGCCGTCGAAGGCCCGATGCCGCAAACGCGCTTCGTGACCAAGAAGGCGCTGGCGCTCGGCCTGAAGCCGATCGTCGTGATCAACAAGGTGGATCGTCCGGGCGCGCGCATCGACTGGGTGATCAACCAGACGTTCGACCTGTTCGACAAGCTGGGCGCAACCGACGAGCAGCTGGACTTCCCGATCGTCTACGCATCGGGCCTGAACGGCTACGCTGGCCTGACCCCGGACGTGCGCGAAGGCGATATGCGTCCGCTGTTCGAAGCCGTGCTGGAGCACGTTCCGGTTCGCCCGGCCGATCCGGATGCGCCGCTGCAACTGCAGATCACGTCGCTGGATTACTCGTCGTACGTAGGCCGTATCGGCGTGGGCCGCATCACGCGCGGCACGATCAAGCCGGGTATGGCCGTCGCCGTGCGTTCGGGTCCCGACGGCGCGATCCTGAACCGCAAGATCAACCAGGTGCTGTCGTTCAAGGGGCTGGAGCGCGTGCAGGTCGACTCGGCTGAAGCTGGCGACATCGTGCTGATCAACGGTATCGAAGAAATCGGCATCGGCGTGACCATCTGCGCACCGGAACAGCCGGAAGCACTGCCGATGATCACCGTCGACGAACCCACGCTGACGATGAACTTCCTCGTCAATTCGTCGCCGCTGGCCGGCCGCGAGGGCAAGTTCGTCACGAGCCGTCAGATTCGCGACCGCCTGATGAAGGAACTGAACCACAACGTCGCGCTGCGCGTGAAGGAAACCGGCGACGAAACCACGTTTGAAGTGGCGGGCCGCGGTGAGCTGCACCTGACCATTCTGGTGGAAAACATGCGCCGCGAAGGCTACGAGCTGGCCGTGTCGCGTCCGCGCGTGGTGATGACGGAAGTCGACGGCGTGAAGCACGAACCGTACGAAAACCTGACCGTCGACATGGAAGACGGCCACCAGGGCGGCGTGATGGAAGAGCTGGGCCGCCGCAAGGGCGAGATGCTCGACATGGCGTCGGACGGGCGAGGCCGTACGCGTCTCGAGTACCGCATTTCGGCGCGTGGCCTGATCGGCTTCCAGTCGGAATTCCTCACGCTCACGCGCGGCACGGGCCTGATGAGCCACACGTTCGACTCGTACCAGCCGGTCAAGGAAGGCGCGGTCGGCGAGCGTCGCAACGGCGTGCTGATTTCGCAGGACGACGGGGCGGCAGTCGCGTACGCACTGTGGAAGCTGCAGGATCGCGGCCGCATGTTCGTGTCGCCCGGTGAGCCGCTGTACGAAGGCATGATCATCGGCATCCACAGTCGCGACAACGACCTGGTCGTGAACCCGATCAAGGGCAAGCAGCTGACCAACGTGCGTTCGTCGGGTACCGACGAAGCGGTGCGCCTCGTGCCGCCGATCCAGATGTCGCTGGAATACGCGGTCGAATTCATCGACGACGACGAGCTGGTCGAAGTCACGCCGCAATCGATCCGTCTGCGCAAGCGTTACCTGAAGGAACACGAGCGCCGTAGCGCGAGCCGCAAGGGTGCTGTGGACTAGGCAAGGCCTTGGCCTGAACGGGTCGGTAGCGGTACGTCGTAGACAGAAGCCACCTTCGGGTGGCTTTTGCCGTTTCTGAGCTTGGGAAATGTTGCGGGCCTTGGCTCGCGGTTCGTCGTCTGTTCGTCCCCGTTTTTCACAGGACACTGTTGCGAACCATGAAAAGAGCTTCGAAAGAGCCGTGAAAGCCCGTCGCGACAGGCCCGGGCGGCAATCGGTCTGCTATCTGCCCTATCCGTTCTGTGATATGCTCCCCGGGTGCAAAGTTTTAGGTCCTTCCAAGCAAGACTTGATTCGCGCAATCCGCTAAACGGTCAGGCCGTGTCGCGGAAGGTTCTGTAACCCGCTATTTCTCGAGAAACTCGAAGAAAGGTGAGCGTAAAAATGATGAAGCAATTCCAGTCGAACTCTTATCTGTTCGGCGGCAATGCTCCGTACGTAGAAGAATTGTACGAAGCGTATCTCGATAATCCGGCGTCAGTGCCCGAGAACTGGCGCAGCTATTTCGACGCGTTGCAGAACGTTCCTGCATCGGATGGCAGCAATGCCAACGACGTGGCTCATGGCCCGATCGTCGAATCGTTTGCTCAACGGGCCAAGGCTAATGCCTTCATCCCGCGCACGGCAGTTGGTGGCGAAGATCTCGCTACGGCCCGCAAGCAGGTTTATGTGCAGTCCCTCATCGGCGCATATCGCTTCCTCGGCTCGCAATGGGCCAATCTCGATCCCCTGAAGCGCCGCGAACGTCCCGCCATCCCCGAACTTGAACCCGCGTTCTACGACTTCACCGAAGCCGACATGGACCAGGAGTTCAGCGCAACGAATCTGTACTTCGGATTCGAGCGCGCGTCGCTGCGCGAGATCGTCAAGGCATTGCGCGACACGTACTGCGGCACGATCGGCGCCGAGTACATGTACATCAGCGATCCGGAACAGAAGCGCTGGTGGAAGGAGAAGCTCGAGTCGATCCGTTCGACGCCGAGCTTCAGCAACGACAAGAAGAAGCACATCCTGAATCGCCTGACGGCCGCTGAAGGCCTCGAGCGCTTCCTGCACACCAAGTACGTCGGCCAGAAGCGCTTCTCGCTCGAAGGCGGCGAGAGCTTCATCGCGTCGATGGACGAAGTCGTGCGTCACGGCGGCGCCAATGGCGTGCAGGAAATCGTCATCGGCATGGCTCACCGTGGCCGTCTGAACGTGCTGGTCAATACGCTCGGCAAGATGCCGGCTGACCTGTTCGCCGAATTCGAAGGCAAGCACGTCGACGACCTGCCGGCCGGCGACGTGAAGTACCACAAGGGTTTCTCGTCGGACGTCTCGACCGAAGGCGGCCCGGTTCACCTGTCGCTCGCGTTCAACCCGTCGCACCTCGAAATCGTCAACCCGGTGGTCGAAGGGTCGGCGAAGGCCCGGATGGACCGTCGCGGCGACGACAGCGGCCTGCAAGTGCTGCCGGTGCAGATCCACGGCGACGCCGCCTTCGCAGGCCAGGGCGTCGTGATGGAAACGCTGAACCTCGCGCAAACGCGCGGTTACGGCACGCACGGCACGCTGCACATCGTCATCAACAACCAGATCGGCTTCACGACGTCGGACCCGCGCGACTCGCGCTCCACGTTGTACTGCTCGGACGTCGTCAAGACGATCGAAGCGCCGGTGCTGCACGTGAACGGTGACGATCCTGAAGCGGTCGTTCTGGCTACGCAACTGGCTATCGATTTCCGGATGCAGTTCCACAAGGACGTCGTCGTCGACATCGTCTGCTTCCGCAAGCTGGGTCACAACGAGCAGGACACGCCGGCGGTCACGCAGCCGCTGATGTACAAGACGATTGCGAAGCACCCGGGCACGCGCGCGCTGTACGCTGAAAAGCTGGTGCAACAGGGCGTGATCACCGCGGAAGAAGGCGACGAATTCGTCAAGGCCTACCGCAAGGCGATGGACGAAGGCCATCACACGATCGATCCGGTGCTGTCGAACTACAAGAGCAAGTACGCGGTCGACTGGGTGCCGTTCCTGAACCGCAAGTGGACCGACGCAGCCGACACGGCTGTGCCGCTCGCGGAACTGAAGCGCCTCGCTGAGCGCGTCACCACGATCCCGGAAAACTTCAAGGTTCACCCGCTGGTCGAGCGCGTCATCAACGACCGTCGCGCGATGGGCCGTGGCGAAGCGAAGCTCGACTGGGGCATGGGCGAACACCTGGCATTCGCGTCGCTGGTCGCATCGGGCTATGCAGTGCGCCTGACCGGTCAGGACTCGGGCCGCGGCACGTTCACGCACCGTCACGCGGTGCTGCACGATCAGAACCGCGAACGCTGGAACGACGGCACCTACGTGCCGCTGCAGAACATCGCCGAAGGTCAGGCGAAGTTCACGGTGATCGACTCGGTGCTGTCGGAAGAAGCGGTGCTGGGCTTCGAATACGGTTACTCGACCGCTGAGCCGAATACGTTCGTCGCATGGGAAGCGCAGTTCGGCGACTTCGTGAACGGCGCGCAAGTCGTGATCGACCAGTTCATCTCGTCGGGCGAAGTGAAGTGGGGCCGCGTGTCGGGCCTGACGATGCTGCTGCCGCACGGCTACGAAGGTCAAGGTCCGGAGCATTCGTCGGCGCGTATCGAGCGTTTCCTGCAACTGTGCGCAGACCACAACATGCAGGTCGTTCAGCCGACCACGCCGGCGCAGATTTTCCACCTGTTGCGCCGTCAGATGATCCGCCTGTTCCGCAAGCCGCTGATCGTCGCTACGCCGAAGTCGCTGCTGCGTCACAAGGAAGCCGTGTCGGATCTGTCGGAACTGGCGAAGGGTTCGTTCCAGCCGGTGCTCGGCGAGATCGACGAGGCCGTCGAGGCGAAGAAGGTCAAGCGCGTGATCGTGTGCTCGGGCCGCGTGTACTACGACCTGCTCGCACATCGCCGCGAATCGAAGTCGAACGACGTCGCGATCATCCGTATCGAACAGCTCTACCCGTTCGCGCACAAGCAGTTCGAAGCGGAACTGAAGAAGTACGACAACGCGACCGAAGTGGTCTGGGTGCAGGACGAGCCGCAGAATCAGGGGCCGTGGTTCTACATCGAGCACCACCTGAAGGACGGCATGAAGGAAGGACAGAAGCTGGCATACAGCGGCCGTCCGGCTTCGGCCTCGCCGGCAGTCGGCTACTATGCGAAGCACTACGAGCAGCAGAAGGCGCTGGTCGAAGGCGCTTTCGGCCGCCTCAAGAGCGCGTCAATCGCTAAATAAAGAGAACAGACGAACCGGGAAGGCGCAGCGCGCTTTCCCGCGCCGCGCTCAGCAACCTGATGATGGTTCATGCGCGGCAGTCATAGTTCGCAGGCGGTCGTCGTTCAGCGCGCCGTCACCCGATACGTATTCAGGATATTCATAATGGCTATTGTTGAAGTCAAGGTTCCCCAGCTCTCCGAGTCGGTCTCGGAAGCCACGATGCTGCAGTGGAAGAAGAAGCCCGGCGAGGCTGTCGCTCAAGACGAAATTCTCATCGAAATCGAGACCGACAAGGTCGTGCTCGAAGTGCCGGCACCCTCGGCCGGCGTGCTCGCCCAGGTGATCTCGAACGACGGCGACATCGTCGTCGCCGATCAGGTGATCGCCAAGATCGACACGGAAGGCACCGCTGGCGCCGCTGCTGTCGAAGCTGAAGTCAAGCCGGCACCGGTTGCCGCTGCGGCCGCTGCACTGGCACCGGCTGCGCAAGCCGCTGCCGCCACGGGTTCGAACACCGCTGCTTCGCCGGCTGCCGGCAAGCTGATGGCGGAGAAGGGCCTGTCGTCGGGCGACGTCGCCGGCACGGGCCGCGACGGCCGCATCACCAAGGGCGACGTGCTGACCGCCGGTCAAGCTACCCCGGCGGCCGCCAAGGCTGCACCGGCACCGGCTGCCGCGCCGAAGGCTGCGAAGCCGTCGCTGCCGGACGTCAAGGCGCCGGCCTCGGCCGACCAGTGGCTGAAGGACCGTCCGGAACAACGCGTGCCGATGTCGCGTCTGCGTGCGCGTATCGCCGAGCGTCTGCTCGAGTCGCAGCAAACCAACGCCATCCTCACCACGTTCAACGAAGTGAACATGGCGCCGGTGATGGACCTGCGCAACAAGTACAAGGACAAGTTCGAGAAGGAACATGGCGTGAAGCTCGGCTTCATGTCATTCTTCGTGAAGGCGGCGGTTCACGCGCTGAAGAAGTTCCCGCTGGTGAACGCGTCGATCGACGGTAACGACATCGTCTATCACGGCTACTTCGACATCGGTATCGCTGTCGGTTCGCCGCGCGGTCTGGTGGTGCCGATCCTGCGCAACGCGGATCAGTTGAGCCTCGCCGACATCGAGAAGAAGATTGCCGAATTCGGTCAGAAGGCCAAGGACGGCAAGCTGTCGATCGAAGAAATGACCGGCGGCACGTTCTCGATCTCGAACGGTGGTGTGTTCGGTTCAATGCTGTCGACCCCGATCATCAACCCGCCGCAATCCGCAATTCTGGGCGTGCACGCCACCAAGGAACGCGCTGTGGTCGAAAACGGCCAGATCGTGATCCGCCCGATGAACTACCTGGCGCTGTCGTACGACCACCGTATCATCGACGGCCGCGAAGCGGTACTGTCGCTGGTCGCAATGAAGGACGCGCTGGAAGACCCGGCTCGCCTGTTGCTCGACCTGTAAGCGCCGGTTCGGCCAGTGCCGGCTTGTCATTGCGCAAGCCGGCACCATCTGGGCAGTACGTCTTTCGCATTCCGCAGTAAAGGAACCGCGCGCCACGAAACGTGGCCGCGCGCCGTTCCGTCATCAAAAGGATTGTCATGTCCAAAGAATTTGACGTCGTCGTGATCGGCGCGGGCCCTGGCGGTTATATCGCCGCCATCCGTGCAGCGCAGCTCGGCAAGACCGTCGCATGTATCGAAAAGTGGAAGAACCCGGCCGGCACGCTGAAGCTCGGCGGCACGTGTCTGAACGTGGGCTGCATTCCGTCGAAGGCGCTGCTCGCGTCGTCGGAAGAATTCGAAAACGCATCGCATCACCTGGCCGACCACGGCATTTCCGTGTCGGACGTGAAAGTCGATATCTTGAAGATGATGGCCCGCAAAGAAGGCATCGTCGAAAAGATGACCAAGGGCATCGAATTCCTGTTCCGCAAGAACAAGATCACCTGGCTCAAGGGCCACGGCAAGTTCACCGGCAAGACGGGCGCCGGCGTGCAGATCGAAGTGAGCGGCGAAGGCGAAACCGAAGTGGTCACGGCGAAGAACGTGATCATCGCCACGGGTTCGAAGGCGCGCCATCTGCCGAATGTTCCGGTCGATAACAAGATCGTCTCCGACAACGAAGGCGCACTGGCCTTCGACACGGCACCGAAGAAACTGGCCGTGATCGGCGCCGGCGTGATCGGTCTGGAACTGGGCTCGGTATGGCGCCGTCTGGGCGCGGAAGTGACCGTGCTCGAAGCGCTGCCGGAATTCCTCGGCTCGGCCGACCAGGCGCTGGCCAAAGAAGCGGCCAAGCAGTTCAAGAAGCAGGGCCTCGACATCCAGGTCGGCGTGAACGTCGGCGAAGTGAAGACGACCGACAACAGCGTCTCGATCGCTTACACGGACAAGGACGGCAACGCGAAGACGCTCGAAGCGGACCGGCTGATCGTGTCGATCGGCCGCGTGCCGAACACCGACAACCTCGGTCTCGAAGCAATCGGCCTGAAGGCCAACGAGCGCGGCTTCATCGACGTCGACGACCACTGCACGACGGCTGTGTCGAACGTGTACGCGATCGGCGACGTGGTGCGTGGCCCGATGCTCGCGCACAAGGCCGAAGACGAAGGCGTGCTGGTCGCCGAAATCATTGACGGTCAGAAGCCGCATATCGACTACAACTGCGTTCCCTGGGTGATCTACACCGAACCGGAAATCGCGTGGGTCGGCAAGACGGAACAGCAACTGAAGGCGGAAGGCCGCGAGATCAAGGCGGGCCAGTTCCCGTTCATGGCGAACGGCCGCGCGCTCGGCATCAACAAGGCGGATGGTTTCGTCAAGATGATCGCCGACGCGAAGACCGACGAACTGCTCGGCGTGCACATCATCTCGGCGAATGCATCGGACCTGATCGCGGAAGCCGTGGTGGCGATGGAATTCAAGGCGGCGTCGGAAGACCTCGGCCGCATTTGCCATGCGCACCCGTCGCTGTCGGAAGTCATGCGCGAGGCGGCACTGGCCGTCGACAAGCGCGCGCTGAACATGTAATCACGCGCACGCCTGACTGAACGTACTCTGGCATCACCACAAAGGCGGGCGGGTTCAATCCCTCCCGCCTTTCTTTTTGCTGCAACACCATGAACGTCACCGAATACTACGAAAAAGAACTGCAGACGCGCGGCTATCAATCGGACCCGGCGCAACGCGCGGCGGTCGACCGCCTGCAGCGGTGCTATGAGGAGTGGGCCGAATACAAGTCGCGCCGCTCGAATGCGTTCAAGAAGCTGATCATTCACCCGAATCTGCCGCGCGGCGTGTACATGTGGGGCGGCGTCGGGCGCGGCAAGAGTTTCCTGATGGACAGCTTCTACATGATCGTGCCGCTGCATCGCAAGACGCGCCTGCATTTCCACGAGTTCATGCGCGAGGTGCATCGCGAACTGGAAGATCTGAAGGGCACGGCCGATCCGCTCGACGAACTCGCGCGCCGCATCGCGAAGCGCTACCGCCTGATCTGTTTCGACGAATTCCACGTGTCGGACATCGCCGACGCGATGATCCTGTACCGCCTGCTCGACAAGCTGTTCGAGAACGGCGTGCAGTTCGTGATGACGTCCAACTACGATCCGGACACGCTGTATCCGGACGGTCTGCATCGCGACCGCATGCTGCCGGCGATCGAGCTCATCAAGGAGAAGCTCGACGTGATCAACGTCGACGCGGGCATCGACTACCGGCAGCGCACGCTGGCGCAGGTGGAGGTGTATCACTCGCCGCTCGGCGCCACCGCCGACAAGGCGCTGCGCGACGCGTTCGCGCGCCTCGCCGCGGTCCCCGACGAAAGCCCGATCCTGCACATCGAGAAGCGCGAGTTGAAGGCGCTGCGCCGCGCGGACGGCGTCGTGTGGTTCGACTTCGCGACGCTGTGCGGCGGTCCGCGCTCGCAAAACGACTACCTGGAACTGGCGAGCCGCTTTCACGCGGTGATTCTGTCCGGCGTGCCGCAGATGTCGGCTCGCATGGCATCGGAAGCGCGCCGCTTCACGTGGCTGATCGACGTGTTCTACGACCACAAGGTGAAGCTGCTGATGTCCGCCGCGGTGCCGCCCGAGCAACTGTATGTCGACGGCCCGATGGCCAACGAATTCACGCGCACGGTATCGCGTATTGTCGAGATGCAGTCGAAGGAGTATCTCGATACGCCGCGCCGGATTGTCGATACGTCGCTGACCTGAGTTGATCCGGGCCGATCTCAGTCGATCCGGGTTGATCGGTCAAGTGACTCCGGCGGCGATACATTTGCGATAGATCACGATCAGTTGCCGAACCGGTTACGTCATACGGCGTATTTTCAAGATTCGGAATGATCTTATATTCCGGGCGCGGGCGACTGGCTATCTTCTGTCATGGTTCTGACAAAGGAGAAGCCATGAATCCGCACCGTGATATTACCGATGAAGAATGGCAACGCGTCGCACCGTTGCTTCCCGAACTGCGTCCGCGGTCCGAACTGCGTGGCCGACCGCTTGCCAATACCCGTTCGGTACTCAACGGCGTGCTGTGGGTCATGTACAGCGGTGCGACCTGGTCCGCCATGCCGCGCAAATACCCGTCGTATCAAACGTGTCATCGCCGCTTCAAGGCATGGTACGAATCCGGCGTGCTCAAACACGTGACGGAGCAACTGTTGGGCACGGCGAGCGAAGAACTCTGCAGCCTGATGGAAGCGCGCATGCGTACGCACGTGAGCGCCGAACAAAAGAGCGTCGAAGCGCCAAGCGCTCCGGCTGCCGTACCTGTCATGCCCTCGGTTTACGCTCCGGCACTGGGCACACCGCTGCCATCGTCGCCGTTCGCGTACACATCGCCTTTCAAGCACGCTGCATGACGACTTCAATCTGCCGGCTTCACATAAAAAACGGCCGCGCGATGGCGATCGCCGGCCGTTTCTTCTGCTTCTAGCCTGACCGTGGTGGCGGCTCGGCGGTAGCTCTGTCAGCGCAAGACATCCTGGCGGTGCAAGTCACAGTCCATCTTGGCCGGCACGTCAGTCTACAGCCTTGAACACGCCGCGCGTTATTGCTGACGAACCCATGTCTGCGAGCGGCCAAGCAGCGCCACGCCAATATAGCCACGTACTACCAGCTTGTTTCCACCATCTTCCAGGTGCATCTTGCACTTGTAGACCTTGCCGTTTTCCGGGTCGAGAATCTGCCCGTGATCCCACGCGTCGCCGTCCTTCTTCATGTCGCTGATGATCGTCATGCCGAGAATCGGTTGATCCTTGCGCGCGTCGGCGCAGGCGGTGCAGCGGCGATCCGGCTGGTCGTTCGCACCGAGACCCTTGATCACCTTGCCGCTCAGTTGACCGCTGCCATCCTGAGCGATCTGCACGAGCGCTTTGGGCTGGCCGGTGTGATCGTCGATGGTTTGCCACGTGCCGATCGGCGTGTCGGTCTGCGCCATCGCTGTCACGGCGCTGGCGAGCAGCACGCCGGCGAGAGCGGCATGTTTGGCTGTACGAAGCGCGATTGCGCGAGCGCGTTGAGTCAATTGCGTCATTGTCTTCCTCTTTGATTGAGACGGCGCGATCGTGGTCGCGCGGCGTTGTTGGCATCTCGGGCGGTCTTCAGGCGATGCCCGCCGTGATCCCTCGTATTGCCTCTCAGGTCTGACTTCGGCTAACTTGATTTGCAGCTTGCAGCTTGCAGCTTGCAGCTTGCAGCTTGCAGCTTGCAGCTTGCAGCTTGCAGCTTGCAGCTTGCATGCCGCCGGTCGCATCGTCAGCGCAGAATACGTGAAAGTGCGCGCGCCGATTAATAGTGGACCCTCTAATCAGGACGCGGCACTGACAGGGATCGTCAACTCAACTGCTACGAGAAAGTCGCATTGATGCGCGGACTGTGCGATGCGCTTTCCACCGGCGTGTCGCCGACCGGCTTGGCCACCGACAGATCCAGGTTGTAGCACTTTGCGTCCGGGAGCGGGAAGCCGAACGCAATCGACGAGACCGTCGACGGCGACAGCGTACCCGCGTGGAGATAGACGCGCGCCATGTCGAACGAGATATACGGCGTGACCGTGCGCAGATAGGTGAAACCCAGTGCGAACGCGCGATTGACTTCGAACATCGCGCCCCAGCCCGAATCGCCCGATTCTTCGCCCGATTGATAACCGTGCGCAAATCGCGGTGCGTGAACGAGATCTGCTCCGAGGTCGGCAGCGAGACGGCGCTGTACTGGCTCCTGATGGAGCTCGCCGACGCCGTCGCCGACACGTATTCGCGGCAATGTGCGCGAATTGCGCAACCTGGCCGAGCGGATCTGCATGACGGTGCGCGAAATCGGCGCGTGGGATGCTGCGCGCCTGCAGCCGCTGCTGACGCTAGCGCGCACTCGCCAGCCGGTGCCCGCGGAGCGCGCGGCCGAGGTATTGGTGGAGCGCAGCAAATGGGAGATGGCGGAGTGCAACCGCGTGTTTGCCGCGCTCGATGCAAACGGCTGGCGCCGCCAGAGCACGGCCCTCTATCTGCGTATCATCCGCAAGGTTTTGTGGGAGAAAATGGGTAAGTACCAAATTTTTGACGAAGAGCCCGAAACACGCGAAAGTGAGTAATAATTAGAGGTTTGTATTAAAACAAAAACTGTTCAAGCGGGAATTACATGGACCGAAAGTCGAAGGTACGGGAGATTGCCCTGGCCGCATTCATCGCATTGGGCGCCGCGCAAGGCGTGAATGCTCAGGCTCTGCAGGACAGTGGCGCGAGCGCTGGCGTCGTTTCCCAGCCGGGCACGACCACGGCGTTGCCGGGCACTGCACAGACCGCACAGACCGCACAGACCGCACAGACCGCACAGACCGCACAGACCGCACAGACCGCACAGACCGCACAGGCGGAGACCTCCGCACTGACCCCGGACGAAAACAGGCAATCCGCCGCAGGCAATGTGGCGGAATTGCAGCAGATGATCCACGGGTCGGATCTGAGCGAATTGCGCACCACATACAACGGCAGTTACGGCGCGAGCATGCTGTTTTATGGCAAGGAGATGACGTACTACGTCGCGCTGTTCCAGCAGAAGAATTTCTGGCGCGTGATCAAGACCCAGGACGCCACGCGTGCCGACCTGATCTACAAGGATTTCGTGCGCCAGACGGTGCAACTGTCGGACGTCGAGATTCGCCGCACGCAACTGGAAGCGCAGAAGGCGTTCACGCAGCGCATGATCGCTTTGTCGCAGGATCGCGCGAGCCGCTTGCAGGCCGACCTCGATGTCGCGCGTCAGCAGCAGAGCATCGTTGCGACCCAGCAGCAGGAGAAGCGTGCCGAAGCAACGGCGCTGGCTCAACAGAAGCTTGCCGCGCAAGATCAGTTGCGCGTCGCGCAGCGCCAGGTGCGCGAGCTTCAGCGTCAACTGGAAAGCGGCCTGCCGACGCATTGAGTGCGATGGTCTGAGGACCGTTAGGTGGGGAGGGCGGAGCGGCGCCGGAAGCGCCGCCCGACTCATCGGCTGGGGGGCCGAGGCTTGCGGAGGGACTCACGCTCGCTCGTCAGTGCCGTTGGCGTCCCCCGGTAGTGCTCATAGTGCCCGTCATGTCCGCTGCCACCGCAGGTCTTTGGTCGGCAGTCTCAGTCATCAATCCCCGCAGCACCCGATCCCCACGTTCGCCCGCAAGCTCGGTTCACGAGCGGCCGTTTTCGCAGCGCCTGTCGGTTTTCTAGTCGAAGGCTGAATGTTCCGCACGAGCCGTGGCGGTGACAATCTTCGGCGGCCTTGCTTCCCCCTCGCCACCGCAAGACCAACTACCACCAGCCTCTAACGCCGCTTCTTTTCTTCCGAAGCCACCCCCTTTACCGGAACGTGATGCGGATCTGTCAAATCGACGGCAATCGGGTCGCTGGCAGGAAAGCTTTCTTCCAGTGCCTCGTCGAGGCGGCTATCGACGGACTCGGTCGGCGGCCGCGCTTGCACGGGCTGGGATACGGGATGTTTCTTGCTGGTCATGACGCGCTCCGTAAGAAGAGAGTCGACTATTCAGCATAGCGCATCGCGGGCCTTGCGGAGCATCGGCCTGATGGCCCGAGTTCGCGCGCCGGAAGTATTTCCTTCGGGGCCGCAAGCATGGAACAGGCGCCAGCCGATGCCAGCCGGCGGCAACGCGAAAATCCCATTTGAAACCGTCCAGCATCGATTCGTTTTCCGTGTGTCGCCAGACAGCGAAGCGGGAAAACAAAAGCATCCGCCGGCCGCGTGGGCCGGCATAGCAACCCGTATCGCAGGAACCGGCAGTGCCCAGCTCGGGAGGGAGCAAGCAGGCCCAGCCAACCACAAGGCAGCGAACAACATGGACCGGAAAAACCTTGGGCGCGCGCAGCGCGTGACCGCCTCACACGTCGTGGAAGCGGAGCTGGAACATCTGAATTGGGCAACGAAGCAACCGGCGCTGCGCATGCTGGACGCCGTGTACTGGCGCCGCCGCGTGCTGGCGGTCAAATGTGGATTCGAGCTGACAGAGCATCAGGTGATGCAGCTGGAGAAGATTTTGCAGCGGCTCGGCCACCCAATGGCCTAGCCGGGCGCCGCGGCGGCCGTTTATTCGTTGCCGCCGTTGCCGCTGACGTTACCGGGGCTGCCGCTACCGCCGTGGTTGCCGCCGTCGCCGCCGCCCGTGCCGAACAGGCGCCGGCGGCGTGTCACGACCACGGGTCCGTCGGACGTGCCGCTGCTGCGCTCGGACGAAGGACGGTCCGAAGCCGGTGCGCCGTACGACTCGCGTGGTTCACGCGGTTCGCGCGGCTCACGATGGTCGCGCGGTTCACGCGAGCCGTGCGGGCCGCGCGTGGTGTGTTCGCCATGCGAAGGACGCCCCGCGCGCGGCGCCGGACGCGTGCCGGTGTCGAGCTGGATTGTGGAGATCGCGCGCTTGTAGATGCCTTGCAGGCCGACAGGCGTGCGCAGCATCACCAGGTACTGATCGAACGACTCGATGCACCCGGTCAGGCGAATGCCGTTGACAAGGTAAATCTCGACGCGCTTTCGTTCTTTGCGCGCAGCGTTCATGAAGTCGTTTTGCGGATGCGATTCTGCGGAAGCCATGGACAATTCAGGTTAGAAAGACGGTGGTTCGCCGCAATTCTACCCTGTGCGGGGGTAGAACGCGTCGGCGGGCGAACTGCGTCCACTATAACGACTTGTCGGCACATAAGCATCTGATAACTCCTGGCTGTAACGTTGAGTTACGAATCTGCTGACGGATGGCGGGTTCTTCCGTGTTGCCCAGGCATTCCCGGCACGGATGGCGGAAAAGGATGGAGTCGCCACCCTCGCGCGGAATAAATCACGGGCCGCTCGCGTTAAGTTATACATGGCGGCGTTGCATTGTGCGCGTGGCCGATCGGATTCCGGCGTAACCTGTATGTCGGACGCTCCTCAGGAGACTCACTATGAAAGCATCCCGTATTCTGTCCGCCGTGTTCGTGCTGCTGGCACTGGCCCTCGGTTCGCTCGCGACGAGCGGCTGCACGTCCGCGACTGATAACGGTGCGTCGGGCAGTAGCAGCAACAGCGGCGGTGGCGGTGGCTACTGAGCTTTTGTCCGCCGGGTGAATTTCGAAGCGGAAGTGATCGCGTGGCTCCCGCAGTTGCGCCGCTACGCGCGCGCGTTGACGGGCGACCACGCCTGGGCCGACGATCTCGTGCAGGATACGGCGGAGCGTGCGCTCGCGCGTTGGTCGGCGTTCCGGCCGAACAGCAATCTGCGCGCGTGGCTTCTGACGATCCTGCGGCATCTTTACATCGATCAGTTGCGCGGCCGCCGCGAGATCGCTGTCGACGACGAAAGCGCGCCGTGGCGCAACCTCGAAGCGCCGCAAGGCGAGGTCGACGGGCTGGTGCTGCGCGATCTGCAGCGCGCGCTGTACTGTCTGCCGGTCGAGCAGCGTGAAGTGCTGTTGCTGGTCTGTGTCGAGGAGCTGTCCTATCAGGAAGCGTCGCGCGCGCTCGGCGTGCCGATCGGCACGGTGATGTCGCGGCTGTCGCGCGCGCGCGAACACATACGCGTGTTGTTGACGGAGGGGCCGGCTCAGGGCCCGGCGCGCAAGGCTCCGCCGTTGAAAGTGGTGAGAAATCCATAATGACTAACGACGACTACGATTCCGGCTTGCCCGAGGGGCTCGATCTGCGAGCGCTGTCGGCGTTTGTCGACGGCGAATTGCCGGGCGCGCAGCGCGCCGAGATCGAGGCGCAACTGGCGCAGCATCCGCAGGCCGCCGCGAGGGTGGCCGCGTGGCGCGCGCAGAAAGCCGCGTTGCGCGCATTGTGCGGGGCGCCGCAGCGCAACGGGCGTGGTGAATTCAACGAGCGCAATGAATGGCATGCGCGCGATCAGCGCGCTGATGCCGACGAGCCCGCCTATATCGTGGTGCGCAAGACGCAGCCGTGGTGGCAGCGCGTGGGGCTCGCCGCCTGCTGGCTCGCGGCCGGCGCGGGACTCGCGCTCGCGTTGGGGCCGCTGGCGCCGCGCCTGACGGGCGGCGCGTGGGACGGTCTGGGCGGGCGCCAGCCACCGAGCTTCGCGCAGCGCGCGGACATCGCGTACGCGGTGTACACACCGGAGCAGCGTCATCCGGTGGAGGTCGCCGCGAGCGAAGAAGAGCATCTGATCAACTGGCTGTCCAAACGACTGAACCGGCCGCTGTCGGTACCGTCGCTGCAGGAATACGGCTACTCGCTGGTGGGCGGGCGGCTGTTGCCCGGTGAAGCGGGACCGGCCGCACAGTTCATGTACGAGAACAGCAGCGGCGCGCGCCTCACGCTGTACGTCACCGGCACTGCGCGCGCCGAAACCGTGTTCCGCCTGTTCCGCGACGGCAACCGGCGCACCTTCTACTGGATCAACGACGGCATGGGCTACGCGTTGTCCGGGCCGATCGCGGAAGGCAAGCTGCGCTCGATCGCCATCGACGTGTGCAGCGAGCTTGGGGGAAAGCCGGAGGCGTGGCAGTAGACAACAAGCTCACCGGCCAGCGCGCCTCCCGCTCCGCCCAAGGAAACGCTTTGCCCGCAACCCTCCCGCCAAAAGTATCCGCCGCACAGTTCGATCGCGCGCTCGCCGCCTGGCGCGCGATCGTCGGCGACTCGCGGGTGGTGACTTCCGCAGCCGGGCTCGCCGCGTATCTCGATCCGTTTGCCCCCGGCGAGCGCACGGCGTTTTCTGCCAGCGCCGCGCTGCTGCCCGCATCGGTCGACGAAATTCGCGCGGTGCTGCGCATCGCCAATCAATACCGGATTCCGTTGTGGACCGTCTCGACCGGCCGCAACTTCGCATACGGCGGCGCCGCGCCGCGCCTCACCGGATCGGTCGTGCTCGATCTGCAACGGATGAACCGCATCATCGAAGTGAACGAGACGCTTGCGTACGCGCTGGTCGAACCGGGCGTCAGCTACTTCGATCTGTATGCGCATCTGCGCGACAAGGGCTACAAGCTGTGGGTCGATCCGCCCGCGGCCGGCTGGGGCAGCGTGGTCGGCAATACGCTCGAACGCGGTTTCGGCTATACCGCGTACGGCGATCATGCGGCGACGCAGTGCGGCATGGAAGTGGTGCTGGCCAACGGCGACGTGCTGCGCACCGGCATGGGCGGGATCGAGATCGGCACCGCGTGGCAGTTGTACCAGCCGGGTTATGGACCCTCGTTCGATGCGATGTTCATGCAGTCGAACTACGGCATCGTCACCAAGCTGGGGGTCTGGCTGATGCCCGCGCCGCCCGCGTATCTGCTCGGCGAAATCCAGTTTCGCCACGAGGCCGATCTCGAAACGATCGTGGATATTCTGCGGCCGTTGCGGCTCGATGAAACGATCCGCAACCGCGCGGTGATCGAAGGCGGCTTGCGCCGCGCGGCGGGTTTGTCGGCGCGCAAGCAGTGGTATGAAGGCACGGGCGTGATGCCCGAGAGCGCGGTTGCGGCGATGCTCGACAAGCTGAACATCGGCCGCTGGAATCTGCATTTCGCGCTATACGGCACGCCCGAACTGATCGACGCGCGCTATGCGATCGTGCAGCGCGCGTTCGCGCGCGTGCCGCAGGCGAGGCTGTTCGCCGCGCGCTATGCGGGCGATGCGCAGCCCACCGGCGGCGGCGATCGCAACCTCGCCGGCATTCCCGCGATGACCGCCTTCCGGATGCTCGACTGGCGCGGCGGCGCGGGCGCGCACGTGGACTTCGCGCCGCTGTGTCCGGCGACCGGGCGCGACGCGTTGCGCCAGTACACGATGGTCAAGACGCGCGCCGCGGAATACGGCTTCGACTACTACGGTGGTTTCACGGCGGGCGAGCGGCATCTGCATCACATCTTCGCGGCGATCTTCGACCGCGACGACGCGGACCAGGTCGAGCAGGCCGGCGCGTTGTTGCGTTCGCTGATGAGCGATGCGCGCGCGGCGGGCTATGGCGAATATCGCGCGCATCTCGCGTACATGGATTTTGCCGCGGCCCAGTACAGCTTTAACGATGGCGCATTGCTGCGGCTATCGGAAACGATCAAGGACGCGCTCGACCCGAACGGCATTCTCGCGCCGGGCAAGCAGGGCATCTGGCCGGCGGCATGGCGCGACCGGCGGGGGTACACCTGAAGGTAAGCCAGGGCGCTGGCGATTCACCTCGCAGCGACTGGACCAATCCATGGACCGACGCACTTTCATGATGACAGGCGCATGGTTGTCGAGCGCGGCAGGTGGCGCGTGGCCGTGGCTCGCGCGCGCGGCCGCGCGTAGCAACACGCTGGCGATCGTCGATTCCACGCTGGCCTGTGGCCCGTCGTTCGCGCGATACGCGGCGCAGATGAAGCTGCCCGTCTTCGAAACCGGCGACGATATCGGCGCGCTCTGGTACACGACACTCGCGCCGCTTCTCGGTCCGACTCCCGGTCAGACACGCGTGCCAACACCGCCCTCGCTGATCGGCCTCACGCGCGCATCCGACTTCTTCGTGCTCAGCGAACTTGCCACCCGTGCAGGGCAACTGGTCGAACACAGTCACGAGCAGCGCGCCGGGTCAGGCACGCGGGACGCTCACGTCACGTTCGCCTTCACGCCGCGCGTCCCGCGCCAGAGCTAGAACCGGAACTAGAACTTGTACGCCTTGTTCTTCGGATCGAAGGCCGAGTCGTCGAACGTCTGCGGCGTGATGGTTTCGAAGACGATCTTCTCGAACAGCTCGCCATCGTTGTCGTAGGACTCGACGGTGCGGAAGTACGGATGCCGCAGATCGAGCCCGAGCGTTTCCTTCTTCGCGTAGAACTGCGGCTGCCCGATCGGCGTTTCGAAGGTGAAGGCCACCACGCGCACGCCGTCGACCGTCTTGACTTCCACCTGGGTCGAACGCGGCAGGCCGGCCTCGGCGTATTTCTTGCCCTCGCTGAGGTACTGGCTGGCGACATACTCGGTGCCCAGATCGCGCACGTGATGGTGCGATTGCGAGCGCGCGAGCACGCCGTTCAGCGAAGTCCACAACGGCATCACGTTCATGATGCCGCCCAGGTGGCCGTACATTTCGTCGGTGCGTTTGGACTCGTCGTAGATGATTTCCTGGCCCGCGTGCGCGCCGCCGGGCAGCCACTTCGCGTAGATTCGCAGCGGGTCGTGCGCGAGCCGCACCAGCATGTGATCGGGCTTGTCCGGCCACTGGCCGCGAATGCGTTCCGAGCGCGCCATGGTGAACTCGTACGACGGATAGCCGTTCGGCCCTTCCTTGATGTAGCGCGGCAACGCCAGCGGATCGAGCGACTGGAACAGCGCGACCAGCTGCGCGTCGTCGAGTTTCTCCAGCGCGCCGCTCTGTTGCGCGGCGCGCAGCCATTTGACCTGCTGATCCAGCGTGAGCTTGCCGACCTGCGAGGACGGCGTGGCCGGCGCCTTCACTGTGCTGACAGTGTCGAGCGAGGGCGGGCTGTGGTTCTGCGCGCGAGCCGCCGGTGCCGCGACGACGGCCGCGCCGGCGATCAGCGTGCCGATCAGCAGTCCACGCGGCGAGACCGCACGCATTGACGCGGCGATCCGCGGCACAAGCGGCACGAGCCGGACGACGCGCATGAAGGCCGACGTGCGGGATGAGCGTGCGGGCAGGCGGTGCTTCATGAGTCTCTCCGAAAGATGACGCGGCGCGTAGCCTGTCAGGCAGGCTTTTGCTTCGCGAGTTCCTCGTCGCGCAGCGCGCGGCGCAGAATCTTGCCGACGTTGGTTTGCGGCAGCTCGTCGCGGAACTCGACCAGCTTCGGCACCTTGTAGGCGGTCAGATTCTTGCGGCAATGGGCGATCACCTGTTCCGCGGTCAGCGACGGATTGCGCCGGACGATGAACACCTTCACCCGTTCGCCCTGCGCCGCATCGGGCACGCCGATTGCGGCCACTTCGCGCACGTCCGGATGCGCGGCGATCACGTCTTCGACCTCGTTCGGATAGACGTTGAAGCCTGACACAATGATCATGTCCTTCTTCCGGTCGATCAGGCGGATGAAGCCGCGCGAGTCCATCACGCCGATGTCGCCGGTGGCGAGCCAGCCGTCGTCGTCGATCACCTTCGCGGTTTCTTCCGGGCGGTTCCAGTAGCCTTTCATCACCTGCGGCCCCTTCACGCACAACTCGCCCGCTTCGCCGATGTTCGCCCAGCTGCCGTCGTCCTTCCTGAAGCGCACCTGAGTGGACGGCGCGGGCAAGCCGATCGATCCTTCGAAGTCGCGCAGACTGGTCAGATCGACCGGATTCATCGACACGATCGGCGAGCATTCGGTCAGCCCGTAGCCTTCGATGATCGGTTTGCCGGTGACGGCCTTGAAGCGGTCGGCGACCGCCTTCTGCGTGGCCATGCCGCCCGCCATCGCGAGCTTGAGGTTCGAGAAGTCGCGCTTGCGGAACTCTTCGTTTTCGAGGAACGCGTTGTAGAGCGTGTTGACCGCCGTCATGCCGGTAAACTTCTCGTGACGGATGATCATCATCACGCGCTTGATATCGCGCGGATTGGCGATCAGGATGTTGCGCCCGCCGAGTCCCATGAAGATCAGCGCGTTCACGGTCAGCGAGTAGATGTGATAGAGCGGCAGCGGCGTGAGGACCGTTTCGACTTCGCCGTTCAACTGACGCTCGGCCCACGCCTTCGCCTGCAGCAGATTGGCGATCATGTTCCTGTGCGTGAGCATCGCGCCTTTCGCGACGCCGGTGGTGCCGCCGGTGTATTGCAGAAACGCGATGTCGTCGTGAGCGGCGCGCATGGGTATCAGCGGCCGCGTATAGCCGGTCGAAAGCGCTGTGAGCAGCGGCACCGCCTGCGGCAGGTTGTACGCGGGCACCATCTTCTTCACGTGCCGCAACATGAAATTGAGCAGACGTCCCTTCGGATTCAGGCCGTCGGCGAGCAGATCGCCGAGGCCCGTCACGATGACGTTCTTCACCTTGGTGCCCGGCAGCGCCTGTTCGACAGTCTTCGCGAAGTTCTCGAATGCGATGAGGGTTTGCGCGCCGCTGTCCTTCAACTGATGCGCGAGCTCGCGCACCGTGTAGAGCGGATTCACGTTGACCACTACAGCGCCAGCTTTCAGCACGCCAAACAGCGAGACCGGATACTGGAACGTATTCGGCAGCATGATCGCGACGCGCTCGCCCGGCTTCACGCCGATGCTTTGCAGATAGGCGGCGAACGCGGTGGCCTTGCGGCCCAGTTCGCCGTACGTCAGATTCGCGCCGACGCTCACATACGCGACCCGCTCGCGGAACTTCGCGGTACATTCGTCGAAGAACTGCACGAGCGACTCGTATTGCGCAACGTCGATGTCATGCGGCACGTCCGCCGGATACGACGCGTACCAGATGCCGTCAGTGTTGGGCGCGGGGTGCGACGTTCGGGCGGCGGGCACCGGCGCAGGTGCCTCGCTCGCTGCGTTCGCTGCACTCGCCGCTGCTGCGGACCCGGCGGCGGGTGACAGCGGGGCTTGAGTTGGCTGGGTCATCGGTCGTCTCCTGAAGCCGTGGCTTCATCTGTTTGTGTGCTGGTTTCACGGCCAGTCATCGAAGCAAGCAAAGCGTGCATGGCAGCAGCGCGTGAAGTGGAACCCTCGTGAAGCGAATGCAAAAACGGCTGCGCCGCTCAGCGCTCCAGAATCGCGACCACTCCCTGGCCGCCCGCGGCGCAGATCGAGATCAGCCCGCGCGCGGTGCCGGCCGGTTTGTCGAGCTGCGCGAGCAGCTTCGCGAGGCCGGCGACGATGCGCCCGCCCGTCGCCGCGAACGGATGGCCGGTGGCAAGCGAACTGCCGTTCACGTTCAGTTTCCTCCGATCGATCGCGCCGAGCGGGCCCGGCAAGCCGAGCTGGGTGCGGCAATACTCGTCATCCTGCCACGCCGCGAGCGTGCACAACACCTGGGCCGCGAACGCTTCGTGGATTTCGTAAAAATCGAAGTCCTGCAACGTGAGGCCGGCGCGCGCCAGCATGCGCGGCACGGCATAGGCGGGCGCCATCAACAGGCCTTCCTTCCGGTCGAAAAAGTCGACGGCGGCCGTCTCCGACCAGCTCAGATACGCGAGCACCGGCAGCCCATGCCGGGCCGCCCAGGCCTCGCTCGCGAGCAGCACGGCGGACGCGCCGTCGGTGAGCGGCGTCGAGTTGCCGGCGGTCAGCGTGCCGGCGTCGCGGTCGAACACCGGCTTCAGGCTCGCGAGTTTTTCGAGCGTCAGATCGGCGCGCAGATTGTTGTCGCGCGAGAGGCCGCGGTACGGCGTCATCAGATCGTTGACGAAGCCGCGCGCGTACGCGTCGGCGAGCTTGCGGTGGCTGTCGTAGGCGAGCACGTCCTGGGCCTCGCGCGAGATGTTCCAGCGCTTGGCCATCAGCTCGCAGTGCTCGCCCATCGACAGCCCGGTGCGCGGCTCGACGTTGCGCGGCAGCAGCGGCTTGAAAAACATCCCGGGGCGCAGCTTGCTCAGCGCGCCGACGCGCTGCCCCGTGCTCTTGCCGCGGTTCGCTTCGAGCAGGATCTTGCGCATCCGCTCGTTGACGCCGATCGGCGCATCGGACGTGGTATCGACGCCGCCCGCAATGCCCACTTCGATCTGCCCGAGGGCGATTTTGCTGGCGACGAGGATGGCCGCTTCGAGCCCCGTGCCGCACGCCTGCTGCACGTCGTAGGCGGGCGTCTCCCTGGCGAGCGTGGTGGACAGCACGGCTTCGCGCGTCAGATTGAAGTCGCGCGAATGCTTGATCACGGCGCCGGCCGCGACTTCGCCCAGACGTTGGCCGTGCAGGTTGTAGCGGTCGATCAGCCCTTGCAGCGTGAAGGTCAGCATGTCCTGATTCGACGCGGTCGCGTAGGCGGTATTCGAGCGGGCAAACGGGATCCGGTTGCCCCCGACGATGGCGACGCGGCGCACGGCGGGTAGCGGGTTGGACATGCTTGGCTCCTTCGGGTCGTTCCCTGGTTATTGAGTGGTGCGAATGGTGCGCGGATCGTGAGTTTGGCGATCGGTGGGTCCTGATTCAACAACGAATCCGGGCGGCGTTAATTCCATGTTTCCATGCCGTGATACAACGTCGCGCGTACGTCATTGCAGCCGCCACTGCATGCGGCCGCGCAAATGCGGCTTTTCGCCGGCGATATCGCGCACCTCGAGGTCGCGTTCGATCAGCGACGGCGCCGCGCTCCACAACGACGCTTCGCCCGGCAGCAGCAGCGGCAGCTTGAATTCGGCGCTGAGCGACGCTTCGGCCAGCGGCTTCGGCGGTTGCAGCGCGGAGGCGGCGCGCGCCAGCGTCCACATGCCATGCGCGATCGCGCGCGGAAAACCGAACGCCTTCGCCGACAGCGCGGCGAGGTGGATCGGGTTGTAGTCGCCGGACACGCTCGCGTAGTCGCGGCCCAGTTGCGGCGCGAGTTGCCAGCGCGCGATGCGTTGCAGCGCATCCGGCCCGAGTTCGAGCGCAGCGAGCGGGTTGCCCCGCGCCGGCACCGCGCGTTTCAGGTAGACGCTGTCGCCGTCCCACACCGCCTCGCCGCGCCGGTACATGCGCGTATGCAGCACGAACGCCTGGCCCTTGTCGTGACGCAGCAGCGCGCCGAATTCCACTTCGACGCGCAGCATGTCGTTGTACGCGAGCGGCCGGCGCAGCCGCACGTGGTTGGCCAGATGCAAGAGCCCGAGCGCCGGCCACGGAAACGCCGGGTCGGTCAGCATCAGCAGATGCAGCGGAAAGGCGAGCAGGTGCGGATAGGTGAGCGGCACGCCGTGCTCGGGGATAAAACCGCAGACGCGCGCGTAACGCCAGACCGGCCCCGGATCGAGCGCGACGGCGGGGCGCACGAGGCGCAGCGGCGGCAGATGCGCCGTCTGTATCTGGCGCCCGCGCTTGACGATGCCCGACAACGCGCGCGCATAGAGCTTCGCCGGCGCGGGCAAGGTTTCGATCACGACGGTTTTGGGTCGGGCCGCGTCAGGCCGCACCGCGCTCGATGCGTGACGGTCCCCGAACGGATCACCCGGCTCGCGCATGCTCACGCTCCAATCAGGCTTTGTCCGCACACGCGCACGATCTGGCCGCTGACGCCGGCCGCTCCCGGATGCGCGAGCCACGCGATGGTCTGCGCGACGTCGACCGGCTGGCCGCCCTGGCTCATCGAGTTCATGCGGCGGCCGGCTTCGCGGAGGGTCAGCGGCATCCTGGCGGTCATCTGCGTTTCGATGAAGCCGGGCGCGACCGCGTTGATCGTGATGCCGCGCGCGCGCAAATGCGGCGCCATGCTTTGCACCCGGCCGATCACGCCGGCCTTCGAGGTCGCGTAATTGGTCTGGCCGAGGTTGCCCGCAATGCCGCTGATCGACGACACGCCGATGATCCGGCCGCCGTCGCGCAGAATGCCGGCGGCGAGCAGCGCGTCGTCGATCCGTTCCTGCGCGCTCAGGTTGATGTCGATCACGCTTTGCCACATGGCGTCGGTCATCTTTGCGATGGTCTTGTCCTTCGTAATGCCGGCGTTGTGCACGACGATGTCCACCCCCTGTTCGTCGAGCGCGGCGGCGATCTGCGCGGGGGCTTCCGGCGCGGCGATGTCGAACGCGAGGGCGGTGCCGTTCAACTGGCGCAGGGTCGCGTCGAGCGCGTCGCGCGCGGACGGCATGTCGATGCCGATCACGTGCGCGCCTTCGGCCGCCAGCACGCTCGCAATCGCCGCGCCGATACCGCGCGCGGCGCCGGTCACGACCGCGCGGCGGCCCGCGAGCGGCTGTGACCAGTCGAATGCGGGTGTGGTCGGGACGCCAGCGCCGGCAGCGTCGTTGGGGCTGTCAGGGCCGCCAGCGTCACCGTGGCCGCCAAAGCCGCCAGCGGCGATGCGCACCACCTGGCCCGACACATACGCCGAACGCGGCGACAGAAAGAATCGCAGCGTCGCTTCAAGGCCGCTTTCCGCACCTTGCGCGACGTAGACGAGATTCGCCGTGATGGCACGCCGGGCTTCCTTGCCGAGCGAACGCGTCAGGCCTTCGAGCGCGCGCTGCGCGGTCCACTGACGCGGGCTCGCGCACGACTCCGGCGGCCGTCCCAGCACGACGATGCGCCCGCACTTGCCGAGCGAGCGCAGCGTATCGTGAAAGAAGCCGTGCAGCGGGGCCAGCTGGCTGCTGTCTTCGATACCGCTCGCGTCGAACAGCAGTGCCGCGAGCTTGCCGGGCGAGCCGGCTTCCGCCGGTTCGAACCGCCCGGTCATCAGGCCGTGGCGAGTGGCGAGCGGCACCCACAACCCCGCGCTTTCATGCGCGACGCTCGTCACGCCGATGCTCGCCACCAGATTTGCGAGCGCGTCGAGCAGACGCGGCTCGCGGCCCGCGCCGATCGCCACCAGCCCGTCGAACTCGGGCCGGTCCGCGCGATAGCGGCGCAGCACCTCGGGCAACGGCCATCCTAGCGAGCGCGCGAGGCGCGCGCCCAACGGTGAGTTGACGAAGTTCAGGTAAGAGTCGTTCATATTGTTGGTCGCTCCGCTGGCTACGCCCCCGTAGGAAGTCCCCTTGGGGGGCGCCCCGAACGAAGCCCCCTTGGGGGACTTCGGACGTGTGTCAGTGTGCACTGAGTTGGGCGCATCGGGTGCGCGCTCACAGGATGTTTTTTGCACGCGCCCGGACTGAACTCAGGCCGCGGGTTCCAGCGCGTGGTCGAGCATCTCCCGGCGTTTTTGCAGACTCGCGAGCATGTCGAAGTCGGCCGGGAAGTCATCGACCTTCATGACTTGCGCGCCATAGCGTGCGTAATCGTCGAGCACGCGGCGATCGTCGGCGTCGATCAGGCCTTGCTTCTGGGCCGTGTCGGTCCACGCGGCGAGATGCGGCAGGCTTTGCGGCATCGGTGCGAGCAGACCCTGCCTGACCGCGTCGCGCAGCTTCTGGTCGATCTGCGTGAAACGCGGATTCAGCTCGAGCACCAGCTCGCCGTAGCCGAGCGCATCGACATCCGGATGCGGCACGTACGAGTCGGACACCAGGCGCTCGCGCGCCGCGCCGGGCGTTTGCATCAGCTCGGCGACTTCGCTGCCGAGCTGGTCCGACGGCTCGCGACAGGGCAGGCCGAACGGGAACGCGAGCACACGCACGAGGCGGGCGACGACGCGGTTCGGGTAATTCGCGAGCACGCCGTCGAGTGCATGCTGCGCCTTGTACAACGAGTCCTCGACGCCCCAGCGCACCAGTGGCAGATCTTCCTGCTGACGGCCTTCGTCTTCGAAGCGCTTGAGCGTGGCCGAGATCAGGTACAGCTGGGACACTGGGTTTGGCTTTGCGCGTGCGGCGTGCAGCGTGACGCGTGTTTCGCGTCGCGGCGGTTCGAGCCGCCTTGGTGGCTACCGTGCCTGGGAACGCGCCGGCAAAATAGCTGTCGAGTTCGAACGCTTAAAGCTGTTGACCCAGAGGACCGCCTGCGGGGCCTGCCGCAAGCTCTTTCGCCGACTGCGTCATGTCGATGCCGCGACGCTCGCGGCTGAACGGAATCAGCGCGGCAATCACCACGACCACGATGCCGATCACCACCGCCATCACGAGCGCGTAGTTGTTGCCGTGCGCTTCCGCGGCGCTTGCCTGCAGCGGGCCGTTCACCGACGCGATCAGATTGCCGAGCTGGTACACGAGACCGGGGAAGGTCGCGCGAATTTCATCGGGCGAGATTTCGTTCAGGTGCACCGGGATCACACCCCATGCGCCCTGCACGGAGATCTGCATCAGGAACGCGCCGAGCGCGAGCAGCACCGGGGTGGTCGAGAAGGCCCACAGCGGCAGCACCGGCAAGGCGATCAACACGGCGATAAAGATCGCGCGCTTGCGGCCGATCTTTTCCGAAAACCAACCGAAGAACAGGCCGCCGCAAATCGCGCCGATGTTCAGCACGATCGTGATCCACGACACCGTGTGCGCGTCGAACTGATGCTGCACACGCAGGAAGGTCGGATACAGATCCTGTGAGCCGTGCGAGAAGAAGTTGAACGCGGTCATCAGCACGATCGCGTAAATCGACAGCCCGACGTTCTGCTTCAACATGGCGACCAGGCCCGGCCGCACTTTCTTTTCGAGGGTCTGGAAGGCCGGCGATTCCGGCACGTGCGCACGGATGTACAACACGAGCAGCGCGGGCAGCACGCCGACAAAGAACATGCCGCGCCAGCCGATGTATTGATAGAAGACCCCGAACACGACCGACGCGAGCAGATAACCGCTCGGATAACCCGCCTGCAGCAGACCCGAGACGATGCCGCGCGACTTCGGCGGCACGGTTTCCATCGTCAGTGCGCCGCCGACGCCCCATTCGCCGCCCATCGCGATGCCGAACAGCGCACGCAGCACCAGCAGCGTCATCAGATTCGGCGACAGGCCGGACAGCAATTCCAGCAGCGAGAAGCACGCGATGTTGAGCATCAGCGTGGGACGGCGGCCGTACCTGTCGGCGAGCCAGCCGAAAATCAATGCGCCGACCGGCCGCATCATCAAGGTCAGCATAATCGCGACGGCCACCGACGGGATCGTCGTATTGAATTCCGCCGCGATATCTTTCAATACGAACACCATTAGAAAGAAATCGAATGCGTCGAGTGTCCAGCCCAGATAGGCGGCTATCGTGACGTTTCTCTGTTCCCGAGTCCAGCTCATTGATTGTTCTCCTGAGTCTCCAATAACCCGTGTTCGACCACGGGCGGCTCCGCAGCCCCGTACGCCCAATGGCAAAGGCTTGCGGGGAGTGTACGCCGACTGTTAAACGCTTGCATGGTTGAACCCGCTTTTATCCGTATTAATACGTGGCGCAAATTTCATGCTGAATCCATAACGCATGCTCGATGTCGGATAAATGTAATTGAACAAAACCGCTGACGCGGTATGGCGGTTGGCCGACGTCCCCGTCATGGCCGGCGCGGCGGACATTCCTTTCCGGGTGCGACGATGACAGTGCAATTCACCGCACC
>NZ_CADIKK010000050.1 GCF_902859915.1 Paraburkholderia ultramafica
CGCCGCGCGGTCGTTGCCGCTATTCGCACTGTCGCGGGTTGCCTGCGTCTGGTCAATTGCGCCGTTGATCGCATCGCCCACGCTGCCCGACAGGCCGAGCGTGAAACCGCTTTGCTTCGTTTCCTGGGTTTCGTCGTGGTGCGAGGTGCTGGTGGCCGCATCGATGATGACATTAGCCGCCGTGCCCGTAACGTTCTGCGCGGCCACGAGATCGCTGCCCGTTACGTGCAGGGTGTTGCCCGCCTGAATCGTGAGGTTGCCGTTCGTGCTGCCCACCAGGCTACCGTTGTTCGTCACGCTGCTGTCGTGCGTCGTCTCCTTCGTGTCGCTGCTGCCGTAGTTGAGGCTAAATCCACCCCCGCTCATCGCGCCGAATCCCGACTTCTTTTCCTCATAGAACGAACTGCTCTGACTCGTATCCTGCGTCGTGGTGATGTTCACATCATGCACGGCGCTAAGGGCGACATCGTTCGTCCCGACGATCGTGCTGCCCGCGACGTTGATATCCTTGCCGCTTGAAATCGACACGCCGTCCGCCGAAATCATGCTGCCCTGCGAAAGCGTCGTGGTCGTATCGCTCGAACTCGATACCTCCTTGCCGCTTACCACGTTGCTATGACTATGCTGCTCCTGCGAATTGTCGACATAGGTTGCGGTGGCCGCGCCGATATTGACGTTGTTCGCTGCCGCAAGCGTCGCCGTCCCCTGGTCGAGGTTGATCGCGCTGCCGGTGACGTTGATATCGTTGCCCGACGCCACGGTGAGCGAGTTACCGGCGTTGAGTGTCGTCGCGCTCAGCGTATCGGCGGACCGGTGCTGCGATTCCGAATAGCTGCCGTGACTGTCGCTGCCCGAACTGTTGCTGTCGACGGTCGAGGTCGTCTTCGCCGCCTGGAGCGTCACGTCGCCATTCGCCGCAATCGTCCCGCCGCCGCCGAGATTGATATTCGCGCCCGTCGCCGTCAGGTTGCCGCCCACGCCGATCTGCGAGACGCCGCCCACGCTGACGGAACTTCCAGTCGTCTGGTTAAGGTTGGTATCCGACACACCGTTCGCGCCCGCGACCACCTTGTGCTCGCCGGTCTGCACCGAGCCGAGATCGTAGTTGCCGCCCACGGCCACGCCGAGGTTGCCGCCCACGTTCAGCCTGCCCGCGTTCTGCTCGAAGTTGCCGCCCGTCACGATCGCGGCGTCGCCCGCCACGTTGAGGTTCGCGATGGGCCCAAGCGTCGTCGTGGTCCGTGTCGCACCCGTCGCGCTAACCTGGTTGACGGTATTCGCCGCCGTATTGAGGATCAGGTCGCCGCCCGCGTTCAGCGCGAGGCTCCCGGCGTTCACGGTGGCCGAGGTCAGGTCGACATTGCCCGTCGTCGCCAGCGACATGAGGCCGCCGCTCTGCAACGTACCGAAAGCGTTGTCGATCTGCTGGCCCTGGATCGAGAGCGTATTGCTTGCCTGTACCGTACCGCTGTTATTGAAGGTCTGCGCGTTCTGCAGATCGATGTCGGTTGCCGCAATCAGCGGTCCGTTCATGTCCTGCTGGCTCGCCTTCGCGAGATAGACGACCGGCACGAGGACGGACTGCCCGTCAACCACCTGGGTCTGCATGATGATCACGTTGCTGGTGAGTGCCGCCACCTGGTCCGGTGACAGGCTCATGCCGAGCGGCAGGTCCAGCGACTGCGCGAGCGATGCGCCCGCCGCCAGCAGCGACTCGTACATCGACTGGACGTCGGTATAGGGACCGAGGACGGCCTTGCCGGTCAGCGAGGTAATCTCGTTCTGCACCAGCTGCTGCTCGTACATGCCGTCGCCGAGGCGCTTTTCGACGCTTTGCGGATTCAGGCCGAGCTGCTTGAGATAGTAGTCGCTTGAGATAAACGATTTCTGGCTGGTAAACGCCGGGTTCGTCTCGATCAGGTACGGCGCGTTCGGCGCGGTATCCGGTCGGAACAGGCCACCCTGGGGAATCGTCAGGTTGCTCAGGACATTGACCGCCGTCGCGCTCGCGATGACGGGATTAACGAGCCCCGACCCACTGTTGACCGAAGCCGCACCGCCCTTCGTACCGCCCGCGCTGCCGCTGACCCCGCCGACGCTCACCCCGCCCAGCGACTGGCCGGGGACAAGACCGAGCGAAGGCACGCCCGCATTGCCGGCTGTATTGTCGATATTGACGCCCGTACCGGAAAGCGTGCCGCCCGCGACGAAGCTCGATTCGTAGCTCGGGAGTGCATAGGTACGGATATCGGCGGGCGCCGCCTGGTAGCCGCCCGGATTGGAACCGACAAACGGCGCATTGCCGAACGGCAAGGTCCAGTCCGCAATGCTATGGTCATAGTTCGTGTAGTGATAGTACCCAGAGTAAGTCACCTGCACCTGAGGGGCGGTCTGCCCCTGCCAGCTATTCTGGTCCAGCGTAATGGGCACGGCAATGTTGCCGACTGCTGCGACCGCGCTCCAGTCGTTCTGGAGCAGGCCCACATGCGACGCATCCAGGTTGCCGCCCGCAATGATCTGCGCCTGCGGGCTGATCGACGCGATCAGGTTCGCGAGCGCCACGCCCGTATAGGTCGTGTACTGGTAGCCGCTGTTCCACTGGCCGCCATGTGGGGGCGTGGGATACGCGCCGCCGATGAGGTTTGGATCGCCTGCGGTGGTCCAGCCGACGTACGGATTTCCCGCGGCGCACGCGGTCATGTCGATGGCGGTGCAGCCGGACATGCTGATGCCGAGCTGTTCCAGCAGCGACGGGTCAACCGGCTGATTCAGGCCGGTCGTCGCCATCGTCGTCCGCGTATTCGTGACCTGATTGGCGTCGAGCGTTATGTCGCCCGCCGATTGAATCAGCGCCGACTGGTTGCGGATGAGATTCGCGTTCGTATAGTTGCCGTTCGCATCCTTGCCGCCCGCCAGCACGACGTTGCCGAGACCATAAATCGCGGTCGTCGCCTGCGTATCGGTCATCGTCGTGTCGTCGCGGTTCTCGATATCGGGCGCGAGCAGTTCGAGCAGGCCGTTGCTGTCCGTCGCACCGATCAGCGCAGTCGGCCCGACATTCGTTATCGATTGCGCTGCGTTGAGCGAAACGCTACCGCCAACTATCGCCCCCGTATTCTCCAGCGTGTTCGAGTGCGTGGTGAGCGTGCCGCCGGCCATCATGACGCCGCTGTTTTCGATATCGCCCGCGTTGATGCCGAGGTTGTTGACCGCCTCCAGCATCGCACCGTTGTTGAACGTGCCGGGCAGGGTAAAGGTCAGGTCGTGACCGGCGCTGAATTGCAGATCCGGGGTGGGCGCGAAGTTGCCCTGAACGTTCACCGCCACGTCGTTGGCGGCGCTGTATGCGCCGCCGCCCGTGAGTGCCGCTGCATTCAGCGTCAGGTCGTGCGTCGCGCCGATCTGCCCGTTCGTATTCGTAATCGCGCCGGTTGTCGTGATGGCAACGTCGCCGGTCGAACCCGCGAAGCTGCCGATCTCGCCGCCGCTGTTGTCGACGGTATCGGCCTGAACCGCGACGCTCGCCCCGCTCACCTGGCCGCCCTGTGTATTGGCAAGCGATGACGTATCGACGGCGACGTTTCCGTTGCCCGTCATGACGCCACCGCTGTTGATGGTCTGCCTGCCGCCCTGGACTGTCGTATTGCCCGTACCGAGGTTACTGACGAGACCGCCCGTGTTGTCGACGGACGCGGCCTGAATCGCAAGCGCGCTCGTATCGGCCGCCGTGCCCGTGCCGGACTGTATCTGTCCGTTCGTATTCGTCAGCACGCCGCCGCTCGCGAGCGACAGGGACGAAAGCGAGCGTATCGCGCCCTGCGAGTTGTTCACATCGCCCGCGATGCTCGCTGCGATGTTCCCTTGCGCGGCGAGTACGCCGCCCGCGTTGTTGAGGCTCCCGGCCTGCGCCGCGATCTGGCCGGCAGTGATGATCTTTCCGCCTACGTTTGATAGGGAGCCCGCACTGTTGCCCGGCGCAATCGTCAGGGTTCCCGTTCCGGCGTCGAGGATCGTACCGCCATCGTTGTTGAGGGTAGCGGGTGCGAGCGTCAGGTCCGTGCTGTTCGTCTGGATCGTCCCGCCGTTCGAGTTGTCTAGCGTATTGCTGACGTTGACGCCCATCGGCGACGCGCCATACTGCGTGATCGTGCCGCCGTGATTGAGGAGATCCGTCGCGCCGAGCGCGAGCTGGTTCGCCTCGATATCGCCGTTGCTGTTGTCGAGCGTGCTACCGGCCGTTACCGAGAGGTTCGGCGCGACAATCGAACCGCCGCTATTCGTCAGCGATCCGCTCTGGATGGTTTCGTTCGAGCCTGCGCCGATCTGGCCGCCATCATTGTTCAGCGTGCCGCTCGCGAGGCTCAGGTCCGCATTCGAAAGCAGCCTGCCGTTCGAGTTGTCGAGCGTGTTTCCGACCGTGGCCGCAAGACCCGTCTGGCCGAGAACCAGACCCGCCGCGTTGCCGAACGCACCGGCCTGGGCGACGACCCGCCCGTTGCTCTGGATGGTGCCGCCCGCGTTCGAGATTGCCCCCGCGCCGTGGCCCGCATCAAGCGTCAGCGTACCGATGCCCGCGTGGGTAATCGTGCCGCCATCGTTGTCGAGGGTGGCGGGCGCAAGCGTCAAATCCGTGCTGTTGGTTTGCAGCGTGCCGCCCGCCGAATTGTCGAGCGTGCCCGATACCGCAACGTTCATCGGCCCGCTGCCCGTCTGCGTAATCGTTCCCGCGTGATTGACGAGGTTTGTCGCGTTGAGCGATACCTGCGCGGCCTGCGTCGTTCCCGCACTGTTGTCGAGCGTTGTCGCGCTCTCCGTCACCGTCTGGCCTGCCGCAATCGACCCGCCGCTATTGGTCAGATGCGAACCGGCATTGACCGTCGTATTGCCTGACGCGCCGAGCGAGCCGCCGCTGTTGTCAACCGATTGCCCGGAAACCTCAAGGTTCGTCTGTGCCGATATCGCGCCCTGGTTGGCAATGCTCCCGCCCTGCACCGCAACAGCACCATTGCCGCCGATGACGCCGCCCTGTGCGCCGGTTGCGGTCGTACCCGCCGCGTTCACAAGCTGGCCCGTCGTCGTGACCGAAAGGCCATCGCCGTTCAGTGACGTAATGCGGCCTGCGGTATTGTCGAGCGACGACCCGGCTACCGACAGACCGGCGGCGCTCTGTATCGTCCCCTGGTTGTTCGCGATGGCGCCGCCGCTGACCTGCATCGTGCCTTGCGAGACAATCGAGCCGCCCTGGTTTGCGATCAGGCCGGACGCCTGCGTCGAGGTCTGCACGACAAGCGGACCTTGCGCCGAAATTTCACCGCCCTGGTTCGACAGGTTGCGCGCGCTGAGCGTTACGACGCCGCCCGTCAGCGAGCCACCGTCGTTGTCGAGCGTCCCCGCTGCGTTCGCTATGACCGAGCCGCCTGCGCTCGTCGTCGCGCCCGCGAGGTTCAGGTCGCCGGCAGTTGCCTTCAGCGATACGTTACCGTTCGTCGCCGTTTCGCTACCCGCGAGATTGATGCCGCTGCCCGAGAGCGTTGCGTTACCGCCCGCCACGTTCTCGCCGGTCGCGTTCAGCTGCCCGGCCGTCGAAACATTGAGGTCGCCCGAGTTACCGACCGAGCCATCGTTATTCACACCAGCGCCGAGCGTGCCGGTCGATGCGACATTGCCCGCGTTGATGGTCAGGCCGTTCTGTGCCGCCAGCGTGCCGCTGTTGGTGAGGGTGCCCGGCGTATTGACCGTGACGAACTGTTGCGCATAGGTCGTACCGCTATTGTCCACGCCGCCCGCCGCGGACACCGACAGGTTGCCGGTCGTGTTCGTGCTGCCGGTGAGAACCAGCTTGCCTGCCGTGGTCAGCGTGAGGTCGCCCGCCTGCGCCGCAATGACGCCCGCATTCGATACGCCTACACCGTTCTCGGTGCCCACCAGCATGATGCGATTCGCGTACATGCCGCCAAGCTGGCTTACGTCGATGGATACGCCTTGTGGCACGCCGTTACCGGCAATAGGCGTTGCCGCGAGCGTATCGTGATCGACCTGGTTTGCACCGGTGACGACATTCAGGGAGTTCGCATAGATTGCCGCGTTCGCCTGCACAGCACGGGCGATCAAGTCCACCTGATCCACGTTGGTCGCGTTCAGTCCCGCACCTTGCACGGTGATATTGCCGCCCGTGACGCTGAACCCCGTCAGGTTGCCGCTCGCATCGAGTAGCGGCGTGCCGGTGGTGAGGATGCCGCGCGTGGTATTGATGAAGCCGCCGCCGTCAACCACGATGCCCGAACCATTGGAAATCACGACTTCGGCTTTACTGCCCGCGACTTCGAGATAGCCGCGCATCTGACTCGGCGAACTGCTACTGACCTGGTTGAGAATGATCCGCGCGGACTGACCCGGCAAGAGATTGGCATTGCCGTTGATCATGCCCGCCTGCTGCGTCTGCACGATGGCGGGCGAGTTGTTCAGGATGACGCCGGGCTTCTGAACGTCGAACTGCGAATACGTATTGACCGAGACACCCGCGCCTGACGGACGGTTAATGTTGACCTGTGGCAGCCCGTTCGCGGTCTGGATCACGGTCGGCGTATGCGCGCCCGCTGCGATCACCTGTGCATCAACCAGCGAAGGCGCTACACCAAACAGCACTAGCACGGCAAAAGCCGCGAGCCGCATCGAAAACAGGGAAATGCATCGCGCCGGATTGTGCCCCGTGGTCTCAGCCGAATCTGTCTTTCCCGATCCGGTGGCGGTTTCTGCGACCGCGACCAGCATGCCCCGGACCCGGCTGTATATCAGCCGGAACGTATTCATATTCATTTTTTGTGACGATTGCTTTTAATCGGCTGGAAAGTATCCCGGGCCGGGCCAGGCAATCGTCAACAAGTGTCAATCCGATGTGGGGAAACGACAGTTATTGAAAAATCGTATTTGTCCGATAGACGTGGTGAGTTGCAAGGCGTGCTCACTAGCCGTAGCAGTTCGGCTATTCAAGCTACAAGATGACGCCCGCATGGAGCGGGCGCAAATGGCGGGAAGTGAATGAACCTTCGAATCTCGCGGCAAGACGCCTCTGCCAGACATCCGTATGCGGTTGCGTCGCGCTGTCGAACCACCAGCGGCTCGTCGCGTTGTTGCCGCCGCTGTCGATATGCAGCATGACCTTGATGCGCTCGTCGACGGATTTGACCGCGTCATGTCCGGCCTTCAACAGCAGCGCGAGATTGTCCAACTGGTCGTACTTGCCGAGCGGCCACAACATGCCGCCGGTGATTTCGTTGCCGATCTGCACCCACTCTGGATAAACACCGTCACGCTTGAGCATCTTCAACACATTCGACGTGTACTCGGCCAACAGCGCGCAGGTCTGCGTGATGTCCTTGCCGGCCCACTCATGCGGCGGATACTGCTTGCCCGGATCGGCCCACCAGTCGCTGTAGTGGAAGTCGATCAGCACGGGCATGCCGAGCGCGGCCGCGCGGCGCGCCAGCACTCGCGCATGTTCGGCATTGTTATAGCCGGCTGCGGGACTTTGATCGGCCGGGAAATAGTTCGGATTGCCAGGATCATTCCAGACCTTGATACGAATCGAGTCGACACCGTGGCGCTTCAGAATCCGCAGACAGTCGAGCTGCTCGCCATGCTCGTAAAACTTCGCGCCGTTCGATCGCACCATTCCTCGTCAACGGCAAGGCGGGGATGATGCTGATGGGCACGCTGTTCCGTTTCGGCGACGAAGCCGAGGCGATCCGCCTCGCCAACGACACGCCGTTCGGCCTCGCCGCTTACTTCTACACGCAGGACGTGCGGCGTATCGACCGTGTGGCCGGACAACTCGAAGCGGGCGTGATCGGCATCAACGAGGGGGCGGTGTCGAGCGAAGCGGCGCCGTTCGGCGCTCAGCCGCTGAACGCGCCGCTTCATGGTCCGAACGCGACGGTAGCCGTTCAACCGTTACGTCTTCCGCAACGCAGCCTGATGTGCCTTCACAAGATCGGCCATGCTGTTGAAGCGGAAGTCGATCTTCGGCTGCGAGCCCGGATCCATCGTCGCGCCGAAGCCCTGCTTCGCGTGCCGGCGATAAATCCAGCACGACGCCAGACCGAACTCGTTCGCGGGCTTGTGATCGTGGAACAGGCTCTCGGCCGTGTGCAAAATCTTTTCTTTGCCGATGCCCCGCTCGCCGAGCTTTTCCAGCATGTACTCGAAATTGCGCGGCGACGGCTTGTATGAACCGACGTCTTCGGCCGTGATGATCGCGTCGAATTCGACCTGCAGTTTCGCGTTGCTGTAGGTGAAGCTCTCGTTGTCGACATTCGACAGAATGACGAGCTTGTAGTGCTGTTTCAGGTAGCGCAACGCCGCGGCCGAATCGTCGAATGCCGGCCAGTTCTGGATCGACTTGCCATACGCGATGCAGTCGGCGAGCGTGCACGGCACCCGCCATTCTTCGGCGAGACGCTTGTAGACGATCGGCAGCAATTCCTGATAACGCCGGTGAGGCGTGTACTTCTGCTGCGACGACTCATGCCGCGCATGCGCTTCGAGCACCTGGTCGCGCGTGAGCGGCGGCTCGACGCGTTCCAGCAGCGGCCGCAAGCCTTCGAAGATGCCGGTCTCCCAGTCGATCAACGTGCCATAGCAGTCGAAGGTCAGTGTATCGAAGTCAGTCAATTGCATATGGGTTTCCTCACCAGATTTGCGGACTTACAAGCGATAAAACGCAGCGGTGTTGTCGTGAAAGAGCGCAAGCCGCTCACCCGGCGCAGCGCACAGGCGTCGCGCCAAAGCAGATGTGGCCATATGACCTCACGTGCGATTGATCCGCAAGCGTAACGGCCGTCACTAGCCATGGGAATGAATCGATTTCGATAAACATATCTCGCCCAGGTATTAGGCCCGCGGTTCCGTTCACCTGTTTCCATTCAACGGTTCATGAATTCTCAAGCTCCGCAAACAGCCAATCCTGAAAGCTGCGCAGCTTCGGCAAGTCAGCACGCGACTTCAACAGATTCAGCGTATAGCCGTGCACGTTGAGTCCATCCAGTCCGAGCGGCGCAACCAGCCGCCCCGTTTCCAGTTCACGCTGCGCCAGCAGCAGACTCTCGAGGCACACGCCAAGGCCGTCGACCGCCGCGCTCAGCGCCATGAACGAACGGTCGAAGCGCGGCCCGCGCCCGATATCGAGCCGTGTCTTGCGATGCAGGCGCATCCAGTCACGCCAGCCAACCAGACAGCCCTCGCTGTGAATCAGCGGATGGTGCTGCAGATCCGCGACGCTGCGCAGCGGATAGTCGCCGGCCATCAGCGCCGGTGAGCACAGCGGCACGATTGTCTCCGACGGCAATTCCAGCACCATCGTGCCGGCCGGTTGCAGTTTGCGCGGACCGTAGCGGATGTCAATATCGACCGCCCCCGCGATCAGGTCCGCCGCCTCCGACGACGCATTCAAACGCACGTCGATATCCGGATGCGCCGCGCTGAAACGGGCAATGCGCGGCATCAGCCACTGCGTCGCAAAGCTCGGCGTGCAATGGATCGTGAGGATGTCGCTCTTCGCGACGCGGCCGATCTCGCGAGTGGCTGCATCGATGCGCGCGAACGCCGAGGTGATTTCCTCTGCGTATTGCCGCCCCGAGTCCGTCAGCAGCACCGTGCGATGCAGTCGATGGAACAGACGAATGTTCAATTGCTCTTCGAGCAACTTGATTTGATGGCTGATCGCCGACGGTGTCACGAACAGTTCTTCTGCTGCGAGCGCAAACGAAGACAGCCGCGCGGCGGCTTCGAATGCCTGTATCGACTTGAGAGTGACGCGATTGTGCATGGCAGCATCAACGTGAATTCAATTCATCCATCGACTATCTTAATTCGTTTGAGCGCGTGCGGCCGTGAGTTTACGCTTGAGTCACTGGCCGCGATGTCGATGCGGTCCCTGCAAAGAGACTCATGAGGAGACAAACAGTGAACATTAGCGAAACCGCGCCGCATGCCGAACTCGCGGAGCACGCCTATCAGATTCGCCGCAACGCGTTGCGTATGGGCGAGGTGCAGGGGCAAGGCTATATCGGCCAGGCGCTCGACATCGCCGACGTGCTGGCGGTCGCCTACTTCCGCGCGATGCGCTATCGCGCCGACGATCCCGACTGGGAGGGCCGCGATCGCTTCCTGCTATCGAACGGCCACTACGCGATCGCGCTGTACGCGGCGCTGATCGAGGCCGGCATCATCGCCGACGAAGAACTGGAGACCTACGGCAGCGACGACAGCCGTCTGCCGATGTCCGGCATGGCGAGCTACACGCCCGGCATGGAGATGTCCGGCGGCTCGCTCGGGCAAGGACTGACGATCGCGGTCGGCCGCTGCCTCGGGTTGAAGCGCAAAGGCTCGGACGCACGCGTCTACACGCTGTTCTCCGACGGCGAACTCGACGAAGGCGCGGTGTGGGAAGGCTTGATGTCTGCCGCGCACTGGCAACTGGACAACCTGATCGCGATGGTCGACGTCAACAATCAGCAGGCCGACGGGCCGTCGTCGAAAGTGATGGCGTTCGAGCCGCTGGTCGAGAAGCTGCAGGCGTTCGGCTGGTTCGTGCAGCGCGTGGACGGCAACGATCTCGCGGCGGTGGCCGCCGCGTTCGACGCGGCGCGCACGCATCCTGAAGCGCAACCACGGATCATCGTCTGCGATACGCGCATGGGTTGCGGCGTGCCGTTCCTCGAAGCGCGCGAGAAGAATCACTTTATCCGCGTCGATGCGCACGAGTGGCAACTCGCGCTGCAGGCGCTCGAAGCCGGGAGAAACGTATGAGCGCCGCCGCACTGAAACCGCGTCTGAAAACCTCGGCGATGATCGCGTCGATTGCCGGCGAAGGGCAGATCACCCGCTCGGCTCCATTCGGTCACGCACTGGTCGAACTGGCGCGCAACCGGCCCGAGGTGGTCGGCATGACCGCCGATCTCGGCAAATACACCGACCTGCATCTGTTCGCGAAGGAATACCCCGAGCGCTACTACCAGATGGGGATGGCCGAGCAACTGCTGATGGGCGCGGCCGCCGGCATCGCGCACGAAGGCGCGCAACCGTTCGTCACCACCTACGCGGTGTTCGCCGCGCGGCGCGCGTATGACTTCATCCATCAGGCGATTGCCGAGGACAACCTCGACGTCAAGATCGTCTGCGCGTTGCCGGGTCTCACCACCGGCTACGGTCCGAGCCACCAGGCGGCGGAGGACCTCGCGCTGTTTCGCGCGATGCCGAACCTCACGGTGATCGATCCGTGCGATGCGCTCGAAATCGCACAGATGGTGCCGGCGATCGCCGATCATCGCGGCCCTGTCTACGCCCGGCTATTGCGCGGCAACGTGCCGGTCGTGCTCGACGAATACGACTACCAGTTCGAACTCGGCAAAGCGAAGCTGCTGCGCGACGGCGCCGAAGTGCTGATCATCTCGTCCGGAATCATGACGATGCGCGCGCTCGAAACCGCCAGGGCGCTCGCCGCCGACCGCGTCGACGTGGGTGTGCTGCATGTGCCGACCATCAAGCCGCTCGACACCGTCACGCTGCTGCGTGAAGCGCGCCGCACGGGGCGTCTCGTGATCGTCGCGGAGAACCATACGGTGATCGGCGGGCTTGGCGAAGCGGTGGCCGCCGTGCTGCTGGCCAACGGCGTCACGCCGCCGTTCCGCCAGATCGGCCTGCCCGATGCGTTTCTTGACGCGGGCGCACTGCCGACGCTGCACGACCGCTATGGCATTTCGACCGACGCGATGTGCGACACGATCAAAGGCTGGCTGCGTTGAGGAGCGGTACGCATCCGTCCGTATAGCAGCCACGCATAGTCACCGATAACCAGACCCGTAGCAACGCATAACCACCCCATTCAGGAGATCCGCATCATGTCAGAGTCACGTCTTCTCGACGGCAAGGTCGCCGTTATTTCCGGCGGCGCGTCGCCGCGCGGCATCGGCATGGCGACCGCCCGCAAGTTCGCGGCACACGGCGCACGCATCGCCATTTTCGATCTCGACGAAAATGCCGCCGTGGAAGCCGCCGCGTCGATCGGCCCGGAGCATCGCGGCTATGCGTGCAACGTCACCGATCGCGGCGCGTGCCAGGCCGCCGTCGAGCGGACCATCGCCGATCTCGGTTCGATCGATATCCTGATCAATAACGCTGGCATCACGCAGCCGGCCAAATTTCTCGAGATCGATCCGCAAAGCTGGGACCGGATTCTCGACGTCAACCTGCGTGGCGTGTTGTACCTGTCGCAAGCGGTCGTCCCGCAGATGAAAAAACAGAAGAGCGGGTCGATCGGCTGCATGTCGTCGGTATCGGCGCAGCGCGGCGGCGGCATTCTCGGCGGCCCGCACTACTCGGCGGCCAAAGCCGGCGTGCTGGGTCTCGCGAAAGCGATGGCGCGCGAACTCGGCAATGACGGCATCCGCGTGAACTGCGTGACGCCCGGCCTGATCCAGACCGACATCAACGCGGGCAAGATCAGCGACGACAAACGCGGCGAGATTCTCGCCGGCATTCCGCTCAATCGTCTGGGCGTGCCCGACGATGTGGCCGGCGCATTCCTGTTCCTCGCGTCGGAGTTGTCGTCGTATATCACGGGCGCGGTGATCGACGTGAACGGCGGTATGCTGATTCACGGCTAAAACGCTCCGGCAGGACGAGCCGTCTGGCGGGAGGCCGGCGGCGGCGATGGAGACCCGGCACGCAGCAGAGAACAAACGGGCGCGGCGCGCAACACGTGCAGCCGCCGCGCTGCGAGATTCGACAACCATAACGACACGCCATATTGGAGGAAGACACCATGACTACCCGTTCGAACGCCCCGAAGGGCATCAGCCGCCGCGACTTTCTGAAAGCCGGCGCGACCTTGTCCGCCGCCGCGCCGTTATGGAGCGTCTCGCGGCGCGCGCTGGCGGCGCCCGAGTTTTCGTACAAACTCGCCACCGGCCAGGACCCGACTCATCCAGTCAACATCCGCGCACAAGAGGCGATCAATCACATTCGTGAAGCGACCAACGGCCGCCTCGATATCAAGCTGTTTCCGCAGAACCAGCTCGGCTCCGACACCGACCTGCTCTCGCAGGTGCGCAACGGCGGCGTGGAGTTCTTCAATCAGGCGTCGTCGATTCTGGCGACGCTCACGCCCGCTGCGGGCATCGTCAACACAGGCTTCGCGTTCAAGGACTACGACGCGGTCTGGACGGCGATGGACGGCGACCTCGGCAACTACATCCGCGCACAGATCGCCAAGTCGGGCATCGTGTCGGTCAGCAAGGTCTGGGACAACGGCTTCCGCCAGATCAGTTCATCGACGCGCGCGCTGCGTGCGCCGGCCGACCTGAAAGGCTTCAAGATCCGCGTGCCGCAAGCGCCGATGCTGACCTCGCTGTTCAAGGCGCTCGAAGCGGGCCCCGCGCCGATCAATTTCAACGAACTGTATTCGGCGTTGCAGACCGGCGTGGTCGAAGGCCAGGAGAATCCGCTGCCGATCATCGCCACCGCCAAGCTCTACGAAGTGCAGAAGTACATCAGCCTCACGTCGCACGTGTGGGACGGTTACTGGATTCTAGGCAACCGCGCCGCGTGGGAACGCTTGCCGGCGGACCTTCGCGCTATCGTCACGCGTGAATTCGAAAAGGCCGCGATGCTGCAACGCGCGGATATCGCGAAGCTGAGCAACTCGCTGCGCGACCAGTTGAAAACGAAGGGCATCACCTTCATCGACGTCGATCGCGAAGCGTTCCGCGGCGCGCTGGCCAAGACGAGCTTCTATCGCGACTGGCGGGGCAAATACGGCGAGGAGGCATGGGGCCTGCTGGAGAAGTCCGTCGGAAAACTGGGGTAATGCGATGATCACGATCTCCTATTCGCACGAGGCGCAGCATCGGTTCGCCTGCGCGCTCGATTCCGCGCTCGGGCATCTGGTGGAGATTCCCGCCGCGTTGCTGGTGCTGGCGGAAATCTTCGTGCTGCTGGCCGGCGTGACGAGCCGCTACATTCTCCACTCGCCGCTCGTCTGGTCCGACGAACTCGCGTCGATGCTGTTCCTGTGGCTCGCGATGCTCGGCGCGGTAATCGCGTTGCGGCGCGGCGAGCACATGCGGATGACGGCGCTGGTCGGCATGGCGCCGCCGGGCGTGCGCGCCTTTCTCGACGTGGTGGCGATCGCCGCGCCGATCGCGTTTCTCGCGATGGTGATCGGCCCCGCCATCAGCTTCGCGCAGGACGAGTCGTTCATCACCACGCCCGCGCTCGAACTGTCGAATTCGTGGCGCGCGGCCGCGTTGCCGATCGGCTCGGCGCTGATGCTGCTGGTCGCCGTGGTACGGCTCGCGCGCATGGGCGACTGGCGCCTCGTGCTGGGCGCGGTCGCCACAGTCGGCGCGCTGGTCGGCATCTTTATCGCGCTCGGGCCAGTGTTGCGCGATCTCGGCAATATCAATCTGCTGATCTTTTTCGTCGGGCTGGTGGCGCTCGGCGTATTGAGCGGCGTGCCCATCGCGTTTTCGTTCGGACTCGCGACTTTCGGCTACCTCGCGCTGACCACCAATACGCCGATGCCGGTCGTGGTCGGCCGCATGGACGAAGGCATGTCGCATCTGATCCTGCTCTCAGTGCCGCTCTTCGTGTTTCTCGGCCAGTTGATCGAGATGACCGGCATGGCCACGGCGATGATCGCGTTCCTCGCGAGTCTGCTGGGCCATGTGCGCGGCGGTCTGTCGTATGTGCTGGTCGGCGCGATGTATCTGGTGTCCGGCATCTCGGGATCGAAAGCCGCGGACATGGCGGCGGTCGCGCCGGTGCTGTTTCCGGAGATGAAAGCGCGCGGCGCGAAACCCGGCGATCTGGTCGCGCTGCTCGCGGCGACCGGTGCGCAGACCGAGACGATTCCGCCCAGCCTCGTGCTGATCACGCTCGGCTCGGTCACCGGCGTGTCGATCTCGGCGCTCTTCACGGGCGGCATGCTGCCGGGGATCGTGCTGGCGATCACGCTGTGCATCGTGGTGCAGTGGCGCTACCGGCGCGATGACTTGTCGAGCGTCAAGCGCGCGAGCCGTGGCGAGATTCTGCGCAAGCTGTTGATCGCGTTCCCGGCACTCGCGCTACCGTTCGTGATTCGCGCGGCGGTGGTCGAAGGCATCGCGACCGCCACCGAAGTCTCCACCATCGGCATCGCCTATGCAGTGGTGGCGAGCCTGCTGATCTATCGCCGTTTCGAGTGGAAGCGGCTCAAGCCGATGCTGATCGATACCGCGACGCTGTCCGGCGCGATCCTGCTGATCATCGGCGCGGCGACCGCGATGGCGTGGGCGTTGACGCAGTCCGGCTTCTCGGGCCAGCTCGCGCAAACCTTGGGTGGTTTGCCGGGCGGCGCGGCGATGTTCATGGCGGCGTCGATCTGCGTGTTCGTGATTCTCGGCAGCGTGCTCGAAGGCATTCCGGCGATCGTGCTGTTCGGCCCGCTGATGTTCCCGATCGCACGGGCGATGCACATCCACGACGTGCACTACGCGATGGTCGTGATTCTGTCGATGGGCGTGGGTCTGTTCGCGCCGCCGTTCGGCGTCGGCTACTACTCCGCTTGCGCGGTGAGCCGCATCCATCCCGACGAAGGCATGAAGCCGATTCTCGGCTACATCGCCGCATTGATGGTCGGACTGATTATCGTGGCCGCCGTGCCGTGGATTTCGACCGGCTTCCTGCGTTGAGCCGCTGACGCGCGAAGCGGCCAGAGTCTGCGATGCGGCCGTTCTCGCGCGACGTTCTTGCCGCCCGTCCCATTTGTCCGATTGCCGCCGCCCGCTTTGCCGGGCGGCGTAGAGGAGCCTTTTGCCATGTCCGCCACCGAAGCACAGCTTGCCGCATTGCCTCTATCGACCGCTTCACCAGCTTCAACCCCGCCCGCGCCGCAAATGGCGCCGGTCCCCGCGCAAGCTCGCGAGCCAGCGGCGGCCCAACTGCCGCTCGCCGATGCGATCCGCTTCCTGTCGATCGATGCGATCCTGCGTGCCGGCGAGGGTCATCAAGGCGTGCCGCTCGGCATGGCCGAAATCGCGACCGCGCTGTTCACCCGGCACCTGAAGTTCAATCCCGCCGATCCGACCTGGCCCGACCGCGACCGCTTCGTGCTGTCCAACGGCCACGGCTCGCTGCTGCTGTATTCGCTGCTCTATCTGACCGGATATGACGCGATCGGCCTGGAGCAGATCAAGACCTTCCGCGAACTCGGCTCGCATTGCGCTGGCCATCCCGAGTACGAACCGGCGCACGGTATCGAAGCCACCACCGGCCCGCTCGGCCAGGGGATCGCCAACGCGTTCGGCATGGCCGTCGCTGAAGCGTATCTCGCGGCAAAATTCGGCAGCGAACTCGTCGACCACTACACGTACGCGTTCGTCGGCGATGGCTGTCTGCAGGAAGGTATCGGCCAGGAAATGATTTCGCTCGCGGGGCATCTGCAACTCGGCAAGCTGATCCTTTGCTGGGACGACAATCAGATCACCGACGACGGCAGCACTTCGCTATCGATTAGCGAAGACGTCTGCGCACGGTTTCGCGTGGGCGGCTGGCATGTCGTCGAAGTCGACGGGCACGATCTCGAAGCGGTATCGGCGGCACTGACGATTGCGCGCGCGGACCCACGGCCTTCGATGATCGCGTGCAAGACCGTGATCGGCCGCGGCATTGCGCGCTTGCAAGGGCAACGCGGCGGCCATAGCGGCAAGCTGTTTCAGGCGGACGCCGACGCGGCGCGCGAGCAGCTCGGCTGGCCGCATGCGGCGTTCGAGCTGCCTGCGGACATCCTGAACGCATGGCGCGCGGCCGGGCGGCGCAGCAACGCGCAACATGCCGAATGGCGGGCGCGCGTCGCCGCGTTGCCGGACGCGCAACGCGCGGAGTTCGAACGGGTCCAGTCCGGCCGTCTGCCTGAAGGCTGGCGCGATATTCTCGACGACTACCGCAAGCGCGCCGCAGCGCGCGACGAAGCGCAACCCGGCATCGCGGTGTCGGGCGAAATCAGCGACCTGCTCGCGCCGCTGTTGCCGGAACGCATGGTCGGTTGCGCCGATCTCGAAGCGCCCACGGGCCACAAGCGCCAGTTGCAGGCCTTCACTGCCGCCGACCATTCCGGCGCCTACGTTCATTGCGGCGTGCGCGAACATCTGATGGGCGCGATGGCGAACGGCATGGCCACGCACGGCGGCGTGATCGCGACCAGCGTCACCTATCTGGCCTTCTCCGACTACCAGCGCCCTGCAATGCGGATGGCCGCGTTGATGGGCTTGCCCGTGCACTTCGTGTTCAGTCACGATTCGATCGGCGTCGGCAAGAATGGACCGACGCATCAGCCTGTCGAAATACTCGCGTCGTTGCGCGCGATGCCCAACATGCGCGTACTGCGTCCCGCCGATGCGGTCGAGGCCGCCGAATGCTGGGCGCTCGCGCTCGAGCATCGGCGCGGCCCGAGCACGCTGGTGTTCGCGCGCCAGGCGCTGCCGCTGGTGCGCCGTGAACATAGCGCCGAGCCGTTGTCGCGGCGCGGAGCTTACGTGCTGGCCGACGCGGATAACGGACCACGCGTCGTCACGTTGCTCGCGACCGGCTCCGAAGTCGCGCTGGCGTTGCAGGCGCGCCGTCAGTTGCAGGACGAAGGCATCGCGACCGCGGTCGTGTCGATGCCATGCTGGGAGATCTTCGACGCACAGGATGCAGCCTATCGTTCGGAAGTACTCGGCCCAGGCACTGTGCGTGTCGGCATCGAAGCGGCGCTGCGTTTCGGCTGGGACCGCTATCTCGGCGAACGCGGCGGCTTTGTCGGCATGACGGGATTTGGGGCGTCCGCGTCTGCGGAAACGCTGTACGAGCACTTCGGCATCACGGCGCAGCACATCGTCGCCGAAGCGAAGCGGCATCTGTAAATCATCGGGACATGGACATGCACAAGATCGTTTTTCTCGACCGCACGACGCTCGCGCCACAAATCGTTTTGCGCGAGCCGCGTATCGAACATCAGTTGATCGAACACGAGCGCACCACGCCGGATCAATTGCTCGAGCGCCTCGCCGGCGCGTCGATTGCGATTATCAACAAGGTGCCGTTGACAGCCGAACTGCTGGAGCAGTTGCCGGACCTCAAGCTGATCGCGATTGCTGCGACCGGCACCGATTGCGTCGACAAGGCGGCCTGCCAGCGCCTGGGCATTGCCGTCAGCAATATTCGCGGCTACGCGATCAACACGGTGCCCGAGCATACGTTCGCGCTGATCCTCGCGTTGCGGCGCAACCTGATCGCCTACCGCGACGACGTGCTCGCCGGCGAGTGGCAAAAATCCGGGCAATTCTGCTTCTTCACACATGCGATTCACGATCTGGCCGGCGCGCGCCTGGGCATCATCGGCGAGGGCGTGCTCGGGCAGCGTGTCGCGGAACTCGGCAAGGCTTTCGGCATGCTGCCGATGTTCGCCGCGCACAAGGGCCGCGAAGGTCTCGGTCCGCTGTACACGCGATGGGACGAGGTGCTCGCGACCAGCGACATCATCACCGTGCACAGCCCGCTCACGCCGCACACGCGCAACATGCTCGCGATGCCCGAGTTCCGCGCGATGAAGCGCAGACCGTTGATCATCAACACCGCGCGCGGCGGCCTTGTCGATGAAAGCGCACTGGTGCAGGCGCTCGACGACGACCTGATCAGCGGCGCGGGCTTCGATGTAACCGCCGGCGAGCCGCCCGCCGACGACAATCCGCTGTTGCGCGCGGCTGGCCGGCCGAATGTCATTCTGACGCCGCATGTCGCGTGGGCGTCGGACGAGGCGCAGCAGAGTCTGGCCGATCAGTTGATGGACAACATCGAGAACTTCGTCAACGGTGCGCCAAGCAATCTGGTGCAAGGGGCGTATTGAGCGAAAGTGGGGGACAGGGTGCCGTTTTCCGCATTTTCCGCGCTTTGCATTTCAGTCTGCGGCCCCCCACCCTTCACGTTGCTTCAGGCCTTGCGGAAAATCGGCGCGCCCCACGGTGCGCCGATCGTGCCGCCGTCCACGACGATCTCGGCGCCTGTCATTCCCGACGCGTCGCCCGACGCAAGAAAGAGCACCGCCGCCGCCACTTCTTCCGGCGCGGCAAGCCGGCCCATCGGAATGCGCGGCGCAAAGGCCTGTTCGGTTCCCTCCAACGTTGCGCCCTCGCGCGCACCGCGGGTCCAGATCGGCGTACGCGTACCGCCCGGAATCACCGTGTTGACCCGGATGCCGCGCGGCGCGAGTTCGGACGCGAAGACCTTCGCCATGCCGGTAATGCCTGCCTTGGTGGCCGAATAAGCCGCCGAACCGGGTGAGCCGAGTTCGCGCATCACCGAGCCGTTCAATACGACCGATCCACCCCCGCTCATCAACGGCAGCGCCGCCTGAACCGTCAGAAAGACCGCGGTCAGATTGGTGCGAAGAACCGCCTCGAACGCAGCCGCCGATGTGCCGCCGAGCGGCGTCGGCCCCGAAATGCCGGCGTTGGCGAACACGATGTCCAGCGAGCCGAAGGTGCTCGCGATCCGTTCGAACAACGCGCCGATTTCCGCTTCGTCATCCAGATTGGCCTGCACGCCTAGCGCATCTTCGCCCAACTCCGACACCGCCTGATCGAGCTTCGCGCGGTCGCGGCCGGTGATCGCGACACGCGCGCCTTCGGCTATCAGCAACTTCGCCGTGACGAAGCCGATGCCGCTATTGCCGCCCGTGACCAACGCTGTCTTTCCTGTGAAACGCATCATCGTTCTCCTTCATCGCGCCGCCGACGCGCCGGAAGCCACGGCCGCGGGACGCCTGAAACGGTTAAGCGGCTTGGCGCCGCGGCTTACGAACGAACATCCGGAGGACATCCATACTCTGACAATCTGCATGTTGATCATCATGCACATTTTCAGTATTATGCTCGTCATACAGATTGTCAAGCGGGGTGAACAGAAAATGGGCTACTCGCAGGCGCAAAAGGCGGAAAGCAGGCAGCGCGTTCTGGAAACAGCGGCGCGGCAAATTCGCGAAGACGGGATCGACGCGCTCGGCGTGGCGGACTGCATGCGCAGCGCCGGTCTCACGCACGGCGCGTTCTACGGCCACTTCGATTCGCGCGACGCGTTGATTGTCGAGGCGCTCGAATACGCGGTCGCGCAGAGCAAGCAACGTATCGACGCACTTCATACCGGGGCGGGCGGGTCCAAGGCGAAAGAACCGTTACGGGCGATCGCAGAGGCGTTCCTCAGCGATCGTCATATCAAGAATCCCGGCAGTGGCTGCGCGTTGTGCGCGCTGGCTGGCGAAGCCCGGCACGCAAGCCCGGCGATTCGCGAGCGGCTGACGGGCTACGTGCATACGCTGGCGGCGCAAATCGCACAGAAGTTGGCGGGTCAAAGCGAAAGCGCGGCGCTTGGCATTGTCGCGACCATCGTCGGCGCCGTGACGCTGGCGCGTGCGGTCGACGACAAGCAACTCGCGAAATCGATTCTCTCTGCGTCGCTGGAGCTGATCGTGGCTCAAGGCGGCGACGCGGGGTAAATCCCGCACGGGCGACCTCGCACGAAGTACCCCTACGGCCTTTCAGGCAACCGTCGAACACATTCAAATGAAGGCGCTGACGCTCAGCGGCGTGGCGCTGGCGCTTCGACGCACGCGTCCGGAGAAGCAGGCCGCCGGTTAAGACGCATCAGGCGCTGTCGCTCTCTCGGCTCAAACGCCGCGCGAGCTCGCGACCGCGGCCTGTCAGCTTGAGTGTCGAGATATCGCCGTCATCATGCCAGGCGATCTCGACCAGCTCGTAGCGACTCAGCGCAAGCACTTCCGGATCGAGTTCTTGCAGACGCCTTTCGGCGTCCCTGAGACGCAACAGCGTCGCGACTTCGTGATGGGTCAGCATCGGCCACCTCGTCAGTGGATTGAGGACAATGCCGATATCGTAGGTGGGTAGGCCAACATTCAGACTACGGTTGTGTTGCGCAAAATTACCCGCGTTACAGATTGCGACGACGAGCGCTACTTTCTGCGCGATATTCACCGGCAGGCTGCCGGGTGAATTCGCGCAGCAAACCGCGTACTGCGATCAAACCGGCTCCATACCGTTTCCCGACTTGGCGCAATCGGCCTCGCGCGACGTCAAAAACGACAGCAGCGCCTGCGCTGCCTCGCGCTGATTGGCCGCCGTGCAGACCGCCGCTGCAAAGACGGTTGTCGACTGAATCTCGGGCGGCAGCGCGCCGACCACGTCGATGCCCGGCAAATGAATCAATTCGCTCAACTGCTGGAAACCCAGCGCGACATCTCCGCGCGCGACCAGCGCCCCCACCGGAACGCCGGGCGGCGCCTGCACGATGCGTGCCGCGATGAGGTCCGCGATGCCCCAGCGCTCGAACAACCGGGTCAGATGTGTCCCGCTAGGCCCTGTCGAATAACCAATGCTGCGTGCGCCCAGAATGGCGTCGCGAAGCGCCGCTTCGGTGCGAATGTCCGGACGCGGCTGCCCAGCCGCCACGGCAATGGCAATGCCAGAGCGCGCGAGGTCGACCCGGCTGGCCGGATCGATGCGGCTCGCTGCGGCCAACCGGTCGAGCGCTTCCGCAGCCAGCACGACAATATCGAATGGTTCGCCATCCTGAACGCGCCGAGCCGCGTCGACGCCGCCAACCGATTCGATGACAACCGGCTGCCCCGACGAGCGTTCGTAAGCTCCCGCGAGTTCGGCCAGCACCTGGCGCGTGGCCATCGAAGAAATGCCGGTGATCGGCTTACGCACGGCTTGACCGCTGACCATGTCGACCACCCTTCTCAATCTTTATAACGCAGTCCAGCCTGCTCCAGCGGCCCGCGCATGTTGTACATATCCAGACCGAGCACACCAGTGGCCAGCTTCGCACGCTTCTCGCCTTCGTTCGCTTCGCGTGCGGCCGCTTTTTCGAGCACGGTCTGCGCCGATCCCGCCGGCACCACCACAACCCCGTCGTCATCCGCGACGACGACATCGCCCGGCGTGACCAGCGCGCCTGCGCATACCACGGGGATGTTCACCGAACCGAGCGTCGCCTTGACCGTTCCTTTCGCGGAGATCGCCTTGCTCCAGACCGGGAAGTTCATCTCCGTCAGCACGCTCACGTCGCGCACGCCGGCGTCGATGATCAGTGCGCGGGCACCGCGCGCCTTGAAGCTCGTCGCCAGCAGGTCGCCGAAATAGCCGTCCGTGCAGTCCGCGCTGACCGCGGCAACGACGACGTCGCCTGGCCGGATCTGCTCGGCCGCGACGTGCAGCATCCAGTTGTCGCCCGGTTGCAGCAGCACCGTGACGGCTGTGCCGCTGGCACGCGCGCCGACATAGATAGGCCGCATGTACGGCGTCAAGAGACCCGTGCGCCCCATCGCCTCGTGCACGGTCGCCGAGCCGAGCGCACCGAGGCTCGCGGCGACGTCGGCGTCTGCGCGCTGAATGTTGCGATAGACGACTCCAAGTTCATACATGATTACTGCCCCTTCGATTTAAGCAACGCATCCAGGCGCGGATAGACACGCCGCGCATTTCCTTCATAAATCTTGTGCCGCTCTTCCGCATCCACGTGCGCCGCTTCGATATAGCGCTTCGTGTCGTCGAAATAGTGGCCTGTCTCCGGATCGATGCCACGCACCGCGCCGATCATTTCGCTCGCGAACAGAATGTTGTCGACGGGGATTACGCGCGTCAGCAGATCGATACCGGGCTGATGATAGACACAGGTGTCGAAGAAGATGTTGTTGAGCAGATGATCCTTCAGCAACGGCTTTTTCAACTCCTGCGCGAGTCCGCGGAAGCGGCCCCAGTGGTAAGGCACCGCGCCGCCGCCATGCGGGATCACAAAGCGCAAGGTCGGAAAGTCGCGAAACAGATCGGACGTCAGGCACTGCATGAAGGCGGTCGTATCCGCATTCAGATAATGCGATCCGGTGGTGTGAAAGCACGCGTTGCAACTCGTGCTCACGTGAACCATCGCCGGAATGTCGTACTCGACCATCTTCTCGTAGATCGGATACCAGTAGCGATCGGACAGTGGCGGGCTGGTCCAGTGACCACCCGACGGATCGGGATTCAGATTGATTGCGACGTTGCCGTACTGCTCGACGCATTTGAGCAGCTCCGGAATGCAAGTGGCGGTGTCCACGCCCGGGCTTTGCGGCAACATCGCCGCCGGAACGAAATGGTCGGGGAAGAGTTGGCTCACCCGGTAGCACAGCTCGTTGCAGATCGCGGCCCACGTGCTGGAGATCTGAGCATCGCCGATGTGGTGCGCCATGAAGCTGGCGCGCGGGCTGAAGATCGTCAGATCGAGACCGCGCTCGCGCATCAGCTTCAACTGGTTGCTTTCGATCGATTCGCGCAGCTGGTCGTCGCTGATCTGCAATTCCGACGCCTTCGGCATCCCGGACGGATTACTGATGCCCGCGATCTGGCGGTTGCGCCACAACTCCAACGCTTTCGGCGCGGTGGTGTAGTGGCCGTGAATATCGATGATCACCGTCTGTCCTCAGAATAGTGGTTTGACCAGCGGCGCGCGGCGGCGAGATTCGCGCGCGCCGCGTTCCTTAGTGTGCTGTATTGGGGCGAACCGTCGCTTCACTCGCGCTCACGCGCTGACTCACCAGGATAGCGATTGCAGCCAGGGTAGCGGGGATCGCCAGCATCGCGAGAATGGCGCCGAACTGCCATCCGAAGCCGAGCAGCGCGCCGCCGATCGCCGAACCGAAGATGCTGCCGAAGCGGCCCATGCCGAGCATCCAGCTAACCCCCGTGGCACGCGCCACCGTCGGGTAACGGCCAGGCGCGTACGCGTTCAGACCGGTTTGCGCACCGCTCATGCAGAAGCCCGCGGCAAACACCAACAGCGCCAGCGATGAAGACAACGCGCCGATATATCCCAATCCGAGCACGCACAGACCGCCGCCCAGGTAGGCCGCGCTGATCACCGGCGCCGGCCGGACCTTGTCCATCACCCAGCCGACCAGCACCGCGCCGACCGTTCCGCCGATCTGGAACATGGCCGTGATATTGGCGGCCGCAGTGACGGTCAGCCCGGCGTCCCTCATCAACGTGGGCAGCCAGCCGGTCAGCAGATAAATCACGAGCAGGCCCATGAAATACGTGACCCACAGCGCGATGGTCATCGAGCCATAGCCTTGCGAGAACAACACGCCGATCGGCTTGCGCGTCGGCAACGGCGGTTCGTTGGAAACGAAAACTTCGTCGCCGGCAAAGCGCGCGCCGCACACGCGGCCGAGGACGGCGCCGATACGCTGGGGCGATGCGCCGCGCACTGCGAGCAAACGGGCCGACTCCGGCAACAGCCAGATTTGAAACGGGATCAGTACCAACGGCAGCGCGCCGCCGAAAATCAGCACCGAGCGCCAGCCGTGGATCGGAATCAGCCAGCCGGCAGCAAAACCGATCAAAGCCGATCCGAGGTTGAAGCCCGTGAACATGATGGTGATCAGCAATGCGCGCTTGCGCTGCGGTGCGTACTCGGACAGCAGCGTCGTCGAGTTAGGCATGGCGGCGCCAAGGCCGATACCCGTCAGCAGTCGCAGCAATGCCATTGCCGTCGGCGTTTCGGTGAACGCGGTTGCGATCGTGAAAACGCCGAATAGAAAGACCGACGTAATCAGAACCCACTTGCGCCCGATACGGTCCGATGCCGGCCCTGCTGTCAGCGCACCGATCACCAGACCGATCGGCGCCGCGCTCATCACGAGCCCGAACGCGGGCCGCGAAATTCCCCAGTCGTGAATGATGGAAGGCGCGACGAACCCCATGATGGCGACGTCCATGCCGTCGGCCGTCACGATCAGAAAACACAGCGCCACCAGTAGCCACTGGTAAAGCGAAATCGGCCGCTCGTCGATGAACGCCTTGATATCAATCCTCTTGCCGCTCGTCATTCCACTTGTCATCAGAATTCTCCTGTCTCCTTTACTGGTTTTATCGCGCGGCCGAAGCGCCTGGCTTCGCACTCTCATTGATGCCGCTACCCGTCATGTCGATGGCGCTTCGCATACCTTCCCCAAAAGATCCGGTCCGAAGGTAGCTGTTCGGGCTCCGGCTCCAAAAGGGCGGGTTAACCAGATGTATGGATCATGTATGCGGGTTTTTGCTGTTCCGCATGGCGCCGCCGAAGCTCGGCAAATTCCTCCAGGACCCCGTTGGATAAGGTCCAGGCGCGATCCCGAAGGCCTTGAAAGCGGGCCCGGCGAGCGCCTGCCGAAGCGCACCCCGATAAACAAATCAGATGACGTGCGAACGAAGTCGCATAGAACAGGCGGTTGGGACGACGCTTTTACCTACCTTCGCGATCCCGATATGGGTATGTCGGTTGACTTCCGCCAATTGCGCATCTTCGTCATTGCTTGCTCGCGATAGCGACCCGGCGTCATGAAGATCCCGACTTCCTCGGCACAACCGTGTTCGATAGGAAAGCGAATTGGTTTGTGTGGCTGATGTCGGCCTTGCCTCCAACTGATTCAACCGCCACGGCACTGAGAATCGTCGAACAGACAATGTCGAAGTTGGCCGCATCGAGAGGTAACGTGAGGAGCTTTCTCCTTTTTGTTAGAGGCGGCGTGCCATTTTCAATCTCTTTCGATCTCTTTCCCCATCTAAAAAAATTATTGCGTGTTCTCGCGCGGGCCACTGGCGATAGCGAGACCAGGATTCCGGAGCGACGCGCAAATCATTGAGCCGTGGGCCTGCGAGCGGTATCGATTGAACCGGATTGTCTTTGTTGGCGGGGCACTGACCCGCTCACCTCCGCATCATTCTGGTTAACCCCCGATTTCGCACCACTTCCCGCCTGGCTAACGTCGCGTCAACTCTCAGCGAGCGGGGTTCCATGTCGCATCATGCCGCTGGAAATGAACGGCGCGCCCTTTGATCCGAAGTCACCAATAAAAATACGTTAGGCATATTAAATAACATTTCGCAGAACCCAACGTGATTCGTGTTATGCGCGCGACCGATTCGACATCGATCGCCGGTGCCTGCGCGCGTCATTTCATGCGATGGCGAACGATTGAGAAGCAACGGATATGTCGATGATCTAGAGAGATGCTTTGAGAACCGAAGTATTAAAAGAGGAGATGTGAATCCATGAAGATAAGTAAGCAATGCGTAGATCGCGAGCGCGTCATGCAGTCCGGACGAACACGTACGGTTCTGATGCTCGAGAAAGGAAAACAATCAAGGAGACAAGCATGAGAACTCTGCATCCCTTCGGGCTGCTCGCACACGCCCATGCACGCACAGCCTCGCTGCTGACACTGTTCGCCATCTGCGTGACAGCCACCATTGTCGCCGCCTGCGGTGGCGGTAGCGGTGGTCTCGCCATCGCCCCGTTGGCCGTCGTGAACCCGGTCGTCGATTGTTCGAAGCTGGCCTCGATCGACATCACCGACATCGGCGGTGCGGGCAGTTCGATTACTTCGGCTACCGTCACTGCCGCCACGGTCAATGGCGCCACCGTCAACTTCTGCACGGTGAAAGGCACGCTCGCACCGTCGAACACCTTCGAAGTCGCGCTGCCTGTCAGCACGTGGACGCAACGCTTCGCGGAACTGGGCTGCGGCGGTCTGTGCGGCAACCTGAGCGATCCGACCAGGCAAAGCTCGTTCAGCTTCAGCTACACTTGCCCGCTCGTGCAGCAAGGCGGCTTCGTGACGGCGGCAACCGACATGGGCCACTCGGGCCAGGACGCCAGCTGGACCACGGATACGCAAAAGCAGGCTGACTTTGCCTATCGCGGCCAGCACATCACGACGCTCGCGGCGAAGAAGCTGATCAAGGCCTATTACGGGCAGACGCAGAAGTACTCGTACTTCATCGGTTGCTCCGACGGCGGCCGCGAAGCCCTGATGGCCGCGCAGCGCTACCCGACCGACTACAACGGCATCGTCGCCGGCGCCCCGGCCGCGCACTTCCAGATCCAGAACTCGCTGTATCACGGCTGGAGCGTGGAATCGAACAGCACCACTGGCACCAGCACCGGCAATGCCGTGCTCTATGCCGACAAGGCGCTCGTGCTGCACAAGGCGGTGGTTGCGGCCTGCGGCGGCCAAACCGGCGTGCCTGACGGTCTGCTGGCCGATCCGCGCACCTGTCATTTCGACCCGGCAACGATCCAGTGCGCGAACGGCGCGACGGACACCAGCAACTGCCTGACCGCGGCCGAAGTCGCCACTGCCACGAAGATCTATAGTGGCCCGATGGGTGCCACCACCGGCGAGCGCATGCTGGCCGGTTCGCCGCAATACGGTTCGGAAGCCAACTGGATCGGCGTCGAAGTGCCGACCACGAACTCGACGGCCGCGGCTACGTCGACCTCGGGTCTGTTCAGCTACAACATCGTGACGGGCGCCTACAACCTGATCTTCACGGGTTCGCCGAGCATGCCGAACATCGACACGTTCGGCTACCAGGACGCGAGCTTCTACAGCAAGTTCCTGCAGGCCAACCACCCGCTCAACGATGCGACCAACCCCGACCTGTCCGCTTTCCAGAACGCCGGCGGCAAGCTGATCCTGTGGCACGGCTGGGCTGACCAGCACATCTCGCCGCTCTTCACGATTGCATACTACGAGGCGATGCAAAGCACGATGGGCGCGTCGGACGTGAGCCAGTTCGCGCGTCTGTACGTCATCCCTGGCGTCGGCCACTGCGGCGGCGGCGAGGGCTTCCCGAACATCGACCTGGTATCGCAGATCACGGGCTGGGCCGAGCAGGCCAAGGCTCCGAATGCCGTGATGACCTACCAGACCGACTCGTCGAACGCTGTGACCGCCACGCGCCCCGTCTACCCGTATCCGGCGGTGGCCAGGTACACCGGTTCCGGCGACTGGCACAGCGGCGCCAACTACACCCAGGGCGCACCGCTGTACACCGCAGCGGCACCTGCCTGGGCCGGCTCCAGCTTCTACAAGCCCTACACCGCGAAGACGCAGGGTGTCGCGGCTCCGTAAGCAGGATCCCGCTACCCGGCTGCCTGGCCGGCCCTTCGGGGCCGGCCCGCTACCCGAGCGAAGTTGAACTCCGGCGACGCTCGGCGGGATCGATGGCACACGGCGGCGCCAACCGGGGCCGCCGTTGTGCGTTTGTACGGCATGGGCCGAAATACGATGGCCTGGGTAGGGTGAGCGCGGCGTCGGGTTTTAGCTGCATGACGTCGTAATTGCTGAAGTACTGCGTAGTCGCTCTCGCGGGCGCGACTGCGCGCCCGCTTTCATCGAGAGCAGCGAACCAAGGCGATGGAGTCTTCCTCCACCCGCCCCGAGTCGATCCGTGCTTACATCTTCACCACATCGACCAGCGTCTTCTTCCCGTCCTTGTAGTCGTACAGCGAAATGACACCGTGCTGCAGGTCGCCCTTCGCATCGAACGTCGTCTGGCCGGTCACGCCCTTGTAGTCGGTGCCCGCGATCTTCGCGAGAACCTTCGACGGCTCGGTCGAGTTCGCACGCTTCATCGCGTCGACGACGATGTACACCGCGTCGTACGTGAACGGCGCGTCGAATTCGATCGGGTGGCCAAAGCGCTTCGTGTACTTCGCCGAGAATTGCGCGCCGCCATCCATCCGCTCGACAGCCATGCCCGCCTGCGAGCACACGACATTGCCGGCTGCCGCGCCAGCCAGTTGCGCGAGGCTTTCGGTACACACGCCGTCGCCCGAGAGCACTTTCGCGCGCAGGCCCAGTTGCCTTGCCTGCTTCGCGAACGGACCACCGGTGGCGTCCATGCCGCCGTACATGATCGCGTCCGGATTCTCGCCCTTGATCTTCGTGAGAATGGCGCGGAAATCGACAGCCTTGTCGTTGGTCGCGTCATGCGACATGACCTTCAGGCCGAGCGCCTTGGCAGTCCGTTCGAATTCGTTCGCGAGCCCCTGGCCGTATGCCGTCGAGTCATCGACAACCGCGACGGTTTTCACGTTCAGGCTCTTCGCCGCATAGTTCGCCAGCGCCGGACCCTGCTGCGCATCGGTCGCCACGACCCGGTAGGTCGTCTTGAAGCCTTGTAGCGTGTAGGCCGGATTCGTCGACGACGGCGAGATCTGCACGATGCCCGCATCGCTATAGATCTTCGACGCCGGAATCGATGCGCCCGAGTTCAGGTGGCCGACCACGGCAACGACCTTGTCGTCGACCAGCTTCTGCGCGACCTGGGTGGCCTGACGCGGATCAGCAGCATCATCCTGCGCGTCGAGCACCAGCATGATCTTCTGACCGTTGACCGTCAGCCCCTTCGCGTTGATTTCCTCGATCGCGAGGCGCGCGCCGTTTTCATTGTCCTTGCCGAGGTGGGCGGAGCCGCCCGTCAGCGGACCGACGTGACCGATCTTGACGATCTGATCGGCAGAAGCCGAGGTCGCCATGGTTGCGAATGCGACGACTGCGGCGCTAATCGGCAGCAGTTTGTGAAACTTGAAAGTCATTCAAAAATCTCCTCTTTGTTTTCCAATCACCCAGTTATGGGATTACCAACGCTGCTGAATCTGCGCGCTTTCGCGCCATCTCACGTCGGCCTGATGCAACGCTTGAACGGCTCACCCGCTGGTTCGGATTGCGGAGCCCGATCCGGCTGATGCCCGTGACGGCATCATTGCTTGCCTCGTCCCGCATCAGAAAGTGCTGCTTGGACGCTAGCACGCATTGACTCGGCAAATCGACAATATTTGTAAAATTCGCATTATCTCGATAAAAATCTTCCTTTAATTGACGCAAGCGGCGTGACTTGTTGACGACCCGCCCACATTTACCTGGCGATACGAACTAAATTTATTGACGAGGCTCGCTCACGCGCAGACCGATGTCTTCGAGCGACGCCAGGAGAAAACAGAACGAAAGGACTGCGGTTGAGCGTCGACGCGTCGCATGCTCGAGCGGAAAGTTGAATAATTCATTGCTGGCTCTTGCGCAGTTGTTGCACTGCGCAACCTATGTTTGCGATTGACCGTTGTACGGCATTGAAACTCCCGGACCGGTATCGAGAGCACTTCATGCCCCCAGGTTGCGCGGCTTGTCGACAGAACGGCAGTACGAATGGCGTGCGAACGAGGCGGCTTCATTCATCTGCAGTTGAAAAGATTTTCACTATGCGCATTCCGCCGGTGAAGGCCATCATCGCTTTCGAGAGCGTGGTTCGACGCGATCGTCGACGTCAACCTGCGCGGCACACTCCATATGTCGCAAACCGTGCTGCCGGTCACGAAGGAGTGCAAAGGCGGCACGGGCATCACGCTCGACGTGAACGGCGGCATGCTCATTCATTGACGTCGTTCATCAACGCGCGGCCGCGCTTCTGAATCGACCGCGTGCGAGGCACCTGGGCCAACCCAGGGCATGGAAGGAGACAAACATGAAATCGAAGTACACCGCGTTGCCCGTTACCGGCGATATGCCGCCCCACACGGACTCGACCAGCTTCGAGTCGAAAACCTACGCGAAAGTCGGCCGCCGTCTGATTCCGTTCCTGATGCTGTGCTATCTCGGCGCCTATCTCGACCGGGTCAACGTCGGTTTCGCAAAGTTGCAGATGCTCAACGACCTGCGCTTTAGCGAAACCGTCTATGGCATGGGTGCGGGCATTTTCTTTCTTGGCTACTTCCTCTTCGAAGTACCGAGCAATCTGATTCTGCATCGCGTCGGCGCGCGCAAATGGCTGGCGCGAATCATGTTGACGTGGGCGGTGATCTCCGCGAGCTTCGTGTTCGTGAAATCGCCTGCGGCTTTCTACGTGCTGCGGTTTCTGCTGGGCGTCGCGGAAGCGGGTTTTGCACCCGGCGTGATCCTCTATCTGACGTACTGGTTTCCGGCTGCGCGCCGGGCCAAAGCGTTATCGCTATTTTTCATGGCGATTCCATTGGCCGGCATTATTGGCGGGCCGCTTTCCGGCTGGATCATGCACTCGCTGCAAGGGGCGATGAACCTGGCCGGCTGGAAGTGGCTGTTCCTGTTCGAAGCGCTGCCGTCACTCGTGCTCGGCATCGCGATCCTGCTGTACCTCGACGACAGCATCGCGAAAGCGAAGTGGCTGACCGACCCCGAAAAGAATCTGCTCGCCCGCAATGTCGGTAGCGACAACGCACACAAGATCGCGCACGTCTCGGTCAGGTCGTTCATCGGCGACCGCCGCTTGTGGCTGATGGCGGCGATCTACTTCTGCGTCGTGCTCGGCCAGTATGGCCTGACGTTCTGGCTGCCGACCATCATTCGCAAGTCCGGTGTCGCCGACCCGCTCTGGATTGGCGTGTTTACCGCGATTCCCTATCTGTGCGCGCTCATCGCGCTGCCGCTGATCGGCATGAGCGCGGACCGTCGCCGCGAGCGCAGACTGCATCTGGCGATTCCGATGCTGATCGCCGCGGCCGGCTTCGTGCTGCTGCCGGCGCTCGGCAGTGTGCCGGCATCGATCGTCTGTCTGAGCGTCGCCGCCGCGGGCATCCTCGCCTCCTCATCACAGTTCTGGTCGCTGCCGACCGCCTTGCTCGGCGGTATGTCCGCCGCTGAAGCGCGAACCAAAGCGTAAGCCGCTGCACCACATGAACAGAGACTCCGACTCGGCGATCGCTTCGTTAGCAAAGTTTTGTGCTCGTCACCCAGGACATGCTGTTAAATCGCGCGACGATTGAATCCAGCAACTCACGTCGCGTCCGAACGAGTGCTATCGCGACCTCCTCAAAACCGGAATCTGGCGACGTCGTAATATCCACATTCTCGACGTTGGCGGAAAACGGCAGCAACACCTGCCAGATCGCCGCAATGCGCATATCTTGAACACGTGCGCGCACCACCAGCCGATGGCGGTCCGCAGCATGGGTTGCCGGCGATTGAAACCCTGTTTCGAAGCGTCCACTATTCATGCCGATCCTCTTGCGTTTTCCGGTTCACGTGTTCGCAATGCCCGATCATTATTCAATCAGTTGGCTTTCCGACGGGATTCTGACAATTCCGCACAGTCTGTTCAGCAAGTTCTGCGCATGGTCCCGATCGACCTGCGAGATATCGTATTGGACAAGCAGCGTTTCGATACGCTGGCGCCAATAGCCCGGTTCGTTGATCAGGGACGTAGAGGCAATCGAGTCGCCACTGCTGGTTATCCGTTCTAGCGCGGCGACGATCGCTTCAATGTGCAGAAGATCACTTTTATAAGAAGCATCAATTCCCATTACACTCCCGCTCCACCTGTCTTTTTAGACACTTTTTATCGCGTCTATTTCGGTCCGCGCGTGCGATACCACCAGTCGACATGATCGAGATTCCGAAGAAGTTGTCCACGACGGCGTTCCCGACGATAGTGGCTCATTACGAGAGGTATCGCGATCAGCAGTGCGGTGGTGCCAATCGTGAGTCCCATCCATCTTTCGATCATTGCGACCTCGTCTGAAAAGAAAGCGACGTTATCCAGCGGCGCCAACCATTAGCGGCTCGCGACAACATCCTGATTGCCGCGATCGCTCAGCGCACGCCCGATGAAAGGGACAAGTGCTCGCACTCATCCCGCCGTTCAATCAGCCCTGCAGACAAACCAACAACAAATACGACACCGTGACGACACCGTGCCGGTCCCGGATCGTGCGGTCCGTCCAGCCTCTTTGAAAAACTGTTGAATGGACCAGCAGCGCTCAGCTAGTCTGCGCGAGCATGGTCGCGGGACTTTGCAGAGCCCGACGCCGGCGCAGTGGCCGCCGGCTGGGTTCGCTGCGCCATTGCGATGGCTTGTGCGGTAGCTTTGAGCACCGTGTCATAGGCAAGGCCAGCACTGGAAACCGTCGACTTCATCACCGTGACGGCAGCTTCGGAACCGGCAGGAGCATGCCTGGCGACGCCGTCGACCAGTTCTTGCAGTTTGGCGTTGCGATGCTCGAATCGAGCCTTGAAGAATTTCAGAAACTCGACTTGCGTATGAGTCGCGATTTCAAGTACCTGACGGTTGTACGAAAGCGCTCTCTCCGCGACCGGCCGCACGGCATTGGCTTGATGAACCCACAGTTCGACCGGCGTCTTACCGGACATCGCCAACTGCCAAGCCTGTTCGCTCTCGGCGACAGTCGCCTTGACTGCCTGCTGATTCAACTCGACGAGTTTTTCAAAACACTGGAATACTTGCTGCGCCAACGAAAACGCTGCGTCAACACTGTCACTTTGCGCCCAGCCAAGATGTTCGTTCGTCGAAATGTACACCGCTCTCTCCTTTAGTCATACTAATAGTTCGCTCAAAGCGATGGGCAGGAAACCTGCCGCAGCTCAAACTCACGGCTGTGCCCGGGCTGCATCGATCCGGACCATTTCTGCTGCAATGCGGAATTAGACGAAACATTCTAACTTTGTTAAATGAGTGGTTGGTGTACTCTTTTATCGGTAGTTACCCTACAAAACGATCGGTTCTGATGACTGCCTTTTGTCGGATCAAACAGACCAGCGGCCTGCAAATACCAGGCTCCAAATATTACAATCTACTTGCGATCGATTCGCGTTTGAAGTAGGCTCACCTCTCAATAAATCACCAGATGAGGTAGCGGATGTTCAAGTTTCTGGCGTTAGTGGTGGCGGTGGGCGTTTCCGGCACGGCGTTCGCGAAGGCCGATTGCACGGCGCATCCAAAGAGCGAGTGGATGAAGGAATCGGATGCGCGCTCGCAACTCGAAGGGCAAGGATACAAGATCAAGAAGTTCAAGGTCGATGGCAACTGCTACGAGATCTACGGTCACAACAAAGACGGCAAGAAGGTCGAGATCTACTACGACACCAAGACGCTCGATGTCGTGAAGTCGGAAATCGAATAAGCTCCGAGCCTCACTCGATGCCCGTCAAAACCTGGGATATCTGGGTGCGGTTCACGCACTGGAGCATCGCGGGCATCGTCGCGTGGAATCTGTTCGGCCCTACCGACCAGGCGCATCGGGTACTCGGGTATGTCGCGGCGGGGCTCGTCGCGTCTCGCATCGTATGGGGCTTCATCGGCACGACGAACGCGCGATTTGCGGCGTGGTGGCCGGGGCGCTCGCATCTCACCGCATATATTCGCTCGCTTGCCGCCGGCGAGCCGCAGCAGCATCTGTCGCACAATCCGCTTGGCGGCCTGATGGCGTTGACGCTATGGCTGCTGATTTTGGCGCTGGCTGTGAGCGGCTGGCTGATGCGCGTCAATGCCTTCTGGGGCGAAGACTGGCCGCAGGATCTCCACACTTGTCTGTCGACCGCGCTGCAAGTCTGCGTGTGCGCGCATATTCTCGCGGCGATCGTGATGAGCGTCTGGACGCGCGAAAACCTCATCGGCGCAATGCTGACGGGCTTTAAACGCGATCTCGGAGACCAGGACACCTCGCGTTAGTGTCGGGCCGACTGAAGTGATGGTTCACCTCGAACAGCGGAAACAGACGACCACCACTCAACGACCCAGTCGGAGCAAACCATAACACCCGCGCGAATTCTCTCCGCAGCTACAGGCTACTACTAGCCGTGTTTGCGCCGAAGTGATTCGCTGGAATCGTTACAATGGCCTGGATGAATCCCTCCTCTCCCCAACAGCATCGAATGCAGGACATGCTGATTTCCTATTTCTGGAGTGGCGACGTCATCCGCGGTCGATGCGTGAGTGACATCGTGCTATCAGGCACTGTCGACGTACCTGTGCCCCCAACGCGTCTGCTTGCGGATTGGCAAAGGGAGATATCGTCGCACATGATTCTGGAGCCCGGAGACGTCGAGGTCATGCCTTTGGCGCGAGCTCGGGCGCGCTGGCCGGACTACACGCGCTGCGTGCAGGCCGTGTCCGATTGGACATGCGCGCCAGGACTACCCGACGTGCTTGCCTCCAGTGACGTAGCCCTGATGGCATGCCGCGGCGCGAGGTACCACCATGATGGCGGGCAATACGGCGGTGCGGCCTTTTGCAATCTCTTCTTAAGCGAGGACCGCGGGCTGGATTTGCATTTTCCTTCGACAGGCCATCGCATTCCGCTGACCCGGGGAACGGTCGTGATATTCGATACCGGCCAGCCTCATGGCGTCATTCAGCGCGGCAGCAGCGGTTTTAATGCGGCCGAATTCGCACCGGACCGGGACTGCATTCAAATATTCCTGACCTGGGAGCTTCCCATCGAAGATCCCCATGTTGGACACGCACTCAAGGTTGACTTCGACGTCGCCCCTTCAACCTCGTTGCAACTGGATTCAGAGCAAGTCTTGCTGAACGGCACACCGGTCATTGTGTGCCCAGATTCGGGTCGTTGGTGCCGGGCTGACTAATCGTCAGGGTCGCGCCGGAACGGACCGATGAATTCTCCGAAAGCCGACATTGAACGCCAGGGTCCAAGGCTCCTGCGAAACCGGCATTTCTCCTGAGGGCAATTGTTGGCTGAGACGGTAGTTCATAGTGGCGGAGCCGGCACGAGCCCGTACCGGGACATGACATCGAAAAGCTTTGCACGGTCAGGCGGCTCACCGGCAGTTATGATGGCTCCGACATCACGAAAATATTGAGCACCTATGTCGGGTGTCAGGATGATCAGTGCGCGGGCCGTGCCATTGTGCGGGTTGCTGAAGTGATGGACCGATCCGGCCGGAGTGTGCATCCATTCTCCTGGCTGCAGGTCTCGGACTACCCCATCGACCGGGTACCGGAGCATGCCCTCCAGCACATAGGCGCACTCCTCATTTCGAGTGTGGCTATGTGGCGGAGGAACTGGTGAACCAGGGGGCACAGTCAACTCAAAAACGCCCATCCCGCCTGTGGCAGTTCCATCAATCAGGTATTGAATACTCAACTGCCCGAGGTTAATCAGTTCGCCTGGAGCCGCGCCGCCAGGTGTCATTATCAAACTCCTTCGGACTAGAGACTCTCGCGACTTCGCGAATGTCGTAGCTAACGGGCGCGCCGGTCGCAGTGCAACCAATAACCGAAGAGCGCGGACTCCAGGCGGGAGGTCTTTCCTCCTAGCCAGACTTCCCGGCTTTCTCCAAAGCCTTGTTCTTTGTCGCCTGCGCTTCGGCAATTAACCTATACGCGGCATAGTACTTGTAAATGTTGCGCACATAGGTCGTGGTTTCAATGCCGATCTTTTCCGCAACGACAATTTCCACATTGTTGAACCACTTGTCGGGGTCCAGTCCACGCGCTGCCGCCTCTTTGCGCATTTTCGCAATGTTGCCAGGTCCGGCGTTATAGCTCGCAAAAGCAAACAACGGCCGGTTGGTTTCGTCGAAGCGCGCATCGGAAAAGTAGCGGGTCATCAACTGGTCCATGTATTTTGCACCTGCGTGAATGTTGGACTCGATGACGGAAATGCTGCCAACCCCCATCTGCTTGCCCGTGGCAGGCATGATCTGCATCACACCAATCGCGCCAACATGGCTGCGCGCGTTTTGATCGAGCTGTGATTCCTGATAGCCTTGCGCCGCCAGCATCAGCGGATCAAAGCTGTACTGCTTGCCGTACTTGTCAAACAATGCAAGCGTCTGCTCGAATCGCTGGCGTTCTGCTGAAGCAGTATTGTTAGTGATCTGCTTGATCTGCTTCATGTACTGGGACAGCCGGTATGCCGCCACGCCTTGCTTCTTCAGGTAGTTCACGTAGAAGTCCGTCAGCACGGCCCGCAGTTGCGGACTTCCCTTGCGAATTGCCCAGCCAATGTATCCCTCGGTGCGTACGGCAAGATCGTCGTGTACCTTGATCTTCGGCAGTACCTGCGCCCATAGCTTCACTTTCCAGTCGTCGACCACGACGATGTTGATCAGGCCCGCGTTGAGCATTTCCAGTTTGTCTTCGTCTTCAAGCGCGTCCGGCAGCAGCGTGAGCTTCATCAGAGGCTTGCCCGCCGCCTTGAATCGCTCGTTCAGCGCCGTCAAACTCTCGTAGTAGCTCGTCGCTTTGCGCACATGAACCTGTTTGCCGGCGAGGTCGTCGAGCGTGGCGATCGGCGGAGCTTTGGGGCCGGTGACGATCAGTTCGCGCACGGATTGCCGATCTCGCGGCGCAACAAAATCGACAAGCTTCTCCCGTTCACTGGTTGCAGTCAGGTTTCCGGCGGAGATGTCGCCCAATCCCGCGACAAGGTTGGTCAGGAGTTTGTCGCGTGTGGTTGGAATCAGAATCAGCGTAACGGGTCGCTTGCCGAGCTGACTGGCGTATTGCTTGTTGACAAAGCGCTCGAAGTCGCGCGCGAATTCCGCTGACAGTCCGCGCTCGCGGCCCTTGTCGTTGAAATAGAGCGTACGGCTATAGGGAACCAGAAAGCGGATGACCCGCCGCTGAAGCATCGCATCGAAATCGCCCGTCCATGGCTTGTTTGCGAGGTTCAGTTTGCGCACCGCAACAGACGGTGCCGCCGCCACCGGTTGCGACGCCGGTGCAGCGGAAGATGCCGCCTTCGGCGCGGCGGCTTGCGCGGCCATACTGGCCGCCAGCACGAATATGACCGCTGCAACAACCTGATTGCCGGCTTTCATGACGACGTGCCTCCCGCCAGGTTCCACGTGACAGCGGAGCATGTCATGGCGTTCGCCCGTCACTACCAGAAGACTGGGCGGTGACGGCCGCGCACAGCCGCTGCAATCGGTAACCTCACCATTCTATTGAAGGCTGTGGGTTACTTGTGTGGCAATGAGCACATTCCCGACACTAAAGACGCTGGCCGCGGATGGCCTGGCTATCCTTGCCGCGACAGAACCCGATGCCGTTGCCCATCGTCCCCGCACCGATCACGCCTGATATTTTGATTGTCATGGTGATCGGTTCCTGCGCGGCAAGCGTGATGTCTCGCGTTTAGAGCGTGTTTTCGAAGATGGCGGCAATGCCTTGTCCGCCGCCAATGCACATTGTGACGAGCGCGTAGCGGCCGCCGACACGCTGCAATTCATACAGTGCCTTGACGGTAATCAGCGCGCCCGTCGCGCCGATCGGGTGGCCGAGCGAGATACCCGAGCCATTCGGATTCACCTTCGCCGGATCGAGTCCGATCTCCTGCGTCACCGCACAGGCCTGCGCCGCGAATGCCTCATTCGCCTCGATCACGTCGAGATCGCCGACGGACAGGCCAGCACGCTGCAACGCCAGGCGGGTCGCCGGCACCGGACCAATGCCCATATATTGCGGATCGACGCCCGCATGAGCGTAGGCGACGAGCCGCGCCATCGGCACGAGACCACGCCGCTCCGCCGCCTCGCGCGACATCAGTAGAACGGCGGCAGCCGCGTCGTTGATGCCCGACGCGTTGCCTGCCGTCACGGTTCCGTTCTCGTTCGCGAACACGGGCTCGAGCTTCGTGAAATCGTCGAGCGTCGCGTCGTTGCGAACGTGCTCGTCCGTATCGAACACTACCTCGCGGCCCTTGACCTTGCGCGTCATCGGCACGATCTGGCTCTTGAAGCGGCCTTCGGCAATGGCCCGCTCGGCGCGGCGATGCGATTCGACGGCAAGTGCATCCTGCTGCTCGCGCGAAATGCCGAACTTGCGGGCCACATTCTCCGCCGTCACGCCCATGGGCACGGATTGGAACGGATCGTTCAGCGCGCCGAGCATCATGTCGACGAGGCGTGCATCGCCCATCCGCGAGCCGAAGCGCGCGTCGGTCGCGAGGTACGGCGCGCGGCTCATGTTCTCCGCGCCGCCGCCGATCGCCACATCGGCATCGCCCAGCAGGATGGTCTGCGCTGCCGACACGATCGCCTGCAGGCCCGAACCGCACAGGCGGTTGACGTTGAAGGCGGGCGTCGAATCTGGAATGCCGGCATCGATCGCCGCGACGCGGGACAGGTACAGGTCCCTCGGCTCGGTAGCGATCACATTGCCGAACACGACGTGACCTACGTCCTTCGCTTCGACTCCCGTTCGCGCCAGCACGTCGCGCACGACAGCTGCGCCCAGTTCGATCGGCGTGAAGTCCTTCAGGCTGCCGCCGAATTTACCGATAGCGGTACGAACGCCACCAACCACCACTACTTCCCTGCTCATAGACTCATCTCCGCGATTGAGGCGCTGCCGCGAATGATACGGTCGCGCCCATTGAGGATCACATGTTCGGATAATTCGGACCGCCGCCGCCTTCAGGCGTCACCCACACGATGTTTTGCGTCGGGTCCTTGATGTCGCAAGTCTTGCAGTGCACGCAGTTCTGCGCGTTGATCACGAGCCGCTCGCTGCCGTCGTCGTTCTTGACGAACTCGTAAACCGCGGCCGGGCAATAGCGCGATTCCGGGCCCGCATAAGTCTGCCAGTTCACGTTCACCGGCACCGACGGATCTTTCAGCGTCAGGTGCGCCGGCTGGTTCTCTTCGTGGTTGGTGTTCGAAATGAACACCGACGACAACCGGTCAAAGGTCAGCTTCCCATCCGGCTTCGGATACGTGATCGGCTTGCACTGCGAAGCGGGCTTCAGCATCTCATGGTCGGAATGCTGGTGATGCAGCGTCCACGGCACATTGCCGCCCAGCAGCTTCTGCTCGATGCCGACCATCAACGTGCCGAGGTACAGGCCCTTGCTCATCCACTGCTTGAAG
>NZ_CADIKK010000051.1 GCF_902859915.1 Paraburkholderia ultramafica
TTTTACGAGGCAACGCATAGTGACTAGCACCTGCGGACAACGGAGCTCATATCACTAGAGGGAGCTCATTTGCGGCCCCTCGATCCCACCGGCAGTCGACCGTAGACGACCCGTTGCTGCCATCGAACCAGCCGCAACCAACGTCTCCAACTACCTCCAAAGCAGTCACCGTCGCGTCAACAAGCCAATGCGATCAGGTGGTGGATCGAGCTATGGTGAAGCTCTCGACATGCGGCAAGTCCCGGAGCTCTGTTGAAAGCTGCGCCAGCGCATTGGCATGGCGGCGGGGATCAGCGACGATAAGGAACTGAATCGAGCATCTTCCGGCGTCGTATGAAATCGAAAAGCTCTCCGGCGGAATGGAAAAGCGGCGCATCAGCGCAAAGTGATCAATGGCCTCCTCGTGCAGTCGGTAGTTCGCTGCAAACTGCACTTTGACGGTCAACGCGGTACGCGCGGGCAGAATGCGCTCCACCGTGGGCATCGCTACCATGCCCAGCAGCAGCAGGCCTGTCAATCCGACGGCGGGCGCGAAGAGGCTCGTGCCGACAAGAATGCCGATCACGGCGCAGGCCCACACCGACGCAGCCGTCGTCAGTCCGCGCACGTTGCTGCCGTCCTGAACAATCAGTCCTGCGCCTAGAAACCCAACACCAGTCACGATACTGCCAATCACGCGAGTAGGGTCTGCAGTCCCCCCGGCGCCACCCAATGCCCCCGCGTACCAAAGCTGCGGATATCCGGCCAGTATCGTAACAGCGCATGATGCCATGCATACAATGGCGTAGACCTGCGTTCCTGCCGCCCGCCCACGGAAGTGTCGTTCGTAGCCGACGAGCGAGCCCAACACGAACGCGCCAGCCAGATGCAATGCAATCGAAGTGTTTGCGGACAGCATTTGTGTGTTCTCGCCAATGGCAGCACATAAAGCGTCTTTCAATCCGTCAGCGGGCAGTTTGATCATCACCGTGGCGTCAGCACGACGGGGGCTTGCGCACGGTATCCGCCGCCGAGCGCCTTCGACAGCGCAATATCCTGACCCAACTCCTGCCCATTGATGTCGAGCAGCACCATCCGCTCGCGTATGACCGCCTCGCGCGCCTCCATCGCCGTCACGCGGCTTGCCAGACCACGCCCATAATGGGCGTCCGCGCTTTCCTGCGCGAACGACACTGCGTCGATCTTTTGCGCCTGCAGCGTTGCCTCGGCATCAAGGTCTTGCAAGCGGCTCCCTGTCACCGCGACGTCTCGCACCGCGTTCAGCACAGCCTCATTGTATTGGGCGATCAATGTGTTGCTGGCGGTGCGCGTACCGGTCAGGTTGGCGTTGAGCCGGCCGCCGTCGAAGATCGGCAGATAAAGGCCGGGAATCAGATTGATCTGCTGGCTCGCATGGGTAAAGAGGTCGACAAGATGTAATGCGTTGACACCAAAGAACGCCTTGATGTCGAAGCTCGGGTAGAACGCGGCTTTGGCTGCGTCGATCCTGTTGAACGACGACTGGACGTACCAGCGCATGGCTTGCAGATCCGGACGCCTTGCCAGCAATTCATAGGAAAGCGTAGCTGGCAGGGCCGCCTGCGGTGGTGGGAGTGAAACGGGTTTGATAGCGCCAAGGTCGTCAGGTCCGGCGCCAATCAGTGCGCGCAATGATTCACACAACTGCTTGACGCGCGCCCGGGCTGCCACGACCTGTCGCTCCGTCGCCAGCAGTTCAGCCCGCGCGATTTCGGTCTGTGTCAGCGGCTCGAGGCCACGCGACGCACGGGCGGCGTGCGCCTCGAGCGCGAAAGCTTCAACCTCACGCAACTCCTCGATAAATTCGATAAGCTGATAGTTCGTCTGAATGCCGTAGTAAAGCTGCGCGACATCAGCCGATATCTCGAGCTCGACCGCAGAGGTCTCCACCAGTCGCGCATTCTGCACGCCGATGGCCGCTGCGACCTGCGCGCGCTGCTTGCCCCAGATATCGACGTCAAGGCTCGCGCCAACTCCGACTATGCCTTCGGTGTACCAGGGTCCGGATGCACCGATCAACGGCTGATTGGCTGAATAGGGCCCCAGAAATCCATTGGCCGAAACGCGTTCGCGATCCAACGCGCCCAGCGCCGTTACTTGCAAGTTCATACCGGCGCGTATCAGATCCACGTCCGATTTCGCCTGCGAAACGCGTGTGCGGGCGATGATGATGGTCGGCGCACTCGTCAGCGCCCGGTCGATCAGCGCATCGAGCTGCGGATCGCGGTATTCGGTCCACCATCGGGCAGATGGCCAACCGTCGTGCGCGAGATGGATGTCGTCGGCTATGCGGATCTTCTCCGGTTGAATTTCTGCGAATGGCCTTTCATCCTTGTGAATCAGCGCGCAAGCCGACAGGCCGTGCACGAGCGCGACCACCAGGCTCACGCGGAGCCACCGGCCGGAAAGACCGACTGAACGAATGGTCATGTTTGTGACGCTCGCGTGATATATGCAGTGTTGGTCGAGGCAACGTCCCACCCCGGCAAACTCGACACCTCATTTGCCAGATTGCGGGCTCGGACCAGCAATCGATCGTATGCAGCCCGTGCCGCATCGTCCCGCAGGCGCGCAACGTCGGAGGCACGACGGTCGATGAGGGCGTTCAGCGAAACGGCGGATGGTGACCTGACGGCCTGGGGATGATCGCTGAGGTTGCTCGCATAATCGTCCAGCGATCCGGCCAGCGCATCTTTGAGCGCCGCGACTGCGGCTTCAGTGCCCTCCGGTATTCGCAGTGCGTGTCGTTCCGCATCGAAGGCATCTGCCGCCAGCAGGATTTCGCGGGCTTGGGCGAGCATCGTCTGGATGCGTAACGTCAAGGCTTCCTGCTGCCCTTCGCCCCATTGCCAGCCCGGCTCCAGCGCGACGCGCGCGGACATCGCCTCGCAATCCCCGAGTTCGGCCCATAGCGGCGCGGGAATCGGCCCCTTTTGCTCGTCCTGCCTGAGATGCGCGCCGACCTGGCGTAGCAATCGAGCAAGACGCTGGCGCAGCGGTTCGCCTTCCGCTTCGGGCCAAAGGCTTGCATGAACCACGGTCGACACTGCGACGCCCAGCAAAATCCCGATCATCCGGTCGCGTACCTCGGTCAGATTGGTGGTAGGCCCGAAATGCTCGAGCAAGGCCAGCGCGAACGTGAACATGAGCTGCGTGCCGGCGTAACTGATGCGCTCCGAGCCGGCGGTCACCCATGCGCCGAGCGCGATCACCGGCAGGGACATCATGAGCAGACCCACGATGCCGTCGATGTGCGGCACGATCCACACCAACATCGCCAACGCGAGCAGGCTGCCGACGGCCGCACCGCCGATCCGTAATATCGCGCGCTGGCTCGATGCGCCGAGGCTCGGCTGCGCGACGATCAGGCAGCTCAGCATGATCGTATGGATACCCTGCCAGTCGGTCGCGACATAGAAAACGTAACTGAACATCGCCGCCATCAGCGTCTTCAGCGCGAACTGGGCATAGACCGGATTCGTCAACGCGTCCGGCACCATCAGCCGATCCTTTTCCGCGTCCGATTCCTTCGCGTCAGGCGTAGCCGAACGATCGGCGAACGACAGCAACGCACTGCGCATGTCCAGCAGCGCGCCCGGCACCCCGTCGCTGATCATGGTCGCCAGTGCACCCGGTGCCACGAAGCGTTCGCCTGCCTGGATCGCACGGTCGAGTTCGCGACACGCAGCGCGCAGCGTCGGAACCCTGTCGGCGGAAATTCCCTCCGCTGAAGCGGGCAGATACAGGGTCGCGGAATACAGCCGCGATACCGCGGCAACGCGGGCGAGCTGCAGCGCCTGGTTCCGGCGGTATTCCGGGTCACGCATCGTCGCGAAGCGCAGCAGCTTCTGCAGTGTCAACATGCCTGTCTGGATGTCGAGGGCGCTCAAAGCCGGTGCTGTCGACGCGCCGCGCTCGAAGTCCCCGAGGCGTGCATCGACGACGCCCAGCTGACGGCGCATTGCCGCATCGAGTTGCTGCGCCGGCTCCGCAGGCAGGAACAGCGTGTTGATAACGAGCGTGAGTGCGATCGCGTAGTTGACGGCGACCCATACCCACATCACGAGCCGCACAAGCAACTCGGCCTGGTCCGTGAGGTCGACAAACGTCTGCACGTAGATGACGATGATGCCGACGATGAAGAAGACGACACCGATTTTCACGACCCTCATCAAGTACACGCTGACGAAAAAGAGCACGCCCGCAGCCAGAATTCTCAGCAATGCGTAGTCATACGTCAGCTTCAGCACCAGCATGGCGCTGCCGACTGCGACTGTCGACCCGATGAAAAATAGCACGCCGACCAGCCTCGTCATGACGACATTCGCCTGCGTGACGTAAAAGACGACAATCAGCGAAAGTGCAAGAAAGGGAATCTGCAATGCCATCGACGCGATGATCACGAGCGCACTTGTCAGAACGCAACGGAGCATCACGTTGACTCGTCCTGGATACGGACGGACCTCGTCGCCGACGAAGCGGGCGAACCGCTGGAAACTGCACGGCAGGTAATCGATCATGCTCATGCCGCCGTCACCGGACCGTTTCACGCGTGCCGCCTTGATCAAGCGACGCCACCGCCGATGTGCCGACCCTGAACAGCGCCGGGTCGGGGTTGCGTACCGCGATCTTGACCGGGAAGCGTTGCGACACATGTACCCAGTTGATACTGCGCTGCACCCTCGGCAAACCTTCCAGCACCACGCCGCCGTCATCGGGCAAAACGCCGTAGCCCACCGAATCAACCGTTCCGGCAAATCGCCTGCTGGTATCGCTCATCAGATACACGGTGGCCGGCGAACCGGCATGAATGTTCTTGAGCTCGGTCTCGCGGAAGTTCGCGACGACATACCAGTGCCGGGTGTCGATGAGCGTGAAGACTGGCTTGAGCGCCGACGCGAACTGGCCGACCGTCGTGCGCAAGGACACGACCCGCCCGTCGAAGGGTGCGCGAACCTCGGTGAACTCGAGATTCAGCTTCGCAATGGCAATCTGCGCCTCGACTTCGGCACGCTGCGCGACCAGCGCGTCGACACCGCTCACCGCGGCGGCAGCCTGCTGCGCCTGAAGCATCGCTGCATCCAGTTCCGCCTGCGCCGCGCGTTGTGCGGTGCGTGCACGGTCGACCTCTTCGGCCGATGTGTAGCCCTGCGACAACAGCGGTTCGGTCCGACGGAGCGTATCGGTGGCCTGATTGGCTGCCGCGCGGGCGCGTTCGACCCCCGCGCTTACCGATGCCGCGTTGTATTGCTGCGCGTTGACCGTGCGCTGAGTGAGCGCGATTTGCTTGTCGAGCACATCGAGCCGTCCCAGCGCCTGGTTCAGCGCATCCTGATACCGCCGTGGATCGATCCGCAACAGCAGGTCGCCCTGCCTGACCGCGTCGTTATCGCGCACGGGAAGTTCCACGATTCGCCCGTCGACTTCCGGCACCACGTTGACGGTATCGGCATAGATGTAAGCATCGTCGGTGCGCGGTGCATGATCCAGGCGCCACAGCACGAAACCTGCCAATAGCAGCGTGATGAGGACAATGATCAACGCGGGAAATTTCTTGTTGCGCGATGCGCCGGCAGTCTCGGTCATGAGCGGTGCACTCCATCAGTGAGAGAAAATGATCAGCCAGGCCGCCATGGCAAGCGATGCGCTCAGCGCCGGATAACTGACAGCCAGCGGGGCAATCCAGGACCGCACGCCGCGCCTGCCCAGCGCGACATGTACGACGCTCGTCGCAGCAACCCCACCGGCGATACAGAACACCCAGTCGGGGAAGCCAGCGCCAAACAGCGCGATCGACGGTGCGAACGTGCGCCCGCACAGCAACAGACTGCCGAACATCGCCAGGAACTGGCCCGCGCGTGGGATGATGAAACCGCGAATCCTGCTCGTCCAATGCGCGCACCCCAAAGCATTCAACACGTCACCCATGGCCAGATCGTCTCCGCGAATTCCGATAACTTGCGATCCGCATGGCGGTGAACAAACGAATCCGCCTTCGGCGAAGCAAAGAGGCCAATGCCGGCGACAAGCATTGCGATGTACAGCACGACGCGCGGATGTTTCATGCAGACCCAGTTCAGTCCATGGATCATCGCGCGCTCCCGTCCGTGATGCTTTCCGCCAACAGACGCCGAGCGGGAGCGCCTGTCGAAGGCCGGATGCTGATGCCATGCGCGGTGCTTTGTTCCGAAGACACGGGACGAAGCAGCTCGATGCAGCAGTCGATAAAGGCCCGACTGCTCGCCGGCATGAACTCCCGTGACGGATAGACGAGACACAACGCCACCCCGGCGCCGTCTTCCGTGTAGTCGGGCAGCACACGTTCGAGCGCGCCGCTTTGCAACGCATCGCTCACAAGATCCGACGACACTAGCGCGATACCCATGCTCGCCATCGCGCACATTCGGAGCACGGAGTCGTTTGCGCAGAGCGAGCACCGGATTCGACATTCCTCGGTTTGCGATCGTTTACGAAGGACGAGCCTGCGTTCGGTTCGTCGCCCCCGGTCTGGAGCGTGCATGAATGTATGACCGCACAAATCGGCGGCCACTCGGGGGCGACCGTGCGAATCCAGATATGACGTCGATGCCACAAGAATCCGTGGGGACGTACTGATCAGCCGGGTTATCACCGTGGTATTGACAATCAGGTCCGGCGGAAGGATGCCGATGTCATACGCGCCGGCTACGAGGTCGGTTCTGGTGTCGCTGATCGCGATCTCCAGATCGACTTGCGGAGCCCGCGCCCTGTATCCAGCGAGGATCCGCGGGAGCGCCGAAGCGGCGGCGCCCGGGTGCACGACCAGCTTCAGCGTGCCGGACAATTGCTGCCTTTCCGACTTCAGACGCAGTTCCGCCGCCTCGATCTGTGCGAGGATGCTTTCGCAACATTCGTAGAATGCGCGCGCGGTTTCCGCCAGGCTGACTTGTCGTGTCGTGCGGTGGAAGAGTCTCGCCTGCGATCGCGCCTCGAGATCTGCGATCGCTCTCGAAATGCACGATGAGGACATGCCCAAACTATCGGCCGCCCGCGTGAAGCTCTGCAGCCTGGCAACGGCCACGAATATTCTCAATTCGGTCAAGCGTTCCATCATTTTCTCCGTTCCTTGCGCGCGAATGCGCCGTCGCGAGTTCGACTCGTGGTCGCCTGTATCTCGAAACGTGGCCTTGCGTCAGCTTCCGTGGATCAGATTGAACAGGTCGCCGCCGAATATCACCATGGCAACCAGCGATGCAACACCGCAACAGAACGCGACGGAGGAAGCGGTCCGCATCGCTTCGATCCGGCGGATCTGGCATTCGGAAACCAGTTTCATTTCAAGCACTCCTAAAATATGACCAAAGTGTGTCTGCATCAAACCCCAGCGCACCGCACGCTTCAGATCAGATCCACCGTCCGCCCTGCTCATCGGGCTGTTGTACGGCACTCAACGCGCCTTTGGGCCGGCGCCACGGGCTCGGCCCGCCGATCAGTTCAGGCAAATCGCACAGATCGTCGATGACCTGCAGACACGGCAGTTCCGGGACCGGTTGATCCGCGCCGCGACCGTGGCTCACGCGGATCATCGCCATGCCGGCCGCCTGCGCGGCCATCGCGTCGATCAAGGAATCGCCGACATGCAATGCGTGCGCCGGCTCCACCGCGAGCGCGTCGCATGCATGAAGCAGCGGCGCCGGGTCCGGCTTGCGTTGCGCGAGCGTGTCACCGTGAACGATGATGTCGATCCACGCTGACAGTCCGGACTGCCGCAGCAGTGGCGTGACAAAACGCATCTCCTTGTCGGTCACAATACCGAGCTTCATTCCCATTTGACGCAAACTGTCGAGCGCCGCTTCGACGCCCGGGCGCAGCCCGCTCAGTGCGCGATCGAACACGTCGCCGATATCGGGTGGTTTGTGCAGGAACGAGCCCTCGAAATCGAACAGGACGGCATCGACGGGCAGGATACGTGTCATGATTTGCATGCTTGAATCTCCTGACGTTGAACGGGTACTGCCTGGACGGCGGGAAGCGGCGCGCGGCAAGCCGCGCGCATTCAGTTAGAAGACACGGACGACGACGATGGTCAGCAACGCCATCATCAGTCGCGAAACCGCATAGCCGGTGGCATAACCGATCGCGGGAACGTTGGATTTCGCGACTTCCTGCAACGAGCCGAGCGCGGCGGTCGTCGACCGCGCACCGGCGCAGGCGCCCAGCAGGATGCCCGGGTGAAACTTGAAGACGTAGCGTCCGACCACGAGGCCAACGAGCAATGGCACGATCGTCACCAGTGTTCCGGCGAGAAACAGGGAGAGACCATAATTCTCGATGCCTCCGACGAACCCCAGCGCAGCATTGAGACCAACGCAGGCGATGAAGCCATTGAGCCCGACGTTGTTGAACACCCAGATCGCAGGGGCCGGAATGTAGCCGAACGTTCGCATCGTCGAGCGCAGATGGCCGCAGATGATGCCGGCGACGATCGCGCCGACTGCGGTGCCGACGCTGAACGGGATGCCGCCGACATGGATCGTGAATGCGCCGACCAGACTGCCGGCAACAATGCCGAAGGCCATGAAGGCCATGTCCGAGCCTTCGACCGGACGGTCGGCATAGCCGAGCACTCGGGCGATCTTCGCGACGTCCTGCCGGGCACCCAGGATATTGAGTACATCGCCGCGCTGGATTCTTGTTTCACGTTCCATCGGCATGGACACATCCGAGCGTGTGACCTTGTTGAGGAAGACGCCGCGGCCCGGCTCGTCGAACAGGGTGTCGATGATTTCGCCAAGCGTCTTGCCCGCATATTCCTTGCTGGTGACGACGACGTCGAGCCGCTCGGTCGGAAAGTCGAGCAGCGGCACGTCCTTCACCTCCGGACCGAACTGGCCCTCGTGGGCGAGAAGGGCCGTCAGACTGCCGGAGACAGCCAGAACGGCATGCTCGGTAACCACGGTGTCGCGGGTACAGTCCACGATCGCGGCTTCATCACCGTTGCGCATCCTCAGCACAAAGATGTCGTGGTTGAAGAACGCTTCCACTTCGCGCACGCTCTTTCCAATGAGCGAAGGATTGGTGACACGAAATGCCCGCGCCGAATATTCGCGGTAGGCCGTCGTGCCGACGGCTGTGCGGCCCCCGTGATCGCGTTCGTATTGCTCGCACTCCTTGGCGAGGTCAAAGCGCAATAGCTTCGGTGCGATGTTGGCGAGCAGATATGACGAGCCGACCGTACCGAACGGATAGGTGACGGCATACGAGATCGGCAGAAGCGCCAAGGCGCCCTGGATCTGCGCCCGTGACACACCGGACTGCTGGATCAGGTCCGTGGCAACACCTAGAACGGTGGAGTTGGTATAGCCGCCCGAAAGCAGGCCGGCAGTCAACGCCGCGTTGTAGCCGAGCATTTTTCCGAGCACGATGGCGGTGGCCGTCCCGGCTACGCAGACGATCACCGAAAAGATCACGTGCGGCAGACCATCGCTCTTGATCGCGCGAATGAACTGCGGACCGACGGTATAGCCCACCGAGAACAGGAACATCGCAAAAAACGTGGCCTGCAGCGCCGACGGAAGCTTGATGCCGATCTGTCCGACCAGAAGGCCGGCAAGCAAGGTTGAAGTGACAACGCCGAGACTGAACTTGCCGAACTTCAGGTTTCCGATCCAGAAGCCGACGCCGAGTGTCAGAAAGAGCGCTATCTCCGGATATTTCTGGAGTGTATGGACGAGGTATGGCATGGCGAATGATCCTGCTTGGGGTGGGTGAGGCCGGCCGGCGGATGAGCGGCGGTCGGCCCCGAACGTCGCTCGCGAGCGCGCTTCTTAGTAAGTCGGGCGGTAGAGCAGGCTCTCGAGCCACGCACGAATATCATGTGGCCGCTCGACCTGCGCGAGGCCCGCATCGAACATGTGTTCCGCGATGCGGACGGCTGTGGTGATTTCCGTCTCGAGGATGTTGTCCTGGCTCGGGAACAGCATGCCCTTGGCCTGCAACGACGGGCCGATCTGATCGGCTGTCGCGTGGGCGGCGACGATGAAGCATTGGTCGGTCAGGCGGGTCGGGTGGCACGCATAGGTTGCAAGGCCAATCGCCGGATAGATATAGAAGTTGTTGGCCTGGCCGGGCCGGTGGTGCTTGCCGTTCAGCTCGAACTCGGGAAACTGGACGCCCGCCGCAAAGAGCGCTCGTCCCTGAGACCAGGTGTAGGCCTGTTGCGCCGTGCATTCAGCCTTCCTGGTCGGATTGGAAAGCGCAAAGATGATCGGACGCTCGTTAAAGCGCGCCATCGCCTCGACCACTTCCTGGGTAAAGGCACCGCCTTTAGTGGACACGCCGATCAGCACGGTCGGCTTGAAGTGCTCGAGAACCTCGAGCAGGTTGTTGCTCGGTTTGTCGTCGCGAGCCCACAGCTTCTGCATCTCGGTGAGGTCGCCGCGCGAGGACTCGATCAGCCCGTTGATATCGAAAAGCCGGATACGCTTCCTGGCCTCCTCCGCAGAGAGGCCCTTGCTTTGAAGTTCGGCCGTGATAAGCCGGGCAATGCCGATACCGGCCGACCCCGCGCCGAGGAAAAGGAACCGCTGATCGGCGAGCTTGCCTCCCGTCTGCTTCAGGCCGGCGGTGATGCCGGCGAGTGCGATGGCCGCGGTACCCTGAATGTCATCGTTGTAGCAGAGCACACGATCGCGATAGCGCTCGAGCATACGGATGGCGTCGGTGCCCTTCCAGTCCTCGAAATGCACGCAGCACTTGGGGAAGACTTTCTGGACGGCCTCGATGAACTCTTCGGTCAGCTCGTCGAGCTCGGCCTCCGATATCGGCAGGTCGCGTGTTCCCATGTACAGAGGATCAGCGCGCAGTTGTTCGTTGACGGTGCCGATGTCGAAGAGAACAGGCAGCAGGCAGTCCGGCGGAACGGCCGCGCAGGCGGTATAGAGCTGCAGCTTGCCGATCGGGATGCCCATGCCGTTGGCGCCAATATCGCCGAGGCCAAGAATGCGACCGCCAGTCGACACGCAGATGAAACGGACGTCGCTTTCCGGCCAGTTGCGCAACACTTCGGCGATTCTGCCTTTCATGTCGCGCGTAATGTACATGCCACGGGCGCGTCGATACAGATTACCGAACTGGAGGCAGGCGTCGGCGACTGTCGGGTCGTAGAGAACCGGGATGAACCGCTTCGGATTGGACATGATCGTCCGGTAGAAGACCGTCTCGTTTCGGGCTTCGAGGTCGATCAGATAGACGTAGCGGGCCAGATCGTCTTCGAGTCCGTCCAGATGAGACAGGACGCGCTCGACCTGACGCTCCAATGGCTCGACGGCGTGTGGCAGCAGCCCCTCGAGCCCCAGCCGGCGACGTTCTTCGCGAGAAAACGCCGTGCCCTTGTTATGCGTCGGGTCATGCAGCAGCGCGGCTCCGGTAAGCGGTGCGCACACGGGTGCCGCGGTCGCGACGGAGAGCGTTTCGGTTTCAACTACATTGCGGTTAGCCATGAATGCAAAATCCCTTTGCTGATGGTGCTGGTTGTCGATGCGAGCCTGGCCAGGCGTCGCACTCACCTATGCAATGGGTATGCCAACCGTCACTGCCGCTTGTTATTGGTTGTTTCTAAAGGACTATTTTAATTCGTAATACTTATTGATAAAGCGATTCGTTCGCTTGTCGGAACGCCGGCCCGAGATCCGGCTCGAAGCGCCGAACGGCAGCGCCGCCCGTTACGCCTCGTTCTGGACCGGAATCTCGTGTTTGCGGATCTTGCCGAACAATGTCGTTTTCGGGACTTGCAGCGCCACTGCTGTGCGGGACATGTTCCCGTCGTTGCGGCGCAACTCTTCGACAATCAAGCCACGCTCGAAGGCTTCCACTGCGCTCGTGAGCGACAGGGGGCCATCCGCGACTGCCCCTTCAGGCGCGGTCCTCAGGCCCAGCACATAGCGCTCGGCCTGGTTACGCAGTTCCCGCACGTTGCCGGGCCAGTTGTGTACGAGCAATTCGCGGATCACAGCGTCCTTCACTGGCGGCGGTGCCTGATTCAGGCGCACCGCGGCCTGATTGACGAAGGTATCGAAAAGAAGCGGGATGTCCTCGCGCCGCGCGCGCAGCGGTGGGAGGTCGATCGTTGCGACGTTCAGGCGGAAATGCAGATCGGCGCGGAATTTGCCCTCTTCGGACAGGGCGAGCAGATCAGCCTTCGTCGCGGCGATCACACGGAAGTCCACCGGAATGAGCTGATTGGACCCCAGCCGCTCGACTACCCGCTCCTGGAGCACGCGCAGAAACTTGACCTGCATGGCCATCGGCATGCTCTCGATCTCGTCGAGAAAAAGGGTGCCGCCGTGCGCATGCTCTATCTTGCCGATTCGCTGTTTCGCCGCGCCGGAAAACGATCCGGCCTCGTGACCGAAGATTTCGCTCTCGAACAGGGTCTCCGGCAAGCCCCCGCAATTGAGCGCCACGAACGGCCCCTTGCGTCCTGAGAGGTCGTGCAGGCAACGGGCAATCAACTCCTTGCCCGTGCCGGTTTCGCCCAGGATCATCACGTCGGTCGGCATGGCGGCGACCTTCTGCACGAGCTCACGCAGTTCCGTGATTGACTGCGCGCGGCCGATGATGCGGCTCTCAAGCCCGCCAATCACGGCGAGCCGGTGGCGCAGCTGCGTGATCTCCAGCGCGAGCTTGCGCTTCTCCAGCGCTCGTTTCGTCATTGCTACCAGTTGGCAGGTTTTGAATGGTTTCTGAACAAAGTCGTAAGCCCCGTCTTTCATCGCCTGAACCGCCGTCTGCACGTCGCCGTGACCGGTGATCAGGATCACCGGGAGATCGGGGTCCCGCTCCACCAATTGCCGCAGGAGGGTTGTGCCGTCCATACCCGGCAAGCGAATGTCGGACACGACGACGAGGCAGCGATCGCGCGGTAACGCGCGGGGCATCCTTTCTACGCTGTTGAAACCCAAGGCGCGCACACCCTCGAGCGCAAATGCCTGCAGGCAGCCGAGCCGGACGTCATCGTCGTCCTCGATTACCAGAACCTCAGCGTCGTCAATCATCAATCTTTCCTTATGCGATATGGGCTTTCAGTGTGATTCGAAACAGCGCACCGCCCTGCGGCCTGTTCTCTGCGCAGAGGCTGCCGTCAAAGCTGTTGATGATGTTGGCGGAGATGGCGAGCCCGAGTCCGAGGCCACTTGCCTTCCTGGTCGTGAAAAACGGTTCGAATAACCGGTGTTTTACGGTCTCCGAAAGACCGGTTCCGTTGTCCGCTACCTCGATCAAGGCTTTGTCGCCGGCAAGGCGGGACCGGATCTCGATCACCGGCTCTTCAGTGTCCGCCAACGCTTCGATCGCATTGGATAGCAGGTTGACAAGCACTTGTTCCAGTCGAATGTTGTCGCAACAGGCCCATAGCGGTTCCTCCGGTGCGACGCTTTTCACCTCGATGCCGTCCTTCTTTAACCGATGACTCATCAGCGTAACGGCGCTCTCGATTGAGGGCGCCAACGGCGCGGCGGTGATTTCTCCGTCGGATCGGCGCGCGAAGGAACGCAGGCGCCCCGTCAACGTAGCCATGCGGGCAATGAGATCGCCGATGCGGCTGAGATTGAACTGGACGGTATCAAGATCGCCGCGCTGCAGGAAGCGCTCGGCGTTCTCGGACAACGCCGCCATGGCCGCGAGAGGCTGGTTGACTTCGTGAGCAAGCCCAGCCGACAACTCGCCGATTACCGCGAGGTTTTCCGTGCGTAACAGTTCGTCCTGATAGCCTCTGAGCCGGCGCTCCGACTCAATGCGCTCGGCAACTTCCTGCCGCAGACCGTCATTGGCGACCCGCAATTGCGCGCTGCGCTGTTCGAATTGCGCCTTGAGCCGGCTGTAGGTCGCCTGAAGCGCCTCGCCGGCGAAGCGCTGTTCCTGGGATGCCAGCCGCTTTTCATGGACGATATACATCCCAAGCGCGACGAGCACGACTGCGATGGCAATCAGGCCCGCCTCCGCAAGGGCGAGGCGCTGCGCGTCGGCCGGATCGACGAGGACCATGAGCAGCATCGAAAGGCTCGGCGGGATGGCCGATACAGTCAGGTAGTCACGCGCTTGCCCCGGTAGTCCAGCCCTCAGGAGACTTCTGTCTCCGACTGATGGCGTGATGCTCTGCCAGACCAGAGGGGCAATGGTGGCGCGATTGTATTGCTTTGTGTCATAGAAACTGCGTTGCTGCTGTGCGCTTAGCTTGCCCACGACGTGGTATTTCCAGTCGGCGCGCGATGCCAGGACGATCACGCCGTTGCCGTCGATCACCACCAGCTGTCGTTGGGCTCCGTTCAGCCAGTAGCGCTCAAGCCGGTCGAACTCGATCTTCGTCGCGATGGTACCCAGCCGGCGACCAGATTCCTCCACTGCGGTCGCCAGATAATATCCAGGCATGTTCGTGGTCGTACCGATGCCGTAGTAACCTTCCACCCGCCCTGCCGGGGCATCCTGGACATAGCGACGATACGACAGGTCCCGGGCAATGAAGCTGTCGGAGAGGCCTCGGTTGGATGAAGCAACGACGCGACCGGTGGCATCGATAACAAAGGTTTGCGATGCGCCCGCGCTTTCGTTGAGCGATTGCAGTATTCGGGTCACTGCTTCGTCGCGGGCCGCGGTCCGGTCGCCCTTCAGGTAATCGATCACGTCGCGGTTCATCGAGGCAGCCAGCGGCAACATGCCAAACTTGGCGATTTCCCGTTCCAGTCGCTGCGTGTGCAGTGTCACTTCCTGGATGGCCGTCTTGTTCAAGGCCTCCATCCCCTTTGCAAGGAAGTGGTGATATGAGCCGACAAAACACAGCACTGCGACGAAGGCGGTCGGCACCAGATGCACGATTGCATCGCGCCTCCGGAATAAGCGCATACAGGATAGATTGCTCAAGTCAGGTGGATCGGCGGGATTGATGGTCAATCGTGGGCACGGTTCCACACAACGCTCGCGATAACGACAGGGATTGATCATGATGCTGCCTCCCGTCGCACTGTCGCCGGTCTCCGTCAACGTCATTGTCATTGCGTCTATTCCTGGCCGCCGTACGGCGTGCCTAATAGTTACGCACATCCTATGCCAACGATCGAATGGCAATGGGACCTTGCCTGACAGCCTGTTTCGCGAACGCCGCGGCGACGCATGTTCGATTTTCCGGACATCAAGTGCCGGTGGCGTCTGGAAATCCGGACGGAAAGGCTGGTCCCGCTGCAAACCAGCAAGTCATCCTCATCTGGGGCACGATGCGGCTGCCTTGGCTGGCTGAAAGATCAGATGAACTGAACAATGAATCGATTTTGACGGAGCGTCTGCGCCCAATGAATACCCGGCCAAGAGACTGCTCAGGAAAATGGTGCGTGATGACACCACGTGCAACCAGAAACGAGAAACGAGATCGACCACCAGGTAACCGATCTGTCCTTCATGATTCGCTTTGTCGAAAGACAACTCGGCATACCGCGAGTGGCCATGGCTCCGCGTATGCGGATCCGGGATCACTGAATGGGTTCTTCAATTTTGACGACGAGTCCCGCGTGGGGCGCATTCTTCTCGATGAGCGATGAGCTACGTGGCCGCTGCGGAACCGCTATATCGGCGGATCAGCGCGCGATTGTGCTGGCATTTCTGCTGCTATCTACAGTTTTTGTGCATAAGCCGGTGCTAAGAGTGTTCGGCTGGGTAGATAGTCAGCTGAACACCGGTGACGCCGATGCGACCTGCCTGGCTGATGCTGACCCATCCCGGGCGTGCGCGCAGAGTCGATTGTCCAAACTCAAGCCAGGAACAGACATCCGCCAACGTAAAGCAATTGACCGCTCCTGGCCGGGTGCAGCCCTTCGCCAATACCCGCCTTCGTTCCGACAGAGGCGTCCTTCGCCCCAGTCGAAAGCGAACGCTCGTTGGAGCGTCTTGTTGGCCAAGGCCGGCTTCCGCCAGGGACTGCTTTGGCGAGGTTGAACCCGGAGGTTCAGCCCCCGCTATCTTCGATGATGCCGTCTACACAGAGATGGCCCGATGCGGTGAGCGGCAACGCTCCGCGCCCGGCTGCATCACCACCTGTTGCGCAACTCGCGAAGCTTGAGAAACACCGTCCTGGGATCGGGTTCTTCCGGGAGATCCGGGAAGCTTTCCCGCAACCTGGCGATCACGCTTGCGCTTGTGAGCCGGAAGAAGGTGTTGAATTGCCCTTCATCCTTGAGCGTGGTGACGATCGAGGTCTTCGGGTCATGACCGGCCACGTGGGGAAGCAGGGCCCGGGCAGCGGAGTTTTCCGGCTCGATCGACAACGTGAACCTCAGATTGTTCTCGATGTAGTCATGCCCGGGGTAGATCTTCGTGTCGTCCGGCAGTTTGGCGAGCTGGCCCACAAACGTGGCATACAGCTCGCCCGGATCGCCGCCGTTGTGGCAATTGCCGGCGCCCGCATTGAAAAGGGTGTCGCCGGAAAACAGCGCCGGCTGGTCGGTATGTGATCGCAGGCAGATGTGGCACATGGTGTGGCCCGGCGTGTCCATGCATTCGAGTTCGACCCGCTTCCCGACTTTGATGATGTCTCCGGCTTTGACGCCGCGGTCCACCCCCGCGATGCGAGCGCCGGCCCTGAAATGAGCAAGCAGTCTGGCGCCCGTGGCCGCGACCATCGCTTCGTTGCCGCCGGTGTGGTCCCGGTGCTCGTGGGTGTTGAGGATCTGCGTGATCTGCCACCCCTTGGCCTTCGCGGCGGCGAGGCACTTTTCATGGTCCAGCGGGTCGATGGCAAGTGCTTCGCCGGTTTCCGGACATGCAATCAGGTAGTTGAAGTTGCGGTAGGCATTGCCAGTCCAGATACGCTCGACGATCATCGTGTGCTCCCGAGGGCTTGCTGCCGACGAACAGGCATAGCTAGCAAGCGATGTCACCGACCTGAAGCCCGTGGAACAGGATCGCCGCGGGCGAAACACTTGGGCTTCGATCCTTCAGCTATGGTAGCAGCGGTCGTTCAACGCCTGTTGGGATTGCTTTGACCAAGACAGTCGGAGCCTCGTCAGACCACAGTACCGCGGGTCACCGGGCTCCAGACGGCTCATCCCGCAGACGAGTCCCTGACCGGGGGCGCCAGGCTAGACGGCGTGCGGCGCTCTTACACTATTCGCGGCGCAGCATGAGTAGCTTGACTCTGGCATCTGCAGGGCAAGCCGGTTCCAGCGGACCTGCCTGGAACGGCGAGGCGAAATCCACTATCGTGTAAGTTGAGGTGCATTGCACACGCGCAGGATCGCCGGGCGAGACGTTTCGCCCGATGCCCCCGACGACGATCGCAGGACCGAAGGTGTCCTCTGGAGGGAGGGCACTGGCGCTACTGGCTCGTTAGCGTCGAAGGACTGCACGCTCAACGCGCTCAGGGTCGGTCGATCACCGGTGGAGGTGTCTCATGTTCACTAAAGGTCTGCTCGTCAGGTTGGAAGTCAAGGCCGGCTACGACGACGCCAAGGCGGAAGACGTCCTGCGCTCGGCTCTCGCGATGGGTCGGGCGGAAGCCGCAACGACCGCGTGGTTCGCGATCAGATTCGGGCGATCGGAGTACGGCATCTTCAACGTATTCCCAGACGATGCCGGCCGCGAGGCGCATCTGGCGGGGCCAGTTACACAAGCGCTGTTGGATGGCGGCGGCAGCGTGTTTGCCGGGGCGCCGCTGATTCAGGAGCTCGACGTCCTGGCCGACAAGTTGCCTGCAACATCATCGGGCGAGCCGGTCACGAAGGCGCTGCTCCTCACGTTCAAATCAAAGGCGGGCCATGAGTCGCAGGTCGCGCAGTTCCTTCGCGACGCGCAAGCACTCGTGGAGCAGGAACCCAAGACCGTTGCCTGGTTTGCCATCCGCCTTGACGACAGGCACTTCGGCATCTTTGACGTCTTCCCCGACAACGGCGGTCGGTTTGCGCACTTGACGGGTCATGTCCCTCGGGAACTCGCCAAGCATTCGCTGTCATTGCTGGGCAGCGTGCCGGATATCGGAATGCTCGACGTGGTCGACGCAAAATGGGCCGACCAGTCTGTGGGGGCGCGGTGAACGGTCAAGCAGACGGCGAACGAGGCCTGATACAGAACCTTCCCCAAAGGTCGGAATCTGCCGCCGGTCGTATCGTCAGGGACAGCGCAACAGTCTTACAGTGAGTATCGCGTCGCGCGGCGGCACCCGGCCCCGAGAGTTTTCAGGCAAGACCGTCCGTGTTCGTTTAGGGTTATTCGATGCCTGCCAACACGCACGGAGGCAGCGTCACATTCCTGCAGCCGATGGCAGGCATCGAATAACCCTAAACGATAGCGCCAGTTGGATAGTGTCGCGGAAAGCGGCCATTGGACCGCAATTTTCGGGCCAGCGCGAGTGGCTGCAAGGGCCGCCGATCAGCCGCCAGCCGAAACAGGTTGCACGCTCGAATTCTGGCGGTTTGCGTCATGAAGGGTCGATTCATCAATGACTTGCATATCAACTCCGACAACCCTATTTGCGAGTGGCGCGGTGTTGTTCGAACGCTGTCTGGCATGAAACGCAGCGGGCCGTGTAGGGCGCGGCAACAAGCCGCTCATAACCGATCGGATCTCCGCACTCGACGCATGCGCCGTAGCGGCCGGCGGCGATGCGTGCCAGCGCCGCGTCAATCTGCTGCAGTTCGTCGAAGTCGTGCCGCGCGAGCGCAGTGCGCAACTCATCGCGCGCCTTGCGCGATGCGGTCTCGTCGGGATGCGACTCGGGACCCAGCACTTCGGGCGGCCGGGCTCCTGCGAGATCACCGTATTCGCCTTGAAGCGCCGCGAGCAGGTCACGACGGCGCTCGCAGAGGCTTTGCTGTAACAGTCCGAGTTCGGAACGGGTGATCATGGACAGGTTCTATGTGTTCTGTAACGCCACGCACAACGCGGGCATCGCGAAGGCGTTCCGTCACGTACATACCTTTGCGCAGAAAGTCGTCGCCCCGGATGTGAAGCCCCCTGCTCGCCGACATTTTGACCCGTCGATCAACCAGATCGCCTCTCTCGCTCAAACACAAGACTACACCTGCAGAAGCAAACGGATCGTCGTCGGTGGCTCACTCGAGTTCAGGGGAAAAGGATCGCAGCGTAGTTACGCGCGCTGTGCAGGACATGAATAACGTCGATGCGCTCGGGAGGCTGGCCGACGACACGATAGAAAATCTGGTGACCGCCGTGAACCCGGTGACGCACGCCACGGTCTTCGTAGCGCGGCACAATTGGGAATGCGACGTACATGTCGGCGAGGCGCGTGCACTTCTCGCGCAGCTCGCGCAGCTCGCGCACGAAACTCAGGGCACGACGGGGATTGTCGCGGGCCATGTAATCGCCGACCGCCTCAAGGTCGGCTTCTGCATCAGGAAGGATTTGGACAATCATCGCTTGGTGCTCGCCATCGCATGATACTTTGCTTCAAGTCGGCCGAACACGTCCTCGGCGAGCTTGCCCCGTCCTGCCTCCGAATCGCCAATGCCACGATCAATGACCGCATCCAGCGCGGTGAGTTGCATTTCGCGATCCTGAATGAGCTTCACACCTTCGCGCAGCACCTCGCTTTCCGAGCTGTAGCGGCCCGACTGGACCAACTTCGCGACGTAGCCCTCAAGCTGTTGCCCAAGATCTGCATGGATCATAGCTACACCCCGGAACATTCATTCGCCCAGACCACAATAAATATTATAAGGCGGTCCGGCGCAGCCGGAGCTGATCGATTTCAGGACACACGACCGAGGCGAGCCGAGTTGCCGAATGGCAGCAGCTCCTCGGCCACGTGCCGCCGGAATTGACTTGCGTGATGATCCTGCACGTTGCGCTGCCTGCACCAAGGCTCGCCCGAGAGGTCCACTGAAAGCAGGTCGACATGCAGGGCCAGTGGCGCGCCGGTGCGCGACGTGCTGCGGCTCTACACCGACAGCAGGGTCACGCAGCCTCGCCGCTCACCGCCCCTTTTGCATCAGTGGCGAGATCACCCAACCGGACTCATCGGATGATCTCGCCGCTCCACCGGTCCCGGTTGACCCAGAACGGACACCGCGGACAGTTTTCGCCTTCCGGATAGTCGATGCCTTCCTCATGCGGACACCCGATGATGCGATTGACGGCTGCTACCGATCTGGCGCCATGCTGTTCAATGAACCGGACGATTGCTTCGGTGATTGCCGGATCGGTTCTCGCATCCGCGGTCTGACAGAACCACCGCTCAACCGGATCCGCATCCGCGCCTTCGTACGCGACGATGCCGACAGCAACCTTCGTCGCCCGCGTGTCATCGGGCCCATAAAAGGCCACCGTTGCGACCGGATAGCCGCAGAAGCCCTTGCGACTTTTTTTCGCGAGCCTGTCCCGGTACCACTGCGCCTTCAATGTCATGTCACCTCCGTGCCTCCACCCGACCGGCCAATGCGACGACGGCGTCAGCGATCGCGGCCGTCGATCGTCGTAGTCACCGATGGTCAGCGATGCCGCACGTTCGGTGTCGTTATGTACGCGTCGAACAGGCCCGCATGCAGGCGGCTGCGCTCCTCGCGCAGCCCGATGAGTTCGTGCTGGCCGCCTTCATGCTCCCGGCGCAGGTTCTCGCCCAGCAAAGCCGTGGCGGGGGACGCCGCCCGGTCACGTTGCGCGCGCGCGCCTCCCCCAGCCGCCCGCCAGCACCGGCTTGACCACCGGCAGCCACGCAGGGAAGCACGCATAATCATCTGCCTCGCCCGTGCCGGGGAACACCGCATCAAAGCGCCGGCGCAGCGCGTCAAGCGAAGCGTCACCGAGTGTGGTCAGCAATGCCGCGAACCGTGCGGGCGCCAGCCACGCCAGTTCGGCAATCAGCGGCCACAGCGGTGCGGCGTGGTTCCCGGCATGGATCCCGGCCTCGGCGCCGCGAAAGGACAGGGCTGCGGCACGCCCGACGAGCGCTCGCCAGCACGGTGCGAGCCACGGCTGGACGGTCTGCGCCGGCAGCCAGCGCTCGCAACCAACAATCATACTCACCCTATCGCGGCATAGAGCCCCCGCTTTGGCGCGGTCTCCTTATTGCGACAAAACCGCTTTTTTTGTCTGGCATACGAGAAGAATGGCTGGAACCGAAACGGAGCGGGCTGACTGGTTGTGTCGCGGTACGCGATGACGGTCCTGTTCGACAACGTTGTTCAGACACTTCGCTTGTCGAATTTTCGACTGGCGTCGCAAAGAACCCAGAAGAACAGCGCACCTCAATCCCACCGATCGTCACGCACCTGAACGACGCCCGCCTCGATCCGCACCTGAAACACCGCCACATCCTCATAGGCCGGCGGCGCCAGCACCTTCCCGGTCCTGATGCAAAACCGTGCTCCGTGGCGCGGACAGACGACCACGTCGCCTTCCACCACACCGCCCGTCAGGATACCGCCGTCGTGCGGGCAGATATCCTCGATTGCATAACAGGTGCCGTCGACGTTGAACACAGCAACCTGCGCGCCATCGACCTCGACGCTGCGAACAGCCCCGGCCGGAAAATCCCCGATCGCGGCGACATCGACCCAGTCGGACATGTCAAAGCATCCCCAATTGCAGGCGCGCCGCATCCGACATCCGGTCTCTCGACCACGGCGGATCCCACACCAGTTCGACGCGCACGTCGTTCACTCCGCTCACCGAAAACACCGCATCCTCCACCGTCGCCGGGAAGGTCTGCGCGACCGGGCAGCCGGGCGCGGTCAGCGTCATGCGGATCTCGACGCGGCCTTCGGCTTCGTCCACGTCAAGACCATAGACAAGCCCCAGGTCGTAGATATTGAGCGGAATCTCCGGGTCGAACACGGTGCGCAGCGCGTCGATCACGCGTTCTTCAAGACGTTCTGTTGTTGTGCCACTGCCGGGTTGTGCGGCCTCAGCGCGCTTCAGCCAGTCGAATGTGTTCATCGTCTGCCTCACTCTGTCGAAACGGGGCGGTCCTCGTCGTGCAGCGCGGCATGCAGCGTATGCCAGGCCAGCGTCGCGCATTTCACACGCTCGGGAAATTCACGCACGCCGGACAGCACGGCCAGCTTGCCCATCTCCGGCGCGGCTGCGGCCTGCCCTGCAGCGGGTGTTGTCACCATGTCGCGAAAGCGCCCGAACAGCGCTTCGGCCTCTGCTTCCGTTTTGCCTTTCAGCGCCTCGGTCATCAGTGACGCCGACGCTGTCGCAATTGCACAGCCTGCGCCTTCGAAACTCGCCTCTTTGACGATGCCGTCCTCGATTCGCAGATAAAGCGCAATCCGGTCGCCGCACAGCGGGTTATAGCCCTCAGCCGTGTGATTGGCACCGGACAGTCCATGACAGTTACGCGGCCGCCGGTAGTGGTCGAAGATCACTTCCTGATACAGATCGCGCAGATCGCTCATGTTCCGAATATCTCCCTGACCTTGCCGAGACCCTCGATCAGCGCGTCGATATCCTGGTGCCTGTTGTAGAGTGCGAGCGACGCGCGCACGGTCGCCGGTACGCCGAAGCGCTGCATCACTGGCATCGCGCAATGGTGACCCGCACGCACGGCGATGCCGTGATGATCGAGAATCGTGCCGACATCATGAGCATGCACGCCGTCGAGCACGAATGACAGGATGCTTGCCTTGTCGCGTGCGGTACCGATGAAACGCAAGCCTGGTATCACCCGCAGTGCATCCGTTGCATAGGCGAGCAGCTCGTTCTCGTGCGCGGCGATAGCTTCCATGCCGATGCTGTCGACATAGTCGAGCGCCGCGCCCAGGGCAATCGCGCCGGCAATGTTCGGCGTGCCCGCCTCGAACTTCCACGGAATCTCGTTGTATTCCGTTTTCTCGAACGTTACCGAGCGGATCATGTCGCCGCCGCCCTGCCACGGCGGCATCGCTTCAAGCAGTGCGGCCTTGCCGTATAGCACGCCAATGCCAGTCGGTCCGTACACCTTATGCCCGGAAAACGCGTAGAAATCGCAAGCTATCGCGTGGACGTCGACCGGCAGATGCGCGATCGCCTGCGCGCCATCCAGCAGCACCGGCACGCCCCGCGCGTGCGACGCTGCAACGAGGCGCTCCACCGGATTGATGCTGCCGAGCGCGTTAGCCAGATGCGTCATCGCGACCAGTCGTGTACGTTCACTCAACAAGCGCTCATACGCGTCGGCATCGAGCGCGCCCGTATCGTCGATCGGCACGACTTTCAGCGCCGCACCCGTCTGCTCGCAGAGCAGCTGCCACGGCACAATATTCGAATGGTGCTCCATTGCGCTGATCAGGATTTCGTCGCCGGGCTTGATCCGCGGGCGCGCATAGCTCTGGGCGACGAGATTGATTGCTTCGGTCGTGCCACGCACGAACACGATCTCCTCCGGACGCTGCGCATTGATGAAGCGTGCAATCGTCGCGCGTGCGGCCTCGAATGAATCGGTCGCGCGCTGCGACAGCAGATGCACGCCGCGGTGCACATTGGCGTTGCTATGCCGGTAGTAAGCGTTTTCCGCATAGATGACCGAAGCGGGTTTTTGCGTAGTGGCGCCATTGTCGAGATAGACTAATGGCCGGCCATGCACGCGCTCGCCCAGAATCGGAAAATCGGCTCGCCAGTGCTCGACATTGCGCGGATCGGGCGTCTGCATCTGTTCGATCGGCTTCATAGCAACTCCCTGATGCGCTCGCCTTCCGGGGTGTGCGCGAGCAGCAGGTTTTCGAGCCGGCCACGCAGCGAATCGATGCGCACACGTTCGACAATGTCGCGCGCAAATGCGTATGTCAGTAGCGCCCGTGCCGTGCGCTCTTCGACACCCCGTGCACGTAAATAGAACAGCTGGTTGTCGTCCAGTTGACCGACCGTCGCGCCGTGTGTGCATTTCACATCGTCGGCGTAGATCTCGAGTTGTGGCTTCGTGTCGATTTCCGCGTCACGCGACAGCAGCAGGTTGTGATTCGCCTGATGCGTGTCCGTTTGCTGCGCATCGCGATGCACGATGACTCGTCCGTTGAACACGCCGCGCGAGGCGCCGTCGAGCACGCCGCGGTAGTATTCGCGACTCGTGCCATGCGGCTCCGCGTGATCGATGCGCGTGTGGTGATCGACGTGCTGCCGGCCCCCAACGAAATAGAGACCGTTCAACGTGGCTTGCGCGTTCGCGGCGTTCAGGCTCGTGCCGATGCCTGTGCGCGACAACGCGGCGCCAAACGCGAACGCATGTGAGGTAAAACAGCTGCCGCGTCGCTGCACAGCGGCGACCGACGCGATATGAAAAGCCTTCGAGCTTTCCTGCTGCAACCGGTAGTGCTGCACGTCCGCCTGTTCGTCTGCGACGATGCGGGTAACCGCGTTGGTCCAGTACGCGCCGTCGCTCAGCCCTGCAAAGTGCTCGACGATCATGCAGCCCGAGCGTGCTCCTGCAAGCACGAGATTGAACGGCTGCACCGCAAGACCCGCTTCGTCGGTCAGGAACAGTATCTGCAGCGGTTGGTCGATGACCTCGCCAGGCGGCAGCACGATTGCAAACCCGTCCGTCATAAACGCCGTGTTCAGCGCGGCAAAGCCGTCGGCATATGCCTGCGAGGCGATTGCCGCTTCCAGTCGTTGCGGCATTTCTCTCAACGCCCGGGTAAGCGAGCCCACAAATACCCCGTGTGGGAAACCATTCAGTTTCGACAGCCGCGGCACATGCCGACCGTTGACAAAGACCAGTCGATGCCCGGCAGGGTCCAGCTCGAGTTCATCGATGACGTGCCGCACGTCGCTATCGTCGGTGCGTTGTGCCCTGAAATGCCAGGGACGCTTGCCGATCGCCGACACGTTCGTGTATTTCCAGTCCTCGTGCCGCGTGGTCGGCCAACCCAGCGCGTCGAACTGGTCGAACGCGCTTCGGCGCGCGGCACGCAGCCACGGCAACTCAGCGCCGGGCAACGTCTTCGCGAGTTGCCCAAAAGCCTGATGGAAATAGTCGAGGGATTCGTTTTTCATAGATGCCCCGCACTTTCCTGGCTTGCTCTATTTTCTGGTTGCGCCGCTTCATCGTCGATCCAGCCATAGCCTTTACGCTCCAGCTCCAGCGCCAGTTCATGTGATCCCGACTTCACGATCCGACCATTCGCCAGCACATGCACGCGATCCGGCACGACGTAGTCCAATAGCCGCTGATAGTGCGTCACGAGCACGATCGCCCGTTCTGGACTGCGCATGCTGTTGACGCCCTGCGCGACAATCTGCAATGCGTCGATGTCGAGTCCGGAATCCGTTTCGTCGAGAATGGCGAGCCGGGGCTCCAGCACGACCATCTGCAGAATCTCGTTGCGCTTCTTCTCTCCGCCGGAAAAACCCTCGTTCACGGCTCGATACAGCAGACTCTCGTCCATCTGCATCAGCGTCATCCTCTCCTTGACCAGTTGCAGAAACTCCATTGCATCGAGCTCCGGCTCGCCACGATACCGCCGCTGCGCGTTCAACGCCGCCTTCAGCAGATAAACGTTGCTCACGCCGGGTATCTCGACGGGATACTGGAACGCGAGAAACAGTCCCTGGTGCGCGCGTTCTTCGGGTGCGAGCGCCAGCAGGTCGCGGTCGAGATACGAGACCTCGCCGCCCTTGACAGCAAAGTCCTCGCGCCCGGCCAGCACCTGGGCAAGTGTGCTCTTGCCCGAGCCGTTCGGGCCCATGATCGCGTGCACCTCGCCGGCCTTCACGCTCAGATCGATACCGCGCAGAATTCTCTTGCCGTCGACTTCGACTTGCAGATTGCTGATTTCAAGCATGGCCCGAATCCCTCGCGAATCGCTGTGGATTACCCCACAGCGCCTTCCAGGCTGACGCCGAGCAGCTTCTGCGCCTCGACGGCAAACTCCATCGGCAGCTCCTTGAAGACTTCCTTGCAGAAGCCGTTCACGATCATCGACACCGCATCTTCCGGTGACAACCCACGCTGCCGGCAATAGAACAACTGGTCTTCACCGATGCGTGACGTCGATGCTTCGTGTTCGACCTTCGCGGTCGGGTTCTTGACCTCGATGTAGGGGAATGTGTGAGCACTGCAACGGTTTCCGAGCAAAAGCGAATCGCACTGCGTGTAATTGCGCGCGCCTTCCGCCGCACGGCCGATCTTCACGAGGCCGCGATACGCGTTCTTTCCACGGCCAGCCGAAATGCCTTTCGACAGAATTGTGCTGCGCGTATTACGGCCGAGGTGAACCATCTTCGTCCCGGTATCGGCCTGTTGATAGTGGTTGGTCAGCGCCACCGAATAGAATTCACCGACCGAGTCATCGCCCTGCAGGATCACGCTCGGATACTTCCACGTAATTGCCGAGCCGGTTTCCACCTGAGTCCATGAAATCTTCGAATTCGCCTCGCGGCAGTCGCCACGTTTGGTCACGAAGTTGTAGATGCCGCCCTTGCCCGATGCATCGCCCGGATACCAGTTCTGCACCGTCGAATAGCGGATCTGTGCACCTGCCAGCGCGACCAGCTCGACCACCGCGGCATGCAGCTGGTTTTCGTCGCGCATCGGCGCGGTGCAGCCTTCCAGATAGCTCACGTACGCGCCTTTGTCCGCGACGATCAGCGTACGCTCGAACTGCCCGGTGTTCTGGGCGTTGATACGAAAGTAGGTCGACAGTTCCATTGGGCAGCGCACGCCCGGCGGGATGTAACAGAACGACCCATCGCTGAACACGGCGGAATTGAGCGCAGCGAAGAAATTGTCGGTGTGCGGCACGACCGAGCCGAGATACTTTCGCACCAGTTCGGGATGATGCTGTACGGCATCCGAGAACGAACAGAACACGATGCCGAGTTCCGCCAGCTTTTCGCGGAACGTAGTCGCTACCGACACGCTGTCGAATACCGCATCCACCGCCACGCCCGCCAGCAGTTCGCGCTCCCTCAGCGGCACACCCAGTTTTTCGTAGGTACGCAGCAGTTCCGGATCGACTTCATCGAGTCTCTTCGGACGATTCTTCTGCGTCATCGGCGCGGAATAATAGATGATGTTCTGATAATCGATCGGCGGGTGTTCGACGGTCGCCCAATGCGGTTCGATCATCGTGAGCCAGTGACGATACGCCGCGAGCCGCCATTCGAGCATGAACGCCGGCTCGTCTTTCTTCACCGAAATGAGCCGGACCACGTCCTCGCTCAGCCCGCGCGGAAGCGCATCGGCCTCCAGGTCGGTCACGAAACCATGCTGGTATTCGCGGCTGATCAGTTCATCGAAACCCGTTGCGGATGCGCTCATGCGTGGCCTCCGTCAATGGACGTGCGCGCAGGCGTCGCGCCCGCGCGGTGGCTGGGGATACTGCGCGCGCGGATCGCGCTGATATCGACCGCGCGCAAGGTGGGGCCCGCCATGTCTGCCAGCGTGACCTGCTGCAACGCTTCGTAGATCAGGCGATTGACCTTCTGCCAGTTGGCGCGGACCGCGCACGCCGCCTCCTGGATACACAGGCCTGGCGTAGTACTGCATTCGGTCATCCCGATCGGGCCGTCGACAGCGGCGATCACCTCCGCCAGCGTGATCCGCCCGGGCGGCCGCGGCAGCAGGTAACCGCCGTTTGTGCCGCGCAGCGACTCCACGACACCACCCCGCGTCAGCACTTTCAGCACCTTTGACACCGTAGGCATCGCGACGCCGGTCGCCGCCGCAATGCTGCTTGCGCTGTGGACGGCATCCGGATCGCGCGCCATCGCGGTCATGATCACTGTGCCGTAATCGGCAAGTTTGCTCATGCGCAACATCGGGACATCTCCTGTTTTAATCAGGACCTATTTGGTCCTGATTGCATCGAAACGAAATCCGCACGTGTGCAGCGAGTGACACTGTCCTGTGTGGGGATTCCTGGTCACGTCGCCAGCCGCTTTCCGTTTCGGGAGAAGCATTTCGCGAACGACGCAACATCAATTTCATTCTAGACCTGTATGCACAACCTTGTCAGTGTATCGATCTTCGTCACGGACCGCTCTGGAGAGACACGCTCCATGCCCGCGAATACCCACTCGCCCGTCCAGACATTAGTTGTTTGATATCCAGAATATCGAAAACTGATTTAAAGACCGGAATCCACGCTCACCGTTGCCAGCATCGTTGTGGTGCCGACGACGGTGTGAGCCGCGTACCGGACCGGCGTTTGATTCCTCACGGCGGGCCAGCCTTTTTCTCACGCGAAGTCATACTGCCTATGGAGGAGAAGGCCTTGATGCGGTTGCTGGGGTGCTGGATGGGCCGGCTTGCGTCGACTGCCGGACGACGAGGACCGGGATCTGACTGTGCGTCAGGACCTTTTGGGTCTCGCTGCCGAGTAACAACGCGCGCATGCCGCTTCGTCCGTGAGACGCCATGACGATGAGATCACAATTTCGTTGTGCTGCAACGCTGATAATCGCCTCGTACGGGTGGGCGCGATTCGTAGCAACCGTATCGCACTCGACACCTGCTTGCGCAGCCGCTTTTGCGATGACCGCGAGGTAGTCATCCGCATGCTGTCGGGTGGCCTGGACGACTCGCTCCTCGGTGTCCGCGATCATTTCGGTGCCGTACGCGAGGACATGAAATTCCGGGATGACGTGGAGCCCCGTGACTTTGGCGCCACTTTCCATGGCGAGCGTCACCGTCATTTGAATGGCGGCTTCGGAGAGGGCCGAACCATCGGTCGGCACCAGCAGATGCTTGAACATACGTTTCCCCCCGCAGCCAGACATATTCGCGTTGACATCCTGCGCCCGTCGCCTGAACGAGGCACGCGTGGATCAAGGCGACCTCTTTCAGTATAGTCACCATGACGAGGGTTTGGCACGCAGCCCATATCCGTGACAAAGTACCACGCGCTGCTCCAACTGAAGGCCGGTATGGCGAGCGACGGCATTGTCACGGTAACCGGATGTGCTGGTAGAGAGACGACGAAGAACTCGAAGCCGATCTGTCACCGTTTCCGAACATGTTGATCTCGTCGGTGCTACAGCTTCGTTGCGCGTCACCCAGCAGCAATCTTCATCTTTGTGTTTCCCGGCATGAGCCGCTTCGCCATTCGTCGCAGATTTTGTGCGGTTGCCGCCAGCAAGAACTCGTCGTACGCATCTGTTGGTCCACGCAGTCGCAAGCGGTCACGCCTCAGGATACGTTTGAGGTGAGCGAAGAACATTTCCACCTTCTTTCGCTCACGGCAAGATTTCCTGTACGCGGGCGTTGTCGCTATGCGCGTGGCCTCGTCGCGGGCAGCTTCGTGAATGCTGCGGGTGACCTTGCGCATTGGCGTATTCGGACATCTGACTTCGAAGACGCAGGCCGCAGTAGAAATTTACCGAGGTGGTGAGCGTCGTTATTGTTCGATCGCCAATGGCGGACGAATCGTAGAAGCAACCGTGCGGCGCGTTTCGCTCATGCTACGATCCATTGGTAGTTGGCAAGGAGGACGCCATGGATGACGAAGTCTATGCAACTCACACGCATGTGGCGCGCGTCCGGGTGATAGAGACTGTGAAAGGCTTCTACCGTGGATTCGTACACCTGCGCCGCATAGGGGATGATCCGGGGTCGGCCGAGCAGCATCAGACCGAAGAGGAATTTGCGCGGGAGGTTCAAGCGCGGGATGCCGCGCGCGCTCTTGCCCGCAAATTGCTCGAAGAGCGCAAGCTCTGAATTCATGCGTCGACGCTGTGAGCTTCGGCGACAATCGAAGCATCGAAAATGACGTTGGAGACGGTTATGGCAGAAAAACTCAGCCCCAAGGTGGAAGAAGCGCTGCGCGAACTTGCCAGTCGGCCTCTTGGCGAGCGGCCGCTCATGTTGGAATGGGACGTTGAGAGCGAACTCCAGCAGCGCGACTTTATCGAAGAGTCAGCGAACGGTGGCTGGTTGATCTCTGAGCGCGGTCGAGCGTACGTACGCGATGCGGACGCCTGAATCCGCACGACATTCGACATTGATCCGGAATAGCTTCGGAGCCCGAAATGCAGAATCCAGCTCTATTTCACGTGCTGCTCGATCATCTCGAGGCGATCGGCGCGTCGACGCATGACGTCGACCGCTTCGTTGATCGGTGGCACAGACTGAAGTCGCACGAGGCCTTTCCGTGCCCAGTCTGCTACTTAGCCGGCAAGGAGCAGCCGCTCGCGGCGTTGCCGGCTCAAGACAAATTCGAACCAGTTAAATGCCCGAGCTGCGGAACGCAGTTCGATGTGCCAATCGATGCCTAGCGGAAAGGCAATCTGGGCTTGAGCGACAACCTGACCGCACGCTCGGCATATCCGACGACTCACAGTCGACGATCGGCAGCAAGGCTGCGTCAGGCCCAGATCTCGATGCGTTCAAGGGAAAAGGCCCCCACTCAGCGGCGCCGCAGTCCGGCTCGACTTCCTCATTTAAAGCTACGCTGAAAAAGGTCAACACCGTTGGGCGATATGTGGTGCTCGCTCAAATGTGGCCTTGCGGCGCCCAAGCCGCGATCCTCACAGGATCCAGTCGGCTGAGCGCCAAATAAACAGCCTGCAACAAGGTCCGGAGAAACGCCATCAGCGCGGGATCTTTGGCCCACCGCCGGTTCGCCTTTCGATCGCTGGGGATAGTAAGCCTCGCGAGGGCATTGGCCTTCATCTCCAAATCAATTTCGGCGTAGACGTTGGTCGTATCGATGGAGACATGACCAAGCCACGCCCGTACGGTTATTGATATCAACGCCGGATCTAAGCAGGTGGGTCGCAGTTGAATGTCTGATGCTGTGCGGGCTGACGCGCTTGGAGGCGGAGCGAGGGCATATTGGCTCGCGCCTTGGCAGCGTAACGCTCTACGACCGCGTGAATGCCGAAACGCGTCAGGGGTTGCCCACAGCGGTTGAGGAATACCCGTTCCTGAGGGGGACGTTGACCAGCGAGGTTGCACAACTCTTGCACGGTGTCAGGCCATAGCGGACACTGGCGCTGTTTTCTGTCATGGAAATATTTGCATGATCGGAAGGAGCGTTGCACACCGTTGAGCAAGAACACTCGTGCCGTCTTAGCCGCGTGGGTTCGGGAGCCGCCGCGGGCCGCGAATCAGCCATTGTTCCCAAATGCACGTGGGGGCCGGCTGAGCGCACACGGCATGCACTACCTGCTTCGCAAGATGAATCGCCCAGTTGCAACGCTCCAATGACTTTGCAGCAGCAGAGCGCGCTTGCTCGGAAGAGCTCTTCTCGTAGCGAGCCGATGAGCGGCTGTTTGTTGGAGGCGAACAGTCAAATGTCTCGCCTACACGATTGGCAGTTGTGGGTCGCGCGCGGCCGATCGCCGACACGCTCCGGCTGGCCGGGCTCGGCGATTCACGCTTGCTCCCGAATCGGAAATCGCGATCGGCTGCATAGGTATGAACGTCCTCACTCCCCAGCGCGTCGGGCGCCCAGGCGTGAGCCGACTGTCGACTGATCGATTAATTCAGGAAAACAATATGGCCGTACCCAACCGCTCGATGCGCACCATAGGCGTTGCTCGGAATTGGCACGGTGCGGCACCAGAGCCACACACCTGGGCGGCGACAATTACGCTGGGATGAGCTTCCCGAACCCTCCCATGCAGTCCTGGAGAGTCTCATCCGGCATCGACTGCTGCTGCGAGACCGGGGCAAGGTCGAACCTGGCAATGAGGAGGTCACAATCGTTGAAGTCGCGCACGAGGCGTCGTTTCGACAGTGACCGACCCTTACCAACTGGCTCGACGCGGACGCAGATGCACTCAAGTCAGTCGACATCGTGCAGCGAACTGCGCAGGAGTGGCAAAAGACCGAGCAGGGGGCGACTTGGCTGGCCCACGTCGGCGATCGGCTAACGGGCGCGGATGGCCTTGCCTATTTACGGGCTTGCCGCGGGCGCGGGAGATCGCACGCCCCGAGCGCGAGTCGCAGTTGCAACAAATCGCTGAGGAGCAAGCCCATGTCAAGGACGAACAGACACGGACAGGGCGCGCGGCGACGCATCCAGGTACTGTTGGGCGTGATCGTGGTCATTCTGATTGCGACAGGTGGGTGGTTCATTTACCAGACTCGGGCGGTCGCACGCCAGACTTCCCTTGTGTTGGTGTCGGCCGCGACGACGGCGAACGACGCGGGAATTTATGACCGCGCAATGCGCTTCGCCATGCTGGCGATGGGGAAAAGCTGGCTCTTGCCGGGATCGGTAGACGCAGAGCTGGAGCTCATGCGTGGCGCGCATGCATCAATGCAAATTGCGTTGCTTAGCGGGCACCAGGAGCCGGTTGATTCCGCCGCCTTCAGCCCGGACGGTCAGCGAGTGGTGACCGCGTCCTGGGATAGGACCGCGCGTGTATGGGACGTCGCTACGGGCAAACAGATCGCGCTGCTCAGCGGGCATCAGGGGTGGGTTTATTCCGCTGCCTTCAGCCTGGACGGTCGGCGGGTGGCGACCGCGTCCGTGGACGGGACCGCACGGGTGTGGGACGCGGCTACGGGCAAACAGATTTTGCAGCTCAAGGGGGAGGATTGGGTTTATTCCGCCATCTTCAGCCCGGACGGCCGGCGGGTAGTGACCGCGTCCGCAGACGGGACCGCGCGCGCGTGGGACGCGGCGACCGGCCGGGTGATCGCGCAGCTCACCGGGCATCATGGACCGGTTTTCTCCGCCGTCTTCAGCCCGGACGGCCGGCGCGTCGTGACCGCGTCCGCAGACAGGACCGCGCGGGTGTGGGACGCGGCGACCGGCCGGGTGATCGCGCAGCTCACTGGGCATCAGGGGTCGATTCTCTCCGCCGCCTTCAGCCCGGACGGCCGGCGGGTAGTGACCGCGTCCGATGACAAGACCGCGCGGGTGTGGGATGCGGCGACCGGCCAGGTGCTCGCGCGGCTCACCGGGCATCAGGGACCAGTTTTCTCCGCCGCCTTCAGCCCGGACGGCCGGCGGGTGGTGACCGCGTCCGCAGACACGACCGTGCGGGTGCGGGATGCGGCGACCGGCCAGCTGATCGCGCGGCTCACCGGACATCAGGGACCGGTGAGCTCCGCTGCCTTCAGCCCGGACGGCCGGCGGGTGGTGACCGCGTCCGATGACAGGACCGCGCGGGTGTGGGATGCGACGACAGGTCAGGCGATCGCGCAGCTCACCGGACATCAGGGGCCGGTGAACTTCACCACCTTCAGCCCGGACGGCCGGCGGGTGGTGACCGTGTCCGTGGATCGGACCGCGCGGGTGTGGGATGCTGCAATGGGCGAACAGATCTTGCTGCTCAGCGGGCAACAGGAGCCGGTTGTTTCCGCCGCCTTCAGCCCGGACGGCCAACGGGTGGTGACTGCGTCCCGTGACAGGACCGCGCGGGTGTGGGATGCGGCGACCGGCCAGCTGATCGCGAAGATCTCCGGAGATCAGGGGGCGGTGAACTCCGCCGCCTTCAGCCCGGACGGCGGGCGGGTGGTGACCGCGTCCGCAGACCAGACCGCGCGGGTGTGGGACGCGGCGACCGGCAAACAGATCGCACTCTTCCGCGGGCATCAGGGGGCAGTTTTTTCCGCCACCTTCAGCAAGGACGGCCAGCGGGTAGCGACGGCCTCCGCGGATCAGACCGCGCGGGTGTGGGACGTGGCCACGGGCAAACAGATCGCGCTGCTCAGCGGGCATCGGGGAACAGTTTTTTCCGCCGCCTTCAGCCCGGACGGCCAGCGGGTAGCGACCGCGTCCGCGGATCAGACCGCGATGGTGTGGGACGCGGCGACGGGCCAGATGATCGCGCAGCTCAGCGGGCATCGGGGGGCAGTTGGTTCCGTCGCCTTCAGCCCGGACGGCCAGAAGGTGGTGACCGCGTCCGCTGACGGGACCGCGCGGGTGTGGCCTGTCCGATGGCTCATGCAGTATCGAGGTCGGAGCCTGGCCGAAGCTGTGTGTAAGGAAAAGCTTGTGGGCGCAAACCTGCTCACAGCCGACGATGAAGCTGCCCTTTCTCTCATACGCGGGCGCGAGGGTGAAAACGCGTGTGAGTGGTAACGTGGTAATGGGACGGGGAGCGGCATGCCACGACTCCATATCATGGCCAGCGCAGCCGATGGCTTTCACGTCTTCCCGACTAGCCGACGAACAGGCAACCGGCACGATTGCGATGACAACCGGTTCGTGAGCCTCCGCTCGGCGACAAGGTGACGGACCGGAATAAGTCGAAGCTTGCCCCCCACTCAACGGGCAAGAGTGGGATCGATTTCTTTGTCAACTGGTTGCGCGTTTCAGTCCTCCGCAAGCCCGGGGTTGGCGAGCGACATCCGCAAACACGCGAAACTGGATGGATGGTTGCGGAAATTGATGGGTATTGAGATGTCGATGTCTGCATTATCCTCAGGAATGCAGATGGAAATGACGTGGCCGTTCATGACGCGACGCGCCATCGGGCAACAGCATGCACCTGCGATGACACTTAGCAATAATGCCGCAGGTTAATCATCGTATACGCGAGCGTTTTGAATGCGTAGTGGACCGCACTGAGACGTTCGAAGCTCTGGTGCAAATAGAGCAGGTGAATCGGTTAAAGTGTTGTTCCCCGAACTCATCATCCGACAATGAGCAAGCTGAAAAGTATGGACGAGCTGTTTTCGGGCCGTCACTTTAACCGCGACGTGATCATTCTGTGCGTGCGCTGGTACCTGCGCTACAAGCTCAGTCTGCGTGATCTTGTCGAGATGATGGCTGAGCGCGGC
>NZ_CADIKK010000052.1 GCF_902859915.1 Paraburkholderia ultramafica
AGTGGGCCGCAGCGTATCAGGCTGCAACAAGCCCGGATATAGAGCTGCAACCCATCCTGTCGTCGTCTGAACACACGAAAAACCGTCGCAAACGGGAGGCGTTCATATAGAAATGATGCTTGAGCGCGGGATCGCGGTCGATCATTCAACCGTTCACCGATGGGCGCTCAAGCCGTTGCCTGCCTTGGAAAAAGCGTTCCGGCGGTGCAAACGGGCAGTCGGCAGGAGCTGGAGGATGGACGAAACCTATATCAGGGTCAAGGGTGAATGGCGGTATCTGTACCGTGCTGTGGACAAGGCAGGCAACACGGTGGATTTTCTGCTGCGGGCCCATCGCGACAAGGCGGCGGCCCGACGCTACTTCGAAAAGGCTATCGGCCAGAATGGCGAGCCGGAGACCGTGACGATAGATAAAAGTGGGTCGAATCTGGCCGCGCTGCTGGCGCTCAACGCTGAACGTGAGAAACGGATCAAGATTCGTCAGAACAAGTATCTGAACAATATTGTGGAGCAGGACCACCGGGCCATCAAACGCCGCACCCGGCCGATGATGGGCTTCAAGAATTTTCGTTGCGCCCGCATCATTCTCGGCGGCATCGAGACCATGCATATGATCGCCAAGGGTCAAATGGAAGACTGCATTATCGGTCAGACTCAGGCTGATCGATTTTACTCGTTGGTAGCATAAGCATTCCTCATCATTTCGATCGTCTTCGCACCGCAAACCTTATCGCGACAGTACCCGTCCTGCGCCGCTCACATCTTGTGGGTGGACAGCAGGATGCTGGTTTCGGTTGTGGCGATACCGTCGATCAACCGGATCGCCCCCAGCACGCGGTCGAAGTTTTCCAGCGTATCGGCCCGGAGTTCCGCAATGAGGTCCCAGCGTCCATTGGTGCTGTGGATGGTCGCGACGTTGGGATGTCCGCGCAAAACCTTCAGCACGTCCGTTGCCCGATTACCCTCCACGGCAATCGACATCAATGCGCGTATCCGGTGTGCCTCGGCAGCCGGTTTCACCCGCACCGTGTAGCCGACGATCACCCCATCCTGTTCAAGACGCGTCAGACGGTTCTGTACCGTCGCCCGCGAGACCCGCAGTTGCCTGGCGAGCGCAACCACGGACATGCGAGCGTCGTCGCGCAAGAGCGACAGCAGTTGCCGGTCCACATCATCGAGATTCATCGTTTTCCGTCGAAGTTTTTCGTTCCAGGGCATTGGGCGAAGCCAGTCAACTACTGGTACGCAGAATGTTCACCCGCGTCGAGCATTTTGCCATTTTCAATACACTTTTTGATAAGTTTGCGAGCTATTTGTTGGCGCCGTTCAGCGGAATAATTTCTCCATGGCTGGTGCACGCGCCCAGATCAATCAACGGAGACTTGTTCATGACCCGTTTTCTCGACGTACCCGCAACCTACCGACTTATCGCCAATGTCGGCGTGCCCCAGGTGCTGCGCGAACTCGCGCAAACCATCCGTGCCGACTACCTGCGCTGGCCCGACTTCGACAAATCGCCTCGCCTCGCCTGTCACTCCAGCGTCGGCGTCATCGAACTGATGCCGGTAGCCGACGATAACCTGTTCGCGTTCAAGTACGTCAACGGACATCCGATCAACGCAGAGCGCGGCATTCATACGGTGATGGCGTTCGGCGCGCTAGCAGCCGTCGATACCGGCTACCCGTTGTTCGTTTCCGAATTGACGCTCACCACGGCGTTGCGCACGGCTGCCACATCGGCGCTCGTGGCACAGACACTCGCTCGCCCCGATTCAAGAAAGATGGCATTGATCGGCAACGGCGCGCAAAGCGAATTCCAGGCGATCGCATTCCACGAATTGCTAGGTATCGATGAGATTCGCGTGTTCGACGTCGACGCAACCGCGACGGACAAACTCGTGCGCAATCTTGCCGCGTGGCCGTCGTTGAAGATCGTGCGCGCGGCGACCACTGCGGAGGCCGTGCGAGGCGCCGACATCGTCACAACGGTCACCGCCGACAAGGCGTACGCAACCATCATCACGCCCGACATGGTGGAACCCGGCATGCACATCAATGCGGTAGGCGGTGACTGCCCGGGCAAAACGGAGTTGCATGCGGACGTGTTGCGGATGGGCCGGGTGATCGTCGAATACGAGCCGCAAACGCGGATTGAAGGTGATATCCAGCAACTGCCCTCGGATTCACCCGTGACGGAATGGTGGCGTGTTCTGCGAGGCGAGGTTGCTGGCCGGGAGAGAAACGCGCAGATCACCATTTTCGATTCCGTCGGCTTCGCACTCGAAGACTATTCAGCCTTGCGCTATCTGCACGCGCTAAGTCAAAGCCGCGGCGTGGGAATCGAGATCGCATTGATTCCACCTGCACACGATCCCAAGAATCTGTTCGACAGGCTCGCATCGCCTTCGATCGACACCGGTGTAGGGGTAGTCATAAAACTTCCGCCTGGAAGTTTTATGACTACCCCTACACAAGAGGTCGGAACAGGCCGGAAGGCCCATGTGGCGGAAGGCAGCAGGAGTCGAACCTACCTGAGAGCGTCTGACGCCCTCAACTGGGTTTGAAGCCCAGCCGCACCACCGGATACGAATGCCTTCCTACGGTGATTGAACTACGCGTTGCCGATCAGAGCAGATCGAGCCAACGACTATCCGTGCGCAGCAGATGCAGCCCACGGTGGAAGCGAGTATACCCAACCCGGTCGAAAAATTCCAAAAGCTGGATCGCGCGCTTGCGCCCCAGTCCGGTGACATCGCGAAACGGCGCGGCGGCTACCGTGCCCGCGTTCTTCCGCGCCTCGGACGCCGCGATCGTCGCCAGTTCGCGAATGACGTCGTGGTGATAAAAGAGGTCATGCACGACCTGAAAAAGCTCGCCTTGCCGCGCGAGTTTGCGCAGCAACTGACGCATGCGCTCCTCGGGCACGCCGTGCGCACTCGCCAGATCGCGCACCCACGGCGGATCGAAGCGCCCCGCCTTCACTTCAGGCAGCAACGCCGCGGCGAGCGCCCGGTCGGCGTCGTCGAGCGTCACGGTATGGCCCGGCAGATGCAGCCACGGCCCGCGTTTGACAATCGCGCCGCGCGCAGCCGCAGCGTCGACGAGCGCGCGCCACAACGCATCGTCCACCAGCGGCGCCGCGATTCGCCGCAAGCGCGATACGTCCGGACCCAGCTCGTCCGGCGAACGCTCGTGATACTGCGTGAGCGTTGCAATCAGCCGGTCAGCGAGCGCCTGCCACATCGCGTCGGCGACCAGCAACGCGTCGTGGCCCGGCAACTCGACCACGCGCGTCTCGGACGGCAACGCGAGCGCAGCCGCCGGCATGCCCGTCAGCCTTTCCAGCAACGCGCGCGACAAACCGTGCGGCGCCCGCGCGAACATTGCGTCAAGCGTGCCGGTGTCGAGCATCGTCTGAATCGCATCGAGCCACGCGAGCCGCTCAGCCGAACGCCGTTTACGCGACGGCGCGAACGGATCGAGCACATGCCCGCCGCCCACCGTGCGATTGGCCTGCGCATTGCGCACCACAAACCGGTCGCCCGGCACCGCGCACACCGGCCGCTCGAACACGAGTTGCACGCGAGCACGCTGACCGGCACCAAGAGTTTCGCCTTCGAGCAACGCGACATGCGCGACCTGATGCTGCGTGCCCAGATGCACATGCAGCGGCGCCCAATGTTCCACCGTGAGCGATGCATCGGCGAGCAGCGTCAGCATCACGTCGATCCGCTCCGACGCTTGCGACAAACGCGGATCGACGATCCAGTCGCCGCGATCGATCGCGCTCTTCTCGATGCCCGCCAGATTCAACGCACAGCGCTCGCCGGCGCGTCCGGTCTCAGCCGGGCGATTCTGCGCATGAATGCTGCGCACACGCACCGGTTGATTCTTCGGCGCAAGCAGCATCGTCTCGCCGACCGTCACGCGGCCGGAGACCACCGTCCCCGTGACGATGGTGCCCTGCCCCGACAGCGTGAAGACGCGATCGACGGCAAGACGAAACAAGCCGTCAGCACGCCTCATATGCCACGCCGCGGCCGCCGCGTGCAGATGCGCCTTCAGCGCGGCCACGCCGGGATCGTCTTCGCGCGTCGCGCAGGTATCGAACACGGGTGCGTCCCGCAGCACGCTCGCGCTCAGAAACGCGGCGACTTCGTCGCGCACTTCCCGCAGACGCTGCGCGTCCACGCGATCCACCTTGGTCAGCGCTATCGCGCCGCGCTGGATGCCGAGCAGTTCAACGATCGCCAGATGCTCGCGCGTTTGCGGCATCACACCGTCGTCGGCGGCAATCACGAGGAGCGCAAAATCGATTCCGCTCGCGCCCGCAGTCATCGTGTGCACGAGTTTCTCGTGGCCCGGCACGTCGATCAGGCCGAGCACGTCGCCGTTGTCGAGCGGCACGTACGCGTAACCCAGTTCGATCGAAATGCCGCGCGCCTTCTCTTCCTTCAGACGATCCGTATCGACGCCCGATAACGCCTTCACCAGACTCGTTTTACCGTGGTCGATATGTCCCGCCGTGCCGACGATCATGCCTGCGTGCCCTTCAGTTGCTCGATCAGTTGCGCTTCATCGGCGGCTTCGAGGCAGCGCAGATCGAGGCGCAACGCATCGTCCGCGATACGTCCGAGCACCGGCCGCGCCATCTCGCGCAGCAGCTTTTCCAGCGCGAGCAAGTGGCGGCCGCCGCGCTTGCCGTCGGCCATTCTGACGACGAGGCCGTAGCTCGGCAGCACGTCGACGGGCAACGCACCGCTGCCGATCTGGCTGAACATCGGCTCCGCGGCCACCGCGTAGCGCTCGCCGATCGCACGCTGCAACGCCGGCTGCACGCGCTCCGCGGCGAGCCGGATGTCGTCGGCGGCACGCGTGAGCAGGCGCAACGTGGTCAGCCGTTCCACCAGTTTTTCCGGCGCGCGATACAGCTGCAACACCGGCTCGAGCGCCGCGAGCGTCAGTTTTCCGACGCGCAGCGCGCGCTTGAGCGGATGCTTCTTGATCTTCGCGATCAGATCGCGCCGCCCGACGATCAACCCGGCTTGCGGGCCGCCGAGCAGCTTGTCGCCGCTGAACGTGACGAGGTCGGCGCCGGCTTCGACGGTTTCGCGCACCGTCGGCTCACGCGGCAAGCCCCACTGGCTCAGATCGACCAGCGTGCCGCTGCCGAGGTCCACGGCGACCGCGAGGCCGCGCGCATGCGCAAGCGGCGCGATTTCGTCGAGGCCGACTTCTTTGGTGAAGCCGTTGATTGCGTAGTTGCTCGCGTGGACCTTCATCAGCAGCGCGGTTTGCGGGCCGATGGCTTCGTCGTAGTCCTTCAGATGCGTGCGATTGGTCGTGCCGACTTCGCGCAGCTTCGCGCCCGCGCGGCTCATGATGTCGGGAATGCGAAACGCGCCGCCGATCTCGACCAGTTCGCCGCGCGACACAACGACTTCTCTCTTCGACGCCAGCGCGGACAACGTGAGCAGCACCGCGGCGGCGTTGTTGTTGACCACGGTCGCCGCTTCGGCGCCGGTCAGTTCGCAGATGAGCTCGTCGATCAGATCGTCGCGGTCGCCGCGCTTGCCGGTGCCGAGATCGAACTCGAGGTTGGCGGGTTGAGTGAGCGCCTTCATCACCGCCTGCACCGCCTCGTCGGGCAACAGTGCGCGGCCGAGGTTGGTGTGCAGCACGGTGCCGGTCAGATTGAACACGCTGCGCAAGCGGGACTCGTTGCGCCGGCGCAGCGCGGCTTCGACCGATGCGTGCAGCCGCCCGATGTCGAGCGCGCCGACCGACGCGTCACCTGTTTGCGCGCTGGCGCGCCACGCGTCGAGCGCATCGCGCACCGCGCCCAGCACCTGCGTGCGGCCATACCCGCTCACGAGCGCCGCGAACTCCGCCGACGCCATGACCTTTTCCACCGACGGCACGCGCGCCATCAGCGCGCGCAATTCCGAGCCGCTCACATCGCTCACGAAGCAATCCCTCTGGTAGTCGTGTCCGGCCGATTCTAGTCGGACTCGCCGGCAGGCTCAGCCGCACTGTCGGCCTGTTCCGGCCACAGCCACGGATGCGGCGACGCGCGCCGGTAGCCCTCCGCCCCCATCAGCAGATCCAGCGTGAGGCTGGCGAGATCGTCCGCGAACGGATCGAAGTCGTAGTCCTTCGACTGAATGCCGATCTTGCGGTAAGTATGGCATTCGTCGCACGACTCCGCCTTCAGCACGGCGTTTTTCGATTCGGCTTCGCGCGTGGCCTCATCGGCGTCCGGCGAGCCGACCGTGTGATAGGCGATGCCCTTGGTCGAATCGCAGTTCGAGCATTTCGAGCGCACCATGTGCCACTCGGTCGAGCACAAGCCACATTGCAGGTAGCGGTAATTGTCATACGCGCCGCCCACCCGCACGATGCTCGCCACCGGATGCGATCCGCACACCGGACACAGGCCGGGCGTTTCGAGGTACGGCACCTCGCGCTTGTCGATGTCGGCGGCGAGATCGGTCCAGACCACCTGCAACGCGGCCGTGATGAAGGGCGCGCTGGCCGGATCGACTTCATCGAAGCGCTGCGCGAAGATCGCGTCTGCCTGGGCTTCGAGCGTGGCCGTGTCGAGCGTGCGCAACCGGGCGATCAGCGCTTCGAGCGGCGGCGTGAGCGGGCCCGCGGCTTCGACCTTGTCGAGCAACTGGCGCAGAACGTCGTGCCACGCCGGATCGCGTACGCCGGAGAGCGCTGGAATCAGCGGCATCGAATGCTGCTGCGCGCTTGCGATCAATTCGGCGCTGGGCGGCTGCGCCTTAAAGCCCGCGATCACCGCTTGCTGCGCGTCGGCCAGCACGGCCATCAGGCGCAGATAGCCGGCGATCGGATTGTTGAGTGCCGCGAGCTGGCGCAGGCGCGCGGCGCGCGGCGCGAACACCGCGAGCCGTTCGGGCATGCGGATGCGGGGAATCGCCGTGTGATCGAGCGACTCGATATCGCCGGCTTCAAGAATGCGTTGAACCACAGTATCGACCTCTTAAAACTGAAGAGCCGCCGCGCTTCGTCGAACAAAGGCGGCGGCTCGGTGTGCAATGCGCTGGAAAGCGCGCTGCCTTGTTTGCCGATTACTTGCCGATTATTTCCTTGAACCAGTTCGGATGATGCTTTCTCGCCCAGCCGTAGGTCACGGTACCGCGTGTCATCGCGCGGATCGATCCCTTGACCCACAACGCCGCATAAATATGCACGACGATGCCGACGATCAGCACAAACGCTGTGGCCGCATGGACAACCGCCGCGAACCGGATGATCCCAATCGGGAAGTAGAACGAGAAGTAGCGCCGCCAGATCACAATGCCGCTCGCCAGCAACAGCACAAGGCAGATCACCATCGTGAAAAAGAGCAGCTTTTGACCGGCGTTGTACTTGCCGATCGCGGGGAGCTTTTCCTCGCGATTGTTGAGCACGTCGTCGATCTGCTTCATCCACTGCATGTCGGCCTTGTCCAAATAGTTGTGGTGCCAGAAACGCAACGCAAGAATCAGGAACGACACGAACATCACGCAGCCGATGAACGGATGCAGAATCCGCGTCCACTGTCCGCCGCCGAGGAGCGCGTAGAGCCACGACATCGCCGGATGAAACAGCGCGAGCCCGGAGAGCGCCAGCAACACGAACGTTATCGCGGTGATCCAGTGATTCGTGCGCTCGTTCGGCGTGTAGCGCACGATCAGACTATTGCCCTTCACGTCCTTCAGCCCGGTTTGCTCAGTGTGATTCATTGGATGCCTCCCGAGAACGGCGTGCTTCGTCGGCTTCGTGCTGGGCTTCGGCTTCGTCCTGCTCCGTCACCTCGTTCGGGCCGACGCGCGTGTAGTGGAAGAACCCGGCCACCGCCGCGAACGCGATACCCGCCAGCGCCAGCGGCTTCGACAAACCCTTCCACAGCGACACCATCGCGCTGATCTTCGGATTCTCCGGCAAACCGTGATACAGACCGGGACGATCGGCGTGGTGCAGCACGTACATCACGTGCGTGCCGCCCACGCCGGCGGGATCGTACAGACCGGCGTTCTGGAAACCCCGCTCCTTCAGATCCACGATCCGGTCCGCGGCCTGCTGATGCATGTCTTCCTTGGTGCCGAACATGATCGCGCCGGTCGGGCAGGTCTTCACGCAAGCGGGTTCCTGGCCAACTGCCACGCGATCCGAACACAGCGTGCACTTGTACACGCGGTTGTCCTTCTTCGAAATGCGCGGCACGTTGAACGGGCAGCCGGTTATGCAGTAGCCGCAGCCAATGCAGTTTTCCTGGTGGAAATCCACGATGCCGTTGGTGTACTGCACGATCGCGCCAGGCGACGGACAGGCCTTCAGACAGCCCGGATCCTCGCAGTGCATGCAGCCGTCCTTGCGGATCAGCCACTCCAGATTGCCGTCGGAGTTCTCGTACTCGGAAAACCGCATGACGGTCCACGAATGCTCGGTCAGATCGGCCGGGTTGTCGTAGACGCCGACGTTCACGCCGACTTCATCGCGCAGATCGTTCCACTCCATGCAGGCGGTCTGACACGCCTTGCAGCCAATGCACTTCGACACGTCGATGAGCTTGGCAACCGTGCCCGTGGCCGGCTCGCGCGCTTGCGGCGCGGGCACGGTCGTGGCCGAGATGCGTTTGATATCCAGTGATTGCAGTGCCATCTCTTTTCCTTATGCCTTTTCGACCTTGACGAGGAACGACTTGAATTCCGGTGTTTGCGAATTCCCATCGCCCACGGAGGGCGTCAGCGTATTGACGAGATAGCCCGGCTGCGTGAGTCCCTTGAAGCCCCAATGCAACGGCAGTCCGACTGTCTGGACTTTCTTGCCTTCGATCGTCAGCGTTTTGATCCGCTTGGTGACGAGCGCGACCGCAATCACGTGTCCGCGATTGGACGACACCTTGATGCGATCCCCAGCCACCACGCCGACCTCCTTCGCCAGATCCTCGCCGATTTCCACGAACTGTTGCGGTTGAATGATCGCGTTCAGATGCGCATGCTTGGTCCAGTAGTGGAAATGCTCGGTCAGACGATAGGTTGTCGCCGTATGCGGGAAGTTCTCGTGCGTGCCGAACGCGGCCCGGTCGCCCGGGAACACGCGCGCCGCCGGATTGCTGACGACCGCCTTGTTGTCCGGATGCAGCGGGTTGTAGCCGAGCGGCGTTTCAAACGGTTCGTAGTGCTCGGGGAACGGACCTTCGACCAGACCATCCCGCGAGAAGAAGCGCGCGACACCCTCCGGATTCATGATGAACGGATTCATGCCGTTTTCAGGCGGCTCGTCGAGCTTGAAGTCGGGAACATCGGGACCTGACCACGTCTTGCCGTTCCACCCGATCAACTTGCGCTTCGGATCGAACGGCTTGCCGCTCACGTCGCAGGACGCGCGGTTGTACAGAATCCGCCGGTTCGCCGGCCATGCCCATGCCCAGTTCAGCGTATTGCCGATGCCGGTCGGGTCGGAGTTGTCGCGGCGGCCCATCTGGTTACCCGCCTGGGTCCACGATCCGCAGAAGATCCAGCAACCGCTCGCGGTGCTGCCGTCGTCGCGCAACTGCGCGAAGCCAGCCAGCTGTTCGCCCTTCTTCGCGAGCACCTTGGTTTTGTCGGTCGGATCGGTGACGTCGGCGAGCGCGCGGCCGTTGTACTCCATCGCGAGCTCTTCAGGCGTCGGGCTCGCCGGATTGGCATACGGCCAGCTCATGTTGAGAATCGGATCGGGATACTTGCCGCCGTTCTTTCGATAAGCGTCGCGGATGCGCAGCCACAGCCCCGACATGATTTCGAGGTCGCTCTTCGCTTCGCCCGGGCCGTCCCCGCCCTGCCAATGCCACTGCAGTACGCGGCTCGAACTGACCAGCGAGCCGCGCTCTTCCGCGAAACAGGTGGTCGGCAGACGGAACACTTCAGTCTGGATCGACGCCGTGTCGACGTCGTTGAAGTTGCCGAAGTTCTTCCAGAACTCGGAGGTCTCGGTGGCGAGCGGGTCCATGATGACGAGCCACTTCAGCTTGGCCAGACTCGCGCCGATCTTCGCCTTGTTCGGCGCCGCGGCGAGCGGGTTGAAGCCCTGCGCGATGTAGCCGGTCATCTTGCCTTGATTCATCAGCTCGAAGACCTGCAGCATATCGTATGACTTGTCGAGCTTCGGCAGATAGTCGAAGCCGAAATTGTTCTCGGCCGTCGCGTTATCGCCCCACCACGACTTCATGAAGCTGACGTGGAACGCTCGATAGTTGCGCCAGTAGCTCAACTGGTTCGGCCGCAGCGGCTGCGTCGCGCGCTTCGTGATGTACGCGTCGTAGTCCTGCTCCGCTTCCATCGGCAGCGTCATGTAGCCCGGCAGCAGGTTCGACATCAGGCCGAGGTCGGTCAAGCCCTGGATGTTCGAGTGACCACGCAACGCGTTCATGCCGCCGCCCGCAATGCCGATATTGCCCAACAGCAATTGCACCATCGCGCCGGTGCGGATCATCTGCGAGCCGACCGAGTGATGCGTCCAGCCGAGCGCGTACATGATCGTGCCGGCGCGTCCCGGGACGGCCGTCGATGCCAGCATCTCGCACACGTGCAGGAACTTCTCCTTCGGCGTGCCACAGGTTTTCTCGACCTGCTCGGGCGTATAGCGCGAGTAGTGCTGCTTCATCAGCTGATAAACGCAGCGCGGATGCTGCAGCGTCGGATCGACTTTGGCAAAGCCGTCGTCGCCGCGTTCGTAGTCCCACGAAGTCTTGTCGTAGCTGCGCTTCTCGGCGTTGTAGCCCGAGTAAAGACCATCGGTAAACGAGAAGTCGTCACGAACGATGAACGACATGTCCGTGTAGTTCTTCACGTACTCGTGCTGGATCTTGTCGTTGGTGAGCAGATAGTTGATCACCCCGCCCAGGAACACGATGTCCGTGCCAGTCCGAATCTGCGCGTAATAGTCCGCCACCGACGCCGTGCGCGTAAAGCGCGGGTCGACCACGATCAATCTTGCCTTGCGATGCGCCTTGGCTTCCGTGACCCACTTGAAACCGCACGGGTGCGCCTCGGCCGCATTGCCGCCCATCACGAGAATCACATCCGCGTTCTTGATGTCGACCCAATGGTTCGTCATCGCTCCACGGCCAAACGTCGGGGCAAGACCTGCCACCGTCGGGCCGTGTCAGACACGGGCTTGATTGTCGAATGCGAGCATGCCAAGACTGCGAACAGTCTTGTGCGTCAAATAGCCTACTTCGTTGCTACCGGCAGATGCGGCTAGCATGCCGGTGGTCAGCCAGCGGTTGACTTTCTTGCCGTCTTCCGTCGTCTCGACGAAGTTGGCATCGCGGTCCTCCTTCATCAGCTTGGCGATGCGGTCAAGCGCGTCTTCCCACGAAATGCGTTTCCATTCATTCGAGCCGGCCGCGCGGTACTCGGGGTACTTCAGGCGGCTCTCGCTATGAATGAAGTCGATCAGACTCGCGCCCTTCGGGCATAGCGTGCCGCGATTGACTGGATGATCGGGATCGCCTTCGATATGGATGATGCTCGACTTCGCGTTCTTCGCGTTGTCGCCAAGTCCATACATCAGGATGCCGCAGCCTACCGAACAGTACGGGCAGGTATTGCGGGTTTCGGTTGTGCGCGACAATTTGTACTGGCGGACTTCCGCCAACGCGGGTGCTGGCGAGAAGCCCATCAGGGCTAGACTCGATCCGGCGAGCGTGGTGGCGGATACCTTCAGGAATTGTCGCCGGGACATAAGGGTCATTGAATGGCCTCGGCTCTTTTGGGGTACTGATAATGATTATAGATGCCGGCATGAAGTCATGCAGCGGAGATCGCAAGCGATCAACAACGCGGCAAATATGAAGTTTCACAGCCGATTTAACAAAGTTGGGCGTTATTTCTGCTCCACAGATGAGCGATAAATGAACCTCTCACACGGACTATTGCGCTCCTATGACTCGTCGACACCTCGCTTCTTATATGTCATGCAATTGTTACACCGCAGCGAAACTGCGCGCATCGGCACGTCTGGTGCCGCTGGTACGCGGCGCTACGATACTCATCGCAAGCCCGTGCTGCATCGCGCAAATTGCGCAGGCAACGGCTCGGCACAGCGGGAAAAGCGCACTTCCATGGTGGACGCCGCGCCCGATCCGGCCGCCTCGACGGTCCACGAATCGCAAGGCGCAGGCGGTTTTGACAATGGGCTGTACGGAACGGAGCGGGCAGTAATAAATTGCAATCGAAGCCATCAGACACGAGTCAATTTGTCGCACTTTTGCGGAATGCATTTTGCGATTGGCTCCGCCTCTTTGACGGCCTGCCTATTTTTGAGACGAGCGGCGGCGAATTCGCTTCCCACCGGAAGGAGTCGCGCGCACGAAGCACGGTCCCACAGCACGACATCCGAACAACCATCATAATTGCGGTCATCCGAAGCCCGAGAATCGCGCCACCATGACCGACACCCACGCCCAAACGAGCCCATCGCCCCGCCTCACCAGCCTGTCGCACGGCGGCGGCTGCGGCTGCAAGATCGCCCCCGGCCTGCTCGCCGATCTGCTCAAGCGCAGCGCGCCGCTGCCGTTCTTTCCCGACCTGCTGGTCGGCAACGATACCGCCGACGACGCTGCCGTCTACAAGCTCAACGACGAGCAGGCGATCGTCGCCACCACCGACTTCTTCATGCCGATCGTCGACGACCCGTTCGACTTCGGCCGGATTGCCGCGACCAATGCGCTGTCCGACGTCTACGCGATGGGCGGCAAGCCGATCATGGCGCTGGCCATCGTCGGCATGCCGATCAACGTGCTGCCGCACGAGGTGATCGCGGCTGTGCTGAAGGGCGGCGAATCCGTGTGCGCCGAGGTCGGCATTCCGCTCGCCGGCGGCCATTCGATCGATTCGGTCGAGCCGATCTACGGCCTCGTCGCCATCGGCGTGGTCGATCCGAAGCGCGTCAAACGCAATGCGGGCGCCCAGGCCGGCGACGTGCTGATTCTTGGCAAGCCGCTCGGCGTGGGCATTCTGTCGGCGGCGCTGAAGAAAGACCGGCTCGACGCCGCCGGCTACGCCGCGATGATCGGCGCGACGACCAGGCTCAACCGCCCAGGCGCTGAATTGGCCAGGCTGGACGGTGTGCATGCGCTTACGGACATCACCGGCTTCGGCCTGCTCGGGCATACGCTGGAACTGGCGCGCGGCTCGAATCTGACCGCCCGCGTGCGCTACGCGGATCTGCCGTGGCTGCCGGATGTGGTGGGCCTCGCGGAAGCCGGCATCGTTACCGGCGCTTCGGGGCGCAACTGGGACGCGTACGGCAAAGATATCGTCTTGCCCGCCACGTTGCCGTCGACGGCCCGCGCGCTGCTGACCGACCCGCAGACGTCGGGCGGTTTGCTGGTTTCGTGCGCGCCGGAAGCGGTCGACGAAGTGCTCGCGCTGTTCCGCGCCGACGGCTTCGGCGACGCGCGGGTGATCGGCGAAATGGTCAGTGGAGAAAGGCGCGTCGAAGTCGTTTGACGTTTGACGCGCGAGCGGGCCGGCAGCCAACGCGAGAACGACGCGAAGAACTACGCGGGGCGCCGCCTCCCCCGCGAGCGGTCCCAGGCGCGTCGCAGGCCCGCATTCACCGCGCATGCGATAATTTCACCCTTCCCGCCGATCTGTTTCGCCCTTATCCCTTGAAAAGCCTTCTCGTCAGCCTCGAAAATGCAGATGATTTCGACGAAATCATCGATGTACGCACGCCTCTCGAGTTTGCGGAAGACCATATTCCGGGCGCGCTCAACGCGCCTGTGCTGAGCAATGAGGAGCGGGTGCTGGTCGGCACCACCTACAAGCAGGTGTCGCCGTTCGAAGGCACGCGCATCGGCGCGGCGCTGGTCGCGCGCAACATCGCGCATCATCTGGAAACGACCTTCGCCGACCGGCCGCGCAGCTGGCGGCCGCTGATTTATTGCTGGCGCGGCGGCAAGCGCTCGGGCTCGGTCACGACGCTGTTCAATATGATCGGCTGGAACGCGCGCCAACTGGAGGGCGGCTACAAGAGCTATCGGCGCGCCACGCTGCACACGCTCGAGACCCTGCCGAGAACCTTCAACTACATCGCGCTGGTGGGCCCGACCGGCAGCGGCAAGACGCGCCTGCTCTCGGCCTTGCACCAGGCAGGCGCGCAGACGCTCGACCTCGAAGCGCTGGCTTCGCATCGCGGCTCGCTGCTCGGCGCATGGACGGGCGTGCCGCAGCCGTCGCAAAAGCGTTTCGACACGCTGCTCGCCTGCGCGCTGCACGAGTTCGATCCGGGCCGGCCCGTGTTCGTCGAAGCGGAGAGCCGGCGCATCGGTTTGGTGGCGCTGCCGCTCGCGCTGCTGGAAACGTTTCATCGGGGCGCGTGCGTCGAGGTGCTGTCGAGCCGCGCAGATCGCGCCGAGTTCCTGCTGCACGACTATGCGCACCTGTTCGACGATCCCGCTGCGCTGAAAGGTCAACTGGAACGGATGATCGGTTTGCATAGCCGCGAGCGTGTGGCCGGCTGGCAGCAGCTGGTCGACGAAAACCGGCGCGCCGAGCTCGCGCACGAATTGATCGAGCAGCACTACGATCCGGCGTATGCGCGCAGCAGCCATCAGCATTTCGTGCAGTTGCCGCAGGCAGTGCAAGTGACTTTCCGCCCCAACGACGCTGACCTCGTCGAGCAGGCAAAAGCACTGCTTGCGCAACTCGATAGCCGCGCGCTCGCTGCTTCGATCTGATTAAAACCAACGTTTAAGGCCACCATGCAATCAACCCTTCGGCAACCTCGTGTCGCTGTCGGCTGGATCGTATTTCTGCTGATCGCCGTCGTCGGCCTCTTCTATGTGAAGTGGTTTCCGTACTACAACCGCGCGTTCGTCGCCGCGAGCCAGCATTCCATCGGCAAGTCGATCCTGATGGGCTCGTCGGCGAGTGCGCCGGCCGCTTCGTGGCAAGCCGCGGTCGACTACGCGCTCGCCTACGGCAAGGCGATCTGGCAAGCGATGGTGCTCGGCCTTCTGCTCGGCTCGGCGGTGCAGGCGCTGATTCCGCCGCAATGGGTCGCGCGCGCGCTCGGCCGCACCGATTTCAGCAGCGTGGTGAAGGGCGGCCTGATGTCGTTGCCGGGCATGATGTGCACCTGCTGCGCGGCGCCGGTCGTCGCCGGCTTGCGCGCGCGTCAGGCGGCGCCGGGCGCGGCGCTCGCGTTCTGGCTGGGCAACACCGCGCTGAATCCGGCCACGCTGATCTTCATGGGCTTCGTGCTCGGCTGGCAGTGGATGGGCTTGCGGCTCGCGCTCGGCATCGTGATGGTGTTCGGCCTCGGCTATCTGGTGAACCGCATGGTCACGCCGAAAGAAGCCGAAGCGTCGCGCGAAGCCCTCTCACAACTGGTCTCCGCCGACGACCCAGGCATCGCGTTCACGCGCTGGGTGAAAATTCTCGGCAAGATGACGCTGCGCCTCGTGCCTGAATACATCCTGCTGGTGCTGATTCTCGGCGCGGCGCGCGCGTGGCTGTTTCCGCATATCGGACCGAACATCGATAACAGCCTGCTGTGGATCATCGCGTTGTCGATCGCCGGCACCTTGTTCGTGATTCCGACCGCGGGCGAAGTGCCGATCATCCAGGCGATGCTCTCGTTCGGCATGGCGGCCGGTCCCGCCGGCGCGTTGCTGATGACGCTGCCGCTGATCAGCGTGCCGTCGATGGCGATGCTCGGACGCTCGTTTCCGACGCGCGTGCTGACGGTCGTGACGTTGGCGGTGCTGGTGTGCGGCGTGGTGAGCGGCTTGCTGGCCGTTGCTTTGGGCTTATGAATCCGGGCTTAAGAGTATGAAACGTATCGCCGCATTCGCTCTGACGAGCTGGTCGGCCGCCGGCCTCCTTTATGTCGGACAACACTCGGTGGCGCTGATCGTCGTCAGCGGGGTCGTCGTGCTGGCCGGCTTCGATCTGCTGCGCCCCTGACCGCGGGCTGCGTCCAGATTGAATCGAACGCGGGTCGCCGCCAGGCGGCTCGCGACCCGCGTCCCCTCCAGCAGAACCCCTCCGCCTTCAGCGCAGACCATCAACTCTGCGCCACCAGCGCCTCACGCGCCGCATCGCGCACGCCTTCCTGACGCATCCGCGTGATCAGACCGAGCGCGCAGACCAGCGTAATCAGCACATGCAGAACGCCAAGCGCGACCACCGACAGAATCGAGCCGGTCGCGCCGAACAGGTATTGCCCGAGAATCGGCGTCGTGCCGGCAAACACCATGCCGCAGATTTGACAGGAAAGCGAAATACCCGTGTATCGCACCTGGACCGGAAACGATTTCGCCAAAATGCCGGCCATCGCCGCGTAGTACAGCGAGTGCGGAATCGACGCGAGCGCCATGCCCGGCATCGCGAGTTTCGTCGAGCCAGGAACGCCACGGCCCAGGTGTTTACCCCTCATCCTATTGCCATCGCATTATCGAAATGCCGATAATGTTCTCATGGATGTGAAAACTGCAGTACGCGTCTTCGACGTGATAAACCTCTTTGCCGAAGTGCGGCAACCCATGATTTACAGCGAGATCGCGCGTCGGACCGAGATCCCGCTGTCGAGTTGTCACGCGCTTTTGCAGACCATGGTGGCCAAGGGCTACCTGTACGCGCCGGGCGTGAAGGCCGGCTATTACCCGACCCAGCGGCTGCTGCACGTCGCCCGCGACATCTGCAGCGAAGACCCGCTGACGCTGCTGTTCCAGCCGCTGCTCAGTTCGCTGCGCGACGCCACCGGCGAGACCGCGGCGCTCGCCACGCTGGCCGGCAACCGCGTCGTCTATCTGGACGTGATGGAATCGCGCCAGAAGATCCGCTATAGCGACGAGCCCGGTGGCTTCATGTATGTGCATGCGAGCGCGGCGGGCAAGGCGCTGCTCGGCGCGCTGTCGGTGGACGCGCGCCGCAAGCTGCTCGACAGTTGCGAACCGCTGAGCGCGTCGACCGATGGCTCGGTGATCGATCGCAAGACGCTCGAGATCGAAGTCGAACAAGGCGTGAAAAACGGCTGGCATCGCTCGACGGGTGAAAACGTCGAAGACGTCGCCGGTCTCGCGCGCGGCTTCCTGATTCACGGCGAGGCGTTCGCGCTGGTGCTCGGCGGTCCGAAGGCACGGCTCCTCAAAAACGAGCAACGCGCGATCGAAGCGCTGCTCGACATTTACGGTCAGATCCCGCCAGCACTGCTCGCGTGACGGCGCGCATCCACGGTTCGTTGTCCGAACGGTGGAGCACGCAGGCCAGACAAGCAAAGGACGTTGCAATGCGCTGGAAGAACAGACCCGAAGGCTCGAACTGGGGCGACTTCGGAGCCGACGACCAACTCGGCAGGCCGAATCTGATCGGCACGGAACAGGTGCTCAAGGGCGCGCGTGAAATCCGCGCGGGCTTGAGCTTCTGCCTGTCGCTGCCGCTCGACTTTCCCGGCGACAACAAGCTGAACGTGCGCCGTCATCCGCCGGTCTTGTGGCCCACGTTCAGGGATGACCTGCCTTACGTGAACTTCCCGTTCGCGCGCAATGAACCGGGTGCCACCGACGTGGTCAGCGACGACCAGGTGCTGCTCAGCCTGCAATACTCGACGCAATGGGATTCGCTCGCGCATGTGGGCGCGCGCTTCGATGCGGACGGCGACGGCGTGCCCGAGAGTGTCTACTACAACGGTTATCGCGCGCACGCGGACATCGTCGGGCCGATCGAGTATCGGGCGGACGACGGTTTTGCGCCGCACGCATGCGGCGGCGAACACAGTCACGCCGACGTGCTCGGCATCGAAAACCTCGCGGTCAAAGGCATGCAGGGCCGCGGCGTGCTGGTCGACCTGGTCGCGCACTACGCGCGCGAACATCGCACGGTCGGCTACGACGACCTGATGTTCGCGATCGAAGCCGATGGCGTGCAGATCGGGCGCGGCGACATGCTCGTGCTGCGCACCGGCTTCGCCGAAATGGTGCTGGAGATGAATCGCCAGCCTGACCAAGCGGTGCTCGACAGTCATTGCTGCGCACTCGACGGCCGCGACGAACGCCTGCTGCAATGGCTCACCGATTCGGGCATCGCCGCGCTCGCCGCCGACAACTACGCGGTCGAACGCTATCCGGCGCGCTCGCCCGCCACGCCAGGCGAGCATCCGCTGCTGCCGCTGCATCACCATTGCCTTTTCAAACTCGGTTTGCCGCTCGGCGAACTCTGGTACTTGCGCGATCTGGCCAACTGGCTGCGCGCAAACGGCCGCTCGCATTTCATGCTGACCGCGCCGCCGCTTCGATTGCCGGGCGCGATGGGTTCGCCCGTCACGCCGATCGCGACAGTCTGAACTGTTCCTCTTTCCCTTTCTGAATCTGAAACATGGCCAAAGAACGAGTGTTGATTACCGGCGGCGCCGCCGGCATCGGTGCGGCATGCGCCGAGCGCTGCAAGGCGGATGGTTATGACGTGATCGTGATCGACCGTGTGGGCGATGGGCTGATCGCCGACCTGTCGGACCCGCAAGCGACCGCGAGCGCGCTCGAACGCGCACTCGAAGGCGGTCCGATTACGCGTCTCGTCAATAACGTCGGCGTCGTGGTGCCGGCGAATGCGGAAGATCAATCGCTCGACGAACTCGAACGCGCGTGGGCGCTCAACGTGCGTTGCTCGTTGCAATGTATGCAGGCGCTGTTGCCCGGCATGAAGGCAGCGGGCTTTGGACGGATCGTCAATATGTCCTCGCGCGCGGCGCTCGGCAAGGAATTGCGCACCGCCTATTCGGCAACCAAGGCCGCGTTGATCGGCATGACGCGCGTGTGGGCGCTCGAACTCGGCGCGTTCGGCGTGACCGCGAACGCGATCGGCCCCGGCCCGATTCGCACCGAACTGTTCGACCGCGCGAATCCGCCGGATGCGCCGCGCACGCGCGCGATCATCGACAGCGTGCCGGTCAAACGCGTCGGCACGCCGGACGACGTCGCGCATGCCGCGTCGTATCTGCTCGATGCGCGCAGCGGTTTCGTCACGGGCCAGGTGCTGTACGTGTGCGGCGGCATGACCGTCGGCGTCGCGGGAGTCTGAGCATGCGCGCTCAGGTGACGCGGCGTGCGGGGATTGTCGGCGGCGGAAGTATCGGCATTGCGTTCGCGGTGGTGTTTGCGCGCGCCGGCTGGCAGGTGCGCCTGTTCGATCCGGCGGCAGAGCGGCGCGAGCTTGCACCGGCGGAGATCCTGCAACGTCTTGAAGAGCTGACCCGCTTCGGGCTGCTCGAAGAAGCGGCGAACGTGGTGGCGGCTCGCGTCGAGATCGTCGCGACACTGGACGCCGCCGCAGCGAATGCCGATCTCGTGCAGGAGTGCGCCCCCGAGCGCGAGGAGATCAAGCGCGAGCTGTTCGCGCAACTCGATCGCGCCGCGCCCGCGTACGCGATTCTGGCGAGCGCGTCGTCGTTTCTAGCGACCTCGCGCTTTATCGACGACACGATGCCGGGTCGCGGTCGTTGCCTCGTCGCGCATCCGGGCAATCCGCCCTATCTGATTCCCGTCGTCGAAATCGTGCCCGCGCCGTTCACCGATGACGGCGCCGTTACGCGCGCGATCGATCTCTACACCGATGCCGGCCTCAAACCAGTGCGCGTCATGCGGGAACTGGAAGGCTTCGTCTTCAACCGGCTGCAAGGCGCGCTGTTGCGCGAAGCGTATTGCCTCGTGCGCGACGGCGTCGCCTCGGTGGACGACATCGACACCGTCGTGCGTGAAGCGCTCGGTTTGCGCTGGTCGGTGATCGGCCCATTCGAAACCGCCGATCTGAATACGCGCGGCGGCATCGCCTCACACGCGCAGAAGATGGGCCCCTCGTACGCGCGCATGGGCGCCGAACGCGGACAGCACGATCCATGGACGCCGGAACTCGTCGCCGAAGTGACGGCCGCGCGCCGCAGCGCATTGCCGCTCGACCAATGGGAAGCGCGCGTCGCCTGGCGCGATCGCGCGTTGATGAAGCTGGCCCAGTATCGCAAGGAATCCGTATCGAACGATTCATAGCGGCAGCCGTTACATTCCGCCATCTTCGCCGCATGACCCGAAAACTATTATTCGACCAAACCTGGAGACAGTCACATGCAGAAAATCACCGCCTTCTTCACCGAGCTGATGCGCAAGTATTTGCCCGACCCATTCGTGTTCGCGATCGGCCTCACGCTGCTCACGATGATTCTCGCCGTGCTCGTTCAGGGCCAGGCGGTCGCCGCGCTCACCCTGAGTTGGGGCAAGGGTTTCTGGGCGCTGCTCGCGTTCACGACGCAGATGGCGGTGATTCTCGCGATGGGCTATGTGCTCGCCACCGCGCCGCTGACCGAAAGGTTCCTCGACCGGCTGGTCGCGCGGGTACACGATCCGCGCACGGCGGTGATCGTCGCGACGCTGGTCGGCGGTATCGGCAGCTATCTGAACTGGGGCTTTGGTCTCGTGATCGGCGGCATCGTGGCGCGCAAGCTCGCGATGAGCATCAAGGGCGTGCATTACCCGCTGATCATCGCGTCCGCGTATAGCGGCTTCACGATGTACGGTCTCGGTCTGTCGGCGAGCATTCCCGTGCTGATCTCCACCAAGGGGCATCCGATGGAAGCGCAGATGGGCGTGATTCCGCTCGCGCAAACGATCTTCTCGCCGACCATGCTGATCACGAGCCTCGTCGTCATCATCACACTGCCGCTGCTCAACGCATGGCTGCATCCGAAGCCGGGCCAGCCGGTCACGGAAATCAACCCCGCGCTGTACGAAGCGCCGAAAGTCGCAACGCCCGCGCTCGATATCGACGAAAGCAACACGATTGCCAACCGCCTGAACAACAGCCGCCTGTTGAGTTATCTGATCGGCGTGATCGGCGTGATCTACGTGGCGCTGCATTTCCACGGCGGCGGTTCGATGGACCTGAACCTGATCAACTTCATCATTCTGTTTCTCGGCATCATCCTGCTCGGCACGCCGATTCGCTACGTCGAAAAGCTCAACGAAGGGATTCGCACGATCAGCGGCATCATTCTGCAGTACCCGTTCTATGCGGGCATCATGGCGATCATGGCGGCGTCGGGTCTGGTCAACACGTTCTCGCATTTCTTCGTCAACATCGCGACGCCCGCCACGCTGCCGTTCTGGGGCCTGGTCAGTTCGTTCTTCATCAACTTCTTCGCGCCCTCGGGCGGTGGCCACTGGGTAATTCAGGGGCCATTCATGATCGAGGCGGCCAAGTCGATCGGCGCATCGGTCGGCCACACCGCGACCGCCGTGATGCTCGGCAACGCATGGAACGATCTGATCCAGCCGTTCTGGATCCTGCCGGCGCTCGCGCTGTCGAAGCTGAAACTGAAGGACATCATGGGCTATACGGTCATCATGATGTTCTGGATCGGCATCGTGTACACGGTGGCGATTCTCGCCTGGGGTTGAGCAAAAACATCCGGCCGCAGCATTGCGGCCTATTCGATGGAGAAGTCTCGAATGCTATATCTGGTTCACATGCAGGTTCAGATTCCTGCCGACGTCGACACGGCGTTGACCGATCGCCTGAAGGCCGAAGAAAAGGCCTTCTCGCAGAAACTGCAGCACGAGGGTAAGTGGCGTCACCTGTGGCGCGTGGCGGGACAGTACGCGAATTACAGCGTGTTCGACGTCGAGTCGAATGACGAGCTGCACACGCTGCTCAGTTCGTTGCCGCTCTTTCCGTACATGGCCGTGAACGTGACGCCGCTCGCGCAGCATCCGTCCGCGATCGCGCAGAACTGAAGCGGAGCGCAGATGCCCTACATCATCGAAACATTCGACAAGCCTGGCCACGCCGACGTCCGCACGCGTGAGCGTGATACCCATCTGGCGTTTCTGGAGAAGCACAAGGCGTTGCTGCTCGCTTGCGGCGCGAAGCTGAACGACGACGGCAGCGGCGCGGGCGGCGGCGTGTATGTCGTCGATCTGGAAACGCGCGAGGAAGCCGAGAAGTTTATCGCGGCCGATCCGTTTTCATTGGTCGATCTGTTCGAGCGCGTGACGATCACCCGCTGGCGCAAGGCTTATTTCGACGGCGAGTGCTGTTTGTAGAGCGGGCATTGCGCGGGCATGCGAACGCATGCCGCCACTCGCTCAACCGTTCAGCACCGCGCTAATCGCGATAAGCCACAACGCCACCGCATGCGCGCCCGGGTCCGCGTGACCAAGCGCACGATCGCCGAGATAACTCGAACGACCGCGTCGCGGACGCATCGACGCCGTATGCGCCGCACCTTCGGTGGCCGCGTCGACGGCAGCTTGCAACGCCGCGTGGATCTCCTGCGAGCGTGCGAGCGCGGACTGCAACGCATCGGCGGCGGGTTTCAGCGCATCGACCATCGTGCGATCGCCCGGCTGCGCACCGCCGAGCTCCATCAATCCGTTGACGCCCGCGCTGAACGCCGCCGCCCATTGCTGCGCGGTGGCGCCGCCCGGCTGTTCTAGCGTAGCAGCGGCACGCAACAGCAGCACCGCGTACAGCGGACCCGAGGTCCCGCCGACCACACGTCGCAGCGTCGCGGACATGCTGCGCAACACGGCGCCCGGCGTCGATTCGGCGGGATAGCCATCGATCTCATGAAGCACCGCGCGCGCGCCGCGCGACAGACTGATACCGAGATCTCCATCGCCGACGCGTTGATCCATCTCGGTCAGCGCCGGTTCCGCTGTCAGCAGGCACGCACACACGGCTTCGATCACGCGGCGCAGCGTCGCTTCGCGCGCCAGCGTCGCACCGCTCGCGCGCTCCGGCGTAACCGGTGCGGCCCGCACCGATACCGGCGCGACGCGGCCGCTCAACCCGGGCCATGCGCTGGTGTGCGTGACGGCATCGAGCCAGCCGAGCCGTTCATCGTCCACTCGCAACAGCGTCAACGAGATGCCCGACATTTCCAGCGCACTCAGGAACGTGCCGGCCCACGCGCGCTCCACCTTGATGCCGCGCCCAGCCAGATAACGCAACGCGGACCTGGCCGCAATGTTCAATTCGCTCGACGGCGTGCCGCCGAGGTTGTTCACCAGCAGCGCCACTCGCCCACCGGCTTGCAGCGACAGATCGCCGACGATCTTCGCCAGCAGCTTGTCGACGATCGCGTCGGCCGGCTCCATCGCGCCGCGCTCCACACCAGGTTCGCCATGAATGCCGAGACCCCATTCGATTTCGCCATCGGCCAGTTCGAACCCAGGCTTGCCCGCGGCCGGCACCGTGCACGGCGTGAGCGCGACGCCCATCGTGCCGAGCGCAGCGGCGCCCTCGCGCGCGATCCGCGCGACCACGGCCAACGGCCGGCCGGCGGCGGCTGCCGCACCCGCGATCTTGTGAACCAGCACGGTCCCCGCGAGCCCGCGACGGCCCGCATGGTCGCCGCTCGCCGTCAGCGCGACGTCGTCGGCGACGATCACCATCTCGGTGGGGATGCCCTCGGCGCGCGCGATCTCGGCGGCGAGCCCGAAGTTGAAACGGTCGCCCGTGTAGTTCTTCACGATCAGCAACGCACCTGCCGGGCCGGCCACCGCGCGTATCGCGTCGAGTACCGCGTCCGTGGACGGCGACGTGAAGACTTCGCCCGCCACCGCCGCGCTCAGCATGCCGTGGCCCACATAGCCGCCATGCGCGGGCTCGTGGCCCGAGCCGCCGCCCGAGATCAGCGCGACTTCGCCGCGCGCGGCAACGGCCTCGGCATCGGCCCGCACGACGATCGTGCTGCCTTGCAATAGCGAGAGATTGGGATTGAGCGCCGCGAGCCCGTCGAGCATGTCGGGGACAACGGCGCAGACGTCGTTGATGAGCTTCTTCATAGCGTCAGCTTCCTTTCAAGCTGCCGGCGCCGCGTCGCGCGCTGACGGCAGTTTATTCAGTTGCGAAACCGGAAGGCTCAACTGTACCGCGCATTAACGAAAGACGACGCAATTGGACAAGCGTGAACGCGTAACGGCACTCGCGAACGAATCAGGCGGCGAAGAAGGGGAGGCAATGCAGAAGGGACAAACTGACAGCACAGTAGACGAAAGCGGAACCGCTTTCGTCTACGTCACTGATGCGTTGGTAGGCTCGATTGGATTCGAACCAACGACCCCCACCATGTCAAGGTGGTGCTCTAACCAACTGAGCTACGAGCCTTTAGAGCGGCGAATTATAGAGACTCCGCGAGCGCGGCACAAGCCCTAACCGCTCTTTATAGCGACGCGGGTACTTCTCTCAGTTCGTCGACGGCCACTCGGTCCGCGTATCCAGCGGATAAACCGGCCGCTTCACATGCTTGAATGCGAACAGCCCGTAATCCGAACTCGTCACGCCACGGCTATCACACTCCACCAGCGCCGCCGCGATCGGCACGAAAACCGGCCGGCAATACATGCGCGATTTGAGCAGCAGGAACCGCGCGCGACGCGGATCGATGCCGACGCTCTCGAACACGCCGAGATCCCACGGTTCGTGCGTGCGCTCGGTCATCACGAGTTTCACGGTGCCCGTGTCGAGTACCGCGGCACGTCCCATGAACGCGCGCTGGCCGGTGTAAGTCGGACCGCTGATCACGTATTCGCCGTCGGTCAGCGCACGCACCACGCCGGTCACGGCAAGCGGCGGACGCGGCGTCAACGCGTCGCTCGCGACCTTGTTGCCGATCGTCAGCGTCACCGTGCTGCCGACGCCCGCCGACATCAACGCCGCGACCGCTTGCGGATCGCACAACGGCCCGCTGATGATGCCTTCGAGCTTCTGTTTCAACGCTTCCTCGAGCAGATCCATCGTGTCGCATGTGCCGCCCGACATGCAGTTGTCGCCGTGATCGAGCAACAGCACGGGCTTGTCGGCGCCCTGCGCGAGCGCCGCCGCTTGCGCAACCGACTCCGCGAGCGGCGCGCTGCGATAGACGAAATCTTCGCGCTCATCCCAGATCTGCCGGGCGATGCGCTCCGCCACCGCTTCGGCCTGGGCGCGCTCGCCGTTGCCCACCACGACGACGCTGATGCACGGCCCGGCGATATCGGCCAGCGAGAAGCCGGACAACACCGACACCGCCAGCATGCCGTCGGCCTCGGCCGCGCGCGCCGCGTCCACCGCGCGCTTCATCGCGCCTTCGGCGGTCGCGCTGCGCAGCGTATGCGTGAGCAGCGGCGGCTGGCGCCATGCGATCACCGGCTTCGTCTTGCCGTGGACCAGCTCGAACAGCAGACGCGCCGCGTGCGCGCCGGTCTCGTACATATCGACGTGCGGATAGGTTTTGAAGCTGACGATCACGTCGGCGTTGTCGATCATCTTCTGCGTGACGTTGCCGTGCAGATCGAGGGCGACCGCGATCGGCGCATCCGGCAGCAATGCGCGCACGCGTTCTAGCAGATCACCTTCGCCGTCGTTCGAATATTCGGCAACCATTGCGCCGTGCAGGTCGAGCATCACCGCGTCGCAGTCGGTTGCAGCCGCCACGATCGCGTCGCAGATCGCATCGTAAGCGGCGGCCTCGACCGGTCCGCTCGGATTCGCCGACGCGGACACCGGCGTCACGATCTCGGCGTGTTCGTGCTCGGCGGCCTCGATGAACGCGGCCATCGCCGTCTGCATGCCCTTGTTTTCGTTGAACGCGTCTTCGCCATAGCTCGGACCGTTGCGGCCGAATGCAGCCAGCGGCGTCGCGACCGGCGAGAACGTGTTGGTCTCGTGATTCATCCGTGCGATAAGGATCTTCATGTGTTTGCGCTCCCTACTTTTAGCGCGGCGTCCAGCATCGCCTGCAATAGCACGTTGCAACCGGCTTCCAGATGATCCGCGCGCGCGTCTTCGATTTCGTTGTGGCTGATGCCGTCCTTGCATGGCACGAAGATCATCGCTGCGGGCGCGACTCGCGCCAGGTAGACTGCGTCGTGCCCTGCGCCGCTGATGACGTCCATCGACGAAACGCCGAGCGTGTCCGCGCCCTGTTTCACCGCCGCGACCAGTTCCGCCGCGAACGGCTGCGGCGGGAAATACACGACCTGGTCGACGTCGACCGCAATGCCGGTCTTCTCGCCCGCCACCGAGCACGCGGCGCGCAATGCATTGTCCATTGCGGTGAGCGTCGCATCGTCGGCGGCACGCAGATCGACCGTGAACGTCACCCGGCCCGGAATCACGTTGCGCGAATTCGGATGCACGTCGAGCCAGCCTACTGTGCCACGGCCATGCGGCGCGTGAGCGAGTGCGATGCGATTGACCGCGTGAATCAGATCCGCTGCGACGAGCAGCGCGTCGCGACGCAACGCCATCGGCGTCGGTCCCGCATGCGCTTCCATGCCATGCACCGTCACATCGTACCAGCGTTGGCCGAGCGCGCCTTGCACTACGCCGATGGTTTTGTCGTGCGCTTCCAGCACCGGCCCCTGCTCGATATGCGCTTCGAAATACGCGCCGACGGTATGCGGTTTTTCGTTCTCACCGGCATAGCCGATCGCCGCGAGCGCGTCCCGCACCGAGACGCCCTCGCGATCGCATTGCCCGAGCGCATGCTCCAGCGTGAACGCGCCGGCGAACACACCCGAGCCCATCATCACCGGCACGAAGCGCGAACCCTCCTCGTTGGTCCACACCGCGACTTCCAGTGGCGCGAGCGTCTGCACGTTGGCATCGGCCAGCGTGCGCAGCACTTCGAGACCCGCCAGCACGCCGTAGTTGCCGTCGAACTTGCCGCCCGTCGGTTGCGTGTCGATATGGCTGCCGGTCATCACCGGCGGCAGGTCGTCGCGCAAACCGGCGCGACGCGCGAAGATATTGCCGATCGCATCGACCCGCACGCTGCAGCCGATCTCTTTCGCCCACGCGATGAAGAGATCACGTGCCTGGCGGTCCAGCTCCGTCAGCGCGAGCCGGCACACACCGCCTTTATCGGTGGCGCCGATCTGCGCGAGCTGCATGAGACTGCGCCAGAGGCGCGCGCCGTCGACTCGCAGATCGGCGGGCGTCGCGACGGTTGTTGGTTCATGAACCTGCATCGATGTTTCCTCATATTGAAGACGACGCAAGCGTCAAACGACGCCCACGCCGAGATAACGGTCCTTGATCGACTCGTCCGCGGAGAATGACGCGTTGTCGCCCGAATAGACGATCACGCCTTGTTCGATGATGTAGTGGCGGTCCGCGAGTTGCGTGCAGACTTCGAGGTTCTGCTCGACCAGCAGAATCGCGACGCCCGCTTCGCGAATCAGCTTGAGCTGCGCGACGATTTCTTCGACGATCACCGGCGCGAGGCCTTCGACCGGCTCGTCGAGCATCAGCAAACGCGGGTGATTCATCAGCGCCCGGCCAATCGCGAGCATCTGCTGTTCGCCGCCGGACAGTTGTGCGCCACCGTTCGTGCGCCGTTCCTTGAGACGCGGAAAGATGCAGTAGATGTTGTCCAGTTGCCACGGTGAATCCTTGCGTGCGCCGAGCCGCAAGTTTTCTTCGACCGTGAGCAGACGAAAGATGCCGCGATGCTCGGGCACGAAGCACACGCCGCGCGACGCGATCTTGTGCGGCGGCATGCCGCCGATCTTCGCGCCATTGAACGTCACGGTGCCGCGCTGCGGCGTGACGACGCCGGCAATCGCCTTGAGCGTGGTCGACTTACCTGCGCCATTGCGGCCCAATAGCGTGATCGTTTCGCCGTCGCCGATCTGCAAGGACACGCCTTGCAGGATATGGCTCTTGCCGTAGAAGCCGTGAATCTGTTGCACGTCGAGAATCATGCGCGGCCTCCGGTGATCATGTTGCCGAGATAGGCGCTGCGCACACGCTCGTCGCCGCGGATGTCGTCCGGTCGCCCTTCCACCAGCACGCGGCCTTGCTGCATCACGGTGATCGTGTCGGAGATGTCCATCACGATGCCCATGTTGTGTTCGATCAGCACGACCGTGTAATCGTCGCGCAGGCCGCGAATCAATTGCTTCATTTCGTCGAGATCGTCGATGCCCATGCCCGAGGTCGGCTCGTCCAGAAAGATCGCCTTGGGCCGCGCGGCGAGCGCCATGCCGACTTCGAGCCGCCGCTGCTGACCGTGCGACAGCGCGCCCGCCGACGCGTCGCCGAAACGCTGCAGCGCGAGTCGTTCGAGCACGCTGTCGAGGGTGTCCGCAAGTGTGAGCGCGCCGTGCGGCGGCGTCCACGCATTCAGCGCGCGCACTGCGTCGACGCCTTGCGCGGCGAGCCGCAGATTTTCGCGCACGCTCAGATTGGCAAACAGGCTGGTCACCTGAAACGACCGCGCGACGCCACGGCGCACGCGCTTATGGTCAGGCTCATGCGTGACGTCGTGACCGTCGAAGACGATCTTGCCTTCGGTAATGGGCAGCGTGCCGGTCAACACGTGAAAGAGCGTAGTCTTGCCCGCGCCGTTCGGACCGATCACCGAATGCACCGTGCGCGGCATGATGCTCAGATTCACTTCGGAGAGCGCAGTGAATTTACCGTAGCGCTTCACGATGCCGCTCGCTCGCAGAATGGCTTCGCTCATGCGGCCTCCTTGCTTGCGCCGTTGTCTGCGTTGTTGTCTGCCTGGGCGGACGGCTTGCGGCGCAGCGCTTGCCAGATGCGCTCGCCCAGTCCCCAGAGCCCGCGCTGCATGAACAGGCTGACCGCGATCAACACGATGCCGAGCAGCAACAGCCAGCGTGGCCACAGCGTCGAAAGCCAGTCGGCGAACAGCACGTAGAACGCCGCCCCCAATACCGACGCGAACAGATTGGCCGTCCCGCCGATCACCGTCATCACCAGGATCATTTCGCTCGTGTGATAGTCGATGTTGGAGAGCGGCGCGATGCCGGTCATCAATGCATGCAGCGCGCCGGCGAGTCCCGTGACCGCGCCGGAGATCACGAACGCCATCAGCTTGAAGCGCTTGACGTCGTAGCCTACCGCGGCCGCACGCGCTTCGTTGTCGCGAATCGCGAGCAAGGTCCGGCCGAATATCGAATGCGACACGCGCATCAGCAGCCAGAACACCACGAGGAATAACACCGCAACGAAGCCGTAGTATTGCCATGGCGATGTCAACGGCACGACGACTTTGCCAAACAGGCCCAGAGCAGGACGCGGAATGTCGAGCAGGCCGTTGTCGCCACCCGTCAGATCGGGCGTGGTGTAGGCGAGAAAATAGAACATTTGGCCGAACGCGAGCGTCAGCATTACGAAGTACGTACCACGCTGGCGAATCGAAAACCAGCCGACCAGCGCGGCGGCGGCCGCGCCGATCATGATGGACGCGAGCAACGCCACCGGCACCGGCAACGCGGTTTTGGTCAGCACCAGTCCCGCGCAATAGCTACCGAGCCCGAAGAAAATGCCCTGCCCGAACGATAGCAAACCTGTGTGACCAAGCAGCAGATTGCAGCCGAGTGCGGCGAGCGCGAACACCAGCACTTCCGTGGCCAGCGATCCGGAGCGCAGCGTCAGCGGCAAGATGCACACGACCAGCAGCGCAAGCAGCAAAAAACGATAGCGATGCAGCGAGTGCTTCATGCCCTGTCGCGTCGATGAAGCGCGGACGCTTTGCACAGCGGTCTTTGAAGTGTCGATCATGCGGCCCTCCCGAGCAAACCGTTCGGACGCAGCAAGAGAACCGCGGCCATCGCGACGTAGATCATCAGCCGTGCGCCTTCGGGCCACAACGTGCTCATCACGCTTTGCACGATCCCCACCAGCAGACCACCGACGAGCGCGCCGAGAAAATTGCCCATCCCGCCAACCACGACCACGACGAACGCGACGCTGAGCGCCTCGATGCCCATAAACGGATCGACGCCGCGAATCGGGGCGGCAAGCACGCCCGCCAGCGCAGCGGTCGCGGCACCGAGCGCGAACACGAGGCTGAAAACGCGCAATACGTTGATACCGAGCAGCGACACCATCTCGGTCGATTCGCTGCCCGCGCGCACCGCGCTGCCGAGTCGCGTGCCCTCCAGCACCCACCACAAAAGCGCGGCCAGCACGGCGGTGATGCCGATCACGAACAAGCGGTACTTCGGGTACACGAAGCTGCCCCAGATCACCACGCCGTTCAGGATATCGGGAACCGCGACGTTATCGCCGAGCGGCCCCCAGACCAGGATCGCGCATTCCTGCACGACGAGTGCGAGGCCGACGGTCACGAGAATATGAAACTCGTGCTGCTGCGCATAAACGTGCCGCAGAATCAGTTTCTCGACGACCCACGCCAGCGCGCCGCCCACAATCGGTACGACGATCAGCGCGGCCCAGAAACTCATCGACCACTGCATCGCCTGATAGCAGAAGTAGGCGCCGAGCAGATAGAACGCGCCGTGCGCGAAATTCACGAAGCGCAGCAGGCCGAATACGATCGACAAACCGACCGCGAGCAGGAAATACAGCATCCCCACTCCGATGCCGTTGACGATCTGCAGAAGATAAACGTTCATGGCGTCCTTCTGATGGGTATGGCGAAGAAGTGTCGCGATGCAGCCTCGCGCGACGAACGTGCCACGCTCGTGGGCGGCACAAAGGCGTCACGTCATCTTGCAGCCGGTCTTGTCGAGCGACAGGAAGGACTGACCGGAACTCACGATGTCCGCGTAGTCGTCGGCGTTTTTCATCTTGCTCTTCGCCTTGCCCTTCAACAGATAGTAGTTCTTCAGCACCTGATGATCGCCTGCGCGGACTTCCTCCCGACCGGTCAGACCGTCGTATTTCATGCCCTCGAGCGCGGTGACCACCTTCTTCGGATCGACCGTGCCCGCCTTGATGATGCCGTCGAGCAGGATCTTCGTGCAGATATAGGAACCTGCGAGGCTGTAGTTGGGGTTTGCCTTGAACGCGGCGTTGGCGCGCTTGACGAGATCGTGATTGAGCGGCGAATCGATGCCGTGCCAATACTGCGCGCCGAAATAGACGCCTTCGCACAGGTCCGCACCAAGCGATTCGAATTGCTCGAGGCCGGACGCCCACGCCATCAGGATCGTGCAATTGTTCTTCATGCCGAAGCTCACGGCCTGGCGCAGCGTATCGGACGACTGCGAGCCGAAGTTCAGAATCAGCAGGACGTCGGGCTTCGCGGCGACGGCATTCGTCAGGTAGCCGCTGAATTCCTTCTCGTTGAGCGAGTGGTAGCTGTTGCCCACATGCTCGATGCCTTTTTCCTTGAAGATCGCCTTGGCTGCCGACAGCAACCCGTCGCCGAACACATATTGCGGCGTAATGGTGTACCAGCGTTTTGCTTTGGGCAACGTCTGGATCAGTGGACGCACCGTCTGTTCGATCGCGCCGTAGGTCGGCACCGACCAGCGGAACGTGGCTGCGTTGCAGTCCTTGCCGGTGATTTCGTCCGCGCCCGCAGTCGTGATGAAAATGCCGCCGGCTTTCTGCACTTCCTTGCCCATCGCCAATGCTTCGGAGGACAGAATACCGCCGGCACAGAAGCGCGCGTTCTTCTGCTGCGCGATTTCCTGCACGCGACGCACCGCCGTTGCGGGTTTGCCTTCCGTGTCGAGCGCCGTATATGCGAGCGGTTGGCCGAGGACCTTGCCGTACTGCTCGATGGCGAGCTTCATGCCGAGGTCGGCGTATTTGCCGTTCGCGGCGAACGGTCCCGACATCGGCACCGGACATGCGAACTGCACAGTACCGGCCTGCGCGAACGCGCTTCGCGCGACCAGCGAGCCCAACGTCCCCGGAACGGCCGACAACGCGGCCAGCTTCAACATATTTCGGCGATTCAAAATGACGCTCCTTAGAAAAGAGACACGCACTGACCGGCTACGAAACTGCACGCACCACGCGAACGACTGCTTGAGCTTGCTGGCCGCCTTGAAGTTTTCCACCTCTTCGGCTTTGTTCTATTTATCATGATAAATAGGTTGGACTTGATCGTAGGTACAATAAATTCGGGTGTCAATAAGGCAAAATTCCTGGCCGTATCTGGGCGTCGCTCCTGACCGTGAAGTAGCCGGCGGGTCGATCGAAGATCGTGCAGGACAAACTGGGAGCATCGAATATGGCCATGGTCCGAGCCAAGGCTGGCGCCGCGATCGAGATCAAGCAGCAAAAGCGCGGCGATCTGGTTGCGGAGGAAATCAAGCGGCTCATCACGGAGAAAGACCTGAAGCCGGGTGATCGGCTGCCGCGCGAGGTGGAACTGCAGCAGCTCTTCTCAGTGAGCAAGAGTACGATCCGCGAGGCGTTGAAGTCGCTCGAGGTGCAAGGTCTGATCAGGGTGACGACCGGTCCGAGCGGCGGCGGCATGGTGGTTGAAGTGCCGCTCGATCGCACGTTGCAGCTTTTACAGAACTACCTGTTCTTCAAGGACGTCTCGATCGATGACATTTACACCGTGCGTAAGCTGCTCGAGCCGGAACTCGCGGCGGGAGCTGTACCGCATCTGACGGAACAGGACTTCGACGCGCTCGAAGCGAGCATTGCGTGTTGCGATCGACCGGCGTCCGCGCATGGCGGCCAGGACATCGTGCGGCAACGTCAGGAAGACGTGAACTTTCATGACATTCTGGCAGCCGCGAATCCGAATCCGTTTCTGCGTTTCAGTTGCGAGCTGATCAATGAAATGATCCGGCAGCTAATCGAGTTTCGTAACGATACGCCGCAAGCCGAACATGAGCGGTTCGGTCAGGCGAACGTCAAGATTCACAAGGCGATTACGAAAGCGGCACGTGAGCGCGACGTCGAGAAGGTGCGTGAGTTGATGGTGATCCACATGACCGAAGCGCCGCGCTACGTAAAGCGGATGAAGGGCAAACTGCGGGGGCGTCTGATTCTGGATTCGGAGATTCGTCGGCGGATTCGGGCGCGTAGTGTGACGCCATCGGACGAGGGAGTTGAGGAGTGAGCCGGTTTTGGTGAGCGTCGGACGTGCGTGCTGGGTACCGGCAATAGTTCGATACCGTTGGCGTCTCGCTCACGTGGGTGTGGCACGGTCACTTTGGCGATTCTTGGGGACATGGGTGACAGCATGGTTCTCGATGAGGCACATCGGTGCCATGAAGGGCGGCCGACAGGCATCGATCAGGTGAATTGAAACGATGCGTCGAGCCGCCGAGCGACGCCGATTGGGGCGGATATAGCCGCCAGCCGGCGTTTCGGTCAATGGATTTGCGGTAGGGACAACGAGGGCTCAACCTTTTTCGGGGCGCGCCGTTATTGCATCTGCACAGGCATAAACATTGGACCTTCATGGCACAACCGATCCCCTTATCCCGCAACACTGGCGTTGCGCGCGCGCGGCATGCCAAGGCCATGCTGTTGCCCATCGCCCGGCAGATCGCCGACGAGCTCGCGTTGCGGGTACATCTGGCGCTCGACGCCTTGCGCCGCGGCGCCGGCAGCAGGACCGACGCACAGACACTCACGCAGATCATGCTGCTGACCGGTTTTCTGGTCGAGTCGGGCTTCGGTTCGGTGAGCGGCGAAGAACTCGGAGCGGCGGATCGCGCTGTGTCGGCGGTGTTCGATATCGGCCGGGAGACTGGCGAGTGGCGATTGGACGAGGCGGGGTTCGCGCTTTTTGCGTCGATCGCTACGACTTACGACCGGCAACTGCACAGCGCGCCTCTTTGGGCCATCACCGATGCGAGCGAACGGTTCGACCGCTTTATCGCGGGCGGGCCGGATCAGACGCAGGTGCGTAAGCGGGCTTAGTCGAGCCGAGTCGCGCGGGGTGAACCAGGGAGACTTTGTCGGTGAACTCGCGGCAATCGACTGGCGCGTTGTACCGGGAAGCTGCGGTGCGGGTGAGTCGCGAAGGTGCGGAGGTGGGACGGGGTTATCTGGAGCTGACCGGTTACGCGAACGCGTTGCGGGTCGGGAAGAACTGAAGACCGGAGGAAGAACCGTGAGAGGCGCTTTCACGGCCGCTTTCTGTTTTTCGGGGAATGTGGGCGCGGCAACCGGCACGCGAATCGCATGTACGCGTGAAATGAGATGGGCGCGGTTCTCATGCACGCGTAAACGCAAAAACCCCACCGGGTCAGGTGGGGTTTGTGCTTGCTGCTGGGGAGCCTGACGATTACCTACTTTCACACGGGCAATCCGCACT
>NZ_CADIKK010000053.1 GCF_902859915.1 Paraburkholderia ultramafica
TTGCTCTTCAACGGGCGGCCCTTCCAGGTGGACTTCTGCTTGTAACTTACCGAGGAGGTTTACCAGGAGTCACCGCGAGCTTTAGCCTGACTCGGTGCTCCGAGATTGCGGATGTCGGGGACTTGCGAGCTGAATCGGCAGCTTCGATCTCGGCAGACCGCATCGGGCGGCAGTCGGCCCAGAGTGTGTCAAAACGTGCGCCGCGACCGGTGATCGGTAACAAATAACCTGAGTCAATGCGCCGGCCAACATAATTGTCGCCGCCCAATCAAGAGACGTTGACCAGGACCTTCGGGCGGACATTCGAACGTCGGGTACGTCCGGATATGAGACGTTCATGTACAAATTGATCCCACGCGCCTTCGGCCGAAACCGCCATCCGAATGCGCAGCTTTCCTCGCATTCGAGGCGATCGCTGACTACACTTCTGAAAATGCTAGCTTAGCGCTCGATTCCTGCCTCCACAGGAGGGCTCGCATGAATCACCCCCGCAGGCCCCGGCCAATCTGCACGTCACGGAAATGACCACAGCGTCCATCATGGGCGAAGTCTGTAGCGCGATGGGATGGACGCGAAGGGGACGCGGACGAGTGCAACGGTTACTGCAGGATCGTTGCGACGGGAAAACGCTATGCAAAAGAAGCGTTGGAACACCTATCTAAAGAGTGCCAGTGCTGCTCGCTTGGCTCACATCTACACCGTCAGTCGTGGCAAACAATGGTGCGTGGATGAGCGCCCAGATTCTTGGCGGCTCTCATCCGCGGCACCGGCAAAATCGCCTCGCCGTCGTTGGCATGCGCCGCTCAATTTGCCTACGTAACTTGGAGCCGCAAGGGGTGGTATGACGCGCCAGTTTACCCATCCGGGTCAATATGGCGCGTACTTCTGATCTCCATCGCAGCCTCGTCTGTGGCGGTCTGACGACGGCTCACCAAACGGCCATGACTCTGATCCAGACAACTCTTCCGGTGCGGCGACTGTAATGGAGAAGGTGTCCGTAAACGTTAGCCACGAGAACGATCAACGGTCACGGCAGCCGGAAGGGAGCACGCCAGTACCCAGTGGATTTACCACTGACCGACCACGCGAAGCGTTCGCTTCTGGCGGATTACTTGTCGCTGCCGCAGAGAGTGTCGAGATTCAGAGCGCGCTCCTGAACGACAAGGCGCAGCCCATTTCGCAACGACGGGCCCTTGCTCGCCGGATTGGACAATTGCGCGGCAACTTCCACCTTCAGAAAGTGATTTCGTCCATCCGACCGGAACCCGCAGCGCGGGATGCCACAGGTGAATTCGATGCTGACGGCAAAATGGCGGCGACATGGGCCGCGCACGTTGTCACGGATCGGCGTAATGGAGCCGGGGAAGATGAGCATCTGGGTTCGAGGCCGGGTGAGGTCGCCCCGAAAGCAGGCCCAAAGGAGGTGGACCGCGCCCCCCCGAGGAGTGTGCCCATCTCCCGCTCACTTGATTCAGTGGCCGAAGAGAGAATTCCGGAGCGACACGAACTGCTCGATCCAGGCAAGGCGCAGCACTTCGGAAAGCGGTTGGGTGCGGACTTCAGCGGCGTCACGGTGCACAGCGGCGACGACGTCGCCGAAAGCCGCGGGGCTAGCGCAGTCACCTTCGGGAGCAACATACACTTCGCAGACGGCGTATTAAAGCGAACTGGCGCCGAAGAAATTCTTGGTCATGAACTGGTTCACACGATTCAGCAAGGCGCGGTACCGGTCGAGCGGCCGGCATCCGATACACCTGCCCATCCGGTAGCGGCCGAAGCAGAAGCAGAGCGGCTGGGGCCGGCGGCAGCGCGCGGCGATCTCGGTATCGTCAGGCTCAGAGCCCCCTCGGCGTCGCAACGCAAACGGACAATCCCGTCGAGCACGGTCCAGGTGGCGCGGGGCCACGCAGCCGAAGCGAAGCTGGCAGCAGTCGAAGCGCGCATCGCCAAAGAGAGCAAGGAAACGATCCGCGCTCGGCGGCAGCAACGGCCGCCCCTCCACGCACGGGTGCACGCGCTTGCGCCGACCGCCAAGGGAGGGGCGAAGCATAAGTCCGCATCGCCAGAGCCGCGCTCGCATGCGCATGCGTATCCGGCGCCGAAGGCGCCTGCGACCTCCCGTAGACTGCCATCCATTACAGGTGCGAGGCGGCCGGCAATTGTGATGCACGCTGGGCAGCAAGCACCGAGGGCGGCCGCCGTCCCCTTTGTACCACCGCCCGGGGCGGCGCCGGGAGCCGCGGCTTCGTCACCCGACGCCAACGCGCTGGCAAGCGTGCGTGGTCCGGCAGCCGCGCTCGGCCGCGATGTCGCAGCCGAAGGCTCGCGCATGGCCGCACAGATCCGGAACCAGGCCGCAGCAGTCGCGTCAGCCGTCGTGAGTATCGGCGAGCGGGGATCCACTCGACTTCGCGCTGCGCAGGTTGCGGCGACTGGCGAAATCGATGCACAGTTGGCCGCCGGCCACGTAGCCATCGCGGGCGGCGAAGAAGCTGCGGTGGCGGCGGTACAAGCCGAACTTGCCGCAGCCACCGCCGATGTCCACGCAAGCGGAGCGGCCGAGACAGGCCGCGTCACGAAAGAGGTCGAGGAGCACCAGTCGCAAGCATCACGGACCGCCGCCGACAAGAAAGCCTCAGTAGACGCGACAGCAGAGTCCGAGGCGGCGGTATTCCGGGATGGCAGTGACGCGCGGGCGGCCAGGGCACAGCAGCCTGCCAGCGCGGGCGGCGAGACGGACAGCTTCAAACAGGAGGCGACGCAGAAAGCAGATGCCCAGGCGAGTGCAAACTTCAATCAGGATGCCACCCGGGTCCATGAGGGTAACCGCGACGCTGCTCGCAGCTTTGGAAGTTTCATTGATGAGCAGGTAACGAATTTCGTATCCTCCATCGGGCAGGCTGTGCCCGAGGCGACAGGCCATATTGCTGGTCTGGTTCACAGCGCGACGTCGGGTCTGGGAAAAGCGGCATCGAACGTCCTGAGTAGCGTGACTGCGCTGTCGGGTCAGGCCGCACACAAGATGGAAGCCGGTGCTGCAACCGTCGTTCAGGGCGTTCGGTCCGGAGCTGAAGCTTTGGCCAGCGCCCTCGACTCCCATGCCGAACAGCGCGCCGCCGAAATCGCGACGCACGCCGAGCAACTGGCTGCCACTCTCGAGCAGGGGGCACAGCAGGCGGGGTTGGCCGTGGCTGCGGCACCCGAATCGACGGCTTCGAAACTGGCGCCGCAGGCCCGATCCCAGATGGCCGAGCTAGCCGAACGGGCAGCTGCCGAACTGGGGGGGCTGGAATCCCGCGTCGGCGGTCAGTTCGGAGAAATCGCGCAGCATGGCGTCGCCGCCATCGGCGCGGCTGCGAGCGCGGCCGCTGTAAATCTGCAAAGCGGCGCCGCAGGCGTTGCGACGAAGCTTGCTTCTGGGCAGGCCGGCGCCTCGCGCACGTTCCAGAACGCGGTCCGGGCTACGGGCCAGCTGTTGTCGGAGGCAGGGTCTCAAGCATCGGCTGATATGGGCAAAGCGGGTTCCCACGTCGTTTCAGGAGTGGAGGACAGCGCGAAGCAGGCGCAAACCGATCTCGGCAAGACGGTCGATCAGGCATCCACGGAACAGCAGGGCAACCTTGAAGTCGTCCAGGGAAAAACGCAGGCGACGCACGCCGATATCGATTCGAGCTACACGTCGCTCAAGTCCGAGGCGGACTCCAGGTCGTCGGCCGATCAGCGACAGAACGCCGAAAATGGCGGCCAGACGTTCCTCGAGTTGCTCCTGCCGAAGTCGTGGACGGCGGCGATCAAAAGCTGGTTCAAGGACACGTTCGGCGAGATCGCGGGCGGCATCATCTATGGTCTGCTCTCGGCTTTGGTGCCGCTCCTTATCATCGGCGGGCTATGCCTGCTTTTTGAAGCGGCTGCACCGTTCATCATCGGCGGTGCGTTGATCCTCGGCATCGGACTCGGCATCTATTCCCGGTTTTCGAACTTTGAAAAAGACAACGGACGAGGGCCCGGTTTTTGGGAAGGATTGGCGCTCGTCGGTCTGGGGATCGCTGACGTCACAGGCATTCCGCAGGTCGTCGAGGGGATAGTCGGATACAGGGCTTTTGCCGAACACAATCCAGACGGCACCCTGAAAGCCAAGATGAGCGATTTCGACCGAGCTGAGATGATCACGTCCGGGCTCTTCCAGCTCTTGACGCTCGGCCTCGGCGCTCGTGCGTTCAAGGGAAAATTCGGCGGCAAAAGTGTACCGCCAGACATCAACCCGCCCGAGGTGAAACCACCCGAGGTGAAGCCGCCTGAGGTCAAACCGCCGGAAGAAAAGCCGCCCGAAGTCGTGCCTAAGGCACCGCCGAAGGTGCGGGTCGTCCGTACCGGCAACAATGTCAGTGTTAGCGACGCAGTCACGGATGCCCTGCTCGGCTTGGGAGAACTAAAGGGAGACGGCTACCTGGAGCTTGGCATCTATACCAAGGAAGCAAACACCACAGTGCGAGGCAGCGAGGTATTTGAAGCGATTCTAGAGGAGTTCCGCTCTGGCGGAGACACCGTCCGGGGCATTCGTGGCTTATGGTATGGGGAAGACAATCTCGCTACTTTCAATGAATTCATCCAAAAGAAAATGACACCTGAGGAAGCCGCCGGCGAAACGTTCACCGGCAAAATGGCGAAGCGCAGCGGTTACCCAAAGGTTCGAATCGACTATGCCAAGTCGGTACGCAATCCAGACGGTACATTCAAGAGGGCGGAACTCTGGTTCGACCCATGAACTGAGTCGGTGTACATGAAGAGCAATCTATGGCCCAACAAGATTTGAATCCCTTACTTGAAGTCCATCCTGCCGGGACTATCCGCACGGTAACGCTTGTGCATAGGTGCGCCTTCCAGTTCGTGTGGTGCCCTCCAGGCAATGGCGTGGTTGGCAGCAGCTTTGCGGATGCACCAACAATCGAACAGCCTTGCCAGCCGATCCGGTTGACGCAGGGCTTTTGGATCGCTCGAACTCCGGTCACGCGCACGCAATGGCAAGAGATCGCGGGCCAATTGCCGCAGGCGCCTGAGTCTCTGGCAAATAGCGACGAACATCCCGTTTCCGGAATCACGTGGGATGAAGCGCGCAACTTCTGTTCACATCTGTCCGATCGTCTGCGCGTCGATGGCGTGATTAGCAGCGACGCGCACGTAGATTTACCGTACGAAGCGGAATGGGAGTATGCCTGCCGGGCGGGTACGACTCAGCGCTGGTTTTTTGGCGACGATCAGGCGATGCTGGAAGAATACGCTTGGTATCGTGTCAACAGCAACGGTCAAACTCACCGCGCCGGCGGGCGTAAGCCCAATCCGTGGGGGCTTTTCGATCTTTATGGCAACGTTGCCGAGTGGTGTCGGGACACTTTCCGTCGCTACGGGTCGATGGAAGTTGTCGATCCGCACGATCTGAATGATCACGGACTAGTGAAAGCGGTCCGGGGAGGCGATTTCGCCGCGGGCGCCGACGAATGCCGGTCCGCAGCCCGGGCTTTCTCAGACCGAGCCAATGATTACAACGAGCCTACGGGACTGCGGCCTGTCGTTAGGCAGGCCGTTCCCCGCTGACCTGCTTGCGCTCGGCAGTTGTCCATTTCACGATCTCTGTCAACGGGGACAACTCGTTTTTGTTGTCTTTGACGGTGTTGTTGAGCGCTTCTTTAAGATTCGTAGCGCAGACCTGAATTACACCGCTTCGGTCGAGAGGGGATAACCGGCCGCTTACGAAGTGCATGCCGACTGAACCGGTCGTCGCCTAACGGCTGCTTCCCGATGTGCTGGATGTCAGCAATGGCTGAGAATTGGTTGACCGCAGCCAAGCACGGGTGACCGCTCCACCCCGTAACCTGCCGCTGAGGTGGCAAGGGCCTGACCGACGGCAGTGGGTCGACTTCAGCCGACCGTATCAGGCCGTAACCAGTACATAGCGCGTGCTCGTGTCGCGAGATCGATAACCACCTGATGCACAGTCGCGCGTGGACATCGGATGACATTCAGGCCGAGGTGAGGGCAGGCACGCCGACCGGTCAACGGCACGAATCAGGAAGGCGAGATGTGGCAACACATTGGTGGAGGACTTTCGCCAGGCCCGGCAAAACACGTGATCCGGCGAATTACCGGAGGGACCGGTGGCCCAGATTTCCGAATCAGCGATTCGGAGTTTTTTTCTATCGGGCAACTGGCCGCGCGCTTTTCACTATCGTGGACACATAACGTCAGCGCGCTGCAACGCACGCCGTCTCCAAGCCTCCACATTGAGCCGGCGGAGGCCTTGTGCTGGATGGTTTTCTACGTCCACGATGACTGGTCCCGGGGAAGCGAACCCTGTGGATCGTGCACCTCAAGTCGATCTGCCGGCGCCAGGTCATCCACGTAGAGGACAAGGTTCACGCCTTCCGGCGACAGACGCGATCTGAACAGAATCCCTTTTGCACCGGTTGCAATCACCTCGTCACCGATGATCCAGCTTGGCGGCTCAATCCGTTGATTGAACCAGCAGCCGCGCCAGTCGCAATAGAAATCTTCCCACAGGGCCGACCAGATGCCGCCTTGATATCCGCTCGTGAAATCGACGACAGGGTCGACGGTCAACTGGTAACTGACGAGCGTCCCGGGCGGCATCAGGGGAGAGATCTGCTGATATTCCCGTACCGCGGTGTTGACGTCCAGCGCGAGATAGAGGGCATTGAGTCCGATGCGGTTGGCGCGACCGCCGTGTCTGCCCGCGCCTGCGCCGCTCGTCGGAGCGACTGCTCACTTCGGCACGTGCATTCGGTACGCCGTGACCCCGGATAGGGCTTTGAGGATCATCCTGCTGCGCCTGCCTCAAGAGACGAAACGTAGCGAAGCAGATCGTCAGTCCGGCCGTCCGATACCAGCTGCTCGGCCGTCCTGTAGTCGAAAACAGCTAACGGTTCATTCCGGTACCAGAACAGTGCCTGGCCGACGTCACCCGAAATGTCCGTTGCCGCCCGGATGACCCGGAGCGCGTCCCGCAGGAATCGCTGAACGCTCTCTGAGGCAGGCTGCCGACTGAGCGTATTGCGGTGCACATGCGCCTGCTGGGCAAGCGTCTGCAAATCAATATGCAGGGCCTCGCCAAAACGTCGCGCGGACACGATCGGCGCCGGACTATCCGGATCGCGGAGTGATGCCATAAACTGGTCGAAGCTGCCGCCCGCGTTCGGACGGTCGAGAACGGAATCCGGGTTCATCTGAAAGGCTCCACGCACAATATATGCACAATAATAGCACAACGCCTGAATGCATGGATCAGCGACAGCCTTGGATCCTTTCAATGTAATTTGACATAACATAATTTATCACCGGACATGGTTGTAGTGGCTAAGTTGTAATGTCCGCTTTTTCGCAGCGTAAGCTGACCAGTTGCCGGAATTCCGGGGCTGGAGACTTCGATGGCTGTAACAGACCATCGCTTCACTTCGTTTGACATCGCCCGATAGGCTTCGCCTAAAGCCGCGGCTTCCTTCCACGCGTCATCGCGCTTGTGAGTGATCCGAGCGATCCGGGGTCCCCGTGATTTCCGTGCCGTTTGCCGGGTTAGCGGCGTCAAGGCGCGACCAGGCTTTCCGGTCTGCCCCGACATAAAATTTCAGCCAAATCAATAGTTCGCTGTTTGCCTTCGCCGGAGGGTTCCGATGCCGTTGCCCCTGAGGTTCCAATTGTCAGGATGATCTTGTTGGCGTAGCCTGAGCGGTCCCTCTTTCGGCAGCGGAGCGGACGGCGATGGAACACTGGCGGCAGGCCTATCTCGGGATGCGCTCAATCCCGCATACGCTTAACGAGTTCGAGCTGGCCGCGTTTTTCACCTTCTCCTCGAAGGAACGCGCGCTGATCAACACGCGGCGCCGGCACCTCTACCGCTTCGCGCTGGCCCTTCACATCGGCTTCGTGCGCATGAGCGGTTGCACGCTCGATGCGTGCCGATACGTCCCACGCAATCTCTGGCAACACCTGGGGCGACAGCTCGGCATCGAGTCGCCCGATCTCGGCACGATGACGGCCCTGTACGACGGCCATACCGACACGCTTTTCGAGCATCAGGTCTGCGCATACCAGGCGCGAGGTTTCGGCCCCATGACTGAACATCAACGCCGCTACGTGATGCGCTGGCTAAAGTCTGCACTTTCAGGCCGGCAGGATCGCAATGGCTTGCTGCACGAGCTCAAGCGCTGGCTGTACGAGCACCGGATCCTGCTGCCTCGCGATCGTACCCTGCGGGAACTGATCGTGCAGGTCATCCGGGACGTCGAAGCCGAATTCACCGGCGAGCTTATGCAGGCCTTGGGCGAGGCCACACTGGATCGATGGGGCCAATTGCTTCCGAAACCGCATGGCGAGGCATTGAGCCTGCAGCAGTGGCGATGGTCAGTACCGCTACGCAATTCGACACGACAGATGAGCGATCTCTTTCGCAAGGTCGATCTTCTGGTCGAACTCGGCGTGCAGACAAAGTGGCCCGAGACATGCAACGAAGCCATCGTGCGGCATTAGGCGCGGCGTTGCGCGAACCGCAAACCTTCGGTGAGTCACCGTATCCGGCCGGCCATACGACGGCTCGAAGCTGCCTTTTTCATATGCTACGCACTGTGCTCCGTAACCGACCAGCTTCTGTCGACGCTCGGCGACTGGATCCGCAAGGCGATCCGGACTGCAAATGATCGGGTGGCGGCCTCGCGCCCAGACCGGAAGGCGCAGTTGCGGGATTTCGCAACGGCAGTCAAGACGCTCGCAGGCAACAAGGACCTGACGCGCGATGCGCTCGTCAAACAATTGTGCGAACTGGCGGATGCCGCGCTCGAACAGGATGTACCCAGCCGCACCAGCCTCATGCGCACGCAGCTCGTCTCGAAGCGCCGCGTGGCGCGCGCATTGCTCGCAAAGCTGCTGGACCTGCCTTTCCAGGCGCAGGCGGCGCATCCGGTCATGGATGCGCTCGTGTTGCTGGGCAAACTCTACGCAAACAAGGCAGTCGGGCTGCCGCCGGACACAGGGATCCCGCTTGGCCGTGCCTGGCAACGCATGATCGCCGGCGAGAACCGCGGCGATGCGCTGATCGCTTTCGAATGGGCAACGCTTTTTGCGTTGCGAGTGGCATTGCGCAATGGATCGGTCTATGTCGAACACAGCTTCTCGTTTCGCAGCCTCGGCATGCTGCTGATCCATTCCAACAACAGCTGACTGCGCAATCAATCCCGGTCTCGAACGCGTCATGACGAAGCGCGCCGGGAGCACGACCGTCGAGACCAATTCGAACCGCGTGCCCAATATTTCGCATCCGGCCGAAGTCGCGAAACTGATCGAGCAAGCCGCAGCAACATCCTGCGCGCAATTATTGAACGCGATACGCCGCCTGAGATTGTGGTGATAGTCACGCGGCGTTCACGGCGGTCTCCTGGCGAACGTTGTCATCGCAAAACCAGGCGCCTCCCGGGCTGACGCCCTTCGACCTCCGTCGATATCCAGGCGGAGCAGTCGTGAGTTGCTTTGCTTTCATCGGCGTCCGCTTCGCGCGGCGGATTCAACCGGTGGATGCGGGTCGATCTACGGCGAGCCGTCTTCGATCGCCTCGTTGCCCGGCAATTTCTGCATCTTGCCTCGCCTTTCGTGTCATCGCCAGCGGCGGTACAAACGTTAGGTGGTGATGGTCTTGACCGCGGCCGACAAATTCCGACGTCTTGATTACACTTCTCCTCAAAGTATTTTTTCGCATGATTACGATCCGAATGCCATCTTCTATCGTTTCCATTACCAGGATCGCCGCGCTCGTCACGTCGCTGTTCGGCATGCTCGCCGTCACGAATTACGCGTATGCCGCTGATCGCGTGATCGTGCTCGATTCCGGTGAAGCACAACTGACGCTGATCGACGAGGCCACGCACAAGGTGATCGGCACAGAGCCAACCGGCAAGGAACCGCACCATCTGATGATCACGCCCAACGGCCGCTCCCTGATCGTTGCCGATTCGGTGTCGAACAACCTGATGTTCGTCGACCCACACGACGGCAAGGTGCAGCGTACCGTGCCGGACATTGAAGATCCGTATCAACTCGGCTTTTCCCCGGATCACAAGTGGTTCGTCACCGCGGCGCTGCGTATGGACCGCGTCGACATCTACCGCTATGACGGCACGAATATGGCGCTGGCCAGGCATATCGAACTGGCGAAGACGCCCAGCCACATGACGTTCGCGTCCGACAACCGCACCGTGTTCGTCACGTTGCAGGACTCCGGCGAACTCGCGGCGATCGACCTGCCGAGCCAGCAAGTGCTTTGGAAAATGCCGGTGGGCAAGGCGCCTGCGGGTCTGTGGATGACACCGGGCGATCGCTACCTGCTGGTCGGCATGACCGGCGAAGACGACGTGACCGTGTTGGACTGGCGCAAGCAGCAAATCGTCAAGAAGATCCACACAGGCCGCGGCGCGCACAACTTCCGCAATCTCGACGACGGCAAGCACGTGGCGGTCTCCAATCGTGTCGACAGCACCATCAGCATCATCGACTACACGACACTCAGTAATGTCGGCGATATTACGGGCCTGATGCCTGGACCCGACGATATGGAACTTACGCCCGACAAGCGCTATCTATGGGTGGGATTCCGCTTCGCGAGGCACGTGGGCGTCATCGACATGACCACGCATAAGCTGATCGACACGATCGCGGTGGGCCGTTCACCGCACGGCATCTTTTTCGACAACCGCGCGCCGGTCGTGTCGCCCAATCCGGATTGAGCTGTGCGAGTCGTCTCCAACTCGCCGTGACATGAGCGCGGACAGAACTGGTCAAACACGAGGATTCTGATGTTTCATGAAATCGTCGCATAACTCGACAACGCGGTGTCCGCGCTGCAGACACTGTTATATGTCGACGTCGTGCAGCCGTTCTTCTATCGCTTCGGCCTGATGGATTACAACGAAGACACCTACGACGCACTGTATTGGCTGATCATCGGCGTGCTGGAAATCGCCGTGACGTATTTCGCGTTGCGTCCGCTTGAAGCGCTGCGTCCCGTCGAACAGTGGCAGGACTGCAAGGCGCTTCGCTCCGATGTGATCTACACGTGGATCGCCAGGCTCGGCATCATCAACATCGCTTTCTTTTTCATGCTGCAGCCGCTATTCGATCACTGGCAGAGTCTGATCGCGATCTACAAAATACCGAACATCGATCTCGACAGCCTGTGGCCGGGCCTGACGGATCGGCCGGTCGTGTCGTTCCTGATCTACCTGATCGTGCTCGATCTCGCCGGCTACTGGTATCACCGCTGGCAGCATCGTTTCGGCGTGTGGTGGAAACTGCATGCGGTGCGCCACAGCCAACAGCAGATGTCGCTGTGGGCCAATGACCGCAACCACTTTCTCGACGACATCATCCGGGCAGCGTTTGTCGCGGCGATCTCGCTGTTTATCGGTGTGCAGCCGAATCAGTTCGTGGTGTTGGTCGCGGTCAGCAACTTCATGCAGCGCATTCAGCACGTCAACGCGCGCCTGCCGTACGGGTGGCTGCTCGAGCGCCTATCGTCAGTCCGATCTTTCAGCGTCGCCACCATGCGGTGGGCTACGGACATGAAGGCGCGGAATGCGGTTGCAATTTCGGCGTGCTGTTTCGATGGTGGGACATGAGGCGGATTCAACCGGTATCCGCGACCAGCTTCCTGTACCGCATGGCGCAGGGCGTTCGTATGGTGATGGATTGATCGCGCAGCAATGGCGAGAGTTTGAGCGCATTGTGAAGCGTCTGCGCGTCCAAAGGAAGCACGCGAGTGGTGCCGTGGAGTGAGTGCAGCTGACGCCGTGCATGTGTTGTTGCGCTCGCATCGAGCTGTGCTGCCCAGCAGTTCTACTCGCTCGTTTCATAAGTAAGACGTAGCATCTCGCGTTTGCTTGACCCTCTTTCCTTACTGCGACATAACCACAGCTTCTGCCGCGTGGCCAGCACCAGACCTACCAACGCCAGAACGTCACGACTGAGCCACTGGGTGAGCGTGCGCACGTCACGGGCCAGTTCGTCTGCCAGCGCCTGCGCGTGGCGCGCCTCCCTCAGCGCTGCAGCGAAGCGGCCCGCACGCCCCCCCGCACGCGGGCGCGATCCGTCCTGGCTTCGAGCTTCTCGCGCCGTGTGCGGGCACCCTGGCGAGGTTGCCCAGCGCGTTGGCCAGCGTTTCGCACTGGTGCTGGATGTGGAACACATCGCCATGGCAGGGCGTGTCGCGCCCCAGGCGGCCTGTTGCCTGGCGCGCAGGCCCCTGCCGGCATCGGCATCGTGTAGTCGGGTGCGAGCCCCTGCCGGGACGCCTCGAGCAGGTGCATGCCCCGGATGTCGCCGTCGCGATGTTGCTCGCCGGCAAGCAGGTAACGGTAGGTCGAGTCGGCATCGACGCCGGTGAGCACCGACTGCGAGCCCGGGAAGATCTCGTCACGCGGGCCCACGCGAATGCCTGAGAGGTCCTGCTCGCGGTTGATCGCCCGGGCCTGCTGCGCGGCCCATTGCTGCAGGTTGTGAACGCTGCCCACACTGACGCGCACGCCCAGCAGATCGCTGCATCAATTCCACCAGGGCGCGATACGAACTGCGCCAGATCAGCGTGAGCCCGAGCATCGCCTGACGCAGCCAGGTCCGGGTCACCGGCAACTGGAACAGAACCCCATCATCCGGCGCCGCCAGAGAGAACGCATCATCGAGCGCGTCGCTCGCCTTGCCCCGTTGCGCGTAGACGAACTTGCGACTTACGCCGAGCCTCGCGGACAGTTCACTGATCGTTTCCGCTCCCGCGAGCGCCTGAACGGCCAGTTGCTTACGTTCACTCCCAGGCAGTCGCTTCGCTGCCGCGCCAGCCGATCGATTCATGCATGCACCACGACTGAAAAAAATGGCCTGACATTATCGGTCATGTCAGCGCCATCAGGCGTCTCGCGTGTTACCCTAGTTTGAACCTCGCCGACTGTCACCACCGCAGTCGAGAGAGTTACCTGATTAGGATAACTACTCTTTAGCCGCACCGGTAGTCTACTCCCGCCAACTTGACAGAGCCTTATCGAGATAAAATCTCAGAATTCGATCAGCAGTTTTACAATTATTCAGACGATGGTGCGGGAGGATCCCAGCCATCTTACGGTGACAGAATCATGAAAAAGCCCTCTTCAAAAGCCGCTGGCAAGTCGCAGCCCCCACCAGTGCCAAGCAATGCTGGAAACGCGCCTATCTCGGCCGTGCTCAGCCGCATCGGTACATTCAGGCCGTCATTAGGGCCCGTCGGGCAACGCATAGCAGATTTCATCATCAACCACCCCAGCGAAGTGGTCCATATGTCTGTTAGCGAAGTAGCCGACCGCACATGCTCAAGCGAGGGCAGTGTGGTTGGACTGTGCAAAAGCCTCGGCGCGAGCGGATTTCAGCAGATCAAGATCGCGCTGGCCCAGGAAATAGTCCAGCCCGTGCAGTTTATCCACGAAGACCTGAAACAGCACGATACGATCGGGTCTACGATACGCAAGATTTTCCAGAGCAACGTACAGACCCTGCACGACACGCAGGCAGCTCTAGACCCCAATGCCATGGAAAAGGCGGTCAAACTTATCAGAGAGGCACGGCGCATCGAGATTTACGGCATCGGCAGCGCCGCCACGATTGCCGAAGATGCGCACTACCGAATGCTGCGCATCGGTCTCGATGTCAAGGTCGTGGTCGATTCCCATGTTCAGGCCATTAGCGCATCGCTCACCGGGCCTGGCGTAGCCGTGCTGACAGTGTCGCACTCGGGTAGCACGCATGAGACCGTGCTCGCCACCCGGCTGGCCAAAGAGGCGGGCGCCGCCACCATATGCATCACCAATTTCGGCAAGTCTCCGATCCAGGCGTATGCGGACGTGCTGCTCTTCACGATGGCCCGTGAAACCAACTTTCGAACGGAGGCCATGACAAGCCGGCTGGCTCAACTGGCGATCATCGATGCGCTGATCGCCTGCCTGGCCCTGAGCGAGTACGACAAGTCAGTCAAGACGTTGCGCCACACCTTTGACGTCCTGTCTCTCAAGCGTTACTGAAACCTGAAGCCTCAGTGGGGCGGCTAGGCGTTCAGCTAACTACACGGCTGCGAGCTCTCCGGCTCGCGCCGCATCTTCCGCGCGCAAAAGCGCCGACAGACTCGCCGCGCCGGCTCGCCCGCTGCTATCCACCAGCAGACAGCGCATGCCCAGATTGCCCGCGCCCTTTGCGTCGGTTGCGGGGTTGTCTCCAATCACGACGGTGTTATCCGGCGTCGCGCCCAGCCTTCGCAGCCCTTCCTGCAGCAGCAGGGTCTCTGGCTTGCCAGTAACGTGCACAGGCTGAACGCCGCTCGCCGCCACCACAGCCGCCAAAACTGCGCCGGTTTCCGGCACCAGCCTGCCTTCGGCACCGGGGTGGCTGACGTCACAATTAGTGACCACTAGACGGGCGCCGCAACGCAGTTGATCGACTATGACGCACAGGCGTGCGTAGTTGAACTCTGGATCAAGACCCAGGACGACAAAATCCGCGTTGGATTTCACCAGCAGGCACCCGCGCTCGACTGCATAGCGCTGCAGGGCCTCGCTGCCGGCGAACAGAATGCGCGCCTCGGGGTGCTGCTGTCGCATGAAGTCGACGGTCTGCTCGCCAGCCAGCACGATCCGTTCGGATACGACCCGGAGCCCTAGACGGTCCAAGCGACGTACCACGCCATCAGCGGTATCGGTCGAGTTGTTGGAAACAATGACGTAGCGATCACGGTACCTCGCAAGCAGTTCGACGGCACCCTCAACCACCTCGTCTTCTCGTATCAACGTTCCGTCGAGATCGACGATTAGGTACTTTGCCTGCGCCATACAAGCTCCCGCTTTCTTGATGGCGATGTGTTCAATGCTGCATTGTGGATTCATGTGGTCGGTGGATGCCAGGTACGCCAGCCCTCTAGCGCAATCCTCAAAATTATAATGAGAAATGCTCAATTAAAAACATCATTTGTTTGAGCAAACTTCATGCCCCCGTCATCTTTCCTGCCGAACATTGCGAGGATCAGCTCACCGGACTTATGCCGGAAGCTTCCTCACCAATTAAGAAACCAGGATATGAACCGCTTGCTGGAACTCGTCGCCACCTGGCCAGAAGTTGGTGCCATCCTGGCACCGGCTTCTGTAGCGATGGAGTACGCGTTCGACCAGCGTGAATACCTGACCGCGTTGCTGAGCTACCCGCGGCACATGGCCACAAAGAACTCTTGTCAACGTTCGCCTGCGCTTTGCGCGCGTCTTCATGCAGTCTTGACACGCGTCTGCCCCGCCCGTTTCCGCATTCCGTTTCTTCCACCCAAGGTCATCTGTCATGGTTAAATTCGATCGCCGTCAATTCTTGAAGAGTTCGGCAAACGCCGCTGCATCGGCTGCGATGCTTGCCGCGCTTCCCGGGAGCATCCAGCGTGCTCTTGCAATCCCGGCGAATAGCAAGACCCGCACGATCAACGATATTCAGCATATCGTCATCCTGATGCAGGAAAACCGCTCATTCGATCACTACTTTGGAACCCTGCGAGGCGTGCGTGGATATGGCGATCGCTTCCCGATACCGTTGGCAAGCGGAAAGAGCGTCTGGTATCAATCGGACGGCACAAGAGAGATAACGCCCTTCCGCTTCAACAAAAACACGATGAACGCGGCACTGATTCCCGACATGCCGCACAATTTCCCGGACGCGCAGGCCGCGTGGAACCAGGGCAGCTATGGCTTCTGGCCAAAGTACAAGACGCCGACGTCGATGGGCTACTACACACGCGAGGAGGCGCCGTACCAGTACGCGCTCGCCGAAGCATTCACGATCTGCGATGCCTACTTCTGCTCAGTTGCGACGGGAACCGATCCAAACCGCATCGCGTTCTTTTCCGGCTCGAACAACAACCCGGTACTGCGCAATCAAGGCATCAACTGCACCGATGCCGACTCGGAGCCCGTTAATCTTCGCTGCTGGATCACCGGCACGTGGCCGACGCCCGGATACACGTATGCGGGTTCCGGTTTCGATTGGCCGACGTTGCCCGATGTACTCCAGAGCGCGGGAGTCAGCTGGCGCATCTATCAGGACCCGAACGACAACTGGACTGGTGCGATGAACGGCTGCCTTGCGTTCAACAGCTTCCGCAATGCGAAGCCTGGCTCACCGATCTACGAACAAGGCATGAGCAAATGGTCGCTCGATGACCTGGCCAACGACGTGCGCAACGGCACGTTGCCGGCAGTCAGCTGGGTCTTGCCGTCGAAACTGGAATCGGAGCATCCGGGCGCGCCGTCGAGCGCTGCCCACGGCGGCTACTTCACCGAGCAGGTGCTAGAAGCCCTGACGTCCAATCCCGATACATGGAGCAAGACGGCATTCTTCCTGACTTTCGACGAGAACGACGGCCTGTTCGATCACATCCCGACGCCGGCCGTGCCGTCGTATAACCCCGACGGCTCCCTCGCCGGCAAGTCAACGATGGACGTGAACGGTATGTACTTCGCGGTCAACAAGCCTTCGTATCTGTTGCCGCAGGATACGGCCAGTGGCAACCTTCGTCCGTGGGGCATGGGTGCGCGCGTGCCGATGTACGTCGTATCGCCCTGGAGCAAGGGCGGCTTCGTCAACTCGCAAGTCTTTGATCATGCGTCGATTGGGCTCTTCCTCGAAAAGCGCTTTAACGTAACCATTCCCGCGATCAGCAAGTGGCATCGGGCTGTCAGCGGCGATCTCACGTCCGCATTCGACTTCGAGCATCCAAACGACCAGCGTTTCCCGGAAATGCCTGACATGAGCAACTGGGCTCAGCTTGAAGCGCAGTCGAAGTCGTTACCGACGGCGACCGCACCGGCGACGCCTGCCGCGCTCTTCCAGGAGCCCGGCACGCGCTACTCGAACGCGTTGCCATATGAATTGAACGTCAGCGCAGCGGTTCAACCGAACGGCGCTGTCACGCTCAAGTTTCAAAATACCGGATCGCAGGGTGCAGTGTTTCACGTCTACGACAAGAAACATCTTGACCTCATTCCGCGCCGGTACACGGTCGAAGCCGGCAAGGAACTGTCCGACAACCATTGGAATCCGATGATGTCGGATCAGGGCGCATACGATCTTTGGGTCTACGGTCCGAACGGGTTCGTGCGCACCTTCAGCGGCAACGCGGCGGTCGCGGTGGCGGAGATCGAAGTTGGCTATGGGGCACAGGACAACACGGTATCGGTCAAAGCGCACAACAACAGCCGGAATCCGATCGACCTGACGATCACGGCAAACGCGTATCGTCACGACGGACCGTGGGTGCTGCGCGTGCCAGGCGGGGTCACCGTCGAGCAGCACTCGAATGTGTCATCGAGCGGCAACTGGTACGACTTCACTGTTTCGGGCGCGCACATCGAGCGCCGATTCGCCGGCAGGCTCGAAAACGGCCGTGCATCGGTGAGCGATCCCATGATGGCGCGGGGCTTATGGTTCGATCGCCGAGGTGCCGGCGGCGAATGAGCGCTGCAACGCGTCGCCGGCGCTGCCGTCGTCGATTCGGATAGATCGAAGCGTCGTTCTATTCGCCGAAAGCGACGCTCGCCGATCATCCGCGCATTGGGCCGGATTTCCCCGGTCCGGTGTGCACATCAGCCGAAGGCGGGTCGACTACTGCCGCCCGTGTCGGGCAGCAGCTGGACCGATTTTAGCCGTTCGACTACTGCGGAACGTCGCCAATTCGCGATGGGCGTGCGAGCTGTCCGTGCAGTAAATTGTTTCCCGCGGCCGTGCATGTACGCGACAAGTCGTACCAGATGATCGAGCATCCGAGTGTTGTTGCACTATCAATCCCGATGTCCCGTGGACGGACTACGAATTCCTCGTCCGATTTGAGCATGGGATACGTGCGTGGGCAATTCGAAGCGTGCCACCGAAGAGTTCGTGCGGACGCGCGCGAGATTTAGTTCGCAATACGAATGACAAAATGACAAAGTGTTCGCGCGCGCATGAGGTGGAAATCCGCTATCGGATCCGCCGCCTGTTCGACCGGTAGCACAGGTCACTACAGTAACTTGTCACGCCAAGGACATTGCGGGTGCGCAAACACTGACTTGCGCCACCGTGCCAGACACAATCGGACGGTTTGGCTTTCGGTGCCCAAGCGTAATGCAGTGTCCGCTCTGCAAGACACCGAACCGGCACGGAAGCAGCCTCTGCCATGGCAGCTCGTCTCGGCCACGGCACTGTTGCAACGTTAGTTCAATTTCTCGCGAAGTTGCGAATTTGATTCAATTTGAATTGACACAAAAATGAGACCTCGACATGGTCATTCCTTGACTGACGACGGTTTCCCCGACATTAGGCGGTCTCATCTTTAGTTCGATTGACAGTCGCGCAATGTGCGCAAGCAGTGACCAAAAGCATCTGGACGGAAACGTCTCACAGCGCGGTGCGCGCGTCTGGCGCACGCATCAACGTGACAGAGCCATCGAGAGCATTTTTATTTTTTTTTTATTTCTTTAGAGAGCGAAATTCCCGGGATTACGAATAACACGTTGCAAGCACAACCAATCGATTCGCATTTTTTCGCCGCACGTCGATTCACGTTTCTGACATGCGCAAACGTTAGATTTCACTGGCTGAGGAACAGGAACGCTCAGCACAAGAAGCTCGAATGTTAGATCAGGGTTAACAAAATAGATCTGAGACGTTGAGTTCAGGAGCCGAGATTTCAATTCCGTTTGTCTTCTTCTGGAGATGCAAAATGAGAAAAAGCAGGTGGATTCAGTCGGGTATTACATTAGGATTACTGACTGGTGCAGTAATTTTCCCAACCCTTCAAGCAAGCGCAGCGCCTCAAGGCAACATGGAACTGTTGCCGACCGGCCAGTTCATCTCCCCCAGAGCCATTCCGGGGGCCGTCCAGCAGTTGCTGAACCCGCAACTTTCGGCCAAGCCGACCCAGGTGGTCAGCGGTGCCATCAAGTCGCAGCTCAGCCCGGACGGCAACACGCTGGCCGTGATCACCGCCGGCTACAACACCGTCTACACCGGCGCGAACAACAGCACACTGGACAACGCAGACTCGACCCAGTACATCTTCATCTACGACGTCTCGGGCGCGAACAAGGCGAGCCCGAAGCTGGTGCAAGCCATTCACCAGAACAACGCGTTCGATGGTCTCGCCTGGAACGGCAACCAGACCCTGTACGGCACCGGGGGCGCTGACGACACGGTCTATGTGTACAACCGCGCGTCGGCTGTCCCGTCGGCCCAATGGGCCCAGACCACGGCCATCGCGCTGAACCACACCAAGGGTATCGGCTCGGGCGTGAAGCCGAACGCTGGCGGCCTGGCTGTCTCTGCTGATGGCCGGACCCTGGTCGTTGCCAACAACTACAACGATTCGATCTCTATCATCGACACGACCTCGAAAACGCTCGTGTCGGAATATGACCTGCGTCCGTTCAACACGTCGGGCCAGCAGGGCGTCGCCGGCGGTGAATACCCGTGGGCGGTTTCGCTGAAGGCCGACGGCACGGCGTTCGTCTCGTCGGTGCGTGATCGTGAAGTCGTGGTGTTGAATCTGGCGAACCCGGCTTCGCCGCAATTCATCACGCGCATCCCCGTGAAGGGCAATGCCTACGGCATGACGCTCTCGCCGGACCAGTCGAAGCTCTACGTCGCGGTGTCGAACGCCGACCAGGTCGCCGTCATCGATACCGTCAGCCACCACGTCGAGAAGACAATCGACATCGCCAGCCGGTCCGGCGACGGCGACGACCAGGGCAGCGGCAACAACAAGAAGTACAGCGGCCGCGATACGGTCAACGTGACCGTTTCGAAGGACGGCAAGACGCTGTATGCCGTCAACAACGGCGACAACTCGATCGCCGTGATCTCGCTCGACGGCAACTATGGCTACCATGTCAACGGTTTGATCCCTACCGCCTATGCGCCGAAGGACATCACGCTGAGCGCCGATGGCTCGCAGATGTACATCATCAACGGCAAATCGGTCACCGGCCCGAACCCGCTCTACACCGCGGGTACCAGGGCACAGTACCAGTTCGGTCTGGAACAGAGCAGCCTCGTCAGCGCCCCGGTTCCGATGGGCGATGTGCTTGCCCGGCTCACCACCCAGGTGGACGAGAACAATCACTATTCGGTGAAGGAATCGGATAGCGATCGCGAGACGATGAACTTCCTGCGCGCTCGCATCAGGCACGTGATCTACGTCGTCAAGGAAAACCGCACGTACGACCAGGTCCTCGGCGACCTCGGCAACGGCTCGAACGGCGATCCGACGCTGACGATGTTCGGCAAGGCCACCACGCCGAACTTCCACAACATAGCCACCAATTTCGTCACGCTCGACAACTTCACCGATCCGGGCGACGGTTCGATGGACGGCTGGTCGTGGGTGCAGCATGCGCATGTCACACCGACCGAGGAAGTTTCGCAGCAGGAGAACTACGCTGGCGTCAGCCGCGGCATGGCATATGAATCCGAAGGCAGCAACCGCGGTCTGCCGGTTGGCCTCGCGACCACCGCCATGCGCGACTTCGCCACGAATGGCAAGTACACGAGCGCTACGTCGGCACTGCCGGGCGGCGCGGCCAACGCGCTGCCCGGCATCGCCGACGTGACGGTGCCGGATGCGCCGTTCGGCTATCAGAAGGCGAGCATCTACGACGCGATTCTGCAAGCCGGCGGTTCGGTCCGCAACTACGGTGGCATGGTCAACAACGTCGGCACGATCGGCACGATCGCCAACCCGCTGCTCAACCCGGCCGGTACCAACAACGTCCAGGCTCATCCGCTCAAGCCATCCCTCGTGAACCTGACGGACCAGTACTACCGCGGCTTCGACCAGGCCTATCCGGACACCTTCCGCGAACTCGAATGGAACCGCGAGTTCCAGCAGTACGTCGCGAATGGCCAGCTCCCGTCGTTTCAATTGGTCCGCATGGGCTCCGACCATACCGGCAGCTTTGCGCAGAACGTCGGCCAGATGGGTTCGGCTGAGCAGCAAGAAGCCGATAACGACTTCGCGGTTGGCAAGCTGGTCGAGACGGTCGCGCACAGCCCGTATGCGAAGGACACGCTGATCGTGGTGGTCGAGGATGACTCGCAAGCCGGTTCCGATCACGTTGACTCGCACCGCTCGACCGCTTACATCGTCGGCGCGTATGTGAAGAAGCACGCCATCGTCAGCACCGCCTACAGTCAGGTCAACGCGCTCCGTACCATGGAAGACGTGCTCGGTACCCAGCACATGGACCTGAACACGGCCTACGCCAAGCCGATGGCCGACGTGTTCGACACCAGGTCGGACGGTAGGTGGACGTACACGGCCGCTGCTTCGACGATCCTGAAGGGCACGAACGTGGGCAACGTGGCCAGCGGCATCGACGGCAACCAGTTTGCCCAGGGTGAAGACATTCATCCGCTGCATGACGCGACGTACTGGGCGAACGCGACGAAGGACTTCGACTTCTCCAAGGAAGATCGTATTCCGCCGGATCTGTTCAACCGTGTGCAATGGAAGGGCGTGATGGGCGACAAGCCGTATCCCGTCCCGCACTCGATCTACTCGAAGGTCGCGGCTGACGGCACGAAAACGGTCGCCGCTCTCGACGACGACGACTAAGCAGGTCGTCGCATAGTCAGGCTCGAGCGCATCGGGCAGGCTTGCATTGCCTGATGCGCGAGATGCGAAGTAGCCAGTCACGGCGAGCAGCTGTCCATATGAACGGCTGCCCACCGACTTTCTCACCACCGCATACAACAATAAGCAGCACCGCGTGAAGCTAATGAACGTACCCAGGTCCAGAACCGCAATTGCCGTGTCGGCGCTATTTGCCGCTTTGTCGTTCGTCCATGTGGCGAAGGCTCAACAGGTTCAACAGGGACAGCCTCAGCAAGCACAAGGTCAACAGACGCAAGCCCCACAGACGCAACCTGCGGGCTCGCTGGGCGAGGTGTCCGTCAACGCTGCGACGGGCGCGGTCGCGCGCGACCATAACGTCAACGACCCATACCAGGTCACGGGCGTCAGCAAGACGGGCACCGTGCTCGGCGACCTGCCGATGAGCGTGCAGGAAATTCCGCGCGGGCTGCTCACCGAGCAGGGCGCGACGAAGCTGCAGCAGGCCGTCAGCAACGCGAGCGGCGTGAGCGTCGGCGGCACGGACGCCAAGGGATTCTTCGATCACTTCGTGATTCGTGGCCTGCAGGCACAGGTCTACACCGACGGGTTCTCCGACGGCGACCAGGTGAATGGCGTCGTCCATTCGCTGAACGGCGTCGAGCGCGTCGAGATTCTCGAAGGGCCGGGTTCGTCGCTGTTCGGCAGCGGGCCGCCCGGTGGCACGATCAACATCGTGCACTACACGCCGTCCCCGCAGCTTCATTACGGCGCCAATGTGCAGGCCGGCTCGTTTGGCACGGTGACCGGCAGCGCGTACGTCACCGGGCCGACGGACGTCCCCGGTCTCAACTATCGCGTCGACGCGACGGGCGCGAGCTCGGACGGCTTCCGCGACCTCGCGTACTGGAACAAGGAGATCCGGACGGCACTTCAATGGAAGCTCGGCGACCACAAGTTCGACTTCTCCATCGAGGCGCAGGACACGCGCTCCACGCCGGATTCGTACGGCCTGATCTATCTGAACGGCGCGCCGATCCATAGCGTTCCGATCGTCGCAAAATATTCGACGCCGTTCGCGTTCGCGCGCTCGAACTACGTGCGCCCGACGCTGACCGACGCGTGGCGGGTCAGCGATTTCCTGACGATCAACAACCGTCTGTCGTTCCTGCATCGCAGCCTCGAGTTCGACGGCAACGGCGACAGCTCGAGCACGAAAGTCGTCGGCGAGGAGGTCGTTCACCGGCAGTTGCGTCAGCAAGACGATTCGGACAACACGGTCGACTATCAGCTCGAGCCCGTATGGAAGTTCAAGACGGGCAGCGTCGGCCACACGCTGCTGACCGGCTTCGAGTACATGCATCAGACGATCAATACCGATCGCGCGACGGCGGACCTGCCGAACATCCCGGACGTGTTCGCCCCGGTGCCGCCCGAGACGTCGATCGCGAATCTCACGTTCCTGTGCGATTCCAGGCACTCGTGCGACAACGATCACCTGGTCGGGAATTTCTACAGCCTGTACGCCACCGACCAGGTGGACGTGACCGACAAACTGAAGCTTCGCGCCGGCCTGCGCAAGGACTGGTGGGACACGTCGCTCACACCGAACATCACGGTCCCCGGACGCGTCGACAACGAAGGCGAGCCGGTACTCGCGGGCCACACCTACACACGAAACGACGCGCCCGTGAGCTGGAACATCGGCGTGCTGTACAAGCTCACGCCGTGGATGTCGCCGTATTTCGGCGTCTCGCGCAGCTACCTGACGAATTTCAACTCGGAAGACACGCAGACGGGCATCGGCGAGCCGGAATCGGCGCTGCAATACGAAGCGGGCATCAAGTTCTCGTTTCTCGATGACCGCTATGTGCTGAATACCGCGCTCTTCGATGTGTCGCGTAGCAACGTGGCTTCGCCGCTGACGCTCAACGGTATCGAAACAGTCGTGTTCGACAGCCAGAAAACGCGCGGCGCCGAAGCGTCGCTCGATGCGACCATCACGCGACAGTGGCACCTGATTGCGAATTTCACCGCGCAACATGCCTATGTCACGAGCAATCCACAAGGCGTATCGGCCGTCGGCAACAATCCGCAGGACGTGCCCGCGTACATGGCGAACCTGTGGACCACCTACGACTTCTCAATTTACGGCGTGCCCGGCTTTCATGTCGGAGCCGGCGCCAACTACATGAGCCGTGTCTACAGCGACATCAGGAATATCAACTCGGCTCCTGCCTATGTGATCGCGAATGCGGCGTTCGGCTATCGGGCGCAGCACTGGGGCGTGGACCTCAACGTCCACAACCTCACCAACCGGCGGTACTTCGTCGCCGCGAACATGGCGGGCGCTTACGTGGGCGACCCTTTAAGCGCATACGTCACCCTGCACGCGGATTTTTGAGGAGGATCGAACATGTCGATGGACACCCTGTTACGCGTTGCCCAACATTCCGGCGGTGTGCTATATGTGATCGCCACGCTGCTATTCGTCTCTTTGACCGTCGTCATCGAGCGCGTGTGGTTCCTGCAGCGGGTCGCGCGCGACGCGCAGGCGGCGCTTGCCGAGCTGGACCAGCACAAGGCGCTGAACGCGAGCGCGCTCGCGGCCTGGGCTCAACGGCACGACGGGCTGCCGACGGGCAGCGTGATCGCAACCGCGGGCCGGCTCGCCGGACGCGCCGATCGCGACACGCTCGCCGCGAGCCTCGAGGAAGCGGTGATGCGCGAGGCTCCCCGCATCGACCGCTTCCTGTGGGTGCTCGATACCGCCGTCACGCTGGCGCCGCTGCTCGGGCTGTTCGGCACGATCGTCGGCATGTTCGACGCGTTTCAGGTGCTGTCGAATCCGGGCAACGCGCCGGTCCAGGTGACGGGCGGCGTCGCCGAGGCGCTGATCGCGACTGCGTCGGGCCTGTTCGTTGCGATGATCGGACTCGTGTTCTTCAATGGCCTGCATAGTCGCGTGCGACTCGTCGTGCATCAGCTCGATACGCTGAAGACCGCGCTCGTCAATCGCCTGACGAGCGACATCCCGGATGTCCACGTCGCGCGGGAGGCGGAAGCCGAAACCCCGCACGGGGTGATCGGGTCGCCCGCCCGGCAAGGAGCATGACGTGAAGTACTTCGAGGCACGCAAGGCGCGCATCGAGATCATTCCGATGATCGACATCATGTTCTTCATGCTGGTGTTTTTCATCATGATCACGCTGCACATGATTCCGAACGCAGGCCTGCGGACGCAGCTGCCGTCGGCCGCGAGCGCGCAGAGCCTGCCGCCGCCGAAGGTGACGGTGACGCTCGCGGCCGACGGCAGCGTCTCGGTCGACGGCCGCACGCTCAGCGCGGCCGATCTGACCGCGCTGCTCGCGAAGCGCCCCGATCCGGCGCATACGGTGGTGACCATCGCGGGCGCCAGGGACGCGCAGTTGCAGAAGCTCGTGAACGTGATGGACGCGTGCCGCGCGGCCGGGGTTACGCAGGTGTCGCTGGCCGCGCAACCGGAAATGGTGGATTGACATGTCGTCGATGCCGACCGACGCACAGCGTGCACCGCATGTCGGCACGCGCGCGCCGCTCTATGTGTCGGCCGTGCTCGCGCTGGCCGTCGAGGCGTTGCTGCTCGCGGGCGTCGGCGCGTGGCTGATTCATCCGCGCATCACTGCGCCGAGGCAGCCCGAGCCGATGACGATCACGCTAGCGCCGCCTGCGGTCCCGGTGCCGAAGCCCGCGCCCATCCCCGCGCGCGAAGTGTCGAAGCCGGTGCCGAAACCGGCCGTGCAGCCGCGTCGCGCTCCTGCGGTGCATCAGGCGCGCGGCGCGCACGCGGCGCCGCCGCAGCCGGTCAAGCCACCGTCCGTGCCGGCTGCGGGGCCGGACACCATGCCCGCACCGGGAGACGCGCCGGCCGAACCCGCCCCCGCCCCCGCACCGCGTCCCACGCCAGCCGTCGCCGCTCCGGCCCGCCCCGACGCGAGTTTTGAGGCCGCGCTGCGCGCCGCGATCGAAGCGGCACTGCGCTATCCAGAATCGGCCCGCATGGAAGGGATAACCGGGCGGACGCTCGTCGGGTTCGTCTATCGCGACGGCGCAGTGTCCGACATACACGTCGTGACGTCCAGTGGCATGGGCCTGCTCGACCATGCCGCGCTCGTGGCCGTTCGCGACGCCGTGTGCCCCCCTCCGCCGCATGGACTCGAGGGCAAGAGCCTGCCCAAGCAACTATGGGTCGATTTCTCGCTCGACAGTAAGGGGTGAAGACGGCACTGTCAAGTTGACGAGCGTAGGGTACATTTCTGCTTCAAGAGTAGTTAGTTATCCTTATCCCAGACCTCAATCCGGATGAGTTGGTGTGGAGTCACGTCAAGCGCACAGGCGTTGCGCGACGCCCTCTGCAAAAAGGCGAAAAGCTGGGTCCGCAAATTCACGAGCAGCTTGCACAAACTGGACGCCATCCAACGCTCGTGCGCTCCTTCTTCAGGCATCCATCTGTCCGCTATATTTCTGACCTATGGTGCGACACGTGTCGCTGTCAGCCGCGCGTCAAGTGGCATGTATTGGCGGTAAAGCCCGCTTTTTTGTCTTGTCCTGGCAGCTTACCGCGATACCATGCGGCTGCTTCTTCAATTTGTCGAACAGCGGCTGCACCGGTCACCTGAGCGCCTCGCACTCAGCGATCTTGATGCGCCGCTGATCCTTGAGTTCCTCGTTCACTTCGGGCGGAAATCGGTAGCCGACATAAGAAATGGCGTCGGTGGCAGGTGTGTTGTGTTGCAGCGCAGTTCGTTTCATACCCGAAATTCTCGCCGCAATCCCGTCAACATGCCAGCAACTCTCACCTACTTCACGCTGCGTCGCCATCCCGGTAGCCCGTACCTCGGCCTGCTGCAATTCTTCGTGAACCACCGGCGCTTCCTGCGCAGTCGGCGGTTCGAGCGTAAAGGCAGGATTCCTTGCGAACTGATGACCGGCCAAGACCATTCACACTGGCTCACGTTGCTCGGCCTCGGACCTCTTCAGTTCCAGCAACCCTGAATGTCGTGAGAGGGCTCGACGCATCTCCGCAGCATCGTCCCTGTCTCTTTCCAATACCCCCATCCGAACCAAGCCGTTGGTCAGCGTGTGAGTGACAATTGCCGCCCATCGGCGCAAAAATATGTCCTCAGGCGACGACTTAACGGTTGCTTTCTTCGTCGCACTCGATGCTGAATCAACGATCAACGAATAGCGACGCTGACTGGTGATTTCAGATACTGGCCTAATGGATGCCTCTGTGAAAATATGTCGTCGCATGACGATATATTTTTCATTGCCTTCCTGCATGACACGCAAGCGTCATATCAATTCCGTAAAAAGTCTCAGCGTCGAACGTGAGCACATCCAATGTATCGCTGTATCAAATTCCGGCTTGCAGGCTGCAATCATTGGTGAGATGGATTGCGATTCCCCTTCAGGAGTATTTCAGTGAAGAACTTGACATTCTTACCAGCGCTGCTTGCGTTTGGCGTGGCGGGACAAGCATCTGGGCAAACGCTAGAGAATTCTGCTCTGCCGACCTATCAGGTTGGCACTCAGACAGATGGCTCTGTCGTTACCTCGGTCAACCAGGTCATCACCCCTGCCGGGACGCAGATCCCATTGCCGCAGACCCGTGTCAACGCCGTCGCGATTCGACCAGACAACAAGACGGCCGCCGCACTGACCATGGATTCCGGAGCGCCGATCCGGATCATGAATCTGGCGACTCGCACTGAAATCCAGGAGTTCGTACCGCAGGGCGGCACCAGCGGTGCCATCGCCGGGCTGCTCTACTCAGCCGATGGCAAGACGCTGTATGCCTCGCAGGACAGCGGCAACATCGTAGTTGCCACTGTCGCGGCAGACGGAACCCTTTCGTCAAACACCGTCATTACGGTTCCGAACAACGCGGCGTTCAACAATAATGGGCATACCGTGCCGAACAACGCCGGCTTGGCGTTGTCTGCTGATGGCACCAAGCTGTATGTGGCGATCAATCGGTACAATGCCCTCGGCGTCATCGATTTGACTCAGCAGAAGTACGTCGGACAGATCGCCGTCGGCAACGCGCCGAACAGCGTCGTCGTGGTGGGCGACAGAGCGTACGTCAGCAATGAAGGTGGCCGGACGGCTACTTCAGGTGACTTCACCGTCAACTCCTCCGGCACGAACATCGTCGCCGATCGTGAGACCGGCGCCGCCGCTACCGGTACGGTATCGGTGGTCGATCTCAACAACGGGCGGACGATTCAGAACATCTCCGTTGGACTTCACCCGACGTCCATGACGGTCGACGGCCCCTACCTGTTCGTCGCCAACACCAACAGCGACTCGGTTTCGGTAATCGACACGCGGACGAACTGGGTCGTGCAGACGCTTCCCATTCGGCCATTCGACGGTGCAACGTTCGGCAGTTCACCTAACGGTCTGGTGATGACGCCGCAAAAGAAGCTGTACGTCGCGCTCGGAACCAACAATGCGATCGCGGTCTACGACTGGCAGGCTGCGAAGGCTGCCGCAGCCGCCGGCGAACATGCTTTCGGTAACGGCGACCGCGGCCAATTCGGCCTCGATGGACTGATCCCGACCGGCTGGTTTCCGGGCAGCATTGCCTACAACCCGTCGACCAATCAACTGCTCGTCGGAAACGTGAAGGGCACCGGTTCGCTCGGCGCGCAGAGACAAATCCTCGATCATGCTGGACACAGCGCCTATGCCGATTCCGGAACCGCTTCGGTGATCCCGGTGCCGTCGAACGACACATTGGCGAGCTACACGAAGCAAGTCTTCAAGAACAACGGCTGGCACGGCGACGACGGCAGCGACCGGCCGAACCAGAATGCTCGTTCGCATGCAATTCCGAATGTCATCGGTGAGCCGTCGCTGATCAAGCACGTCATTCTCGTGGTGAAGGAAAACCGCACCTACGACCAGGTGTTTGGCGATATCGGCCGTGGCAACAGCGATCCGTCGCTCGTCGATTTCGGCACCAATGTCACGCCGAACCACCACGCGTTGGCCACCCAGTTTCCGCTGCTCGATAATTTCTACGTGGGAGGCCGTCAATCCGCGGACGGTCACCAATGGATCGTGCAAGGAATTGCCCCCGACTACATCGAAAAGGGCGGTGCCGATTTCGTGCGCAGCTATCCGTATAACGGTGGCGACAGCATGGTCTATGGTCCAAAGGGATTCCTTTGGAACGCCGCGCTGAAGAAGCATCTGTCCGTTCGGGTCTACGGCGAATATTCGGATCAGGAAACGGTGCAGTCCGGGTACAGCTCCGGTAGCTGGCAAGACTGGTATAACGACTCGCTTATCCTCGAAGGCAAGAAGCAAGGTAGCCTTCACGTGCCGATCGGCGGCTTCTATCAGTCGACGCAGATCCCCTCGCTCAACGCCCTCCTCGACCATCAGTTTCCGGGCTTCAACACAGGTATTCCCGATCAGTACCGCATGGATATGTTCCTGATGGAGTTCAAGAAATTCGTTCAGCAGAACAACCTCCCGCAGCTGATCATCATGACGCTGCCCCAGGACCACACGGGGGGAACCGCGGCTAACTCGCCCACGCCGCAAGCGGACGTGGCGGACAACGACCTGGCGATCGGGCGGCTCGTCGACGCGGTCAGCCACAGCCCGTTCTGGAAAGACTCCGCGATCTTCATCGAGGAGGACGATGCACAGAATGGCGTGGACCACGTCGATGGCCACCGTTCGCCGGTGCTCGTGGCGAGCCCTTACGCAAAGCGGAAAGGGTTCATCGATCACACGTACTACACGCAGATCAACGTCGATCGCACGATCGAGCACATTCTCGGTATTACGCCGATGACTCAGTTCGATCAAACGACGACGCCGATGTCGACTGTCTTTACGGACTACCCCGACTTCACTCCGTACACCGCGCTGCAGAATCAGATCCCGTTGAATCAGATGAACCCTGGTTCAATAGCTGAGTTTGAGATCGAACGCGCGTGGTCCCTGGCGTCCACGAAGATGTTTGCGGGTAAGCAGGCCAAACCCGATTCCGAGAACCCGAATATGCTCAACCACGCAATCTGGTATTCGGCTACTGGATTCAAGCGGCCTTATCCGGGTGAATCAAAGGTGTTGATGCCGTTGGCGGTGGCGCAACAGGCTTCGACCGCTGATGATGATGACGATTGAGCGCTGTTAGCGTTCAGCTGGGGCCACCGGCCCCAGCTTTTATGAAGCGCCTTCGGCAACATGCTCATGAAGCTCAAGAAGGCTTTGTCAACCTGGCGAAACCGCCGACAAACAGATGCCACTCCGCAGCCGTTTTCGGGCGCCGACATGGGCTATGCGTCTGGTTTTCCCGCACACGGAGCAGCAAATTCCCACCTTCGCATTGAAAATTTTCGGGAATTTCGTCAGGTTGACAAAGCCGGTCGACGGCTACAGCTGTTTGCAGCGATACCTTTAGACTTGCGCAAATTTCATCCGAACGGTCGGATTCTTGAACTGCTGACGGAGGAAGTCATCGAGCATCTGGTGTTTGACCTGATAGAGGGTGCGGCGGGTCTGCCTGGCGATCTCAGCGAGACGAATCCACACGAGTACGGCGCAGGCGATGTGATTGCGATGGATGCGCGCTTTGCGGCATTGGCAGCGCTCGATCCCGGTCAGTTGTTTGGCTTCGCGATGAAACTGCTCGATCTTCCAGCGCAGGCCGCACGCGTCTTGTGTGGCCTGCGAAGAAGTCCTGAGTGAAGTCGTTAGGGGCGACCGAGTCCGTGCGGTGTGTCGACACTTCAACCTGGAACAGCTTCACCTTGTGATGTTTGGGAGAGCCTTTGATCTTGATGGTTTTGCCATGCGCGAGAGCGCTTGCATCCCACTCCAGCGAATCGACGCGCCGGTACGGGGATGTTGCGCCGGAGTCGTCCACCTGCCGGTTGGCGCGCAGCGGGCAGTAGTAGATCTTCTCCGGCGACTCGATGAACAGCATCAGATCGCGCGTGGCATACCAGGTGTCCATCAGGACCCGACAGAACGGCAGGCGTTTATGATGAACCAGGTTGGTCAGTATGTCGCGCACGTGATCCAGTTTCGTCTTGCCGTCGCGCGATGCAACCTTCCTCGTGAGCCGTGATCTGTTCACGCACGTTGTCCCATACGAGACGCGGTGTCATCTTCTCGTTACGCAAAAACCGGTTGATGGCATCGTGGCTCATATCTTCAACATGGTCGGCGAAGTTCGTCAGCGTTTGGTTGCTCGGGCTCACCAGCAGGTACTGGCAGTAATCCAGGCGGGTCGGGCGTTTCGTCATGCCCCCGACATTACGAACCCTGGCTTCGCCTTGGGTTTACGTCGCGTCGTAACAATTCGTTTCCGCGCTCAGGCGTGACTTTTTGCGTAAGTCCTAACCTTATTCCATGAGAAGAAATTGTATGGCTTTGCGTCGCGTAGCAACGGCGCTGCTGGTGGCTGGATTGATCACCGCGCAGGCAGCACAGGCCCAGGTGACCCTCAACTTCGTGAACGCCGATATCGACCAGGTCGCCAGGGCGATCGGCGCGGCAACCGGCAAAACGATCATCGTCGACCCGCGTGTGAAGG
>NZ_CADIKK010000054.1 GCF_902859915.1 Paraburkholderia ultramafica
TGCGCCAAGGTTGACGTTCGGATAGAAGCCGGCTCGCGCGACGTCGATGCGCTTGGCCGCTGCCTCCACGCGCAGGCGCGCAATCACGACGTCCGGGCGGCGGCCAAGCAAACCGAGCGCAAGGTTGGCGGGCATGTCGGCAGGCTGGGTCAGATCGACGGCCGGACGCTCGATACGCAAACCGCGGTCGGGACCGGCACCCATCAGCGCGGCAATCTGGTTACGCTCGAGTGCGATCAATTCGTCGAGCGCGAGCAGGTCGGCCTGCGCGCTTTGCTGCTTCGATTCGGCCTGCTTGACACCGGCCTGCGTTTCGAGCCCGTTCGCGAAACGCTCCCTGAACAGCTGGACGGATTGCGTGCGCACCTGGAGTGCCGCTTGCGCGCTGTCGCGCTCGACGAACAGGCGCGCGAGGTCGGCATACGCCGCGGCGATTGACGCCGACAACACCATGCGGGCCTGCGCCGCATCGGCGCGCGCGGCTTCGAGCTCCGACGTGGCAGCGGCGAGTGCCGCGCGATTCTTGCCCCAGAAGTCGATCTCGTAGCTGAAGTTGAGCTCGGCCGTGCCATAGGGGCGCCATCCGTGAGGGACGAAAGCGGAGGGAATGCCGTTGTTGTAGCTCTGCTTCTGTTTTTCGACGGAGCCCTGTGCGCTCACTTCGGGCAGCAGCGCGGCGCCTGCCACCTGCGCCGACGCCTCGGCGTTATGCAGCCGTGCCTCGGCGGCCGCCAGCGTCGGCTCGTCCTTGAGCGCTTCCCCGATCAGTGCATTCAACTGTGGGTCGTGATAGCCGAGCCACCACTGATCGGTGGGCCATGGCGAGGCGGTGCCGGCCTGCCTGCCCGCGCCCGCACCGAGACTTTGTGCCGTCTCATACCTGCTGATGTCTTTCGTGACCGGCTTTTGCGGCATGTCAGGCAGTTGCGCACAGGCGCCCGCCACCATGGCGAATGCGAACGCGACGGCCAGCTTCACCGGTTTCGCCTGACTCCGAATGTCCGTGCTCTCTTGCATGATCCCCCGCTCCGTTGATCGCGTTTACAATACTGGACAGTCTAGTTATCGAAGTAGCCTCTGTCAACAGAAATAAACTGTACGGTTCAGGTATGGTAAAATCACAACGTTGGCAGTCGAAGGCCGGTTATGGGCGTACCGCCGCCGGCCCTGGGGTTGATCGGTCGTGCAGACCGGAGGAGCGCATTGAAATGAGGGTTAAGACAGAAGAAAAGCGGCAGGCGATCATTGACGCCGCATTCCAGGTGTTCAGCGAAGTGGGCTTCGAACGGGCATCAATGTCCGAGATCGCGGCGCGGGCAGGCGGATCAAAAGCCACGCTCTACAGCTATTACGAATCCAAGGAAGTGATGTTCGCGGACGTCATGATGGCCGCCGCGGAGGAGGCCAAAGTGGCGTCGGAGCTACTCGATACCGCACTGCCGATTCGCGAGACACTGATGAGGTTCGGCAAACACTATCTTGCCGCGACGCTCAAGCCGCAGATACTGGCAGTGCGCCGTCTGGCGCATCACGAAGGCGGCCGGTCGACCGTCGGCGCCCTGTTTTATGACCGCGGCCCGAAGCCCGCCTGGCAACTGGTGACTGACTTCCTGCAGCAAGCGATCGACGGCGGGCAGCTGCGCAGCTGTAACTCAGCCGTCGCGACCGCGCATCTGCGCGGGCTGTATGAAGCGGAGCTGCTGGAGTTGTGCCTCGTCGGGGCGTCGGCGGATACCAGTTCTCGCAACATCGCGAAGGTCATTCAGAGAGCGGTCGACGTGTTCCTGGCCGCATACGGGCCTATGGACGGAGGTGACGCCGCGTAGGCAGGCGCTGAGGTATCCTTGGAAAACCGCCTCACGCTGTCGACGACACGCGCAGAATGCGGCCATGGTGGACGACTTGCCATGATGCCGATGCGCCTACACATCGGCGTGCGAGTTGCTGCTGCGGTTAAAGGAACCCGTTGCGGTGGTACCAGCACGAATATCCTCCGAGGGTCTATAATACGTATTCGTTGAAGTCGCAAGGGGCCGTTCACGATTACTCTTGCTGAACGAGGGGTGCGGTCAGCGGGCTTGTCAGCGGCCGCAGTCGAATCGGCTAGACTGATCGGCCCCCCATCGTCGCTTCCCGACCGGCTGATAGCTGAGCGAAGCCGACACTCGGATGTCCGACGTATGCCTGTCATCAAGGACCGTTACTGGCCGAACCTGGCCCGATGGCGACGAAACGCGGGCACCGTTTGGATTATCGATGCGAAGGGCAGAACTCGACCCCTATGCGCAGATCGCAACTATGCACATATGCAATGAGATCCACGGCGCGGGCCCGGATCCTGTGGGGATTCGGGCCGAAGCCATCTGCGCATAGTTATAGTGTCCGCAGAAACCGCATGAGTGAGTCTGGCGGGCTGAACCGGCGCATGGCGGTAGCGGGCGGTTCAAGTCGTGCAAGCGCCTTCTCTTTCATCGCGAGGTCTGCTTCGACGTAGCGGTGGGTCGTGGTGGTGCTCTCATGGCCAAGCCAAAGCGCGATGACGTTGAATGGCACCCCGGATTGCAGGAGGTGCATTGCCACGGTGTGCCTCACGGTGTGCGGCGATACATGCTTCTTCAGCAGGCTGGGTTGTTGTGCGGACGCCCGGGCGACAGCAAGATTCAAGCGCTGTGCGACGTTGGATCTGGACATCGCATGCCCATCGCGATTGGGGAGTAAGGCAGATCTGTCGCTGAGTGGGGGATTCAAGCGCAACCAGGCTCGGATTTCCTGCACGGTGACCTTCCACAACGGCACCGATCGCTGCTTGCGGCCCTTGCCGCGGAGGTGAACGCAGGCAGCGCTGTCGAGCACGACATCCATTACGCGCACGCCAATGATCTCCGACACCCGCGCGCCGGTGTTGTAGAGCAAGGCCAACAGCAAGTGGTCACGCTGCGAGGACCAGGTTGCCCCTGGCTGCCCCAGCACCGCAACCATCTCCTCGCGCGTGAGAAACTCCAGCATTGGACGCTCGAAGCGCTTCATCGGGACAGCCAATGCCCGCTCGACGACGTGGAGTGAAGCTACGTCACGCCGGCCGGCGAACTTCAGGAATGCGCGCAGTGCAGTAAGCCTCAAGTTGCGGCTACGAATTGCGTTGTGTCGGTCATGTTCCAGATGGTCCAGGAACGCCAGAATTATCTCTGGCTGGATGTCGGCCAGTTGCAAATTAGTAGGCGCTTTGCCCAACTTGTGGCTGGCGAAGTCCACGAACAGCGTCAGCGCATCGCGGTAGCAGGCCACCGTGCGCGGACTGACCGAACGCTGCGCGACGAGATACTCGGTGAAGAACCCTTGGACTAGCGCGGCAAACGACGGTGGTTTCGGTGCGGCAGCTTTACGCATACGGAACCTCCGCTTGTGACGCGAATGACTCGAAGCGTTTTGCCGCCAACGACATCAACTCCGGTACCGCCGAGAGGTACCAATAGGTGTTGGTAACCATCGCGTGTCCGACGTAGGTTGATAGCGACAGCATCGACTGATCGACGTCGACTCCCCGCGCTTGCCACAGGACAATGCGGCGCACTATGAAGGTGTGTCTCAGATCGTGGATGCGCGGGGCATGATGAGTGCCACGGTTACGCCAGTCCAGTTGCTTGCGCAGGCCGGCGAAGACACGATCAACGTGGCGTCTGCTCAGTGGCAAACCAGCTCGTTGCCCACGCGTGCCGACGAAGAACGGGGCATCGGTCTGCGCAGACATGCCGGCAAGGTCGCGTACCCAGCGATAGCGACGCAGCGCTTCAATCGTGCTCGGGTGCAAAGGCACCTGACGCGACTTGGCGAACTTGGTCCGCTCAATGGTGAGCACGCCACGTTTCAGGTCAACGTCGGAGTTATGCAGTGCCAGTGCTTCCGAAATCCGCAAGCCGGTACTCGCAAGCAGCCCGAACAGCGTTTCATAGACGACACCCCGCAAGCCGGGAGCTGGGCTCAACCGCCGCGCGGCGGCTAGCAGATCGGCAATCTCACGTTCACTGTAGATATGGGGAGCCTGACGCGCCGGTAGCCGACCGAAAATCGCATCGTCGGGAACTTCGGTACGCGGCTCGAATTGCTGCAACCAACGCATGAAGGAACGCAACCGCTTCAGCCGGCGAGCCCAGGTGCACGGGTCTGTGCTGGCGTGGCTGTCGCATCGGGCCCAGTCGGCCATGACTTCCAGGGTTAACGGTCCGCGGTGACCGACGGCCTGAGCGTGACACGCGAAGCTGCGTAGCGCGTAGCCCGAAGTGCGCAGGGCAAAGCCCAGTTGGCGACGCTCGTTCAGATAGCGCTCAACGAGCCGTTGTAGGGAGGTCGTGGTGCTCATGCTGCACTCCCTGGCCACGGCAAGGCGACCTCGACCAGCTTCCGGCTGTCGAGCTTCGCGTAGATCAGCGTGGTGTTCAGCGAGCGGTGGCGCAGGACGTCGGCGACCTCCTTGAGGGAAGATCCGCCCGCCAATAGCCGATTGGCCATCGTGTGCCGAAGCAGGTGCGAGCGCGTGTAGGGCAACCCAGCCCTCTCGAAGGCCTGACGAATCGTCTTGCGTACGCAGTCCGGACCGACTGGCTGATCGCGTGGTGCGACACGGCGCAGGAAGACTGCACGGTTGCGCGTCGTGGGGCGTTCGTACTTCAGGTAGGCGGTGATGGCCTTTGCCGTGGCCGCCGGTAATGGCAACACGTCGTCGCGACGGCCCTTTGTATGGCGAAGCATGATCGTGCCAGCGCGCCAGTCGATGTCGTCGAGGCTGAGCCGGGCGACCTCACCGCTGCGAAGACCGAGATCGAGCGCGCAGCGCACGATAGCGTCGGCACGGCGCAGAGAGCCTCCTGGCTTACCAAGTGAACCGATCAGTTGTTCGACTTCCTCGGCGCTTAAGGCCTTGGGAAGTGATGCTAACTGCCAGTTGGCGGGATAGGAAACCGCCCCGATCAACCCGTGCACAGCGTCGCCAAGCGAAGCTCGATAGCGAAAGTATCCGCGCAGTGCTGCGACCACCGTACCGGAGTTTGCCGGCTTGCTGTAGAGCCTGGCCTGTTGCGAGAAGAAGCGCCGGACATGGTCTGGCCTGACGGCCGTGAGGTCGACGACGCCGTTGCCGAAGCGCGATGCCAGAAGTCGCCCCACGATGCGTAAAGCCATCTCCCGGGTCTTGGGTGCCAGGCCACGCACATGATCCATGTACTCGTCGTAACGGAGCAACTCCTCATCTACCGGGGTTCTGAGTAATCTGGATGGGGTGACAACACCTTGAGCGCGTAACACAACAAGTAGATGGCCCAGGGCGGCGCTCAGATTGCGTCGATCGCGCTGAACCGGACCGGTGCAGTGGCATCGAGCAAGATGATCGTCAAGAAAATCAACAACTACTGCCTCATCGATGCGCGCAACGCGCAGCCGGCGACCGTGTAACGATTGAGCAAAGTGGGCAATCGCGCCCACGTAGTTGGCAAACGTGGTCGTCGCGTAGCCACGCTCAGTCAGATACCGCTTGTACGCATCGACGTGCGGGGCAAGCGGCCCTTGGGCAAGCCAGTCGAGGCCGGTGAGCTGATGCGATCGGGTGTTCTCCATGGCAGTCTCCTAAAGTGAGACCACCACTTCAATCCGCAGCAGAAACTATGTCCAGATATCTACAGACCGACCTCGCCAGAAGCCACGTCGCCGCCACACCCGCCATGTACCCAGGTACAGATCTCCGCATAGTTGCGATCTGCGCATAGGGGTCGCTGTACTAAACCGCTGTCGCGGTAGTGGGGGGAGAGCAAGAGTCAGTGCCTCGCGTTCACCCAGTGCGGCTACCTGATGCCGAATCACAGCGAATTTGCGAGAAGGCCGCCAGGAGCAGGATGGAGATGCCCGATCGGGCATTCCATCCACTGTTCCAGGAGGCTCGCCATGACGCCACTGCGCCAACGCATGTTGCACGACATGCAGATCCGCAACCTTGCGCTCAACACGCAGAAGACCTATCTCCTGCAGGTTTCCAGTTTCGCCCGGTACTTCCGGCGCTCACCCGAGGTGCTCGGACCCGAAGAGATCCGTGCCTGGATCATCCACCTGACCAACGAACGCAAGCTTGCGCCAGCGAGTGTGCAACTGGCCGTCGGCGCGCTGCGCTTCCTGTATCGAACGTCGCTCAGACGCGACTGGAGCGACGAGGACTTTCCCTTGCCCCGGCGCCCCGTGAAGCTTCCGGTCATCCTCAGCTTCGATGAAGTCACGCGTTTCTTCGAGTCGATTCCCAGCCTGAAGCAGCGCGCCATCCTGATGACGGCCTATGCGGCCGGCCTGCGTGTCGGCATCATAAATTTGCTCCGCGCGAGACGCTACTATGACATCGACTCCATGGACGACCAACCGGCACATGTGGCCAAGATCAAAGCGCACACCTTCAAACATCGATCCAGGGCGATTGATGAAGCGACCACGATTAAGGCGCCGCTAGCAAACTTGAGTGTGTTGATGACCTTCATTTCTCGCTCCAGTTGTCAAAAGCCACGATAGATCCGGCAGGGATCGCGGGTCTGGCACGTCACGGCCGTACGGCGCGGTGGGCGGGGGAGGCTGGCTACGGCTGTAGTAGCAGTCTGTTCCCATTTTTCTCGCGAACCTATGCGACCTTGGTCCGATAGAAATGATGGAAAGACGCAGGCATCGGTCTAACATCAGGCAGCGAGGAATTCCTGGATGATCGGGGTTAGCGCGCAAAGGGGCCGATTCCTATATTCGCCGAGCCCGATGGTCAGTTTGGAACGCGAGCCGCGCGAGCGAATTACTTCCTCGATATCAACCGCGTTGTCGTGGTTGATGTCGCCTGTCCCGACAGGCACCTCACCGCCTGAGTCGCCAGGCGTCGTTCCGCGTGAAGTGAATGGCCGCTTTCTGGGTGGAAACGACGTATAAATGTCCGAGCGACGGTGCGGGCGAATGACGCTTCCTGGCGTGCGCCGTGAAAAGGCGGCGCTTTTCCAGTGGGTGAAAGCCCCACCCGGCAACCGCTCCAGCCGGAAGCAACCTATAAGGACTTTCCCTTTTTGCAAAGCTTGGGGTTCATTCGGTCATTGATTGATTCCGATGCTGTGGCGGACGTGATGGCGGATCGGCGGCGGGGCAGACTGCACACCTATAAACGGCCTTGTTGGGGCACTGTCGGTGCTGTGCCCGGACCCGGATAGTAACCGCGCAGCAGGACTCCATCCGGAGCGCGGCGGACGCATGAGATGCGTCGCCTGTTGCTTCCGCGAGTTCGCCTGCTGCCCGGTCTGACCTGTCGCTATCCATGCCTATTGCGTCCTTGTACTGGGAGTGGCCCCTTGGGGGTGCTGTACGGTGGTCTCCTGCGTTTCAGGGATCGTCGTGCGGCTCACGAGTCACGACGGACGGATTGGGGTATAGGAGGGATCGAAGCGCTCGCCTTTGGCGAGGATCGCCCAGAGGATTCGCGCGTGCTTGTTGACGATGGCCACCAGCGTTCGATACCAGCCTACCCGTGCATGCAGCTGGACGATCCAGCGCGAGAGCCGATCGGTTCGCCGGTGGGCGCTTGTCAGGGCCGAGCGCGCACCCTGGAACAGCAGGGTGCGCAGATAGGTGTTGCCCTGCTTGGTGATGTGGCCGAGCCGGGTCTTACCGCCACTGCTGGCCTGTTTGGGCACGGCGCCAAGCCAGGCGGAAAATTGCCGCCCGTTCCTGAACACGCGCGCGTCACCAACGGTCGCGACGGCAGCCGACGCGGTGAGCGGCCCGATACCAACGACGGCCATCAGGCGTTGCGCGTTGGTGTCATGTTTGACCCGCGCAGCAATCTGCGAGTCACACCACGCGATCTGCTCGTCGAGGGCGTGGATGTGATGCCAGCCTGCGAGGAGCGCGGCGCGTGCGATACCGTCCAGCTCCGTGGTCCCGTCCTCCAGTGCCTCGACGAAGTGGTCACGGAACGCGTCGATGCCTTGCGGGAGGAACACGCCGAACTCAAAGAGTTCGCCACGCAGGCGGTTGACGAGTGCCGTACGTTCCTCGACGAAGCCGCTGCGCATCCGGTGCAGCACCAGTACGTTCTGCTGGTCAGCGGTCTTCAGCGCCACGAAACGCATATGGGGGCGGCTCGCCGCTTCACAGATGGCTTCTGCGTCCAGCCGGTCGTTCTTCACGTGCTTGCCGCCTTTGCGGTAGGCTGCGGCGAACTGCGGGGCGATCAGGCGGACTTCGTGGCCGAGCGCGCGTAGCTTTCGGCCCCAGTAGTGGGCTGCGCTGCAGGCTTCCATGGCCACCAGGCAGGGCTCGAGATTGGCAAACCATTCGAGAAACTTCTGCCTTGGGATCGCCTTTCTGACTGCCACGTGCTCCATTGAGTCGACTCCATGTACCACGATCAGGTTCTTGGCGAGATCGACGCCGATACGAGTAATCTTGTCCATGACTTTCCCCTTCTCAGATGGATTGCCAGCACCAACCATCGTGGCATATCGCTACGCCACGGGATGGGGAAAGTCCTTTCTAATTCGGAGCAATCGTGGAGGTAACGAAGCGGTTGAAGCCTTCGGTGAAGCGTGTCACGAAATACGGTGACAGCGCGAGTGTGCAGGCCGTAACGCGAGTGAACGCCGAGCAAGCCTCGAAAAGGTCGATGCGCAGGCCGACCCGACTGCCATTACGGGGAAGGCTGATACGGCTGGGTGAATGAGCAGGCAGGACGCCCAGTCGCTGCGCCGGGGTAGTGGCGACAGCATGCACACAAGGAAAGCGCACGCAACACGGGAAGCCCCCTGGCGTGGTCAGGGATGCCCGTTCCGCCTCTGAGTTCAGCGCCGGCGACGCCACTGGCGCGCCCGGACGCGGCTGCGTCTTCAACGCGTTCCGGAACTGGTCTCCCGTCAGAAAGTCACTCGCGCTAAGCGCCGGAGCGCCGCCAACAGGCTGAGCCGGTGCGGCGTCGATTTCTCGGGCTGCCGGCGTCGGATTCTCGACGACCGTCGGCGTCGACTGTTTCAACGGCTTTTGCGCCGGCGCGGCGTGAGAGGCCGCAGGGTGTCCCGCGCGCCAGCTTGTGTAGACCAATGCGGCGCCCATTCCGGTCATGCCCAAAACGGCGGCGACAGCAACGGAGATCATCGCGCCGCGCGCGAGCGGTCCCGCCTTTGCCCAACGTGCACGCGCTGTGGGTGCCGTGTCAGCAGAAAAATTACCCGGCGCGGGAAGCGCGGCAATTTGGCGGGGCAGGTCGATGACCATCGAATCCGGGGCGAACTGTGCGTGCAGTCGCTGAATTTCACGCATATCCATGAAATGCCTCTTCTCGTTGTCTGGGATAAAGCTTGGCTTACACCGTGCGATGTCAAGGACATCGGGCATGGCCAGGAAGGTCGCGCCGCTCAGTGAGCGTTGTCCGGGTTGGGAAGCAGCACCCCTTCGGGCGCGTAACGGTCGTTATCCGGTATGCAGAGAAATGGAATCTGCCTGATTCGCGCTTCGGCGCTGTCGAGTGCCGCCTTGCGGTCGTGCGGCATTACCGATCGCGTGATCAGCCCTTCCATTGTCTTCAGGAATAGCTGGTCGTAAATCGTGAGAAGGCGCACCAGTCGTCCCGACAGCGGGTGCTTGATTTCGAGGGTCACCTATCTGGGCTGCCTACGGGTAGCCCTTTCTTTTCCAAAGGAGCCGACGTGAAAATCGCTCATTTTTCTGACCTGCATTATTCACCCGAAAACCTCGACGAGGCCGACCGGTGCTTTGCCTTCGCAGTCGATGACGCGCTGAACCGCTGTATGGATGTCGCGATTATTTCGGGTGACTCAACGGACCACCGGCTCGATGCTCACGCGCCCGCGCTGAACCGCCTGGCGAAGAATATCCACCGCCTCACGTTACGCATGCCGGTCCTAATGCTTCAGGGCACATTTTCGCACGAGCCTCCCGGCACGCTGCGCAACTTCGCGCTGATGGGAACGAATCACCCGGTCTTCATCGCGGAACGCGTCCAGCAGGTCAGTCTGCTCGATGGGCAGTTCTTCGAATCGGCCGGTCCCGTTTTCAACGAAGGGGAGCTGGCCAGCGTGCTGAAGCTCGGCGCCGATGTCGTGTTCACCTGCCTGCCCACGGTCAACAAGGGGCAACTGGCGGCCGCAGTCGGCGCGAAGGATGCCGCGACCGGGCTTGAGGCGGTGCTGGGCGACTATCTGGCGGCAGCCGGGCGGATCAACCAGCAGCTTCGTGCTGCCGGTATTCGCACGGTTGGCGTGTCGCACGGCACGGTGAACGGTTGCACGACCGAGCACGGCGTAACGATGGCTGGATTTGACCATGAGTTCTCGCTCGGTGCGCTGTTCGAAGCCGAGTGCGACGCGTTCATGCTCGGTCACATTCACAAAACCCAGCAGTGGGAACGGGGTGGCCGTGTTGTGGCCTATCCCGGATCGATCGGCCGGTTTCATTACGGCGAAGAAGGCGACAAGGGCTATCTGATGTGGGACGTTGAGGCGGGCGACGCGAGAGCGGAACTTGTCCCGACGCCGTCGCGCCAGACGATCTGTGTCGACTTCGACGGGCCGCCCGATATGGAAACGCTCGCGGCAATCGCTGCCGACGCGAACGACAAGTTTGTCCGTGTTCGTTGGCAGGTTGACGAAGAGCATCGCCAGTCAGTTGATCGTGACGCGATTGCCACGCTGTTCGCGCGGTCTGCCGGGCTGAAGGTCGAGGCCCGAATCCTTCCGGTGGTGCGTTCGCGTTCGCAGGGCATCAGCCTCGAGGCTACCGTGGATCGAAAGATCGAGCGATGGGCAGAGCACGCGAACGTAGATGCGGCTCCGCTTGTCGAGCGGTTTCAACTGCTCGAATCGGGTTTCGTGGAAGCGATCGCTGCTGCCGTTCTCGCAGGCCTTGAGGCCGAGCCGGCTACAGCGGATGAGAGTGGTCTGACCGCCGACATTCCGGTGAGTGAGGTTCAAGCCGATCCCGTCGGAACGTTGGACGATCTTGCGATGCCTGACGCGACGGTTGAAGTTACCCAAGCCGTGCAGACATCGTGGCTCGATAGCGATCTGTTCGCAGCGTAGTTCGCTGCTGTAGCGCAGGGAGAGGCCAGTACGGCTCTCCTGCGGTCGGACACAGCCGTGTTCCGATAGCTTCCGCGGCTATCGAAACAAAGGTTTCACCGCGTCGTAGACGCAGCGATGTAGTAGTTGCATCACCTTTCCTGGCAGTTCATTTCCTTTTACCCTGGCGGGGAGCGATCCCTACCGGGCGCACTCCGTCCAATTTCTCACGGAGTGCAATCATGTTTGGTCTTTATCCTGCCGGATCCGAATGGGTCCGCACCTTCGCCATGGCCGATCAGACCATGCGCGATATTCAGAAATCGCTTGTCGATCATGCCGGCTTCGCTGCGGCAATTCTTCATCAGCCCTTCGGGGAGCATCGTGGGGCCGTCATGGCGCAGTCTGGCCAGATCCTCGTACTGTCCGCAACGACACCGGGCACGGTTCACCTCTCCGTGACGCCCACTGTCCAGATGCAGCACCTTCTCTGGTCGTACCGGGAGGGATATGCGACGCAGTGGTCCGCAATGGAAATCCGAAGCCTGACGGGCTATGCCGGTTGGGACGAGCTTCTGACGCGCGCACGGCGTGAATTCAGTCGTGCGTGCGAGAGTGTCACTGCGGCAATCGCCGGGACGCTTCAGACTCCGGTCGCCGCGGTGGCCAGATCCGATCCGATGGATGAAAGCCGGTGACGTGGCGAAGATTCTGGGTCGTGCACTCGATGACCTCCAGTCGCAACTGATCGCGCTCACAAGCAAACGCCAGCGCAAGGCGGAGCTCGAGCGTTCGGTGCTTGCTCAGGGCGATGCCTTGCGTGACGCCCGCGCGCAACGCGATGCGAAGCTTGAGGAGGCTGCAAAGTTGACTCAGGAGCGCGCGACGTTCGCCGCGAAGGCCAGCGAGTCGGCCACGGCTGAAGCGCGGCTGCGCGAGCTGGCCGTGCGCGGCGGCGAACTGGTAAAGGGGCTGAAGGCGCTGGTCGATGACGAACAGGCAGCATCGGTTCGAAGCGAACAACGCGTAAAAGCCCTCAGGCAGACAGTCACGACGCATCAGGCGACGCTAGCCCGCAAGGATGCAATTCTTGGCGCGGCTGCGAAGCGTGATGAAGCGCAGTTGCTGATTGGCCGTGAGGAGGCAAAGCTGGCGCCTCTGCAGCGTCTGATTGCGGAACTCGAAGCGAAGCAGGTGACGCATGCCACGCTGCAAACCGCGCTCTCGGGGCTGATGTCGGAAGGGCAGACCAAAGCCGCCCATTTCGACACACTCACGAAGCAGGCTGCCGTCGTTGATCAGGTTCCCTGTGTCGGACATGCGATGCATGGAACATGTCCGTTGTTGACGCAGGCACTGCAGGCTAAATCGCAGGCAGAAGCGCAACGCGTGTCGGTCGCCGAACTGCGTGCGAAGTATCGTGAGAAAAAGGCTCAGGCGGATGCGCTCGCTCCAGTTGTGGTTGAACTGGCGGCAAAGCGTAACGAACTGAACGCTGTCACGGACGCTGCAAGCGCTGCGCGGCGGACCTTGCAAGCGGCGACTGAACTCGCTGCCAGCAAGCCACTTCTCGATGCTGCCGCGGCGGGCCTGGAAGCAGCGAATGCTGAAATCAGGTCGGTTGCGGAAGAGAGCGCTGCGCGTACTGCCCGATTCGAGTCTGAAAAGGCACGCATGACGGCAGAGATGACCAGAGTCCATGAAGAATCGAAGCAGCTTGCAGCCGTCGACGTGACGGCCGCAATTGCGGAGACTGACCGGAAGCTGGCCGCGAACCGCGAGGCGGTTGCAGCGCTGGAGGGGAAGATCGAAGCAGCGATCCGCTCCCAGACGGTTCTGCAGGCCGAAGTGAACGCGGTGGGCGTCGAACTGGCCAGGTTCTCGGCCACGCAACTGCGTGCCGATCGCCTGTCCGACGAGATCGCACGCTGGAAGCTGCTCTCGAAGGGTCTTGGCAACGACGGTGTCATTGCTCTGACCATTGACGATGCGGGACCAGCGTTGACCGATACCGTCAACAGGCTGTTGCTTGCCTGTTACGGCATGCGGTTCACGGTGGAGATCCGCACGCAGCGCGCGCTGGCGAGTGGCGAACTGCGCGAGGGCTTTGAAATCCTCGTGCATGACGCCGAAGCCGACAGCACGAAGTCTGTATCTGTGATGTCAGGTGGACAGAAGGTCTGGATCAACGAGTGTCTGACGCGTGGCATTGCGTTGTACCTCGCCCAGAACACGGGCCAACCCTATCAGACGCTTTTCAGCGACGAGTCCGACGGTCCGCTCGATCCGCAGCGCAAGCTGCAGTTCATGCGGATGAAACGGGAAGTCCTGCGCGAGGGTGGGTATCAGCGTGAGTTTTTCATCTCGCAGACGCCTGACCTTGTCAGTGAAGCCGATGCTGTCATCGACGTCGAGGCGCTGGCCGCCTGAACGTCTCTTTCTCTCAACCCTGTGGGGAACGCCCCACAGGGGCGTTTTCTCGCCGTTTCAACAACGAGGAACGCCATGTCATTCAATCGAAGTTTTCATGCACGCACCGAAGCTGTAGCGCTGCTTTCGGTTCGTCCCTGCAATCCGTGCGTTGGCACCACGCACACCTACGTCCTGAACGGCGCGCTTCTGCGTGACGTTCTTATAGACGGCAAGTGGGTAACGGTCCACACGAGCAATCCAACCGATTCACGCTCCGCGTAAGCGGGGCCCGTCCTTCTTCCAGGAGATACCCCATGCAAAATCTTCTCATGCTGCTGATCGCGGCAGGTAGTTCGTCGTTGTGCGCATGCACGAATCAACCGCAGGCGCGCGCGGCAAGCCCACAGCCCGTGATTGCTGTCCAGAAGCCGAAGGGAGAGCCGGGCGACTTCACCATCTGCGCTGACGGCAGAGTGCTTGTCTACTCGACAAGGCATCCGAAGTCCTGTTCCTGAAGCGTGTTTTTGAATGCCTCGATTTCCCTCAGGGGAGTCGAGGCTTTTCCCGGTATACGAACGGAGGTTTAGGTGAAGAAGCAGATCACCATTTCAGCGCTGATTGGCGCTCTCGTCGCGGCCGGCGGCATGCTGTCACGCCTGAAGTTCAGGCAGCGTTCTCGCCTGACGGCAGTGGCGAGCGTCTCGTGCTGAAAACCATCTACGGCGCGCGGCAATCCATCCGCGTGATGGCGTATTCGTTCACGTCGCCGGCGGTCGCAAAGGCGCTGCTTGAAGCGAAGCGTCGTGGAGTCGATGTCGCCGTGACGGTGGACTATCGCAACAACGTCAAGGCGGCCGCCGCGCTGGGCGCACTCGCGTATGCGGGCGTTCCGGTGCGGGTGGTTCGTGCTTTTTCCATGCAGCATTCGAAGTACGTGGTGTGCGACGAAACGGTCGAGACTGGTTCGTACAACTTCAGCCAGGCCGCGGCGCGTTTCAATTCGGAAAACGTGCTGGTGCTCTCTAATCATCCCGAGATTGCCCGTGCTTATCTGGACAACTGGAATCAGGTGACGGCACTGGGTGAGTGCGTATCACGCCCGATAAGAGCTAGCCGGTCCATTTTTAACCCCTGCGGAAAAGCGATCCCGCAGGGGTCGCTCCGCACAAACCTTGTGGAGCAGTTATGTTTGAAGCAGCTATTCTTGGGTCCTATCCTGAGCAGTTCGAGACGGAAGCGCAAGCGCTGAAGTACATCGAGGGTCAGCCGACCTGTCCCCACGAAGTCAGACCGTGGGTGAGAAAGGTGAACCGGGCGGCGGGTGAGAAGGAATTTCTCCTCATCGGCGGCAGACCGACTCCCGATCGGGAGTCGTCCCGATGAGTGCGCTCTTTGAACCGAGCTGGCTCGCAGCATACGCAACGGGCCAGAAACAGGGGTGGGCGCAGGCTGTCATGGCCTACGCCGACTATTACTGCGTCGACGGAAGCGCAGACGACGATCCAGAAATCGAGGAACGTCTAACGCTGCATCGCACGCCGATGGTGGGCTACGCGAGCCGCACGGGAACGCGTCGAAATCTCGAAGCGCTCGCTGATGCAGAGTGGCGCCTTCTGGTTTCAGCCAAAGGCCAGCACCGCACCGAAGGCATGCGCTACGCCATCGACAACGGTGCGTGGACCGCGTACCAGCGCGGGGAGCCATTCGACGATTCTGCCTTTCTTGCGGTCGTCGACAAGCTCGGTGAGCGTGCGGACTGGATCGTCCTGCCGGATATCGTGCAGGGCGGGTTGGCGTCGCTGGACTTTTCGTTGCGCTGGAAGGAGCGCCTTCGGGGGATGCCGTCCCAGCTGCTCATTGCGGTACAGAACGGTATGCAACTGGAGGACGTTGCGCCATCTCTGTCTCCCGTCGTTGGGATCTTTATCGGCGGATCGACTGAGTGGAAAGAGGCGACAGCGGAAGCGAGGGGCCTCCTTGCACGCCGACGCAATTGCCACCTTCACGTTGGTCGCGTCAACTCGGCCCGTCGCATCCGTATCTGCGCCGCAGCCGGCGCCGACAGTTTCGATGGCAGCGGGCCGAGCCGCTTCTCAAACGCGTTACCGCGGCTTGACCGTGCGACACGGCAGCCAGATCTTTTCGCGGCGGCCGATCAGTCGCTTCAGGATGCGCAGGCGGCAAGTTTCGGCCTGACGCTGTAAGCCCAATCAATTTTCTTCAACCCTTTCGGGAGCAGTCCCGAAAGGGCGCTCCCATATCTTTTGTGGAGCAACAAGAATGGAACGTGACATCTACGCGCTGATGGAGCGCGCAATCTCGTCTATGCAGTCGTATATCGAGCGCGGTTATATCCTCGCAACCGGACTGAGCGGGGGCAAGGACGTCCGACCGTCATGTGCGCAGGCTTTCCGCTAGCTATCGCTCCACTCGATGTAACGGTTAAAAGACACCTCATCATTCCCAAGCGCCTCAATTACCATGTGGTCGATGCGCAAAAGCAAGCGCTCAAGCACTTCTCGCTGAGGGAGCGAGAAATGCTTCCTCAGCCTGTTGAGCGCGGCAATTGCGCGATATTCGACATTCACGACAAGGCGCTTGTCGCCATTGCCGGTTTCATCCGGACCGACAGCCGCCAGCAATCGAGCCGCATCCGGCAACGGCGCAGCCTCACGAACATCGGCCTCGGTTGACCGAACTGCTGCCACTCGTTGACGCGTCTCATTGCGCTCCTGACGAACCCGCAAGAGATCCAGGCGCGCCTCATCCCGCTCGCCCCGCGCCCGCAGCAGTTCCTCGCGCAGCCGATCACGCTCCGAGACGAGCTCGTCATAGCCGGCGGCGACAGGCGTGGTATTTTTCGTTACAGTAACGGATTCTCTGGACGCTTTGCGCCGCGCGCGATAGGCGGCCTGTCGCTGGGCGCCCGTCATTGCGTCGGGCTTGCGCGGCCTACCGCGCTCGCGCTTCGGCGTAGCCTCGGCATGTCGCGGCACGGTTTCATGATCGTCCGGCTGGCTCACGACGTTCTCCACTCAGATGCACTAGGAACCAATTTTCTGTCACTCGTGACAAAAAATCAAATTTTTGTTACGCTGCCATGCGTACGCATCCTTAGCATCCTTACGATGCCGTTTGCCTCACGATCTTTTCCGATGGTCACGCCCGCTCCGTCTTCACGATCACTGTTGGATTCCGGCGATCACGAGTTGATAAACGCACATGGTTGCGGCGACGCACGCTAGCGCAATCGGAACGAGCACGTCGACCGCGCTTTTCGAGTAGGTGGCCGTCCGCAAAGCACATCGCAGCGCGGTCCACACCGCAAAGTACCGCGTCAGCCGGAAGTCGAACCGTTGACCGCCACTGGTGCGGTAGTGGTTGCCGCTGGGCCACTGGAGCTCAAGCGCGTACCCAACCTTTCCCTGCCAGGGCGAATGCTGGTCTGCTTCCACACTCGCCACCACGTCGGCGCGCATTGCGGGGCCGCGGTCTGCGAAACACCCCGTCAGTTGCTCGTCCGCGAAGTCGTCAAAATTGGTGAGGCAGGCAGGTGCTCGTTTGTGCACGAGATGCCGCTCGAGCGAGCGCTCGAGGTGGCGCTTGATCGCGGCATAGCGCCGGCCCTGGAACTCCTGGGCGAGCAGCGCACGCTCTTGGTCGGTGCCCTCGTAGAACCAGTACCGCAAGAACATATAGAGGAGCACGGCCGAGAGTACAAGCCAGACCTTCAGCGGCGTAACGCGGCCGACCTCGGCGAAGCCCAGCAGCGTCCCGGTGGGCCTGAACGATAGGTGAAACACCGTGATGGCGACAATCGCAGCCGAGAGCACCACTACATTGCGCCGCAATTTATCCGGCAGGTCATCCATAAGCGGTCCCCGTTGTATTCCTTCCTTTGCGTTGCCATAGCATGGCTTAATCAGCGTCCGTTCGGCCTAATCGAAGGTCGTCAAGCCCCGCTTGGATATGCCGCTCCTCCGGGCCGAGCGCCGACAAAAACGCCGAAACAGCACTTGGCTCGTACCAGTAAAAGGCGTGCCCCAAGGCGCCGCGGAGGGCTTCCATGTCGGTCTGCGTGAGCGAGGCCATAAAAGCCCGCATCCGGATCTCCGCGCGTTCCCGAGCTTCGTGGCACGTCCGGCACAGAGCCCGGAGCGCACTGAGCGGGTACTCCCAAGGTTCAAAACCATCCCGCATGCTTGTGTAATAGCAATGATGCGCATCCAACGGCTCCGCCGCACCGCAGTCTTGACACGAGTGCCCACCGCGCACTTTGACGGAGTTCGCCTTGCATTGCCAGCGCGGATCACGCAACTTCGTCGCGTACGAGCCTTGCGGCGGAGAGAAATCATAGTCCTCTGCAGGGTAGAATCCTAGGCTCCAAGAATGCCCCAGCTCGCACCAGAAGCCGAACGACTCCACGAGATCGTCGAACTCCGAGGTGTCGCCCCCGTAATTCAGCATAGTGTGGAGGCTGCTGCCGTCGATCACTAGGACCAATAGTGCGTCGTCAAGGTAGCCCTCTCCGCGCCCTCGCCACTCGTCAATCGTATAAAACTTCGCGTCGCCCAGTAGGCCCTCGGTGATGAGCCACTCGTTCACCGCTTGTCTCATCCGACCGAGGTTTGCCAGCATTTTCGATCCTTCAGTCATGTTCCCTGCCACCGGCTGCGCCATCTTTTCCTTCGTTAGCCGCCAAGTTGGGTGATCCGTCGAGCAAGATGCTCGGACGCATGCCTGCGTCCTTTCGCCAGTTCCTCGATGCGCTCCCCCATCACTTTGAGCTTTTCGGCATACCGATTTTCAATCTCAGCGATGCTGGCTTTCAGCAGCGATTCAACTTCTTCGCGCGATACACACATACGTGTCCTGTTTTCCGTTTTGTGCGGCGAGCCGCTTTTCCTCTACGACTCGTCGCTGAACTTCACCAGGACGCCCTGCGCCTCGTAATCCTTTCGGACCGCATCCACACGGCGGTAGAAATCGGCAGCGTCGGGATTCGCAGCCAAAGTCCGAGGGCCAGCGCGATGCTCCGACAACTGATCGTGCAGCAGGAAGAGTGATCGCGAACCGTCGATTTCTTTCCGCACTGTGAGTTTGACTTCCTTCATCGTCTTTTTCCGATGCTTTCCAAATTGTGCGGCGCGACTCAGTTATGTTGTGCCATGGACGTAGTGACGGACGTAGTTCGATTGGCCGAATCCTTCGTAGACCAACTTGCCACTATCTCGCGCAAGCTCAAGGAAGTCACTGAAAGTCCGGTCCCGGTCGTCAAGAATCGCGACAAAAGAAGAACCGTCAGCTAGAAGCAGACGAACACCGTTGAGCATATCGGTATGATTTCCGTTCGTCTTCGGCCTACCGATGGTGTGAATCGGGATCGATTCAAACGACACGATGCAGTTCAGGTTGATCGGCAGGTACCGTACCCTTAGCTCCTTCATATCGAGGTACGCGGCGAGTTGCGAACCGAAGGGCATAACCTGGCCATCGTGGCGAGGTTCTTCTTTCCATAGTTCTAGCGTTATAAACATATGCTTTTATATCCCCGAAATGAAGTCAACGATTTTTACCCATTGGCGGATAACCTGCTTATTCCGGTCTAATCGGTTGAGGCGCTGTTCGCGGCAATGGCAGCGTCGTAGGTCATTCCGCGCTTCACCGCCGTAAATCCATTACTGCCGCCGTCAATCGAATAGCCTAGTTCGGTTTTTGCCGCTTCTTCGTATCGCGACCACCGTAGTGGTCGCGCTTGATATGAATGGGGTAAGTAACCATGATTTGCTTTTCCGAGGATTATTCGGCGCAAGTAACTTTGGCGCTGCCGGTGATCTTTACGCCGTTCAGCGAGCATTTGTCACCGCGTTGCACGATTGCCTCGCGCTCGCCATGCTTCAGCACCAAGGCAGTAACGGGACCGTCCAGCACGTATTCGGTGCTGCCGTTTGCATCGGATTCCTTGAAGTTCACCAACGACAGATGGCCATCGTCACCGAGCGCGAACGGCACAGGCAAGTCCGTGGCGCGCTTCGCCGGAAACTGCAAATGCGTCTGTCCATTGATTTCAGCGACCGCTAGGGGACGCAGTTCGGTCGCGCCAGCAACCACGTAGCCGCCTGCCAGGGTAGCCGCGTATGCAGCCGATGACCCCACTGCAAAACCCGAGAGAGCGATCAGAAACGCTGAGCGTGTGCAGTTCTTTTTCATGAGGTGATTTCGTTTTAGTCTGAACCCGGCAACCGGCCGGTACGGTGCGCTCGCGCGCCACATGTTTTTCCTACCGTTCGTATTGATTCCGGTGGACCGTTGCAACGCCCGTGGTAGCCGTCAACGTCAGCTCGAACTTGTTCATATCCGGGCGGACCGAGAACGCCTTGCTTTGGTCGTAGGAGTGAAAGCTGAGGGCTACTTTCTCGCCAGAGTCATCCACCAGTTCGAAGTCGTAGTCCAAGCTCCACTGGTTATTGCCTTTCCCACCAATCATTCCAAGCGCCTCTGCACCTCGAATCGCGATGCCGAACGAGCAGTCATCGCATGCTTGGTCGATCAACACTTCCAATTTTTGGAACGCCTCTTTCGCTTTCATGCTCTCTGCCCTTTTTCCGTCCTACTACTTCAGAATCATTTGAAGCGAACCGTCTCGAGCATGAAGGTCGAGCTGCTCGATCAGCCTTTCTGGTTCAGATACGGTGTTTGCTACCTTCACTGCGAATTCAATCGCATCAAATTTCGCCTCTTCGGCAAAGAAGCGCAGAAGGTAACGCCCATTCTTAAATTCGGGCAGGCCTCGGCTATCGCGCTCTTCGAGACTACGCTCGTACCATACCGCTAGGCCTGTCGATTCCGGGACGCAGTGAATTGCGATATGCGACCCACTACCAAACCCCGATGGGTCGAGTGTGGCATCCATCACCGGGTACTTCGACCACAAGCTCTTCTGGGCTACCGCAATGTCAAACGTATCCATATTTTCTCTTTTCCTTGTACCGGCCGCGCCGGCTTTTCCTTGGTTACGTCTTTTTCGCTATACCTTGTAAGGCACTCGAACACCCGGCTCATCGGCCGGAAAATCTTTCGTGTTGCGCGACACGAGCAACAACGAATTGACTTGCGCCGACGCCCAAACGATTGCGTCGGGCAATCTGATTCTCCTTTGCCGACGAATCTCGACCGCGCGATTTGCAACCGGCACGTCGAGCGGTATCACGTCGAAAGAGTTCAGCCACGCACGAATCGCCGCGTCGTTTTCGTGCGTCGCACCGACAAGCACTTCCATCGAAGTAATAATGCTGATTGCTTTGTACTCGTAGCGCGCCAACTCCTTCTTGGCCGCGCCGATCCCGCTCAGATAGTCGATCAGAATATTCGTGTCAAAAAGCGCCTTTACCATTCTGACCGAAGCTCCTGTTGGTACTCTAGGCCGTCAATTTTCTTGCCCTTCCACAGTCCAAATACGTCCGCTGCAAGCGCAGGCTTATGCTGCGCGATGTATGCCTCGATAGCATCGCGAATGACCGCTGCACGCGGGCGCTGCTCGGCCTCAACAATCACCGCGAGTTCTTCAACTTGCGTATCCGGCAAGTCAACGAGAATTCGGCTCATTTTTCACCTCAATTGCATGATATACATATCATATATCGTGCGGCGGCCACTAGCAAGTACAGAACGGCAGGTATTTCGAGGCCGGAGGCCGTGGATCGCAGGGAAATATTTCTTTTTGTGCCCTAAATCGCCGCTGGATTCAGCCGATAGTGAGACAAGACGACGTCCTGAGGCCGCTCCGTATCGATCAATCGATTTCGTGCGCCAAGTGATTCTCATTCAATATCAAATCAACATAGGGCTATACATGCGGGAAAAACTGTTGACTCTGGGCATGCTGGTCTCGGCAAGTCTGCTGAGTGCTTGTGGCAGCAAGTATCCTAGCGATGAGGTGTCGGCGAAGGCGGTCCTGCCGTATGCAGAACAGGACATCGGCGGGGTCAAGGGCCTCAAGATCGTCGACTTCGAACGTGACAACGGGTGGGCCGATACGTCCGATCCCTCTCGCTACGATATCCGCTACAAATACAAACTCAAGCTAACGGTGCCGCTTTGTGCGGCCATCATCGCCACCGCCAAAGAGATGGCGGCGGAAACTGCAGCGTCTAACAAGGCGAGCAGTTCCAGCCTCGGCGATTTCTTCTCCTGGCCGCAGCGGATGATGAACAGCATGTCCCTGAACCAGCGGCTCAACGAGTGGGTGAACAGCCAGGGAGATGGCTTCAAGGGCCGGCGTGAGAGCTTCTATCGCGCTAACCCGGAGTGCGCCAAGTACGCAACCGTGAGTGAGACCGATCCGGACGATCAGAAGCTGGTTTACTTCGGTAACGCCTGGGCGTATTTCTCGGACCTCGGATTTCCGGACACGGCCCAACCGAACGCCACCACGGCACAACGGACGGCCTGGGCCGCTTTCACGAAGACCGAGAAAGGCTGGGTTTCAGTGGATAGCCTGAATCAGGGAAGCGTCTCGAGCGATTCCACGGCCGGTGCGCCGACGCAAACGACGGCAAATGACTCGGACGGTGCCGCCATCGATACGCCCCGGGTGAACCCCGCCAACGGCCTGCCGATGATGGGAGCAACTGACGTCAACGGCAACGCCTACGGAACTGGCGCGCCGTCCGCAATCAATCCGGCGAACGGTCAGATGATGGTGCCAAATACAAACATGGACACCGGCGGAAACGCCTACGGTACCAGCACGATGCCCGGCTCGAACCCCTGAGCTCGGCAGCGCGTGTGCACACCTGCGTCCGTGAGGTGTGGGGGCGCGTCTCTTGAGGCAGGGCCGGCCTCTGGCGCGCAGCGCTCTGCACCTCCTTTTCCGAGGTCGCCGCCTGTCGCCCATCTTTGTAAAAGTCGGCATGGTTACATTTACCTAGGAAAACCCGCCCAGCAGGAGAGCCGCGAAGCAGGGCGGTGCCAGCCCAAGCGCCAGCGCGCCGGTACGAAACCTGCTAGGTCCGGGGGTATCATCGCCGTCAGGCAGTCCATGCAGCCCGCTGACCTGGTCGGGCAGGCCGGACGCGAGGCCACGGTAGTGGATGCGGTACACCCCTCCCGGGACGGGACGGGCGCCGAAAGTCAAGCAGCCTGCCTACGCCGATACCACCGGGAGAGGAAGATGACACAGGATGGATTCATGAGCCAGTTGTCAATGTTCTTTCGCGACTTGCCGCATGGCACGTCGGCCGATCTGAACGACTGCATCGTCGCGTACTGGAACGGAAAGGCAGTCGTCTTCGCATTTCTGTGCGAGCCCGGCAACGATGCAGTCGATGAAGAGTTCGACCTGGACGACTACGTTTGGGAAGAGTGGCAACCGGACTTCGAACGGTGGTTAAAAGGGCCGGTCTTCAGCGTCCGTCCGGAAATCCTCCAATGGTTGAAGGAAGCGCCGCCCCACGACGGGGGAGCATGACATGCGCAATGGCTGGCATGTTTCCCGGACCGCGGGTTCCACATGACCAGGCGCGGGGTATAGCGGCGACGTGTTTCGGAATCACGTCTGTAAACTCCGCCTGAAAATCCGTCTTGACGTTTCGAGGTCAATTTCATTCACCGGACGCCTTGGGAGACCTTATGTGCACCAGTTATGAATCGAACCCTCCAGGCGGGTTTGAGCAGTACAGCCTCTTTCCGAGCCCGGATTTCGAATATAAACGCGAAATTTACAAGGACTATCCTGCGCCAATCTTCAGGCGAGTCGATGGAAGGTTCAGCACCGACGGCGCGACATTTGGCATAGTGCCGCGCCAGCACATCCAGGAAGGCGTCAAGGTCTTCGACACCATGAATGCGCGGTCGGAGTCCATCGGTGAAAAGCGTAGCTTCCGCAGCGCGTGGACGAAGCTTCAGCTTTGTCTGATTCCCTGTCGACGTTTTTATGAGCCGAGCTACGAGACCGGCAAGGCGGTACGCTGGCGCATCGGACTGGCGTCTGACGAACCGCTCGCGATCGCCGGTCTGTGGCGGTCATGGAAGGATCCGGATGGCGGCACTGCTCTAAGCTTCACCATGCTGACCGTCAACGCGGACGGGCACCCGTTGATGAAGCGTTTTCATCGTCCGGGGGCAGAGAAGCGCTCTGTCGTGATCGTGCAGGCCTCCGAATACGAGGCGTGGCTCTCCAGCAGGAATACCGACGAAGCGCATTCCTTCCTTCATTTGTTTCCTGCTGAAAAGATGGATGCCGAGCCCTATCCGCTCCCTCCCCGCGCCCAGAAAGCGACCGGGAAGGCAGCGAAGGCAAAGTCGGAACCCGACGGGACGGGTGCTCAAGCATCGCTGCTCGGTGACGACTAGCTTCGCCGCACCGCGAGGGATGGCGGCCACCGTCTACGTTATGAAGTATTCGATGAAAGACGCCGATAAATATTCACAACTGATCCCTCGTTGACGTCGTTGTTAGAAGCGATCGCGCCGGGGCCGAGATGGAAGGTTAAAGCAATGTCGATGCGTGCGCGTCACTTCGCCGAACATGCCGCCCCGCGTCAATCTGCCGATTGAATCGGTGGGCATGTCTGAATCAGGTAGGCATCGGGATCGGCGAGCGTGCCGTGCCACGCAGGAAGGTCAGCAAGTGCCGTTCGGCGGCGTCAAACTCATGCATTGGAGCCGTGGCCAATTGCACGTCATGCAGCGCCAGCAGCCTCTCAAACGCCGCGAGTGCATGTACGTCCAATGTCCATGCCTCGTCCTGTCCGCTTTCGTGCGCGTGCGCTAAGGTGATTTCCGCAACGTATTCTGCCGTTTTGAACAGTTCGACCGGCTCGTTTCCGTAGCCAGCGCGCTGGAGGAACCACGCCATGTACGTCGCACGGATCAGTTCGTTGATCGCATGGCCGTTGCCGTGACCACGACGCCAGCAGTCCAGCGCGAGGTGATAGGAGAGAGACCGCTCGCGTACTGATGTTGCACGCATTGGCAAGAGTTTCGCCTTTGTCAGTGGGGTGCGCGTACTTCTGCGACTCGCCGGGTTTCGCCTCGACGCCATGTTGCCTGTTACTCCGTTATCGAAAATAAAGGACATTCTAGTAGATCGCTGCTGGAAAACTGCTGCCGCGGTACCCACGCTGCGCCTCGGCACGTAAAATTTCGTGTTATCTCTGGGCCTCAATGAAAGTTGCGACTGGCCGTTGCGAGTCCGCCGAGCAGATGGGTGAGATCCACGAGTCGATTTGCCACAAGGTGCCGTACTTCGCCTTCGCGTTGCCATACGCCGTAGACGGCGAGTAGCGCGGCGCCAAGCGCCTCCTTCCGGAACTTCTCAACGAGCGAAGGCCAGACAATGACGTTGACCTGCCCTGTTTCGTCCTCAAGGGTGATGAACAGCACGCCATTCGCCGTCCCAGGCCGCTGGCGCACAGTGACGATGCCACAGGCACGCGCGAGTCGGTTGTTCGGGTAGGTGGCGAGCTTCGACGCCGCGAATATCTTCTTCGCATCGAGTCGTTCGCGCAGCAGCGCGACCGGGTGGCGATTGAGCGTCAATCCTGTAGACCGGTAGTCGTTCACGATCTCTTCGCCCTCGCCTGGCGCGGCAAATTCAAGCGTCTCTTCTTCGCGTGTGGTCGCCCATAGAAGATCCTTGTCTGGAACAGCCGCTACCGCTTGCCATAGTGCTTCGCGACGATTTCCGGAGAGTGAGGCGAGGGCGTTTGCGGCGGCCAGCACCTGAAGATCGTGCCTATCGAGCCTTGACCGGTTGGCCAGATCGTTGACAGACGAGAACGCCAGAACGGCGCGCGCAGCTTCAATTCGCGCGGCCGATTCTTCACGCATGCCCCTGACCAGTGAAAGCCCAAGGCGCACCGGTGCCATTGAGCCATCGCCTTCGAGCGTCGAATCCCAATTGCTTATCGCGACGTCGACCGGCAGCACGCGCACCTGGTGTCGCTTCGCATCCTGCACGAGTTGCGAGGGAGAGTAAAAGCCCATTGGCTGGCTGTTTAGCAGCGCGCAAAGAAAGGCCGCTGGCTCGTGGCACTTCAGCCAGGCGCTGGCATATACGAGCAATGCGAAACTGGCGGAATGGCTCTCGGGAAAGCCGTATTCACCGAATCCCTGTATCTGCGCAAAGATCGACTCCGCAAATTCCTGGTCATATCCGCGCTCGAGCATCCCGGTAACGATGCGCTGGTGATAATGCTCCAGTCCGCCCTTGCGTTTCCATGCGGCCATGGCGCGTCGTAGCTGATCGGCTTCGCCGGTGTCACTGACCGGCGTTATGGCGCCATTCCGGGATCGGCGTATTGGCGCCACCAGATGATCGGCGCATAGGCGCCAGCGCAGGATCGGCGTTATGGCGCCGGTCCGTGA
>NZ_CADIKK010000055.1 GCF_902859915.1 Paraburkholderia ultramafica
GCCCACACTTATCGGCTGTTAATTTTTAAAGATCGATCCGCCAACTTCGCCGCACCCGTTTCAACCACCCGGCACCGCTTCGTTCTGCGTCGCTGCATCAGCAGCAGAGAAGCGAGATTATGGAGAACGGCCACCATGTCGTCAACCCCCTTCTGTGAATTTTCTTTTGGGGCAAGCGCGAAGCAACGCCAGAACATCTGCGCCCTATATATAGTGATAACGAAGGAACTGATCCCGTCGTGTGAGGATGAAGGAGTTCCTCTATAGTGAGGAACGTGCAGCCAACTAAAGCGCACGTCGACGCACAGTCCTCGACGGGCCGCTGAGTCGCGTAACTGGCGGGCCGCGAGCGAACCCGCGACAAACCTGCGCGATTAAATGGTGTGCCCCCATGAGCGCGAAGGCGCAAGCTCGTATATAATGCGAGCCGCGCGAATTTCGCATATTTCTATCGGCCCGCTTCGAGCGGGCTCATCTTTTTGCTCCCCGAGAGCACAGCCAAACAACCGCGTTGAGTCACTCAGGTGATGTTGAGCCATGCTCGAAACGCCTGACGGTAGCGTCTTGCGTCTCATAGCGAAGCCTCTAGAGGAGAATACGTGAACCCTTTTGATCGCGAAGATTCGCAACACGAAACTGCCGGCTACACCGGCAAAGCCCCCTCCGGCCGCACGGCCAAGGGCAAGGGCGCCGGCAAAGCGATGCCCGTTGCGGCCGAATTGCCGCCGCAACAAGCCGAAGAACGTCAGCGCCAGATGCGCGCGCTGATCCAGCTGGGTAAGGAGCAAGGCTACCTGACCCACGCGCAGATCAACGACCACCTGCCCGACAACTTCGCGCAAACGGCGGCGATCGACAGCATTGTCAGCGCGTTCAGCGACATGGGCGTGCAGGTCTACGAGCAAGCCCCCGACGCGGAAACGCTGCTGCTCAACTCGAACGCCCCCGCTGTGGTGTCGGACGACCAGGCAGACGAGGAAACCGAAGTCGCGTTGTCGACCGTCGATTCCGAATTCGGCCGCACGACCGACCCGGTGCGCATGTATATGCGCGAAATGGGCGCGACCGAACTGCTCACGCGCGCGGGCGAAATCGCGATTGCCAAGCGCATCGAAGACGGCCTTCATGAAATGGTGCAGGCCATTGCCGCCTGCCCGCTCGCGATCTCCGCGATTCTGGCGAGCGCCCAGCAGGTCGCCGACGGCGAACTGCGCATCGACGAACTGGTCGACGGCCTGAATGAAGATACGCTCGCGGCGGAAGAAGACGCGAGCACGGACGCGGTCGCCGATGTCGATACGGACAGCGACGAAGACGACGACAGCGATAGCGACGACGACGTCGGCCCGGCCGACTCCTCGGCAGCGGACGAAGCGCGCCTGAAGCAACTCACGAGCGACTGCCTCGAAATCTTCGCCCAGGTCGGCATGCTGTCCGACCAGATGAACGCTTCGCACACGCGTGGCGACGTCACCTCGAAAGCGTACCTGCGCGCGCGCGAAGAAATCCAGCAGCACCTCGCGAAGATTCGCTTCACCGCACGCACGATCGACCGCCTGTGCGGCGACGTCCAGCACCAGGTCGCGCAAGTGCGCTCGATCGAGCGCAACATTCTGCAAATCGTCGTCACGAAGAGCGGCATGCCGCGCGAGAAGTTCATCGAGTCGTTTGCCGGCCACGAAGCCGACCTCGGCTGGACGGAACGCGCAGCGCGCGGCACGTCCACCTACGGTGCGGCGCTGGAGCGCCATCTGCCGGCGATTCAGTCCGAGCAGCAGAAGCTGATTGAAATCGAAGCCACGGTTTCGCTGCCGCTGAAGCATCTGAAAGAGATCAACCGCCAGATGGTCGCGGCCGAATCGAAGATGCGCAAGGCCAAGAGCGAGATGATCGAGGCGAATCTGCGTCTCGTGATCTCGATCGCGAAGAAGTACGTGAACCGCGGCATGCTGTTCCTCGACCTGATCCAGGAAGGCAACATCGGCTTGATGAAGGCCGTGGACAAGTTCGAATACCGGCGCGGCTGGAAGTTTTCGACGTATGCAACGTGGTGGGTCCGTCAGGCCGTGACGCGTTCGCTCGCCGACCAGGCCCGCACGATTCGCGTGCCGGTGCACATGATCGAAACGATCAACAAGCTCAACCGCATTTCGCGCGAGATCTTGCAGCAGACCGGCCAGGAAGCGCATCCGTCGGTGCTCGCCGAACGCATGGAGCTTTCGGAAGAGAAGGTGCGCGGCATTCTGAAGATCGCCAAGCAGCCGGTGTCGATGGAAACGCCGGTCGGCGACGACGGCGACGCCACGCTCGGCGACATGATCGAAGACTCGGCCGCTTCCTCGCCGGCCGACGCCGCGATGCAGGCCGACTTGCGCGCCGCCATCGACGATGCGCTCGACTCGCTGTCGCCGCGCGAAGCAAAGGTGCTGCGCATGCGCTACGGCATCAACACGAAGTCGGACCATACGCTCGAAGAAGTCGGCAAGCAGTTCGACGTCACGCGCGAGCGGATTCGTCAGATCGAAAGCAAGGCCATGCGCAAGCTGATGCACCCGAGCCGCGCCGATCGACTGAAGTCGTTCCTCGACCGCTAAGCTAGCGATCACGCTTGCCGTGCGCCATGCACGGCAAGCGCAACTCCCTCCTCACACCAGCAACGAGACGATCCCGCCCAAGGTGATTCCCGCTGCCAGCCAACGCCCCGCCGTGTAGAACGCATTGCGCACTTCCTGATGCTGATCCGGCCGTTCGAGGCCGAGCGTGCCGTACGCAAACGACTGCACTGCCGAAGCGCCGGCTTCCCGTGCGCTCTCTCCCGTTGAATCGCTTTCCGCGCCGTACGGCGCCGTATTTCCATCCTGAGCCGCCGCGGCTGCACCCTCGGCGGAGATGTGGACAGCGTCGTCCTGTCCGGATGTTGCGGACGTTGCGGTCTGCGCGGCGGCGGTGTCGTTCGCTGCCGGCGGGCTGTTCGTCGTCGCGCGCTCCGCACCCGGCGGGGTCGACGATAACGCGCTGTCGATTTGCATGGCTACCTCCGTTCGTTTCGCTCAATCCATGCGCCGCGCCATCGGCCGCGGCAAGTCAAACCTGCTGCGTATCGGCGCCGCACACGACGGTTCGGCGGTTCGACGCACCGCCGGTCACATGACCTATCGACGGCGGTTGGCCGAAACTTGAGCACCCGTAAGGCGCGGTAAGCAGAGCAGCGCACTTGAGGCTGTCGTTGTCCACAGAAACTGTTCGCAAGCCTGTGGACAACCTGCGCATGACTCACCCAACTCATTGAGCGCATTGAAATTCACGTGCACGCTCTCAACGAGTCGCGTGGGTCACGGCTTCGCGCACATCGCCCGAACCGCCGCCCATTGCCGCGCCGTCAACGCGCTTTCTCCGAGCGGCGAGCCCTGATTGCGCTTTTCGCGCTCGCTCGTCCGCGGATGGTCCGACAGAAATTCGAGCGCCCCGCCGGCGCCGGTGCGGCCGCTTTGCTTGTCACCTTGCTTATCAGCCAACGCGAAAAACGCCGCGAGCCCGTCGCTGCGCAACCCGCTCGCTTGCAGATACGCAACCCCGTTCGCATCGGCCAGGCGCTCCATCTCGCGGCTATACGACAGACCCACCAGTCGTCCCGCCAGCGAAGACAGATCCGCGAAGCCGAGATTGATCCCGAACGTCGCGCTGATCACGCCGATACCGGCGCTGCGAAACAACGCGACCAATGGATCGCGCCGCGCGATATGTCCGGTCTCGTGCGCCATCACGCCGGCCAGTTGATCGGCATTGCCCACCTGATCGAGCAGCCCCCGCATGATCACCATTCGAGCGCCAGGCAACGTCAGCGCGTTGAGGGTCTTGCTGTCGATCACCATCAGACGCACCGGTTGCGCGATACCCGCCGCGCGGGCCAGCCGCGCTTCGAGTTGCTCTAGCGCGCGCTGTCCCTCGTCGCCGCGGCACACCCGATGCTTGCCGACAACGAGCGCCTCCACCATGTCGCCGAGCTGGTTTTCCGCGCTGCGCGGCACCAGCGCCGCGCCCGCCGACGGCAGGCCCACGACGAGCGCGAACGCCAGCACGAGCGCCGCCACGCCGACCGCCATCCAGCCCAGATAGTGCCGCCGCTGCATGCATGGCGCCGCGATCCGCGCGGGCAGCGCGCCGGCGTCGGTCGTCAAACGGCCCGGTTCGCCTTTGCACGACAACGTGACTCTGCCGTCCGGGTCAGGCTCGCCGACCACCAGCCGCGCACGCGGCCAAACCGCCAGTTCACCCGCGATACCGTCGATCGACAGAAACGCGTCGCTCCAGCGCAGCGTTGCCGCATGAGCAGCAGCGCTGCGACCGTTGTAATAGCGCGTGCCAGGCGAAACGGAAGGCGTCAAAGCCGCCTCAGAATGCGCCACCATGATCGAGCAGGTTCAGCATGCCCTCGCCGGTAAGCGACGGTTGCTGGTCGCTTTGACCCAGCGTCTGCGGATCGAGGTGACCGGAGACCTGTAACGTCTCCGCCGCGAAGCGCATCCAGCGATGGATCACGATCGGCAAACCCCAACCCAGCGTGACGATGATGATCGCCAGATTGCCGAGCAGCATTCCAAGCAGACGCCCAGCGGTGACGCTGCTGCCGAAACGCAGTTGCGTGCCAAGCGTCGTATTGCCCGTGATATGGCGTGTCAGCGCCGCGAGATAGAAGCAGCGGATCAACAACGTGCCGACGATGAGCAGCAAGTAAAACAGGAACACAGAACCCAATACGCCGAGCGCGGCCGGATCGTTCGTCTTCAGCGGCGCATGGCCGAACGGCAGCAGCGCCATGATGCTCTTGAGGAATACCATCAGGAGCACGGCCAGCAGTACGATCATGCCGACAAACGTGCCGACGAACACGCCGTACACCGCCCGCGCACGGCCCTCGAAATGAAACGGCAAGCTGCCGAAGCTGCTCGCGTTGATGCGGCGCTCCGCAAGGCGCATCGACACCCACGGCGCCATCTGCCCGAACGTCACGATAGACAACAGGCCGAACAGCAGCGCATACACGCCATAGGCCCACGACGAACCGGTCATGCCGCCGCGAATCCCGCACCACCGCGTGCGGCTCAGGCGATAACGCTGCGCGCTGAAAAACGCCCCCGCCGCGATCACCGCGATCGCCAGGTAGAGGGCAAGAATCGGCAACGCGCCCAGCGCCGCACTTCTCGTGACGGCGCGCACGATCATGCTGAGAACCACGGCACCCACGATCGCGCCGAAGATAATCGCAATCGCCAGCAGAAAGCCTTTGAACAATTCACCGCCGGTGCCGGTGTATTCAAAGCGCTCATCTTGAAAACGCATCCGCGACCAGATATATCGACGGTTATTGGTGGTCGCCCAAAAACGATAAATGCCAAGCGTCAGGATCTGCAGCAACACGTTTTTGATAAAGATTCCGTATAACTCTCCAAGCTTGCCGTCGTAGGTTAACAGCGGCTGCTTCTGGTCGAGCGGATTCATGTGTTCCCCCTTCTGACAATCTGACGTTTTTGTGGCTCACTCGCACACGCGTGCCCGCGTATGCTTTGTAAGCTGGCTGTCATTCCCCGTGCGAGTCCGGCTCACATCGCGTGAACCTTTGCAAACCGGCGTGCAATGCAAAGCAGACCGATAGCACGATGATTACACGCTTTCTTATCTTTTTAAACTGCATTCCTACTTAAAAAAGCAGACCTGCTATCGAACGCGTTGCGGATCCGCCCTTCGATCAGCGCGAACTTCGACTGCCCTTGCGGCGTCGACACCGACGGCCTTACATGGAATCACTGAGCCGGAGCTCTCCATGAAATCACCGCGATTCTTTAGAGCCCATACAAAAACCCGGCTGCACACCGCGTGCTCACCGGGTTATTTCAAGCATTCCTCTTAACGCTTTGACGTGAATACCGCTCGCTCTAGCTTGCGTCAACAAACCGTTCGAGCGCGAGCTTCATTCTTTGCACGCCGGTTTCGATATCCGCTACGCCAGGCGCGGCGAATGACAGGCGCAGTGCCGCCGCATCGATATTGTCTTTATAGAATGCGACGCCCGGCACAAACATCACCTTGTGTTCGATACAGACGCGCAAATAATCGGACGCATTTTGCCCCGCCTTCAATCGCGCCCAGACGAACATGCCGCCCGCCGGACGATGAAACGCGATGTGTCGCGTCAAATGCGTGTCGAGCGCATCGCACAGCGCGCGGCATTTCACGGCGTACGCCTCGACGATGCGCGGCAAATGACGCTCCAGCGCGCCGCTCGCGAGGTACTCTGCGGCAATCGCCTGGGTCCACGGCGAGCTGCACAGGTCGACGGTCTGCTTGGCGACTACGCAGCGGCGCAGAATCTCCGCATGCGCGACCATCCAGCCGACGCGCAAACCCGGTGCGACGATCTTCGACAGACTCGAAAAATGGACGATCCAGTCGCGTGAACCCGCCACCTGATCGCTCAGCGCGAGTAGCGAAGGCAACGCCGCGCCGCCGAAGCGCAGATCACCGTAGGGGTCGTCCTCCACGATCAGAAAGCGGTGACGCGCCGCCAGTTTCAGCAACGCCATGCGGCGTTCGAGCGACAAGGTCGCACCGGTCGGGTTGGCGAAGGTGGGCACCGTGTACAGCAGCCTCGGCGCGCCGCGCAGCGCGCCGGCTTCGAGCAGCGCGGCGAGTGCGTCGACGTCGAGCCCATGCTGATCGACCGGCACCGTCACGACCTCGGCCTGTTGCAGCTTCAGCGCCTGCAGGGTCGCCGGATACGCGGGCTGTTCGACCAGCACGACGTCGCCCGGCGCGACCATCACGCGCAGCAGCAGATCGAATCCCTGCTGCGAACCGGTCGTGACGAGCAGATCCTGCGGCGCGCAGTGCGTGCCGCGGCGCGTCATCAGGTTCGCAAGCTGTTCCTTGAGCACGGCAAGGCCGTCGGTCGGACCGTATTGCAGACACAGCGTGGTCTGTTGCGACGCGCGTGCGGCAGCGGCGTCGAGCCCTTCGCGATCGAACAGATCGCTGGCCGGATAGCCGCCCGCGAACGAGATCATGCCGGGCTGCGCCAGATACTTGAACAGCTCGCGAATCGGCGAGCCGGTCGGTGCTTCGAATGCGGAATTGAACGTGAACATGGTGACGAGCCGCTCTTTGTCGATTTAGCTGTCGAGGGAAGACCGGCGTCGATTGTGGCCATCGTCCGGGTGGGCGGCAAACGATATCTCCGCACTACGTATTGCGTTTTCCGCATTACCCAGGCGCACGGCTACACCACGTTCTTCTCGACGATCGGCCGGTTTTCGAGCACGCGCGTGAAGCTCAGCGAGCCCAGGTCGAGCGTCGTGTAGCGGCCGTGCAGAATCAGTTCGCTGATGCCGCGTCCCGTCGCCGGACCTTGTTGCAAACCGTGCCCGCTGAAACCGTTGGCGAAGATGCAGTTGTCGACGTTCGGGTGATAACCGATGATCGCGTTCTGATCGAGCACGTTGTATTCGTAGTAGCCGGACCAGCAATTCTGCACGCGCAGCGCTTCGAATTGCGGCACGCGATGCGCGAGCGTCGGCCAGATCACGTCGTCGAATAGCGCGTGATCGACTTCGTCGAGCGGCAGGTCGTCGGGGTCGTGATCCGCGGCCGGCGAGGTGCCGCAAATAAACGAGTTGCCCTCGGGGCGAAAGTACACGCCGCTCGGATCGATCAGCAACGGACAGCGTTCGAGCCGCGCCGGCGACGTCACATTGAAAATACTGCGGCGCCGCGCATAGACCGGAAGATCGATGCCGGCCATCTGCGCGACTTTGCGCGACCACGCGCCGGCCGCGTTCACGACCACGTCGCACGCATAGGTCTCGCCGCTCGCGGTCTGCACCTGCGTGACGCGTTTGCCGTCGCGATGCAGTGCGGTGACGTCGGCAGCGACATAGCGCGCGCCGAGCGCCTGAGCTTTCTTGCGCAGCGCCTGCACCAGACCGTAACCGTCGAACCAGCCCTCACCGCTTTCGCCATACGCGCCGGCGACGAGGTCGTCGGTATTGAGCCAGGCAAAGCGCGCTTGCAGTGCGCTCCTGTCGAGCAGACTAATATCGGCGCCCAGACGCTTTTGCAGTGCGTGATTCTCGCGCAGCGTCGCCTCACCGGCGGCAGTCGCGAGAAACAGATAGCCGCCTTCGTACAGATCGATCGACGGTTGCGTGCCGTCGACTTCGAGCCGTTCGCCGATCGAGCGCAAAAACTCGATGCCGAACAGCGACATCTGAATCGACAACGGTGTGGAGAATTGCTGACGGATCGACGCCGCCGACAACGCCGACGACGAACGCGCATAGGTCGGATCGCGCTCTATCACCGTGACGCTGACTGTCGGATCGGACAGCCGCAGAAAATACGCAATCGAGCTGCCGATCACCCCACCGCCGACGATCACGACATTGGAACTCACGTCTTACCCCACGAGTAGCGTAGCCGCTCTAAAAACGCCGGGCGGCGCAACGGATTGCTGAACAGAGCTGGTGTGCGCAACGGCGCCAACAGTGGCAACAACAGAGGCCTATGAATGCACCTCTGCCGCCGCTCGAATCGCGCTGGCGCGATTAGCCGATATTGAAGTCGATGCCCTGCGCGAGCGGCAATGCCGACGAATAATTGACCGTGTTGGTGGCGCGGCGCATGTAGGCCTTCCACGCATCCGAGCCCGACTCGCGGCCGCCGCCGGTTTCCTTCTCGCCGCCGAACGCGCCGCCGATTTCCGCGCCGCTCGGTCCAATGTTGACGTTCGCGATGCCGCAGTCGCTACCCGAGTCGGACAGGAAGCGTTCCGCTTCGCGCAGATCGGTGGTGAACACGCACGACGACAAACCGTGAACCGCCGCGTTGTTTGCGTCGACCGCGCCGGCGAAATCCGTATAGCGCAACACGTAAAGAATCGGCGCGAAGGTTTCCTTCAGCACGACCGACGTTTGCGACGGCATTTCGACGATCGCCGGACGCACGTAGTAACCGCCTTCATAACCCTTCACGTCAATGCGCTCGCCGCCGAACACCTTGCCGCCTTCGGCCGTGGCCTGCTGCAACGCTTCCTGCATGCGGACATACGATTGCTTGTCGATCAGCGGTCCCATCAGCGTGCCCTTTTCGAGCGGGTTGCCGATCGGCACCTTGCTATACAGCTGCTTCAGACGTTCGATGGTTTTGTCGTACACGCTCTCGTGCACGAACAGACGCCGCAGCGACGTGCAACGCTGGCCCGCCGTGCCCACCGCCGAGAACAGGATGCCGCGCATCGCGAGTTCGTGATCCGCCGTCTGCGTGACGATGCCCGCGTTATTGCCGCCGAGTTCGAGCAGCGAGCGCCCGAAGCGCTTCGCCACTTCGACGCCGACCGTGCGGCCCATTTCCGTGCTGCCCGTCGCGCTGACGATCGACGCGCGCGGATCGGCCACCAGCTTCGCGCCGACGTCGCGTCCGCCATTGATCAACGCGGTCAGGCCGGCCGGCGCGTCGCCGAATTCCTGCAGTGCTTCATTGAGAATCTGATTGACGGCGAGTGCGGTCAGCGGCGTCTTTTCCGACGGCTTCCAAATCACCGCGTTGCCGCAGACCAGCGCGAGCGCCGCATTCCACGACCACACCGCGGCCGGGAAATTGAACGCCGAGATCACGACGCAGGTCCCCATCGGGTGCCACGTCTCCGCCATCCGATGGCCGGGACGCTCCGATGCGATCGTCAGACCGTACAGCTGGCGCGACAGGCCGACCGCGAAGTCGCAGATGTCGATCATTTCCTGCACTTCGCCCATGCCTTCCTGCAGGATCTTGCCGGTTTCCAGCGTGATGATGCTGCCGAGCGCCTGCTTCTTTTCACGCAGACGGTTGCCGAGCAGCCGCACCAGTTCGCCGCGGCGCGGCGCCGGCACGTTGCGCCACTCGGTGTACGCGTCTTTCGCGCGGGCGAGGGCCGTGTCGACTTCCGCCACCGTGTTGACGGCCACGCGGCCGATGAGCTCGCCGGTGATCGGCGAATGAACCGTGAGATCGCCGGCTCGCGCCGCGTGGGCGATGCCGAGATCGGCGAGGATAGTGGAAGCGTCCATGAGAACCCCTTTAATTTCCGATGCGAAACAAGTGTAAGTTCGGAAACTATACACGCGGGTTTTTATGGCGGCAAGGGCATTTGCCCTGGGCAGCACGCCGGACATCGCGCACGGCTTGCCCTGCCTGATCGGCGAGCACAGGTGGAGCATTGCTCGAGGTCAACGCGCACGCTCCGCCGGGCTGCCGCGGCGGCATGCCGGCCTCGTCACATTCGTTTCCTATTGGAAATGCAGTGCCCGGCTGTCAAGCCGCTGGTAAACGCCTGACGCGCGGCACGCGTGCCGCAGGCATTGCGCTCAAACCCCCGCCATCAATCTGTCGACCAGCACCCGCGCGAACGGCGGCAAGTCCTTGAGGCTGCGCACGCAGATCTTGAGCTTGCGTTCGGCCCACGGGTCGTTCAATCCGACGGTGGCGATCTGCATCGTCTTCCTGTGCCGCAGCGCGACCGACTCCGGCACGATGCCGATGCCCACGCCCGCCTCGATCATCCGGCACGCGGCCTCGAAGTTGCCCACCTGGATGCGCAGCTTCAGGCGTGCGCCGAGCGCATCGGCAGCGCTCGTGATGAACGCGTGGATCGCGCTCGACGTCGGCAGGCTCACGAAGTTGGCTTCCAGCACCTGCGCGAAATCGACCGACGACTGCCTGGCCAGCGGGTGATCGCATGACGTGACCAGCACCAGGCGGTCGTCGCGATACGGCAGCATTTCCAGATGTTCCGCATGCACGTTGCCCGCGACGATGCCGATATCCGTCGCGCTATCCGCCACGCCTTTGACGATTTCACCGCTCAGCACCTCGCGCAGATCGATATTGACGTCCGGATGATCGCGCAGAAAGTGGCTCAGCACGGCCGGCATGAACTCGCTGATCGCGGTCGTGTTGGCCCAGATGCGCACGTGGCCCTTGATGCCTTCGCCGTACTCCTGCATGTCGCCCGCCAGATGCTCGACGCGTTCGAGCACGAGCCGCGCATGATGCACGAACGCTTCGCCCGCGGGCGTCAGCGTCACGCCCTGGCTGGTTCGATACAGCAGTTTGAAACCCAGTTGCTCCTCGAGATTCCTGACCCGATTACTTGCGGCCGGCGCCGACAGATGCGAGCGCTCCGCTGCGCGCGCGAGGTTCTGCGTATCGGCGATATGGAGGAGCAAACGCAAATCCACGAAATCGAAATGCATGATGAAAGCCAGAGATGAAGCGCCAATGGGCGCTCGCAAGACAAACGCCAATCTTAACCGGGCGCGAAGCACGCGTTCGAAAAAACCGAATTCCTTGCGCCGGCGGTCTCTGTCAGAGTGAGACGGTTCGCGCCTGCTTGCGATGCAGGCGTTTTATTTTTAGGAGACCGTGTTGAAGATTCTGGTGCCAGTCAAGAGAGTGGTCGATTACAACGTGAAAGTCCGGGTCTAATCGGACGGCACGGGTGTCGACATCGCGAACGTGAAGATGTCGATGAATCCGTTCGATGAAATCGCGGTGGAAGAAGCCGTGCGTCTGAAGGAAGCGGGCGTGGCGACGGAAGTGATCGCCGTGTCGGCGGGCGTCACGCAAGCGCAGGAAACGCTGCGTACGGCGCTGGCGATCGGCGCGGATCGCGCGATCCTGAACAGGCCAGCGTATTTCGCCACAGCGGAACACGCTCACGATTGACGGCCTGAATCAACGGGCCGCCCTTACGCATTCACACCTTCACACTCCCCACGCAACCACCTACGCCGACTTCTCCATCAACTCCCCACGCTGCGTCAGATCCGCATCTGGAGAGATGTCCTCCAACGTCTGCTGACTAGTCTCAATCCGCAGCGCCAGGATAGCGACGCTCAGTAAAAGCAATACGCCGCACGTACACGAAGCCAAGCAGAATCGTCACCAGCGAAAACAGCACGATGCCGTTACGACGGCCCAGCCGGTCAGTCACCAGATACCCCACCACCGCGCCGGCCGGCGCACCGAACGACATCAGCAACACGAATCCGAGCGACTGCACGATCGTCAGCCCTTCCTTGACGAAGAACGTCGGCAGCCACGCGACGAGCCCATACAGCGACATGTTGATTCGCCATGCAGGTCAACGCCGCGACCAGCGTGCGGCCGATCATGCCACGCGCAAACAGCGCCGAGAACGGCGCAGCCGGCACCTCATGGGCTTATCGGCCCGCCACGATCCTGCGTGCCTTCAGAATCACCGGCATATCGACCATCTTGCCGTCTACCGCCACCGCCGCGCCGTTGCTGGTCTCCACCGCCGCCAGCACGCGCTGCGCCCACTCCTGCTCCGCGTCGCTCCACGCATAGGCACGATGCACCGCATCGATCTGCTTCGGATGAACGCACAGCTTGCCGCCGAAACCAAAGCGCCGGCCGCGCCGCGCGTCGGCTTCGACCGCAGCGGTATCGGTGATGGCGGTCGACACACCATCCACTGGCGCGCCGATCCCTGCAAGCCGCGACGCCAGCACGATCTGCGAGCGGAACAGATGCAGCTCCTCGCCATCGCCGTCGATGCCGAGATCGATCTGAAAATCGAGCGTGCCGAATACGAGCCGCCGCACGCTGGGCGCGGCGCACAACACCGCGAGATTCGCAAAGCCCCGCGCGGTCTCGACGATCGGCAACACGCTCAACGCGGGATGCGCATGCGCGAGCACGGCCTCGATCTGCTCATGCGTCTCGGCCTTCGGCAGCACGATCCCGGCGACACCCGGCTGGGCGGCCAGCGTGGCGATGTCGTCGGTGAACCACGACGTATCCGGGCCGTTGATCCGCACCCACGCGGGCCGTGATGCACGCTCGGATACAGTGGCCAGCACGGCAGCACGCGCCGCGGGTTTTTCATCGGGCTGCACGGCGTCTTCGAGATCGAGAATCACCGCATCCGCACCGGCTGCGTGCGCTTTCTCGAAGCGCTCGGGTCGGTTGCCCGGCACGAACAGATACGAACGGGGCAGCGCGGCGCTCATGCGGGCACCGTCGCGTGGGACTTTTCTTCGAACACCGACCCGACCTGCGTCTGCTCCGCGATCTGCCATGCGTGGCCGAGCAGGCGCGCCGCTTCGCCTTCAGTGGCCGCGCCCGAAAACGCCGCCAGCCGATGCAGCTTGGTCGAGATCTCATCGCGCGAGAGCGTGTTGCCCGGATCGCCCTTCGGTTCGTTGACGCGGCCGTTGAAGACGCGGCCGTCGGTGGTCGTCACCGTCACCTTGCCGATCCAGCGCGCCGGATAGGCGGCATCGACTTCGGCATCGTAGGCCATCGTGACGTTGTCGCGGAACGCGGCAATCGCGTCCGCGTCGAATCCCTGCTCGAACTCGGTCACGCCCGCATAACCGTGGTGCGCGACGAGACCCAGCACCGTGCCCATGTTGAACTTCGCCTGGTGCACGGTGCGCGGCGTGACGACCGCGCCGAGCACATCGATTGCGCCTTGATGAACGTGCGCGACGACCTTCGCTATATCGCGCGGTGCGAGACGGTGCTCCTGCACCACGGCGAGCAGCGCGTCCGCGGCGGGATGCGTATGACGGCACGCCGCGTGATACTTGAACGACGTCTCCGCGGTCGCCCAGCGGCTGCCCAGCCGGTCGACGAGGCGCGCCGGATCGGCGTCGCTCGACATGCCGGCCGCCATCCCTTGCGCGCCTTCGAGAATGTGGGTCGCGCCCTTGAAGCCGTCGGCGGCGAGTTGCGCGGCCATCAGTCCGTTGGCGGCGGCCATCGCCGTGTGCAGCTGCTTCGAGTCGGCGGCGTCGCGCAGGAACTCCCACAGGCCGCTCGCCTGCGTGCCGGCAGACCCGAACGTGTCGAGCATCTGCGTCGGCGACAAACCGAGCAGCCGTCCGGCGGTGGCCGCGGCCGCGACCGTGCCTACCGTGCCGGTGGTGTGAAACACCTTGTAGTGCGAGCGGCCGAGAAATTCGCCGATGCGGATGCCGACTTCATAGCCCGCAACCGCCGCCGCGATGAAGTCGCGCCCCGATGCGCGATTGGCCTGGGCCAATGCGAGCGCCACCGGAAACACCACCGTCGCCGGATGAAACACCGAGCCGTTGTGCACGTCGTCCTGTTCGGCGAAGTGCGACGCGGCGCCGTTGACCATCGCCGCGAAATACGGCGTGGTGCGGCTGCGGTCGATCAACACTTCGCATGGGTCGTCCTGTGCCGCGCCGTCGGCCTGGCGCGCGAACCGCGCGATCGTTTCGACCGGCCGCGCGCCCTTGCCGGCCAGTGCCGAGCCGAGCCAATCGACGTACAGGTTGACGGTGCGCTCGACCACCGCGTGCGGGATGCTGTCGAAGTCGAGTTGGGCGGCGAAGGTGGCGAGTGTGAGGCTGGGATGATCGTTCATGATGGCGCAGGAATCGGGTTGGTTCGGATTGCCGGCGTGGCGTCGTTCACACACCGGCTCGGAGAGAGGGGTTCAGATCGTGCCGGCGGCACGCAGCGCGTCGATGCGTGCGCCGTCGTAGCCGAGTTCGCGCAGGATCGCGTCGGTGTGTTCGCCGAGTGCGGGCACCGGGTCCATGCGCGGCGCGAAGTCGGTGGACAAACCCGGCGGCAGCAACGCGGGCACCGCGCCCGCCGCCGTGCCGACTTCCTGCCAACGTTCGCGCGCCTTCAGTTGCGGATGCGCCCACACATCGCCGAGCGTGTTCATCTGCGCGTTGGCGATGCCGGCCTGATCGAGCCGTTCGATCACTTGCGCGGCGCTCAGCTTCGCAAACGCCGCGACGATCACTTCACGCAACGCTTCACGCGCGGACGTGCGCTTCGAGTTCGACGCAAAGCGCTCATCGCTCGCGAGTTCCGGTTGTTCGAGCACGCGCTCGCAGAACAGCTTCCATTCGCGTTCGTTTTGCAGACCGAGCATCACCGTCTTGCCGTCGCCGGCGGGGAACGGTCCGTAGGGATAGATCGTCGCGTGCGCCGCGCCCGACAACGCGGGCGGCTGCTGACCGTCGATCGCGTAGTAGAGCGGATAACCCATCCACTCGACCATGCTCTCCAGCATCGACACATCGATGCGGCAGCCGCGTCCGGTGCGCCCGCGCAACAGCAACGCGCTCAGAATGTTCGAATACGCGTACATGCCGGCGGCGATATCCGCGATCGAACAGCCTGCCTTGGCGGGCGCGCCCGGCGAACCGGTGATCGACAGAAAGCCGGATTCGCTCTGGATCAGCAGGTCGTAGGCTTTCTTGTCGCGATAGGGACCGTCGGCGCCATAGCCGGAAATATCGCAGACGATCAGCTTCGGATACTTCTCGCTCAACGCGTCGTAACCGAGACCGAGCCGCTCCGCAGCACCGGGGGCGAGGTTCTGCACCAGCACGTCGGCGTCGGCGACCAGCGCGTCGAGAATCTCCGCCGCCGCAGGCTGCTTCAGATCGAGCGAGAGACTCTCCTTCGAGCGATTGGTCCAGACGAAATGCGACGACAGTCCATGCACCCGCTCGTCGTAGCCGCGCGCGAAATCGCCGACGCCGGGTCGTTCGATCTTGATCACCCGTGCGCCGAGATCGGCCAGTTGACGCGTGCAGAACGGCGCGGCGATCGCGTGTTCGAGCGTGACGATCTTGATACCGTCGAGTGGTCTCATGTGTATGTCAGCCCGAAAGTCAGAACGAACGCGGCAGCCCGAGAATATGCTCGGCCACGTACGAGAGAATCAGATTGGTCGAAATCGGCGCGACCTGGTACAGACGCGTTTCGCGGAATTTGCGTTCGACGTCGTATTCGCATGCGAAACCGAAGCCGCCGTGGAATTGCAGACAGGCGTTGGCGGCTTCCCACGAAGCGTCGGCCGCCAGCAGTTTTGCCATGTTCGCCTGCGCGCCGCACGGTTGATGCGCATCGAACCGGCGCGCCGCTTCGAATCGCATCAGGCTCGCGGCTTCCACGTTGATGAACGAGCGCGCGATCGGGAACTGCACGCCCTGGTTCTGGCCTATCGGACGGCCGAACACAACGCGCTCTTTCGCGTACTCAGTGACCTTGTTGACGAACCAGTAACCGTCGCCGATACACTCCGCGGCGATCAGCGTGCGTTCCGCGTTCAGGCCGTCGAGGATGTATTTGAAGCCCTGCCCTTCTTCGCCGATCAGATTCTCGGCGGGGATTTCGAGGTTGTCGAAGAACAGTTCGTTGGTCTCGTGATTGACCATGTTCAATATCGGCTGCACGGTCAGGCCGTGGCCGATCGCTTCGCGCAGGTCGACGATAAAGATCGACATGCCTTCCGATTTCTTCTTCACGTCGGACAGCGGCGTGGTGCGCGCGAGCAGAATCATCAGGTCCGAGTGCTGCACGCGCGAGATCCACACCTTCTGCCCGTTGATCACATAACGGTCGCCGCGCCGCTCGGCGGTGGTCTTGATCTTCGTGGTGTCCGTGCCGGTGGTCGGTTCGGTCACGCCCATCGATTGCAGCCGCAGATCGCCGCACGCGATCTTCGGCAGATACTTGCGCTTCTGCTCTTGCGAGCCGTGACGCAGCAGCGTACCCATGTTGTACATCTGGCCATGGCACGCGCCCGAGTTGCCGCCGGCGCGATTGATCTCTTCCATGATGACCGACGCTTCCGTGAGCCCCAGCCCCGAGCCGCCGAAGTCCTGCGGAATCAGCGCGGCCAGCCAGCCGGCCTTGGTGAGCGCATCGACAAACGCTTCCGGATAACCGCGTGCTTCGTCGATCTTGCGGAAGTACTCACCGGAAAACTGCTGGCACAGATCGCGCACTGCTTCGCGAATGTCCTGGAAAGAATCCTGCTGCGTGGTTTGCATAGGCGAATCTCTTGGAGTTCAGGCGAGGTTCAAGCGTGGCTCAGGCCAGCGCGGCCGTCGCGCGCATGGTCAGATAGCCTTCGTGGTCTTTGGCCCACAGGTCGATGGTCTTGCCGTCGGCGGAAGGCTGGCCGCACACGGTGAAAGGCTGGCCGGCGAAGGTGGGACGCAACGCCCTGAACGCGAAGCTTTGCAGCGTGGCGTTTGGCTGTTCGCGGCGCACGAGGTCGACCAGCAGCGTCGCGATCAACGGACCGTGAACGATCAGGCCGGGATAGCCTTCGACTTGCGTGACGTACGGGTAGTCGTAGTGAATGCGATGGCCGTTGAAGGTCAGCGCCGAGTAGCGGAACAGCATCACGGCGTCGGCGTCGATCGTGCGGCGCCACGTTTCGCCTTCGGGCGCGAGCTGCGGCTGCTGCGGCCGCGCGCCTTCCTGCGGCGCGTCGCGGTAGACGATGTCGTGCTCTTCCTCGAGCTTGAGCTCGCCGTCCGCTTCGATCGTGTGCTGCACCGTGACGAACACGAGACGGCCCGAACGGCCGGTCTTGTCCTCGATGTTGGCGATGGTCGACGTGCGCGTGGCGTGCTCGCCCACTTTTAGCGGCGCATGAAAGGTCAGCCGGCCGCCGGCCCACATGCGGCGCGGCAGCGGCACCGGCGGCAGAAAGCCGCCGCGCTTCGGATGACCGTCGGCGCCGACCTCGGACATCGGCGCAACCGGCAGAAAGTACAGCCAGTGCCACAGCGGCGGCACCGTGTCGCCGCTTTCTTCACGGTCGAGCGTGGCGGCCATCGCCGTCAGCGGAAAGGCGGTGATGTCGTCTTCGGCCACCGCCTCCTTGTAGAGCCAGTCGTCGAGTTTCTCTGAGGCGGCGGACATAGGCGAAGTCTCCGGATACGCGTGTTGAGCCTGGTTGGGCCTTACTATGAACGACGCGTTGGGTTCCGCGAAGTTTCCATTTTCGAATCGGGCCTTTGGTTTTGCTTAAGGCGTGCCGCGCGCCGGTGCGGTGGGCGTTGCGGTTCGTCCGGCGCGCGCTCGGGCATCGGGCGCCCCATACCCTGGTAGTTTTACTGACGTGTCGGCTGGGATTGACACGGTTATGGAAAGGCGGCAAGCGCGGCGTTCTGCGATTGAAAAAGTAACCGTCGATGTGGGCGCGCGTCTCGCCTGCTATCTATTTGAGGCCAAGTCGTTTAGCCAGGCGATTCAGATTCGCCCGATCGAGACCGAGTTCGCGTGCTACCGCTGCCCAATTCTGCTGGTGGCGTGCGAGCGCCTCGACGACGATGGTTCGCTCGAACTCCGTCACCGCGCTGCGAAAATCTTTCGAACCGCTCTCCTGCATCTGCGTGGACACCTGATTTTTTTCTTCGCCCGGCGCGTCGGACAGCGCCAAATCCACCGCGCTCAACGTGAGAATACGACGATGCTCGCGATTGGCCGCCAGCGCCTTCAGGGCGCTGCGCCCAATCAGATGCTCGAGTTCGCGCACATTGCCAGGCCACGGATAGCGCAACAACGCGGCTTGCGCATCCGCCGCCAGACGCAGACTCAGCAGGCCGAGCCGCGAGCGATTCTCTTCAAGGAAAAAGCCTGCCAGCAGCAGCACATCGCGGCCGCGCTCGCGCAATGGCGGCACGCGCAGCGGATAGACGCTGAGACGATGATAGAAGTCGGCTCGAAACCGTCCGGCTCGCACCTCTTCCGCGAGATCACGGTTCGTCGCGGTGATCAGCCGGACATCGACTTTATGTTCGTGATCCGAACCAATTCGCTGCAACTGGCCGTTCTGAAGAACCCGCAAGAGTTTTGCCTGCACGGCGAGCGGCAGTTCCCCAACCTCGTCGAGGAAAATCGTGCCGCCATCCGCGAGTTCGAACTTGCCACGTCGATCCGACGACGCGCCCGAGAACGCGCCGCGCACATGCCCGAACAGTTCGCTCTCGACCAGCGTGTCCGGCAACGCGGCGCAGTTCAGGCTCACCAGCGGCTTGTTCGCCCGTGGCGACAGTGCATGGATCGCATTCGCCACCAGTTCCTTGCCGACACCGGTCTCGCCCGTGATCAGCACGGTCAGGTCGCTGGCGGCGACGACCTCGATCTCCTTGATCATGTGATGATGAGCGTCGCTGCTGCCGATCAGCTCACGCCGGCTCTGGCTGCTCGCCTGCCGGTACGCTTCGGCCCGCAGCCGCGCCTCTTCGCCGCTGCGGGCCAGCGTGTCGATTCGCTCCACTACGCTGACAGTTGCGGCGGCAAGGCTGAGAAACGCCCGCAGCGATGCCATGTCGATGGTGTCGAAGCGGGCCGGGTCCAGTGCATCGAGCGTGAGCAGGCCCCATGGGCGACCGCGAATGAACAGCGGACAGCCGAGGCAGTCGTGGACTTCGAGATGCCCGGCCATGCCTTGCACGAGGCCGTCGTAGGGGTCAGGCAAATCGGAGTCGGCCGCGAAACGGGTCGGCTCGGGCCGCGACAGCAACCGCTCGAAGCGCGGATGATCGCTGACCCGAAACCGCCGCCCCAGCGTATCGCTGCTCAAGCCGTCGATCGCCAGAGGCACAAGGGTGCCCCCTTCGAGACGCAACAACGCGGCCGCGTCGCCCGGAAACAGTGTGCGCAGACTGCGGAGCAAGCGGCGATAACGTTCGCGGTCGGACAGGTCGCGCGACAGGTCGAGAATCAGCGGCGTGAGGGCGTCGAGAAGCGCTTCTGCAGTCAAACTGACTCCATCGGGAGTCTTTTCGACTAGTGTCGAATGGACCATACTCATTTCCAGATCTTTGATTTAACTGCATTTTATACCTGGCACGAATCATGGATAGTAAGTCCCGTTTTGCGCAAGACCGCTGGATACCCACTAACCACCAGGAATTTCATTATGCTTTCCGCCGAACACCGCGCCATTGTCAAAGCCACCGTCCCTCTGCTCGAAAGCGGAGGCGAAGCGTTGACCACGCACTTTTACAACATGATGCTGAACGAACATCCGGAAGTGCGCCCGATGTTCAATCAGGCGAATCAGGCAAGCGGCGCGCAGCAACGTGCGTTGGCCAATGGCGTGCTGATGTACGCCCGTCATATCGATCAACTCGAACGACTGGGTGGATTGGTCTCGCAGATCATCAACAAGCACGTCTCGCTGAATATCCTGCCGGAGCACTATCCGATTGTCGGGCAGTGCCTGCTGCGCTCGATCCGCGAAGTGCTCGGCGCGGAAATCGCCACCGATGCGGTCATCGAAGCATGGGGCGCCGCGTATCAACAACTCGCCGATCTGTTGATCGGGCTTGAAGAGCAAATTTACGCCGAGCGGGAAGCGGCGCCGGGCGGATGGCGCGGCACGCGTCTGTTCCGGGTCGCGCGCAAAGTGCGTGAAAGCGACGAGATCACGTCGTTCTATCTGCGCCCTGATGACGGCGGCAAGTTGCTCGCGTTTCATCCCGGGCAGTACATTGGTGTGCGCCTGGTCATCGACGGCGAAGAAGTGCGCCGTAACTATTCGCTCTCGGCAATGGCGAATGGTAGCGATTACCGCATTAGCGTGAAGCGCGAACCGAATGGAAAGGTGTCGAACTATCTGCACACACACGTCAACGAAAACGATCCGGTGGAACTGTTCGCGCCGGCCGGCGACTTCAAGCTCGAACATAACGACAAGCCGCTGGTGCTGATTAGCGGCGGCGTGGGCATCACGCCTACGCTGGCGATGCTGCAAGCCGCGCTGCACACCGATCGTCCGGTGCACTTCATCCATTCGGCTCGTCACGGCGGCGCTCATGCGTTCCGTGACGCGATCGACGCACTGGCTGCGCGTTATCCGCAACTGAAGCGCTTCTATTGCTACGAGCAACGCCGTGCGGGCGATGCCGACGCGCACGGCATCGGCTATCTCGACGAGACACGCCTTGCCAAATGGCTGCCGGAAACACGTGACGTCGACGTCTATTTCCTCGGGCCGATCGCGTTCATGAAGGCCATCAAGAAGCATCTGAAGGCGATTGGCGTGCCGGAGTCGCAAAGCCGCTATGAGTTCTTTGGGCCGGCTGCCGCGCTTGAATAAAGCTGCTGATACGCAGTTGCTTCGGGTCGTTGGAAAGCGGCGGTATGGGAATTGAGATCGCCCAGCCAGCGCGGCGCGCGCAAGTAGGCATCGACTGTCTGTTGATGGCACGAAAGCGCGTGCGGCTACCGATAGAAAACGTAGTCCGAAAGCCCGATATCACCACAACTGCCTGTTGCCGGCCCTCGTGACCGGCAATCGGAGGCCTTGCAAACGTCACTCTCCAGAAACTGCTTTAACCGGGACGGTTTTAACCCTCGCGCGGAGTTGCCCGCGAATCTCGCTCACCACTGCTGCCGGCAGCGGAACATAGTCCATGTTCTCCGCGGCCTTGTCGCCATTGGTCAGTGCCCAGTCCAGGAATTTCAATGTTTCCTCGCCGCGTACCGGTTTGTCCTGTGTGCTGTGGAGTAACACATAGGTCGCGCCAACAACGGGCCATGCGTTCGAGTCGGGTTCATTGGTCAGGATTGGGAAAAGGGATTTGGACCAGTCAGCGCTCGCAGCAGCTGCCTTGAATGTTTCCGGCCCCGGCCGAACCACGGCACCCGAGGCATTTACCATCGCGGTATAGGACATGTGATTCTGTTTCGTGAAGTCCCATGCAACGTAGCCGATAGCCCCTGGCACATGCTGCACGAAGGTGGCGACCCCTTCGTTGCCTCTGCCGCCAATGCCACGAGGCCAGTGCACGCTAGTCCCCTCACCGACTTTGCTTTTCCACTCAGGATTGGCCTGCGCGAGATAGTGCGTCCAGATGAGCGTCGTGCCGGAACCGTCAAGGCGCCGCACCACGGCGATCGGCCTGTCGGGCAGTTTGATCGATGGGTTGATGGCGGCAATGGCAGGGGCATTCCAGCTGACGATCTTACCCAGGTAGATGTCCCCCAGCACGGGGCCGGAGAGCGTCAATTCGCCGGGCTTGATACCGGGAAGGTTGACTACCGGCACGACACCGCCGATCACCGAATTGCAGCAAGCCATCCTTCGCCAGTTCTTCTTCGCCGAGTGGTGCATCCGAGCCAGCGAAGTCGACCTGCCTCGTGATGATTTCCTTCACGCCCTCCGTCGAGCCGACACCGTGATAGCTCACTACGCCCCCGCCTGCGTGCCGGTAGGCGCTTGCCCACTCGCTATAAATCGGCGCTGCAAAGGTACTGCCGGCACCGGTAATGTCGGCGCCCCGGACTGCGACGGCGACGGCGACGGCGACGGCGAATAGAGCACCGACCAGACCGATCATCAAGGTTTGAGTATGGCTCACGCAAAACCTCACTCGGAATTGTTGTAGAAGCTAACGAAGTGAAGCTCGCCGAATAACGACTCCTGGCGTGGAAAGGCTATTGTTTGGCGGAATCTTTTGGATTTTCTATTTCCGTCAATTTGTCGTCGCGCTGCGGGTCATGCCGCCTCGCAGAGTGGCAGTCGCAAGCAGCGAAAACGCCACATTTCATTACAGGACGATGCGGGCCTGGAGGCAAATTGAATCGCTCTATCAAAGCGGCAGCGAAGGGTAGCCGGCTTCAAGAGAATTCCACCCAGCCCGCCCGGCAGGATGAACCTGTTTTTCGCTACCGTTCCTTGCGCCGACGAAACGCCCACCATCCGGCCAGCGCTGTGAAGCCGGCAACCAGCAACACCATCACCCAGAAGCCGTGACGGTTTTCGGCGAGCGGGATGCCGCCCACATTCATGCCAAAGAAACCCGCGACGATATTGATCGGCATAGCCAGAACCGTCACCAGCGTCAGCGTGAACAGCGTGCGGTTGTTCTGTTCCTCCAGACGGGAGATGATCTCCTCCTGCAACAGCCTGACCCGCTCGATCAGTCCGGCCACGTCCGAGAGAACAACGGAGAACTCTTCGGTCGACTCGCGCAGATCCTGTACGTCTTCTTGCTGAAGCCAGCGTGGTGGTCTTGCCAGTAGACGGAAGATCGCTCCGGGCTCGGGTGCGAGCATGCGTTGCAAGCGTGTCAGCATGCGCCGCATCGCGCCAAGGTCGAGCCGGTTCTGCGGCGGCCGTTGCGACAGGAACCGGTCCTCGATCCGGTCGACGTCGGCACTGGTTCGCCGGACGATCTGCACCAGCAAGTCAGCCTGGTCGCGCATCAGGTGAACCAGCAATTCCGCAGGTGACCTGAATACTTCCCCTTCCCGGACCGATGCGCGCAATCGGTCAACTGAACGCAGAGGCTTGAGACGGGCGGTGATAATGATCCGCTGATTCGCGTAAATCCATAGCGTCGCGATCTCGGAGGGGATGAACTCGAGGTTGAATATGACGTCGTTGACGACCGCGCGTAGCGCGCCGTCCGCATGCTCGATACGCGTCGAGTGTGAGCCCTCGCGCAATGCGTCGAAAAAAGTCTCCGGCAAATCGAGTTGCGCTCTCATCCAGCGCTCGCTCGCACTATGCGCCAGATTGAAATGGAGCCAAAGAAACTCGCTGGCTTCCTTCGCGTCGCCGTTCGCTTCGCGCTCACGGAGCCATTCGACGACCTCGTCCGCGTCCACCGGCCGCCCGGCGAGAGTCGAAGAAAAGAGGAAGCCGCATACCATGCCGGACGAATCGGCGCCGTAGGTTTGCAATAGCAGATCAGATTTCATAACGTCATTCAGCGTTGGCTTCCCGTGCCGGATCGGCATATCCAGCAATTTACCCGCCGAAGATGGAATCCTGACGACCGCCGCGCAATTCCAACCTTCAGTGCCGCACAGACCGAATTGGAACGAAATGTCTGAGCATATCGCGGCTAATCAAAAGAAGGATAACCGGCTAGTTTTTCCTGTGTCGGCTTATCAAGGCCTTAAGTTTGAGCTACCGAGCCGTTAATGCTGAACAGTCACAAGAACGTCACATAGCAGCCTTAAGTTGCAGCCCATCGGAGATCATTTAAACGTATCAGGGGTCTGAACATGAAGCTCACGAAATTTGCGCTGGTGCTCGGCGCACTATGTGCCACTGTCGCACAGGCCGCCGACATCACCGGCGCGGGCAGCACCTTTGCAGCACCGATTTACACGAAATGGGCCGACGCCTATCAGAAGTCCGGCGGCGGCAAGGTGAACTACCAGGGTATCGGTTCTTCGGGCGGGATCAAGCAGATCATCGCGAAGACCGTCGACTTCGCCGGCTCGGACGCGCCGCTGAAGGACGACGAACTCGCCAAGGCAGGCCTTTTCCAGTTCCCGACGGTGGTCGGCGGCGTGGTGCCGGTCGTCAACGTGCCGGGCGTGAAGCCGGCTGAACTGACGCTGTCGGGCGAAGTGCTCGGCGACATCTACCTGGGC
>NZ_CADIKK010000056.1 GCF_902859915.1 Paraburkholderia ultramafica
CGGAGTACTCCGCGGTTTCCTCCATCGAGGCTCGTTCGACGCCTGCCAGCGAAGCTCGGTGGCGCACTCACATTCCTGCGGGCGTTGGCAGGCATCGACCAACCCTAAACGATTTCAGCCGATGGCGTGCACATCCCGAAGTCGAGGTTTCTTCAAAACCACGCGTCAAAATGAAAAAGCCAGTGACATCAAAGACGGACTGGCTTCATCGAGACCACACATTGAACGTACTGCGCCCGTGCGAGCAGTATGACCGCGACGCACCGGCGGGCGTGGACCCGCACCTCGGTGATAATGACGCGGAGTTACCCAGCGACTAACCGCATGGCCATTGCCCGCTTAGCGCGCACGCTCGTCAGGCCGTTCGTCGGCATTGCTTGGATACCTGGACTGTCCATAACGAATCAGCAGCACACCTAGCGCTATCAGCAAGATGGCGCCAGCCGAGGCGACAAGATGCAGCTCGGTATTCGCGCCAGCGCGCAGGATGACATCGCGGGCGATAGAGACCATGGCTATATAGAGCGGAAAGCGCACCGGCAACTGCCCCGCCTTCAGGTATTGCCCGACCATGGCAAACACTTCGAGGTATAGAAACATGAGGAGCAAATCAGTCAGCGTAACGCCGCCGGAGTCCGTCATCTTCCAGATCAGGTGCCCCATCGCCAGCGCGGTCCCGATGCCGATGGCCAGCAAGCCCACCAGTTCGGCCATCTCTATCACTTGTTCGAGCCGCCTTTTGATGCTCCGGTGCAGAGCGCCTTCATACTTCATCCACACTGCTCCCTGAAAGGTTGAAATGATATTTCGACATAGCTGCACATCGACGCAAGTATGGCTGCATTAATTGCATGCCACGCCCGCAGCGGAAGCAGCGAGACCGGGCAGGCCGTGCCGTTGAGAAGAGGATTTGCGGCCAGTGGCGATGAACGCGGCACGAATCGCGAGCTTCACCCGGATAACACGGGCACCGCCCATTGATAACTGCCTCCCCGTTCATTTTTGAGGAACGGCACGCCAGACGCTAGCATATTGGCAATGTCGCATCGATGCGTCACAGCGTCGCCACCGGATTGGCACCGCGACATTACGAACGCTGCCTCATCTTCTCAATGCGGCCATACGCCGGTCACGAAGGAAGCGGCGGCTCGGGGTCGACTACGGCCCGACCGCGTTGGGCAGAAGTCGGCCAGTTTGAGACATTCGACGCTACGGCTGAATCGTCGACAATCCCGGATAGCTGCCGGGAAGTACAACATAGCGTGTTTCCTTGTGGATACACCCTAGCCCTTTGCATGCCCTGCCGCGAAATCCAGGGCTTGCCTCGGCCTAAGGATTTTCTCGACGAGCCGAGCTGCCCCTTGACGGCTTAATAGCCTTTGCAGATTGGCGAGCAACCGGTTCTTCACCCCGACTACCCGATGGCTTCTGTTTCGATCCACTGCCCAAAACGCATCCTGGACGACACTTGCAACGGACATCGGCGTCCCGACCGCAGCCTCTTTCGCACCAACGACATCGAAGAAAGCAGTTTGTGTCGCACCTGGACAGAGCGCGACAACCCTGATTCCACGATGACGGTTCTCAGCCCAGATGGCTTCGGAAAATGAAAGGAGAAACGCCTTGGTTGCGCCGTAGACGGCCATGTAAGGATCGGGCTGAAATGCCGCCGTTGATGCAACGTTAATGACAACACCATCGGATTTTACCCGTCAGTCGGCACAATGCCGAGTGTATTCACGCACCCCTGCTACTACGCCGCGGAGCCCGCCGCCAAGTCCCTAACACGACCGAAAGCGTAATCACGAGCAATCCAGCCGCACTCCACGGCAACGCGCCGGGACCGACCAAGGTGATCGTCATCGCGCCAAGTACACCGCCGCCCGCGATTGCCAGATTCCAAACCGTGACGATCAACGATTGCGCAATGTCGGCCAGGTCACCGGCCGCTTCCGCCGATGCGGTCTGAAACACGGTTGCCACACCGCCAAATGCTAGCCCCCACATGGCAACACCAGCAAAAACCGTGGCGCCCTGATGAGCGGCAACGCCCATCAAGACCGCCCCAGAAGCGAACAAAAGCATACTCGCGATCATCAACTGCCTGAGCCACTTATCGATCGTCAAGCCGACCACAACGATCCCCAACAGTGCCGTCAGACCGAATACCAGCAACACCGCATCGACACGATTCGCGCTGCCCGACAACGCCACGAACGGCGCGATATACGTGTAGAGCACGTTATGCGCGAGCACGTAGAGGAAGGTTGCGACGAGCACCGTCCTAAGACCGGGCCGACGCAGCGTCGCCATCACGCCGCCGGACTCGCTTGACGACTGCCCCGCGAAATCCGGCACGATCCCCCGCACGCAGACCGTCAACGCCAAAGCCAGCGCGCTAAGGGCGCCGAACGTCATCCGCCAGCCCACGGACGCACCCAGCCACGTGCCCACCGGAATTCCGATCGACAATGCGAGGGGCGTCCCGACCATCACAACCGCGATTGCGCGTCCTCGAAGACGCGGCGGCGCCATCCGCGCGGCGTAACCGGCAAGCAAGGACCAGATCACGCCTGCCGACACACCCGCAATAAATCGCGCCACAAGTATCACCGGATAGCGCGTCGAGACCGCAGTGATCGTATTGACCACGAAGAATCCTACGATCGACAGCATTAGTAACGAACGACGCCGCCACTGACGCGTGACGATGGCCAGTGGGATCGCGGCCAGCAATGAGCCGATCGCATACGTCGTCACGAACTGCCCGATCAGTGCTTCGGAGACGCCGAGATCGGCGCTCATTTGCGTCAGCAATCCTGCTGGAAGCGCCTCGGTCAGGATAGTTATGAAACCGCACGTCGCGAGCACGAGCAGGCCCGCAACCGGCAGACGCTGCGAACGTCCGGACCCCACGGCATCGGACGCGACTTCGCGCGCGGCGAGATCGACGTCACTCATGGTCGCAGTCTCCGTCATTCGAGACGCGCGCCGCGCCGTACACGGCGTCGCGCAACATGGCAACGAACCCGCCAGACATCCCTTCGTACAGTGTATTCGTGAACGCTACGACGCTCAGTGCGCGCGCGCGATCGACGAACCACGAGTGGCCATACGCGCCACCCCAACGCCATGTCCCGACCGACTCCGGCGAGTTGGCCACCAACGGATCGCGCAACACCGAGAAACCAAGTCCGAAGCCATATCCGGGCGCATCCGGCGGACCTGCATCGTCGGTCTGGATACTGACCATTTCATCGACCAGCGCGGACGGCAGCAATGCTCCGCCGCCACTGCGCAACGTGTCGAGCAAGCGAAGGAAGTCGCCTGCAGTGCCGACCATTCCCGCCCCCCCCGACGCAAACGCATCGCGATCGAGCGCGCGCGACGGCGCAAAACGAATCCCCGACGTGCCGTCGAACGGCGCGACAATTTCCGCGGCGCGCATCCGGCGTGGCTCGGGCTCGTCGTTCACATACGCCGCACAGAGCCGCTGTGGGTCCGTTGCGAAGAACGCGGTGTCGGCCATTGCGAGCGGTGTCGTGACGAGCGCCTGAACCGCGTCCTGAAGGGTCGCACCGGTCACGCGTTCGATCAACAACCCGAGCACGTCGATCGACAGCGAGTAGGCCCACGCGGTGCCGGGCTCGTAACACAGCGGCAGGCTTGCAATCCGGCGCACATTGTCTTCGAGCGATAGCCCGGACGAATCCATCCCGTCTGACACACCGGCTTGCGCATACGGTCCCGATTCGTCCGCCTCGAGAAATCGGTAGCCGAGGCCGGCCGTATGCGACAGCAACTGACGCACGGTGATCCGCGGAACGCGGCCATCCTGGAGACGCGGGCGGAAATCGGGGAGCCAGCGCGTCACATCGTCGTCGAGTCCGAGCCGCGATTGCGCGACCAGCACCATCGCTGCGGTGGACACAATCGGTTTGCTTATCGACGCCAGCCGGAACACTGTGTCCTCGCGCATCGGCTGCGCGTACTCCCGATCTGCGAGACCGGCTGCACGCCGGTAGAGAGATTCTCCCTGGTCCGCGATCAGGACTACCACGCCGACCAGTCGCTTTTCGTCGAGTGCGGCATCGATGACTGCATCGACGCGCTGCGCCAATGTGCGCGTGTCTCTGTTCAAGTCCGCTGAGAAAGATCTCACTGACATCCCCAATCCTTTAGAAGTGTGAGTCCGTGGATGGTACGAGCGCACCTACTAAAGAAAAACAGGCTAGAGTTCCGCTTTGACCGGACACGTATGTCCGCAATGGAGGAGCGGCTCTTTGGAAAGTCTGAACGGCTTTATAGTCTTCGTGCAGGTCGCTGAGACCCGCAGCTTCGTCGAAGCGGGACGGCTGCTCGGGGTGTCGGCATCGGCGGTCGGCAAGCGTGTCGCGAGGCTTGAGCAACGGCTCGGCGTGCGCCTGTTTCATCGCAGCACGCGTAGCGTCACGCTGACCTCCGAAGGCGCGCTGCTGCTCGAACGCAGTCGCCGCATACTCGGTGAAATCGAGGCCGCCGAACTGGAGCTGTCGCAACGGGCCGAAGCGCCACGCGGCCGATTGCGCGTAAGCTTGCCGCTCGTCAGCTCGCTCGTGTTGCCGGTCCTCGCCGACTTCATGCGCGAGTATCCCGACGTGCAACTCGACCTCAACTTCACTGACCGGATGGTCGACGTGGTCGACGAAGGATTCGACGCGGTCGTGCGCACCGGTCCGCTATCGGACTCGCGTCTGTCCGCTCGCTGCCTCGGCACATTCCGCCTGTTGCTGGTCGCGTCGCCCGCTTATCTCGCGCAACACGGCACGCCCACCGTCCCCGCCGAACTGCTGAACCACGTCTGCCTGCACTATCGTTTTCCGAATACGGGAAAGCTCGAAGCGTGGCCGCTGCGTCGCGCGGACGGCGACCCCGAAATCCCGCTGCCGATCTCGATGGTTTGTGACAACATCGAGACGCGATTGTGCTTCGCGTTGCGTGGGCTGGGTATCGCCTGTCTGCCTGCGTTTTCGGTGACGCAGGCGCTTGCGGACGGCTCCCTTTGCGCTATTCTCGACAACCACGTTGAACGCGTCATTGCACTCAATGTGATCTGGCCTTCAGGAGGAAACTTGCCACCGAAGCTGCGCGTCTTTATCGACTTTTTGCATGAGCATTTGCATATGTAGCGCAGCGATTTCGCTCGTCATGGCGACATGAACCGCTATTGCCATCTGGGTCATCGCGAATGGCAGCTTCGGAGAAACGCGAAGGTCCCTATCGGGTCGATGACGGCCGTTCCCAAACCGACTGCAGCCGGCTACCGTGGATTGGGCAATCTGGACTCCTGTCTCCACAAACGACAGGTGGTGTCCCATTGGCGCTAAAACGGGCTACGCTGCGTCTGTGGCCGGCTCAATCTGTGCCTCCGTGACGAATCGCGAGGCGAAGTTTTTTGCGGTACCTGAGATTGTCAGCGACTCGCGTGCGCGTGTCATGGCAACGTAGAAAAGCCGCCGCTCTTCGGGCTCTGTGGATTTCTGATCGGGAACGACGGTTTCCTCCGAGCGCGCAATCCAGACATGATCCCATTCCAAGCCCTTCGAACTGTGCATGGTGGTCAGGATGAGCGCGCCTGGCGTCGGCTGGTTGTTGTCCTGGCGGAGGAACAGCAGCCGCTCGGCAAACGTGCCCGTGAGGCGTGACAGCACGTCGGAGGTCGCCTGAATCGTCCGGATGCCGCTTTCCTTTTTCGTGTACTTCAGCATCCATTCGCTTACGCCTGAGAGGACCAACGAATAGAACTTCCGGTCACACAGGCCACGCCATTCAGTAAGCCGCTTCATGAACTCGCGGTAGTTGGTCGCCACGTCTTCGGGCAAGCCCAGCTCGACAAGCTCTGCGCGTGCTTTCTGCGTCAGCTCAACACCCATGTTCGCGTGCAATGCCCGCAACTGCTCAGCACGCAGGCCGAGATGCGCGAGCACGGCATCCAGTCCGGTCTCCTTGATCCGCTCGACAATTTCGAGCAGGTTGCACATCAGCGCACCCTCTGGCCGGCTCAGCACCGACGCGCCGGAAGCGCGGTAATACTTGACGCCGTGCGAACGGCACACGGTCTCGAGCGGATCGAGGATCCGATTGGTGCGTGCGAGGATCGCGCAGGTTTTGCCATTTTCCAGCATAGGCGCGAGCGCTTCGATCGCCGCTGTCGCTTCAACATATTCGTCGGCGTGCCGCGAGGCGAGCACGCGCCCGCCCGCTCCTTTCTCGGCACGAAGCACCTTGGCGATGCGGTCGACATTGTTCCGGATAACGCGGTCGGCGGCCGCCAGAATCTCCGAGCGGCACCGGTAGTTGCTGCCGAGCACAACCGGCTTCGCGTCAAATTCCTTGATGAAGGATTCCATGCCGCGATAGCCTAGCGCCTCGCGAAACGCATAGATGCTCTGGTCATCGTCGCCCACCACGGTCACGATCGACCCCGCTTTCGCGTGAAGCTCGATCCAGCGGTACTGCAGCGGATCGGTGTCCTGAAACTCGTCGACGAGCAGGTATTTGAACGGATACGGCAGGATCGTGCCGTTCTGCATGCCTTCAACGGCGAGCCGCAGCATATCCTGAAAGTCGATCTTGCCGTTGCGCGCGAGCGCGTCCTGATACGCGTGATAAAGCTGGCCGTCGGCGCTTTCTGCGTCGCAACGGCCGAAGTTAGTCTTGATCTTTTCGATCGTTGGAATGACGTCTTCGGCCTTCCCTTCGAGCCCAAGATCCTGCATGACCCGGATTAGCAGTCCGAGCCGGTCGCCATCGCTCGCAATGTCGAGCGCGCGGGCGCCGGGCCGCTGAAGCTGCTTGAATGCAAGCGAATGGAATGTCCCCGCGATCAGGCGTTTCTTTACCGCCTTGCCCGCCGCCCCGAGGATCCGTTCACGCAGTTCGATGGCGGCATCTTTCGAAAACGTCACTGCGCCGACGACCGCCGCGTCCTCCTGTAGCAGTAGCGCGGCTTTGGTGGCGATCGTTTTGGTCTTGCCCGCGCCGGGGCAGGCGATCGCCACGCAGTTCTGGCGCAACTGGGCGACTTCCCGCTGCTGGGGGTTCAACTCGTCCAGCATGCCGCCTCCTTACAGGCCGCGAACCGTCGTCATCAGGCGCAAGTGCGTCATGTAGCCACGAACGCCCAACGGATTGACCTTCTTCAGGAAGCGCACCGTTTCGTCGTCCACGTCCGACTGATCGCGAATGCCGTTCCAGACCATGAAGTCGAAATGATCCATTACGCGATCGAACCTCGTGATTGCCGTGAGAACACGCATCGAAAACCGCGAGTACACCTCGACCTGGAGTTCCAGCGCCGGCATCGGAATCGTCGGCTCGAACACAAAATCGCCGTTCTGACGAAGCTCCGCTTCCTTCTGCTGACGGTAGCCTTCAGTTACGCGCGTCACCTCATCGACGTACTGCTCGATGGCGGTAAGCTGCTTCTCGAAGAAGTTGTTGACCGCGTCCTTGTCGTCGGCGCCGAAGGTGGACTCTCCGAAGCGCTGCATGTTGACGCTCATGCGGTTCAGGTATGGCCACCATTGTTCGAACAGCGGCTTCAGGCGGGTGTGATTCAGCCGGACTTGCGCAGGCACCACTGCCGCGCCGGAAAGCTGACGCTCCATCAACTGCCGGCCAATTTCGCGACGGCGCTTGATGATCGCGATACGCTCGCTCGCCGGCAGATCGCGGAACATCTTGCGGGTCCTGGCCACTTCCGCGCGCTTCATGTTTGCGTCGGCCGTGGAGATCACGCCTTCCTTTTGCAGACGGTCAGCGTCCGCTTCCATCTGCGTCAACTCGTGCTCGAGTTCACCCTCGCCTGCTGCATCGTGGCTAGTAAATGCCTCGGGCGCTGCGGCCACCGGGGTCGCGGCCGCAGCGGCGGTCGCCGCTTTCTCGAGTTCGGTTTCTGTGACAATGCTCATGTGCCTCTCCTGAGTCGGACCTGTGTCCGGTTGCGTCGTTGGTAAATCGGGCACGCGAGACGTGTCCCAACAATGTTCATTGTTGCGGGGGCAACCCGTCGATCACCAGTTTTGCTGCCTGAACAAAACCGATCCGTTTGCCAGCGTCACCGCTGAACGTGCGCTCAAGATGTGCCCAGAACGCGTCGAAGTCGGGACACTTCCCCGCCCTCAACGCTTCGTGCATATCGACCGAAGCGTTCTCGAGTTCCTTCCTGCCATCGATCTCCAGTCTCCCGCCCGATGGCGAAAAGCGACGAATCGCTTCCTGTACCAGTACGTGAGACAGGCGATCGCAGAAGTCGGATAGCTCGCGCTCGGTACGGTAATCAGCTCGGGTCTGTGCCGCGCGGTAGTAATGCGGCTCGTCGTTCGGAAACAGCGCGGCTTCTGCCGCACACACTTCCAGATATGCGGCAGCGGCCTTCGTCTGTGCATCCTTGAAACGTTGAACGAGTGCTGTGTACATGGTGCATCCCTTTGTGAAAGCGACGGGACACCACGCCAGAGCGGGGGTGGTCCCGTCTGGGTAAATGAACGATCCGCGCGCAGCGGACGCAGGTTGCGATGCGCCGAACTGCGCTGCGTCATCGAGGCAATCAGCCCACGCGGGGTCACTGCAAACCAGCGCACCTAGACAGAGCGCGGGGACGACGCTGAGATTCATGACTTGGGCCGATCAAAGAACCGGACGTCGTGCTTGCGATTGACATTCACGATGTTGCCGTCGGCGTTCACGATGAACTGGTCGGCCGTACCGTTGAACTTGTAATAACGTCCCTTCTGCTCGCCCGATCCGAGATGCCCGACGTCCGAGACCTTCACATTTCCAACGGTGTCCGCAAACTTGAAGTAAGTCGATCCATCCTTGTCGAACACAGCTTCAAGTCCCGCACTGTTTTTGCTGTCGAAGGAATAGATCTCCCCTGCAACGCGTGCGACCTCGACGCTGTCCGAGCCGTTCGAAACGACAAACCGGTCCACCCGATTGATCGTTACGACATTGTTTGAGTCGTCCCATTTTGGCTTGAGAGAGTGGCCGTCCATGTCCTTAAAGACAATCTCTTTTGCAGGCCTTTGTGAAAAGCGGATCTGCATATGCGTGTCGTCACCGTCGCGAATTGCCAGCGCGCCAAATCTCGACGCGAGCGCCGAGTCGCGGGCCGGGGCGCCGTCCCCCGCCGCAACGCCTTCGACACTAGTCGAAGCGCCACCAACAGGCGGAGCCCCAGCCGAAGCGTTCGCCGGCGCGGCGCTCGCAACGTAGTTGACCCCAGCGGACTTTGCAGCTGCGCGACGCAACGAAACGTGGCGCGTGTTGAAGTCGACATCGGCGTACAGATCGACCGAACCGAGCAGGCGATCGATGGATTGCATCCAGTTTTCGCCATCACGCGTAGCGAAACTCTGCGCGGACGTCAGATCGACGTCCTTTTGAGCGGAGCCTGTCCAGCCTTGGGGTACTAGCGCCTTCACAAGTTGTGAGAGCGGTAAGGTTGCGTTCATCGAACGCGTGCTCTCCAGACGTGGACGCGCACCGATGAGTGCCAGCCGGTTCGAGAACCCTGCAAAGCCGACCGGCATGTCCCCGCTCGCGTTGCCACGTTCTGAAGTGAAGCTGTTCGCCTTTTTCCAGCGCGCCGTTGCGCTCCCACCGCCGATCGAATAGCCGATCACTTCGGGAGTACCTGGCACAACGATGTAAGGGCCTTCTGCGTGTCCTCCGTCGACCTTCAGAGCTTGGCCGGCGCGCGGTTGAAAATACGTGTCGGTGCCGTCGTTGAAAACGAGGGCAGGCCGCTCGCCTACATTGCCGTTGATCTGGTAATCGAAGTCGAGCGGATCGGTGCTCGCGGCCGACGCGGGCAGCGAAATCACTGCCAGCGCGATAATGGTTAGCGTGTGCTTCATAGACCGCGGTCGATTTGAGAAAGATGCTGGATGAATCGCGCGAGATATTCGCGGCCCGGTTGCGGATTCGCGCTGTGGTAGTACGCAACGGCCTTTACGGCTGAATTCGTTTTTCGATAGTTTTCGTTGAGAATGTCTTCAGCCACATGAATATTCGTCGCTGGCGCAAGCGCATCCCAAGGCGACGCAAAACGCTTTGAGTGATAGCACCAGTGGATTTGCATGAGGCCCACGTCGAAATCGCAGCGACCGTCCGAGATGAGGAAGCGAACCGCCTTGTACGCATCCTCACGCGAGCGAAAAAAGAAGCCACGCCCCGCTACATTCAGCGTCCACGGCCACGCACGGCCGTTGTAAGAGGACTCGTTGAGCGCGATGCCTGCGAGGATCTTCGCGTCAACGCTCGTATGCATTTCTTCGAATGGCGCTTGTGCCGACGCGCAAGCCCAGCCGCCTCGCCGCTCGGTCAGCGCCGCCTGCGCGTCATCAGTCAGAACAGCGGGTTTCAGCCAGCCTGTGCGTACGAGCAGCCGTTGGAGAGTGTCGGGTTCTCCGTCGACGGTGACGGATGCGAAGCCGCCCTTGCCCGGCTCGATGGTCTGGCCTTGCAGTCGTTGCGCCCATGCGAGAAACGGCTTCAGCCCACATGCGTAAACGGGTGTGCCGGCCAGCTCGACAATCGAACGTTGGCCACCGTCCTTAACGACGAACAGTGTTGGGCTGATCGCGGTGTCGATTACGGCCGCACTTGTCGGCGAACTCGCGGCGGCGAGCATCAACAAGGCCGCGGCAGCACACCTAATCATGGTACGGCTCCATCACGATGTCCTGCGTCACCTGAACGAGGAACTTCTGGCCGGGGGGCACCGTTATCGTCGGCGGGATATTCTGGTTACGCTGTAGGACTGCCTGCGCGGTCGTTGCAGCAACCTGGCCTGCCGTGCTTCCAAAGGTCGTCACGCCATTTGCGTTGGTGGTTGTCCCGGTGGTCGCGCCGTTGTCAAACGCATTCAGCAGGATTGCAGTGATGAATCCCGCGCCGAAGATTTTCAGGAAATGGTTGTTCACATCACCGGAAAAGCCCGCATAGCCGTTCTCGTCTGCGCCCTGCATGCCGTTCATCGGAACACTCTTGCCGTTCGGCAGGCGGAGACTGGTCGAGGCAACGAGCAGCCGTTCCTGACCGACCTTGATGTCCGCGCTGTATGCGCCGTTGATGAATGAGCCTTTCGGAATCATCAGGCAGTCGCCTTGCAGGCTGTCATAGACGTCTTCGTCGACCATCAGCGCCACGCGACCCGGTTTGTCCGAGTTCAGTCCTTCAACGGTCTTCACGTGAATGTTGTGCGGAGGCGTCAGCGTGCAGCCACGCGACCGGCCATTGAAGGTGGTCTGTTCGATGCCGTCCTGCCCCGCCGTTTCCTTCAGGAAGGCGCGATCGCAGTCCTCAGGCGCCTGGCCTTGTTTCGCGAGCGCCATCGCATCGGCGGTGTTCGGTGCCGCTGCCGCTGCTGCCGCGGCACGTTGAGCGCGGAAATCGTCCAGCGAGGGGACACCAGCCGGAAGCGTCGATGTCTGCTGGTTCGCGTTCCTGGACGCGCCTGCCTGCTTGAAGACTGACGATGTGTAGATCGCGTCCTTGTTATTTTTGTCGGCAAGTTCGCGCGGGGCAGTCCCATCTCTTGTGAGTTCGCTCTGGAAGTCGTTGCCTGTCAGCATCGGGTTGACGATAGTGTGTCGCGCTGCGGCCGCATCCGACGCAGCACGCGCAGCCGCCTCAGACGCCGCGGCTTCCTGCTGCTGCCGTATGACCTGGTCAATGTCCGATGTCTTCGTCGCCGGCACTTCGGTACTGCTTTTCAGGGCGATAGCCTTTTTCAGGCGTGCTTCTTCCTGCGCCTGGTTGCTAGCCTTGAGTTCATAGTAGAAGCCCAGTCCACCGATCACGAGACCGGCGAGCAGCCCGATGCTCATGATCGCGTTGCGCGGCGTCTTGCCCTTGACGAGAGCCTGCTGCTCTGCGTTCGGCGCAGCCTGATCGTTTTTCGTTGTCACGATCAGAACACTCCGAATACGCGATGGCGACCGCGCGTCACGGTCACTTCATCCTTGCCGGACACGAGAACAATTTCGTCTGCGAGCCGCTGGAAAACCAGAAAATCGCCACGCCGGATGAAGTTGCCAACCACGCGGTCGCCACCATCCATGTACATCGGGACCGGCCAGGTCTGAGCCTTGGCAGGCATACGCATCCAGACGGAATGACCGTCATCGAACACCACCTCGGGTCTGAATTCGGCGCTCCCGTCGACAGAGTAGTCCCAGTTAAGCTTGTCGGGCGCAACGCTGATACGGCCGGAATCGCCGCCGCGCTCGCCGGCACCCGCGGCCTCGTCGCGGACATTCGCGCGAGCGACGGGCGCGTGCTGATACTGGAAGCGGACCGTCTGATAGAAGAAGCCTCCAGCAGGCGAAGAGATCAGCGTGAAGTCGTATTCGCGCCGGTTGGTCGTCAGGTGCAGAGTGTTCACCAGATCCGCCTTATGCGGCTTGATGAACACGTGATTCATCTTGTCATCGTCGATTTCCCACTGGATGCTGTCGCCCATGGCGGGGTCTGCAATCAGCTTCTCGCCCGGCTCCAGTTCAATCGTGGTGAGTTTCAACGGCGCGGTGAGAACGCGAAAAATCTGGTCGCGACTGTACGGGAACACGCCGATTCGGGCATCGCCCGGCATCGTAAGCGGGTCCGCCCCACCATTGAACGGATTCACGGGGCTCATTGGATCGCCGGCGATCATCGTAGCGTTAAATACACCGGCGTCGGAAGGTCGTTTGGCGTGCGCCGCCGTTGTCGCGAGTATGGCAGCCGCGAGCAGGACGAGAGTGCCGAGAGTCGGCCGTTGGCGTTTCGTGATCATTGGGGTCAAGCTCCACCGGTCCGCTCAAGGCGGTAGAACGGGACATAGATGCCGAAGGGATTGGCGGTCAGCGCCGCGTCCTGGGTCGGTGCAACGATCTGATAGCGCAACGTCAGCGCATAAGACTTCACGTCTGGCTTCCCAGTCGCACCCGCCTGTGACGTCGTCGTCGTGAATTCAACGAGAACGGTCTGATCCTCAAGGAGCGCAATGTTTCTGACGTTCACTTCACGGATCAGCTTTGGATTGGCAGTGATGGCCTGAAAAGGCGCGTCGTTCCGCACCCAGATCCCGAACTGCTCCGTCGCTGCCCCGATCATCTGGGCCTTCACCGAATTGATGTTGGCCGACATGCGGGAGGTTTGAAGGCTGTCGGTCAGGACGGGCTCGATCGTGAACCAGCGAACGGTCATATCCTTCATACTTGCGCGGATCGCCTGGGCATCTGGCTTGTACGCGACGAGTTCTGTCACCACGGGATGGCCGTTGACGTCTGCAGAAACGCCGACGACACGGGTAACCGACGGCGGCGGCTGTCGGGTCCAGACAGCACCGCCCGCAATTGCGGCCAGGCCGAAGGCCATCAGCATCCAGCGATTGGTTTCAACCTTCAGCCGCGTAACTGTTTCGAAGATCACTTTGCTCGGATCTTCCTCGGCATACATGCCGGGGGCCGTCGATAGCGCGGCCTGACGCTTGTTCCTGAAAAGACGCATGGCAACCCTTGATGAATGGCTACCATTGGAACAATTTTCAGGTGGGCATTTGTGGCGAAAGGCACCGAGATTTAAGCGCCTTTTGGCCAAACTCTTGGTGTGCCGCGATCGGTACGGGACCGGTCTGAGGCTATAACGTGTTACAGCCAGTTGCGGACAAAGACCGCGATTTTCTTCATCTTTCGACTGCCGACAAGACCGGAGCGAATGCTAGAAAAAAACCTGAGGGATGCTCGAACTGTTACCAATGCATCGGTGATCCAATGTTGGTAACATTCGGTCGGTTTAACAATACTTTAATAATCAATGACGTATGGGTAGCCAAGCAAGAATGACGCTATAACACGTTACGCTTGGTTGCGTTAACCGAAACACTTATGCGTCAGGACCGCGCGTAAGCCGCCTCGCACCTCTCGCGCTCGACCTGGGATCTCAGCACGCGACGAAATGGTTGAAGAGGATTGCTCATCGCGCGGAACCGAGGTCGGTTGCTTCGGAATAACCCACTCTCCACGCGTTATCGACGTCCTGATAGCTGACGCGTGTGCGTGAAAGTAGCCTCTTGCACGTGCGTGCGGTCAGATGAAAGCCCGGTATTGGACATGGACTGCCGCGGGTTCATATCGCCGCCGGCCAAGCTCTCAAGCGCAATGGAATACTTGTTGGGAGCGCGGAGGCGGACTCCGCGTTCTGCCTCGATTGACGCCTACAGAGCCTGAGATTTCTAAAATGATGAACCGGCTCGACCGCGGATTTCATGCGCTACGGACATCGAGACGCATGGCTGACATGCGCCGTGGACGGAAAAATGAGATGTAGGAAGAGAAAGCCGCCTGACCTAATGGATCGGGCGCCGCCACGAATATTGCTGATGCACGTCCACGTCCTAATCTCGGGTTCTCGTCTTTTGCCGGAGAATTCGCGGGATAACTGTGCGCGAGTGCTAAAAACGGGTCAATCTGTCGACCGGGTCCCTAAGTCAAAAGGGCGGACTGATTCGACTCGCCACCAGACATCCTCTTTCGTTTCGCGAAGACATGTGTACAAAACGAGTCCGCGACAACCCGATCTTCATTGAGGATATTCTGCGGATTCAGCTTGTCCCGTTTTAGGCCCTGCTTTTCGATCAAGCGCTGTGGCATCAGGCCTCGCACAAATGAGCTAAACAGTTCTCGTTGAGTCGCGGCATCGGCAGCTTCGAAGAGCTCGCGGCCGATCCTAGCTTCGTTCGCGATTTTTGCCCGGGCAGCTTCGTTCTGGGCTTCAAAGCTGGCATTCAGCTTCTCTTGAGCGGTGCTTCGCGAGCGTATCTCGTTCTTACTTTCCTTGAGCAAACTGGCCTTTACCGACGCCATTTTCCTGTCGGCGTCACCGATTCGATAGTTCCCAATGAGGGCCTTCCACAGGTAACCCTTGGGGCTAGAAGTAATCTTTCCTTCATTTAATCGATGTCGAGTGTATTCAACGGCCTGTATGAGCCGCTCGTCAGTCCACTCGGCGCGGTTCTGTGCGATACGTTTGAATTCCTCTGTACCGAAAGCAAACTCGTCGTGAAGGATGAGGTACATTGAATCATCGATTCCTGCGCGCGCCGCGTCGGCTCCCTGCTTCTTCGTAAACCGAAAACGTATCTTCAGCTTTTCGGGAGGGAGCCGGTCACCGTTAGCTTCCCAGCTAACGTCGAAATCCGAGACTTCGTTTAGCTGGGCGATGGCTGGTTCAAGGAATCGCTTCTTAAATTCCTTCACTTCCCTTCTGGATTCGCCGACCTTCCCTGGCCATTCAAGGACGTCTTCGTACGCGAACCATTCAGTCACACCCGGACCCTCGCATGGGATCAACCGGTCGTAAATCGCTCTAGAAAGGGAAAGGGAAAATGCCGTCGACGCCCGCAAGCTGAGCCAGTGCGCCTTGTAAGGGCTAATAAGGTACTTAATCACACGCCCAGACAGCAAAATACAAACGAGATTGCGATCGATGTAGCAGTCGCCCAGCAGACTAATGGTTCCCCAAGCGTCTTTGTCTGTTAACTCTTCGATTGACGGCGCCGTCATGATTTCGACACGTGCCTTCGCTGCGGCTCTCATCTGGGCGATGAGGTGGCTGTGGTTTCGACTGTCGTAGCGCATCAACCACTTGAAGTAGTTGATTTCGGCGGTGAAGGTGTAGACCTTATCGTCTATCAGTTCGTCAGGTGCCTTCGCGGCAACGAGGAAATAGGCAGCATCCAACACGCGGCGCGCGGCGATACCGAGCCCGCCTACGCGGGTGAAAATATTATTGCGCAGAAAACCGATGTCTCTCGTTGCATCGCTTATGGACGTGCCTTGCCCGGACATATCTTCGTAGATGTCCAAGGCTAGCTGAAGCGGGGTAACGGGAAGGTTCTGGGTTTCCATTCAGTTCAGTTCCATGCCGGGCACTCTAGCAGGGACGCGATGTGTGTCAACACAAAAACCACCCCTACAACGAGGTCTCGAGCATCTTACCCAAGCTCGCCTCGCACAAAAACCGTCCCGTCGCCGCCCAAATTCCACCCCGCTTTACACAATCTCCACCCGTGTAATCCCAATTTCCGTCTGCAGCATCCCAAAAACCGCCCCATGGAGCACAAAAACCGTCCCTATCCACAGGCCCGAACGTTGATTCTCAAGGGTTTTCTCCTGCGTGTTAGTTTGTGGGTCGGTTTATATTTTTTAAATAAACTTACAAACCCAGGCTGGCAATAATCGACGTCACCGATAGATTCCCTGACCTCAGGGAAACATAAGTGATTGATTACGCTAAATAAATTGGCGTCGCTCAGCTAAACACAAAAACCGCCAATGGGTTGCTTTTTGTGCTGATTTGGCGGTTTGCGACGCGAGTGACCAGCCGGTCCTCTTGGAGCGAATGCTGCTATCGAAAGGATTTAATGGCGTCAACGTAGCAAAGGCGGGGACAAAAAGGCATGTTAGCGGCCGATTTTCGGAGAAACATCAAAAAAACCGCCGCCGAACAGGATTGTTTACACACTTTAGTGTATTCTGCGCTTCAACGTCAAAACACGGAGAAGCGCAGAATGGTACACGTAGGCACCCTACCGATGGAGGATCGAAAGGTCACTTTGCGCGAGGTAGCCGATTTCGCGGATAACCTCGCTCCTTTCTCCGACAACCTCCGCGAGCAGATACTCGCGCCGCGGCCACGCAAGGAAGCCCCAATCTATACCATTAGTGAACTCGCCGAGATGTGTAATCTGACACGGCAGCAGATTCAATATCTCGCAACGAAACCCGATTCAGGGCTCCCGACCGGGACGTTGAACGGTACCGGCCGCAGTCGTACGTTCACTCTTGCGGAGTCCCGCGTCTGGATTAAGTTGGCATCTGACATCTACCAGACTCGTCTCGGGGAAGCCGACGGCAACTTCCGGGGCAAGGTAATGGCCACCGCCCAGCTTAAGGGAGGGTCGGCCAAAACGACGACAACGGTGTGTCTAGCGCAGGCGCTTACACTCTTTGGCCGAAAAACGTTGTTGATCGATCTAGACCCGCAGGCATCTGCTTCAGAGCTTTGCGGTCTCTACGCCGAGAAGGAAATTACCGGTGAAGATACAGTCCTCCCTTACATCTTCGACCAGAACGTGGAAGGGGGACTTGGCGCGCAGGTGCAGTCGACTTATTGGGATGGTCTTGACATCATTCCGGGGCACACTTTTCTGTATGGCGCTGAGTTCCTGTTGCCGGCACGACAGAAGACAATGCAGGGCTACAGGTTCTGGTCGGTTTTGCGCGAAGGCTTGGAGCCGCTGCGGTCTCAATACGACTACATTCTGATAGACACGTCTCCTTCGTTGTCTTACATGAACCTGAATGCGCTTCTCGCTGCAGACGCTTTAGTCATGCCGATGATTCCGGAGAATCTGGACTTCATCAGTTCGCTGGCATTCTGGCGCCTATTTTCAGACGTAGCCGAAGACTTTCTCCCATACGAGGAAGACAAGGCCTATGACTTTATTTCAGTGCTGCTGTCCAAGGTGGATTACGGAAAGACGTCGTCGGCACCCGTGGTTCGACAGTGGGCACAAAGCGCTTATGGTCGTTGGCTCGACCCGTTTGAGATTCCGGCCAGTTCAGTAATGAGTGGCGGTGCGCTTTCATTCTCGACTGCGCTGGACATCGTCAGCACCCATTCCAGCGCGAAGTCGTTGCAGCGCGTAAAACAGCCCATGATGCAGTACGCAAAGTGGCTGGACGATATGTTTGTTAAAACCTGGAAGGAGTCAGCAGCATGACCAATATCCGCGAGCAACTGTTGGCAAAAACCGCGAACTTGGCAACGCCCGCCGACTTCAAGGGTGAAGGCAAAAAGTCCTCCCGAGGCCCGCAGACGATGCCCGGTATCACGAGTGCGTTGGCAGTTGCTCAGCTTCGCATCGAGGAACTAGAGAAGCAAGGCACCGTTACAGAGGTTGCGGTTGACGACATCTCTCCGAATCCTTGGCAGCCTCGTCGACAGTTCAACGAAACGAAACTCGCCGAACTGGCGCGGTCGATCGGGGAAGTTGGACTGTTGCAGGCCGTGACGGTTCGCCGAGTCGGTGACGCGTACCAACTGGTAGCTGGGGAACGGCGCTGGCGCGCGCACAAGCTGCTGAACCGCGGGACCGTTAAGACGGTCGTGATTGAGTGCTCGGATCAAGACATGGCGGCGCTCGCTCTCATGGAAAACGTGACCCGAGACGATTTGTCTGATTATGAAATCGCGATCGCCATTAGGCGTGCCGAATCAGAGTTTCCGAAGCGAACACGGCTTGCGGAGGTGATGGGTGTCACACGGAGCGACCTCTATAGATTTCTCGCGTTTGAGGACCTGCCGGACTTTGTCAAACGCGACCTCGACTTGAATCCTTCGCTGCTTGGGGGCTCCGCGGCACAAGATATCGTCTTGGCCCTGAAGAAAACAGGCGAACCCGGCCTCAAGGCACTTGTTGATATATGGCCACTGGTTTCGTCTGGCGACTTGGGAGAAAGCAAGGTGGCGTCGACCATAGGGTCGCAGGTTAGTCGGGGGACCTCCGTGCGTGACGCTGGCGGGCGAAGCATTCTGAAAATTTTTGCGGGCAAGGCGCAAGCCGGAAGCATCACGAAGGACAGCAAAGGGCTGACTTTGAAATTCAAAGCCGGAATGATGACGGACGAACAGGAGGCTGAGATTAGGGAGCACATTGGAAAGATGTTCTCCATTCGGCCGGAGTAGAAACAAAAAGAACCCGCGAATCGCGGGTTTTTTGTGGGCGTGGTACGCCCGGAAGACTTGCCGAAAATTCGTCCTTAAGCACGATGGAGGACGTAGTTGACGGGGCATCGTTACAGTTTTTCATCATTTCGTGCCGGACTTCAAAAAGTGTCCGGATCCGGACGCTTTAAGAGGTAAAGAAACACCTCTTATCGGGTTCCGTTGGGGCGGCGTCCCACATCAGACACGGACCACACGGCCGTCCCCAAAAAAGTGTCCGGATCCGGACACTTTTTGGAGCACAGCATAGCGACTGGACCAGACGTCGCCTCTGCGCTGATCGTCGGGCCAAATTTGGTCCCTCTATGATCCCGATGCCCGCTTGCCCTTTCACGTGGCCACATTTTGGTCCAATAAGTTTCCAAGAGACCGCTGCGCCACGTGTGGCGAAACTCTTTGGCCCTTTGTTGGGCGAAAATCTGGCCCAATGCCTCGGGCGGCATACGAACTCTATTGCGACTGGAGAGAGAATGAGGAAGCAAAAGCTCGCGAAATCTATGCGGCTTTCGCTCACACTCCTTACAACTGACTTGGACGGTTGCAGGTAGACGTGCCCATCCTGTTACACCGGGCCATCGAGTCGACCGTGTCTGTCACTTGACAGAGGCGGCCAGCAAGTTGAAATAAGTATCCCTTTCGAAATCCCGGCATAGAGCTAATTTTTAGTAATCTTTTCGGCGGACGCTGGCAAATCCGTCGAGAGATACTTCGACCGTATCGTTTGCATGCACAGCCATGAACCTCAATCTAACTCCGGACGCGGGACAGAGCGTCGTCGACAACCCGCTACATCTCGCCGCACTTTATCGGACGGGGTACGGCAAGCGCTGGAACTCGCTGCGAGAGGCATCGAAGCAACTGTTGTCCTTCAACATGCGCGCGAGCGCTAATCGGATTCAACAGGCGGTCAAAGTTTCGGAGTTTCCGGACGAAATTCTCAATCTTTTCAGGCAAGCAGGCATCGTCAATCGCACAGCGCGAGAGCTGATCCGCGCGAAAAACGAGCAGGGTCTTGATCGGCTGACAATTCGGGCCGGGACGATTGATCCAGCCGGAAAGTCGAGAACGCAAATACTCTCGCTTCTGTGCGGCAACGAAGGCGCCGGCTCTTCATATCGGGCATATACGAACGAGCGGCCGATCGTACTCAATGAAAGGTATCGCGACGGGCTGCGTTCAGGATTGTGGTCATCGACACGCGAAGCCGCAGAGGTCATGGGCGTCACGCAATCACGGATAGCGGAAGCCGCGATGGTCGCGGCCTTGCCGGAAGAGGTGCAAGCACTGTTCCCAGGCCAAAGTCTAACCTCAGCGATTGGCTGGCAGCTTGTTCAGCTAACGAAGCTGCGTGGAAGCAGGGCGGTCCGAGAGGTAGCCATCGAGGCGCGCGCGTCTATTCCGCGCCTGTCGCGACAGCAGTTGATGAACCGCTTTGCAGGACTTAAAGGCAAGGGCGTCGATGTAAAAGTGAAGCGCGCCGCAGGAAGACTCGTATTGGAATTTCATTGCGACGCAGACGATCCAGCCAACGAAACGCGGCTGTCGATGATCGCGATGTGGCTCCGGGACGTAAAGCCTAACGCGCGGTGAGGCCATCGAAAAAATCGACATACTGGATTTGACTAAGAGCACGCGCACCGAACAGCCGTATGCACGCTGAGATATCCTGTCTTCAGGCGGAAATCGCGTTCTAGCAACGCCTCGGCCTTGTTCAAACTTCTGCCTGCCACAGGAACGTTTCTGCTTCCCGGTACTGACGCCCGAGTTCCGCTGTTGCATAAATGGACGTGGTATCGAGGGAGTCGTGGCCCGCAAAATTCCACGCACTTTCGAGGTTCATGCCGTTGGCGAGCGCGTGGGGGCTGTTCTCACTCATCGCCGCTGCCGTCACCGCAGTGAAAAAACGCTTCACGGCCCCGTACAACAGTTCGTGATGAATTGGCCGGGCCTGGCGGGCGAGGGCAGCCACCGCTGCATGAACGTCCATGCCGCATTCGGCAGCTTCGCGGCGCACGCGCCCGATGTCGCGCTCTTCGGGCAGGGCTGGAACGAGCGGCGTGCCGACCGGGCAGGCGAGTCGATCGCGCGGGAAGCCGCGCGCCTCAGGTAGTCGCTGAGCGCCCTTACCACCGCCGGCACGAGGGGCATAAAGCGTTCCCTATCTCCGTTGCCTACAACACGCAGAAGGTGAATAGAGCCAACCTCCGTGCCGGCATAGCGCACGCTCGTCGGTGAAGCCACCGCAGAGTTCCGAACGGCGCGGTCCGGTGCTGTATGCGAAGGCGAGCACGAAGCGCGTGCGGGCCGCCGTGGCCGAGTCAGGCATGCCATTGAGCACCCGCATTGCAAATGTTCACGCCTCTTTCGTCAGGCTGCGTTCCACTAGGACGCGCGGCTTTGCAGCAACTCGCCGCTCATTGCCGGCGTCATCGGTTTCGCTCCCTCGGAACACCTTGATCTTCGCGAAAGCGTTGTGGTCGATGTACTGCGCATCGACGAGATCCCCAAAAAACATTTTCAGGGCCGCGAGCGCGTCCTGCCGGCTCTTGACCGAAAGTGGGGCGGCGAAACGGACGCCAGGCCAGATCGTGACGTGGCGCCGGGTTTCTGTTCACCCAGTCCACTGCAGGTTGCGGATCAACGAGAAAGCGGTTGACGTGTTCGCGCGCGTCGTTGACGTCAAGGCTCGGCTGGGGTTTGCCTTTCGCAAAATTCGCCCACAGCAGCAGCTGTCCGGCTTCCGCGCGGTACTTCTCGCGCGCATCCCGGTTCTCATAGTCAGTCAGCCAGAACTCAATCGCCTGCATGTCGTTCTTTGCGCCACTGTTGTTCGTGATCACGTTGCGGTTGGCCCCGCGCGACCCGTCCAGGTCGGCCAGCCCGGACAACTCCAGCCCTTCGAGGTAGCCCCGAAAGAACGCGAGGCGCTGCAGCCCGACCCGGCGCGTCTGGGTCTCCTGGCGCCGCTTACGCCGGGGCCGCGATTTCGCGCCGGGCGGTCGCTCCGGCGCGACTGGCGTCTTACGAAATAAATGTAGAGGCACTTGGTCATCGGCGCCTCATAATATAAGGAGTCCTTACCGATATCTGCTCCGAGTTTTCGTTCCGGCCGACCGAAAGTAAAAGCTGAAAATCGTGGAGATTGGAAGTGACTGTCGTAAAGGTCGGGGGGACCTTTTGCAAGGGCGATCGCGAATGCTATGAAAAAGCATCAGGCGGGTGCAAAACGCATTGCGCCGTGAAACATCGCCTAGCAAACTTATAATGTGGCAAATGCCCCGTCTGATCTGGCCTTTCAGCCAATCCGGGGCGAATGTTTCACGGGATAATTGGGGGTGTAGCAGGTCAGACGCGTTTTATAAGCGTATTTTTGACGTTGGAACGCGCCAACGACCCATCCAACTGTGGGCTGTATGGTTTGTCACGTAAAACGTATATTTCGCTACAGATCGGTTCGCGTCGCAACTGACGTACGAAATTTCATCCTTAAAACATAGGCGGCCCGGCTCATGCAGCCAGACATCCTGCCACGCTATTCGTTACCCGCGCACGTCCTTTCTGTACTACAACTTGTTAATCGAGTCGCGAACCCGGTGCCTGAGAGCGTGCAGAAGTTGGGGAGGCTCCCAAGGGGACCGTTCGGTGGCGGCGCCGGTTTCACTTGAGGTAGGCTTACCAGTCTCGCAACGGTGGGAGCTAGCCACGCGGTTGATCATCGAAGCAAGATTGGTCGACGGAGACAGTGACACGGTCGAGGAGGGCGACGGAGTTCTGGCCGTCGTTGAGCGCCCTGATTGCAGTCTTGCCGAACTCGGCCTGACTCTCGCGGAAGGGCGGTCGCTGCTGGCGAAGGTGCAGGCCGAGCTCATTTCGAAACAAGTTCAATGGTGGCTCTCAGGCCAGACTGCATGGCACAGGTCAGAGTCGCGGTTTTGAACGGGGAATTCTCGTCCCGTCGCATTTTGGCACTCAGGATTGCCGACTCGCGTTACGGCAAATGCATCGGGCCAACGTCGGCAGGCGGGCGCCGGCCAACGGACAGAACAGACAGTGCAGTCATGCCGTAAGCCAGGGACACCTGACGAAATGTACTTCCCCAACTTTGGCACGCTCTCACTTCGCGCGAAACAACTCAGGACCTGGCGCGGGCCGTGGATAGACTTGCTTGTAAAGGTTATGGCGCTCCAATCTGGCGAGACGATACGCTGCGATTGACGGAACCTACCAAGGCGTGTGCGGCCACAGCTTTTGTCAGAACTTGTGACGGATGCCCACGGTTGCCGCGACCTGGTTGGAGGTCGACGAAGGAGAGAACAGGCTGATGTTTGCAACCGCCGGTGTGCCGGTGGAGTCGGTGCCGGAGGCG
>NZ_CADIKK010000057.1 GCF_902859915.1 Paraburkholderia ultramafica
TGGAGAACGAGGCGGGTTGCCTCATTCGCCAACATACGGAACCGCGATGCCGGCCTCTCCCTGACCACCGGCGTCTGACCGTAGCCCCTACCGCGCGAGCGGTTTAGTCCATCGGCCAGTAGGCGACCTCGGTGTCGCCGATTGGCAAGGACAGCAATCAGCCGAAGAACGGACCTTCCCTTGGACCACTGAACTCCATTGCGTCGCCCAGGCACTGTCTGAGTTACTTGCTCATTGCCTCGAACGCAGGAAGAACCGTACCACGACACTCGACGAAGCCTATTCGGCGAGCCCCGTCGCAATCGCAAAACGCGCGTAAGACAATCGTGCCACCTTCCTCCAGAAAAGCGTTGGTTCTGCTACTGCATTAACGTCAGTATACTAGGGGCGACTTATCGCACCTGGCTAAGACTTCCCTCAAATCGTAGAGGGGCACGTCAACGGTGAACGATCCGAAAGAATACGCAGCGACACGGTAGGGAGCGAAATAAAATGTGAGTTTCCCATCGGCTACGGTAAAGGTGTCGAAGTTTGACAGACTCGCAGCCGTATTGGTTAGGAACGTTTCCTTCCAATATTCATCGGAGTCGATTTCCATCCCGCTTCTATTCCAATACTCTCGCGCCAACGATTTTCTGCATTCTTGGCTGATAATCTCTGCGGCTTTTTCAGCATTCGTGAAAAGCTCCCGCAGATTGAACGGGTATGGTTGGCCGTCGATGATGGCAAAATTGAAGCCTTCATGGTACTCGTTCGAGTGGGCCGCTCCTGCTCCATACCAACTACAGTTGAAATACACGCTTACAACGTGTTCGGTAGCAGACACCACGCCAAAATTCTCCCAGCGCCCGTTCGAGTGAAAGGGATTGAACTCGTCTTCAGGCTCCGGGTGAAAATCCGGGTTTTGGTCCCAAGGCTTTGATCGGTTATCGAGTAAAATCTTAGCCGCCCTACCTTGGAAAAATTTGGTTAAGGCTTGAGCTACTTCCGGGAATTGGGCAGATACGAATTCAGGGTAGTCAAGGGAAATGTCATACCCAGGCTGGCCGGGCTTCTTTTCTTCGTGGGAGCGCGAGTAAACGTGATAAGGTCCGTGCTCCACACCGTTAAGAATAGCAATCTCTTGCTGTTCCGCAGCGCGCATGATCGAAGCGACTATCTTGTTTTTCGCACCCGGCTCAGAAATTTCAATGTACTGCGCTCGTTCAGAGATTTCTTCAGGGACTTCGCACTGCTCAATTAGGACCGGGATGACGTAGATGTCATCGGCTTTTTTGTAGCGCAGGTTCGCAATTGCGGTGTTGGCCTCTCGTGTCACGAAAGAACGTTTCTTAACGCTGCGGGGGCTCATGAAAAGAATGACGACGTTCGCTTCCTTCAGAGCTCGGTCAATTTCGCGTTCCCACGGTTGGCCCGGCAGGAGCCGTTCTTGATCCATCCAAGGATCAAGCCCCATCGCTTTGAGATGGTCATGGAATTCTTTAACAATCGCGCCGTCTTCCTTGGCGTAGCTCAGAAAAACCTTCAAGGTCGCCCCTTTCTCATTGTTTTGGTCTTGTGCCCTTCGACCAGGCAGCTCGTACCGGATGTGCGATGTTAGCAGAGGCGCGGGGGAGTGCTCCGACGGGCCGTCAGCATGTACATCGATTCGGCGATTCCTCGCGCTTGGTCGGCTCTTCCAACCCGAGGCAAGAATCCCATTACGCTATCGAACGGGGAACGGCGAGGGTTGGCTCGTCGATTGTTCGATTTTCTTGAGAGTCACAACCTCAAACGGAATGGCTGATAGAGGCTGCACAGGTGTCGTTGAAAGCCCTGTGGCCGAAGGGCCGCTTCGGGGTCGCGTGCCGCCGTTCGCAACTGCGAAAGACGCCGACAAGTCATGCCAATCGCATGAGGCGGCACCCGGGCCATGAACGGTCAGTCGATACCGGCGCCTGGATCGTCGACAATCCGCTTCAGTGACTTCGAAGGCAGCAAATGATCGTCCCCGCTGAAAGTAACGAAATCCTGACGGAGCCTTCGACGGCGTGTGAACGATGCGCTGACGTCCGTGTTCGCAATCGACGCGATATCATGCCAGGCGAGCGCAAAACCAGCATGCTGGATGGTAGTACGGATCTACCGATATGCGAATGTCAGCATATTTTTGTCAATTTCAAGAAACACTGAAGAAATGCCCACGATGAAATTTAATCTTCGCGAAAGTGTACCGATCCTCAACAGGGATGCCCCGATTACTACAAAAATTGCCGCCCTTGTTTTTCTGATTTCTTTTTCCATGTCCTTGCATCTGTTGGTCAGCTTGATCTCTGCTACGCATCTGCTCTCATTGGAGAATATTTCTATCTCGCCCAAGATTTCGGGTGACTCTTTGAGGCGCCTCATGCTCTTCACTGTGGCGGTAATCGCGGCATGGGTACTAGCGAATGGGTTGTTGATTGCGAACCTATTTTTTCGACGACGCTGGGCAAAAAACGTGTTGTCCGTCATGACGCTACTAATCTTCTTTGCCATCCTCTTTGCTCACTCAGTGCATCCAGAGAACGCGTCGACGAATCTAAGCAATAACCTTGAGCATGTCGCCGAAGTTGTGGCCGTCATACTTTTGTTTACACCGAAAAGTACGGCCTGGTTTCGATTCAGGGCATAGACACTGACGCGACTTCAGAAGATCGAACGTCTGTTTTGTAGAAAGTCGATGGGCCGAAGAGGGTCGCCACCGGTCAGATGCGCATGACGTCAACCACGGTTCTAGAACTGTCCAAGCGGCTCACGAGTATTCCACAGCCTCAGATAGGCGTGAGCGGGCGAGACCGACGAGCAATCGTGCATCAACTGCGGAAAGCGCGCCTCAGTTACCGTGCCGTCGCACTGCCGCTGACCATGCCTTTTGGTCGCCAAGGGCGATTCTATGAACGTTCGCTGCATACACCCATTCGCGGGCCTGGCGCTCAATGAGATCCATGAAAGCAGGGGGGCCGCTGCAGTAAATCTGTGTGTTGGCATGAGTTGGACTCATTGCGTGGGAACTCTTCTGCGCGAATAGATCATCGGACAGGCTGAAATGGTGATAGACCTCACCGTGACTTCGAAGCGCGTCAAATTCTTCTCGAAGAACTGCGCGGTCGGCCGATCGGGCGAAGTTGTGCACCTCGAACCTTTGACCCGCCGATGCAAGCCGCTTCGCGATTCCCGCGATCGATGCGGCGCCTATTCCGCCAGCAAAAAGGATAGATCGCGCACGATCGTCCAAAATTGTCGGCGGGCTTTGGGGGGTGCCGACAAACACTTCGTCTCGTTCATTCAACGGAAACCTGGATAGCAGACTACCTGTTCTGCCATCACCTTCTTGTCTCATGCCTACCACGTAACCATCGGACAGGGACGAAACACCGAGCAATGGATAAATTCTTTGCTTGTCGCCAGCGCTATTCAGACAGAGAGTGACGCACGACCCATCGCTAAACGGCGGAAGCACCGATTTGGACGCTGTTCGAAGTTCAACGGCATGGTACCCCTTAGCAATTTGCCATTTCCGGCCCACGATGACGGGAATCAGGTTGTCGCGCATGTCTTCTCCAATAGGACCTGCTTCACAGATGGAACTCTAGCCGATACCGCGTAAGAGATGGAGAGGGGAGACGGGTTGTAGCGAATCCGCAGTGATGATCGCGCGTCGAAACCCGCGTGGTTAAAGGCGTTGAGCGATTAGTGCAAGGATGGTATTTCCAGAACGTACTTTCTGATTATCGATTACATCACGTTGGCGATACTTGGCATAGCATGGTAAATGCACTTGGGAACGGTAGGTCCATCAAGGGCAACAAGGCAATGCTGTTGCTTTCACACCGATCCATGCACGATCGCTAATACACACGATAAGAAACTTCAACTTTATCTTGTGGGCGGGAGAAGGCACTATAGCTTCCCGTCCGCTTTACAAGGCCTGTCGACCCGCAACGAGGCGTCACGTTCGACCACTGCAGACACGTGAGCGAGGAATCGTTTTCGCCGTCGTCAATAGATGAAGACAGCTGTATCCTTGGCAAGGCTGCCCACGCATCGCGCACCTCAAAGCGGATTTCATGCACAAGCTCACGACTCGGCTCTGCGGCGAGAACCAGGCGGTGGTTATCGAGACCTGAACGTCAAAGGGATGCCGGCGAACGAACGACTTGCCCGGTCGATCTCGGATCTAGGCTTTGGGATCTTTCGCCCATTGAACGGTAGCGTGGCTTCGAGCAACATCGTTCTCATGAGCGCCGGCTGAACGTCCGCTTCCCGCCACTGCGAACGTCGCTTGTGGGTCGCTGAACAACGCTTAACGAAATGCGAAGTTCGCGGCATGGAATCCTCCGCCGCTCAAGTCGGCCCGACGAATCCGTCCGCCACGTGAAGCTGTGAAGAAAGCTTGATGCGCGAGACGAGCCACGCCGCGAGCACGAACCACACTGCTGCGGTAGCGAACGCGACGGTGTAGGCGGCGCTGGTCCCGACAATCGACTTGACCCACGACAGCATCCAGCCGGTCGAAGCGGGGCCGAGGATTTGCGGCAGCACCATCGACACGTGCCAGATGCCCATATCCTTGCCGGCGGACGCGGTGTCCGGGAGTACGTGCAGCGCCAGTGCCCAGTCGACGGCCTGGTACATCCCGAAGGCGGCGCAGAAAACGACGGCCACCGGGATCACGAGCATGAGGCTCGGGTGCAGCGCGAGCATGACGAGGCCGATCACGGTCACGGCCATGATCCAGCTGGTCAGGCGCACGACGGCAACGGCCCCGTGGCGGTCGGCCAGCCGCGCGCCGAGCAGGCTGGCCGGAATCGCGAGCACGACGCCCACGCCGAGCAACTCATTCAAAAGATGAGTGGGCTGACTAACGCCGATGACGTCCTGCAGGTAATAGAGAAGGAAGGCGAAGACCGACCAGGTTCCCATGTTCGCGAAGAAGCGCGTCACCAGCACCCAGTAGAAGTTTGCGTGTGCGCGGGGGTCGAGAAAAAACGAGCGCACGAACGCAACGAGTTCGAAGCGGGAGCGGCGTGAAGCGGGCCGCGGCTCGCGCGCGCCGCCGATCGTGAGCCAAAGGCCGACAAGCATGATCACGATGAGCGCGGCGATCGCGGGATACAGGCGCCCCGGCGCGAAGAGCGCGAGGAGCACCGCGTTGCCGGCGATCGTGCCGAGCACGGTCATTACGTTCAGCCACGCGCTCGCGCGATTGGCTTCTTGCCGCGGCACGATGTCGGGAACCAGCCCCGCATACGGGCCCGCGGCCCAGTTCCACCAGAATTGAAGATGCAGGAACGCGAGCGTGTAGAGCCAGATGCTTCCGCCTGTGCCGAACGAGGCGAGCCAGAGCAGGGCGACGGAGATGCCGAGCACACCGCTGACGAGGAACGGCCGCCTACGCCCGTGCCTTGCAGTGCAACGGTCCGACAGCGCTCCGGCCAGCGGCGACACGACCATTGCGATGAACGCGCCGGTCGCGATCACGGAACCCGTCACCCCTTCCTTGATCGCCGCATGGTTGCCGAGCAGTTCGGCAACTTGCGCCGGGACGAGCACGGGCACGACCGTCATCCACTGAGCAAAGAGCCCGAACCAGAGCGCCGCGATTCGCACGTGATCGAGCGTCGACAGGCAAGCGTCGCGGGATCTCACGGGCACATCCTGGGCTGAGCGCATATCCGGTATCCGTCGACATCGCGCAGCGGGCCCGGCGCCGCCCGGCAGCCGGTTCCTCGTGCCCGACGAGGCTTGCTGTTAGCGATTGTTGAAAAACTAGGACATCGATCGCGCTTGTGCAAGCGAGCGCGGCAAGCAGCGGCGCTCGCTGTCCCGGGGGCCACAATTCTCGGCAAATATTTACCACAGCGCTCATCGCGGCCCTATGTTGCGGCCCCGTTGCTGATCGTCATGGGCCACGAATCTCCTCGTGCTTTCCGAAGGTGCATTTTCAGTTTTCGAACGGTTCGACAAAAACAGCCAGGATCGAGCACTTGAAGGCCAAGACTTCCGGGACCCCACCTGGAGTTAGCGGCGGCGTGTGTCTATCCTTGTCTCATCCCTTTGGCTGCCGGCGGCGCCGACGCGGTCTTCCGCACTCGTCGATAGCGGCTGCCGCCCAACAAGGGCAAACCCAAAAAGGAGAAGACCAAATGTCACGTTCCATCTCGCGGCGCGCTTTCATGGTGTTCGGTGGCCTGGCCTTAGCGGGCGCGCTGACCTTGGCGCAAGCGGCGCCGGTCTCATTTGAGGTGCCGTTGACGGGCGCCCAACAGGTCCCGCCGCTGCAGACTCCGGGCAGCGGCAGCGCCAAGCTCACGTACGACCCCAGCACGCGGGTCGTAACCTGGAACATGAGCTTCAGCGGATTGTCGAGTCAGGCCACGATGGCGCATTTCCACGGCCCCGCCCCGGCCGGCAAAAACGCCGGCGTGAAGGTCTGGCTCTCCCAGAAAGGCAGTATGGAGATGACGAGCCCGGTCAACGGTCAGGCCACGCTCTCCCTGGACGAAGCCAGGATGTTCGAAGCGGGTGACATGTACATCAACCTTCACACCAAGACCAATCCGAACGGCGAGATCCGCGGCCAGGTGGTGCCGCCAAAGAGCAACTGACGCAACCACTGAAGCGGCGCCCCGAGATCAGGTGCGCGGCGAGCTCAAAGATAAGCCGCGAGCAGCATCACCACGGCAGCGCCGACGCCGAGCGGCAGCAGCGCCAGCAGCGCTGGCGTCTGCCGCGGCGCGTCGATGGATGACGGCAACAGCTTGTAGCCGGTCAGCATCGGACGCAGCAGGTTGTGTCCCTTCGCTGCTGCGTAGAGAGCGATCACCAGCACGTGCAGCGCTACCGCGACGAGCAGCACGTCCCAGGCAAGCCCGTGCAGTGTCGAGATAGCGTTGGCGAGCCACGCGGGCACCACTTCGCTCAACGGCCCTTGGTCGGCGATGTCGTTGTTGACGTAGAGCCCGCTCAGCGTCTCGACCAGTAGCAACGCGAGCAGCAGCAGGACCATCCAGCCGCCGGCCGCATTGTGGCCCACCTGCACATCCGGCTCGCGGCGAAACAGGTGACGCAGATGACGAAGTGCAGCCGCGGGCGACGCCACGAAACTGCGAAAGCGCGCGGTCTCACTGCCAAAGAAGCCCCACAGCAGCCGGAAAATAATCAACCCAAGCAGCGTCTCGCCGACCCGGACGTGCCAGTCGATCCAGTTCAGCTTCAAGGTGACATAGGCCGCGGTGACCAGCACGACCACCAGCCAGTGAAACAGTCGCACCGGCGCGTCCCAGACCAGCACGGGGCGGCGGGCCGATTGGGTCGACGGAGTGACAGGTTCGTGTGCATCCATGTGTCGCGCCTCCGTCCGCAAACGGCTGGAACAGATACAGGCCCGGGATCAATACCACGCTGGAGAATAGCAACGCGGTGATGCAGTAGCCCATGAAACTTGTCTGCGAGTAAGCCGAAGTCGGGAATGTTTGCCGTCGACCCCCAGCCCGAGGGAGCGCACGATAACAGTGTGACCTTGACGGCGTCGCCCGGTTCAGCGCCGTCGATATACATCGGGCCAACAACCGGGTTCGCTCTCGCAAAGTCCAGCCGTGCGATATCGTCGACGGTCGAGTTGACGACTGGTTGTGCGTGCTGTTTAGGCTCTGACGCAGTGAGGTGGTCCGCTATGATGTAGAGAACGATGCGAACAACCGAAAGCAAGATGAAAGTATTGAACCCGGCGGCGACTCGCGTGCTCATACGCCTGCATTATTCGCGCGACGTGATTCTGGACTTGCGTGCGTTGGTACGTGGCCTATCCGCTAAGCTACGGCACCTTGAAGACCGGAGTAGCGTTCGCTTTGCGCTACGCAGCCGCCAAAGCTCGCTGACCAGGCACCTCGACCCTGGAGAACCTCATGACAGATATCGCACTCGCACGCAAAGACGCTTGCCTCGCAATGGTTCATGCGGTATTGGCGGACTTGATCGACGACACCAGGCTAATCGACGCGGCTCTACGTGTTGCGGATTACTTCGCAGACGATCTCGAAGGCAAGATCACCGCGACCGACGCCACACTACTTGCTGTCGCCGCACTAACTAAAGTCAATCGCGCGATTCGTGAGTGGTACGACGTGGACGGCAACTCGATGGATGCGATGAGAGTCGCAGACTTTATCATCGATGAACAAATGCACGCGTAAATCGCGTCACCGATCAACATGAAACGGCTTCGTCGCGGCAAGAATCGAGGGGCGAGCGAGACAAATCCATCAGCCTCTTTTTCGCGACCCCGCGCGGCTCGCGTCAGCTTGTACCCGGACCTTGCCATCGCCTGCCGCGCGGCTCTTCAAGTGATCGATGAACGCGCGCAGCTTCGGCATGATCTGCCGGCGGCCTGGATAGCAGAGAAACACCCCCGGCCGCAACGGCGCGTACGCCTCCAGCACCTCTACCAGTTTTCCCGATCTCAACCCGACAGCGGCCAGCGGCTCAGGTAACTGGGCAAGGCCCAGGCCTTCTATCGCCGCGCCAAGCACGGTGGGAAAGTCACTGGCGATGAGGGGGCCGGCTACGGCGATCTCGATCGTTTGGTCGTTGTCGTTGTCGTTGTCGTTGAATGACCATAGCGCGAGCGCGCCGTTGGATCGCCGCCATCGCAAGCATGCATGTTGGCGCAGGTCGTTCGGGTGAGCGGGCCGGCTGCGCTCCGCGAAGTAGGCAGGGCTGCCGACGACGATGAGACGAAATGGTGGCGTCATCGGCACCGCGACCATATCGGGAGCAACCAGATGCCCCTGCCGGACAGCGGCATCGAATCCTTCGGCCGCAAGGTCGGTCACCTCCTTGCTCGCAGCAAGCTCCACCTCGACCTCGGGATAAGCCCGGCAGAACGATGCGACCAGCTCCAGCAGAATCGGGATTACCGCGCGCGGCACCGAGAGACGCAGCAATCCGGCCGGCCGCTGGCCGAGTCCACGCGCAACCTCACTGGCGGCGACCAGTTCCTCGAAGGCAGGCTTGGCGCGCGCGAGAAACTGTTCGCCGGCTTCGGTCAAGCCGACACTGCGCGAGGTGCGTATGAAGAGCGCTGCGCCAATGCGCGCTTCGAGTACACGCACCGTCTGGCTGATAGCCGACGGCGTCACACCGAGCTCCGCGGCTGCCTTGCGAAAACTGCGATGCTGGGCAACGCTCAGGAACACCTCCACGCCGTCCAGTGCGCCCTGCCTGACTGTGAAGTTCTGCTTCATGGCCCGTCAACATTGTGATGAATAGTCGCTCGCGAAAATCGATGATACCTTGGCACCAGCAATTCACGAGTGAGGATTTTGCAATGGCTGATGCACTTGATGGCGCACGCGATCACTATCGCGCGACCGGCCTGAGCGAGCGCCTGAAGATCGCGCTCACGGTCTTCGGGCCGGAGGATCAGCCGCTCACACCACAGCAACTGGACGCCCTCGACCACTTTCACACGCGTGGGCTTGCTGCCACGGCCGATCTTGCCCAACTGGCCAGAATCTCCGCCGACATGTCGGTGCTGGAGGTTGGATGAAACGCCTTCTTCTTAATTTGACAACAGCGTCTGTGCTGGTCGCTTCTGCTGGAGTTTCCATGTCGCAAACCACTCCGATGCCAACCACGCCAACCACGAAGATATTGGCGATCGGCACCTTTCCACCGGGCACGGACATGCAACTTGTCCAACGCATTCTTCCGACCGAAGCTCGCGAGACGGCGCAACTCTACCTCGAGGGCAAGATTGACCAGTGGTATTCACTGCAAGACCGGGCTGGGGTGGCGTTCATCCTGAACGTTACGGACGTAAGTCAAGCGCATGAAATGCTTGAGGCACTTCCCTTGGGGAAAGCGCACTTAATGACATTCTCGCTCCTCCCGATCGGCCCGCTGAAGCCGTTGAGTAAGCTTTTGAATCCGCCTTCCCCCCAGTAGAAAGCGCTAGAGCGTACCGGGCTGCTGCGCCGCCGGTTTTCCTGAAGAGGCGGGCAACGCGGGCAGACTATCGCGCCGTTGTGGTTTAGTAACCTGGAAGTTACCGGATTATATCGGCGCGGACTGCTCACGGCGTCCTATGGCTCGTCACCATCTGATGTGCGTGACGATCAAGGTGGGATCGATCATAGCGTAATTGTCTTAACTCCTTGTCAGGATCAAACATGAAGCTTTATTACTCGCCGGGAGCATGCTCGCTTGCGTCACATATCGTCGCACAGCAAAAAGCAAGAAGTACTCTTCAAATATTACGCATTACCGGAGCGCACCCTGACGCCCCAGCAATGGTTGCTGGGAGACGCGATCGTGCCGGGCGCGCGTATCGACGCGGCTGGGCGCGCCGTTGCCGATCGACGTATCACGCTTGCCGGCCACGACGTTCGTCGGCGATGTGGTGACGAAGCCGCCGCTCACGCCGCTGATCGACGCGGCTCGCGCGCGCGGCTGCCCAACGGTGACGGGAACGCAGATGTTCGGTCGCGTGTGCGACCGGATCGTGACGTTTTTGCTGGACGCGGGACGGTGAATGTAGCGGCGTCGGGCAAGCGTTGCGGCCGATGCAAACGCGTGACACCGATCGGCGAGCCCGAAGGCAACGGCTGCATGGCTCGCGCTGCTAAACTTGCGCAACGCCAACCTGTTGAAGAGCCTGTGCAGCGTTGGCACGATGCCCGGCGCAACCGCGCATCGTGTCAATGCAACGCTCTTTAGCCGACACTCGCTCCAACCCATGCTTCGATTCGACAACCTCAGCAAGCAGTACAGCGAACGCATCATCTTTCAGGGATTGCACTACGACGTTGCGTCGGGATGTATAGCGCTAAACGATGAGTCCGGCAGCGGCAAATCGACATTGCTCGGCATCCTCGCCGGCACCGTAGAAGCCGACACGGGTGATGTGTGGCTCGGTGGCCATTCGCTGCGCGCCGCGCCGCTCGCCGCGCAATCCGTGCTTACGTACGTGCCCGAAGACTGCATGCCTTATCCGGACCGAACCGGTCGTGAGTATCTGGAGAATGTGGCCTCGGAGAGAAAGACGACAATCGGCAGTGATACGCTCGATCTGGTCGACCGTTTCGGCCTCACGCCGCATCTGGACAAACGCTTCGAACAGATGTCGTTCGGGACTCGCAAGAAATTCTTCCTGACAGGCGCCGCGCTTGGCGAGACCGAGGTTCTCATTGCGGACGAGCCGGTCGGCGGGCTCGATGCCGCCGCGCGCGCTGTGCTGGTCGATCTGTTCAAGACGTTGGCCACAACGCGCACCGTGTTCTTTACGAGCTACGACACGGCGTTTACGCAAGCGTGCGAGGCGACGAGCATTGATTTCGCCGACCTCGCAAAGGTTGGCTAAGGGACCATTGCACGCCCCTGTCCAACACCAACAGCAGCAGCCGGAGTGACGCCGCAATACCCAACGCCACTCCGGCCTGCAAACCCGCTCGTCACATCGTCACGCAAATCTTCCCGAAGTGGGCGCCCGACTCCTCGTGCATGAACGCGTCGCCGAGCTTCTCCAGAGCGAACGTGCTGTCGATCACCGGCTTGATGCCCGTGACTTCCAATGCGCGAATCATCTCGAACTGATCCTGGCGGCTGCCGACGATCAGCCCTTGCAAGCGCTGCTGTCGCGCCATCAGCGCAGCGGTCGGCACCGGCCCCGCGCGGCCGGTCAGCACGCCGATCAGCGCAATATGGCCGCCGATCCGGCAAGCGGTGATCGATTGCGGCAACGTGCCCGGGCCGCCCACTTCGATCACATGATCGACACCTCGCCCCCCCGTCAACTGACGAACCTGCTTGCCCCACTCGGGGTTGTCGCGATAGTTGATCGTATGGTCGGCGCCGAGTTCGCGAAGCTTCGCGAGTTTCGCATCCGATGAGGACGTGGCGATCACCGAAGCGCCCATCGCTTTGGCGATCTGCAAACCGAAGATCGACACGCCGCCGGTGCCGAGCACGAGCACCGTGCTGCCCGCCTTCAACTGACCGTCCACGACGAGCGCGCGCCATGCGGTCAACCCGGCCGTGGTCAATGTCGCGGCTTCGGCGTGACTGTAGCCGCGCGGGGCGTGCGTGAAGTAGTGGCTCGGCAACACCACGACCTCGCGCGCGTAACCGTCGACGCCGTCGCCGGGGGTCGTCGTGAAATCGGCGATCGCTGGTGGCCCGTTTTCCCAGAACGGGAAGAAGCACGACACCACGTGATCGCCGGTCTTGAACGCGGTGACGCCCTCGCCGACCGCTTCGACGACGCCCGCGCCGTCCGCCATCGGAATCCGGCCCGCTTCAGCAGGCAGTCTGCCGTTCACCACGCCATAATCGTGGAAGTTCAGCGAGTTCGCGTGAATACGCACGCGGATCTGGCCCGCCGCGGGCTGACCGGGGTCCGCGAGATCGATCACCTGGAGATTCGCCACGGTGGCGGGCGAACCGATTTTGACGGCTTTCATGTTGCCATTCCTTTGTGAATTGCGCAGGCGCTTTGCAAGCGCGCGTCGGCATCAGGCATGCAACGCGAAGCTTGCCGTGCAATGAAGACCGACCCTGCCCGTTGACTCACAAAAGAATACCGCATCCGCGATTAGCGCGTCGGCACGCGCGCAACGGCCGGCTTATGCGAGCGCGGCGCCCCGCACCTCGCTCCATCCACAGCGAGCGCGACGCGGGACGCTGCGTTACGGCAACTACTTCACCGTCTGGATGACTTCGAAGCCCTCGAATTCCGGGTGGCCGAGATAGAGCACGCGGTTTTCGTTCCCAGCGCTGTGATGCGCGGCGCGAAAGGCTTCCGATTTCGTCCACGCGTCGAAGGCCGCGTGGTCGCGCCAGATCGTATGGCTGGAATATAAGACGTGGTCTTCTTTCCGCGGTCCCCTCAGCAGATGAAATTCCACGAAGCCCGGAACCTCTTTCAGATGGGTGTCGCGCGACGTCCACAGATGTTCGAATGCGGCCTCGGACCCAGGCGTCACTTTGAAGCGGTTCATGGCGATATACATGCTGTCAGCCTCTTTGCGGTGGCGATACGGTTGGCAGGCAGCGGGCTCTCCAGCTATCTGCTTCATCAGCCCGCAACGCGGTTTTCATTATAGGCCGGCCCTCGCCAACGTTTGCGAGCCCACCGCGATTCGTAGCAGCAGCCGAACAACAACCCGCTTACGGCTGGATCGCTGCGGGATTCAGTTCGATATGCAATATCACGAGCCATCGTTTCGGGCAGTCTGCCGCGATCTGCAAGTCCTGCTTGCCGTCGCCGCTCTTTTTCACAAAGCCCTTCTCCCGTGCGAAGCCGAACGCGCGCCGCGCATCGGACTGCAGCCAAAGCGTCACCAATCCGGATGTCACGCAACTGAACAGCCAGATCGTGTCATGCGGCAGTGCTGAATCGAGTTGCTGCGCGACGTAGGTGAAGATCGTTGTGAGCACCTGGTTGGTGATGAAGGCAATCGCGACGACCTTGCACAGTCCTCGGAACATCATGGTTGATCGCGCGGATCTCATGGCGTATCGAGCCCAAGCATGCGGCGAGCTTCGAGCTCGGCCAGCGCTAGCGCCTCCGCGAAACTGCTCACCGGACGGCCGCAGCCACGTCCCGTGATCCGCAGAATCTGCCTGTTGTGCCGGGTGGTCGTGATGCGCAGTGCGCCTTTGAACCTCTGGCCCGGAGCGGGAAACACGCAAGCCTCGACGTGCACGTTCCCCTTCGTTTGATTGAATGCCATACAACCTCCAGCAAAGCCGATGCTTTTTTCGCGGCGAAACGCCAGCCACAGACTATATGGACGTCGCCGTAAAGACCGCGAAACGATTGCTGGAGACGGTATAAAAATTCCGTGAAATGAGCCGCGCGCTAACGAACGCGACGTCGCGCCAGAATCAGGAAATGGGAACTACGACGGACTTAGCGCCCTGGCATGGTCTCGCGAGGAGAGAGTGAATTTCAGTACTTGCGCACGAAAAACGGCTAGCCCTCAAGCCACTTCTTCCTGCTCCGCCTGTTCGAGCCAGAGCCGGCTGTCGGGGAACCAGAACGCATCCGGGCGCGGTGGCGACACAAGCTTCACCGGCAGCGACGGATTGAATATCTTCGACCACGCGGACAGATACGAAGGCGTCTTGACGAGAAATCCGCAGCTGGCCAGAAGCAGGCTGGACACCAGCGCTTCACGGCCGATTTCGAGGCCTGGATAGCCGCTGAAATGAACCGGCGCGCCGCCACGCGCGAGCAATTTGGCCGGCGCGACCTTGACCGGTTTGCGGAACGGCCACGCGGCGAAAAATTCGAGAAACGCGGGTTCGTCGCTGGAAACGAAAATGTTCGTCAGATGCGAATTGTCCGCGAGCGTCGACTCCACCATGCGGCAGAACTCTCGCCACGAAACCGGAATGGCTTCCTGTTTCTTGTCGGTGCCTCTGAAATGCGCGCCGAGGGTCGACTTGCCGATTTCGAGTATCCGGCAGATCGAGTCGACTTCACAGTCGATAGCCGGGGCCACCCGATAATGCGCAAAGAAGAGTTCGCTTGCGCTTCTGAGCCGGAGGTGGGCTTCATAACGTTGGCGAAAGCCCAACTGAACCAGATCGCGAACCTTTGACGTTCTTATCTTCCGCGTGGCTCCCACGGCGGTGCTCGCGCGCACGGGTTCGAAGAAGGTCGAGAACCAGTCCATCTTTCGCTCGGGGTCGCCGTAGAGGCCGCCGCGTGCACTGATGCACGGAGTCAAACACTTCGCGTCGCAATACATCAAGATGAACAGCACCATCTGCATCACCGAGAAAAACCCGGAGTTTTCCTGAATCTCGATGGCGAACACGCCTCGATTCAAACGCTGTCTGGCGTGCAGCGATAGCCTGTGAGGCGTGGCCATGGAATGCTTGAATCCTTCGCTGCGTCGGAACTGTCTCGCCCGATCGACGACCTTTTTCAACATGCCGAGCTCCTGATTATTTAGGCATTCTTCGAAATGGCACGGGGTCTGGCTGATACGCAAAGATAGGTGGCTCAGAATAACAGTGAAAAAGATTGAGTCGAGTAGATTTGACTCCTCTCGGTGAGCTAGCGCACAAAGCAGAAGTAAGGCTTTCCCAGAAATGTCAGACGGAAGCACGAGGCTTGCGCTCAATCGGAATCATCAGGGGGCGATCGAAATGGCGCAGGTGGAACTGAAATACGGCAAAGACCCGGAACTGAAGCGCCTGGCCCGGAACATCATCAAGGCCCAGCACGACGAGATCGCGTTCATGAACCGCTGGATGGCGAAGCACGGCGGCAAGTAAGCGGCGGCCTGGCCGCGCGAGTGCCGCCGTGTCCGCGTCCGCGCGGATCTGGCCGGCCTCCTTCGCTGCGGGTACGGTGGTCTGCCCGGAAACGAATCACGCGCCCGTCACCAGAGAGGCCGCTTGCGAAGCAGCGGCCTCATCGCGATCAAACCGATGATCGGGCCAGGCAACAGTAACCAGGCGACGCGCGCATCGAGTGCATGATAGGCGCTCGTCGACCACAGGATCGAACACGCCGACAGGAAAAATCCAAAGCTGTTTTGCAGCGTCAACGCTCCGCCGATCTTGTCGGCGGGACATGCTTTGACCGACAGCGCGGAGAATTGCGGTGAATCGGCAATCACGCTGATGCCCCACACCAGCAACAGCGCGATCTGCCCCGCGGTGCCAAGCGCCGACGACAGCGGATAGATGGCGCACAGCGTGCCCGATATCGCCAACGCGAGCGCGGCGGTACGCGCACTGCCGATCGACTTGCTCAGCCTGCCGCCCAGCAGGCACCCAATCGCGCCGATCGCGATGATCAGAAACGACCAGAGCGCGACGCTACTCGCGGCGGTCTGGGCGCTGCCTGCAAAAGCCCGCTGAACCAGAAGCGGCGTGAGCGTCCAGAACGCGTACAGCTCCCACATATGCCCGAAGTACCCGAGCGCGGCCGCGCGAAACTCGCTGATCCGCAGCACCTGCCCGACCCCTGCCGACAAACCCGCGCGACGCTTGCCGGCGCGTCGCGCGTGCGGCCCTTCGCCGAGCGAAAAGACCAGCAGCGCGCCGATCACCGCGAGCAGCGACGAAGCCAGCACCACGGTTTGCCAGAGAACGGTGGAGAACAACGCCCGGATCGCATGGACCGATGCCGTACCGAGCGTCAGCATGGCGACCAGCAACGCGAGCGTCTGCGCGGCCCGGCGCGGATCCCACGATACCAGCAGCTTCATACCCAGCGGATAGATGCCCGCGAGCGCGACGCCCACGCCGAAGCGGAACACGATCGCCGACGCGAGCCCGCTGCTGCATAGCGCAAACAGCGCGTTCAGCGTGGCGCCGAGCACGCCGCAGACGGCAAACACCTTGCTGGCCGAAACGCGATCCGCGAGGCCCGTCGTCGCCGAGAGCAGCGTCCCGACGATAAAGCCGGCCTGCACCGCATTCGTCAGCCAGCCGATGCCCGACGCGTTCAATTGCCACGCTATCTGCAAGTCGCGCATCGCGCCGTTCGCGCTGAACCACAGCGATGTGCCGAGCAACTGCGCGACCGCGATCACCAGCACGGCGCGATTCGCCCGTGCCGCGAGCCGCGCCGCATCCGCTGCACTCGCTGCGTCCGCAGCGTCCAGCCTGTCCTCCATCCTGCCTCCTCCGCCTCGCTCTTTCACCCGGGCTGCGCGTTGAGCTGTTGTTCATGAGCCCCTTCTTTTCACGCGATCGGGACTTACCCGAGCAACTATAGGTTTCGGTAGATGACCAGTCAACTAGTGGCCAGGTCCTGACTGACCGGTCATCTAAAACTGGCTGGCGCAAACGTGCAAGCGGGCTGCGAGCTTGTCGTGACCGGACCGACAGCGCGGACTCAAGCTATTTTTTCAGCGCGTTTCTCAAAGGCTAGTCGCGTCCAGGTCACGCCGATGTTCCGGTTAGCTAGCTGAATGGATGAGGTACGCAGACGGTGTATGAGTTGCAAACCGTGGATGGTTGCGAGTTGAATTGTCTCTTCAGGGGTGACGTCAAACATCCGGCGGCCAGCGGGAATGGGCCCGTGCCGCAAAAACATCACTAGCACGCCGCCCTCGCGCACAAGAGAACTCACGTTAGGCATCGCTCGACGTCGCTGCTCTCCGAATACAGATTGATTCCGGCAGCGCGCAGTTCGTCGACTGGTTCAACGGCTACCACCGAGTGACCCATCGCCGCGAACGCGGCCGCATCTACACCAACCCCGGAACCGATGTCGAGAATGCTCGACGGGACGTCGGGTATGAGGTGGAGAATTGGCCCGTGGTGGTCGGCGAACGAGATGTTCTGCCATTGCCTCGCCAGAAATTCTGCGTTTTCCGCATAGCCCTCCGTGCCACTGACGTTAACCGACATCGGGAGCGCCTCGCACAGGCAGTACCGGATCGATCTCTGTTTGAGTGAGCCCGAAGCTCGCCATGCGCTGTCTGTGTTCGGCTGACCCCAGGTAAAGCCGCAGTTGCCGGTTGACGGCATCGAGCAACCCCTGGTTGCCTTTTCTGAACGAGAACGCGCCGGCCGGCGGGCGCTGCCCTTCAGCGCTGCGTGAGTTGTCGGATACGGCTTCAACCAACCCGGAACCGATGCGATTCGCGAGAATCCGGTTTCCGAGGGCCGTGCTGGCGTATGCGTCGATCTTCCCCACAAGTAGCGCGTCGATCGCGTCGCGCTGCTCGACGAAAAGCACAATCTGCTCGTCGCGAACGCCGTTCGATCGAGCCGCCTGATGCTGCACTTGCCCGACGATCACGCCGAGCCGTGCATCGACGCGCTGCGCCAGCGAACCATAGCCCTCCAACGCTTCCGGATTACCGGCCCGAACGAGCAAGCCGTCGTCGATTGCCCAAACGGGCACACTGAAGTCGACTTCGGTCATCCGCTGCGGGGTGACGAACAGCGGGACGTTCATATCCCATCGCCCTCGTTGCACGCCGGGCAGTAGTTCACCGAATGTCGTCAGATGATGCTCGATCTGAGTGACCCCGGCCGCGCGAAGGACCACGTCGGCCAATTCCAGATCCGCACCCGTTGCCGCCTCGCCTTGCGTCCAGCCGAACGGCGGTTCCTCAATGTACGCGATCGACACTTTCATGAACCGCACCTCGCTTCGAGTCGTGGGAATGCATGTGGGAGTGCGGCCCAAGCCGCTGATCCTGCATCAGATGTGAGCGAGCACGTTGATGAGCTTGCCAAATGGATCGCGCACATAGAAGCGCCGCACGCCCCACGGTTCGTCGACGGGACCATACTCGACAGGAATAGCCGCCGACCTCACGCGTTCGAGTGCAGCAGCAAGGTCATCCACTTCGATCGAAAGATCGGGCGTTGGCGTGCCCGATCCGCCTTGCGAAGCGAAGCTGATCTGTACATCCATCTTTTCGGACGATCCGCACGTCGCGATCCAGCCATGATCCATCAGCAGATCGAGGCCAAATATCTGCTGGTAGAAGCGCTTCGCGTCATCCACTGCTTGCGTGCTGATATTTGCAACGATTCTTTTGACTTTCATCCCTTCCTCCGCAACCGTATGGCAAGGACACCCGTGAGCGGCACGCCAACCACTCTCCGTCACCCCTCCTGCGGCACCCGCACCCATCCTTCCATCAACACCCGCGCGCTACGGCTCATGATGGCCTTCGTCACCGTCCACTCGCCGCCCTTCCGGCTCGCTTGCGCGCCGACCCGCAACGTCCCCGACGGATGCCCGAAACGCACCGCCTCGCGCTCGCCGCCGCCGGCCGCCAGATTCACCAGCGTCCCCGAAATCGCCGCCGCCGTGCCGATCGCCACCGCCGCCGTGCCCATCATCGCGTGATGCAGCTTGCCCATCGACATCGCCCGCACCAGCAGATCGACGTCGCCCGCGCCGACGCGCTTGCCGCTCGACGCCACATAATCGGCCGGCTTCGCGACGAACGCGACCTTCGGCGTATGCTGCCGCGTCGCGATCTCGTCGAGATGCTTGATGAGGCCCATGCGCAACGCGCCATGGGCGCGAATGGTCTCGAACATCGCCAGCGCTTTCTCGTCGCCATTGATCGCGTCCTGCAACTCCGTGCCCGTGTAGCCGATGGCTTGCGCGTCGACGAAGATGGTCGGAATGCCCGCGTTGATCATCGTAGCCTTCAACGTGCCGACGCCCGGCACCTCGAGGTCTTCGACCAGGTTGCCGGTGGGGAACATCGAGCCGCCCGCGCCCTCCTCGTCCGCAGCCGGGTCCATAAATTCGAGCTGGACTTCCGCCGCGGGAAAGGTCACGCCGTCGAGTTCGAAGTCGCCGGTTTCCTGCACCGCGCCATCGGTCATCTGCACGTGCCCGATGATCGTCTTGCCGATGTTGGCCTGCCAGATCCGCACGGTGGCCACGCCGTCGCGCGGAATGCGGCTCGCGTCGACGAGGCCCGCGCTGATCGCGAACGGCCCGACGGCGGCGGAGAGATTGCCGCAATTGCCGCTCCAGTCGACGAAGGCTTTATCGATCGACACCTGGCCGAACAGGTAATCCACGTCGTGATCGGGCTTGCTGCTTTTGGCGACGATCACCGTCTTGCTGGTGCTCGACGTCGCGCCGCCCATGCCGTCGATCTGCTTGCCATACGGGTCGGGACTGCCGATCACGCGCATCAGCAGCGCGTCGCGCGCGGCACCTGGCGTCTGGGCCGCATCGGGCAAATCCTGCAGGCGGAAGAACACGCCTTTGCTGGTGCCGCCACGCATATAGGTGGCCGGAATCTTGATCTGAGGTTTGTGGGCCATGAAAGTCATGTCCTGATGTGGGCGGGCGGTGTGGCTTGCGAAGCCACACCGCCCTATCCTGCGTTATGTTCATCGCTGAACCGCCTGCTCCGGCGAATTCGAGCGACTTGATCAAATCGCGCTGACTAAAGTTGCCAAAAGCGGTTGCCAAAAGCGTTGCTTCAAGCGCAGTCTCAAGCCGCCGCCTTCGACGACTCCAGAAAGTCCTGCGCAAAGCGTTGCAACACGCCGCCGGCCTCGTAGATGGAAACCTCTTCAGCGGTGTCGAGCCGGCACGTCACCGGCACCTCGACGCGCTCACCGCTTCGGCGATGAATCACCAGCGTCAGATCCGCGCGCGGCTTGCGTTCGCCGATCACGTCGAAGGTCTCCGTACCGTCGATCACGAGCGTGATGCGGTTCACACCGGGCTTGAACTCGAGCGGCAACACACCCATGCCCACCAGGTTCGTGCGGTGAATACGCTCGAAGCCTTCGGCGACGATCGCCTCCGCGCCGGCGAGGCGCACGCCCTTGGCCGCCCAGTCACGCGACGAGCCCTGGCCATAGTCGGCCCCGGCAATCACGATCAGCGGCTGCTTGCGCTCCATATACGTTTCGATCGCTTCCCACATGCGCGTGACCTTGCCCTCGGGCTCGATACGCGCGAGCGAACCAGCCTTCACCTTGCCGTCTTCGAGCACCATCTCGTTCTTCAGCGTCGGGTTCGCGAAGGTCGCGCGCTGCGCGGTCAAGTGATCGCCGCGGTGAGTCGCGTAGGAATTGAAATCCTCTTCCGGCAGGCCCATTTTCGCGAGGTATTCGCCGGACGCGCTGTCCGGCAGAATCGCGTTCGACGGCGACAGATGGTCCGTCGTGATGTTGTCGCCGAGCACCGCCAGCGGCCGCATGCCCTTGAGCGTGCGCTCGCCGGCCAGCGCGCCTTCCCAATACGGCGGACGGCGAATGTAAGTGCTCATCTCGCGCCAGTCGTACAACGGCTTGGCTTGCTCGCCCTTGTCGACCGATACGGCAAACATCGGCTCATACACCTTGCGGAATTGCTCCGGCTTCACGCTCGACGCGACGATCGCGTCGATCTCCTCGTCCGACGGCCAGATGTCCTTCAACGTGACTGCATGGCCGTCGGCGTCGACACCGAGCACGTCCTTCTCGATATCGAAACGGATCGTGCCCGCAATCGCATACGCCACCACGAGCGGCGGCGACGCGAGGAAAGCCTGCTTCGCGTACGGATGGATGCGGCCGTCGAAGTTGCGGTTGCCGGACAGTACGGCGGTCGCATACAGATCGCGTTCGACGACTTCCTTCTGAATCACCGGGTCCAACGCACCGGACATGCCGTTGCACGACGTGCACGCATATGCGACCACACCGAAGCCCAGTTGCTCCAGTTCCGGCAGCAGCCCAGCCTCTTCCAGATACAGCGTGACCGCCTTCGAGCCCGGCGCGAGCGAGGTCTTCGCCCACGGCTTGCGGGTCAGTCCACGCCGGTTCGCATTACGCGCGAGCAAGCCGGCAGCAATCATGTTGCGCGGATTGTTGGTGTTCGTGCAACTGGTGATCGCGGCGATGATCACCGCGCCGTCCGGCATCAGGCCCGGCTCGTTCTCCACCTTGCCGCTGATGCCGCGCGCCGCCAGTTCGGAAACCGGCAAACGGCGATGCGGGTTGGACGGCCCGGCCAGCGTGCGCACCACGCTGGACAGGTCGAACTTCAGCACGCGCTCATACTCGGCGTGCTTCAGCGTATCGGCCCACAAGCCGGTTTGCCTCGCATAGGTTTCCACCAGCTTGACGAGTTCGTCGTCGCGGCCCGTGAGCTTCAGATACTTGACGGTCTGCTCGTCGATATAAAACATCGCGGCCGTCGCGCCGAATTCGGGCGCCATGTTGGCGATGGTCGCGCGGTCGCCGAGCGTCAGCTTCGCCGTGCCCGCGCCATAGAATTCGAGGTACGCGCCGACCACTTTTTCCTTGCGCAGGAACTCGGTCAACGACAGCACCACGTCGGTCGCCGTGATGCCCTCGCCCGGCTTGCCCGTCAGTTCCACGCCGACGATGTCCGGCAGCCGCATATACGACGCGCGGCCCAGCATCACGCTTTCCGCTTCGAGGCCGCCCACGCCGATTGCGATCACGCCGAGCGCGTCGACCATCGGCGTATGCGAGTCGGTGCCGACCAGCGTATCGGGGAAGGCCACGCCGTCTTTCACCTGCACCACCGGGCTCATGCGCTCGAGGTTGATCTGATGCAGGATGCCGTTGCCCGGCGGAATCACGTCGACGTTCTTGAACGCGCGCTTGGTCCAGTTGATGAAGTCGAAGCGGTCTTCATTGCGACGGTCTTCGATCGCACGGTTCTTCGCGAACGCATCCGGATCGAAACCGCCGCACTCTACCGCAAGCGAATGGTCGACCACGAGTTGCGTCGGCACCACCGGGTTGACCATCGCCGGGTCGCCGCCTTGCGCGGCAATCGCATCGCGCAGGCCGGCGAGGTCGACCAGCGCGGTCTGGCCCAGAATGTCATGACACACCACGCGCGCCGGGAACCACGGGAAATCCAGTTCGCGCTTGCGCTCGATAATCTGCTTGAGCGACGCGCGCAGCGTCGCCGGATCGCAGCGGCGCACGAGATTTTCGGCCAGCACGCGCGACGTGTACGGCAGCTTGTCGTAGGCGCCGGGCTCGATCGCATCGACCGCGGCACGCGTGTCGAAGAAATCCAGCTGGGTGCCGGGAAGGCGTTTGCGGTTTGCAGTATTCATGGCGTAGGGAACAAAACAGTAATGAGCCGGGGACGACGGCGGCGTCGATCACGGTCAGCAGCGCCTTGTCAGGCGGCGCTTCGCTCGCGGATCGGTCAGGCAATGGGTGTAGTTTAGCTCGCTCGATTGCGGCCGTTTGTTTGAACGCGTTGCTCAGGCGGCTAGCTATGCAGCCGCTTAAACCGCTGCAAAAAGCGGCCTTGGCTCGGGGTGTCGGCGAGCCAAGGCCCAACCTCATTGCGTCGCGCTCTCAGAACGCAATGATGGAGAAACGCTTGCGCGGCTTGACTGCTACGCGTTCAATCGCTTGAAGACGCTGTCTCGCTCGCCGTTAGACGCGCTTGGCAAGCGGCACGAACGGCAGGTCGTCGGGTCCGGTGTAGTTCGCGCTCGGACGAATGATCTTGTTGTCGATCCGTTGCTCGATGATGTGCGCGCTCCAGCCGGCCGTGCGGGAGATCACGAACAGCGGCGTGAACATCGCCGTCGGCACGCCCATCATGTGATAC
>NZ_CADIKK010000058.1 GCF_902859915.1 Paraburkholderia ultramafica
CTGGAGAACGAGGCGGATTGCCTCATTCGCCAACATACGGAACCGCGCAGCCGCCCCCTCATAAACCACCGGGCTTAGCCGGAGCCCCCTACCGCGCGAGCGGTTTCGTTCTCCGACCCTCAACGGACGGTGGACCAGGCGCTACCTAATCGGCTGCTTCCTGGGTGCAACGGTCATCGGCGCCTTCGTCTAGCGGCAAGTACTCGGCCATGGTAGGTAGTCCGAGGCCATTGCATCCCGCCCTGGACGAGTGGCCGCTAACGCGTGAAGCCGATGCCCGTAGTCTCGGATGCCTCGCCGGCAAACTATCGAGCTTGATGGCCATTAGGCCGGCTGAAGGGCTGCCTTAGAACAACCTGTCGTTGCCAGCTCAACGCGACACATCGTACCGGACCGAAACGTGACCGATGCAGGGCAGTCGTCGGAATTCTCGATCCGTCAGTTCGCCAAGATGGTGAAGATGTGCCCGCAATCGCGGCAATGCCAGTTGTCGAGAACCTTCTGGTCGAAGGTTTCGCCAAGTGCTGTGCCCGTTGCGCAGCCAGCGGCGGCACCGGCGAGGCCAGCGATCACGGCACCCGCAATCGCGCCGAAGGGGCCGCCGAGCATGCCGACTACCGCGCCGATTTCGGCGCCGGAAAGGACGATGGGGCGGCGAATGATGAGGGTGGCGCCATTCATCATCCTCTTGGAATGATCCGAACGGGGGGCCATGGATGGGCGGCTGCCTCCCGCCGGATCTTGCCGACGTAGCAGCCAAAACATAGCGCCCATGCATGCCGAAGATGAAGGTAGGCGCCCTTCAGCCAGAATTTTGCACCCTCGGTCTGCTCGATCTAGGCCCAGGACGTCCTTGGGGCCGTCGGCGCGAATGCCCAGCGCGAGGTACACGGCCTTGTTCCTGACCGTACCCTCGTCGCCAATCTTCAATCGCAGGGCGTCGAAATAGACAATCGGATACATCGCCTGGAGCGGCCGCTGTTGCCATTGCTCGACTTCGGCCAGCACTTCATCGGTGATGGTGGAAAGCAGATCGGGCGAAACCTGCAGCCCGTAGAGCTCCAGCAAGTGGCCCCGGATCCCGCGTACGCTCATGCCGCGTGCGTATATGCTGATGACGTGATCGTCGAAACCCCGTAGCCGGCGTTGATACTTGCCGACCAGTTGCGGCTCAACCGTCGCCTGCCGGTCGCGCGGAATATCCAGCGTTTGCTCTCCACGTGGTCGAAGAGGTCCTTGCACTCAATCAGCTCCCGTTGGGTGTGCTCTTCATTCTTCTTCCAGTAACCCGGCCTGTCCCGTCGCCAGATGGTGAGCACCGACTTTATGTAATCAGCTTCAGGCAGCTTTGCGCGAACAACGGGGTCTCGAAGGAGTTTCCAAGCGCGTCATCGGAGATGCCGAGGCGTGGACGCCGCGACTCGGAATTTGCTGCCAGCTTTCAGGTATCCAGCGTTTAAGCACTTCGTTGGCGATGCGAATCTGACCAAGCACGTTGCCGGGGAAATTCCTGTAGCGCCGCCTCACCGCCCTTGTCGTACAGTTCTCACTGAACCGCGACGCGGTTACGCGGCGTGGCTTTTCATTGCAACGAAAAAGCGCAACGGAGCGAGACACTTCAATTGGCTGCTTCACACGCAGTGAACTCACCCACGGACCGTCGTACGTCACAGGTGACGGCGATGGCCGCCAGTTGCGAGACGATGGTCCGAATGCTCGCGCCTGTGGGAAAGCACCCTGTCAAACCAAGCGAATTCGAAGCTGTCAGACTCGCCTGATCGACGTTTCCACCGATCACGACCGGAATATTTGCTCCAAGCTTACGCAGTTCCGCAAGCAGCATCGACGTCAGTTCCATATGTGCGCCAGCCAAAGACGAAATACCGATCACATCGACGTCATGTTCCACGGCCTTCATGCCTGCTTCGGCCGGCGATGCGAACATGGGACCCATCACTACGTCGAAGCCGGCGTCCGTCAACGCGGCGGCAACGACGCGGGCGCCGCGGTCATGCCCGTCCTGCCCCAGTTTGACAAGCAGAACGCGCGGCGCGCGCCCCAAGCTCGCAGCGGCATGTGCGACGGCTTCGCACGCTTTCAGCCATTCGGCGTCGTGCGACAGCGCTTCACCGTAGAGGCCCGCCGTTGACGACAGATCCATGGCGTGCCGCGGCCATGCGCCTTCAAGTGCCCGCGTGCATTCACCGACCGTGGCGCGCGCCCGCATGCATTCGATTGTCAATGCCAACAGATTTCCTGTGCCCTCGCGTGCCGCGCATTCGAGTTCGGCGAGCGCGTTCCGCACCCGCTCCGCGTCGCGTGTGGATTTCACCTGCGCGATACGGTGTGCCTGTTGCCTGCGAATCTGCGCCGCGTCCGGGGCTTGAGATGTGATGCACTCGTCTTCGTCATCCGCCACGAAACAGTTGATGCCCACGACCGCGCGCTGCCCGCTATCGATTTCCGCCTGAACGCCAAGCGCCGATTCGTGAATGCGCTCGCTAATCCAGCCCGAACGTATCGCCTCGACGACGCCACCCTGCGCGCCGATCTCATCGAGCAACGCTTGTGCACGTCTTGCGATATCTGCCGTTAATGCTTCCATCATGTACGAACCGGCCCACGGATCGACGACATCACACACGCCTGTCTCGTTCTGAAGCACCAGTTGCGTGTCGCGTGCAACACGCGCCGATTGCGTGGAAGGCAGCGTCAGGGCCTCGTCGTACGCGTTCGTGTGCAGCGACTGCGTGCCACCGAAGATCGCGGCGAGCGCCTCGACCGTCGTACGCACGACGTTGTTCATCGGCTTTCGCGCGGTCAGCGACCAGCCCGAGGTCTGACAGTGCATGCGCAGCGCGCGCGCCTTATCCGAGCTCGCGCCGCTTTGCAAGGCCATCTCCGACCACAGGAGCCGCGCGGCTCGCAGCTTCGCAGTCTCGACGTAGAAATCCATGCCGACTCCGAAAAAGAAACTCATGCGCTCGCATACCTCGTCCGCACGCATGCCTCGGCGCACGAGCGTTTGAACATAGGTGCGCGCATTGGCCATCGTCAGCGCAAGTTCAAGTACGGGGTCGGCGCCCGCCTCCTGAAAGTGATAGCCGGACACCGACAACGCATTGAAGCGCGGCACCGCTTTGGCAAGGTAATCGACGACATCGGCGGCAATTCGCAACGAAGGTTCGGGTGCGAAGATACAGGTGTTGCGCACCATGAACTCTTTGAGGATATCGTTCTGGATCGTGCCCCTCAGTTGCGATGGCGGCACACCGCTTTCCTGGGCCGCGACAACGAAGGCGCCGAGCACCGGCAGGACCGCGCCGTTCATTGTCATCGACACGGAAACCCGCTCGAGGGGTATGCCTTCGAACAGGCGCGCCATATCCTCGACAGTGTCGATTGCCACACCTGTTATGCCGACATCCGCGCTCACGCGCGGGTCGTCGGAATCGTAGCCGCGCTGCGTCGGCAGATCGAATGCGACCGACAGGCCTTGTGCCCCTTCGGCCAGTGCAGTGCGAAACGCGAGATTCGAATCGGAGGCCTGCGCATAGCCAGCGTACTGTCGTATTGTCCACGGCTTGTCGGTGTACATCGAAGCGAACGGTCCACGTACGAACGGCGCCTCGCCTGGCATGCTGTCGAGGTGCGCGATGTTCTCGATATCCGCCTGCGTATAGACGCGCTTGAGCGGCACGGCGCGACGGCGAAGGTGGCGCGTGCTCATCGGCGCCTCCAGCGCTTTTCCGTCGTCACGTCAGCGATTTTCATGCCGTCGCTCTGTCTCCGCACTTCGGTCCAGTGCCAGATGCCTCGCTCGTCTTCAGACTCACCGATCACACGTACGCTCAACATGTCGCCCACATCGACATTGCCGTAGTAGAACAACGACCGGCTCGCGATGACGGGCGGTTCGGCGAACCTATGCCGCTGCCATTCGGCGCGATCGACAAACGCCTGGAAGCTGGCGAAATACAGGAGGTCAGCGCCGTTGAAATCGGTGTTCGGGCATGGCAGAAACTCGATTGGCTCGCTCGTGGACGGCGCGAGGTCCGGCATTGCGCCACGCTCGCCGGACCGAAGCCGCTTGCCCAGTTGCGTCATCTCCACGACCTGATCGGGCATCGGACTGACCTCGCCAGGGAGTGCCGCAAGGGCTGCCCGCGCGACGGAACGGTTGTCGTGCCCCTCGCTGCGCGTGACAAAGGCCGACGACATCGATAGCTCTGCGATCTGCGTGTCGCCGCGTACGATCCGGTGCGTGCTGAAATGGCGCACGGCTCCCGTTCTGCACAACGTGCTTCGAATCTCGAACGCGTCGTTTTCAGTGACCGCATCGAGGCCGAACGTCTGCAACCGGATTGCCGTGAAGGCGGCGTACGAGCGGTTCCCATTACTGTCGAGGAAATCGGGATTCTCGCAACCCGCGTGGGCTGCCAGCGCCTCCCAATGCCGGTGCCCGCACTCCTTGAGCAGCCAGTTTTCCGACAGCCCTGTATAGCTCAGTTGCGGCATGCCCGCGCGATAGCGATGGATCATGTTCACGCGGCGAGGCTTGCCGACGTTGCAGCCGACGCATCAACGGCCGAGCGGAGCGCGGCGACGACATGCGCTGCATCGCGTGCGATACCCGAGAAGCGGCCGGATCCCCACGTATGCAACCAGGGCAGTCCGATGAAATACAGACCGTCTTGCAGCGTGATGCCGCGCTCGTGCACGGGATGGCCGCGGCCATTGAAGACGGGCGCGTCGACCCAGCTGAAGTCCGGCGTGAAGCCGATGCACCAGATGATCGACGTGATTCCGCTCGCTGCAAGATCGAGCGAAGTACGTTCGCCCTCCGGCCGCCACACGGGTAAGTACGGCGCGCCGGGCGGCGCATCGATATCATGCTTGTCGATGAACGCGTCGATGCTCGCGTTAATGCGGTTGTACGTATCGTCGGCCCTGTCCAGGTTCGCGATCAGGTTCGGCGCGAACCGCAGGCAACCGTCGCGCAGGTCGTCGAGCCTGCCGTACAGTTCCATGCCTTCGAGCGCGAATCGCCTCAGATCGATGTCGCGGCCGCCGTCGCGGCCTGTCGCGTAATGGTTGGTGTTGTCCCGCACGCCTTCGCGCAGCGGATGTTGTTCGACGGGCATGTCGTAGTAGCGCATGTCGGCAAGCCAGTCCACCACGTCACGGCCTCGATAGAAGCGCGCGCAGCGCGGCGCTTCGCCGACGGCCAGATACACCTTGCGGCCCGCGAGATGCAGGTCCTCGGCGATCTGCGAGCCGGATTGCCCTGAGCCGACTACCAGCACCGCGCCTTCCGGCAGCGCCTGCGGGTTGCGGTAATGCGACGACTGCAATTGCACGATATCGGCCGGCAGACGTTCGGCCATGCGTGGCACGATAGGCGTGTGATAGCCGCCCGACGCAACTACGACATGATCGGCGGTGTATTCGCCGTTCGACGTCGAGACTGAATAACCACCTGCCGGCAGCCGCTTGACCTTCCTGACTTCCGTATGCTCCAGCACGGGCGCATCGACCATCGCGATGAAGCCATCCAGATACGCGATGATTTCATCCTTCTTCATGAACCCATGCGGATCGTCGCCGCGATACGGGTAATCCGGCAACGCACATTGCCAGTTCGGCGTCACGAGGCAGAACGCGTCCCAGCGTTGCGAACGCCACGTATGTGCGACCGTGTGCTTCTCGATGACGAGATGATCGATATGCGCCTGTTTCAGGTAGTAGCTGATCGACAGTCCCGCCTGCCCGCCGCCCACGACGATAACCGTATGGTGCGGGGTTTCGCCCGGTCCTGCCGGTGCAATGCTGTTTACGTGCGACATGATTCGTTCCTGCTTTCGATGTGACGTTCGGCGCACTGATCGTCTTCGTCAATGCGTCGCATCGGGGTTCACAAAAGTTCGACGACCTTGACTTCGGCCTGCGGGTCCACCGCGAAACGCAGCGCCGCTTCTTCGATCTGGGCAAGCTGGTCGAGCGCTGCGGAGCACGCGAAGCCGTATTTCTCGCGCACGCGCTCGGAGCCGATATGCAGCGCTTCACGAGCCCTTTTTACGAAATCGCTGAGCGCATAGCGCTGCCCGGCGACAAAGAATTCACCGACCACCGTCGACGGCGAATAGCAGTTGGCCTCGGTGCCGTCCGGCCACTGGACCTTGAAGTGCATGACAGGCATGACAGTTCCTTTAGATGAGAGATTCATGCGGCAAGCGGCTCGGCTGCCTCGGCTGCATCTCACGCCGGTACAGGTCGAGATGGCGGCGAGCGCTTTCGCGCCAGCTGAACTGCGCGAGCAATGCGGGCACCGCGCTGTCGAAGTCGATGCCGCCGCGTTCGTCAAGCGCACGGCGCAGCGCGCCGGCGATGCTGTGCGCGTCGTGCGGCTGTGCCCAGCAGCAGACGCGTTCGTCCAGATACCCGGTGAATGGCTCGATCCGCGACACGACCACGGGCGTGCCCGCGGCGAGGGCTTCGAGCACGACGAGCCCGAAGCCCTCTCGCAGCGAAACCATCGAAACGGCATCGGCGCGCCGCATCAACGCGGGAATCGCTTCGTCGTCGAGCGCACCCGTGACGACGATCGGCTTGCCGTGGCCGATGGGAAGACCCAGTTTCGCAGCACGGGCCATGAACCGGCGCGTATAGGCGTCGTGGTCGAGCAGGCTGGCGCCGCCCGCAAGGACGAGTTGCGCGGCGCCATGCGTTTGCTTGAGCAGCGCAAACGCTTCGAGTAGTTGCAAGGTATTCTTGCGTTCTTCAATGCCGCCCACGGCTAGCACAACCGGTTTTCCGCCTAGCCCGAGGCGCGCGCACAGGCTCACATCGCCCGCTTCACGCGATGCGCGGAAGCGCCCGATATCGACGCCGTTGTTGACCGTCGATGCCGCAGTGCCGAATTCGTTGCGCATCTTGCGCGTCCACGTTTCGCTCACGCAGAACACCGCGTCGGCGTCCGCGTAGGCGCGGCGTTGCCACTCGATCAGATGTGCATCGCCGAACCCGTCGAGATGATGAACCGTGCGTACGAAGCCGCGAATCACGCCTGCTTCGCGAAGCTCCGCGAGCGCATTGCCGCTGATGCTGTCTTGTGCGTGAAGGATGTCGAAGCTCGCTGCGCCGTTGGCGAGCAGGGCCGATTTCATCGCCTCGATGCGCGTGTGAACCATCGTCACCGTATCGTCGCCATGAGCGGCGACGGGCGCGAGTACGATACGGCACGGCGACTCGCGAAACATCGGCGCGCCACCGACAGATGGCGCGAAGATCGTCACGTCCTGTCCGGCTTCATACAGCGCGCGCCCGAGTTCGAGCGTGTGAACGACGCCACCACGCGGATTGACGGAATGCGTGAAAAGCGCAATGCGCAATGGCATGCCGTTCATGCTCGCTCTCCCATCGACGAGCCGATAAAAGGACTGTCGTGGAAATTCCAAAGCAGCGCGGCGTCGGTCCGTTGCGTGACCACGACTTCTCGCGACGCATCCAGCGTTCCTATCGTTGCGCACGCGAGGCCACGTCGTTTGACTCGCGCAAGCACGTCATCGACATGTTCGTCCCGCACAGAAAGCACGAAGCCGAAGCTCGGGAATGCGTTGAGCCAGCGTTCGAAATCGACGGCTTCGGGACGAGGAATCGCGTCGAGATCGATACGCGCGCCGACGCCCGAGCATTCGAGCAGCATCAGCGACGTGCCCAGCACGCCCGCCATGCTGATGTCTTTTGCCGCATCGCAAAGACCGCTTTCCGCGAGCGCCGGCAGCAGCTCGAGATCGTCGCGCAAACGCTGTGAAGGCGCGTCCACCGATGCGTTCCAGAACGGATACGGGTCCTCGAAACGGCCGCGTAGATCGACGGCCATAACGAGGCTGTCGCCGGGCCGCGCGTTGAAACTCGATAGCAACGCACGCGCGCGGCCGACAATCGATACTGCGAGTTGCGGCTGCGCGCTACGCACATTGCTGTGTCCGCCGACGACAGGCACGCCATAAGCATTCGACGCGGCCGCAATGCCCGCGAGAATCTGTTCTGCCCCATCGAGCCCATCGCTCCACAATGCATCGACAACCGCGAGCGGTCGTCCGCCCATCGCATAGATGTCGCTGACGTTGACCATCACGCTGCTATAGCCCGCGAACCAGGGCATCGCTGCGACGAAATCGCTGACCAGCCCTTCGATCGCGAAGAGCAGAAAACCGTCGCCGTCGGCAATCGCTGCGCAGTCGTCGCCCACTGCGACGACCTGGCCGAGATCGCGCGTGCCATGCGGCAGACGCGACGCCAGCGACGCGACCACGCCCGCAATATCGGTCTTGTGACGAAAGCCACGGCTGTCACGTATGCGTTCGACGAGAGCGTGCAGGCTCATGACCGCCCTCGCGATGAAGCCACGAAACCGCTCTCCGGGGTGAAGCAAGGCGGGTAATGTGCAAGGTCCGCCTCCATCAGATGATGGGCCCGGCCGAACAGCGTTTCTTCCGCGACTATTTGCCAGTGCAGCCGTCGGAACAGCGGCACGTTCTGGCTCTGCACATGCGCGAGGAAGGTGTCGCACCCGAGCGCATGGGCGCTGCTGACCGCGAGCCGGATCAGCGTCGAGCCGAGCTTGCCGTGCGTGCGGAACGCAGCATGCACCGCAAGGCGCGAACCGAGCCACCTGCGCGGCTGCGTCTCATGGATCCGCACGGTGCCGACCACCTGTTCGGGCACGCCCGCCATGCAGCCCAGGGCGACCAGCAACTTCGCGTGCGCGTCGATCTCGTCGCGGTCGTCGCCGACAAAGAGGCCCTGTTCGACGCAGAACACCGCGCGCCGCAACGCATACGCTTCCTTGCTTTCCCACGGTAGCGTCGCCCACTTCACGCGGTATTCGGCGGGCGTGAACGTGAGTGGCAAAACGTCGAGTTCATCGAAAGTCTCGCAGAACATGGCTAGCCCTCGTATGACGCCAGCGACGAACACGCGCCGCATTTTCCGCAACCCGCCTTGATGTCGGCGGAGCGCATCTGCGCATCGCGCAGCATGGCTCCGAGCGGCACAAGTATCGACTTCATGAACTCAGGCGTGGGTGCCGGATGATCTTCGAGAGGCGTGCCGCTGATCGGCACGAAGGGCACGACGAACGGGTAGACGCCGATGTCGATCAGCTCCCGTGAGATCGACAGGATCGCCTCTGCCGTATCGCCCAGACCGGCGAGAATGTATGTGCTGACTTGCCCCCTGCCGAACACCGCGACCGCTGCCCTGAACGCTTCCATGTAGCGCGAGACGGGCACGCTTGCCTTACCCGGCATCACACTCGCGCGCACTTCGGGTGTCACGACTTCGAGATGCATGCCGACTGTATCGATACCGCTTGCCTTCATGCGCTCGAACCAGCGGTCGTCGTCGGGTGGTTCGCATTGCGCCTGAATCGGCAGATCGACAGCGGCCTTGATCGCGAACGCGCTGTCGCACAAGATCTGCGCGCCGCGATCGCTGGTGGGCGGGGTGCCCGTCGTCAGCACCATATGCCTGACGCCGTCGAGCAGCACGGCAGCGCGCGCGACTTCCGCGAGCTGTTCCGGTGTCTTGCGCGCAATGGTGCGCCCCGCCGCGAGCGACTGGCCGATCGCGCAGAACTTGCAGGACTTCTTGCGGCTCTCGTAACGGATGCATGTTTGCAGAACAGTCGTTGCAAGTACATCCGTGCCATGCAACGTGGCGATGTGCGAATACGGCACACCGTCTAGCGTCTGCAATTGCGTGAAACGCGGCGCCTTCGGAAAACTGATGTTCGCAATCGGAATACTTCCGTGCATGAGCGCGCTCGCGCCCGATTCATCCGGCACGCCGGCGACGAACGGCGAATTCCACGCGGAACTGGTGTGCACAGGCACCATGATCGTCACGCCATCGACGGTCACGGCCTTATGGTCTGACGGTCCCGCGCCGCCGCGTCGGCTCGCGGCGCCCGCGTTCGGATCAACGAGGCGCAGCCCTGCCGATTGCAGCTCGGTGCGCAGTTCCATCATCTGCCGCTCCGTGCGCGCGTCAACTGGCGAAAGGTTCATGCTGGCATTCATCCGGACCTCCACTCGTGGTTTCGAACGCCACCTCGGCGCCCGCGCGCTCGAATGCCGTCGACATCGGCGCGACGGGCGTTGCCGGGCGATCGTTGATGGCAAGACTCAGCAGTTCGGGACGCGCATAGTGGCCGACCGAGTCCATCATGCGTTTGCGCTTGGTGATCAGCGACATGTCGAGATCAGCGACGACCATGCCTTCGCCTTCGCGCAGCGGTTCGGCGAGATGCTGGCCCTCGGGCGATACGATGGCCGTCAGGCAGCCGCCGCGCAGCGCCTTTTGCAGCTTTGGATCGGTGGTCACCGATTCGATCTGCGCTTCGCTGAGCCAGCCCGTTGAGTTGACAACGAAGCAACCCGATTCGAGTGCGTGATGACGGATCGTGACTTCGATCTGCTCGGCAAAGATCGGCCCGACGAGCGAACCTGGGAACTGGCTGCAATGGATCTCTTCGTGCTGCGTCATCAGCGCATAGCGCGCGAGCGGGTTGTAGTGCTCCCAGCAGGCGAGCGCACCGACGCGCGCAATCGCCGTCTGCGCAATCTTGAGACCTGCCGCGTCGCCCTGCCCCCAGATCATCCGCTCGTGAAAAGTCGGCGTGATCTTGCGGCGCTTCAGCACGAGGCGTCCGTCGACATCGAACACGAGCTGCGTGTTGTACAGGCTGCCGTAGTCGCGCTCGTTCACGCCGAGCACGACCACCATCGCGTGGCGGCGCGCACGTTCGGCGACCGCCTGCGTGACGGGACCGGGCACGACGACAGCCTGCTCATACAGCTTCATATGATCGGCACCCGACGCGACGGGCGGACGCACGAACGAAAAGTACGGGTAGTACGGCAAGAACGTCTCGGGGAAGACGATCAGCTGCACGGCTTGGGCCGCGGCCTCGTCGATCGCGGCGCACACCCTGTCGAGCGTGCCGCCGGGACGCCCGAAATCGGGTGCGATCTGCACCGCAGCCGCACGAATGATTCGCTGGTCGGACATGATCGTCACCGGCCTTCGCTTAAAGGGTCCACGTGTGGATGATCAGCGCGTCTTCCTTGCGGTGAAGCAGCTGAATATCGAGCACGTCAAGCGGATTGATCGCACGGATGCCTTCGATCAGCGACGCTTCGCCTTGACCGTACAGCGCCTGCAACGCAAAGCGGCACGCGTAAACCTTGCCGCCTTCTTCCATGAACTTCATCAGTTGCTTGTTGAAGTTCAGATGCCCGGGGAAGGCTTCATCGCCGAGCGTCGGAAAGCCGCGTTGCAAGCCGAGCGTGACACCCGGTCCGTACAGCAGGACGGATGTATCAAAGCCCTTGCGTTGCAGACGCGTTGCCTGCAGCAGGTTAACGAAGCCGATCGAGCCTTCGAATGCGACCGTATGAAACGTCACCAGTGCTTTCTCGCCGGGTTCGGCCTTGACGTCGGGGAACACTTTCTCTTCGTAATCGACCAGAAAATCGCCTTTCTGATGCAAAGGTTTATTGACGGCAGGCATATCGCTCTCCAATTAGTCACGTAATTGATCCAATAACCGCCGGGAAATTTCCGGCTGGCGAAATCAATAACGCAACGGATATGCCAATATCCGGTCCGAAACATGCGATCAATTTCCAATCAATCAAACTGCGACCGTTCGAGCGACCCGAAAAAAACTTTGCGAGCCATGTTCGACGCGACTTTGCGCCCGGCGACGACGACCGGACGCGCACCGTCAGAGCACAGCCGAAGCGCATTCCGTGCGTGATTTTGGTGCGCCACACACCGGAACCGTGCATTCGTCCAATCAATGCGATCAGCTTTCCGATTGATCGGAAATTGATTTATTTTTATCGGGACGTGTGTGCTATTTTTTGTCGAACCCTTCAGGAAAGCTCAGCATGGATAGCCTAACGCATCACTGGCTCAAACGATTAACCGAAAGCCGCAAGCCCGCCTATCTGGTGATTCCGGATTTAATCGAGGAAGACCTCGCGAGCGGACGTTTGCGTCCGCGCGACCGTTTGCCAGGCCTGCGCGATCTCGCGGGCGCGCTGCAACTGAACTACACGACCGTCGCGCGTGCGTACGCCGAAGCGCGCAAGCGCGGCCTGCTCGATGCGCGTGCGGGCAGCGGCACGTTCGTGCGCGGCCGGACGCAGACATTGCCATTGGCAGGCGGCACCAGTGTCGAGATGTCCATGAACATGCCGCCCGAGCCGCCTGAACTCGCGGCGCGTCTGCGCGATTCGTCAGCGAGTCTGTTTGCGCGCGCCGATCCGTATCGCCTGCTGCGCTATCAGGATTTCGGCGGCACGGCGGATGACCGCGCAGCAGGACGTGGGTGGCTGAAGCAAAGACTGCCCGACTGCGAAAAAGATACTGTGCTAGTGTGTCCCGGCATTCATAGCGCGCTCGTTGCGCTCCTGTCACAACTCGCAAGACCGGGCGAAACGATTTGCCTCGATACGCTCGCGTATCCGGGCATCAAGGCCATTGCATCGCAACTCGGCGTGCGTTTGCAGCCGTTGCCGCGCGACGAGGATGGACCGCTACCGCATGCTTTTGAAGCACTCTGCAAGAGCGAAAAACCCGGCGCGTTCTATTGCAACCCAACGTTACAGAACCCCAGCACGCTCACGCTTTCCACACAACGCCGCGAAGCGCTTACTGATGTCGCATTGCGCTACAGCGTGCCGATCATCGAAGACGATGCCTATGGCTGCCTGCCCGCGGACAACCCTGTGGCACTGGCCACGCTTGCACCCGAGCTGACCTGGTATGTGACTGGTTTTTCGAAGACCCTCGGCGCGGGGTTGCGGGTCGCGTACCTTCGCGCTCCGAGTGCACGGCAAGCGCAACGCATTGCAGGTGCGCTACGCGCAACCACTGTGATGCCGAGTCCTTTCACAGTCATGCTTGCAACGCAATGGGTCAACGACGGCACCGCGCATGAAATGCTCGACGCGATTCGCAAAGAGTCAAACGCGCGCCAAGTCATCGCGGCCAGGGAACTCGCGGACTGGCATTACGATGCGCAAAACGATGGATTTCATTTGTGGCTCCCAATTCCGTCGCATTGCGACTGGAGCGCGCCAGAGCTTGCACTGCAATTGCGCAATCAAGGCGTGGGAACTGTAGCGGGCGCAGCGTTCTCGACGGACGGCGATCCGCCCAATGCCATCCGTATCTGCCTTGGCGGTCCGCAGGACAGGGACGATTGCCGCGACGCTCTGCAACGCGTCGCGGAAACGTTGAACGACCCTCATCATCTGCACATTCCGATGATGTGACGGGCTTGTCCGTCTGCTGCGCAATTGTTCGCGTGGGGTATGAGGTGACCAGCGTGACGTCACTCCGGCATGGATGGAAGAGACATCCGGCACTGCGCACCGCGAAGTTCCACACGGGAAATCGTGAGCGCGAAGGTCCGTTGTCAGAGCACAAGAGTCATCTACGGTGTGACGTCGGCCGCCGGTAGCGGCACAGGTTTGCATTTATGTGCACGCATTCGCTTCATCTGCTTGACAGCGAGTTTCCGCTCGGGCGAGAGGGCACAGGTACCGGTGTCACCTTCCCGGAGATCTCGAACCATCACAGTCTGCGGGGTCGCCAACGTAATGGCCGCTGCACGCAACCGCTTGAGAATGTCGAACAGCAGATCGCTCTTCGTATCGCCTGCTATTCTTGGGCTGCGAACATAGCCGGTGACACTCAATGTGATCCCGTCGGCGGCGAGCTGACTGAACATGACGGACGGTGCCGGATGATCCATTATCGACGGGTGCGCCTGGTAGGCTGCGAGCAGAAGATCGCGCACCTGTTCGGGATCGATGTTCAGCGGGAAGGTGAGCGTGAGGGTCGCGACACCCTGCGTCCGGTTTCCCATCGTCACGTTGCGCACGTTCTGCGAGATCAGGTGGGAATTCGGAACGATGACCGTGGACCGGTCCGCGAGCTGAATTTCGGTCGCGCGAACGTTGATGCGGCGGATGTCGCCCTCGACGCCCGCAATACTGACCATATCGCCGACCTTGACCGGGCGCTCGGTCAGCAGGATGAGCCCGGAGATGAAATTCTTGACGATTTCCTGAAGCCCGAAGCCGATGCCAACCGACAGCGCGCTGACGATCCATGCGAGGCTGGTCCACCGCACACCCAGGATCGACAGCGTCAGCAGCGCGAGCAGCACCCAGCCGGTGTTGGCGAACAGCGCGAGCAGCGTGGCCCTCATGCCGGCGCTCATACCGGTTTTGGGCAGTAACTCCTGATCCAGCCATTTGCGCACGGACCGAAGCAGGTACAGGCCAACACCCAGCGTGAGAACCGCGTTGACAATGTGCTCGGGAACGATGTGCAGCCTACGCAGCCGGTTGCCGCCGACGATCTCGAGGATGCTGCTAGCCAGGTCGGCGGGCGTGGTGCCGAAGCCGCCGGTCAGCAACGCGACGACCGCGATCGCCAGCAGCAGGCTGCGACCCAGCGCGGACATGACCGTCGACGCCTGTTCGAGGTGGATGTCGTCGAGACCGAATAGCTGCTTGATGGTTTGTCCGCTGGCGTGGCGCGCCGAAAAAAGGCTTTCGCAGATGTCCTGGGTAAGCCTGCTTAGCAGGTAGAAGCTGCACAGGACCAGTTGGAACCAGACGAGTTCGTAGGTCAGAAATCGAGCAACGGAAATGTAGCCGGTCAGTAGCGAAAGCAGCGAGCCGACCACGGCAACGGTGACGCCGGTGTGGATCAACCCGGCGACGGCAGAACGGGCCTCCGGCGGTTGTTCTGCGGCGGCCAGCGCACTACGCACGCTGTTTGCGCGCAGCAGCGCGGCACCGATGGTCAGTGCAACCACCAGCGAGACTACCCCGCGTCCGAGCAGGGTCATGTGCAGACTGGTGTCGACTATTCTGTTGAACTGCTCCACCGTGCCGGAGAGCATGAGGAGGGCGGCAAGTATCCAGGGGAATGGCTGGATGGCGCGCGCCACCGGATCGGCCATGGCCGTCAGGCGCCAGGACGGCCGGTCACTGCACAGTAGCGCCTGGCCCAGTCCCGCGATCATTGCGCACGTGAGGGCGAGCGTCATCAGTTCGCTGGCGAAGTCCCGCAGGTTGGCGTTTAGTGGCTGCCGATGAGTCAGGGCAAGATAGATGAGCCGGACTGCGCATGCAGCGGAGGCCACGCTGGTGAGCGTGGTCGACAGCGCGATCGCGCTGCGTCGCAAATGGCCTTCGGGAAGGCGTTGCAGGCAGAACCATTGCAGCGCCCGTTCGAGCAGACGGGCGCCTACTGTCCCTGCTCCGAGCGCGAGCAGCAGCATCAGTACAATCGTGAGTCGCTCGCCCGGTTGCCACGCCGACTGCAGTTGACCGGTAATCAGCGAACTGAATACCTTCAGCCGGTCAAGGTCTGTCGGTTCGGTCTGTAACAGCGGTGCCCAGAACGTAGGGCCCAGAATGCTGCCGGAGCGAAAGGCGAGCTGGTTCTTCAAATGGTCATGCTGCAGCCGGCCAATCTGGGTAGTCAGTTTTGGCAGGTTCTCCCTGATGTTTTCCGCCTGCCGGAATTCGGCGTCGAGCCGCGCCCGCTGTGCCGCAATAGCGAGGCGCTGCTCCGCGACCGCCGGTGTTTCGACACTGGTGCCCGGAGCCGGCGCAGGACCGAGCACGTCAAGCTGGGCCTGTAATTTCGCGCGCCCGGGCTGCAATGACATGGCGAGGAGGTTGTCCACCTGGGCTGAAAGCTGCTGGATTGCTGTCTGCAGCTCGACGAATTGCGCGTCGCTGGTCGCCGTCGATGCCCGCTGCTTGATCTGGTCCTGTTGAGTCTGCAGTTCCCGCAGAATTGCCGGGGTCTCAGTGTCATCGCCAGGCGATGCCAGAGGCGCAATCGCGATGAATTCCGACGGAGTGGCTGCCCACACTGTCGGGGGAATCAAGCTGACTAATGCCACCAGGGCGAGACGAAAGACGAAGTCCGGTACTTTGCGCATGATGGTGGACCCGGCAAGGGCGCGTAATTGCGTATGGGGTGTGATGACTCAGGCCTGTGGCGTGCAGCCATGCTGGCGCGACTGCGCCCAGCCTCGCGCATCGTCCGCGATGCGTCCGGCCAGGCTTGCAATGGCGAGTTGCTGCGCGCGCACGAGGTCCGCGTATCCACCCGACGCCGCCTCCTGCAGCCGCGTATGGCAGGTCAGGCGGACACCGTTCGGGTCTTGCGCGAAACCGAGGCTCCAGTCAGCCTCGAGCTGCACCGCGTGCCCCGGCCAGGCGTCGAGGCGCCGGATCTGCAGCCTGATGCCCAGCACCGACTGATTGACGGGCCGGGTGAGACCGGCCACGTCCTGGGTACCCAGGCGGCGCACCAATTGGGCGGATAGCGCGGCGCGCAGTTCATCGCCCAGCGGTGCGAGCCAACGCTCGTCGTCGAGCACCGCAACGCCGCTGTCGCCCTGCCGTACGACCATCGCCTGCTGGTCGATCTGGGCGGGAACGCCCACTGGCAGCACGTCGATGGCGAACGGCGCGGCTGGCTGGGCCGACGCGGGCTGTGCTGCCGGTGATACCAGTGTGTAGTAGTGGACCGGTGCCGATGCGCAGGCGCTCAGGGCCAGCGCAACGGTGAGCGTGATTGCGCGCAGGCTGGCGCGGGCTGGAAAACTCATTGTTTTGACTCCTGTGAAGCAGAGGGGCTGGCCGCGGTTACCGGGCTCACGGTTGACTGATCCGCTGAATGGCCGCGCAGCAGCGCTTCCGGATGGCGGCCGACCAGATCTGTGAGCGTGCGAAGCGAGCGGGCAGTGCGCTGCACTTCCTGCAGCGTCTGGCCGAGGTTTTCCTGGAGCGGCCCGTCTTCGGCCAGCATGCCCTGCGCGGCGCCGAAGGTCTCGCGAGCCTGCTGCAGGGTTTGCGTGGTCGCCGGCAGCACCTGGCCGTTGATCTGCTTCAGGGTGCTGTCCAGGTCCGCCAGACCCGCGTCGAGATGGCGTGCGATCGAGTCGAGCGGCATCTTGTCGATCTTGCCGACGATGCTTGCTATCTGCTCCTGCAACTGGTCGAAGCCGCCGCTCGCGGTCGGTAGCGTAAGCGGTCGCGCATCGACGTCGTATGAGACTTTCGGGGCGTTCGGTACGAACTCGAGCGAAATATAGAGCTGTCCGGTCAGCAGATTGCCGGAGCGCGCCTGTCCGCGCAGACCGTGCGCGACCATGGTGGACAGGAAATGCGCTACCTTTTCGATATCGCCATTTATTTTGGGCAGCTTGTCGAGCACGGGTCCAAGCCGCTGCGGATAGACCTCGATGCCGACGATCATGGGAAAGCGCTGCGTGGCCGGGTCGTAATCCAGTTTCATGGAAACCACGCGCCCGAAGTTGATTCCCGAAAACACCACGGGAGCACCCATAGACAGGCCGCGCAGCGACTGGGCGAAGCGCAATTCGATGTACTGGGCCGGACCGTCTGGCGGTGCCATCGCAGTCGCTTCATCTTTCGCCAGAATGAACCGGCTAGCGCCTGGGCCGGCGGCCGCGCTACCGACGGGCGTGGCGAACGCAATTCCGCCCCCAACGATCGTGGCCACGGATTGCGTCTTGAGCTTGAAACCGTCGGCGCCCAGCGAGAGGTCGACGCCGCTCGCATTCCAGAAGCGGGTATCCGCCGTGACGAAACGGTCATACGGTGCATCGACGAAGATCTGTACGCTGACGCCGTGGCCATCGGCGTCGAGCCCATATGACGCGACGCGGCCGACCTGAATGCGCCGATAATAGACGGGTGAGCCGATGTCCAGCGAACCGAGGTCGTCCGCACAAACCGTGAAACTCGTTCCAGGCGTGCCACTGATGACAGCAGGGGGCGTCTCCAACCCCGTGAACGCTGTGCGTGCGTCCTCCGAAGCGCCGGTGTCCACGCCGATATAGGCGCCGGACAGCAGCGTGTCCATACCCGAGACACCGGTCATGCCCAAGCGAGGCCTGACGACCCAGAAGTGGCTGTCCGTGCGCGCCAGGCTCCGCGCGCTCCTGGAAAGCGAAACAGAGGCGATCACGTGTGAGCCGTCGTCGCTGAGCGCGACCGTAGATACGGTTCCGACCGTGACGTCCTTGTATTTGACAGGCGTCTTGCCCGCCTCGAGTCCCGCAGCAGTCTTGAACGAGATAGTGATTTCCGGGCCAGCCGTGAGCCATGCGTGGATGACCATCGACAGTCCGATAAGGGCGGCGATGAGTGGAACAAGCCAGACCAGCGAAAGCCTCCAGCGGCTACGGGTGACGACAGGATCTCGGGGTTCAGCTAGCGGTTCGTTTGATCGGTGATTCATGCTTCCTCAGCGTCCCATATGAGTCGGGGGTCGAAATTGATGGCGCAGAGCATGGTGAAAATCACCACAAGGCCGAAGAAAAGAATGCCAATGCACGGTTCGCTGTCGGACAGCGCATGAAAGCGGACTAACGCGCAGACGAACGCCACGACCATCACATCGAGCATTGACCAGTAGCCGACCAACTCGACGAGCCGATAGAGGCGGGCACGCTCACGCATCGCCCAGCGACTGCGCCGCCGGGTCGTCGCGAGCAGCAGGCCCAGAACCAGGAACTTGGTGCACGGCACCGCCACGCTCGCGGCGAAGATCACGAACGCAATGCCCCAGGAGCCTGCTTTCCAGAACTCGACGATGCCGTGCAGGATCGTGCTGTCGCTGCCGCGTCCCAGAAGGCTTGTGTGCATGACCGGCAACACGTTGGCAGGGATGTAGCAAATCACGGCAGCGATCAGGAACGCCCACGCGCGTGCGATGCTGTCCGGGAGCCGCCGGTGCAGGGCTCGTTCGCAGCGTGGGCATTGGGCGCATCCGCTCACGCGCGGCACATGTGCGCAAACCAGTCCGCATCCAAGGCAGGCAATCAGGCCGAGTTGTCCCGCGCGAGGAGGTGGCTTCATGCCGTCTCCCGCCGGGCCGCCTCCAGGGGAGGCGGCCTCTCCCTGGCGGGGCCGAACGTGATGTTGGGGGCCGTCGTTCATGTTGCTTCCGCGTCGGTCCATTCCCACAGCAAGTGCAGGTCGCGGCTGGCGATCATTGTGATCAGCAGCATTAGCGTTGCCGTAGCCCAGATGCCGGGACCGGCTGCCACTTGCACGAAGCTGGAAAGTTTGATGACGGCTACGAGGATGCCAAGTACGCCGACCTCGACGATGCTCCACGGGCGCAGCATCGCAAGCAGTCTCATGCTCCACGCGAAACCCGGCGCCCGGCGTGCCGCGCGGGCAAATGCCAGCACCCAGCCGAGCAGCGCGATCTGGAGAAGCGGCACCACGACGATCATCATTGCAGTGGCGACCGCAATCGGTGCAACCGCCCCCTGCGCCAGCGCTGCCGCGGACTGCCAGAGCGTCGTCTCGCTGTGCAGGCCCTGCAGCGAGATCCGGATCACCGGGCAGACGTTGGCGATCACGAAGACGATGGCTGCGGCGACGGTTAGCGCCAGCCACCGATCGACATCGAGCTGACTCGCGCGATACAGGACTGCCGAACATTGCCCGCAGCGCGCCACCTCGCGCGTGGCCAACGCGCGGCGGCGGTACACGCTGTCACAATGCTCGCAGACGACGAGAGTAGGGAAGGTTTGCATGGGCATCGGCTGGTCAGGAAGGTTTCTCACTGGAAGTTATCCGCGACCGCCGCCGTGCGTCGCCGCTGCGCGTGTCCGACCTGAGCCGCGCGCGCATCAAAGTACGACGTCGCGTAGTCGATGAACGCCCTGACCTTCCCCGTCATCAGACTCCTTTCCCGATAGGCGAGCCTGATTTCGGCATCCCCGCTCACGATCTCGAACTCGGGCAGCAGCTGTACCAGCCTGCCATCGTCCAGCTCTTTGGCGATCATCGTCAGCGGCAATGCGCCGAGACCACCACCGCTTATCACCAGTTCCTTGTTCAGGACCGCGTTGTTGGTCGACACTTCGTGTTCCAGTGGCACAGCAACGTCTTCGCAACCGCGCCGAAAGTGCAGTTGCGGCTCGCTAATCGACGCGAGTATGGTGACGAAGCGGAATGCTGCGAGATCCTCGGGCCTTTGCGGCAGTTTGCGTCCCCGGATATAGCTGGGCGAACCCACCACGGCGAGGGGCAGGCGGCACAACGCACGGGTGATCGTAAGCTCGCTCGTCAGCATGAATGGCAGCACGATGCCGAGATCAAAGGCTTCCTTAATCAGATCGACTGGCCGTTCGGCCAGCGTCACTTCGAGCTGCACGCCTGGATACCGGGCACGGAACCCGGCGATCAACGATGGCAACTCTAATAGGGCCGCTGTGGTATGGGCGACGAGCCGCAGTACCCCCGCAGGCTCCCGGGCACGCTGCCCGGTACCGGCTTCGAGTTCGTCCAATTCCGCAACCACTCGGGAGCAGCCGGCGTAAAACTCATCCCCGGCTTCGGTGAGTGAGAGATGTCGGGTGGAGCGTCGAAAAAGACGCACGCCGAGCCTCGTTTCGAGCCCCGCTATCGCGCGCGAGACAACTGCCTTTGACACGCCCAACGTATGCGCGGCGTGCGTGAAGCTCTGCATTTCGACGACCGTGCAAAAGGTCCGCAGCGTTTCGAGGTGGTCCATAAGTGCTCGCAATCCCGGATAAGTTAGAGACTGATAACCGTACTGTTCAGTATAGTGAAAACACACTGTTGCCGTCAACGTAAATAAACCGTACGGTTTTGTTATGATACGATTGTCAGTGTTGATTGGAAACACTGGTCAGATGCGTCGCCGCGGCCAGCGGTGTCGTCGATCGGTTTCACAGACCGAAGGAGAGCCCGGGAATGAGGGTAAAAACGGAAGAAAAGCGGCAGGCGATCGTTGACGCCGCGTTCGAAGTATTCAGTGAGGTGGGATTCGAGCAGGCGTCGATGTCTGAGATAGCGGCACGGGCTGGCGGATCAAAAGCCACGCTGTACAGCTATTTCCAGTCGAAGGAAGAGATGTTCGCCGAGTTCATGACCGCCGCCGCGCAACAGGTCATCGCGGCGTTCGAGCTGCTCAAGACCTCTGTACCGGTTCGCGATGCACTGGCCAGCTTCGGCAAGCACTATCTGGTTGCGGTGCTCAAACCGCAGATACTGGCAGTGCGCCGTCTGGCGCATCATGAAGGCGGCCGATCGACCGTCGGCGCCCTGTTTTACGAGCGCGGGCCGAAGCTCGGCTGGCAGATGGTGGCTGTCTGCCTGCAGCAATTAATTGACGCCGGGCAGCTGCGCAGCTGTAACGCCGCCATCGCGGCCGCGCATCTGCGCACGCTGTATGAAGCGGAGTTGATGGAGCTCTGCCTGTTTGGCGTTCCAGCCGATACCAGTTCCCGCAACATCGCGAAGGTCATTCAGAGAGCGGTCGACGTGTTCCTGGCCGCCTACGGGCCCACGGACCTCGCAGAAACGAGACATTGATGATTGGAAGCCACCCGCGCAACGCGGGCGGCAGATCGGCGTTCCGGTGCAATCCTGGCCGTCAATCCTGATAGAGTGCACTGGCCACATAGCGGCGCCGCAGGTCGCCCAGCACCGCTGCCAGGATCGCACTGACGGGCAGCGCGAGCAGCACGCCAAAAAAGCCGAACAGCTGGCCGAAAGCAAGCAGCGCAAAGATCACCGCGAGCGGGTGCAGCCCGATGCGATCACCCACCAGTTTGGGAACAAGAAAACAGCTTTCGAGAACCTGCCCCACTCCGTACACGGCTGCGACGGCAGCCAGACCATACCAGCCGCCAAACTGCAGAAGCGCGGCAAGAACGGCGAGGATGAGCCCCACGGCGAAACCCACGTAGGGGATGAACACCGCGAAGCCGGTGAACAGTCCGATGGGCAACGCGATGTCAAGGCCGGCCAAACTCAATGCTATCGGGTAGAACAGGGCCAGTGCGCCCATCACCAGCAACTGGCCGCGCAAGTATTGCGACAGCATCCGGTCCATCTCGGTCACGAGTACCCGGACCTTGCCGACCCAGCGCCGCGGCACAAAGCTTTCCAGCCGCGCGAAGATCTGGTGCCTGTCGTAAAGCTGATAGAAAAGGACGAGCGGCACCAGTATGACGTTGCTTACTATGGGAAGCACAACGTTGCTGCCTGTACGCACGTAGCGCAACACGGCGAGTATGACGGTCTGGCCGTCGCCGATCGTGCGTCCCGTCAGCAGGTGGCGGACCTCGGCCAGATCCAGCGAGTAGCTGACACCCAGCAGTGCCAGCCTGGGTTGCAGCCACGCGTTCAGGTTCGCGATGAAGAGGGGAACGTTCTTCGCGAGTTCTGGCCCTTCCTTGTGCATCACGGCAAACACGAGTAGCGGCAGCAGCGTCAGGAGCAGCGCGAAGAGAAGCATCATGAGCAAGACGGCAACTGCGCGTGGCACACGCCGGCGCACCAGCCACTCGACGCCCGGTTGCAACATGTACGCGATGAGCGCACCGAGCAGGAATGGCGTCAGCACCGGTCGCAAAACCCATAGAAGGATACCGAGGCCAGCCGCGATGGCGCTCCAGACGACGGTCTGTCGCTGATAGGGAGTCAGGGTCATGGTCGAGAGTCGTATTCAGGTGATCTGCAAGCGACAGGCGAAAACGGCGACTATCGAAGCGGCCCTCGGTAGTCGCCAATTAACGCCGGAAATGGCGGGGGGCGCGCCCCCTGGCGGTCAATGCGCCTGTGACGTATCCGCGACACGCGTCGGTTTGGGTGCAAGCCAGATCGCCAGTGCTCCGATGATGAAGCAGCATGCGATGTTAAAGAAAAGCTGGTTGGTGGCGAGCATCACCGCCTGCGACTCGACCATGTTGCTGATCTGCGCCTGCGCCTGATCCGCGCTCCAGCCGGAGCCGGTCAGCGAGGACATGAAGTGGCCGGCCTGATCGACCAGGCCCGACAACTCCGCGCGGTTGAATTTGGTCTTGTCCTCCCACAACGTGTTGACGACCGAGGTGGCAATCGCGCCGCTGAAGGTCCGGCAG
>NZ_CADIKK010000059.1 GCF_902859915.1 Paraburkholderia ultramafica
AGCGGAGCGGTTTCGCTCAAAGAATTTTTAGCGAAGCGGGCGCGGATTTCGTGCCGTGCCTGCGATCACCCCGGTGCGCCGCTTCCGCTTCGCTAAAAATCCTCTGCCTTAGCCGGTATTCAACCAGTCAATCACGGTCCACCGGGATATCGTTTGTCCCGTCTGCCTCCGATGGATTAACTCCATTGCGGATCTTGACGGTGCGTCTTTTATCGTGGTCATCACGTCCCGGTGGGGAGGCTCCAGCGACGACAACGCGCAGACGACCTCTTATCGGTAATCGCCGCCATCGCGGTCGCGGCCGTGAAGCTTCAGGTGTACTAGCCGGCACTCGAACTGTCAGGCACTGCCACCGGAGGTATTGTCTTTCCCGGCCACCCAATGATTTTCCGAGGCCAGTCGAAACTCAAGCGTGTGCCCGAGGCGCACCGCGCTGCGGCTTCCAGCTTGACCTCTTCCTCTTCCCGGAAGGGCAGCTATCGAGTCGGCAATGACGAGATCAACTGACACTGCATTTCGAATCAAGAGCTGCGGTCTGCACTCAAGACTAACCACCGGTTCGGAAAACTCCGTGCTGCATCGACGCGAGATCGCTCGATGGTGAGCAACAGGCGCGTCAATGCCCGCTCGCGCAAGGCCTTTATGCGCATAAAGTCCTCCGCACGATCCGAGTCGTTCACCGTTGGCCGCGCTCACTTAGTCATTACGTCGATGAACCCTTTAAGAAGGCCCACCCAGTCATTCGAAGTGATACCCCGGAATCGCAAAGCCAGGATCCTCCCGCTTAGACGGAAGACGGTAGCTATCCTCATCCACGTCGGTGAGCCACCTCCCGGATCCATGCTCCCCAGTTACTCCCAGCGTACTGCCGCCGTCGCCACCTCTTCGTCCGCTCCACGTCCTTTATGCGCATAAACCTATCCCGAACGGCTAATTCTTATCTTGTTTCCACAAAACGATTTGAAATGCGAATTCATCCAGGTAAAATCCATTTGCGTCTAAAAAGAGGAGGTGAAATTTGGCAGCAGAAATCATCGCGGTAACACAGCAGAAGGGCGGGGTCGGGAAGAGCACAATCGCGATGCATCTCGGCGCTGCGTTTCACGAGAAAGGCAAACGCGTCCTCGTCGTCGACGCAGACGGTCAAAACACACTGATCCACTGGGCCAGTGCATCATCAGACGGCGACACCGGCATCCCTTTCCCCGTCGTCAATCTCTCCGAAGCAGGCAGCCAGATCCATCGCGAGATCAAGAAGTTCGTAGCTGACTACGACATCATCGTGGTCGACTGCCCGCCGTCCATCACCGAAAAAGTCTCCGGCGTCGTCCTGCTCGCGGCGAGCGTCGCAGTGATCCCGACATCGTCATCGCCCGCCGACTACTGGTCGAGCATCGGCTTGGTCAAGCTCGTGCAGCAAGCCCAGGTGATGAACGAAGACCTGCGCGCAGTCTTTCTGCTCAACAAGACCGAAGAGAAACGGATGCTGACGCGCGAACTGAAGCGTGCGTTGGAGGAACTCGGCTTCCCTCTGCTCAAGACCCAGATCCCGACACGCGAAGCCTATAAGCAGGCCATGGCGTTAGGGCAGACGGTGCTTCAGATGAACGACCGCGGCGCCAAGCTCGCCGCCATCGAAGTACGGGCGTGCGCGAATGAAATCGCCGCCTTGCTCCCGTGAATTTATGCGCATAAAGGACCCTGAATGAAACCCTCCCAATTCGCCAAAGGCTTTCAAGCACGTCCTGATACGACCAGCAGTGAAAAGCGAACCGCACTCGACCGTCTGAATGCCATCGACGGTCTGGTCAAGAATGGCCCCACGAGTAGCGAAGCCGCAGCGCGCGCCCTTTCGGCTGTCGTGCCGCAGAGCGCTCCGGAAGCCGACTCCGCCGACGCCGCCAATGAATCGGCAGCCTACCGTGCGTGGAGAATCGAGCATGGGTATCGGCCGAGCCAGGTCATTGAGCTCGCGCTGAAGAGCATCAAGCCGAGCCCTTTCAACCCCCGTCACTTCTATCTGAAGTCGTCGATTGCGGAACTCGCTGTCAATCTGGCAAAGCAGGGGCAGCAGCAGGCGATTCACGTCATCCCCGATTACGACAATCCCGGCACCTACTTTGTCAGCGACGGCGGCCGGCGTGTGCGCGCGCTGAAAGAGGCGAACAAGGAATCGGTGAAGGCGATCGTCATCGATCTGCCGATCGGCATCCAGAGCTACAAGCTCGGCTACGACCTCAACGTCCAACGCGATTCGCAGACGGTGTTCGACAACGCAGTCGTCTGGAAACGCTTTCTAGACGATCGCCATTTCCAGAGCCAGAAGGAGCTTGCCGAACATCTCGGGCTGGACGAATCGACCGTCGCGGTCGCATTGTCCATCGCCAAGTTGCCTGAGGCCGTCATGCATGAGATGGTCGCGCGCCCCGACCGCTTTGGCTCGAACATGGCCTATCAGGTGGGTCGCTACCACACCGCCCGGGGAACCGACGCAACGCTGCGCCTGATCAACAAAATCCTTTCCGAGGATCTGAGCACGCGGCAAGTCGCGGACATCGTCAAGGGGAGAGCGGGCGCCCAGGAGAGCGTCAAACCCGCGGGCCGGCAGCGTTACGCGCAGCGTCTGGAAATCAAACTCGGCGGTGTGTCGGTTGGCGATCTCAAATCGTACGGGGATGATCGAATCGAACTACGCCTGAAGGGGCTCACGCGTGAGAAGCGTGACGACATCCTGCGGCAGATTGAAAAGATGCTGAAGTAACAGACCAGCAATATTCGGGGAAACAGGAACAGAAGCAGAAACAGGGCAGGGCGGCACGCGATCGCGGCCGCCTCTCACCGAATGATCAGGCCGCGCGCGATTGGCTCAGCGTGAAGGCGAGCAGGTCGCCATCGGTCGGCTCGCCCCAGGTCTTGCGCGCCAGCCAATCGAAGAATGCCGTTTCGACAATCTTCGAATCCAGTCCACGACGGCGCCAGTCGTCCCGCATGTGCGTGCCAAGCCCCGGCAATTCGTCTTCCTCGAACGACTGCCGTGCGATCTCCCGTTCCGACTCACCTTGCTCGTGGTACAACTCGTACGCTTCCCTGCGACGGTGCGCGGAGTATTCACCCAGCAGTCGCGCTTTGAGATCGTCGGCCGGCGCAGCGACCGCGGCTTTCCCACCACTGCCTGAGGGCAACGTCTCGACGGGCGGCGCGTAACCTTTCTTCAACGCATCCTTGAACAGCGCGGGCGCGCTGCGCACCGGCGGCAGCGACGTGCTGCGCATGCGTTGCTCGGTCATCTGCAAAGCGGCGCGAATACGGTTTTCTTCACTGTCGGCATACAGCGTTTGCGCTTCTTTCAGCGGGATGCCGATCTTCACCATCCGGTCGACCAGCGTGCTGTCGAACACATTCGGATGTTCATCGAGTGCGAGCATGGGCTGCTTGCGCTCAGTTACGCGAAACTGGATTTCGGCGACCCGCCGCCCTTCGCGATGTTCGATCAATTCGACGAAGATATTGGTGACCGCGTTGACTTCGGCGATTGCCGGACGCAAGTAATCGCGCTTGAAGTACTTATATTCGCGCTTCGCTTCGTCGCCCGCTTCCGTGTCCGGCGTGCCCGACAGAATAGGGCGCCACCATTCCCACGTCTCGCGCATCGTCAGATGACTCGGGTTGGTCAGATAGCGCACGCAAATCTCGTACAGCGCGAGGCCCGCGCTGCTGCGCAGTTGGCTCTGGAATTGCAGACTCAGACGCGCGTACTGAACCGGATCGAGCAGCTTCTTCTTGATCTTCGGCGCGAACGAGAATTCCACCCAGACGCGGCGGGTGGTGGGGTCTTCGAGAATTTCCGCGTCGGCAATCAGCGTGGAAATACCCCATTTACGACCCGGCTTCTGACTGGACGTGCCGGTGCTCCATTCGACCTGCACCGACACCATGCGTCGCAAGTGCTCCTTGACGAGCGCGGTGTCGTTGGAATCGAATGCGGAATTGGCGACGATGTCGGACAGCAAGGCCCGATACGTGTCGCCCGATTCGTCGGCTTGCTGAGCCACGGCGAGGAGGACGTTGAACAGCTTGCGGGTGAGCAGCGTGATTTTGCCGCTCTTCGGCTGAATGGCGATCGCCTCGACGGCTTTGCGCAATTCGGCCGAGCTCGGGCTGACTACATCGGTCTTCTTCGCGCGCTTCGTGGCCATGCGTCTGGTCGAGGAGGGATTTGGCGAGAGCATACCGGCTGTGGTGATACGCGTCTATAGCATGGCTCTCACCGTTCCCGGTGAAGCGAGTTTACGAAGCGCGACTCACCTCGAGCAACTCCCGAAAACCCTCACCTCAAGCGTTTCGCGCCAGGTTCGGGCCAACCTTGCAGGTCGCGGCCTTCCCAAATTCGGACTTTTCCGCGGCGCGCGCGAACGGGGAGCATTCGATCCCGAATCTTCTCACCTCAAAAAATTTTCACGGATTTTTGGCGGCGTCGCGTCGGCTGGCGGGCGGGCTCGCGTCGAAGCATTCACGTGGGAGCACTTCGCGCTGTTTAGTCGGCGGGGGAGGGGAGGAATCGCAACGAGATCACCGACACCGTGAGCGGATGTCGAGTCGGCACCCGGCTCATAAGCAAGACATCGCGAGAACTCACCGGGATAAGTGCGTGACAGATCTCGTTAGCGGTCTCTCTGCCGCCGGGATTGAAGGTCCGTGCGATCCAGCAAGCGCTCGGAAACATGATGTCGCGCCGGCCGGCCGCTCGGCGACCGCGTCAGGTGCCCATACTGCCAGCCTGATGCTCACCGCGAGCCTGCACCTGCAGCTCGCCGGCCCACACGGATAGGTCATTCACGCCCTCGGTCGGCTTCTCCGCAACGCCGCCCACGCCCAGGACCGCCTATGCAACGGTGGCGAATACGACTGGCAACGGTGTCTTCAAGTAGTGAGTGAGGCGTGGCCCGTCCAACGGCCCCTGAAAAAGCTCACCTTAAGGCCAACGGAGCGCTTGGAACGACGCGGGCTCCAGAGGCGTCAAGCCCAATCTCCACTCGAAAAACCTCCCGAAAAACCTCACCTTTGGACTTCGCAGCCGACTATCGGCACCTTTACGACGACCTCCCGAAAAGCCTCACCTTCGGGTAGAGCAAGACAATATTTCAATAATTTCAAACACTTATAGTTATCTCTTCCGCAAGGCAACCGACCGACGCTCCCGTATTTCCTCACCTCCAGCCGTTTATTCATGAAATGTGACGTTTTGGATTACCGCCCCGAAGGTCCCGAAAAACCTCACCGATCGAATTCGGCAGCTAGAAAGCCGCTTCGACGCAGACAGCATCAGAAGGGCTTTTCCGGCCGCCGGACGCCATTTTGATCCCGAATTCCCTCACCTCAGCAGTCGAAAGCCGCTCCAAAGACTCCCGAAAAGCCTCACCTTTGGCGAAAATCAGCCGATTTGCCAAGCCGCAGCTCGGGCCAATCGCCAGTTCCCGGATTTCCTCACCTTTCCAATTCCGGCACCGACCGTCAGTCGGCGTCACAGGGCAAATTTCGCACCGCAACATCGCCGCGCTCCCGCAAAGACTCACCTTAGGCCACCGAATGCACCGAATTAAGGCAAAAATGCCCCCTCAGCCCCGTAAAGTCTCACCTTCGGTTCGCGTTTTCTCCTGACTTGACTCACCAATGGGGTTTACACGCACAAAATAACGTGGAAAATCGGCGACCGACGCAGTCCCGAAAGCGCTCACCTCAGGCCCGGCGGGCCTTGAAACGGACTTTCGAGCGCTGCAGGGCGGTCCACGGCGATCAGCTCCTGCAAAACCTCACCTTTGGCCAAACCGCATGTTTGCGGGGTTTCCTGAACACGCTCACGTTCCGTCCCGCACCCCCTCACCGAGGCCCCCGAACCTCATCACTCGAGATTCCCGCAAGCTCTCACCACGGCTCCCGCAAAGCTTCACCTTACCAGGCTGGAACCCTTGCCAGATAAGGGTTTGCGGTGGCGTTAACGTTTTTAACATGGGTTCAAAGGTGTTTACTTTTATTACTCTCTAGCATTTCCCCGCGAGTCCTCCGGACAACGCCTTCCAACCCGCACAGCCCTCATCGAAGCTTCGTGAAACAGTGCACGATCGGCTGAAAAACACTAAAAACTCTTTTGTTACAATAACTTATTGGCTATTCTTCGTTTTGTTTCACGAAAAAAAGCAGCCAACGCGAGTCGATTGACGTCTCCAATGCTCAAAAGTACATCAATTCGACAAAACCCACGTGATACAAACAAATAGGTAGCAAACGCTACGTAAATTGTTATGATCAATCCAATTCGAGCGACATCGAGGTTGACATGAATCTGGACCAGGAACGACAAGCCATTCGTGGTGAACTTGAAACGATGCGTATTCAAGGCGTGCGAAGGCAGGATCTGTCCCTGCACGCATGTAAACGACTCTTTTTCGACCTGGGCATTCGCCCCTCCATGGCTGCGGTTCGTGATTTGACGCAAACCGGCAGCGCAAGCGACATCCCGAAAGACATTGATCATTTCTGGGAGCGCATCCGGAACGTGTCGCGCGTGAAAGTCGGCGCCGGTGCCATCCCCAAAGTATTGGAAGATCGCGCTGGTGAACTGTTGGGCGCACTGTTTGAAGAAGCGGTTGCGCACGCACGGATGACGCTCGATGGCGAACGCGATGAAATTCGCGCGCAAATCGCAACCGCTGAGCAACGTGCGCGAGACGCAGAGATTCGCCGGGATGCCTCGGACGAGGCAATCAAGCGCAGCGAGTTACGCGCCGAATCCGCGTGGGAACGGGTGCGCGCACTCGAAACCGAACTATCCAGCGCCACCACGCACGGAAATGTTCACCAGGAAGGCTTGCAGGCAACGGTGCGCCGGCTTGACCACGAAAACGAAGCGCTTCGTCAGCGTCTCGATAGCGAACTGGCGACCAACGCAACGCTTCGCGATCGCATTGACGCATTGCACGTCGAGTTGCGGCAGAGCACGGAACACTATGCGCAACAGATCAAAGACGCGGTTGCCGAAGCCGAGCGGCGCGTCAAGCCGATGCTGGTCGAACTCGATTCACTGCGCAGCATGGCGGCCACGTATCAATCGGGCGTTCGCGACGCAAGTCGCAAGGAGTTTGAATTTATTCAGCAAATCGCCGCAGCCAAGGCGCGCGGCGATCGGCTTGACGCTCAACTGCGCGAGCAATCGGACGAAGTGGACGCCTTGACGAAAGAAGTCGCCGTGCTGCGCGGCCAGCAAGGTATCGACCCGGCGATCGCCAGGCTGCTTTGCTCGCTGGTCGAAGCGGGCCGCTTGACCAGCGACGAGCTGAACGCGATCGGCACCGCGGCGGACGGCCACGTCGCACTGCCGCTACGTTGCCCGAAATGTGATGAAGGTGAGCCGGAGTTGTCGCAAGTCGATCACCGCTTTGAATTGCTCTGTCCGGAATGCGAACACTCGTCGGGGCTCGGCGAATCAAGGCTCGCGGCGGTCAGCCGGTTCCTGTCGAGCGACGCGGTTGCGGCATCGGCACGGTAATTCGACGCGCTGCGATCGCGGAAAAAACGTCAAAGGTGAGGAAAATCGGGACCCGGAAGGTGAGAGTTTTCAGGGCTCGCCGGCTCCCGATTTCCTCGTCAAACGCCCATCACGCCTCGGCGCAGGCAAAGGCGGCGCAGCCGGATCCGGTACCTCGGCGGCAGGCGAATCCTGCTGATCCGTCCACATTTGCCACGCGCGATACAAACGGTTTGCGGACACGGCTTGCACGAATCCCAGCCATTGGCCGACCAGATCGGCCTCTACCCCGCTCTCGAACAGATCCGCAGCGAAAGTGTTGCGCAATGTTTGCGGACTGGCGCGGGACTTCCGCGACGCGGCGATCCCGGCGCCGTCGATCAACGCGTCGACCGCGCGCAGCATGGTGGCTTTGTGCATCGGGCGCCCGGAGGGCGACGCCGGGAAAACCAGATTGCCCGCTAATTCCGAAAGCCGCCGTTCGGCGAGCCACGCGTCGAGAATCGCCGCCGCAAACGGCGCAAGCCGGGTGCGACGCGTCAGCGTGGGATTGGCGGACTCGATCGTGACCCAAGGCGATCCAGCATTCACGCAACTAACCGTAAGTGCCGCGGCTTCGCCCGTTTTCAATCCACCGCCGAGAAACACGGCGACCAACGCGCGATCGCGCCGCTCTCTCCAGCGCTGGGCCGTCGACAAATCCGGCAATCGAGCAAACAGCTGCGCGATCAGCGCGGTTCGTTCTGCATGGGTGAGAAAACCGGTTGGCTCATTGTCGCGCGCGTTTCGCCACGCTGCTTCGCCATCCTGAGCAATGAAACGTGCCGGATTGGTCGACGCGGATTCGATTTCGCGCACATGATCCAGCACCCGTTCGATCAGCCGTAAATACCTGACTCGCTGGGGTTTACGGATCTCGAGTCCGGCGACGAATTCGGCTATGGCGTGCGTATCGACCGTGGTCAGACTCTTCTGGCGTGTGCCGAGCCAGTCGAGGAAAAGCCCCCACTGCGCGCGGTAGACTTCTGCCGAAGAACGTCTGAAATGCTGTTTGGCCAGCCAGGCGTCGAAAGCGATTTGCGGGTCGCGACGCCAGTCCTCACGTTGCTGATCGAACAGATCAGTCGACGGTGCGGGGCGCGGAACGGGGTCGGACAGATGAGGAGGTGACATCGGCTATCTTTCCGTTAGTTGCGCCTATTGTAGGCGGCAGCCGACGAAAATACAGCTTTCAGCCGCCCCAGGGCCGCGAGCGTTTCAAGGTCGCGCCTTCTGAGGCCGGCTTTGCGGCGCGGCGTGCGGCCTCTTCATAGGCGCTGACGGCAAATGCGAACACCGCCGGCAGTGCGGTGGACGTGCCGAAATCCACGGCCTCGTCCGTTTCCGGATAAGGCAGATCGGACGGCCGCTGGAACAGGCCCAGCATGATGGCGTCGTGGCGGCTGGCAAACCCGAGATCCGCCAGCGCCTCGGCTTCGATCGCATGCAGCAAACGCCAGGTGAGCGGCACCTGCTGCACGATGTAGCGCGCCGCAATATTGCGCACGACATGTTCGAGATCGCGCGCCGCGGTTTGATAGCGCAGCGCGGCCAGAGCTTGATCGGTAGGGTCGGCTTTCAGATTGTTCATTATCGGCTCCAGTCGATACCCTGTACTGTACAAATATACAGTGTCGGGCGCAACCTCGGCCGAATGGCCGATTCCGCCAACTGCTAGCCACGATGCGCCCGGCTCGCCGGCGCGGCCTCAGCCGTGGATCACCACCAGCAGCGCTTTCGCCTCGCCTTTGCCGGCGTTGCGGATCGCGTGCCGCTCGTCGGCGACGTAGCGCGCGGTGTCCGCAGCCTTGAGCCGTTTCGTCGCGCCGGCCGCCTCGATTTCGATCGATCCGTGCAGCACGGTCAGATGCTCGCGCGTGCCGGGCTCGTGCGCGTTCGACACCAACGCCCCACCCGGCTGCAGCGTCAATTCATACCATTCGAACTTGCCGGCCAGCTCGATCGGCCCCCACACCCGCAACTGATACTTGCCCTCGTGCCCGCTCAACGTGGGAATATCGTGCGGACCGGAGACGGCGATCGCTTCCGGCGCCTTGGGCGGCGCGAACAGCGAATCGAGACTGACGCCGAGCGCATTGGTCAGACGCCAGGCGACCGCGATCGTCGGATTGGCCTTGTCGCGCTCGATCTCCGAGAGCATCGATTTCGACACGCCGGCCGCGCGCGACAGATCGTCGAGTGTCATGCGCCGCTCGGCGCGCAGCCGCTGAATCTGTTCGCCGACGCGCGGCGGCGCCGCACTCGCCGGCGTCGAGCCCACGCCCGAGGTGGGCGCAGCGTTGGCCGCGGCGCGGCGAATACCCGAACTTGCCATTTCCTGACCCATCGTTTAGAGTTGTTCGATATACCGGATTTTAGTTCGGAAAAACGAAAATATCCGATAAAACTGACCGCCGACTATAACAGGCCGCTTCGCCGTCGCCCATGCCGCGCACTTGCCGGATACGCTGACACGGGCGCCATCACCCTATCCAGGAGTCTGGTTCATGCGCGACCACTATCTCGCCCATCTGCGCGGTACCCTCGAGCAGATCCGTGCCGACGGCTTTTACAAGAACGAGCGCGTGATCGCCAGCCCGCAGTCGGCTGACATCCGTCTCGCCAACGGCACGGACGTGCTGAATTTCTGCGCGAACAACTACCTTGGCCTCGCCGACGACGCCCGGCTGATCGAGGCCGCGAAGCAAGGCCTGGACAACGACGGCTTCGGCATGGCCTCGGTGCGTTTCATTTGCGGCACGCAAAGCGTGCACAAGGAACTCGAACACGCGCTCGCCGCGTTCCTGCAAACGGACGACTGCATTCTCTATTCGAGCTGTTTCGACGCGAACGGCGGCCTGTTCGAAACCCTGCTCGACGAAAACGACGCGATCATCAGCGACGAGTTGAACCACGCGAGCATCATCGACGGCGTACGGCTCTCGAAGGCGAAGCGCTTCCGCTACAAGAACAACGACCTCGCCGATCTTCAAGCCCGGCTGAAAGAAGCCGACGCCGCCGGGGCGCGCTTCAAACTGATCGCGACCGATGGGGTGTTCTCGATGGACGGCATCATTGCCGACCTCGCCGGCATCTGCGATCTGGCCGACCGCTACGGCGCGCTGGTGATGGTCGACGATTCGCACGCGGTGGGTTTTGTCGGCGAACATGGGCGCGGCACGCCGGAGCATTGCGGGGTGCTGTCGCGTGTCGACATCATTACCGGCACGCTCGGTAAAGCGCTGGGCGGCGCATCGGGCGGCTACGTCGCCGCGCGCAAGGAGATCGTGGAATTGCTGCGGCAGCGCTCGCGTCCTTATCTGTTTTCGAACACGCTGACGCCGAGCATTGCCGCCGCGTCGCTGAAAGTACTCGAATTGCTGGCGAGCAATGAAGGCGCACAACTGCGCGCACGTGTGCGCGAAAACGGCGCTCACTTCCGCAGCAAGATGAGCGCGCTCGGCTTCACGCTCGTGCCGGGCGAACATCCGATCATTCCCGTGATGCTCGGCGACGCGCAACTCGCGTCGAAAATGGCCGATGCGTTGTTGAAGGAAGGCGTGTACGTGATCGGCTTTTCGTTCCCGGTGGTGCCCAAAGGCCGCGCGCGCATCCGCACGCAGATGAGCGCCGCGCACACGCCCGAGCAGATCGACCGGGCCGTCGACGCATTCGCGCGCGTCGGCCGTGAACTGGGTGTTATCTGAAACAGAGGCGCATATGAAAGCATTGGCAAAACTCGAACGCGCGCCGGGCCTCACGCTCACGGACGTGAAGAAGCCTGAAGTCGGTCACAACGACGTGATGATCCGCATCACCCGCACCGCGATTTGCGGCACCGATATTCACATATGGAAGTGGGACGACTGGGCGCAAAAAACGATTCCGGTGCCGATGCACGTCGGCCACGAATATGTGGGCGAGATCGTCGAGATGGGTCAGGAAGTGCGCGGCTTTGCGATCGGCGATCGCGTGTCGGGCGAAGGACATATCACCTGCGGCTTCTGCCGCAACTGTCGTGCGGGGCGTCGGCATCTGTGCCGCAATACGGTCGGCGTCGGTGTGAATCGTGAAGGCGCGTTCGCCGAGTATCTGGTGATTCCGGCCTTCAACGCGTTCAAGATTCCGCCCGAGATTTCCGATGATCTCGCGGCAATTTTCGATCCGTTCGGCAACGCGACGCATACGGCGTTGTCGTTCAATCTGGTCGGCGAAGACGTGCTGATTACCGGCGCTGGGCCGATCGGCATCATGGCGGTGGCGATTGCGAAACACGTCGGCGCGCGCAATGTCGTGATTACCGACGTCAACGATTATCGCCTTGAACTCGCGCGCAAGATGGGCGCGACGCGCGCGGTGAACGTCTCGCGTGAATCGTTGCGCGACGTGATGGCCGACCTGCATATGGCTGAAGGTTTCGACGTCGGGCTGGAAATGTCCGGTGTGCCGAGCGCGTTCACCAGCATGCTCGAAGAGATGAACCACGGCGGCAAGATTGCGTTGCTCGGCATTCCGCCCGCGCAGACCGCGATCGACTGGACCCAGGTGATCTTCAAAGGCCTCGAAATCAAGGGGATTTACGGGCGCGAGATGTTCGAGACCTGGTACAAGATGGTCGCGATGCTGCAAAGCGGTCTGGACCTGTCGCCGATCCTCACGCATCATTTCAAGGTCGATGATTACGAGCAGGCATTCGCTACGATGCTCTCCGGTGAGAGCGGCAAGGTGATTCTCGACTGGACGGCTGCGTGAATTAGCACGACGAGGACGACGGCGCGCGCTATCGCTGCGCGCAAAAAGAGCGGCCAGGACAAGGCCCGTTCAAGGTCCGCTCGACGCCCACTTAACGTCCACTCAACGCCCGCACCGCGCTCACGCGCCGGCGGGCGTTTTAACGAACTCCGCCTGAATGCGCACATGAATGTCGTCGCCGACGGCCGGATACCACGTCGACAAACCGAACTTCGCGCGGCTGAAACGACCCTCTGCCGAAAAGCCGAGCGTGTCTTTCTTCGTCAGCGGATCGGGTGCGAAACCATTGAACGTGACATCGAGCGTTACCGGTTGCGTGACGCCGCGAATCGTCAGATCGCCGGTCAACGTGCCGCGCGATTCGCCGGTGCGCTCAAACCGCGTGCTCGCGAAGCGAATCTCCGGATAGCGCGACACGTCGAGCATGCTGTCGCTCTTCACCATCTTGTCGAGCAGCGGCACATTCGTATTGATGCTTGCAGCGTCGATCGTGACCGACGCCGTGCTCCGGTCGAGACCGCCCTCGTTCCAGTCGAGCTGCCCGTGCTTGCGATCGAAGCGGATCGTAAAGCGTGAATATTTGAAGTGATCGATGTCGAACGTGATGCTGGTATGGTCCGGATCGATCTCGTAGCGGCCGGCGGGCACGCGCGCCTCGTTCTGGCTGACCGAATGCGTGAGTACCTGCAGCGGCGTGCAAGCCATTGCCGTCAGCAGCGTTGCGGCAAGCAGCGCGCGCACCAGCGTGGCGCGGACAGGTGATGAGCTCATGAAGTTCGTTCCGGTTGACCGATCGTCATCACGATAGCAGCTAGCGTACCCAGTCTGCCAAAACACACGAAGACTTGACGATGGAGAATGATCGTTCTACCCTTCGTCCATGGCTACCGAAACTCACACTGAAGCGGCGGCGCCCAGCGGCGCACGCGAGCGTCTGCTGGATGCCACCGAGGCGTTGATCTATGCCGGCGGCATCCACGCCACCGGCGTGGACGCGATCGTCAAGCAGTCCGGCACCGCGCGCAAAAGCTTCTACACGCATTTCGAATCGAAAGACGCGCTTGTGGCGGCCGCACTCGAACGGCGCGACGAGCGCTGGATGAACTGGTTTATCGCGGGCACGCAGCGGCGCGGCAAGACTGCGCGAAAGCGTCTGCTCGGCATGTTCGAGGTGCTGCGCGAATGGTTTGCGTCGGAAGAGTTTCACGGCTGCGCGTTCCTGAATGCAGCCGGTGAGATCGCCTCGACGGAGGATCCGATCCGGGTCGTCGCGCGCAAACACAAGGAACGTCTGCTTGATTTCGTGCGGATCCAATGCGACGCATTCGCCGCGGAGTCCGGCATGGATGCGCGGCGCGGCGCGCGCCTGTCGCGTCAGTGGCTGGTTCTGCTCGACGGCGCGATCGCCGTGGCGCTGGTGAGCGGCGAGGCCGAGGCAGCACTCGACGCGCGAACCGCAGCGCAAATTCTGCTCGACGCCGAGGCCCAATCCGCCAGCGATCGAGGCATGTCCACAGACACTTCTGCCAGCAAGTCTGTTAGCAAATCCACAAGCCCTTCCGCAAACAAACGGCCGCCATCCCGGCGCGCCGCAACCTGACTGAGGAACCACCATGGCCGATCCGATCGAAACCCGCCCGCCGCTGCCACCGTTCACGCGCGAATCCGCGATCCAGAAAGTGCGCGCCGCGGAAGACGGCTGGAATACCCGCGACCCCGAGCGCGTGTCGCTCGCGTACACGCCGGACAGCGTCTGGCGCAATCGCTCCGAGTTCACGCATGGCCGCGCGGAGATCGTCGGCCTGTTGCGCCGCAAGTGGGCGAGGGAACTCGACTACCGGCTGATCAAAGAGCTGTGGGCGTTCACCGATAACCGCATCGCCGTGCGCTTTGCCTACGAATGGCACGACGATTCGAACAACTGGTTTCGCTCCTACGGCAACGAGAATTGGGAGTTCGACGAGCATGGGCTGATGGCGCGCCGTCATGCCAGCATCAACGATCTGCCGATTCGCGAAGCCGACCGTCTGTATCACTGGCCGCTCGGCCGTCGTCCCGACGATCATCCGGGCCTGTCGGATCTCGGTCTCTAGACCTTCGTCGAAGATGGCAGGCGGATGTGCGACGCGCATTCACCGCTTTGCCATCGGTTCTCCGTTATCGTTGCGGTTGCTGGCGGCGAGGCACGTCTTGTGCCCGCGTGTCCGAGCGCGCCCTCGACATCGCATGTGCGGGTTGAGGTACAGTGCGCGACGGGCGGCAAGCTCATGGCCAGAACATAGATGACACCGGCGCTCGACTGGTGACGGAGAGGACATGCAATTTCGGCAGATCAAGAAGAATATCCGACGTACTGCAGTGACGCTCGTTGCGAGCCTGGCGGCGGCATCCACCGCGCATGCGGGCAACTGGTGCGAGGGCGGCGTGTGGGTCGACGCGATGCTCGGCTCGTATCACATCAACCCCGATCCGAATACCGATTTCGAACAGTTCAATCCGGGCCTTGGCGTCGAATGCTGGCTCAACAATCAATGGGCGCTGACGGCCGGCGGCTTTCGCAACTCGCTGCGCAGGCCTTCGTACTACGGCGGCGGCGTCTGGGCACCGGAGTTCGCGCACTGGGGCATCGTGCGGATCGCGGCGATCGCCGGGATCATCTCGGGCTATAACTACGGCAACTGGGGCCTTGGCCACAACCATACGATCGGGCCGGTGGTCGCGCCGATCGTGATGGTCGAATACAAACGCGTCGGCGCGAACTTCATCGTGATTCCGCCGATTCCGTCGGACAATCTGCCGTTTACGATCGGGTTTCAGGTGAAGGTGAAGTTCTGAGCGAACCTCTCGTTTGGCAATAAAGTCGCGATCGGCCGTCAACTGACGATGACCTCCTGGAAATACTCACCGTACGTCCCCTGTCTCGCACCATTGCATCGGATCCTGCAGTCCAACCGCAGATTGTCCATGCACCAACTCCGGTCCCTATTTACGCGCATTTCAAGCGGCCGGACTTGACTGGCGCTGCCGCAATTTGTACTTTGCGCGCCAAATTGCACATTCATTTTCCAGACATGGCCTGTGCAAGGTGAGCGCGGTCATGAAACGTCTTCGACGAGGGGCGCAGTCTCCGGACAGTAGCGCACACGTTTCCATTTGCTGACGCAGCCGGTCTGACCCAGGGACCACCGGTATTCGCGACGTCGTGTACCCGACCGGTAACGCAATTGCCGCGGATGCGTGATCACCCGCTGACTGGCGCACAGGACCTCAAAGAAACGCTACAACGCACTCATGACTAGACGTCATTTCTTAAATGTCATTCGTGTCATTTAGTTTTCAGTCGAGTTTACCCACAATGCATCCCAACAGCGCGCTTCAACCTCAGCAAACCCAAAGGAGCATTGCCATGAATACCCGTCATTTCGTCCTTGCCGTCGCGGCCGCCATCGTCTTCCCTGTCGCTGGATACGCTCAGGAATCCGGCTCGACCGTTACCCGTGCGCAGGTGCGTGCAGAGCTCGTGCAACTGGAAAACGTCGGTTATTGGCCCGGCCGAGCCGATGATCCGCATTACCCCGCCGACATCCAGGCAGCCGAGGCAAAGGTAGCCTCGCAGACCGGCGCCGGATCGAACATCGGCAGCGGCGTGGGCGGTGTGCACAGCGGTTCGTCCGAGTCGGGCAACCGCTTCACTGCGCAAGTGCGTGGCAATTCACTTTACGCGCATCGTTGATCGGCACGTCGTACCAATCATCGCGGGTCCGCATCAATTTTCCATGCAAGGAGAAACATCAATGTATGCAATCACGGGAATCACAGGAAAGGTTGGCGGTGCTGTGGCGCGCACGTTGCTCGCAGCGGGTCTGCCGGTACGCGCGGTCGTACGCGATGCCGATCGGGCACGCTCGTGGGCGGAACGCGGCGGTGAAGTGGTGACGGCCAACATGGACGACGCGAGCTCCCTTGCCGCAGCTTTCGAGGGCGCGCAGGGCGTCTTCATTCTGCCGCCGTCCGAGTTCGATCCGGCTCCGGGCTTTCCGGAAGCGCGTGCGGTCATCGACGCGGTGCACACGGCGCTTCAATCGGCGCGGCCGGGCAAGGTCGTCTGCCTGTCGACGATCGGCGCGCAGGCCACCGAGACCAATCTGCTCACGCAGCGCACGCTGATGGAGCAGGCGCTACGCGACCTGCCGATGCCGGTGACCTTCCTGCGTCCCGGCTGGTTCATGGAAAACGCCGCATGGGACGTGGCACCGGCCCGCGACAAGGGAGTGATCCCCAGCTTCCTGCAACCGCTCGACAAAGCTGTGCCGATGGTCGCGACGGCGGACGTCGGCCGTGTCGCCGCAGAATTGCTTCAACGGGCCTGGAGCGGTGTACGTATCGTCGAGCTCGAAGGGCCGCAGCGCGTCACCCCGAACGACATCGCGGCCACGTTTGCCCGGATCCTTGGCCATCCGGTACGAGCCGAGATCGTCGCGCGCGACACCTGGGAGGCGCTGTTCCGGTCGCAGGGCATGAAGGAACCACTGCCGCGCATGCGCATGGTCGATGGATTCAATGAAGGCTGGATTTCCTTCGAAGGCAAGGAAGCCGACATCGTCAAGGGCGAAGTGGAACTGGAAACCGTTCTGCGCGCACTCGTCTCAGCGGCGGACTGACATGGGCGCACCGGGCGACACGGACAGGATGCCGCGTCGCTGGTTGCGTTCCGCGCGCCGTCATCGAGGGATTCATATCGAGGCGTTCGTTATGGAATACAGCACACTCGGCAGGTCAGGACTGCGCATTTCCCGTCTTTGTCTTGGCGCCATGACCTTTGGTGCCGGCACCGGAATCTGGGGTGACATTGCGGGCCTCGACCGTGCCCAGGCCACACGGCTTGTCGCGATGGCCGTCGAGCACGGTATCAACCTGATCGACACGGCTGACGTCTATTGGCAAGGGCACTCTGAAACGGTCGTCGGGCAGGCGCTGGCTGACCTCGGACTCGACGAATCGCGCATGCTGGTCGCGACCAAAGTCCGGCTGCGCACGGGAGCCGGCCACAACGACGTGGGCCTTGGCCGCTCGCACATCATGCGATCGATGGAAACGAGTCTGCGGCGTATCGGCCGGGATCACATCGACCTGATTCGGCGCACATTGCGCGCATAAAACATTCTGCTAGCCGGCGAATCCGTCGAGGGACCGGTGGAGTGACTGATTGGCGGCGGCCCCTTCGACGGCGGTAGCGTGAAGCCCACCGGCTCGCAGCAGTCTCGCTGTCGCACTCGATGCAGGCTAACATCATGACTGGCATCCGGACTCGATGCATATCCGGACTGGGTCATCCAATCGAGATTGGGGCGGGGCCGTGACCATCCGCAAGCTGAGGATTCGCGCACTCGCGTTCTGCGTAGCGGGCGCGTTACTGGGCAGCGGGGCTGCATTAGCAGACGAAGTCAAGGTGATGATTTCGGGCGGCTTTGCGTCGGCCTATCGCGAACTGGGCCCGCAATTCGAGGAGGCGACTGGCCGTAAGCTGATCACCGTCTGGGGGCCCACGGTGGGTACGGCCGCGAATGCGATCCCTGTGCGGCTTGCGCGTGGCGAGTGGGCGGACGTGCTGATCGTGGTTGGGTATGCGCTCGACGAACAGATCAATGCCGGCAAGGTCTTGCCGGACAGTAAGGTGGACTTCGCACGCTCGGCAATCGGCATGGTGGTTCGCGAGGGGACGCCGAAGCCGGATATCAGCTCGGCCGACGGATTGCGGCGAGCGCTGCTCGCAGCGAAGTCGATCGTCTATCCGGACAGCCCGATTGGCGTCTATGTCGGCAGCGAACTGTTCTGGCGTCTTGGCATCGCGGGACGGATGGAGAGCAAGAGCCGCATGATTCCAGTCGCGCGGGTCGCCAATGCCGTCGCGAATGGAGACGCTGAGATCGGAATTCAGCAGGTCGTCGAACTGTTGCCGGAGAAGGGGGTGACGGTGGTCGGCAGTTTGCCCGCAGAAGTGCAGAGGTACACGGTGTTCTCCGGGGGCATCGCCACCAGCGCGAAAAATCCGGCCGGCGCAGACGCGCTGATCCATTTTCTGTCGTCGCCGGACGCGGCGCCCGCGATTTCGAGGAGCGGGCTCGAACCGCTTTCGGCGACGCCTGCGAAATGAGCGAAAACGCATGTCCTGTGCGCCGTTCAATCTGAGTGGCCGGTGACTTTTCGGGAACGGCCATTTCCGGCCACTGGCCAATGTTTGCATGCGGACACTCGGACGTCGGCTCCGCCCGGACAACGGTCATCTGCCCGCCAGTTCTCTCTTCCGCGGCCGACTGGCAGCGTACGTGCAATCTGTTCCAGCCCGGCCAGTGGCTGCATGTGGTGGGCGAATACTCGGTGAACAGCACTCCGTCGGTGTGCGACCCGAGCCAGCCGGGTTTCATCAAGATTTGGGTCAATGGAGTGCTGTGGAATATGGCAGTGCATGCGCCGACCGGCTGCATGAGCCAATACCACGTGGTGCCGGCCGCCGCGAGCAGCCCGCTGAATATCGGCACCATGGCTTACGATGCCGGGTTCCAGGGCGCCATCGGCAAGGTGGCGATCTACAATTATCTGCTCGACGATACACAAGTTCGCGACCACTACACGGCCATGACGGGCAAGCAGCCAACCGGCAGCTGCGGCATCGATTGCACGTTCTGATTCGGATAGAAGCTGTGCATCTGATCAATGGCCGGGCTGCCGAGTTGAGCAAGCGCTTGTGGTCGGCCATCTCGTTGCCCCGATCCCAGGTCAGCGATTTGATTTGACGCATTGGGCATCAATCCGTCTGCGGCATTGTCTGGATCGGCTCGACGGCTCCCCATCGCGTCCGGCTAGACCTCCGTCCCGCGTGCAAGAGGCGTATAGCGTGAGAACCGTCGGCGAACGTAAGGCATTCGAGTTCGAGGCCGCTGTCATCAGTCATCAGCAACGGCGTCAGCACAAAGTTTCCCAATGTGCCGGTGGAAGGTCAACTTTCCTTCATGAAGAAGGCCAAGTGATGAATAGTTACAGAAGGTTGGGAGTTTCTCGTCCCAACGGTTCAACAAGGTAGCTGCAATCTCGGCGTCAAACATCTGCACCTCCGCTTGCGTCGCCACAATCGACGATACGTCGTGCCAAGGTGCCGTCTAAGCCTCATGGGGGGACCTGGCGATCAACAATTCCACTATGCGTCGAAATTGATGCAACGCGACATTCATCTCGGTTGGAGTCGACGGTGACGCTTGGTGCCGAGTGATGAGGGTGGCGAGAAGCGTCAGGCGGAGCACTTGCTACGCCACTTCGGCGAGTAGCGTCGTTCGCTTCACCCTCCACGGAGGTCAATTCACTAGCGCTTAGGAGCCGTGCGGCGCGGGGCCGCGCTTTGGCTTGCCCCGCGTTAAGGCACGCTCAATCGTCGTTGACTTTGCGGTCCTTATCCTTATCGTGTTCAAAGTTGAACAAGGACATTAGATCGCTAATCGCAGGCCGATTGCTTGGTGCGTAGGAAGGCTTGTCCTCGTCCTCGCTCCGCTGCACTGGGTTGGGAAGATTGTCGCGACTGCGTGCTGACAGTGGCTGCAAGTGCCAGTTTTTCTCGATGAATTTTAAGATCGAGGCATGATCGGCGTAGGTGTGATCCACGTGCCCCTTCTTCGCCCACGGCGACACCGCCAGCAGCGGAATGCGTGTGCCATCGCCAAAGAAATCCACCGGCTGGATGTAGCCCGAGTCGTAGTAGCCGCCACCTTCGTCCACGGTGATCAGCACGGCAGTCTCCTTCCACAGCGCCGGGTTTGCCTTTACCTTGTCGACGAGATCGGCGACGAAATTCTCATAGTCGATCACCTTTGCGTTGGCGGGGTGACCCGCTTTGCTTTCGGGCGGGCGCACGAACGCGACCGCCGGAAATTGGTCGCTGCTACCCGCGAGGTCGCTGTCCAACTCCGTCATGCCCTGCAGGTTGTTCTTTAACGCTGTGGTCATGATTGAGGTGAACCCGGTGAACGGATCGCAGATGCCACAGTATTCGCTAGTTGTCTTCGCCCCTTCACGTCCACCGCTGTACCACTTCCACGAGATGTGTGCGGCGGACAGGGCATCGGCGATCGTCGGTATCGTCTGCGGTGGCAGGGTGAATTTGTCGAAAGCAATTGGTTTGGGGCTTCCGTCGAAGGTGTACCCGAGGCCGTAGTTGTTCACTAGGTAGTATGTGTCCGGCGCACAGTTGCCGCCCCGAAACGGCGTGCCCGGCTGGCTCTTGATGTAGCTCATGATTGCGCTTACGCCCGCAGCGCTGGGATCGGCGCAATTCACGTAAGACCCGCCGGTATAGCCATCCTTCTTGTACCAGTTGTTGGTGGCGGGCTGGGGATCGGGGTCCTCGATCTGATTGTCGAACGGCTTGGCCGGCGCGCCGTTGCTGTTGAAGTAAGCAACGTCACCGGTGGCGATAGACAGGAAGTTCGCGCCAGTACCACCCATCACGAACTGATGATAGTTATCACTCAGCGCATAGTGCTGCGCCAGCGCCTTGAACTTCGGTGCGTCCCCTGCGCTCATGTTGTAGAAACCCAGTGCCTCGCCGCCCTGGAACGTGTTGTTCGGCCCATAGGGCGGCGGGTTGAAGCTGTTGTCGGGGCCTATGCCGGTGACAACGCTAACCCAGGCGAAGAGGTCGTTCTTGCCCTCGTCGATCTGTTGCCACATCTGGAAGAATCGATGCGGCGGGTCACCTGTGTAGGAATCGTAGGGCACGTAGTTGGTGATCTGAAACGGGCCGGGGCGCAGGTTCGCAGGAAAGCGCACATCGGGAACGTTAGGCGGCAGCCCGGTGGCGTAGGTCGTCTGCGGCTGCGGAAGAGTTGCGAACGCACCCGTGATGGAGGGATCGATGCGGTACACCTTCGTGTTGCCGGCCTGCTGCTGTATGGCCTTCGCGAAGTTCGGCCCCGGGCTGCCGTCCTCGTTAACGACTCCCTCGGACAGCAGGTTGTGAATCGTCTGATCCTTGGGCGGCTTATAGCCGCCGAACAGATTGTCCAAGGTGTGGTTTTCACCGATCACGACGATGACGTGCTTGATGGGAGTGGTTGTCCGCGCTGTATCATCGGCCTGCGCGAAAGACAACACTGCGATGCCCAGCGCAATGGCGCTGAGCTTGGCTCGGAGCATGTGTTTCATCACGAATCTCCTTCCAAGTTGAGAGCGCGAATCGCGATTAGCGATTCGCGCTCTCTAGTGAAGGCATCGCAGATGACAAAGGCGTGTCGCGGTCGCGCAATCTGCTTTGGACGCTATTAATTGACGGCAGCGGACGGCTTCACGTCGAACCCGGAGAAGCTCAGTTGCGGACGTCGGAAAAAGTGACCTTGTACTAAGGAGCGTCCGTGGCAGAGAGATGACCGGTATATGAATCTGACCAGACGTTCAAGGCAGGCAGTGTGGAGGACTGCTAAGGCCGATGACTTGCCGGCCGACTCGAAGGGATCAACGACCGCTGTACCTTGAAAGCTGCCAATTGGGTGGCCCATGGTCCAGCGTCCGGAACGGGTCGAAGGACTAAACCGCTCGCGCGGTAGGGGCTACGGTCAGACGCCGGTGGTCAGGGAGAGGCCGGCATCGCGGTTCCGTATGTTGGCGAATGAGGCAACCCGCCTCGTTCTCCAG
>NZ_CADIKK010000060.1 GCF_902859915.1 Paraburkholderia ultramafica
CTGCGCGCATAGGGCAATATGGCAGCCAACTCGCTCTGAATGTATTCAAGTTCCGGCGCCACCCAGCGTTGGCGCGACGCTGGCTTGACCGAAGCTGGAGCCGGCTCGTCCGCGGCACATTGACATTTGCGCAACCGCGGTACCCGCAGGTCGACGTCTCCGAACAGACTACGGAACCGCGCCCCATGAAAGTCCTTGATGGCGCGCTTCATGCCACACTGTTCACAGTGCCGCCGCTGCTGCGTCGTTGCCTCGAATTGGCGGACAACGACCTCATGCTGAAGCTGAGTCAGGAGTTGTTTACTCTCAGCAAGACTGAGCCCCAACGTCGCCATATCGCTGACCTCCGGACGCGCCACCTGGCCAAGCGAGATGTTGGTGACCTGGCCGTCACCATCGTCCACGGCCAGGATCAAGTCGAACTTCATGCGATAGCTCCTTCATTCAAGAAGAGCGTCATTGTCCGACATCGACCAACCGCGATCGGAGCATCGCCACCCCACCAAAATGAACGCTCTCGTGTCGATTCCTTCCCCGTCGCCGGGGTGAACCGTCAGTCGAGAGGCGCGTTGTCTCCAGAGCTTCACACCCAACCGTTACCGGTTACGCATGTCTGGATAGGCAACTGCTGGTCGTACAGCAGGTCACGGCACGGCGATCTGTTTCCGAACGCCCCGCGTGACAAGACAAGAATGAGCTTTTCCGCCTACTACATGCCGCTTAACGCGCGGCAGACGGCGACACGTGTCGCACCTTGTCGTGCACGTTGGCGGGCGTGACCACCGCACTATGGGCCAGGCCGCTTTGGCTATCGACCCCGATGTGCATCTTCATGCCGAAATACCACTGCTGGCCTTTGCGCGTCTGATGCATTTCGGGATCGCGCGCCTTCTGCTCATTCTTCGTCGAGCTCGGCGCCGAGATCAGCGTTGCATCCACGATGGTGCCGCTGCTGAGTTTCATCCCGCTGGCTTGCAGCACGCGCCCCACCTCTGCAAAGAGTCGTTCACCCAGTTTGTGCGTCTCAAGCAGGCGCCGGAATTTGAGCAACGTCGTTGCATCCGGTACGGCTTCGCAGCCCAGATCGATGCCCACGAAGCGACGCAGGCTGGTGCTGTCGTACAGCGCCTCTTCGCAGGCGAAGTCCGCGAGATTGAACCAATGCTGGATAAAGTGAATCCGCAGCATGCGCTCCAGGCCAATGGGCGGGCGGCCGTTGCCGCGTTTCGGGTAATACGGCTCGACCACCGTGCACAGTTCGGCCCACGGCATGATCGAATTCATCGTGTCGAGAAACTCGTCGCGACGCGTGCGTTTGCGTCGGGTCTCGAATCCTGCACCTTGATCTGCGGCCATCGCGAGCGTTTGTTGCTTCATCGTGTTTTGCATTTGTCGTTACCTGTGCGCTCTATAACGCTTGAGGCGCACAATCGGTGGACTTAATCAGCGTTGCCCTAATGAATTAGAAATGGAATTAGTGCAGCGATCGCATTGAATCATCGTCCATCGACTGTGGTGCAGTTCTCGGGCCAATCAGAGCGAGAATGTCCGGGTCTGTGATGAAGTCGGCTGCCGATGTCGCTGCGAGGATGACCTCGGGCGACTGCGGGCGGGCGATGGCGAAGCCTTGTACATAATCAACTCGCATCGTCTGCAGGATTTCGAGCGTTGGTGCGTCCTCGACCCATTCCGCAATGCTCTGCATGCCGAGATTGCGCGCAAGGCCGATAACGGCCTCAACGATCGCCGCGTTCGCTGGAAAGCCATTGATGTTCCGGACGAATTCTCCATCGATTTTCAACGCATCGGCCGGTAGGTCCCGCAGGTAGGGGAACGACGTATGGCCTGCACCGAAGTCGTCGAGCGCTACCTTGGCACCGAGGCGCTGCACACCGCCAATCAGGCGACGCGTGTTGTTCAGGTCGTGGAGCGCGACGCCCTCGGTGATTTCAATGCAAAGTAGCGGAACCACGTGCCGGAATCGGCGAAAGAGTGCGCCCACCTGGGAGACAAAGCGCTCGTCGTTCAGCGAAGCGGCACTGACGTTGACGGAAACGAAACGGGTGCGCGCGAGCTTCGAACGGTTACGGTCAATCCAGGTCAGGGTGGTTTCCATCACCCACTTATCGAGCGCCGAAATTGTCCCGTTGGTCTCTGCGGCGGATATGGCCTTTGCCGGCGGGACGATTGCGCCGTCCGAACCGCGCATGCGAAGCAGTACTTCGAAATCAAGCGCCTCGTACGGCGTCGTCATCGACATGATGGGCTGCATTTCGAGGAACAGGCCGCCAGGTGGCAGATCGCTGCTGAACTGCTCCAGCAGGCTCAGTTGGCGCGCCCGTTCGACGAACATTGGTGCGTCGCTCTCATACACAACAATACGTCCATTGCCCTCGAGCTTGGCCTCACGGCAGGCGCTGTCGGCCGCGGAGATCGCTTCCTGTGCTCGCAGCCCCACAGGAGCTTCAACCAGTCCAAGCGACGCCCGCACATGAAACGCACGGTGGCCGATCCCATAGGGCTCTCCGCCGATTGCATCGATGATCGCCTGTGATGCCGTCGCCGCCAGCGCAATCGGCGTGTCCAGGAGCAGGATGACGAACTCGTCGCCCCCGACGCGGCAAACCCGGTCGGCTGAACCGAGTCCCGCCTCGATGCGCATGCAGACCTGTCTCAACACCTCATCGCCGATATGATGGCCGAACAGGTCGTTGATGAGCTTGAAACGGTCGAGGTCCAGATAGGCGATCACCAGCGACCTGGCCGGACGCCCCGCTGCCGTCATCGTCTCGGCGATGTATTTGTCAATGCCTCGCCGGTTGAGCGCCCCGGTCAACGGATCGTGATCCGCCAGGAAACTCAATGTCTGGATCGCTTGTTGCCTTTCGGTGACGTCCTGTACCGAGCACTCCAGCCGGGTGCCGTCGTGTGCGGCCTTGAGCAGGTAGTGGCGGACGTTCGTGCTGCCCTGTCCGGGTGTCGCTACGATATCGCCATATGTGGCGAGGCGGCCGCTCGCGGTCTGAGTCGTGGACGCGGCGTCGCTGGCCAACCGCATTCCGCCATCCCGGGACAGTTCGATTTCGATCGCGCCTGTGTCCGTCGCCTGTCGATAGATAGGTTGCCAGCTTGCCGCCGGGAAGTAGTCATCCCAATGAAGTCGTTTTGCACCGCGTTCCATCCCGAGCATCGCTTCGAGCGCCGGGTTGAACTGCAGGAATTCGCCATCGGCCCCGACGGTAAAGAGCCCGACCGGCGTGACGTCATACGCGCGACGCAATTCTGCTTGCGCCCGCAACCGCTCGGCGCGCTCGGCACGGATCTGCTCGGCGATCGCGAGTGCGGCCATCAGACTGGACACGAGCGCCGCGGTTACGCTGTTCAGCGTCGGGATAAGAAATCGCGTGTGGAAGGCCGCCGAAGCGACCTCAGAGAAGCTTGCAATCAGCGCCACCGCGAGTGCTGCGCTATACCAGAGCGCAGTCCTCGACGGCGAGAGCCTAAGGATGCGTCCCAGCATAAAAATTACCACTGCAATACCAACGCTGACGATGCCCCACATCAACGGCAGATAAGCCGGAACGGGCAGCACGATCGAGGCGATCAACAGGATGGGGCCAAGCCACTGAATGGTACGAAGCAGGTGCCGGTACCCGACGCGAGTCAGATCGTTCCTGAAGAGGGTCACGAAGAGCGTGTAGGTGAGGATGTAGTACACCGGCACGGTGACCTTGCGGATCAGCGAGATCCACTGCACCGGCAGCGACGACCCGAGCCATTGTTCATCCCAGCCCATCGAGATCGCGCCGAGCCGCAGGTTCCCAAACAGCCAGGCGGCAAACAGCACGTAGACCCAATCCCGATTGATTATCGCGGTAATCAGCACAAATGCTGCAAGCGTCGCGAGACCACCCTCGAGCAGTCCGGCGTGCCGATGGAATGCGTCGTTGATCTGCTTGAGGCCATCCGGTGACAATTGGGCCGCGCCGAGAACAGCCGGGCCGCTGAAGATCGCCCGGCAGACCACTTCATCATGCCGCCCCGGTTGCACCGCAATGCCGCTGCCTATGCGCGTCAGATCGCCTGACGAAGCAAGATTTCTCGATACGCTGCCGATGGGCAGAAGCGTGGATCCATCGAAGCACTCAATCTGCTGGATATGCCGCGACGGAAACAGGATCGCCGTCGAGAGCGGCGGTGCTCCAGAGGTACGGCCGTTTGACGGCTCAGACGGCGGTGTTGCGACAGCGAACCAGATTGGCGTCTCGCTCAGATGGGTGTCGTAACGCTCGCGTACGGGCTGCGCTCGGAGCGCGGCACTCGCGCGGGCGACGTCGAGCTCGTCACGCTGGTCGCCCAGGACGCGCATGGATAATGGAACGCCATCCCCGCCCTGGGGTGCCGGAGCAGGCAGGAGCAGCACGAGCAGAGACAGGACACCGACGGCGATCGGTACCGCGTAATACGAAAACAGGAAAGTAAATGCCTCAATCGCTAGACTGGAACGGCTCCCCGTCCGGTACGGATTCCTTTCAAACCAATCCATTCATCATGCCCGTCAATGTGCGCGGTGGTGTTTTATCCCTGTCTGCGCACCTTTCGTCTGCGCAGCCGGGGCTCATCAGGTGTCGCCCCGCTCGAAGACGTGAGCGACACCGTTCGATCGTCGTTTTCACTTCGTCTCAACATGTCGCGACGCGGGTGCCAGGCGCCAATCCGCGATGCAAAGGCGCACCGCAGTCGCAACAGTGCCTCGACAGCGCGATTAGTAGCGTGCCGCGTTGCCGGAGCCTGAGTGTATATCGGCCCGCGCCTGCTTGTTCTGCAGGGTGTCGGTTGCCTCTGGCCAGTTCAGAGCCGGTGCTGCGCGCAGGTCAATATCTGGATGATGCGTCACCACCATGAAATCATGAAGTGGATGACGCGCTTCCCGCCAGCGGCGTTCCGCGGTGTCGACCTCGAAAGCCATGATACGGTGCGGGATGTTGGCAGCGTGAGCAAGAGGAATGAACTCCTTGTCACCGTAAACGTCGCGAAAAAGCAGCGCGGCATACTGGCGGTCAAGCGGAGTTCGCGCCGCTATCACCATCCATTCAAGCCCCTCGAGCATGCAATATAAGTAGAACGCCTTGAACAACGCGGTTTTGACCATTCGCCCGGGCTCGCCGGCTTCTACACCTAGCCGCGTGGCGCCAACCATCCGGCCCGACAGCCACTGAGGCAGCTCCACCGATTGCTCGATCGCAAGTTGCCGGAAGCGGTTGGTCTGGATGCGCATCGTACCCACCGGGCTACCGTCAAGCTTTGCCTCGGCGAGCAAGACCAGCCCGCCGGGGTCACGATCATAGGGTTCAGGCTGATCCATCGTTCGGGCGAATTCCGGGACATGCCGCAAATACGCGGTCTGACGCACCCTCAGGGCCCGCTCAAGCGCTTCATCGTCGGCCACCACACGTACCGTGAAAGGCAGACGCGCCGCGCGACGACCGGCGGTGATTTTGCCGGACTGCGTCGCTTGTGCCGCTGGCATAACCGATGGGGATGTCAGATCGGTGGTTTGGACTTCCTGTGTTGTTTCCGTCATCGTAAGCTCCAAGTTGAACTGCAGCCGGGTGGCGGCAGCATTCGGAGCTTCTCACGCCCTTCGAACCGTACAGGCATGTAGGTGGACGGAGGAGAGGCAGACGGCGCGGGCGCAAGTTTGTCTGGTTTTCGACGATGCCGGAATCCGTAATAGGATGCCGGCGCGTCGCGTCCGCGCACTGCGACGCATCCAATGGTGAGAAATCCGTTTTGCTGACGGCGCAACGTCCGGAAGATTCGACGGGCGCGGTGCATCACGAATACACGTACGGCCGCCAAAGGATCCGGCGAGGTCTGCCGCGGAAGGTCTTTAACAGGCGTTAGCCATCTCGCCGGATGGACGGGCTGCAGCTTTCATGCTGTCGTTTCGCGGCCGCGTCATGGAATGTTCGAGAGCGCGTGAGGCGCTCAAAGAGAATTTCTGGCGACATGGTGGTGCTGACGAAGCGCGCATGCTCAAGACATTCGAGAATGACCGGGGACGCGCCATTAGGGGCTATCGTTCTTGCCGTGCGAATTTTGGCGGTAAGCGCGTGCAGAGCGGCTTGCAGCAAGGCTCGGTGGTTTGGAGGGTTTTGCGCAACCGGCGGTTTCGCAAGCCGTTGTTCAATATGGATTTTTAGGATCAAACCGCCAAAATTCGCACGGCAAGAACGATAGCCCCAAGTTCCACGCCGGTCGGGAAGTCGGCCATCGCAGGGCGTGACGCGACAGCGACTGTCGCGACGGCGACATGCGGATGCTGCCATTTTGGTATAAAGTGGATGCCAAATGGCAGGAGGTGCAATCGTGAATCTTATCGGAAGGGTGTCAGCTGACTCACTGCTAGGAGGTCGCACGGTATTCCCGCACGCGCCTCGATCGGGCCTTGAGTGGGTGGATGTGGTCCGCCATGGGATTTCATCGCAGGCGCTCGATGCCATGCTCAGATCGATCGGATTATCGCAAGCGGAATTGGCGCAGGCGCTTGACATTCCTGAGCGGACCTTGGCGCGTCGCAAGCGAGAAGGTGTGTTGAGTCGTGAAGAGTCAGCAAAGCTGCTGCGGCTTGCGCGCGTGGTCGCGCGCGCTGCGGAGGTTTTTGAGGATCTCGACCCGGCGCTCGCCTGGCTCAAGACTCCGATCGCTGCGCTGGAGGGTGCGACACCCCTTAGCCTTGTGGATACCGACATCGGCGCCGATAGTGTGATGGACACGCTGGGGCGCATCGAGCATGGCGTGTTTGCGTAATGCTCACGGTATGGCGGGTGGTCACCGAGCGGTATGCGGATACCGCTTTCTCCGGAGAAGGTGCACGACTGTACGGTGGTCGGTGGAATCCCAAAGGCGTCGCGATGGTGTACACGGCGCATACGCAATCGCTGGCGCTCCTGGAGATGCTGGTCCAGGATTCACCGTTGCGTGCGCACTATGTGATGATTCCAGCCAGATTCCCCGAAAGAATCGTGGAACGTATCGATCCAGCCAGTTTGCCTGCCGACTGGCGGGACATCTCCGCGCGCGGTGAACTGCAGCAGGTCGGGGCTACGTGGTCGCAGACGCGCACCAGTGCAGTCCTGGCCGTTCCCAGTGCAGTCGTCCCTGCTGAATTCAATTATCTGCTCAACCCCGATCATCCTGATTTTGTCCACGTCGAGATTGGGGCCCGTGAGGCGTGGTTGACCGATCCGCGGTTGTTGCGGCGCGCTGCGGCACCGGAATAATGAGCGGCGTGTGATTGTGGAGAAATGGGCCCACGGGGAACCGACAGGTCGAGACCCTTAATTTGACATAAATTAAATTATCAACAAAAGTACGATCGCTCGCTTTACTGCTCCGATCAACCGGCGCGGGACCGTCGCGCTGCCGCGAACATCGCCTGCCAGCCACTGGCGGCTATCGGGTCACGAAGCCGTTGGCGGCGAGCCATAACCGCCCGTCCGGGCGCGCGAGCAGTTTCCTTTGTGCGACCGCGACGATGCGGTTGCGGCCGTTTTCAAATGTCTTGAGCGTCAGCATCTCGCCGGCATCGCGCGGTAGCCAGAAATGCGCTTCGAGTGCATCACGCGCAACCGCGCATTCGATTTCGCGACCGCGGATCGACAGCATGAAAACCACGGCGCGTCTGTCCGGCGAGACGGCGGCCGCGAGATCAAGAACTTCCATGTGCACCTCGACGATACCTTTCGCGGTCTGTCTATTTGTATTGCGCCGCGCAGCGATCAATCTACCAGAAGTTACAACTGGGGCGATCGCGGACGATCTCACGATCCAGCCCCTCGTGAGCCGCCTTCGGTCGCCGACACCGTCAGTCCTTTTACTAAGAGCCCCGACTTCCCCGAGCCCCTTCGCTGCTAGGCAGGTTTGGGGTTTATGGTGTAAATCGGCGGCAGAGACGGTTAGTTGCGTATTGTTGATCTGCATTTCTGTTGAATGGTGAGCTTTTACGGGAACCCGACACACTGGGAACGTGAGGGCAAGTACCGGCTGATCCTCGGTAATCCACCACGCGAAGTGCCGCAGCAGTTCACGGGCTCCTGATTCGGGAATCGCGCGCCGGCGCGCGAAGAACGTGTTTCTGGCGGCTGCGGTTCGCCACCAGGTCTTTCCCACATTCACCGGTGCGCCCTTCCAGAGGCCGCACATCATCGCGTTCGGAGCTACCTCAGAAGCGACGAAGCGACGAAGCGAAAGCTGTAGCGGCTGAGGCAGGTGCGGGGGCCGTTCATCCGCGGGGAAACAGACGCTCATCCCACACGACGGGGCGCGACTCGCTAACTGCAAAACCTTGAGTCATCGGGTGAGTTGGATTAACGAGTGCATTCCATTCTTCACGCGCCACCACAGACGGCACCAGCAGCACTGCGGTGCGGCTCTCAGCGATCCAGCGATCGCCAAATGCCCGCGCGATTTCAAGGTCGGGCCCGTCCCAGCCCGCCGGCAAAATCGCGGCATCGGCGCGTTCGATCGCGATGTTATCTGGCACATCGGCGACGCAGAAAACATGAGTGCGCGGCACCTTGCCAATGCGGGCGTGCACGAGCACCTCCAGCATTGCGCCGGCGAACGTCGTCGCCCCATAAATGACCGGGCGGCCGGGACTGTTAAACCGGCCGCCTACCAACATCGCGCCGGTGCCGTCCCATATCGGGTGACGTCGGTCAGCAATCCGGTAAATCCGCATCACGCCGGGATTCCATAAAACAGCTTCCAGAGCAATTCCTCGACGCGTCGCGCGCCCAGTTCGGTCATCGACACATCGAGCGGCGTGCGCCCATCCAGCAGCGGATGCGGGATATTGAGAAATTCCCGCGCGTCGGCTTCCGAATCCCACACGTATTCAGCAGTGGCGAAGACGCGAGCCAGGCGTTCGGCCTTCTCCGATTCATCCGGGTTCAGCAGGTCGCGCCGACGCTTGAAGGTGGCCTCAGGAATGATGCGGAACAAAAGGTTGCGACGTTCTTCCGTGGTCCGCGCGACGTGCTCAACGCTGGCGCGAAGCGCGGATTTGGGCAGCCCGCCGCGTACCCGATCGTCCAGCTCTGCAAATGATCGGGGCAGCGGTGTCAAGGCCATCACAGCGGCGATTTTTGCGGGTGAGACAGTAGTCATGACAACCACCAGTAGGTATCAAACGATGCCACATTATACCGCATTTGATACCGCCTTCGGATAGCCTCGTCCATTCGATGAATGGCGCTGCGCCTTGAAAACGCCTCAATCACTGTATATATTAACAGTACTGTTAATATATACAGTGAGGAGGCAGGATGGAACATCTGGTCCGTGTGCTCAATGAACGGGACCGCCGCACCCTGGCGTGGCTGCGCACTCAGGTCGGCGACGCAGCGCTGACGGCCGCTGCTGAGCGCTGCGGCGGGCCAGCGAAGCCCTATGTGTCGTCCGTTTGCCGGTACCTCGGCGTCACAGCGCCGCAGTTCAGCGGGGCTCGCCTCCACAATCCGACTGCCACGGCCGAAGAGTCGTTGGCTCTCATCAGGCAAATACTGACGGATCGAAACCGGTCAGCGAGTTTGCATCGCAGCGAGCCGTACCCCCGTGCCAAGTTCAACCGGACGTAGCCATATCATGGCTCGTAGCACGGCAACTTCATGAACGTATTTTAATATTTTCAGAATTTTCGACTACATTAATTATGTATGATAGATTTTAGTGCGACGTTCAGCGGAAAACGTTGATCACTTTAATTATGTCAAATTGAATGATTATGCTATCGGATCGCTGATTGCTATTGCGTTGACAGCGAGCAGTTCGGCACCGAAACGTAACATCCCGCCCCCGAGCACACAGCCAGATCGATCGCCGGTGATCGACTTCGAAGGCCAGCTTCGCCGCGGCATTTATGGTCTCCGCTCATAACTCCCCGTTTTTGATGATGATCGCAGACGATGGGCCTTCTGAAGATTGTTGGTCATGCGCACTGGAGAGCGTGCAAAAGTTGGGGAGGTCGATTTCGTCAGACCTCCCTGGCTTGCGGCAGGGTTGAATGGTCTGTTCTGTTCGTTGGTCGCTGCCGGCCTGACGATGGTTATCGTGCCGACCTGGTGGCGTATCGCACCGATACGATCAGCTTCACGCCGCTGACGGACCCGGTGCGCCAATTGGTCTATGCCGAACGTGGCGCGTCGATCGACAGCGTCTTCGTCGCAGGCGACGCCGTGTTGCGCAGCGGGAGACTCACCCGCGTCGAAGAGCCCGCGCTTTTGCGTGAAATCAGCGCAGCCTACGAGGCGCTCAGCACCGAGTTTGATCTCGCCGATGAATCGATCGCGCCGCTGCGCGCCGAAATGGAAAAGGTGTACGCGCGGGCGCAGACGCTGCATGCGGACTGGGAAACTTATGCGGCGAAGCTACCTCGCTGACGTGTGATGTGGCAAGCGCGGGTTGCGAGCGTAGGATTGCAGACAGGCAAGCACCCTGCTTGTCGAACAGCGTTGCGCGCTCTGGCGACCGAACGCGACGAGCACAGCGGGCGCGCATACGTACACGTTGTGAATTTCGTCCGCCTACAATCGCTCGATGTTATCTGGAGAGCCCGAGGGCACACGTCATGTTTGATAAGCCAGCAGTGGACCCTAACGAACGTCCCGCCTATCTCGCGTTGGCCGACGAACTGATTCGCTACGATACGACGAGCAGTCGCTCAAATCTCGGCTTGATCGAAGCGATCCGGGACCGCCTTCGAGCCCATCACATGGAAGCCCTGCTCATCTACGACAAGGACGGGCAAAAGGCCAATCTGTTCGCGACATTGCCTGCCTTCAACGGCGAGACGAATGGCGGAGTCGTGCTGTCCGGGCACACCGATGTCGTTCCCGTAACCGGCCAGAACTGGTCAAGCGATCCCTTCGATCCGGTTATCCGTGGCGATCGGCTCTACGGCCGCGGCTCGTGCGACATGAAAGGCTTTATCGCAGTGACGCTCGGCCTGTTGCCCGAATTCCAGAAGCGCCCGCTACGCGAGCCGCTTCATTTCGCCTTCTCATTCGATGAGGAAGTCGGCTGTCTCGGTGCGCCGCTGCTTCTCGCTGAACTTGCGGAACGCGGCATCCGGCCGACAGGCTGCATCGTCGGCGAGCCCACCAGCATGCGGCCGGTCGTCGCGCACAAGGGCAACAATGCCTACCGGTGCTGCGTGAAGGGCGTGGCCGCCCATTCGTCGCGCACGCCGAGCGGCGTCAATGCGATCGAATATGCCGCGCGCCTGATCTGCCGGATACGCGACACCGCCGATGCTCTGCGTCGCAACGGCCCCTTCGATCACGCGTTCGACGTACCGTTTTCGACGGCACAAACCGGCCTGATCAAGGGCGGCGTCGCGATCAACACCATACCCGAGGATTGCGAATTCTTCTTCGAATACCGCAATCTGCCGTCCGAAGATCCGGAACGGCTCTTGGAACAGGTTGCCCGCTACGCCCGCGAGAATCTGGAGCCGGAGATGCGCGAAGTATCCGCTACCGCGGCGATTTCGTTTGAAAAGGTCGGCACAACGTTGTCACTCGACAGCGCTGAACAAGCCGCCATCACGCGACTGGTGCGGACCCTGTGCAATGACTTCGCAACGCGCAAGGTGACTTACGGCACCGAAGCCGGCCTGTTCGCCAGGGCCGGTATCTCCACGGTCATCTGCGGTCCCGGCAGCATCGACGATGCGCACAAGGCGGACGAATCCGTCGAACTGTCGCAGCTCGCCGAATGCGACCAGTTTCTGCGGCGCGTGCTCGACACACTCACGGCACCCTGAACCGCATCGGCGTCATAGGCCGTGAACGAGGATCGCCTCCAGGTCGTCCTTCTCTCCCTCCGGTCTATGCAGCCGCAACGTCGCTTGAATATGGTCGAGATGCTCGTCCATGATTTTTTGCGCCAGTTTGACGTTCCCCGCTTCCACCGCGTCGATCAGACGCGCGTGTTCGTCGTGCAGACACGCCTGCGCAGTCGGCGCGTTGTAGAGCAGGATCGTCAGGCACGTGAGCATTTGCAAACCGCGCATGGTCCGCTCGATGAAGCGGTTGCCCGATACCTGCGCGAGCATCACGTGAAATTCGCCTGAGAGCCGTACCGTGGCACGCCGGTCATCACGCTTACGGGCCTCGTCTTCCTGTGCCACATGCGCGCGCAAACGCGCGAGGTCCTTCTTCGTGGCGCAACGGCACACTTTTTCGATGATCGGCAATTCGATCTGACGCCGCGCCTCGAACAACTCGCGCGCTTCTTCCACCGTCGGGCTCGCAACGAAAGCGCCGCGATTCGGCACGATCGTCACGACAAGCTCGTGAGCCAGTTGCTGCAACACCGCCCGCACCGTGGTCCGGCTCACGCCAAAAATAGCGGCGAGCCGATCCTCGGCAAGCTTCGTGCCGGGCTGCAGCCGATGCTCCGAAATCGCATTCATCAAGCGTTCGTAAATCACGTGGCGATGCGCGCCGTCAAACGAGCCGGCCACTTCGGTGTGAGCTGTCTTCGCCCTCTTCTTATCAGTCGGCATGAAAGGGTCCTGGTAATGAGTTGAACACGGCAAGGGCAACGCGTGCGGTTGACTGCACCGATTGCACGCCTCGTCGCAGTGCCGATTATCGCCGATATTGGACACAAATCACACGCCAAATTGTATTTCAGTGACGAGAACAAAATGTGCGACTACCCATGTCCTGCCTTTGAAATCGCAAGCTGTCGACGCTTAAGCGCGCGATGCCCAGTCTATGTGCCGAGCGCAACATGGCGGTGCAAACTCGACCTTCTGGGCACATTGTGGTGCGTCCTTTCGGAGGCAGATAGCGCGTAGATTGTGTACAACCCTATCGATTTTTATCGAACAATTTCTCGCGCATCCTGTAAACAAAGAGACGTATTGGAATTGCACACCGAACGCCGCTCGCTGGCACGGTCTTCGCTAAAACGTCGTCAAGCCCTCGCGTGCAGCAGCCCATGTGCCGACGCGATCTCCGACGCCCCCGTGAACCCGCCATGCAAAAACTGCTCCTAGCGCACGGCAGTGCGCTTTCCAATCTTGCGTTGTTCGTTGCGGTCGATACCGGCCTGTTCGAGCGCAATGGCCTGCAGGTCGAAGCACCGCCGCTGACGCAGTTCAGTTCCACCGCGGAGTTGCTGAGAAGCGGCGCGGCCGATCTCGGCACCACCGGCTTTACACAGCCGCTGGTCGACCATGCCCGGCCCGATCCGCTGCGCATTGTTGGCGGCAGCGGCAAGCTCGGCATCGCGCTCATGGGGCAACCAGGCCTGTCGATGAGCGATCTGCGTGGCCAGCGTGTGGGAACCTTCGTCGACGATCCAATGGAAGTGCTGCTGCACGATGCGCTGCGGGTACACGGGATGGCCTCCACACAGATCGAACGCGTGCTGTACCCATCGCTTGCCGGCGCGCTCGACGATCTGATCGGCGGCCGTCTCGCAGCGCTGACGTTGATCGAACCATGGATTTCCCGCCTTCGGCTGCGCCGCTTCGAGGTGCTTTGCGACGGCTTGCACGCTTGGGGTGCCGACTATCCGGACACGCTGCTGGTGGCCCGCAAGAGCTTTCTCGACGCGCATCCCGAGATCATCCGCGCGGCCTTACGCGCGATGCTCGATGCGCAGCACGCGATCACGAACCATCCCCGCGAAGCCCTGCGCGCGAGCGCGTACCGCTACCCCGAATTCACGCTCGACGAACTGCTCGCCGGCATCGCTGCGCAGCCGCCAATCATCGATATTCGCCCGCTTCGCGAATGCATTGTCGCCCGTGCCGCGTCGCTGGAAGCGCTCGGAAGAATGCGGGTTTGCGCCTCGATCGGAGAGATCTTCAGCTTCGACCTGCTGGAACAAACGCTTGCACAGTCGTCCGCGGAAACTTTCATATCCCCATCTGCCGTTCAACCTCTCTAAGGACCACGCGATGTTCAGGAAATTTGTTCAGCAAAACCCGGATGGTTACCCGTTGACCGAAGCCGGCAGCACACGCCGCGAATTCCTGATGCGCGGCGCATGTCTGGCCGGCGCCGCGGCGCTCGGCGGCGCCTATCTGCCTCAGGCCATGGCGGCCGGCCCGCTGACGCTCAAGGCGACGCACGGCACGGGCCTCTGCAATTGCCCGTTCTTTCTCGTCAAGGAGCGCAATCTCGCGCAAGGTGTCTCGCTCGACTTCGTGACGACGCCGTCGAACGCCGATATCGCCGCGCTGTTCGGCGCGGGCGTGGTGGACGTCTCGGTGGTTCCGTACACCAACTTCATGACGCTCTACGATGCCGGCGCACCGATCAAGATCATCGCAGGCTCGGGCGTGCAAGGCTGCGTGATCGTCGCGCAGCCTGGGATCACGTCAGCGGCGCAACTGCGCGGCAAGACCATCGGCACATTTCAGGCCGATACGCTCGAAATGCTGCCCTACGATTACCTGAAGAAGGCCGGCATGAGCTTCGCCGACGTCACGGTGCGTTACTTCGGCACGTCGCCGGAGCTGGCGCAGGCCTTTATCGCCGGCAATGTCGACGCGATGTGCCACATCGAGCCCTACGCAACGCAGGCATTGAAGGCAAGGCCGGGCTCTGTGCAGCTCTCGAACGGCGTGGATGTGTACGGCGCGAACTACTCCGACTGCGTTCTCGCCGTGCGCAGCAAGCTCCTGCACGAAAACCGCGATGCGGTGAAGGCGCTGATCAAGGCGATGATGGTCGCGCAGCGTCAGGAAGAACTGGACCGCGCCTCGGCCGTCAAGGACACCGTCGGCAAGTACTTCAAGACGAGCTATGACGCCACACTCGATGCGGCCGCGAAACAGCCGGCGATGATCGACCAGCGCAGCAACCAGAACTTCATCCTGCAGCGGGCACAGAATCTTAAGGAGCTCCGTTATATCAAGCGGCTGCCTGGTCCCGACGTCTTCGACTGGGGACCGCTCAACGACGTGATCAAGGAAAACAGCGATCTCTATGGGCAGCTCAAGCTGAAATCCGCATGAAAGCCAATCCGACGACCTTCTTCGCGCACCGGCGCGCGGTGCGCCCGGCAGCAAGCGGGCGGCCGCGCTCGGGCTTTGCACGGCGACTCATGCCGCTCGGCTGGGGCGTCGCCTCGCTGGCGTGCTTCATCGCCGCGTGGGAACTGGCGTGGGCCGCGGGTTGGGCCGACCCGCTTCTGCTGCCGCCTCCGCACATCTTCCTGCGTAACTTCGCATCGCAAGCGCAGTACTTCATCCCGACTGACGTGATTGGCGAGACGTCCAACACGACGGCGCTGAAGTCACTCGCTATGACTATCGTCGCGACGACGTTGCGGGTGCTGAGCGGCCTTGTGCTGGGTTTCGTCTGCAGCGTGGCGATGGGTGTCGCGATCCGCTACTTCCGGCTGTTCGGCAACCTGACCATGCCGACTATCACGCTGCTGGCACCCATCTCGCCGATTGCGTGGCTGCCCGTCGCGATCTTCCTGTTCGGCATCGGTAATGCGCCGGCCGTCTTCATGGTATTCATCTCGCTCTTTTTCGTCATGACCGTCTCGACGATCATCCAGATCGACAATGTCTGCCGCACCCACCTCAACGTCGCCGCCGTGATGGGCGCGACGCGCGCGCAGACTTTCCGCCATGTGATTCTGCCAGCCATCCTGCCGTCGCTCTTCATGGTGCTGCGCATGAACCTGTTCGGCGCATGGATGGTGGTGCTGGTGGCGGAAGCGACCGGCGTCGGCAGCGGGCTCGGCCAGGTCGTCATGCTCGCGCGCAATACCTTCAACTCGAGCCTGTCGTTCTTCACGATGACGCTGATCGGCGTCACCGGCTTCGCCTTCGACGTTGCGCTGCGGATCGTCCAGCGCAAAGTGCTGTTCTGGGTGCCGAATAACGGCCTAGGGAAATGATATGAGCCAGAACAAATCAGCCTCCGTGCAACCACCGCTTGTCACCTGCAAGGGTGTCAGCAAGACATGGCAGACAGACGGCGCACCGTTCGTTGCCTTGTGTGACATCGACCTGGATATCGCCCGGCGCGAATTCGTCGTGTTCCTCGGCCCAAGCGGGTGTGGCAAGAGCACCCTGCTCTATCTGATCTCGGGACTGGAACAGGTATCCAGCGGCCACATCGTGTGCGGTGGTGCCGAGGTAAGTGGACCGGGCACCGATCGCGGACTGGTCTTTCAGGACGCCTCGCTGTTTCCGTGGCTGAGCGTCGGCGAAAATATCACCTTCGGTCTGAAAATGCAGCACATGCCGAAGGAAAACCGGCGGCGTGTCGCGCAGGAGATTCTCGAGCGAGTCGGCTTGTCCGAAGCCATCGATAAACGGCCCGATCAACTCTCGGGCGGCATGCGCCAGCGTGTGGCGGTCGGGCGTGCACTCGCCCTCAAACCCGAGATACTGCTGCTCGACGAGCCGTTCGCTGCGCTGGACGTGCAGACGCGGGCAAAGATGCAGGACTTCCTGATCCAGGTCTGGAAGCAAAGCAACGTGTCGATGGTGTTCGTCACTCACCATATCGACGAAGCCATTGCGCTCGCTGACCGCATCGTCGTGTTTACGGCGCGCCCCGGACGCATCAAGACCATCATTGCGGTCGATCTGCCTCGTCCTCGGGACACGCGCAGCCGGGCGTTCCACGATCTCAGCGTCCACTTGACCGACCTGATGCGCGACGAAGTCGATCGCGCCTTCGCCGAGCAGGAGCGGGTCCGATGAATCTTTCGGCAACCTTGAGCACACTTCGCGTCGCGGCACTGCAATTGCCCCCCTGCACGACCAACCTCCGCGACAACGAGGCCGTAGCATTTGCCGCCGTGCGCGGCGCCGCTGACGGTGGCGCCAGTTTGATCGTGTTGCCTGAACTCTCCATGACCCCGTATTTCGCCAGCGCGCCGGGCGGGCAATATCGCAACTGGGCAGAGCCGGCCGACGGCCCCCTCGCCGCACGTTGCGCCGCATTGGCCAAGGAGCGTGGCATCAGCCTGTTTGTACCGTTCTACGAAGTCGACTGGCCGACCGGTAGGTATCACAACGCCGTGCTCGGCTTCGACGCCGATGGCAAGCCGCTTCGCGCCGGTCCAGTCGCCCGCAAGCTTCACCTGCCTGTCGGCGACGACCCGCCGCCGGGCTACGACGAAGCCGCGCACTTCACGCCTGGCGACGCACTGCACGTCGTGCGGGTAGGCCTGTGGCGCGTCGGTGTTCTGGTCTGCTATGACCGCCGCTTTCCGGAATGCTGGCGCGCGCTGCGTGCGGCCGGAGCGGATATCGTCATCGTTCCCATCGCGGGCAGTGGTGGCGATGATATGGACTTTTTCGTCGGCGAACTGCGCACACATGCACGGGAGAATGGGCTGGCGGTCGTTTGCGCTAACAAGATCGGCGACGAATTCCTCGATGATGTACGCGTCGACAACTATGGCGAGTCGTGTGTGATTGCTGCCGACGGCGCCGTGCTCGCGCACCGGCCAGGCAACGAAGGACCCGGCATCGTCAGCGCGACGCTCAGGTATGCGGACATCGCGTCGACCCGCGAAAAGCTGTCCTACTTCTTACATCGGCGTGTCGATCTATACGACACACCATCGTTCTGAACCATTCCTCATTCAGGTAAAAGCAACCATGTCCCAAACATTGATTGTCGCTGGGTGGATCGTCAAGGGCGTCATCGACCGGCACACCGCAGACATCCTCCGCGACGGTGCGCTATATCAACGCGACGGTGTGATCGTCGAGATAGGCGACGCGCAGGAACTGCTCGCGAAGTATCCGAACGTGCCGCGTCTCGGCTCGCCGGATACGGTGTTGCTGCCTGGCTTTATCAACAGTCACCATCACGTGGGCCTGACCCCGCTGCAGCATGGGTCCCCGGACTACGCGCTGGAACTGTGGTTTGCAAGCCGGATGGGTACGCGCGAGATCGATCTCTATCTCGACACGCTCTACTCCGCGTTCGAAATGATCGCTTCCGGCATTACTACCGTGCAGCACATCCACGGCTGGCGGCCGGGTCCGTTGTCGTCGATACATGAAGCGGCTTCAGGCGTTCTGAAGGCGTATCAGGACATCGGCATGCGCGCGTCTTACAGCTTCGCCGTACGCGAACAGAACCTGCTGGTCTACGAAGCCGACCGGGACTTCGTCAAACGCTTGCCCGCGGACCTCGGCGCGAAGCTCGCCGCGCATCTGAAAGCGCACCAAGTCCCTCTGGTCGACCATCTGCAGTTGTTCGACATGCTCGTGCAGGACAACGAAGGCCAATCACTGACCCGGATTCAGCTGGCACCCGCTAACCTGCACTGGTGTAGCGACGAGACACTGCTCGCCATCAAGGAACGCTCCGACAAAGCCGGCGTACCGATGCACATGCATTTGCTCGAAACCGCCTACCAGAAGGAATACGCGCGCCGCCGGACGGGGAAGACGGCCGTCGCGCATCTGAACGATCTCGCACTGCTCGGTCCGTCGCTGACCCTAGGCCATGGGGTGTGGCTGACGGAAGCAGACATCGAAATGGTCGCGCATACGGGCACCTGCATCTGCCATAACTGTAGCTCGAATCTACGCTTGCGCAGTGGCGTGGCCCCCTTGAATGCGTTTGCCAGATACGGTGTGACGGTCGGCATGGGGCTCGACGAAGCCGGTATCAACGAAGACCGCGACATGTTGCAGGAGATGCGTCTTGCGCTGCGCGTACACCGCACACCTGGAATGGAGGACGACGTGCCGACCTGCCCGCAGATACTGAAAATGGCCACTGAGGACGGCGCTCGAACGACCCCGTTCGGCGCGAAGATCGGCCGCCTGGAAACCGGCCGCCTGGCCGATCTGGTGCTGATGAACTGGAAGACCGCGACCTACCCGTATCAGGACGACAACATTCCCATGCTGGATGCGCTCATGCAGCGCGCCAAGACGAATGCCGTTGACACGGTGATGATCGAGGGCGAGGTTGTGTATAACGAAGGCCGCTTCACCCGAGTGGATCGTGATGCGATCCTGCGCGAGATCGAGCAAATACTGGCAAGACCGCGCGCCCCGCAGGACCGGGCGAATCGCGAGTTGGGTTCAGCAGTGTTTCCTTACGTGAAGGCGTTCTACAGCGAATATTTCGCGCAGACGCCCACGCGTGAGCCCTTCTACACGCCCTCGTCGCGAACCTGACCGTAGGACTCGTGACCTGCGGCGCGAAGGGAATCTCGCGCCGCAGGCCTGCATCTCGGCAGGCGCCATACCGATGGCAGATTTGCGCGTCTCATTGCGGTTGCCCAATATATCCCACTGGCCGATACTCGACATAATTCGCAGTGCTTCGGATAGTCTCACTGAAACAGTGAATTGAATCCCCTGCCCGCCGACGACGCTCATGTTGAAGGTGGAGCGAATGGAGTTCGGACCCGGCGCGGCTGATTGCCACGCGGCCGAAGCCGTAGTCAGACCCGGGCCGGGCGACTTCGCACCAGTTGCATCCGCTTCCTCGCCAGATCCCGGACGGCACGTTGTTCCGGCGGCAGGATGGCTCCCGTAGGGGTTTTGTCGCAACAAGGCGGTTTGCTATGCTGGAGGTCCCCGAGAGAACGATCTGATCGATGAAGCAAATCCTGAATCCGGCCCTGGCGAAGGTGTTCAAGCGATTGC
>NZ_CADIKK010000061.1 GCF_902859915.1 Paraburkholderia ultramafica
ATTGGCAGACAAGACCGTCGTGGCTCGAGCTCGCAAGCTCGCCGCCGGGTTGCGTCAATACCTGGAGAACAACGCCGAATCGTTACCGGACTATGGCCGACGATATCGCGCCGGCGAACGCGTTTCGACCGCGTTCGTGGAGTCGGCCGTCAATCAGATCATCGACAAGCGCATGTCGAAGTCACAGCAAATGCGCTGGTCGCCGCAGAGCGCCCACCTGATGCTCCAGGTGCGCATCCGCGTCATCGACGATCGGCTTCGCCAGGACTTCGAACGGTGGTACCCCGGCTTCGCTGCCAACAACGCAACTCTCCGAATCAGCGCGTGACCCCACCAAAATGAACGCTCTCGTCAAGAAGTCTCACCGTTATCGTCAAGCACTATGATGTGCAGTGCGCATGAGCAGGCCACAGGCATTCAGAAGAATTAAGCAAAAACGACTCCGAATTTCAAGACTTTTATGAATGTTCGGTTTAGCCTTCGCTTGATCGTGACACTCCGGTCCTGGCTATGAACGAATCGAAACCAACGCACACCACCATTACCGGTGCCACCCACAGTCTCGGCGAACGTTTCCCGACACGTCCCGCTGAAGTGGGACGTTTGCCGATACGTCGCGCACTCCCGAACCGACACAAGAAGACGGTAGGTGCATGGTGCTTCCTCGACCACGCTGGCCCGGTCCGAGGGTCGGCTGAAGCAGGCATGCATGTAGGCCCCCACCCGCACATCGGACTTCAGACACTGACCTGGATGATCGATGGTTCGGTCCTGCATCGCGACAGCTTAGGCTACGAGCAGGTCGTTTTGCCTGGCCAAGTGAACCTCATGACGGCCGGCCGCGGAATTACTCACGCAGAAGACACTGTGAGCGATGGTTCTTTCCACGCTGTCCAGTTATGGATCGCACTGCCCGACGCCGAGCGCAATCGTCTGCCATCGTTCCAGAACTACGCCAACCTGCCGATCCGTCGCGACGGTGGCTTTGAGATCACCGTATTGGCGGGCACGGCATGGGATCTCACGTCACCAGCAGAAGTCCATTCGCCGCTTGTTGGCCTGGACTTCGCTTCCGTCGACGTTGCCGAGCTCGACATGCCACTCGACCCGAAATTCGAGCATGCAATCCTCGTGGTCAGCGGCGAACTTACCATTGAGGCGGAATCGCTCGAACCTGATGTATTACTGCATATCGGCACCGGTCGCGACAAGCTCAAGCTGCAAACGACCGCTGCCTGCAGGTTCATCATAGTGGGGGGTGTACCGTTCGACGAGGAAATCCTGATTTGGTGGAATTTCGTAGCGCGCACCGAAAAGGAAATGGTAGATGCTGTCATAGCGTGGAACGAGCACCGCCGCTTCGAAGATGTCCCCAGCGTCTCGTCCCCGCGCCTACAAGCGCCCACTCTTCCTCCAACTTGGAGGTGATCAAACTCTGCGTTGCTCGCAACGCAGAGACGAGAGGCGAGGATTGATGGACCGCATGCTGCCGGCCGATATCCCGGCTGACCGCGTGATCGCAGACGGTGCCTACTACAGCATCGAGCGAGCCGAAGCGCTGTCGCGCTAAGGCGTGCTCCCCGCTATTCCACCGCCCTCTCACGCGGTGGAGCATGGCGAAGAAAAGACTCAGTGGCACGACAAGGTCGCTGGCTACATCAGGAAAAAAGACGTTTATGCGTTCCACAAGAGATATGGCTACGGGCAGCGCTCGCTGGTCGAAGCGCAGATCTCCCGGATCAAGCGGTGCATCGGCTCGATCTTGCTGACACGAAAAATCGGGTCGCAGGAACGCGAGGACGTGATCATCGCGATCATCCTTAACCGGTGGAACTCGTTTGGCAGGCCCGTTTCCTTCAGAAATGGATAGTTGCGTCCGTAGTATGGAAGCTCGGCCCCCTCCCCGAACAAAGTCGGTGCCGTGCACTTCCAGTTCGCACGCTGGGTAACGAGCGCGCCGAAAGACGTCGAGCACGTCGCCCGCTGCGCGAATGTCATGGCCGGTTACACGATGGCCGTCGAGTTTCGCAATAAATCCTGGTTCGAAGAAAAGCACGCAGCGTACACGCTCGCCTTCGAACGCGAGCGTGGGCTTGTAAGCGTCGTGGTCGACGAACCACAGGGCTCGGGCAACAGCATTTCCTCGGCGTAGGAAGTGATCAATGATCAACTCACCCTTGTTCGGCTTCACGGACGTAATCATGAGACATGGAACATCAAGGATGCCAGCGCCGCCAGCGATCGCTTCAATTACGACTACTACGACGCGGAGCTCGCGGAACAGATCAACGGGATCGCCGCGTTGGTGGCGCGCACACATGTCAAAGCCATTCTGAAATGTCCGCTTGCCAGCGAAGTTCAAATGTCCGGGTTTAAGGGGGCCAGGATTTGTCTTTCATGGGTTGCCGATCACGCAGTGTCGAAGGATCCGTTGTGAATGGGCAGGGCGCTTACGCCTGTTCCACTTTAAGCGTCACACGGGATCAATGCGCGTGTGACGTATCCGCAACCCGCGCCGGTTTGGGCGCGAGCCAGACCGCCAGAGCCGCGAATACGAAGCAGCATCCGACAATCATGAAGAGCTGATTGGTCGCGAGCATCACGGCTTGCGACCGGACGATGTCGGTAATCCGCTCGTGCGCCTGATCCGCGCTCCATCCGGAATTCGTCAGCGTGGTCGCATAGTGGCCGGCATGATCGACAAGTCCCGACAGTTCCGCGCGGTTGTATTTGGTCTTGTCCTCCCACGCGGAAGTGGCCACTGACGTGGCAATCGCCCCGCCGAAAGTCCGGCAGAAATTCATCGGGCCCGCGGCCGAAGCCGTTTCGGGTTCTTCGACACTGCTCAACGCGAGGCCGGTCAGCGGCACAAAGAAGAACGGCAAGCCGATACCTTGCAGCAGTTGCGGCACTGCCACCTGCCAGAACGTCATGTCGGTGTCCGCGTGCGTGCGGACCAGCGTGATCGTACCGAGCCACATCACGCCGGCGAACACCAGCCAGCGTCCGTCGAACTTCGACGACAGCTTGGCCGCAAGCGGCGCCGAAACGACAGCGAGCACGCCCGTCATCGCTGTTGCATAGCCAGCCCACGTGGCCGTGTAACCCATATAGTGAGCTTGCCCCCCCGAAAAACGAATCCCTTGCTGAGCGGGTGCGCCGGCAGTACTCCACAATCAACAAAAAATAGAGGGCTAGATTGTCCATGAACTCGACTAAGAACCGCTCAATATCGGCGGTGTTATCTGGTGAGTCAGTCGACGTGCTCGATGTTTCGTCCGGTGCGGATGCACCGGACGCTCTGCTGCCGTTATTCGTCTTAAGTCAGCTTGGACAAACGAGTAATGGTAGAGGCGGCGCATCCCTAAGGACAGCGCCGGCACCATCAATCAGAACGCGCTAGCGACCATCATCTTCGCATTGCTAGCGTCGTAGAACTGATCCTCATTTTTGATGAACGGCGGGATTGTCTTGCCTGCAGCGTAGTCTGCAAGCACCGAGAACGCCTTTGGCCCGAAGAAGGGGCTGCACCCGCAAATCGCGCCGATCTTGCCTTCGATAATTTGCTGTACCGCATCCCGCTCGCCGTCGACTGAGACGACGAGTACATCCTTCCCCGGCTTCTTTCCCGCAGCTTCCAGGGCGGCAAGCGCTCCCAACGCCATTTCGTCAGCGTGCGTATAAATAACGTTCGCGTCCGGATGCGCCTGAATCAGCGTCTCCGCTACCTGCCGCCCCTTGTCTCGCGAAAAATCGCCTGACTGGGACGCAACAATGGTAAAGCCACCCGCGGCGCGAATGGCTTCATCGAAGCCTTTCTTGCGGTCGTTCGCAGGGGATGAGCCGACCGTCCCTTCGATCTCGATGATCCTGGTCTTGCCGTTCGCGTTCTTGATCAGCCACTGCGCGACGCGGTGCCCCTCTTCTACGAAATCGGAGCCGATAAAGGTCACATAATCGCGCCCCGGCTTGGCCATATTGTGATTGACGTCCCGATCGATCAGGAAGACAGGGATACCGGCATCACGAGCGGAGATGATGACGGGCACTAACGCCTTATCCTCGCGCGGTGGCAGGAAAATCGCGTCAACCCCTTGAGCAATCATCGAATTAACGTCAGACGCCTGTTTGGCCGACGAACCACCCGCGTCGGTGAACACCAGCTTGTGTCCGCGCCTGGTCGCTTCATCCTGCATCGACTTGGTCTCAGCCAGACGCCAGGGATTGTTGCTCTCTGACTGGGCAAAGCCAACTTTGTAGCTCGCTTTCTTTGCCAGCGGCGGCAGCGCTGCTAGAGCGGGCTTGCCAATCAGGACGGCACCGGCAAGGACGGCGGAATGAAAGACGAAATCTCGACGGCTGGTCATGACAGACTCCTCAGTTGTCTCCGTGCCCGAGGTGTGGGCACAAATTTGTTTGCACAATCGATGCAGCACCATCGAAACACATTGCACAATCGATTGTCAACATAGGGATTCACCTGCGGCGCGATTTCTAGAATCGGTTCGGATCATGGGCCGAGCACGTGATGGGCGCGGCCTTAAAAACACTTAACCTAGTTCACTGAACGGCTCGCCATAGGTCGTGCGCGGCGGGATCAATTCCGGCTCGACCTGAATCAGGATGGAATCCTGTGTGCCCGCATCGACAAGTTTGAAGGCGGATGCGATGAGCTCGTTCGAGTTTTGCCGCATCATGTGGACCGGAAATTGCAAAAAAGATGCAAACGGGTCGTAGTCGTAACACCCTATGACACTGTCGGCGAACGATTCGGGGGGAAGATTGAGTAGGTGACTGACAACGCCTTCGAATGGCCTGATCGAATTGACGAACAGCCCTGCAGGCAGTCCCCCGAGACGCTCGCACAAAATCGCAATTTCACGAGAAGCGCCCCCGGGCGAATAACCGCTGGGAATGATCTGACATTCTTCGAAAGGTATTCCGGCTGCTTCGAGTGTTTCCCCGAAAGCCCGCATGCGTTGCGCCGACGCGTAGTCGGTGGGCAATCCGCCTATGAAGTATGGCCGGCTTCGCGCGCAGTCCATATCGCGAGGCATCCCGGCAAGGATGCGCTCCGTTAAAGTCCGCGCGCCGTGATAGTTGTTGCTCACGACGGAGGGCGCGTCCTTGCCCGGAAGGTCAACATACAAGTGTGACAACTTCGCCGCCCGGCAGAGTTCACCGAGCGCGTCCGGATTCGTCGCGCCGGCGATGAACAGGTAGTCAACCGCATACGAAATCAACGTCTCAACGATACGGACTTCTTCCGCAGGGTCACGTAACGTCGACGCTATCACTGGACACCACCCACGCTGCCGCGCCTCCGCTTCGAATGCCTGGCTTAACGACGAGAAGAAACGATTGTCGTGAAAAGGCAGGATCAGACCAATCAGGCCGGAGCGGGCACTGCGGAGCCCACGCGCCTGAAGATTTGGGGTATAGCCATTTTCAGCGGCGATCTTGCGGATCTTCGCTGCGGTCGCCTCGCCAATACGGCGCTTGCGCCAGTTCTCACTCAGCGCCGCGCTAACCGTCGACGCGGACGCACCGCTGATGCGGGCGATGTCGTGGATCGTGATTTTTGGTTTGCCAGCGGTGCCCATCTAACGCCTGCCTCCGTTCGAAAAAATAGCACTTGACGACAGCGAGAGTTCTCTGGTTTGATTGCTACATCGATTGTGCAGCACCTTGTTGTACCGATTGTCTCGCTTTTGTTGATAAATTTGGTTCATGTTGGTCCGCGAGCGCCATTTTGTCCAGTTATTTGCACAATCGATTGTACAGGCGAGATTACCACTGCGTTTCCCTACCGCAATCGCGTGAAACTCTTGATGCGCGCGCCCCAGCCGCGCCGACCACAATTTTTCGGAGACTAGAATGACCAACCTCTACGCCGCCGCCCTTGATGAACTTCAGACCACTTTTGACCGGTTGAAGGATGCTGACGTTGATAACGCGCTGGAAATGACCGCCGCCGCCCGCCGCATTGTGGTTTTCGGCGGCGGCCGCGAGAAGCTTCAGATCATGGGCTTCGCTATGCGCCTGTACCACATGGGGCTGTCCGTCGCAGTGGAAGGCGACATGACCACGCCTCCCGTTGGCAAGGGCGACCTTTTCATCGTGACGGTCGGGCCAGGCGAGATTTCCACCGCGCTCGCCCTGCTCGGTGTCGCGAAGGCGGCCGGGGCCAGCATTCTCGTCATCACCGCCCAACCGTCCGGCCGCGCTGCGCAGTTCGCCGACAAGGTGCTTCATCTGCCGGCTCAAACGATGGCGGATGACCAAGGCGAGAAGCGTACCTCCGTGCTGCCAATGGGTTCGCTCTATGAAGGCGCGTTGTTCGTGCTCTTCGAGGTCATGATCCTGAAGCTGATTGACCGCCTCAAGATCAGTCCGGAAACGATGCGCGCAAATCACACCAATCTCGAATGAACGCCTGAAGGCCGCGAGCGGTGGCGCAACTAGCTGCTTCTCGTGTTGTTGAATGTGAGCATCACCTTATCGGGTGACTTGTCGAAGCCCGCGCTAAAAGAAAAAGAAACGGCTCAAGCCGCGTGACGGAGGTACGTCCAACAATAGTTATGGAGACGAACATGCTAGTTGAGTTGAATTCGGCACCCTTGCTTGACATGCAGGGTATCGGCAAGCGCTTTGGCAAGGTCCCCGCTCTGTCCGACGCTTCGCTGACGATAGGTGCCGGCGAAGTGCATGCCCTGGTCGGGCAAAACGGTGCCGGGAAGTCGACGCTGATCAAGGTGCTGACCGGCTATTACGATCGCGATGTTGGCGATGTGCTGTTCGAGGGCAAGCCGTTCACTGGGTCATCACCGCACGAGGCGCAGCGCCTTGGTATCAGCACCATCTACCAGGAAATCAACCTTGTCCCGCTGCGGTCCGTGACGGAGAACATCTGTCTGGGCCGCAATTTCAAACGAGTCGGGTTGGTCGACTGGCGTGCCATGCACAAGGAGGCGCGACGTCTCCTCGCACGCTTCAATATCGACTTTGACGTGCGGCGACCGCTTGGTGAATTCAGCACCGCGACCCAGCAGATGGTTGCGATTGCGCGAGCCATCGGTTTCTCCGCGCGCCTCGTGATTATGGACGAGCCGACATCCTCGCTGGACGAGCGCGAGGTCGAGATTCTTCTCGATGTGATCCGCCAGCTCAAGGCCGATGGCGTCTCAATCGTCTACGTGAGCCACAAGCTCGACGAGCTATACGCGATATGTGACCGGGTCACCATCATGCGGGACGGCCGAACGGTGCGTAGTTGCGCCATGAGCGAAATCAGCAAGCTGGAGCTTGTTTCTTCGATGCTCGGCCGGGACGTAGCAAAAACCGAGGGCCACACAACTGCATTCGACCGGGAACAGTCAGCCCCTGGCGAGGTTTTGCTCGAGGCCGATCACCTGAGCACACGACATGCCGTGCGCGACGTGAGTTTCAATGTACGACGCGGCGAAATCGTCGGCTTTGCGGGCCTGCTCGGTGCAGGGAGAACAGAAACTGCACGGCTCATATTTGGTGTCGACCGGTTCAAGGCGGGCGAAATGAAGATGGACAGCCAGTCCTATCGGCCAACACGCACCGCTGATGCCGTCGCGGCCGGCATGGGATTTTGCAGCGAGGATCGGAAGACGGAAGGCATCGTACCGGAAATGAGCGTCGCCGAGAACATGACACTGGCAATGCTTCCGCGCATCAGCCGTAATGGTGTCGTCGACGAAAAGAAGCAGCGCGAAATCGTCAATCGCTACATCAAGGGCCTGAATATCAAGTGCTCCGGGCCGGATCAGCGCATCCGCGAGCTTTCCGGTGGTAACCAGCAGAAGGTTCTGCTTGCCCGCTGGCTTGCGATGAACCCGAAGCTTCTCATTCTGGACGAGCCTACCCGCGGAATCGACGTGGGCGCGAAGGCCGAGATTCAGCGGTTGATCAGATCACTGGCCGTCGAAGGCCTGGCGGTCGTCATGATTTCGTCTGAGCTTGAGGAAGTCGCTGAAGGTGCTGATCGTATCTTTGTACTACGCGACGGTATTGCGGTAGCCGAACTCGACGGCGACCTGGTGACAGAGGACCAGATAGTCACGCTGATGGCACACGGCCATGAGCAAACGGAGGCGGTAGCATGATAGAGAAAGCACGTCCCCAGCCGAAGATGGGATATACGCGGCTTCAAGGCATGGACCTCATGGGTTTCTTTTCGCGTTACGGAACCCTTGTCGCCCTGGCATTGTTGATTGTCTTCAATCTCGCGCACACGCCCAACTTTGCAACGATGCAAACGTTGAACATCAACCTCACGCAGGTAGCCACTATCGTCATTGTCGCAGTCGGAATGACATTGGTCATCGCAACAGGAGGCGTCGATCTGAGCGTAGGTTCCCAGATGGCGATTGCAGGCGCCCTGGCCCCGATCATCTTCACGGGCAAGCTTGTCGCGATGAGCAACATCTACGTCGCGGTTGCTGTCGCCATGGGCGCATCGATTCTCGTGACGGGCCTCCTCGGTGTGTTTAACGGCTACCTCGTTGCGCGCTTCCGCATTCAACCAATCGTGGCGACACTCGTCCTGTTTATCGCTGGACGCGGGATTGCGCAGGTCCTTACCAACGGTAACCTCCAAACGTTCACTGTGCCCCAGTTTTCCTGGATCGGCCTCGGCAGACCATTGGGCATTCCGACACAGGTGATCATCATGGCGGTCATGGTGGTACTCGCCGCCTGGGTCCTGCGGAAAACCGTGTTTGGCCGTCACATCCTGGCGGTGGGTGGCAATGAGACTGCGGCGCTGCTCGCCGGACTGCCCGTCGCGCGTGTGAAGCTTGCCGTCTACACGATCTCGGGACTTTGCGCAGGGCTCGCCGGGCTGGTCGTAATCGGTATCAATTCTTCGAGTGATGCGAATCTGGTCGGTCTCGGAATGGAACTGGATGCGATCGCCGCGGTGGCAGTCGGTGGAACACTGATGAGCGGCGGCAAGGCAACCATAGTCGGCACCCTGCTTGGAGCACTCACCATCCAGCTCGTCCGTTATACGCTGCTCTCGAATGGCGTGCCGGATGCAGCGGCACTCGTGGTTAAGGCCGGCATCATCGCAGTAGCTGTATGGCTGCAACGGCAGCAAAGGAGTCACTAATGAAACGCATCGCACTTATCCGCATGGTCGGCACCTACGGCGTGGTCATCGCGCTCGCCGTTCTGGTTCTCTTTGGCGCGTTGCGTTATGACCGGTTCCTGTCGGTCTTCAACGTCATGTCTGTTCTGCGATACAACGCAATGTTTGCGCTCGTGTCACTGGGTATGTGCTTTGTGATCATGACAGGCGGTATCGACCTCTCTGTCGGCACGGTGGCGGCACTGGGCAGTGTTGCGGCAGCCCTGGCAAGCCCTCACGGATTCCTGCCGGCACTCGGTGCTGGCATCGGCGTCGGCGTCGCTGCGGGCCTGATCAATGCCATCCTTATCACGCGCGCAGGTCTACTGCCATTCATCGCCACCCTCTGCACGATGCTCGCAGCAAGCGGAACCGCACTATTGCTGGCACATAACACCACGGTGCCCGTCGACTACGACAGCGGTATCACCGTAATCGGCCAGGGCAGTTGGGGCAAGGTACCGATACCCGCAATCATCGCGGGCGTGGCCTATCTTGCAGGGATTGTCGTCCTCAACTACACGGCAACCGGTCGCACTGTTCTTGCAGTCGGCGGCGGTGAAGACGCGACGCGTCTGATGGGGCTGCGCGCAGACCGGGCGAAATTCATTGTGTATGTTGTCAGCGGCGCATTGGCCGGGCTTGCAGGCGTCATCCTTGCCGCACAGTTTGGAGCCGGGCAGCCAACTGAGGGTGTGGGCTGGGAACTCTTTGCCATTGCTTCCGTCGTGGTTGGCGGCACGCTGCTCACGGGCGGCTCGGGATCTATCCTTTCGACGCTCGCTGGGGTTCTGCTCCTTGGCATTCTCTTCAACGTACTCAACTTCGAGAATGGGATGGGCGTGTTCTCGCTCTCCGCCTACTGGCAAAACGTCGTGCGCGGCCTATTCCTGCTGGTTGTGGTGCTCGTGCAGGCGAGGCTTGCCGGGCGACGCAACGCCGTTCAAGCCGCGTGAGCGACTGCGGTGGACAAAATGCGTCGTCCACGGTGGCGTGTCGAGGCCACCGGATTTGCCCACCCGGCTTGACGAAGCATAACAGCGGCTACCCAGCGCGACCGGCCGCCAAGATCTCAAGATCTCAGATATCTTGGCGGGTCAAAACAATACCGTGACGTGTCCGGTCTCAGGGTCCAAGTCGACAGTCCACGACCGCATCGGATGGCTCGTCGCATTTAACTACGCGACAGGCCCACTCCGAAACGCTGCTGCAGCGGCGAACACTCGTGATGGCCCTCCAGGAGTTTTTTCAGTCGCTTCTCCGCCTCGAGAAACGTGCGCGTCGACGACGCGGCAAGCTCCTCGTCGTACATGCGCAATATCGGCTCGATTGCCGCGACGTCCTTGGGATCGATTCGCCACACGCCAGTCTGTTCGGCCAGCTGAACGGTCCTGTCGAGCGCTTCCTCCGCGTTTATAAAAACGCCCGGGTTCGCGCAGCCAACATTCACTTCCTGCATACAAAACGTCAGGTATAAGACTCTCGTGAGCTCATTGATCAGATCGCGATTGCCTTCCGTCCTTTGACTACCCTCAAGGGCGAGATGACCCACCAGCGATAGCTTGCGTATGCACTCGTCGGGCATCGGCAACAGGAACATCTTTGGCAACCTCGGAGAGTGCACGACCGAGCGTCTGTTCTTGCGTGACTTCGATTGAGGCATAATCGGCAATAAAATCCCGTTCTCGCTCCCCACCCTCATGAGCTGGGGCGATTGCAGCTTTACATCCCGGCCTTCAGCACGCCGGGGTTAGCTCTCTTCCTCGATCCAGCAGGTCCCTTCGCGGGCCAGCAGCGCACTGGCTGCGGCAGGGCCCCAAGTGCCGGCGGCGTAGGACTTTGGCATTGCGTTGGCGTGAGAACGTTCATCCAGGATCGGTGCGACCCACCGCCATGCTGCCTCCTGCTCGTCGCGCCGCACGAAGAGCGCGAGTCGGCCGGCGATGACATCGAGCAGCAAGCGCTGATACGCTTCCATACGGTCCTGCTGAAAAAACTGGTCAAACGCAAGATCGAGGTAGACCCCGCGCAGATTCATACCCATGCCCGGAACCTTGCCGAGCGTATTAAGCCGGACTGATTCGTTCGGCTGGAGCCGGATCGTCAGCCGATTCGAGCCGGAACGCAGCGGCATTGGACCGAGCGCCGAGTGCGGCACCGGCCGGAAGTTCACAACGATCTCTGCAACGCGGCCGGCAAGGCGCTTGCCCGTACGCAGGAAGAACGGCACACCGGCCCAGCGCCAGTTCTCGATTTCGGCCTTCAAGGCAACGAAGGTCTCGGTGGCACTCTCCCGGGCGACGCCCGGCTCGCCCAGATATCCCGGGACGGAGAGACCGTTGCTCACGCCTGCGCGATACTGGCCGCGAACGACGTTCTGACGGATCTCGTCTGCCTGCAACGGCTTGAGCGCGCGCAGCACACGCAGCTTTTCGTCGCGCACGGCGTTGGCATCCATCGAGTGAGGCGGCTTCATCGCGACGATCGCAAGCAGTTGCAGCAAATGGTTCTGCACCATGTCACGCAACGCGCCCGTCTGATCGTAAAAGTTGCCTCGGCGCTCGACGCCGAGTTCCTCGGCCACTGTAATCTGGATGCTCTCGACCCACTCGCGTCGCCACAGCGGCTCGAACAGTGCATTGCCGAACCGCAGCGCGAACAGGTTCTGGACGGCCTCCTTGCCGAGATAGTGACCGATCCGACAGATCTGATTCTCGGCGAAGATCCTACCCACCGCATCGTTGATCGCGTTCGATGAATGCAGATCGTGACCTAGCGGCTTCTCCAACACGATACGCGCACCATCGGTGAGCCCGGCTGCTGCAAGACCTTCGCAGATCGGGACAAAAAGTGACGGGCCGGTCGCGAGGTAGAAGATGCGCTGGCCGTGCAGCATGCCGGCCACCTCGCGTAACGAAGCAAACGCGTCGGGCCGGCCGGCATCGAGCTCGACGTAAGCGATCCGTGCAAGAAAGCCCGTCCATGCGGCGTCATCTAGCACCGGCGGCGAGACATGTGGTTTCACATGCTCTTCAACCCAGCGAAGGTAGCCGTCGAGATCGAGCGATGTGTGGGCGACCGATACGATACGGCCACCCTCTGCTAGCGCCGCATAAAGCGCAGGCAGAATCTTGCGCATCGCCAGATCACCTGTTCCGCCGACGAGTACGAATGTGAAGTCGTTCGCATCGGGCTGGCTTTTCGGACGTGTCGTCATGATCACACTCGGGTCGTCTTGCGCCACGCCCTGAAACGGTTGATGAGCTGGTTCGTGGAGCCGTCATGCGATTCGATAGGACCGGACAAAGCGAACTCCTTCTCAATTACGACCGCGAGCTTTTTGCCGAGCTCGACGCCCCACTGGTCGAACGAGTTGATGCGCCACACACAGCCCTGCACAAACACCTTGTGCTCGTAAAGCGCGATCAGAGCGCCGAGCGATGCCGGATTGAGTGTGTCCACGCAAATCGTATTCGTCGGCCTGTTGCCTTCGAAATTGCGATGCGGTTCGTCGACCGAGCGCGAGCCGTTCATCAGCGCCTCAGACTGCGCAAAACAGTTCGCAACGAGGATGTCGTGGTGCTCGTTGAGCGTGTGATGTGGCTGCATACAGACGATGAAGTCAGCCGGGATCACCGCAGTACCCTGATGCAGCAACTGGAAGAAAGCGTGCTGGCCGTTGGTGCCGGGCTCGCCCCAGATCACCGAACCGGTCATATAGTCGACGCGCGCGTGGTCGAGCGTCACCGATTTGCCGTTACTTTCCATGTCGAGCTGCTGGAGGTAGGCCGGTAGCCGGTGCAGATAATTGTCGTACGGCGCGATAAGCTGACTCGTCGTGCCGAGAAAGTTCTGATGCCAGATTCCAATCATCGCAAGTAGAACCGGCAGGTTGCGCTCGAGCGGCGCGTCGGCGAAATGGCGGTCCATAGCATCGGCGCCGTCAAGCAGTTGCTCGAACGCATCCATCCCGGCCATCAGCGCGATCGGCAGTCCGATCGCCGACCACAGCGAGTATCGGCCGCCGACCCAGTCCCAGAATTCGAACATGTTGTCCGTGTCAATTCCGAATGCCGATACCGCTTCAGTGTTCGTCGACACTGCAACAAAGTGCCTGGCGACTGCCTCTTCTGGCGCACCGCTGGCCAGCAGCCAGGCGCGCGCGGTGTGCGCGTTCGTGAGCGTCTCACGCGTCGTGAATGTCTTCGAAGACACGATAAACAGAGTCGTCTCAGGGTCGGCGTGCTTCAATGCTTCAACGATATCCGCGCCGTCCACGTTCGACACGAAATGCATCGTCAGACGCTCGTGCCCATATGGCCTAAGCGCCTCGCAGACCATCTTCGGCCCAAGATCAGACCCGCCGATGCCTATGTTGACGATGTCAGTGATTTCGCGGCCCGTGTAGCCGGTCCACGCGCCCGAGCGGACGCTTCCGGAAAAGCGGCGCATCCGGGAAAGCACGGCCGCAATTTGCGGCGACACATCGACACCGTCCACCATGCGCGGTGCACCCGAGCGATCGCGCAGCGCGACGTGCAGCACCGCACGGTTCTCGGTGCGGTTGATCCGCTCGCCCGCGAACATGGCATCGCGGTGAGCATCAACCCCTGCCTCGCGGGCGAGCGCGACGAGCCGCGTAATCGTGTCGTCAACAATCGGGTTCTTCGAGTAGTCGACGAAGAGCCCGGCAGCATCGAGCGAGAAGCGGGAGGCGCGATCGGTGTCTCGCTCGAACAGCTCGCGGATCGGGGTGCCAGCCAGCGCTTCACGATGGTCGGCGAGAGCACGCCAGGAAGGAGATTGAGTGAGCAATGACATAGATTTTCAGCGTTAGCCTACCGGTTTGGTTCGTCTGGAAGACGCTCTGGAGATCACTGCATCAACGCAAGCCGTCGATCAGTCGATCAAGTGCAACAGCATCCCTTGCAAAACCCCGAATGCCTTCGGCAAGCTTCTCGGTTGCCATTGCATCCTCGTTGAGGAGATAGCGAAACTGCGCTTCCGAGTATTCGCCCTGTTTGGCTTGTTCGATACAGCCTCCCGCACCGTCCAGCATCCGCGCGACCGGCTCCGACGACGACTTCAGCGCGGCAAGCAACTCCGGGCTGATCGTCAGCAGGTCGCAGCCCGCCAGCGCAAGGATCTGCCCAGTATTGCGGAAGCTCGCGCCCATCACTTCGGTTTGAATGCCGAAGCGCTTGTAATACCGGTATATCGTCGCAACCGATCGCACACCCGGGTCATTCCTTCCGGCGTTGGCCGCTTCATCCCAATTTCCCTTTGCGCTCGCCTTGTACCAGTCGTAAATGCGACCCACGAACGGAGAAATCAGACGGACGCCAGCGTGAGCACACACGACCGCCTGGCAGAACGCGAACAGAAGCGTGATGTTGCAATGGATGCCGTCGCGCTCGAGGAGCCGGGCAGCCTGGATGCCCTCCCATGTCGCGGCGATCTTGATCAGTACCCGCTTGCGATCAACGCCTGCTGCTTCATACGACGCAATGATCCGGTGAGCCCGCTCGACTCGCTTGTGTGTCGAAGCTGAGCCGCGCATCGATTTCCGTCGACACGCGTCCCGGTACGATTCCTAGAATTTCCAGCCCGAACCGGACCAGCACCGCATCGATCACCTCGGCATGTGGTCGCCCTTTGTTCTGGTTGACGACCTCTGCCAGCAACGGAGCGTACGTCGAATCCTTGACTGCCTTGAGAATCAGCGAAGGGTTGGTCGTTGCGTCCCGGGGGGTGAACTGATTCAGTTCAAGGAAGTTGCCAGTATCGGCAACGACCGTGGTGTACTGCTTAAGTTGGTCGAGTTGATTCATGACAGGAAGGACTTATACGAATACTGTGGTCAGGAAGTAAGCGACTGCGCCGCCGGGAAGAGGCTCCGGAACTTGCGATATCGCTGCTGTAGTGCTTCAGTGCGCGCGGGCTGCGGAATGAACTTACGTTTAACTGGGAGTGTGGTCTTCAGCCGTGCCGGGTCCCAGCCGCAGGCAGCGAAACCCAGTTTCGCGGCCCCGATACAGGCTCCAAGTTCGCTCCCGACCAGCGTGTGCAACTCTCGGCCCAGTACGTCGGAAAGCAGCTGCGCCCAGTAGTCGCTTCGCGCCCCGCCGCCGACAAGCGCGCAACTCCCGACTGCCACGCCCGAAGACTCGACGGCCGCAGCCGCGTCCCGCAAGGCGAATGCGACACCCTCAAGGACGGCGTAACCGAGCAAGGCGGGCGACGTGTCAACGCCCAGATTCATGAATCCGCCACGAACCAGGGGGTCGTTGTGCGGCGTGCGTTCGCCTGCCAGGTAAGGCAGAAACAGGGGGGCGTCTGGCGGCGGAATCTCGTTGGCGGGTATAGCCCCTGATATGAGATCGAGCAGGGACTGTTCTGAAGGAATGGACAGGATTCTTGTCGCCCATCGCAGACAGCTCGCACCCGACAGGATGGCGCCCATCGCATACCATTCATTACGCAACGTGTGGGCGAAGCGATGAATTCCTCCGCTGATTTTGGCAGTGGGATCGTCAGTCAACGCGACGATGGCAGCGCTAGTGCCCAGTGTGACAAATGCGTCACCCGCCGAGCATGCACCAATACCGACGGCTGAGGCCGGATTGTCCCCTGCGCCACCCGCGACCACGACCGAAGTACGAAGCCCGAACTGCTCGGCAGTCTGCTTCGTGACATAGCCAGACGGGCTCGTTCCGTCAACGATCTCCGGCAACTGTCGCAGGGTGAGACCCGTCGCATTGACAATGGGCTCATACCAGGCGCGTCGGGGAACGTCCAGCCAGAGGGTGCCGGCCGCGTCAGACGTGTCGGTGACGCGCAAGCCGGTGAGGCGCAGCCTAAGAAAGTCCTTGGGCGACATGACGCAATCGATTCTTGCAAACGTGCCAGGCTCATTTTCCTTGAGCCACAAGACCTTCGGCGCAGTGAATCCCGCCATGGGCACGCTTCCGAGCAGATCGACGGCCGACGCGAATCGCTCAGCCAGCTCGGCTGCCTGCACCGTCGCGCGGGAGTCGTTCCAGATAATGGCGGGCCGTACCGGCTCGTCGTTGACGTCAAGAGCAACGACGCCGTGCATCTGTCCCGACAATCCAATGCAGTCCACCTGTGACCAGGCATCGGGAAATCGGCCGCGCAAGTCACCAAGCGCAGCAAGACATGCGCTCCACCACTCTTCAGGGTTCTGCTCCGACCAGCCGGCTTTCGGATAGTAGCTTTTCACAGGTGAAGAAGCTGTCCCATGCACCGAACCGTCCTTGCCTAAAAGAGCCGCTTTCAGGTCCGTCGTGCCCAGATCGATGCCGAGTGATATGCGGGTACTCGTTAGAGTTGCCATAAAGATTACCGTTGGAAACAGTGACAGGCCCGCGTCATAAACAAGCACGCAGCGACGAAGAAACTCCCGCGAAAACAGATTGGAGGACCTGCTAACTCCTCGCGCACGATGCACGATCAACAATGCGCGAGTCCTGGCGAACACTGGACCGTGCTGCCTTTCTCGCCTTGGCGCAACACCTGACACAGGCGCAGCTCGTGGATAGCCAGATAAAACTAGCTTGGCGCGCCGGTTTGCTCGCACGGCACCCAATCAGGTGATGACGTTAGTACTACTACGTTAGCATGGAGGATGTGTGTCCGTCTGTCGTTACGATAGTAGGCGTGTAGTCAGCCCTGAGACCGGGGCGACGGGAAGCGGTTGCAGCGGACCCACCTTCTTGCGTGGGTTACGTCAGCCTCCCAGCACGTGGCGGGAAAAGGCCAGCGCTCCGCGAGCGTCCTCGTCCATTTTTGCCTCGTCCGCTCCTTCGCTAAGGTCGCGCCACACCTTGATGTCAGATCCGATCGTGCCGCCCGTCTTTACAAACGGTTCCATCACGACCGCCCCCGCATATTTAATATCGCGGAGCGCCAGACCAACCTCATGCCATGGAATCCGGCCCTTCCCCGGCACGCGGCGATTGTTTTCCCCAGTGTGGAAGTGACCAAGCAAGGGGCCCGCAGTGCGGATTTCTTTGTTGTGACGCGCATGTCTGTCTCCTAACGTTTCTGTTCAGCCATTGGTTAGCCGCAGCCACTAAGCGGCGCCGTTGCTAAATCCATTTAGCAATTCGGTAACCAGAATGCTGAATCTATTTAGCAACCGGGTCAACTCCGTGGAAACCCTGATTTGGCTTTCCGTCCCGAAAGGTCTAACGTCTGCGGTACGAAAACGAATGTGCGACTGAAGTGAAGGAAATGGCTGCCACCGACCCCAGACGCAAATCCACGATTTGCGACATCGCGAAGGCAACTGGTTCTTCGACGTCCACCGTTAGCATGGTGTTGAACGGAACCTGGACGCGGTATCGCATCAAGGAGGAAACCGCCAATCGCATCCTCGAAACCGCGCGAGATCTCGGCTACAACGTGAACATGCGAGCCCGTGGATTACGCCTTTCACGCTCCGGACTCGCGGGCATGATCCTTCCCCACTATCGAAACCGATTTTTTGCCGGCCTTGCCGAGACGTTTGAGGAGCAGGCCAGAAGTCGGGGCCTCTGCCCCATTGTCGTCAGTACTCAACGAGACCCCTCGGTGGAATTGAGCGTCACCCAGACGCTTCTGTCGCAGCACGTAGAGTTGCTCTTCATTGCCGGCGTGCACAACCCGACGCCGCTAAACAACCTCTGTTCGGAAGCGGGTGTATCGTCTATTAACCTCGACCTGCCCGGTGAGGGGGCGCCGTCGGTTGTCTCAGACAATCGAGGTGGCGCACGGGTGCTCACCGACGTTTTGATCGAGAAGATCAAGGCCCGCGGCGACCGGCCAGAAGAACTGGTGTTTGTCGGCGGGATCGCCAATGAATACGCGACCGAAATGCGTATTGCCGGTTACCGCGATGCTTTCGAGGCCCGGTATCTGAAGCCTGAGGTCCAGTCACTCGAAATCTGCGGGTACAGTACCTCGGCTGCCCGGAAAGCGCTTGCGCGTCAATATGAGACGCGCGGACGGCTGCCGGTTGGGTTGCTGATCAATTCAATTACTGCGTTTGAAGGACTGGTCGAGTTTGCGTCGGGGTTGCCACGAGACGCGTTGAAGTCGTCTGTGGTAGGGTGCTTTGACTGGGATCCATTTGCAGCACGATTGCCGTTTGACGTAACGATGTTGCATCAGCACGTGCAGGCCATTATTTCGGAAGCGTTCTCCCTGGTCGATACCAGTGACGCGGGCGCGCACCCTTGCATCCTCGTTCCTACGCGCTTCAGCGAGATGTCCGACGACGATGTGCAAACCACCAAGGAGGAGCACGACGGATGATCGCCGTCCGTCTTCGCCGAAACATTGCGCGTGAAGCAGTTTGCAGGTCGACCGTGCCGGAGGTCGTGGGCGTTCCCGTCATCTACAATCTCGCCGGTCTGCGCACGTTGCTCCCGGCGGAGTGTGCAGGATGAACCCTTCACATGGTTCCAGCACCGATGGGTAACAACCTAAGCCTTCAGATCTTGTGGGACGATGGCGAGCGCGTCTTCTGTCGAGGCCAGCGCCAGGGCGGCGACAGCGTCCTGATTGTGCGAACCGCCGCCGAACAACCGCCACCTTCCCTCCTCGATCGTCTCGCCCATGAATTCGGACTGAAGGACGAACTCAATGGCGCGTGGGTGGTGCGGCCGGTGGAGCTGGTGCGCGAAGACGGCCGGACCCTGCTGGTGCTCGAGGATCCGGGCGGTGAGCCGCTCGCGCGGCTGCTCGGCGCGCCCATGGAGCTGGACAGCGTCTTGCGCCTCGCCGCCG
>NZ_CADIKK010000062.1 GCF_902859915.1 Paraburkholderia ultramafica
GGAGCACTCCGCGGTTTCCTCCATCGAGGCTTGTTCGACGCCTGCCAGCAACGCGCGGTGGCGCGCTCACATTCCTGCGGACCATGGCAGGCATCGAACAACCCTAAACGAGCCCGGTCCGATGCCGGATGGATAAGACGGCTCGCCATAAATCGGCCTGCGTGAGGCGCTTGGCGACCCCGAGCGGTCGATCGCACTACAGTCGTGAACGACCGGTCGCCTTCGTTTTCCGGACAGATACAATTTATAAGAACGCAAGCCTTGGAAGGCGGTTGCGGGTTATGTTGGGGGCCGAACAAGCTAAGCGTAAATTTCCATCATAAGCCTTTTAGTTATAAAAATTCGCTGGATCATTTCTATTTTATGCAGTAACGACTGATTTTTCTTGAGCTAATCCTTCACAGCGACGAAGTCAAGCGAGCCGAGCAGATCCGTAACGCCTTCTCGGACCGATAGGGCTCCAGTCGCACTACCGTGAAAGCGCATGACTTTGCTGGTTTATATAACTAGGACCCTTATGATAGAAATTCGCGCGTACCTTGTTCATCCCCCATGTTCCGTCAGGTAGCGGCGACAGTGGCAGTTCGAACTGTGGTTCCTCACGTCACGTGGATTGGCAACTACGCGACCACACGATCAATCGGGCGATCGGGAACTGAGGCAAACCAGACGTTAGATGGGCGCAGGCGCGGTTGCGAAGCTGCCACACGCCATGACTGCGACGACGGGGCGAGTGAGGAAGGGCCTGGCTGAAACGACCAGCGCAACTGTCTCCTGTTGGCGCTCGTTGCCGAAGAGCCGACAGTCGGGTTGAACACCTTGAGCCACTTGCGCTCATGCTGCGCCTCGCTGCGCGGGCGGTGCCTCGAGTGGACCGATCACACGCTCAAACCGTGGCTTGTCGAAACGCGCTCCCTTTCAACGCTGGTTCAACTCATCCGTCACAGATACCGTATCGCCTCGTCGACATCCAGTCCGCCAGGCAACAATTCCAGGCGACTAAACCGGACGAGTGCGAAGGCGCGCACCTGCGGCGGGTCGGCTGGAATACGGACAAGGTGAAATTCGATTTCATGCCCGGCTTGCGCGCTGTCTTCGTGCACCACATTCATCAGATCAATGCATAGGCGCTTTTTGGTCAAGTAAAGATGCATCGCGGGTTCGGAAAGCACTTCGCACACGCGCTCGAGTTCGAGGTCGATCGCCTTGGTTGGAGCTCTAAGGGCCGCGAGGTTGCGGTTGTTTTCTTCGATCTGTGCATGCACGCGGTTCAGCTCCTCGGATTCGACTACGGCACCGCCTCCCACCATCGAGCGCACGCCCGCGCCTTTGCGCTGGAGTAAAGCGAGACGCGTCTCAAGCAGTTTTCGCCCCTGCGCGAGCAACTCCCGACGATCTTCAGCCAGCCTTGCCAAGCCTTCCAGCGCCAGTTGATCCACCAGTCGCCGCTCGATTTCCTGGCTCAGGTCCGACTCCGTTCTGCCGCAGATCCGGACGCGATAGTCGCCGAAGCAGACCGTCGTTTGGGCAACGTCGTAGCGCATCGTGTCGCCCTCAAGCGCAACGCCAAGCACATGGCGCTCGGTCATCGTCATCCCGAGAACGGCATAGGCTTCCTGCGAGTCGGCATTCCGTTCGAAATGCTCGCGCAATTCTTGCGAGCGGCTGAACGCTTGCACTAAATCCTCGGGAGTCGCGAAAAAGGCGCGAAGATACGGATCAGATGACCATGCATCCGCGCTCGCTTCGTGTGGTGCCGGCAACGAGCCGATCAAATCGTCAGCATACTGGAGCGACGCCGCAACCGCCGGTGCGAGACGCTCCCGGTAACGCCGCGCCATCCGCAACCTCGGGTGCATCGCCAGGATGCGTTCGAGCGCCTCGTTGATCCGCGCGCTTTCCTGCGGCGCGATTTTCACTTGATCACGATGGAACAGCCTGCTTAGGATGCCCATCGATCAACCTCCCGATAACCTATTCATTCCGACCGGTCCGTCATTACCTGCACAGTAATCCTCCGATTCTTCCAGAACAGGTTGTGCACCCGCGACTGCAGGTGCCGCAGAAATTCTGGATCAACGCCCTCGAATGTCAGTAGGACTGCGGGCCTGGAGCCATCCCCGAGAATATGCTCGATTCCGTCAAACACGGGAAACCCGTACTTGACCAGGAGCTCCTTGATGTCATCGTCCGCAATATCCGCGTCGATGTTGTCTACCAACAGATCTGCCATGATGTTTCTCCATCCGATGCACTAAGCCATGATGTTGACGCCACCGTCCACATATAAGGTCTCGCCCGACAGGCGACGCGCAAATGGCGTGGCGAGAAATGCGCACGTGAAGCCCACGTCCATGATGTCGACCAGCTCGCCGAGCGGAGCGCGATCTAGAGCCTCGTTCAGCAGCAGGTCAAAGTCCTTGAGGCCGGAGGCGGCCCGGGTCCTGAGCGGTCCGGGCGAGATCACGTGCACGCGTATCCCTGTGGGTCCGAGTTCGTATGCCAGGTAGCGGCACGATGCTTCGAGCGCCGCCTTGACCGGGCCCATGACGTTGTAGTTCGGCACCACCTTGTTGGCACCGTAGTAGCTCATCGCAAACATGCTTCCGCCCGCCTTCATCAGCGGTGCCGCGCGCCTCGCCATGCGCACGAACGAGTGACAGGAGATGTCCATCGCCTTTGCAAAGCCTGCCGCCGAACAATTGAGCAAGCCGCCTTGCAGATCATCCTTGGGCGCCCACGCAACCGAATGAACGAGAATGTCGAGCCGCCCCCATTCCTTTTCGATTTGCGCAAACACCGCGTCAAGTTCGTCGTTTTGCGAAACATCAAGCGGCATGACGATCGATGCTTCGAGTTCGCGTGCAAGCGGGGCGACGTACGGTTTCGACTTCTCGTTAGCGTACGTGATTGCGAGGTCGGCGCCGAGTTCGTGAAAGGCCTTCGCGCATCCGTATGCGATCGAATGCTCGTTGGCGATGCCGATGACCAGCGCTTTCGCGTCCTTCAATACCGGGCGAGGGATTTCGACTGCCATCATTAAACTCCGTGAGTGTGGGGAGGCTGGCTCATACCTGTTCCGCCAGGCGCTGCGCCGTGAGCAACATGCAGGCATGGCGTGCAATCATGAGTTCTTCGTTCGTCGGGATCACCCACGCCGAGACCTTGCTCGACGACGTGCTGATCCGCGGGTCTCCTGCCTCGTTGGCGGCAGCATCGAGTTCCACACCCAGCCAGGCCGCATCGCGGCATACCCGCTCGCGGATCACCGCGGCGTTCTCGCCGATGCCCGCGGTGAATACCAACGCGTCGATGCCCTTCAGCGCGGCAGCAAGAGAGCCGAGTTCACGCCCGATGCGGTAGACAAACAGGTCGACGGCAAACCTCGCGCGCGGATTGTCGCTCGCGAGCAGTGCGCGCATATCGCTCGACGTACCCGATACCCCAAGCAGACCCGATTGCTGATAGATCAATTTTTCGACGGCGCGTGTATCCATCTTGAGTTCGTCCATCAGGTAAAGGATCACACCCGGATCGACGTTGCCACAGCGCGTGCCCATCGGCAGCCCATCCACCGCGGTGAATCCCATCGTGCTTGCGACGCTCCTGCCTGCATCGATCGCGCACATGCTGGCGCCGTTGCCGAGGTGCGCGACAACGACCCGGCCAGCCGCCGCTTTCGGCTCAAAGCGCGCCAATTCACTCGCAATGTACTCGTAGGACAAGCCGTGAAATCCGTAGCGCCGCACGCCCCGCTCGGTGATGGCGGCCGGCAGCGCAAATGCTTGCGCGACTTCGCGCTGGCCGTGATGAAACGCGGTGTCGAAGCACGCGAATTGCGGCACCTGTGGCTCGAGCTCGGCGATAATCCGGATCGGCTTCAGATTGTGCGGCTGATGCAGTGGCGCAAGCGGTATGAGACTTTCGAGTTTCTCGATCACTTGCGCATCGATGCGCACCGCCTGCGAGAATTCCGCTCCGCCGTGCACCACGCGATGGCCGACAGCCGCGAGGCGCCGGCCCTCATGATGGTCGCGCAGAAACTCGCCCAGGTAGGCAATCGCCCCCTCATGCCCGAGTTCGGTTCCTTCCTCCCACAGATTCTTGCCGATGCTCGCACCGCTTGCGTCGAAAGCCTTGAAACGCGGCGCGGTGTAAATGCCCTCGATCTGACCGCACAGATCGAGCCCAGGCCGTCCATCATCAATCTTGTATGCAGAAAACTTGATGCTGGATGAGCCCGCGTTGAGAACCAGAATCACGTCTATCATCTCATCACCCCATCGCCTTGGCGCTTTCGCGGCGTGCCTTGGCAACCAGCGCCGCCACAGCGCAGGATGCGAGCCGGGTGGTCACCGAGTCGGCCCGGCTCGTCAATATGATCGGCACGCGCGCGCCCAGCACAATGCCCGCGGCGTCCGCTCCAGCCAGGAACGTCAGGCTCTTCGCAAGCATGTTGCCGGCTTCGAGATCGGGCACCACCAGCACATTGGCACGCCCTGCGACCGGCGAATCGATTTTCTTGATGTGAGCCGCTTCCAGGTTGATGGCGTTGTCGAGCGCAAGCGGGCCATCGACGACGGCGCCGGTGATCTGATGCCGGTCCACCATCTTGCAAAGCGCGCCGGCCTCGACCGTGGACGGCACTTTCGGGTTGACCGTCTCCATCGCCGACAGGATCGCGACGCGCACCTCCGGGAACTGCAGCGCGTGCCCGAGGTCGATCGCGTTCTGCACGATGTCCACTTTCTCTTCCAGGGTCGGTGCGATATTGACCGCCGCATCGGTGATGATCAGCGGGTCCTCGTGCCTTGGCACGTCCATCACGAAACAGTGGCTGATGCGGCGGCCGGTGCGTAGCCCCGAGTCGCGGGCGACCACTGCGCCCATCAACTCGTCGGTATGCAGGCTGCCTTTCATCAACGCCTGCGCCTTGCCCTCGCGCACGATTCGCACAGCCGTGGCAGCGGAGGCTTCGCTGTGCGGTGCATCGACGAGCGGAAACCCGGAAATGTCGATGCCATACTGTTTCGCCACTGCTTCGATGCGCTCTCGCGGACCGATCAGGATCGGCGCGATCAGACCCATCCGGGCTGCTTCGACGGCGCCCTCCAGCGAACTCTGATCGCATGGGTGCGCGACAGCCGTCGGCGTCGGCTCGAGCGACTTGCAAAACTCAATCACTCGCTGATACTTCTCGTGTTTGCGTTCCATTGAAGTTCCTTGACTGTCCTAGGATTGCACCATCGCCGCGCCCCGCGGCTCGCGCTCGGCCAGCAGCACCGATAGGGTGAGAAGCGCCTGTTCCGGTTCGATTCGCGCGATGATTGCCTGCTCACCGCGAATCCGTTTCCAATGCTGAATCGTCAGCGCCGGAAGACAGTCGCTATCGTCCTTCATCACATCCTGACCGATTTGATTCAGGTCAAGTTAATGGTGCGCTTCGCGGATTAGAGTGGGTCCGATGTCGTCAAGCCGCCGATTTGCCCCCCCTTTACCACCTGAGTGCGATCCAAGATGAATCAGTCTCTGTCGTCACCTGAGTTCAGCAGCCTCACCCGCTCACTGGGTTTGAATGCCCTTTTTCCCGGCAACGCATCGCTGACCACGGCCGCTGTCGGGTACACCGTCGACGCATGGCAGCGCTTCGTGCTCTATGCCGACGTGATGCGCCAGCGTGGCAACCAGTATGCGGAGCATCTGGCTGAGCGCACGCCTAACGTACTCGATTTCAGGGCGGAACTGCTGATGGACGGCCGCGAACTGCCTCGTCCGGTCAACTACGGGCTCGTGCGCATCATCCCGCCAGACGATCTGTCGACCGGCCCGGACCCGGTATCCGCGCAGGACCCGGGCCGTCGGCGTCCGTTCGTCGTGTTCGACCCTCGCGCCGGACATGGCCCCGGGATCGGCGGGTTTAAGCGCGACAGCGAGATCGGCGCCGCACTGCGCGCCGGCCACCCATGCTATTTCGTCGGCTTCTTGCCCGATCCGATCCCGGGCCAGACCATCGAAGACGTGATGCGCGCCGAAGCGGCCTTCCTCGAAAAAGTGATTTCGCTGCATCCGGAAAGCCCCGGCAAACCCGCCGTCATCGGCAATTGCCAGGCGGGCTGGCAGGTGTTGATGACGGCGGCCATGAGGCCGGAACTCTTCGGCCCGATTATCGTGGCGGGCGCTCCGGTATCGTACTGGGCCGGCTGGCGCGGCAAGAATCCGATGCGCTATACCGGGGGGCTGCTAGGCGGTTCATGGCTGACCGCGCTCACCAGCGATCTGGGCAGCGGCCGGTTCGACGGTGCATGGCTCGTGCAGAATTTCGAAAACCTCAATCCCGCCAACACGATCTGGCACAAGGGGTACAGCCTCTACGCGAATGTCGACACGGAAGCGCCGCGCTACCTCGGTTTCGAAAAATACTGGGGTGGCCACGTCTTTCTGAATGGCGACGAGATGCAGTACATCGTCGACAATCTGTTCGTCGGCAACCGTCTCACCAGCGCAGAGCTGGTCTTGTCCGACGGTACCCGCCTCGATCTGCGCAACATCCGTTCGCCGATCCTGGTCTTCTGCTCGTACGGCGACAACATCACGCCACCGCCCCAGGCACTCGGCTGGATAACCGATCTCTATGCCACCGACGCCGAGCTGCTCGAGCACGATCAGACCATCGTCTACGCGACGCATGACAGCATCGGCCATCTCGGCATCTTCGTGTCGAGCAGCACAGGCCGCAAGGAACACAGCGAGTTCATCAGCCACATCGACCTGATCGATCTGCTGCCAGCCGGTCTCTACGAGGCCCACATCAGCGATAAGACGGATGCTACGCCGCACGCCGAACTGGTCGAAGGCGATCACCTGCTATCCATCTCGCGGCGCAGCGTCGAAGACGTAAACCAGATCGTCCAGCCGGACGCCGACAGCGATCGGCGCTTCGCCACCGCCGCCTGGCTGTCGAACCTGAACCTGGGCCTGTATCGCGCGTTGTTTCAGCCGTGGGTCCGCGCCTGCACCACGCCGCTGTCCACGTACGCGCTAACCGCGCTGCACCCATTGCGGGTCGCTTACGAGATGTGCTCCGATCGCAATCCGCTCGCCGCTGTGGTCAGGGATCAGGCTGATCGGGTTCGCGCGGCGCGCGTGTCGGTCGATGCCGACAATCCGTTCCTGCAGATGCAGCGCCTCGTCTCGGACTCGATCGAAGCCTCGCTCGATCTCTACCGCGACGTGCGCGACAACGCTTGCGAGAAAACCTTCGAGGCAATCTACGGCGCGCCGTGGTTGCAGGCGCTGGCGGGTTTTGGTTGGGACCGTGACGGACATGCCGTGAGCGCCAGAGTCAAACCCGGCGTCGCGCCAGAGCAGCACACGCGCGCTGCGCGCGAGCACGAACGTCTGCGTGCGGAGGTGGCGATGGGCGGCCTCGTCGAGGCTGGCGTGCGCGCGTTGCTGTTCGTGCTGCGCACGCGTGGAGAGGCCGACGAGCGCCGCTTCAATCTGGCGCGCGAGCTGCTCCGGACACGCTCCGACCGCGGCATTCTCTCGTTGAAGCAGATATTTCGTCAGCAGGCCGAACTGCTTCGGCTCTATCCGGACGCCGCGCTTGCGGCGCTGCCTGGCATGCTGGATGGCGCACCGGGCAGCGAGGTGCGGGCGGTCGCACGTGACGTAGACCGGCTGAGTACCACGCTGACGCTCGACGAAAACGAACGTAACGACCTCGCACGCGTGCTCGATATTTTCGAGGCGGCTGCGAAGAGCAAAGCACCGCGACAAGCCGCAATACAACAGCAGGCCGGATAAGGCGCCCGGGCAACGGCTGGCCGATACGACATCGCTCTTTCAGGCATTGGGGCAACTGCCCGAGGACGCTGCAGCCACGGCAGCGCCCGCGACGCTCCGCGCGGACTATCACTTCGCAGTTCCAGCGCGACGGGATGCCGGACGAAGCGGTCGATGAGCGTCAGGCACCGAAGCCGAGTGGTGTGCAGCCGAGGCCGCCGCCACCGCTCCCCGCTATCACGACCATTTGCGTCAAGACGCGAAATCTCGAATGGCCGGTGTGCCCCTCCCGAGCGGCCAATCGATATCCGTGTGCGGCTGGCCGCTTGTGGCCGGGATGAGTCCGTTCGCGAGGCGATGCGCCGATTCGAGCTTGCGGACGCCCGTAGCGCCGGGATTCCCGTCAAGCCTTGGCCACCATAGGCTTGCTACGTGTAGTTGCGGATCAGACGCTCGGCGAAGTTGTCATGCATGGAGTTCGCAAAACTGGGCGTAAGGCCAGCACCGCGACACATCAGTGCATCACCGCGCTACGCAGCGGGCAACCCAGGTCACGCGCGTCTGGGCGATGGCTCAACAGAAAAAAACATCGCGTAGCGTATTGCCCTGCTATTGCGACACAACATTGGTTGAAATCGCCCACTAAGTTACAGCTTTCCTTGAAATTTCCAGCGCAGTAGACACAACTTTAGTACAGGCAAACCGACAGTTGTCCGATGCACCAGATAGGTGTTCAGCTATCCTGCCAGGAACCACTACGCGTTATTCAACGATAGGCGAAACACCAGGTTCATGGTCCGTGTGCGTTTTTTGCAAAAAAACTGAAGGCTTTAGTGCAGGCTCGCCGCCATACCCCGCCGAAACAGGTTCGTTAACCTACGGACCGACAGTTCGCTTCCGGTTACTCCCCACCCCGCCTCACGACGACGCAGTTACCTTCAGCTACGGAGCTGTGGCCAACTCCGACAGGGACTTTCACCCTGCAGATGGCACGCCATCACGGGGGTACCCTAAACCGCTCGCGCGGTAGGGGCCCCGGTCCGGCGCCGGAGGTCGACGAGAGGCCGGCAACGCGGTTCCGTATGTTGGCGAATGAGGCAATCCGCCTCGTTTTCCTACAGGAGCCCCATCATGACCTCCTTGTCACTGACCGGCGTTATGGCGCCATTCCGGGATCGGCGTATTGGCGCCACCAGATGATCGGCGCATTGTGCGCGAGTTCGCCCGCTTTCTCGAGCGCTCGCCTGACACGGCCACCGTCGAGGACCTGCGACGCTACCAGCTGCATCTGGTCGATCACGGCACCTCAGCCGTGTCACTGAACCACGCGATCACCGGCCTGAAGTTCTTCTTCGAGGTCACGCTCGACCGGCCTGAGCTGATGGTCAGGATGCAGCCGGTGCGCGTGCCCCGCACCTTGCCCGTCGTGCTCAGTCCCGATGAAGTGCGCCGCCTCATCGAGGCGGCGGGGAATCTCAAACACCAGACCGCGCTGTCGGTCGCGTACGGCGCAGGCCTGCGCGCCAGCGAAGTGGTGGCCCTGAAGGTCAGCGACGTCGACAGCCAGCGCATGACCCTGCGCATCGAGCAGGGCAAGGGCCGCCGCGACCGCTACGCGATGCTCTCACCGGTGCTGCTCGAGCGCCTGCGCGTCTGGTGGCACGTGGCCCGGGCCCAGGGCAGGATGTTGGATGGCGGGTGGTTGTTTCCGGGGATGGATCTCGTCGACCCGCTCAGCACACGGCAACTGAACCGCGCGATTCATGCCGCCGCCGAGGCCGCGCAGATCGACAAGCGCGTCTCCATGCACACGCTGCGGCACAGTTTCGCCACACACCTGCTCGAACAGAAGGTGGACATCCGCGTGATCCAGGTGCTGCTCGGGCACACCAAGCTCGAGAACACCGCGCTCTACGTCCAGGTGGCCACCGACCTGCTGCACGAGGTCACCAGTCCGCTGGACCGCCTGCCTCCCGGGTAAGCGCGCGCGGTAGCGCCTCATGCTGGAGGTTGCGGATATCTTCCGCAGCCACGGGCCAGCGTGGCGGGCAACGGCACACCTGAGCCTGGGGCAGCTGAAGGTCATGTCGGCCATCGAACAGTGCCGCACTGCGGCGCTGGGCGGGCATGTGCTGCGCTGTTCGGGTTGCCAACACCTCGAGATCGCCTATAACTCGTGCCGCAACCGCCACTGTATGAAGTGCCAGGCCAGTGCCGCACGCCGCTGGCTCGAAGCGCGCCAGGCCGACCTGCTGCCCGTGGAGTACTACCACGTGGTGTTCACGCTGCCCGCGCCAATCAGCGCGATCGCCTGGTACAACAAGGCGATCGTCTACGGGCTGCTGTTCGACATCGCCGCCGAAACCCTGCGTACCATCGCCGCGGATCCGAGGCACCTGGGCGCACAGATCGGCGCCACGCTGGTGCTGCACACCTGGGGCTCCGCGCTCACGCATCATCCGCACGTGCACGGCATCGTCCCCGGCGGCGGCCTGTCGCCCGACAGCGAGCGCTGGATCGCCTGCCGGCCGGGCTTCTTCCTGCCAGTGCGCGTCCTGTCACGCCTGTTCCGGCGCCGCTTCCTCGAAGCGCTCGAAGCGGCTCACCATTGTGGCCAGCTGCAGTTCTTCGGCGAGTATGCTGCGCTCGCCGATCCCGCTGCCTTTGCCCGGTGGCTTGCGCCGTTGCGTACCTGCGAATGGGTGGTCTACGCCAAGCGCCCCTTCGCCGGACCCAAGGCGGTACTCGAGTACCTCTCACGCTACACGCACCGCGTGGCGATCTCCAACCAGCGCCTGATCGCATTCGATGAGCGCGGTGTGACCTTCCACTGGAAGGACTACCGTGCGAAGGGACGCACCCGCTACAAGACCATGACCCTCGAAGCCGGCGAGTTCATGCGTCGCTTCCTGCTCCATGTCCTGCCCGGTGGTTTCCATCGCATCCGTCACTACGGTCTGCTCGCCAACCCGGTACGTCGCGCCAATCTCGCGAAGGCGCGTGAACTACTGGATGTCGTGCCTGAGACCGATACCCAGCCCGACGATCCCAGCGTTGCCGCCCCGCCAGTCTTCGTCTGCCGACACTGCGGTGCGCCGATGATCATCATCGAGATCCTGAAACGCACCGCGCCCATTCGCGCACCACCCATGCGGCGAGGCCAGGCATGAGCGCCACGCTCCCTGGACGTGCAACCCGACCGTCGGCTTTGCGGCAACGCGGCCCACGAGTGGACGTTTGCGCCTGCCGCTGCGCGCAGCCCCTCGCACGTCCGCTTCATCCTCACGATTGCGCCACTGCACCACCTCGTCACCGCGCCAAGCCCCATCCACCATCTCGTCTGACCGCGCATCCTCCAACCTCGCTGAGCATCCCGGCCTATCAATCGCCATAGCCGCCAAGATTCCGGCCGCTTCGGAGCATCCCGCGGTTTCCTCCATCGAGGCTCGTTCGACGCCTGCCAGCAACACGCGGTGGCGCACTCACACGCCTGCGGACGATGGCAGGCATCGAACAACCCTTAACGGACAGCGACGTTCGCGATCGGCCGATTCGACCCAGCCCCCTGCAAAAGCCGATAACGGGATGCGACGACCGAAACAATCTCAGTCCCGTGGTGCTCGGCGATCAACTTGTGCGATTTCTGCCAAAACGCACGATTATGGAGGTCACGAGCCGCGCTAACAGCACCTCGGCCCATTGCGACTGTATTTCCGATCGATGGACCAGATGAAGAACTCACGTCGCGACAGCAGCGGATCGCACGGGTGGCGCGAGGCCATGTGCTCAATATAGCGTTCATAGTCCGGGATGCCGAACATCTGCGCGCAGGCTCCGCGCATGGTGCGCGCAAGCTCCGATAGCCGTGTCCCCAGTGCGTTGCTCACGGCCCCGGCGTTCGCGCCCCGAACTGGCACCGCCGCGAGTTTGCCATTGAAGATCGTTTTCATGATCAAGCCCCCTTGGCGCGCACAACAACAGGCGTCTCGTTGACGGTGGGCTGTGCCTGCCGCAACGCCCGCAAGCAGATCGTGACGGCGAAGACGCACATCGCCAGCACAAGCATGACAAAGAAGCCGCAGACCACCGCATCCAGATAGTTGTTGAAGGCGACCCGCTGCATTTCCGCAATCGACCTGGCGGGAGCGAGTACGATCCCCTGCGCGGCGGCGTCACTGAACTTGTTCGCCAGCGCGAGGAAGCCGATACGCGGGTCGCTATGGAAGATCTTCTGGATGCCTGCAGTGAGCGTGGTAATCAGGAGCCACGCTGTCGGCACCAACGTCACCCAGATGTAGCGCTCCCGCTTCATCTTCACCAGGACGCTCGTGCAGAGCAGCAGGGCAATGCCGGCGAGCATCTGGTTGCCCACGCCGAAAAGCTGCCAGAGTGTGTTGATGCCACCGAGCGGATCGACCACGCCCTGATAGAGAAAGTAGCCCCAGGCTGCCACGCAGAGGCCGGTGCCCAGCAGGTTCGCGGGCAGGAGCTGGGTGTCGCCGAGCGGCCGATAGACATGGCCTAGCATGTCCTGGATCATGAAGCGACCGACCCGTGTGCCGGCGTCTACGGCTGTCAGGATGAACAGCGCCTCGAACAGGATGGCGAAGTGATACCAGAAGGCCTCCATGGCTTGACCGCCGAGGGCCTGGCCGAGAATCTGCGCCATGCCTACGGCAAGCGTCGGGGCGCCGCCGGCGCGCGACAGGATGCTGGTTTCTCCAATGTTCACGGCCGTCTGGTTGATCAGGTCCGGCGTGATGACGAATCCCCAGTTCGACACGACTTGCGCCGCCTGCGCGGCGGTCGTGCCGATGATTGCCGCCGGTGCGTTCATGGCGAAGTAGATGCCCGGATGCAGTACGCAGGCTGCCGTCAGCGCCATGATCGCGACGAACGATTCGGCGAGCATGCCGCCGAATCCGATCAGACGCATATGCGACTCACGCTCGATCATCTTCGGTGTGGTGCCGGAGGAAATCAGCGCATGAAAACCGGAGACCGCGCCACAGGCGATGGTAATGAACAGAAAAGGAAAGAGCGTGCCGGAGAACACGGGCCCGGTGCCGTCGATGAAGCGCGTGGTCCGTGGCATCGAAAGCGCGGGCGCGACCACATAGATGCCGACCGCGAGCGCTATGATCGTGCCGATCTTCAGGAACGTACTCAGGTAGTCGCGCGGCGCGAGCATCAGCCAGACCGGCAGGCTGGAGGCGACGGCGCCGTACAGAATGAGAGCCCACGCCAGTTGCGGGCCGGTCAGGGTAAAGACCGGTCCCCAGGTGGGATCGTTGGCGACCGTCTTCCCGAGTACGATCGAAACGAGCAGAAGTACAACACCGAACAGGGAGGCTTCCCCCACGCGCCCCGGGCGGATGAATCGCATGTAGGCGCCCATCAGCAGCGCGATCGGTATCGTCGCCGCGATGGTGAAGAGGCCCCACGGGCTGGACGTAAGCGCCTTGACCACCACCAGGCTCAGGACCGCGAGAATGATGATCATGATCGCGAGTACGCCGACGAGAGCCAGCGAGCCGGGAACCGGGCCCAGTTCCATCTTGACCATCTCGCCAAGAGATTTGCCGTCACGGCGCACTGACGCGAAGAGCACAATGAAATCCTGCACCGCACCGGCCACCACGACGCCCGCGAGGATCCACAGCGTGCCAGGCAGGTAGCCCATCTGCGCTGCCAGCACGGGACCCACCAGCGGACCGGCGCCAGCGATTGCGGCGAAATGATGGCCGAACAGCACCCACCTGTTAGTCGGTACGTAGTCCATACCGTCGTCGTGGCGCTCGGCCGGCGTCTGGCGAGTATCGTCGAGCCGCAGCACGCGCTCGGCAATGAACTTGCTATAGAAGCGGTATGCGATGAAATAAACGATGAGGGCAGCAGTCACGAGCCACACGGCATTCACACTTTCACCGCGCCCGAGCGCGAGTGTGGCGAAGGCGAAAGCGCCGACAGTGGCCAGCACGCCCCACACGAGAATGGACGCAAGCTTGTTCATGACGTCTCCCCCTGTCGAACAACGCATGGCAGAACCATTCCCGCGCAACTCATGTGCCGGCGTTCTTCAGTGTTCCGCCGCCCAGCAGCTCGCCCGCTCCGCGGCACTACGGGTTCCACCGAAAAACAGGCTACACCCAGCCCCGCGGCGCCGCAATTCGCGATTCCCCTTCGCGCTCCGCCGTGAGGACAGCACGCAGCGCGCCGCTTCCATCGGTGTGGCCAGATCTGTTACCGTGAAGCTCCCCAGCGTTTGTGCAAACGTCCGCTCTACCCGAACCCCGACTGATCGGCAAGCCCCCCTTCCGAACAAAACCGCGATGATTGCCGGTGTAGCGCGAGCGTTCGAGGGTTCGACGTTTGCGCTCGCTGCAAAGGCGCGCGCTGACTCGCATCAATCACGCGACTTCATGGAACACGCCGGACACTCGTGTCCGTTTATATTGCGTGCCAATCAGTTCTTGTCCGGTGTTTTCAGCTCGATCAACATCCGCTCACAACCGCCTTGATCCGGCGCCATGCAGCCGAGCAAATGTTCACTGTTCGGCATCAACATCTCGCCGCCCGTCTGAATCGGCAACGTCATGCCGGGATTCTTCTGCCATACGATGAAGCCGAAACATCCAAGCGCCAACAGCACGACGAGCGAGAACGCGATCCTCTCCAGCTTCCAATAGATTTTCGGCATGGCGCCACCTTCAGCATGGCACAGGGTTTGTATGGGCGTTCGCGCACGGCCCACAAGTAACGGTTGAGGTATCGTCAACTTAAGCAAATCGGCCTGACTAATATCCTACTTCGATAGCATTTTTGGCTGACTGACGCCAGCCAGCGATTCCGTTAAGTTGACAGTGCCGGAGTGACTGCAAGCGGAATTCGCCCGATGATAAATCCATGAGGCGCCGAAGACTTCGATGTTGTCGATTGCGTGCTGGCTCCCGCTTCGCCCACTACGCCTGTATGTGTCGACTCCCGGACCACCAGAACGGGAATAGCGCTATGAGTCAGTACCTTCTGTGTCTCACTGCCGATCAACAGGCCACGCACACCGCTGCGGCCGTGGGACGCCATCACAATCAGATCACAATTTCGCTCGGTGGCGGTGCTGATGATCGCTTCATAGGGATGAGCGCCAGTGGTGGCAACGGTTTCGCATATCACGCTCGCCTGGGTTGCCGCCTTCGTGACAGCGGCGAGAAAGGCCTCTGCACGCTCCCTGTGAACCTGAACGAATTTCTCCTCGGTATCCGCGAGCATTTCGGTTCCATACGCAAGAACATGGAACTCCGGCACAACATGAAGTCCCGTAACGGAGGCGTGATTTTCGGCGGCGAGCGTCACCGCCATCTGGACGGCGACTTCGGAAAGTGCCGAGCCGTCGGTCGGCACCAGCAGATGCTTGAACATGACAACTCCCCTCGCTCGACGTGCGGGCTCTATCCGACGCGCACTTAACCACTCGCCGCAACGCCATTGATGCCGCCGTAAATTACACTTTGCTTTCAGTATAGGCACTGCCGTCATTTGCGAAATATTTTCTGCTCGCAGTTCGTTTATCAAACCTTCCCACGAAAACCTGTCATGACGCCCCTTCAAGTTTGTCTCCATTACACCGCCGTGCCGCGGGACTGTCAACTTAACGGAATCCACGAGATCTTTTTCATTTAAAGTGGGGCTCGATTGCCAATCTTAGCGGCCTATGGGGCTTCGGACTGGCGTCAGCGAGTAATAAATGCTCTCGAAGTGGGATTTTGGTCAGGTTGATTTGCTTAAGTTGATAATCATTGAAAGGCCTCCTGGCCGCCCCAGAAAAAGGGGGGCGGCCAGGGTCTAGAGTTGAGATGCAGCCCTCAACCGACCCTTTCAGGAGGCTGAAATGAAGTATAGCGGCATCGATCTGCACTCGAACAACGCCGTAGTCGCCGTGATTGACGACCGGGACCGGGTGCTGTACTGCAAGCGGCTGGCCAATGATCTCCAACTCATTGCGGCCGCGCTGGAGCCCTATCGGGATGAACTGCAGGGAGTGGTCGTGGAGTCAACGTTCAACTGGTACTGGCTTGTCGACGGACTGATGGCAGCTGGTTTCGCCGTACATCTGGCCAATACTGCCGCGATCAAGCAGTACGAAGGCCTGAAGTACTCAGGTGACGAACACGACGCCGTATTCCTTGCCCATATTTTTCGGCTTGGACTACTGCCCGAAGGCTATATTTATCCGTCGCACGAACGCGGGTTGCGCGACCTGGCGCGCAAGCGCATGCAGCTTGTCCAGCAGCGCACCCTGAACATCCTGAGTATCGAAAGCCTGCTCGCCAGGCAGCTCAATCTACGCATCAATGGAGAACACGTGCAGCGTCTCGACGACGCAGCGGTACGAGCACTGGCGTTACCGCCGCACGTCGAGCGCGCGCTGATGGCCAACCTTGCCGTGCTCCATACGCTGTGCGCAGAGATTGAGGCGCTTGAGGTCATTCTCCACAAGGAGATCAAGCTGCGCCCGCAGTTCGACATCCTCAAGAGCGCACCTGGCATCGGCAACATCCTTGCGGCCACCATCATGCTCGAAACCGGCACCATCGCACGCTTCGCCAGCGTCGGCCATTTCAGCTCCTATTGCCGCTGTGTGGACAGCAAGCGCATCTCCAACGGCAAGAAAAAGGGTGAAGGCAATGTACGCAACGGCAACCGTTACCTTGCCTGGGCATTCGTCGAGGCCGCCGCCGGAGCGTTGCGCTGCTGTCCACAGGCCAGGCGTTTCTACGACCGCAAAAAGTCAAAGCGCCTGCCCGTCGTGGCCATGAAGGCGCTCGCACACAAGCTTGCGCGTGCCGCTTATTACATGATGCGGGAGGGCAAACCCTTTGACCTCAATACAGTCGAGGCATGTCAAGCTCGCCGTTGGCGCTGCATCCACGCTAGTCTAGCCGTGTTTCTCGTTGAAACACACAGCCATCGACCAAAGTAGAGAAAAATGCCGAAACGTCACGCGGTCTGCTTTTCTGGGCCAAGTGACAGGTAGGTGACGTTGAGCGTCTTGACCTCTTCGTACCGGAGCACGAAGACGTCGCCCGCGATCGGATAGAAGCGCGCCTTGTCCTCAACGTATCTTTCGTTCTCAGCGTCGTACTCCCGGTCGCTTCCGAGCCTGCGACGCTGGGCCTGCACGAGAAGCAACCGATCGAGCTGGCCATCAGCGTTCACTTCGTACCCTTCGAGGACGCCGGTGTACAGGTAGGAGCCTTCCTTGAACTCGACCACTGCAGCCACTGTCGCACCGTCAATAGCTTCTTCTTTCGGATGGTCAAGGCCGGAAAAGAGGTAATACCACGGCGCATCGCCGCGTGACCAATGCGCGAGTAGATTGCCCGCCCGATCAAGTTCCCAGCCTTGTACCGCACTGCGCCAGGCCAGCGCCGCTGCAAGCGCGCTGGCACTCGTCAAGGCAAAATAGCCCGCGCCGGCCGCCGGGTGCGCATTGAGCCATGCAAGGCGCCCATTCAGATCGGACAGCGCACTCGCACCGCCAACGAGCAGGCGAATCACATCACCAAGCTCGATCTCGTAGCCGAGCAGATGAACACCGAACGCGACCAGTGCATTGAAGAATGCCGCGCACAACAGCGCCTTCAGCACGACCGAACTGAAGGGCGCGTGATCGAACGTGCGGACTTCGTTGCGCTGGAAAAACTGGCGGAAGAGGAAACCGGGGAGAACGACGAGAAAGAGGAATACTGCGGGAAATGCTACGTTCATGCGCCCGACCCGGCCACACGGACGAGTTTGGGCAGATAGCGGACGGAGTTACCCTTCGAATCCTTGACGGTGATTTCGACGTCGCTCGGTTCGGCAAGCGAGGCCGACGCCAAAAACGCGCGCAGCTGCTCGGCGGCCTTCGGGTCCTTCAGGACTTTATCGAGACGCTTGCTGCGGACGACTTTCATGGATAGCTCCAAGGTGGATGACTGTAATGGTATATGAGGTCACCGGAAAACGCAGCATCTGCCGGAGAGACCATATTAAATGGGGTCGTTACGCGTTTCCCGCACATAGTACCGTAAGAAGGCCTGACCGGCCTCAAACAGTTTCATGCCAGAGATAGATTTATCGTTACGCGTAACATAAAATAAGGCTCCCGGACGAAAAGGCGGAGCATGGCAGGCGATCACGATATACCGTTAGGGGCTCATCCCGTAGCGGAAAAACGCCGACGGGGCAGGCCGCGAAAGCCCGATACCCTGACGAACGCGCAGCGTCAGGCGGCTTTCCGTGCGCGGCAAAAGGCGGCTGACAAATCCGTTACTGTAACGAAAAATGAGCATGACGAGCTCGTGCGCGAATGTGAGCGGTTGCGCAAAGAATTGGCTAAGGCTCGCGAGATCGCAAAGCCACGCGTTCGTATGTCGAGCGTTGGCGAGCCTGCTGCCTCAGCGGTGTTGGTCCAGCAGGTGCCGGCGGACGAGGCGGAATCGGATGACAAGCGGCTGTTGGTGACGATGAACGGCCGCGAGTTCTTTTCGCTCCAACGGCTGGAGGCACATTACGGCCTTCCCAAACGCGCCGTACTCGAGCGGCTGATCTGGTGGGCGGATCGTAGCGTCGTGCAATCGTTTGAACACGACGATGCAGCGTTTCACCGCTACTTGAATCGGATAACAAAAAATCGTTGAGGTTTCAGAGAGCGGCTTACGGACTGAAGATTGACTTCGGTATCCTCATCAATGCCGCTGTGGGCGTAGCGAGCTGCGACTGCAGCGGTCCAGTTATGCCAGGAAAATCCGGCTGTCAATAGAAGAATACTTATCCTAATGGCCCGGTTTCGAGGGTTCTGATGTGATGGACGACTCCCGCTACGCAGCGAGAGGTTTATGCCAGAGTGGAGCGGTCGTGACGTCCACGGCAAAGGAGCGTTCATCATGAAGATAGCGACTGTTGGAC
>NZ_CADIKK010000063.1 GCF_902859915.1 Paraburkholderia ultramafica
GAGGGCTGTGTCAGGCGCATCCATTTGCGTGCTCCTTCGGAGAAAACGAGTATGCAAGCCACGTTTTACTCCAGTCGGGCTTACTGCCGCTGCCCTCCCACATAGCATCTAATGAACGAGATCGAGGCGTCCGCGCTCGAGCAGAGCGATGGTATCGAACAGGTCAATAAGGCTGTCTCGCAGATCGACGAAGTCACGCAACACAATGCGGCGCTCGTCGAAGAAGCGGCTGCGGCGGCGAAATCGCTGGAAGAGCAGGCGACGATCTTGCGGGATGCCGTGGCGGTATTCCAGATGGCTTGAGGGACTATGGACGACGCTTGCGTTGCCCGCGAGCGCCCGTCTTATCCATCACAGTCGTGGCCGTGTCCGGATGCTCGATCGGACCGGACTCGAGGCACGCTTATGCGAATGCTACGAGATCGTGAAACGCGAATTCGACCGGCTATTGCCGTGTACCAGTGCGATGGACGTCACGCGCTGAGGATTGTCGTATCCACAATCCAAATTGACGTAGGCGACGGCCGTTGACGTGCGTTGCTCCACGCTCCACGACGAAAAAATGCGGCGAGCACCAGATTTGAGGGAGCCTGATGCCGACGTCGAAAGAGCAGGTTTGCCGAATGCCATCCTGCGGGACAACGCGCATCTGCCCAACTTCGTTAGTGCGTAGAATAGAAAGTCGCGTATGTCATCGAGCCGGCGCGAGGCGTGCGGCGCGTTCATCAACCAAGCCATGGAACCTGAACTCAAGGCGCTCTCCGATTTCGACTTGAACCCATTTCGCAATATCCAGAGCGATACGGCGAATAGCCTGCGACGCAACTAAATGGGCCTTTTGCTGGGCGCGAACGAGATCGCCTCAGGCAACGCGGACCTGTCCTCGCGCACCGAGAAGCAGGCGGCCTTGCAGCGGACCGCCGCAAGCACGGAGCAACTGTCGGAGACAGTGAGGCAGAACGCGGACAACGCAAAGCAGGCGAACCGCTTCGCCCTTCGCTATAGGGGGCGGCCAACTGGCTGTTCCGCGGAGCTGAACCTGGGCCTGAACTTGGTGCGTACGACTACGCGGACCTCTATCCCGACAAAGGTCTGGTAGCATGCGCCGACTACGACGCTTGACTTCAATCAGTATTTTGATGATGTTATCGTCGTGCAAGGCGACGAGGATCTGCAGCCGGGATGGGCAGTGGGCAGCTTGGGAATGGATGACCAAACAATAGCCATGCGCCCGAGCCTGAGATCGTGCTGTTCAACGCCCTAAAAATTTCGATATGGTCGTTAAGGGAGCGGAAGATGGTGAGTTTGTTGACACATGCCGCGTGTCTGTTGATCGGCGTGGCGATTGGTGTCTTCGCGTGTGCTCTGTGCGTTGCGCGTGCGAGAGGGTCAAAGGACGATAGTTAGACTCGTCGCCTTTTTATGATGCATTGTTTTTGCGGAATAGGCAGGCGCTCTGCTTGTGTCAAAACCTCACGCAAGCAAAGCGGCGCAAGCAGGTCAACCGTGGGCTCGCACTTTTTCGGCCCGAAGGCCGTAGTGTCTGGGTTGAGTGGTTCGATGGACCGTAATCTATAAGATATAGGTAGCCTGTCCCGCACTCGGTGATACTGGTCACAGCTGGCAGGTAGCTGCCAGCGAAGGCGGGACATGCACCCGTGGGCTACGAATAATCTTGCGCAACGTTCTGACGTTTCTTCAGTCAGCTTCGAGTCCCCGGGTGCGCCTGCGTTCGACAACGAACACTCAGGGTTTGCCGTGGTCACCGGCTTGCTATATCGCCTTCGCTGGGCGCAGGCATGCATGTCCCTTCACGTAATCTAGCACTTGCGGAGGTCCACATGTCACCGCTACTGGAGCAGCCGTTCACGGCCTGGGTCGGAATCGACTGGGCGGACACGAAGCACGATATCTGCGTGCAGGCGGCCGGCGACACCCGGCGCGAGTCCGGCCGTATTGCGCATCAGGTTGCGGCCATCGACGAATGGGCAAACGCGTTACACCGCCGCTTCGGCGGGCCAATTGCAGTGGCCCTTGAACTGGGCGAAAGGGCCGATCGTCGCTGCACTGCAGAAGTACGACTTCCTCGTGCTGTTTCCCATCAACCCGACGACCCTGGCGAAATATCGCGAAGCGTTCCAGCCCAGTGGCGCCAAGGATGATCCGGCCGATGCGGAACTGGCGCTCGACCTGCTGGTGCGCCATCCGGAGCGTTTCAGTCCTCTCAGGCTGCAGAGTGCCGCGATGCGCTCGCTGGTGAGCCTGGTCGAGCGGCGCCGGCAGCTTGTCGGCGACCAGAACCGGCTGATCAACCGGCTGTGCGACACGCTCAAGCAGTACTACCCGCAGGCGCTGGAATGGTTCGATGACCGTGGCACGGTGCTGTTCTGCGACTTCCTTGAGCGCTGGCCGACGCTGCGCTCGGTCCGGCAGGCCCGCACGGCGGTCCTGGAGACGTTCTTCCATGCACACCACTGCCGCAGCGCCAGCCGGATCAGCGCGCGCATCGAATCCATCCGGGCCGCGGCGGCGCTGACTGACGACCCCGCGATTATCGGTCCGTGCCGTCTGCACCTGCTGGCGCTGGTGGCACAGCTACGCGCCGTGCTGGCTGCGATCGCGCAGTTCGACCGGGAGATCGCGGCGGTAGTGCAGACGCTACCTGACTATGCGCTGTTCGAGGACCTGCCCGGCGCTGGCTTCCAGCTCGCCCCGCGCCTGCTTGCCGCCTTCGGTGAGCAGCGCGAGCGTCTCAGGAGTGCAGAGGAACTGCAGAAGTACGCGGGTATTGCCCCGGTGACCGAGCGCAGCGGAAAGAAGAGCTGGGTCCACTGGCGCCTGCAGTGCCCGAAATTCGTGCGCCAGACCTTCGTGGAATGGGCGGCCCAGACCATCAGCCGGTCATTCTGGGCGGGCGCCTACTACCGGCAGCAGCGCGCGAAGGGCAGCTCCCACCACGTGGCACTCCGAGCCCTGGCGTTCAAGTGGATCCGCATCCTGTATCGCTGCTGGCAGACGCGGACAACGTACAACGAGACTGTCTACCTTAATGCGCTGAGCAAACGCGGTTCGCCACCTCTCGCCAACCTTAGCCAGTTGCCCGGATAAGCGTTTCGGGGTTGGGACAGGTCTTCTGCTTTATCTCATTGGGGCAAGCCGCGTAGCGGCGCGTCAGGCCGAAGGCGAAACTCGCGGGGAGCCGGTGGGCAACGACGGAACCGCCGTCAGGCGGCTGTCCACAGCCTCGTGCTGTGGGCAGCGTCGCTGTCCACGGGCGGACGCGGGATGATCAGCGATTTGTAACCCTCGGAGATCGAACGATGCCATGCGACTGGATGTCGGGAAACAAAAAACTTGACAGACTACCTCAGGGCCTGACTGAAGTCCAAAGGTATGTCACGCTGCAACCAGAATGACGCGAACGCCAGAATCGGCGTTCGCGTTCGTGCCATTGATGGCAGAGAGTGACCTCACTGGACAGGCGTCAGGTAAGAGCCCGACAGGAATCGTTCCGAGCGGGGGATGCTCGCGGTATAGGCCTGGATAGCGGCAGCGAGTTGAGGGCGAATCAGGTTGCGGTTGTAGTCGTAGATCGAGTAGCCATCACCTTCACCGTTGCTCGGGTCGCCATTGCGTACGACATACCAGAACGCTTTCTGCACCGAGCCGTTGTTCATCATAACTTTCAGCTGGTTGAAGGCCGCAAGTTGTCCAGCATCGGTGCCATTGGTGCCGTTGTTGGTTTCCGTGAGCCAAAGCTTTTTCGGCCCATTGGGAACGAGGCCCGACAAGGTATCGATGAATGCTTGCATCAACATGGCGTAATCACTGCTGCTGAAGTAAGGATGGACGTCGACGACATCAATCGTAGTATTCAACGGGCTGGAGGCACTCATCGTGTTGTTGCCCATCGCCTTGATGTAGTCGGTCGCCTGGATCAGATTGCTACCTGCAGGCGGTTTCCAGCCATTGTTCGGGTAGGCCGAGTTGTAAAAGTAAGAGATGCCCTGGGTGTGCAGAACCGTCTGGTAGCCGGACTGGCTCTTGGTGTTCAGGACCTGCTTCGCTTCTGAATAGAGCGTTTTGCTGCGATTCAGGATGTAGCCAGAGATTCCGTTCGGATTGCCGTAAGACGGGTCCGTTGCGGAAAAGCTCCAGTTGGTTTCATTGAACAGCTCGATGTCGGCCGTGAACGGCAAGACGACATCCATGAGCGAGCCCAGATATTTGGTGAAAATGGCATCGCAGAAGTCAAGCCGCGGCGACGAGCCGCTCGGAGGACTTTGCGTGGCGGAGCACTTGTATGCGCTGGCAGGAGCGTACATCCCCACCTGGAAAAGAACCTTCATGCCCCGCGTACGCGCGGCATTGAGAAGAGACTTCAGGAAGGCCACCTTGTTCGGGTCCAGCGTGCTGCCATCTGCCTGGACCATGAAATCCCACGAAGCGCCGAGGCGAACCGTACCGACGCCCAATCCGGCGATCAGGTCGAGGTCCTTCGAGCATTCATTCAGCGCCGTTTGGTCCGCGCTCCAGAGGTTGCAGTTCACGTCCATTGCGAACCGGTCATTGCCGCTGCCGGTCGGCGGCGGCTGGAGCGCGGCGAGCTGTTGGGCGGAGGCGGTTGTTTGGGTGGAGGCAGTTGTTTGGGCGGAGGCAGTAGGTTGGGTCGATGCACTAGTCCTGCGTGCGTGGGCCGACACCGGCTGCCCGCACAGTAGCGCCAAAACGGCGAATAGGGAGAACAGTTTAAGTTTCATATCTTAACTATAAATTACTATTGCTTGGAGTTGGTCCGAAAACGTCGGCGTTACGTTTGCCGATGACGATCAATTGCCGAGGCGATGGACTCCGTAACGCGACACGTCTAGTGCGCTCATCAAGTTCTGCGGCGGCGTCACACTCGCAACCATCTTGCAAGCGGCTGCCGACCGGCTAGGCACCGGTTGCAAAGCCGGTGCGGGTGTTCGTGTGCTGCGTGAAACGGTTAATCGATACGGCTCTGGCTAGCGGTCAGCAGATGCTGCCGACCGTCCCATCAATCGCCTTGTCCTGCCTTTTGCACTACGACGCGGTTGTAGGGCTGTCCATTGCTCTGGGTAGGGGAGCCGGTGTCGTTTTGGGCAACGGTGGTGGTCTCGTTGGAAACCTCGCCCGTGCCGGTTGCATTCGCGCTTGCGTTAGCGTCCGTAGCGGGCGCGAGCGAATTAGCGGATACCGAAGACGAGCTGGCATTGTCTGGACCATCGCCACCGCAACCAGTGAGGACTAACGCCCCCGTACTGACCACAAGAACTGCAAGAAACGTTCTGAGCTGAAAAGGTTGATCGGATGGGGTGTCGAGTCTTGGAAAGAGTCTGCTGTAAAAGGACATCTGTTTATCAAGGCCGATTGAACGTGGCCGTTAGAAACGAACAACGTTCGCGTGATAAGGACGTCGCCACGAAATTTACGCAACAACACGAAGTACAACTAATTAAAACGTCGCTCTTGGGAAGGAACGCTTGCTGACGGACGAACCGAAAATCGCCATGTCGCAATCAATCGTCTGATTTAATGCGAAATAACGTCGATTCGAATCGACCCTCGAGTTCAGATCAGAAAATTGCTTCGCAAAATGAGAAGTATCGAAGTGCTGGTAGGAAATACGCTTAAAGATATTTTTTACCGATCTGATCTGATGAATACCGATGATACAGAAATGAAACAGAATCTGTCGGATGAGTCGTAACGAAGCGTAACAAGTGAAGATGTGGTAAGAAAAGGGTCCGATATTAATTATCTGATTTTTGCTTTGTCAATCCCAGCAATGGTTTCAGGCTTTTAAGCGCAATCAGAAAAAAGCTTCGCAGTCCGTTAAAAAAAAATTCATGGCGGCTCTAGATAGTGTTCGCGGCCTATTTATAGATACCAGTTGATTGCATCATATAATATGATTTGAAATCTGTCCAAAACTATCGGAGTGGTTATGAAATAGTTAAATAATGTCGGTAAAGATATTTGTTAATGGTCCCCGGCGTTGAAGGCCGACAGGTTGCCGCGGCGATCGGATTTGTCAGCGCGCTTAAAGCGCTTTGTAGGATTATAAAAATTTGTCAGGCCATTACAGACACTACTTGAACGTCCCCCGGTTGCGAGGGTTTTTCGTGTGTGTGGAGTCACAGGATAGGTTGCAGTTCTACATTCGTACATGGACTCCCGCCTATGAGCAAGATCGGTTTGCATTTTGAGGGTCACGACTGCGTCCGTACATTCGGCTTCTGAGGTGCTTGCTGCCGCACGAGCCATCATGGAAATTTGCGCGCTTGCTCCTCGTCGGCCTTGTGGCTTCGTACTGCAGCCGTCGGATATATCAGGATCTGCAAGCGCCGGTCCGACCGGTTCGCCATGCTTGCCGCTTCTTGCGCAATCGCGAAAGAAATGAAACAGTTCTCGATGTCTGTTGCCTGTTACGCCGCCCTGAAACAACCATTGCCCGTCAATATTGCCCAGGCAATGCGCGCCGTCTTGTTCGCCAGGGCGATCGCCGCGATGCTCACGTGGCGGCGTTGCATTACGGATTTGATCCATCGGCTGTGACGGTCATCCCGACGATTCACGAAGTGCATCACCGCGCGGGCGCCCTGTACAAGCAGGGTTCTCAGATAAGTGTCGCTGCGCTTTGTGATACCGCCTAACCTGGTTTTGCCTCCGCTCGATCTTTGCCTCGGTGTCAGCCCCAACCAGGCTGCAAACTGCCGGCCGTTCCTGAACTGCGATGGATCGCCCACACTACTCACCTCACGAGCGCAGTCGCGATGACCGGTCCGATTCCTGGAACGGTAGCGAGCCGCTGGCAAGCTTCATTGCTCTTGAAGATCTCCGCTATCTCGGCAGCAAGTTCGTCGAGCCATTGCTGCAGTGCCTTCAGTTGTTCGAGGTACATCGGGCCAAGTCGTCTGAGCAAAGCGGTAATGGGGGAATCGGGATTGTTGACGAGCTCAACCACTCTCTTTCTCAATTGCGGAAGCCCGACCGGGAAAATCACACCCTCTTCAGCAGACATGCTCCGGATCTGATTCAATTTCGCTGTCCGCTCCTGGATGAGCCGTTGGCGCATGCGATGAACCGACTGCAGCGACTGCTGTTCAGCGCTCTTGATCGCAACGAAGTGAATGCCTGAGCGCGTCACTGCCGCGCAAATCGCCGCCGCGTCATTCGCGTCATTCTTGCCACCGACCAGAAACGGCTTCACATATTGTGTTGGCAGCAAACGGACCGTGTGGCCCAACGAGGTTAGCTCACGGGCCCAGAAATGGGATCCGTGACAGGCCTCGATACCAACCAGACTTGATTCCAGTTTTGCGAAGAACTTCAACACCTCAGCCCGGCGAAGTTTCCGCTGTACAACGGTCTTGCCGTGGCGGTCGACGTCATGAATCTGAAACACGTTTTTTGCGATATCCAGACCAATGGTTAGTGCAGACATTGACGTTCTCCCGGGAATTGGTGGGGTAAGTGTCGCCCCGGAGGGGGCGGGAGTCCATGCCATCAGCCTTCTTGCAGCCTGCTTCGCTGCGGGCCCTGATGAAATGCGCTGACTCGCGCATCAATCCGCCGTCGAGCTCAAGGCTCTCTCTGTAATCCAGGCTTTGCGAGTTCCGGTCCGACCTGTCATGTCATCACACTCGATTGCCGCCGCAACCTTTGGACGTGCCGTCGTGCAAAGGGTTACTGCTCCATACAGTTCCTTTCGATCATGCGGTCTTACAAACCAGCTCTTTTTCGTAGGGATTGTCGTGGGCAAGGATCGCCCAGATGGTGCGAGCCATCTTATTCGCGATGGCGACTATTGCCACATTCGCATGTCTGCGTTTGACGAATTGTTCGATCCATGCACCTGGGTCTTTGGAATGCGAGAGCACGCAGCGTGCACCGTGAACAAGCAAGGTCCGCAAATACATGTCACCTCGCTTGCTGGTGCCGAGCAATAGTGTCTTTCCACCGGTGCCCACCTGTTTTGGCACGAGGCCGAGCCACGCTGCAAATTCGCGTCCGGACCTAAACGACTTCGGGTCGCCCATTGTCGCGACGGCTGCGGTGGCAGTCAGGAGCCCGACTTTGGTATTGCGGCAATTTTCTTGCATGCCTCGTCGTCTTTCAGCCATGCCTGCAGACGTCGCTCAATGTCGACAATCAGCCGGTCGAGATTCTGAAGGTCATTCCACTGATCGCGCAGCGACTCAATGAGCATGGCAGGAAGGCGCCCGGCGGGCCGCTCAAGCCCCCCGGAATTGCCTTGTCCAGAGCTGCCGGCTTTTGCCCATCACTTCGCCATATTCGGGCAGCAGGCCGCGCAGGCAATTCCTCTGCATGGTGCGGAACTTGATCTTCTGTTGCCGAATCCGGTGCAGGGCCAGTGCCGCTTGCTGGGCCTCGGTCTCAACCGCCACAGATTTGCCCGGCATCTGCGTGGCCATCCAGATGGCGCGAGCGTCACCAGCGTCATTTTTGCTGCCAATGCTGAACGCCACCACCTGCTTCCATGCCGACCAGACAGGGACCGCGATTTGCAAAGTGCTCAGGAAACGCGGCTCGCTTGATCGGCTTGCTAACGATTTCGCCGGTGTCCGGATCGACCCAATGCAGTTGCATGACGTTCTTGGCGATATCTGCCCCAGCTGTCGTATAGACACGGAATGTGTACGTTTCTCGGCGACTCCAACGGGGCAGCTATCAAAATTAATTGAATAATGTGGCCAACCTCACAGATGGGAGCAATTCGCGGACCGGAGTTTCCGCCGGCGACGATCTTCCCTGCTACGCTTATCTGTGTCCCTAATCACCGGTGCGAGAGCGAGCAAACATAGCCGTCGCACTGATCGCCAGAATTGTTCGCCGACTGTCGCCCGAAGCATTTTTGGCAGCGAGTAGCGTGACAGGCCATCAGACTTTCCGGGGCAAGCGATGCGGATATTTCACGAACAAGTGTGCACCGGGCCTGAATCGGCCACGTATGCCCCGGCTCGAAAACTGACTCGACGTGCCCTGCTGCGTAATGTGGGTTCAGTCGCGCTGGCTGCAGTCTCTTCGCCTTTGTACGCACAGCACGGAACGATGGGACTTGTCAGCCCGCCGGTTCGTCTCGACGATGTCTGGTTAGTCGATCAAACCGGCAAGAACCGACTGTTGAGCGATTTGTTGCTTCAGAACGTGACTGCGTTGCAGACGATCTACACGGGGTGCAGTTCGGTGTGTCCTCTGCAGGGCGCGCTGTTCAACGCAGTTCAAGACCGGATATCGCTAATCCGTACCCGCTATCCGCTTCAATTGATATCAATCGGAATCGATCCGCTTTCCGACTCGCCGCCCGCTTTGCAAGAGTGGCTCAAGCGCTTTCAGGCCGGCCCCGCGTGGAAAGCGGCAACACCGACGTTGCGCGACGTCGATAGGATGCGTACGGCGCTTTCCGGTAGTCCGCTGCCACTCGGCAATATCGCTGATCATTCGACGCAGATCTACTGCTTCGATGCGAAAGGAATGTTGCGTTGGCGCAGCGCCGACCTCCCGCGCGCAGACGACGTATGCGATGTGCTGCGCGCGCTGGCGCGTACATAGTCTATCTAAGCCCGAGCCCATGCAACCAATTCGATCCGTCAGGATCCCCTCCCAATTCTTCGACAGGTGCGTGAAAGCGCTGCTCCTGCTCGCATTCACGTCGACGCTTGCCATGCAGTCCGCGCCCGCCGACGCGCAGACATCGAGTACGCTCACCGTGACCGGCACGACCTTGTGCGCGGATGTGAATGCCGAATCGAAAACGCCTGGCGCCTCGGTGATCACCTGGGCGTGCAATGGCGGCAACAATCAGCATTGGACACTGACGCAGGCTAACGGGCTGTATCAGTTCGTCAACGTCAACAGTCAGCTATGCCTCGACATATCGGGACAAAGTACGGACCCGGGTGCGCCGGCTATCCAATGGAACTGCAATGGCCAGACGAATCAAAGCTATTCGCTCATACAGCAGGGTAATGGCTTCGCGATCGTCGCCGCGCATAGCCACCTGTGTCTGGCTGCAGCGAGTCTGACTGCGCAAGGTCCTCAGGTCACGCAGCAGGCTTGCAGTGGGAGTGCTCTTCAGACGTGGCAAATCAGTGGCATGAGTGTGACGAAGTTGCCGTCGAAGTGGACCACGCCGTACAACCTGTCACTCGTGCCGGCAGCCGCGGCGAGTCTCCCGGACGGCACCGTGGTGGTCTGGACCGCTGATCAGCAACTGGACTTTACGTCGGGCGAGGTCACGCCGGGCAAGACGTATACTGCGATCTTCAACCCGGCGACCGGAACCAGCAAACAGGTGCTCGTCACCAATACCGGCCACGATATGTTCTGCCCAGGGATCGCGAATCTCCCGGACGGCCGCATCTTCGTAACCGGTGGGTCAAGCAGCGACGAATCAAGTTTCTACACGCCGTCGACCGGAAAATGGTCTTCAGGTAACCTGATGAATATTCCACGCGCCTACCAAGGCAGCGCAACGTTGAGCAATGGCAACGTGTTCCTGGTGGGCGGCTCATGGAATGGGGGCGAGGGCGGCAAGACAGGTGAAACCTGGATCCCGGGTTCGGGATGGCACGTCAATAGCGCAATTCTCGCTGACTATATTCTCACGAACGACGCAGCCGGAATTTTTCGTGCCGATAACCATGCGTGGCTGTTCGCCGTAGCCAACGGTCGGGTCTTCCACGCAGGCCCCAGCGTTGCCATGCACTGGTTCGATACGGCGGGCAATGGCGGCGTGACTCCGGCCGGCAATCGCGGCAGCGATGCCGATGCGATGAACGGCAACGCCGTCATGTACGACATCGGGAAGATTCTCGCCGTCGGCGGCGCGCCAAACTACGAGCAGGCCAACGCGACTTCGAACGCCACACTCATCGACATCAGCAGTGGCACGGCGACCACTCAAACCATCCACTCGATGAACTATCAGCGCGCGTTCAATAACAGCGTGGTTCTGCCGAACGGACAAGTGGTCGTGGTGGGTGGACAAGCCTTTGCCCAACCTTTCTCGGATGACACCGCCGTGCTGGCACCGGAGTTGTGGGACCCGACCACCAAGACCTTCTCGCTGCTCGCTCCGCAGGCTGTGCCGCGCACGTACCACAGCATCGCACTTTTGCTGCCGGATGGGCGAGTGTTGAGCGGCGGTGGCGGACTGTGCGGTAGCTGTTCGACGAACCATACGAACATCGAAATACTGACGCCGCCGTATTTGCTCAATGCGGATGGGTCGGCGGCGTCACGTCCGACCATTACATCGGCGCCGACCACGGCCCAACTCGGTACTTCGATCGCTGTGACCGGTAGCAGTGGGATCACAGCGTTTGCGCTGATGCGTCTGTCGTCATCCACACATGCGGTCAACAATGAACAGCGGCGCGTGCCGGTGAGTTTCACAGTGGGAACGGCGGGTGAATACTTGATCAGCCTTCCTTCTGATCCTGGCGTTGCCGTACCTGGCTACTACATGCTATTCGGCTTGAATGCGAAGGGCGTGCCGAGCGTCTCACGCACGGTGCAAATCCAGTGACCGTATCACGGTCAAAGCGCCCTGCGGCACGCACAGCCGTTGCGCTCGCGTTAGCGACCGTGATGCGTTTGACGCAAGCTGCGCAGCCGTGTGAATCCGAGGACCTGGGGTGCTCGATCTTCAGCGGGCAGCATGCGATCCCAGCGCAGCTGCGCGAAGACGATCTTCCGTTGCCTGGCTCGACGACCAGATGCGTCAATTGCCACACTCGAACCGACTCGGCGGACACCTTCGCGCCGCCCTTGACTCCGGGCAATCTGTTTGCTGCAAAAAGCCGCCGGGGTGGGCCGGCTAGTAGCTATGACCAAGCCGCGTTCTGCAAGGCGCTCAGGGACGGCATCGATCCGGCTGATGTCATGCTGCGCAAGACCATGCCTCACTACCAGATAAACGACGTCGAATGCGCAGCGCTTTGGCATTTCGTCACGCGCCCCTAGATACTATGGAAGGGCCGCGGAAATACACCCCTCCTGAAGCAACGTCCTTTGCTCTGCGCGGCTACCGCCGCGCAATTTTCTGCATTGCGAAATTTCAACGCGAATCCAGCTTATTTTTCGGCGGTTTGAGGTCTGTTTTTCGCCTCATTACCGCAATTGCTGTCACTACGGGCGGACCTGTCCTAGCGAACGCATGCGCCCCACGGTCTTCGCCCACCCAAAGCCTTGTTCGATCAGCTTACGCTTTTGCTGTGATATCGCGTAGCCCACGCTGCGCGCAATCTCATCGGGCACGGCAGAACGGCGCCCGGACGTGTTCTGCGCCACGTGCGGCGTGACCTTCATCTGCTGGCAAGCTTCGATGAATTCCTCTGCGTCGTAACCCTTGTCCGCGCCCAGCGTGATTTGCGCAGCCGCATCGCGCGCTGCTTGCCGCGCATCGTTGATCATGACCTTGGCCGCTTCACGTTCGGCATGTCCGTCAGCACGACTGACGCGGGCGTTGACGACCAGACCATGGCGGTTGTCGGTCAGCGTGTGGCCCATGTAACGCAATTCGCTGGCCGTCTTTCCCTTGCGGTAAAGCCGTGCATCGGGATCGGTCTTCGACTCGTGCGTTTCGTTGCTCCGCCTGCTACCCTTGAAGTCGCCCTCGCCGCTGCCACCGTCGTTATCCGTGTCGTCACCGTCCTTGCGCACAAAGCTCTTGTGTCCCGCCCACGCCCGGATCAGCGTGCCGTCCACGCTGAAGTGCTCGCCCGACAACCAGTTCTTCTTCTGCGCGATGGACAGCACTTCATTGAAGAATTCGACCACCGCATCATGCCGGATCAAACGCTCGCGGTTCTTTGTGAACACCGTCGGCACCCAGACTGAATCGTCCATCGACAGACCAATAAACCACCGAAACAGCAGGTTATATTGCGTTTGCTCCATGAGCTGGCGTTCAGACCGGATGCTGTACAGCACCTGCAGCAGCATCGCCCGAAGCAGCTTCTCCGGCGCGATGCTCGGCCGGCCTCCTTTGATGTCGGCCTCGTACATCCCGGCAAACACCCGATCCATCTTTGCCAGCGCCTCGTTCGCCATGACGCGAATCGAGCGCAGCGGATGTGAGGTCGGAACGAAAACGTCCAGCTTGCGCACGGAAAACAAACTCTCGGTGAACGTGTCAGTGCCGCGCATGATTTCCAGGGGGCGGGTGCGGTTCTTACATCAACGCTTTTGCTATCCGTCGCGATTACTTCAGTGCAAGGTATTTCCGCAGCCTGCTAATGCCGAATGAGGCGGCGAAGCTCCTTGTCTCGGACTATCTGGAAGCGAACGGCTCCGTGCGTGTCGATTCGGCTGTTCGTGCCGAAATCGCCTTTAACGGCAAGGCTCGACCGTTGGTGTGGGCGAACGCCAAGACCTGCCGAGCGATTGACGACTACCTGGCGTATCGACTCGTGGCGCGGCATGGAGTTACGCCCCCCCCGGCCGCGTATCGCGGGCTGGACGCACACGGCCCGCTACTCAGGGCGAGCGACGGAGAGTCATTCACATTTACGCGGCGCGTAACGGGCAGCGGCGCGATCAGCTATTCGTGCGAAACGCTGACGGAGATTGTGCGGCGACTGCATCAGCAGCCGGGATCGAAGGCGGTAACGCATCGGCGGCTCGGCGCACGTTTGTCGTGCGGCTGCATCGCGACGGTCGCTCGCTGAAGCTCATTCAGGAGCTGATTGGAGTTTCCTCATTGTCTGCCGTTAAGAACCTTGTCGAAGGCGATCCGGTGCGCCTGTCGGCGATTGTGAGCGGGGTGCTTTGAGGGCGGCGAATCGTGTGGCGGGTGTCCATTTCGCCCTTGCATTTTCCGGCGCCTTACCATAAAGTAAGGAATATTTGGAGGGTCACTATGACAGCAGCAACCATCACATCGAAGGGCCAGGTCACGATCCCGGTGGACGTGCGCAACCAGCTTGGCCTGGAATCCGGCGACCGGATCGAATTCAGCTTCAACGAGGAGACGGGCCGGTACGAGGTCTATCCGGCCACTCGCTCGCTCGCGTCGCTCAAGGGCATCGTGAAGAAGCCTGCCAAACCGGTTTCGATTGAGGACATGAACCGTGCCATCGCCGAGCAGGGGGCATCGGCGCGATGATCGGACTGGATACAAACGTGGTGATCCGCTACTTCGCGCAGGATGACGCGGCGCAGTCGAAGAAGGCGACGGCGCTCATGGAGTCCTTTTCGGCCGAGCGGCCGGGCTACGTTTCGCAGGTTGCGCTAGTCGAGGTCGTGTGGGTACTCGGGCGCTGCTACGGCGTCGAGCGAGACCAGATGAAGGACATCATCGAATCCATGCTTGGCACGAAGGAACTGGTTGTCGAAGGTGCGGACACGGTGCGAAAGGCACTTCGCGTCTTCGCGGCGTCAGACAAGGCGGATTTCGCAGACTGCCTCATCGAACGGTCGGGGCACGCTGCGGAGTGCGAGTACACCGCGACGTTCGATGTGACTGCCTCTAAGGTAGTCGGAATGATGTTGATTAAGTAACGACGGCGAAAGTCGACAACAGGGAAAAATATGAATGCAATAACAGTTTTCGCGGGTGACGGACTTTGAATGCGAGCATCGAATCAGATGCGACCGTAATCATTCGTGAGGAGGGGCGCACGGACGCGCGTTATCCAGTCGCTCACGCCTTCATCGCCCTCGTCGAACGCAAGGGGCCCAATGCGGTGATCGGTTCCACGGTTCATGAGCTGCTCGGGGCGCTCGTAGACCAGCACGTCACACGCTGAACTAACGGAGCGGAAAACACAAGTCATGAAGAAAGTGGCCACGCTTCTCGCCACCGTTGCTGTTGCAACAGCCATTCTGTCCATCGCCACGCCTGCCATGGCTGCTCCAAATGGCGCGGCCATGCGCTGCGGATCGATTGAGAACGATATGCCGTCCAGTTGACCTTGGTGGATCGCGATGGCACCTGGAACATCGTTGCCGACATGGCAGCTGGAGTCCCGGAAGGTTTCGACACAAAGATGCCCAACACGAACAAAGGTGACTCCTGTGGGTGCTTGACGGTTCAGACGGATCGCCAGCACATGCAGATCACCAAAATTCTTGGGGCAAGCTGATTCCGATTGCCCGGTGTCAGGCTGACAAGAGCCTGCGGTAGTCGCCGTGCTCAGGGGACTGGAAAAAGCATCGGCGCGAACTGCGCCCCGCACGCAGGCCGGTAGCCTGGCTGGGATCGAACATCATGAGTGTCACCGCAGACGCTGTTGGGCATCCGACGATCCGGTTGGGGGATATCGAGCCGTCGAAATCACCGTCGTTCTCACCGAACCTGTATCAGTGGATGCGGCAGAAAGCCCACTTCTACCGTGATGGCGGGCACGCCGAGTTTGTGTACCGGGTCTTGCCCGGTTCTCGGGCCGAGAAGGCGTTTGGCGCGGGAACACTGTTGATCGGACGGCCGTACAACGCTTACGAAGGCGATACCGATTTCTCGGGAATCCGTTTGATCGCTGTCCTGTGTCAGGGGGCGAAGGCCGAGGTTCTGGTGCAAATAAGCTCGTCGGATCCAACTGGTTGTTAGTTTTTCGAGGTTATCGAATTTGTCTGCGAGCCGCGTCAGGGCTGGATTTCTGATGGGTGAAGCCAGATCGATTAGAGTCCAGATTTCTGGACACAGCGAATGACCTGGAACCCATGCTGGCAAGTGATTCCAACGAAATTGAGCGTGGAGCAATTCGAGCAGTTTGTCTTGCCGCATCTGAGCCGGGGCCGGCGCGGACCGCCCCCGACGCTGGCCTTGCACAAGATCTTCAACTACATCCTGCAAGTGCTGTACATGGGCTGTCAATGGAAGATGTTGCCGATCGAAACGAATGCCAAAGGTCGCCCCGAAATCCACTACACGCGGATCTACCGCGCGATGCGCCGCTGGCTGGCCGATGGTTGCATGGATGCCATCTTTGCGGGCTCAGTGAGCAGGCTCCATAGTGACAAGCTGCTTGATCTGACGGTCATTCACGGCGATGGCACGACGACGGCCGCGAAGAAAGGCGGCGATAACCTCGGTTACAGCGGCCACAAACATCTGAAAGGCGACAAGGTGGTGGCCTTGTGCGATCGTCACTGCAACGTCATCGCGCCGTTCATCACCGCAGCCGGCAACCGCAGCGAATCGCCCCTGCTGCGCGAGGCGCTGCCCCGGCTCAGCCAGATAGCGCGCGCCATCGGCATGGACCTGCAAGGCGCGATCGTCAGTCTGGACGGCGTCTACGACTGCCGGGCCAACCGCAAGGCGATTTTCAATCGCGGCATGGTTCCCAACATTCCCGAGAACCCGCGTGGACGCAAAAGCCCAAAGCGCGGTCGTAAGCGACGCTTCGAACCGGCGATCTTTGAAGAGCGCTTTCGCACCATTGAGCGCGTGTTCGCCTGGGAAGATAAATTTCGCCGTCTGCTGCTGCGCTTCGAACGAATCAGTGACGTGCACTACGCCTTCAAGACGCTCGCCTATACGCTGATCAACCTGCGCCAATACTGCTAAGCTTCATCGCAGGGCACGCAGTTCATCAATGGCGCAGCGCGCCATGAACAATTACGCCATTTACGTTTGCATTCCTGAAGATATTGTCCTGTTGATCAACCCGATAGACGTCATTTTTCGCAACCATCCATCCTGCCTCGCAGGTTCGTGAATGTCGCCGGCGTCCTGCGAGCCGCACTGTCACGAAACTGGCAACCAGTTGATC
>NZ_CADIKK010000064.1 GCF_902859915.1 Paraburkholderia ultramafica
AGAGCCTGCTGCGCGGCGACGAAGACGATGCGGAAGCGCATCGCCGCTTCTACGACGAGTACAACGCGGTGCTCGACATGGACGCGGCCTATTACCTCGATACGATCCGCGGGGTGTTCCAGGAATTCCGTCTGGCCGAAGGCACGTGGGACGTCGCCGGCGAGCGGGTAAGGCCGCAGGACATCACGAAGACCGCGCTGTTCACGATCGAAGGCGAACTGGACGACATTTCCGGCGACGGGCAGACCCATGCCGCGCATGAGTTGTGCGCCGGCATTCCGGAGCAGAACAAGCGCCACTTCACCGCGGAAAAATGCGGCCACTACGGCATTTTCTCGGGACGCCGCTGGCGCACCATCATTTATCCGCAGTTGCGCGAGTTCATTTTCGAACACGATAGGGCGCCAAGAAATGTCTGCAAAGAAGACGCTTGCTTGGATACGCTTCAGGGCGCGCTCACCGAGATGCGGTAATGAGCGCTCAGGCCTTGCTTTATGTGATGTTGGCGCTTGTCTTCGGTGGATATACCACGTACCTACTGGCGGCCTTCCTCCCACAGTCCACTCTTGATCGTGCCGGGCGCCACGGCCGTTTTGCTGAACTTCGCGAGCAAACGTCGGCATCGCCACATGAACCGACGGCGGCAACGGCAGGCGAAGGCGTCGGTCAACAATGAGGGCCAGCACCATTGCATTTACTCACCGACTCGAAGGTGCGAGGTGCGCCTAGCCGAGGCTTTGTTCAACAGGGTATTCGCCCCGTTGGTTGCGGACGCAACCAGGCTGTGTTGACGCAAACCGCCTTGCCGAAGCTGTTCCATGGGTTCACGAGGTTGGCAATGACCACGCCCTCGCGTTTCTGCGATTCGAGTCGACGCGTCAGTAGCCGCGCGCCGATGCAGCGTTTAATGCGCGAGATCTGCGCCCCGACCAGCGCGCGCTTGCCGCTGGGCGGCCTTGCCAAGGGCGGCTCCACGAACCTGATCGAAGTGTACGAATACGCACAACCGGTCCGAGCGCGTGGGCTCGTTTTCATGGATACCCCCGGCCCGAAACTCGAGTGCGCACGGGCGTAGAATTGCAGTAGGTCAGGCAACAGGGGCCGCATGGTGAAACCAGTCATGTTGCGCTGGCTGCGCACCCTGATTCCAGCAATCGCATTGGTGTGGATGTCTTCCGGCGTTCACGCGGCCGACGATTTTGCACCCCTTCGGGCGAGAATGATCAAGGACATCGCGGAGCTCACGGCCGAAACCGTCGCCGCAACCGGCAGACCCGCCATCGATGCACGCGTGCTCGCCGCGATGGACCAGGTGCCTCGTCACCAGTTCGTCCCGCCTGGCGAAGAGCGCAACGCCTACGAGAACCGGCCGCTTCCCATCGGCTATGGCCAGACCATTTCGCAGCCGTACATTGTCGCGTTGATGACCGACCTTATGATGATCAAGCCCACTGACGTTGTGCTGGAGGTTGGCACCGGCTCAGGGTACCAGGCGGCGATCCTCTCGACCCTCGCGCGAGCGGTATATACGATCGAAATCATCGAGCCTTTGGGCAATGCGGCGCAGGAGCGCTTGCGGCGGCTCGCGTACAAGCGGGTGGAAACCAGGGTGGGAGACGGCTATTACGGTTGGGAAGCGCACGCGCCCTACGACGCCATCATCGTCACCGCAGCCGCGAGCCATATCCCTCCTCCTCTGGTGCGGCAGTTGAAGCCCGGCGGCAGGATTGTCATTCCGGTAGGCGCGCAGTTTCTGACGCAGTATCTGCTGCTGATCACGAAGGCGAACGACGGGACTGTTTCCACCCGACAGATCCTGCCCGTCAGCTTCGTGCCGCTCGCCGGGCATTGATTCTGCGTAGGAATCAAGCGACGCAAAGGAACAGCGCGAACCCGCATGGCAGCATTGGTTGAGCGCACGCCCCTTCCCGCATCCCTTTCCGGTTCACGCGATCATGCCCGCCGCGCCGTTGTTCGCCCTCTCCCTGCTCTCGGCCGCAGCGCTCGGTTACGAGCTTCTGTTGATGCGCCTTTTTTCGATTATCCAATGGCATCACTTCGCGTACATGATGATCAGCGTCGCGCTGCTGGGTTACGGAGCAGCCGGTGCGATGGTGGCGCTGGCGCAGCGCTGGCTCGCGCCCCGGTTTGCAACGGTGTTCGTCGGCGGCGCGATTCTGTTCGGCGTTTCGGCGGTCGCCTCTTTCGCGCTCGCCCAGCGCGTCGCGTTCAACCCCCTCGAAATTCTGTGGGATCCGCAGCAGCCGCTGCGCCTGTTCCTGATTTATCTGCTCCTGTTCGTCCCTTTCTTTTGCGCCGCGACCAGTGTCTGTCTCACCTTCACTCGGTTCAATGATCAGATTCCCCGCATTTACAGTTTTGATATTGTCGGAGCCGGATTAGGCAGCCTTGCCGTCATCGTTGCGCTATTTGCCCTTGCTCCGCTGGATGCGCTCCGACTTCTGGGCGGAGTAGGTCTGGCAGCAGCGGCGCTGGCATGCATCGAGTGCCGCTGGCATCGACACTGGTTGCCGGTGCTGTTGCTGGGCGTTGCGGCCGTTTTGCCGGCCAGCCTGCCACGCGACTGGATCGCGCTACGGCCGTCTGAGTACAAGGAATTGAGCCAGGCCCTGCGCATCAAGGACGCGCACGTGGTCGCCGAAAGCTCGAGTCCGCTGGGTCTCGTCACGGTGGTGGAGAGCCCCTTGATCCCCTTCCGCTATGCGCCCGGACTGAGCCTCAACGCGACCACGGAGCCGCCGCCGCAACTTGGCGTGTTTACCGACGGCGACGGACTGTCCGCGCTCAATCGCTATGACGGACGGCGCGAGCCGCTCGGTTACCTCGACTATCTGACCTCTGCGCTTCCTTATCACTTGCTGTGGCGACCCAAAGTCCTCGTGCTTGGCAGCGGCGCCGGAGCCGACGTATTGCAGGCGCTGTACCACGAAGCGAGCGCAATCGACGCGGTGGAACTGAATCCACAGATAGTCGACGCGGTGCAGCGCCGCTTCGCCGACTTTTCCGGCAAGCCTTACAGCGCACCCAACGTTCGCCTGTTCATCGGCGAAGCGCGTGGTTTCGTCGCCGCGCGCGGCGAGCGCTACGACCTCATCCAGGTCGCGCTGCTGGATTCGTTCAGCGCCTCGTCGGCCGGCCTTTACGCGCTTTCCGAGAGCTATTTGTACACGGTGGAAGCGTTCCAGGACTATCTTCGCCATCTCAACCCTGGTGGCATGCTGGCGATTACGCGCTGGGTCACGCTACCGCCACGCGACATCCTGAAATTGTTTGCGACGGGGATGCTGGCCATGGAGCACGCCGGAGTGACGCAACCCTCCCGCCGGCTCGTGCTGATCCGCGGCTGGAAGACGACGACGCTGCTGGTCAAGAACGGGGAGTTCAGTGACGCGGACATCGTCGCACTGGGCAGCTTCTGCCGTGCCCGTTCGTTTGACGTCGGATACTACCCGGGGATGCGGGCCGCCGAGGCGAATCGCTACAACGTGCTTGAAAGGCCCTACTTCTTCGACGCTGCGCGCGCGCTGCTGAGCCCCGGGCGAAACACGTTCTGGGCACGCTACAAGTTCGACGTCCGTCCCGCCACGGACGACAAGCCGTACTTCTTTCACTTCTTCAAATGGCGTTCGCTGCCCGAGTTTCTCGCGTTGAAGGGGCGAGGCGGCCTGCCCTTGCTGGAATGGGGCTATCCGGTACTGATCGCGACCCTGCTTCAGGCCGCATTGACGGCCCTGGCATTGATCCTCTTTCCACTCTGGGTGATGAGGCGCCGCCAGCGCGCGGCGCATGGCTCGCCGCTCTTAACGGCCAGTTCCCGCAGTGACGCCACGCCTTCAGCGGCGGCGATATCCGGGCGTAGAGTCGCAATCTATTTTGTCGCGGTCGGCTTCGCCTTCATGTTCATCGAAATCGCGTTCATCCAGAAGTTCATCCTGCTCCTGAGTCACCCGCTCTACGCTGTCGCCGTCGTGCTATGCGCGTTCCTTTCGTTCGCGGGACTCGGAAGCCGGTACACACAGCGCCTGCAGGGCCGCGAGGCGCTCCTCGCCAGCCACGCGCCGCGGCCGCGCAGGACCACGAATCGCCGGTCGGTCGCGGCGACGGCCATCGTTGCGATCTCCGCCATCTCGCTCTCCTACCTGTTCGTGCTCCCCGCCCTGTTCCCGCTGCTGATCCCGCTATCCGATCCGGCCAGGATCGTGATCGCCGTGCTGCTCGTCGCGCCGCTCGCGTTTGCGATGGGGATGCCCTTTCCGCTGGGGCTCAGCCGCGTTGCTGCCGGCGCCGAAACGCTCGTGCCCTGGGCATGGGGCATCAACGCATGCACTTCCGTAGTGGCTGCGGTTCTGGCGACGGTGCTGGCAATTCATCTCGGCTTTACCGCGGTGGTCGTGATAGCGGTCTTGCTCTATCTTGCTGCGGCGGCTGCCTACCCTTGATCCGGCGTGATCCGGTTTGAGTCGGTGTGGTTCCGCACGGGCCCGCGTGCTCACGAGCAGGATCGGCTCACCGCATGCCAGGTCCGGCGGGCGTCGGCGCGAGCGACGCGACGCTCCCTGCGAGACCGCGCGTCACGGCGGCCATGCGGTCATAGTCAAGCGTCGCAGGGACATCGTGCGCGGTATGGTAGTGCGGATTGCGCAGGTACGCCGTGTCCGTGACCATCACAGCCGGATAGCCTTCGCGCCAAAAGGACGAGTGATCGCTCAACGCGACGCCCGGCACAAACCACGGCAACGCCGCCCTTTGCAGCGGAAAATCCGACGAGGCCTGAAACGCGTTGGTAAGCCATCTCAGTCGGCGCGCCGAGCGAAGGTTGGAAACGAAGCCGATGAAATTGCCGCATGGCGGATAGAAGTAACGCAGCAGCGGCGGATACGCCTGAGTGCCCGGCTCGTCCCGGTAGTAGCCCAGCATCTCGAGCGACAGCATCAGGCGAATGCGATCCCCGCGCAGACGCGCGGCCCTCGCATACCGCAGGCTCCCCATGTCGCCGCGGAAGAAAAACGGCGCTTCCTCGTTCACGAACGCGACACAGCGCACGGTGTACCGGGGCGCAAGCGCCTGAAGCAGGAACATCGTCTCGAGCAGCGCGGCGACGCCGCTGGCGTTGTCGTCGGCCCCCGGACTGCCGGGCACCGTGTCGTAATGCGCGCCCAATACGATGATTTCGTCAGGCTGAACGCAGCCTGGCAGCGCCGCCTCGATGTTCGCGCACTGGACGCCTCGCACCAGATAGTTCTGGCGCTTCACTGCGCAGCAACGCATCGCCCATTGCCGTTCGATATAGTCGGCAGCCGCGTGCAGCGCGGCCGGGCGGAACACGTTGCGCTCGCCGATGTCTCCGGCAAGGACGTTCACATGCCGTTCCAACGCCGCAGCCAGGTCGGACACGCTCGCAGTCTGCATACAACTTCTCCCGCACACGCCGTGATGGACTCGCAGCGGGGCCGGTGGCAGCCGGGCGGTTCGGTGCGTGTCGACGCGGGCGACGCACGGATTCCCGCTCGCCCGCCCTGTCGCCGCTCGATGGTTTCAGCCTGGCCGTCAGCTGCGAGCATTCAAGGCTCAACGCGTACGCGGATGCGGACCGGCAACGCTTCACAGTCGAGACTGATGTCGGATATTTTGGCTGACGAAGTCTCCCCGCCCACCGTCACATTGAAGCGCAAGCCCGCCACGAATCAGGCGCACGTTTCAGGAATACAACGGTTCCGACGCCGGGCTCCCGCAACCGCGCTGCGCTACGCACCCGATCTCCAGACGCGCGGGCGCGGGCCTCGCAACAGCAACGGCGGGCAGGACCGGCTCGGAGATGCTTTTCAGGAGCGCCTGCAGAGGCGGCCATGCAGCAGCACTATGCGGGCCATGGGCTGTTCGCCCGCCCCGCTCACCGGTTGCAACGAGCGCGGCGGGGAGAGCGCCGTGCCCCGCCCTCGCCACTGGTTCTGGGGCGTGGTGGCGCAGTCCTGGCCGATCTATGGCGAAGTGATGCTCGCGTCAATGCTCGGCAACCTGTTCGCGCAATTCGCGTGACGTATATAGTTGCTTGCCCTGTACCGACGGCGCTGTGCATTGGGCTCGGTCAGGCGAAGAACACGAACGGCAGTGTCAGCATCAGGTAAATCGCAAGTCCGGTGGCTGGCAGGCTGGTGGCGATTGCGATTGCCGCGATCGCGCTTCCGATTAGCGCGAGCGCAACCAGCCAGCGTGAGGCAGCCTGCTCAGCGCTGACGTCTGCGCGTGGGCTTGTATCGACGCGATGTTCGTCGTGCCGTGCCATGTATTTTCGGATGTGCAGGTCAAGCATGGCGATTACCCTCAAGATATATCCGTTGTCCCACGAGCGCGCGTCCGGTCGCGGTATCGGACCGTAACGTCAAGAGCGTCTGCGGATGCAATTGTTGGCGATGCTCTCATCATAGCCGTCGGCGCACCTGAAAGCAGGAGACCGCGCCAAAGCGGGGGCTCTACGCGGCAATCTGGTGAGCGCTATTGTTGGTCGCGAGCGCCGGATACCATCGCTCGAAGCGTGATCGCAGTTGCTCATTCAGGACGGCCGTCCTCACCTGCAGAAGTCCGTGCGCGAGAGCCGGTCGCCACGCCATCTGCTGCCGCGTCACAAAGCGCCTGCTGACCACTTGGTTGACTGCCGATTCGACAAGGCTTGACGTGATCGGCTCGCCGTGGCGGTAGCGGTCCCCATAGTCCACGATAACGTTCTGGTCGTTCTCGAGGTAGCCGATAAAGTCCTCCAGTCTGGTGCCATTTGGCCCAATGCAGCGTATCGACCAGCGCACCGGAAGGCCGCTCGTCGCGTTCCGGCAGCCCCCTGATTCATCGGGTATTCGTACGTTCGGTGCAATATCCGGCGTGTGCGCGGAAAAGCACTCATAGATCAACGGATTGCAAATCGGTCATACACGAAAACGCTGAGCAGTCGTATCGCCTTGCTGCAAGCGGCTTTTGACGCCGTTACGCCAGTTTCGCACCAATCGAACGAATACCCTAAACACGTCGCGTCCCGGCAATGCACCCCTGTGGCCGCCCTCTAGTCTTTCAACGCCTGGGCTGTCAATTCCGCGAGGTTCTGGCGCAATATAAGAGTGCGGCAACCGTCGACGAAGACGGAGGCAGGCGTGACAAACTCCACCAGGCTCGATCTGTTTTGTCGGTTATTCCTTGGTCTCTTCGTGGGCTCTTTTTGCATAACAGCCGCCCTTTTCGTGCGTTATCTGTCGGGGAATCAGCTGCCGCAAGCAACCGTTGTGCAGTCAAAAAGCGCATCACAACCCTTGTCCCAAAGCGCCCCGGCAGTCGCATTTTCATCCGCTTCCCCATACCAACCGACAACGCCTTCGCTAGATACTGAGGAAAAGACACTCATTGCGTCGTCGGCTACCACCATCGTCACATTCATTGCGGCCGTGGTGACTAACTTCCTGAGCTGGCGGAAGGACAAGGCGAAGGCGATCTACGAAAAGCGGGACGCGTCCCGCTAGTTCCTCGTCCAGGAAGTTGCGACTCGACCCGTGCGCCGTCAGCTGTGCGACTTGGTACGCATGCCGCCCACGCCGACCTTGCCGCGCCCGACACCATCAGTTTTGCGATGCGCCGAACCACCAGGGCGCAGCTTCTTCCTGGAAACGGCCGTGAACGTCACCTGATCCGCAGGGTAGTAAGTCGCCCTGTGCACCGCTGCGTGATAGGCCCGATGGTCAGGGTTGAGGGCGAGCTTGACGGTTTTCACGCCGTAAAATCTTCCACTACCCCTGGTTACGTCCCCCAGCGGAAGTGACATCGCTTTGCCACCCGGCGCAGGGGCGTTCTCGGCCCCGGTCTGGTCGAACCAGGCGTCCGCGCGCACGATTGCATATTTGGCGCCGTTGACGGTGACATATGTCGCCTTCTCCCCGAGCTCGTAGTTGGGATCCTTGACTTCGATTGCCATGATGGACACCTCCTCGGACGATACCGACACTAATAGTTTAGCGCGAGCGCCGCGATCGACGCCTTTCACCACACGCTACCGATCCGCCAAAATATCAGGGACTGTTGAAAAGCGTGGGGTTTTCGGCGCGGTAGCATTGAGCCTCGCTGGTATATCCGCCGAGGTGTGCGATGAAAATCGTCGTTCGCGTTGAATTGATTACCGACTGGGGTGATACCCATACAATTGAGGTCAAGCCATGATTCAGGTTCGGGCGCGCACTCGGGGTTGTACTCTTTCATGATGCTAGTCCTGTACGGGCTTCTGCCTACCGTAAAACTACCGTCTATAGCTGCGTTGCGCTTCAGTTCAGTCATCGGCGGCATAACGGGCGCCCGTCCCACACTAGCGGGAGCGACCCGTTGACGACAACACGTCCGGCCGCGGGCCGTGCGGGACCGTCAATCTCGTGACCTGACTGCATCGCGACGTCATGCAGACAGATGATGCGCCAGCACCGTGGCGACGAACGCAGGCGGTGGTGCCCGCGAAATGCTCGCCCAGACCTTCAGCGCCCATCACGCGCGCTGTAACCGGCAACAACCGGTCTGCCCATGAGGACGCGATGGCGGGCGACGTACACAGGTCACCCCAGCGATCGCCCAGCTCTTCGATATATGGCATCGGGTCATCCTGGAGCGCGTCAAACAGCCGATCCAGCCAACGCATCCGGACCGGAGCGGGCACATCCACCCCAGCGATGACCGGCACAAGCGCGTCGATTGCGCGATTCACGGCAGTGCCAATTGCCCCCGACGAGCTGTCTACGTGTTCAAACGCCGGCGAAAGCTTTTCGAGCAAAGCGACCGCGCCGTCCGCAGCCAGAACAGGATCGGCACGGGCGATCTGCCGGATCTCCGCGAGCGCTTCTTTCAGACGCTGGATCGGCAACGCGGATTTCCAGCTGAAGGCACCACGCCGGAACCGCGTGGCGAACGACCACTTGTGAGCGGTGTGAGAGGTCGTACGTTTCATGCTCCGGGGTGCCAGCTCAGCGCGTCTTCATATAGGCGGCGTACAGCGCCGCGTTGAGCGCCTGCAGTTCGCCCCGGGTTTCCAGAAGTTCGTGATGCCGGCCCTGACGCTCCAGGCTGAGTAACTCGAGCATCACCTTCGCCGCCCGCTCGGGCGCATTCTGTCGCGAAGGCTCCGCCCGTTTGAACAGCGGTGCGAGGCCGGCCTTTTCCGTGAGTACCCACGCCGGAAGCCATGCCAGATCGCCGATGTCGCCTGGGCCGTCGAACGACGTATCGAAGGCGCGCCGCAACCTGTTGACGCACGCGTCGTCAAGCCGGCTCAAAAGGCGGTCAAACCGGGATGGCGAAAGCCACGCAAGTTCGACCAGCAACGGCCAGGCCGCGTCCAGGCCATCGAGCCGGTAACGTGCCTCCGTCATCCAGCACAGCGGCGCTGGAATCCGTCGCCAGGACGCGATGCGAGATATCGAATCAGAGGCCTCGAGCCACCTCGCAGCAAGCAGGAAGAGCGGCGCCGCGTGCGCATCCGCGTGGTCCGAAAGGAAAGGCAGCGCAGCGGCGCGTCCGGCCAGTTCTGCCCAGAGCGGTGCGAGCCAGGTGGCCCCGGTCTGCCCCGGGAACACGCGCGCGACTGCGGGCTGGACTTCGTAAGATAGCGCCTGCCGAGCCTGCAGGGCGGCTTCGTGACGGTCAAACGGTACCGTCGGTCGACCCTCGAGGGCATGGACGATGGACCCGAAATACAGCCGGGCGACGTCGTCCGGATATTCGTTCGCAAGGGCCTGCAGCGCGCGCCGCGCGCCCGCGGCATCGTACTGCTGCAACGCTGACAGGACATCGTTGCGCAGCATCACGTCGCGGCTGTCGTTGAAAATGTCGAGCTGCATCCGTCGGGTTCAGAACAGTTTGCGGGTCAGGCTGACGAGATTAATCCATTTGACCGTGCTTCTCAATTGCCTGCGGTGCTCATCGACTGACTCGACAATGGCGCGCCGAACGCCCGCGTCGGCGACACCGTGCGGGCGCGTCATCAGTGGTCGTGCTCTGTCGGATCCGCGAAAGACGGTTCCCAGGCCTGTCCGCCGTAGAACACGCCAACGATTGACACCACCTCGGGATCCACAAGGTAAGCGATCACGGCGCGCTGCCGGTAGTGGGTCACGCGCAGGCCAGGCAACAGATCATCGCGCGGCACGCCGCGCTCAGGGAACGTCTGCAGGCGCAGGCAGAAACTCACGATGGCGTCGACGTATCTGGGTCGCCGTGATGGGCGAACCCGCTTCACGGATAAACCGTTCGATGGCCTCAAGCTGGTCCCGCGCTTCCGGGGCAAACTGCACCCGATAGTTCATGCGGCGCCCGAGCGCTTCTTCGCAGGTGAGCGCGCACCTGCTCGGGCGTGAGCGCGCGCGCGGGCTCCGCGCGCAACGCTTCGGCCGCAGGCACCACCTCGTCACGCAACCAGGCCTCGATGGCCCTGTCGCGGGCCGCTAGGGTGCGTAGCCCGTCGCGGATCACCTCGCTTTCAGAAGCATATTCGCCGCTGGCGACCTTGGTGCGGATGAGCTCGGCCATCTCGTTGGGCAGGGTAATGCTGAACTGCTGTGTGGTACGCATGGCGCTCTCCAGGCTGACAGGATTTAATCCTACTCCGTCGACGGGGGTGCTGGCAAGGCGCGCCGGGCTGGCACAGATGACGATAGCGGCTGCGCGCGGAGGGACGGGACGGCGCACAGCTTCATGGCCCGTCCGGCGCCGATCCATTTCGAAGGAAAAGCTGGATGCGTCTGTCACGGGCGTGCCTGTTACCCGCCTGCCGACGCCAGCATCGAACCAGTACACCGCTTTGTCCCACAGTGGCAGGCATAGTCGGCGAGAATTTCGGGCGTGATCGCGTCCCCAACAGTGAGTCCATAGGCGATGAAAAGCTCGTCGCCCGGCATCACGTGCCTGAGCGTCTCGATAAAAACCCGCCCGCGCTCATCCTCGATCGCCTCGCAGTTCGGCTGGCACGAATGGTTCAGCCAGCGGGCGCTGTTGCCGCCGACGCTGCCGTCGATTACGCGCCCGTCAGCCAGCCCGAAAATGAATGTGTGGCCAGGCATTCCGGATCGCCGGTGCCGGGCGGATGCCCGCCGCCACGACGTCACCTCCCCGCGGTATTCGAGGATCCGCTGGCCGGCTGGAATCGCCTGTAGCGCGAACACGCCTCGCCCATGCACCGATGATTTCCTGACCGTCACGCGCCGCACTTCATCACTCCTGATCCGTTGAAGGCCGCGAGCATAGCGGGCGGCACGTCCCGCGGCAACCGGGAGCGTCGCGTCAGAACAGACTGGTCTGCCGCGGATCGCGCGCCGGGCGGGGGCGGGATCCGTCGGTCCGGCTGCTACGTCGGGCGCGACCGCCTCTTTTTCCAACGCGCTGTAGCCGCGCCAGCATCAGGCACTCCACTGCGCCATCGCTGCAGCGCAACTCGAACACGCCGGTTACGCCGGACGGACACGGCGTCGTTGCGCGGAAGGGACAGGCGCAGCCCCCGCCGTTTCGCGCGGGCAATCATCTGCGTGCGGCTCATGCCCGGCCAGCAATCCGCCATGAAGAGCGTCACGGTTGCGGGCAGAGACTCAGGCGCGACGCCCTGTGGAAGCGTCAGTCCAGTGAGCAGGTAAATGTCAGCCATACAGCCAGTTTCCCGGGCGTCGGATCACTCTGCGTTTTATACCGCTTTTTTGCGACGCGTTTCCGGCCTGGCGGTCGGCACCGTGCGGGATGACCGGGTCGGTCGTGGCGTCTTCCGGACTCCGGCCGATACGGACGACGACCGGGCTTCCTGGGCACGCATCTGCGCTTGCCGCAGCGTCTCCATCTCCGTAGTGAGGATCACCAACGGAAAGATGGCGATCTACGATACCGATCATTTCGCCACCTGGCTCAAGGATTTCGCCGACGCTCTGGAAGCGGACGAGTTCGACGACTGAGGTCGCAGCGTTCACAGAGTTGCTCCTGCTGCTATCAGCGCACGAGGAAGCTGCTGAGTTGTTCGTGACTGCCGTCTTCGGTCCGATCGCCTGGTGGCGACTTCGGGATCGGACTGACCGACCAGGTTCTTCGGTGCACACGTGCAATCACTGCGCCAGACACGTGATCCGCCTCGGGGGTATCGTCCTTTTCGTGCAAAATCTGGCGGTCGCCTCTCGCAAAGCCTTGTCCAGCAAGGTTTTCCGCCTGAGTGTCTGCCACATCAAGCTCGATCTGGCAAACTTTGAATAATCACGGGTTTTCGGAACAAAGCGCCAGATCTTGCACGAAAAGGACGATTACCCCGGCCACGGAGCGCTCGGCCAGGAACTCCACCAGCCGCGCGCTTGCAGAGCGCACGAGTCTGCGCGACATTTGTCATCACGACCGGCGCGTAAGTCCGGCTGGAGACCGCCATGACGAACCGGCTCGCCACCGAAACCTCCCCTTACCTCCGTCAACACGCGGAGAACCCGGTGGACTGGTATCCGTGGAGCGAGGAGGCATTTCGCCGCGCCCGCGAGGAAGACAAGCCGATCCTGCTCTCCGTGGGCTATTCCGCGTGCCACTGGTGCCACGTCATGGCGCACGAATCCTTCGAGAATCCGCGTATTGCCAGTCTGATGAACGAGCGCTACATCAGCGTCAAGGTCGATCGGCAGGAGCGACCCGACGTAGACGACATCTATCAGCAAGTCAGCCAGATGATGGGACAAGGAGGCGGCTGGCCGCTCACCGTATTCCTGACGCCGCAGGGAGAGCCGTTCTTCGGCGGCACCTACTTCCCGCCGGACGAGCGCTACGGCCGCCCCGGGCTCGCGCGCGTGCTGATGAGTCTGAGCGAAGCCTGGCGGCATCGGCGAGAGGAGCTGCGCGACACCATTGCGCAGTTTCAGCAGGGTTTCCGACAGCTCGATCAAGCATACCTGGGCGGTGAAGCCACCGAAGTCGAGGATCTCCCGGCAGAAACAGCCCGCGCCTTGGCACGGAACACTGACCCGGTCCATGGCGGGCTGGGTGGCGCACCCAAGTTTCCCAACCCAAGCTGCTACGACCTTATGCTGCGCGTCTATCATCGAAGTGGCGAGCCCACGCTGCTTGACGCACTGGGACGCACGCTCGACCATATGGCGGCGGGCGGTATCTATGACCAACTCGGCGGTGGGTTTGCCCGCTACAGTGTCGACGCACGTTGGGCCGTGCCGCACTTCGAGAAAATGCTCTATGACAACGGCCAGCTCGTGAAGCTGTACGCGGACGCCTACCGCCTGACCGGCAAGCCGGCCTGGCGTCACGTCGTCGAGGAAACCATCGCCTACGTTCTGCGCGATATGACGCACCCCGACGGCGGCTTTTATGCCGGCGAAGATGCCGACAGCGAAGGACAGGAAGGCAGATTCTACGTCTGGACGCCCGCCGAGATTAAGGCAGTGCTTGGCGAGGCCGACGGTGCACTGGTGTGCCGGGCCTACGGCGTCACAGAGCATGGCAACTTCGAACACGGTGCCACGGTACTCCACCGTGCGGTCGAACTGGATGCGCTGCAATCAGCACGTCTGGCAGGCTGGCGCGAGCGGCTGATGGCGGCGCGCGGCCGACGCGCGTGCCCGGGCCGGGACGACAACATTCTCACCGGCTGGAACGGCCTGATGATCGAGGGGCTCTGTGCCGCTTTCCAGACGACGGGCACCCCCGAATATCTCAGTGCGGCAAAGCGGGCCGCCGATTTCATCCGGGATCGGTTGACCCTGCCTGACGGCGGCGTATACCGAGCCTGGAAGGACGGGATAGCCAAGGTGCCGGGGTTTCTCGAAGACTACGCCTTCCTCTGCAACGCGCTGCTCGACCTGTACGAGTCCTGCTTCGACAAGCGCTACCTCGATCGTGCCATCGAACTCGTGGCACTCATCCTCGATAAGTTCTGGGAGGACGGGCTCTACTTCACACCGCGCGACGGGGAGCCATTGGTGCACAGGCCCCGTGCGGCATACGACAACGCCTGGCCGTCGGGCATCTCAACGAGCGTGTTTGCCTTCTTGCGCCTGCATGAACTCGCGGGCGACGATCTCTACCGTGACCGCGCCGAGCACGAATTCCGGAGATACGAGGTCGCAGCCGCCAGGGCGCCAGCCGGCTTCGCGCACCTCCTTGCCGCCCGGGACTTCGCGCAACGCGGCCCGCTCGAGATCGTCTTTGCGGGCGACAAATCGGGCGCCGCCGCGCTCGTAACAAGCGTTCACCGTGCATACCTCCCCGCGCGCGTGCTGGCTTTTGCCGAAGACGTGCCGATCGGCCAGGGGCACCGCCCGGTCAAGGGCAGGCCTGCCGCCTACGTGTGCCGAAATCGCACGTGCGCCGCACCGGTGACCGACGGCAAGGCGCTCCTTGAGCGTTGTGCACCCTGATCGCAACCCACCGCTATCACCACCTGATCGGCATCTGAGGCTGCCCCATGAAACCGGGCCTTTTGAAACTGGAAAAATCTGGAATGATGCAGCACGCGATTTGCGGTCCACGCACGGTCTAGCACGTGACATGCAGGATCGCATTGGTCCGGTCAGGGTGTTCCTTGAGCTTGGCGATGGCTTCCTCTGTCGGCAGGATAACCAGTTTGACCTGCCGACGCTGGGCCTCGCGCTTCACCTCTTCCATCACCGGTAACGCCCCGGTGCCTGTGCCAATCACAAGCCGGTGGCATTTCCAGGGTATGTCCTCTTCTCCGGACAGCGGTGTGTGCCCAAAGGCCTCGCGGAACTTCCTGGAGGGTTTCTTCTTGCGTTTGCGAACCTGCCCGTGGTCGATCACCACGTCATACTGATAGGTGACCCCATCAATGCGGATGGAACCAAAGCAAAATGCTTCGAAGCGCATACGCACCTCCGCTGGTGTTGTGCCGGCGCCCTCGTCTGCGCCGCCACGCCGCTCAGTCCGGTACCAGCCCCTTCTCCTTCAACCAGGCGGGATCGAACAGCCGCGCACGGTACAAATCACCACGATCACACAACAGCGTGACGATGGTATGGCCCGGCCCCATCTGCCGGGCGACCCACACGGCGGCCGCCACGTTGATGCCGGTCGAGCCGCCGACAAACAGTCCTTCCTCCCGCAGCAACCGGTAGACCATCGTGACGCAGCGCTGATCGTCGATGCGCACGGCGTCATCGATTGGTGTGCCCTCGAGGTTAGCGGTGACACGGCTGGAGCCTATACCCTCCGTGATCGAGCTGCCTTCCGCCTTGAGTTCGCGCGTTTTCACGAAACTGTACAGGCCGCTGCCGTGCGGATCAGCAAGCACGATCCTCACGTCAGGGTTCTGTTCCTTGAGAAAGCGCGCGACGCCGGCGAGCGTGCCGCCGGTCCCGGTGGCGCACACGAACGCGTCCAGCGTGCCATCCGTGTCGCGCCAGATTTCCGGCCCGGTGGTCTCATAGTGGGCCTGCCGGTTGACGAGATTGTCGAACTGGTTGGCCCAGATCGCGCCCTCCATCTCCAGCGCGAGACGCCCGGCGATCTTCTGGTAGTTGTTCGGATCCTTGTATGGCACCGCCGGCACCGGACGCACCTCTGCACCCAGCACGCGCAGGAGGTCCATTTTTTCTGGCGACTGGGTCTCCGGAATGACGATTACGCAGCGGTAGCCGCGCGCGGCACAGATATGGGCCAGGCCGATGCCGGTATTGCCGGCAGTGCCCTCTACCACGGTACCGCCAGACCTGAGTACACCGCGCCGCTCGGCATCTTGAATGATGTAGAGCGCGGCGCGGTCTTTCACCGAACCGCCCGGGTTCATGAACTCGGCCTTGCCGAGAATGTCGCAGCCGGTTTCCGCACTGAGCTTGGAAAACCGGATCAGCGGCGTGTTGCCGATGCTGCCGACGAAACCGCCCCGCACGTCCATGAAGCCCCTTTTTCACGCCATCATTGGCGCCCCTCTCCCACACTGACAGTGTAGGCGAAGGGGCCGCGTGATGTTTACCGGCGAGGCAGCACGCCAGCATCCGTCGACGCCGCTCTCGCTTCTACGGCTATCTACGAAGGAAGATAGTCATCGAACTAGCCGTTGTTCGCGCCCCAACCACCAGCCAATCTGGGTTCTGTTGAAGTAAGGCGGTCCGCTATGATGTGCGGAACGACACGAACGACTGAAGGCTCGATGAAGACGTTGAATCCGGCGGTGGCCTGAGTGCTCAAACGCCTGCATTGTCCGTTCGACGTGATGCTGACTTGCGTGCGCTGGTCCGTGGCGTATCCCTTGAGTCTGCGGCACCTTGAAGAATGATATGAACGCCTCCCACCCGTGAGCGGTGGAAGCGAAGAAGGAAGGTGGACCCTCACGGGCCGACGGCATCAAAGTGCCCAAGGTGGAAGATCATGCAGAT
>NZ_CADIKK010000065.1 GCF_902859915.1 Paraburkholderia ultramafica
ATACGCCGAAGCAGACCGTAGGAAACGCGCCAGTGTCCTTCGGAGTCTGTCACGGCAATCGAGGCTGTTTTCGAGTTCAGCCTGACGATGGTGCCAACCCGCTCGCTCAGGTGCCTGTCGGTGAAACCAACGGTGTCGCCGACGAAGAACTCTTCGCGTTGCGCGCGCGGTGGCGGTGCCGGTTCGGGATGAATCGGGGCGGCCGTGCTATCGGGAACGATTGCCGCATACGGTAGCGCCCAGCGCCGCCGGCTCACACTGTCCTGAACGATCGCCTGTGCGTGTCGAAGCTCGACGACGGTGCCCTGCGACGGGGCTCCCAGCGGATTGTCACCGATATAACTGACGGCCATTCCGAGGTGCAGGCGCTGACGTACTTCCAGAATGCGTCATGGGTCATCAAGCATTTTTCCGATAGCGAGATAAAGGCGATACAGTTCGGCGCTGGGCGCCTGCCGAAGCGAGTCGAGAATGGGTTTTGTCGCGGTAAGGGGTCGAAGGGCGAGCGAGATCGATATGCGAAGTACTGCTTATATTGCGAGGTCGTAGAATTGATCAGCGGCGGACAGATGGGATTCCCGAACAAACTTCATCTGTCCTTTCACGATCATATGCATCAGTTCGATGCCAGCCAGAAGGATCCGGGCACAGCGAAAAGTCTTGAATCCCAGCATGGGCCGTGTCCGTCGCTTGATCGCCCGATGGTCCTGTTCGACCAGATTATTGAGATATTTCGACTGGCGGATCTTGATGGGCGTTTCACGATCAGCATTGATCGCTTCGAGCGCGGCGAGATTGGCGCCGCTTTTGTCGATGGTCACCGTCTCGGGCGCCCCATTCTGGGCGATCGATTTCTCAAAGTAACGCCGGGCTGCAGTCTTGTCCCGATGGGCGCGTAGGAGAAAGTCGATGGTGTTGCCGTCCTTGTCGACGGCCCGGTAAAGATATCGCCATTCCCCCTTGACGCGAATGTACGTCTCGTCCATGCGCCAGCTCTTGCCAACCGGCCGCTTGCGCAGGCGAAACGCTTTCTCCAGCACTGGCAATAGCTTGACTGCCCACCGGTGCACGGTTGAATGATCGACGCAAACGCCGCGCTCAGCCATCATGTCTTCGAGGTTACGCAGGCTCAGCGGATAGGCCACGTACCAGCGCACGCAGGTCAGGATCACATCGAGCGGATAGTGCAGGCGTTTGAGCACTCGGGCCACCGCCGGTTTCAACGTTTTCATCAAGCATTCAGTTTCATGTCGTTCCGCACATCATAGCGGAACGCCTTACTGCAACAGAGCCACCCAATGTCCCTCATCGACCCACAACCGCCCTTCGATCCCGCGTACCCTTAACGGCGGCTCTCCAAGGTACAACGGCCGTTCGCGTGGCTGTGTCGGCCGGCGAGTACTCTGCATGTTGCAGCCATTCGGATAGCCGAAGATTTCGCTGGTCGGGAATGTTGGCTCACGAGAAAGTTCAACCGTCCGAGTCGACGAACAACGGATCTTCAGAGTTGCCGAGAGCAGCCGTTCGAACTCCCTCCCTTCAACCGTCGATGGTAAGGATCGAACGCATAGATTGGCAGGCACTCGCAAGTTGGATTAGCCGCTTTCGCCCGCGTCAAGAATTTTCAATCTTCCTAAGAAATTGCAATCATGAGGTGGGAAGCCGGAAAGCAAAAAGCCCGGCTCGCGCGATGACTGGGCTACGTGAATCTGTTGGTGCCCCTGATTCGAACAGCCAGTCATCGCTCTTGCTCCGCGTGACGGGCGAATGTCTAAGCTGGTCATTCGGCGACGCAGCAGATCCGCACCACATTGGTTTATTTTTGCACCATAATGTAATCGAGATGATTTCCAGTGCGCACCGCGCTAACCGGAATTTTTGGCTCTTTCGAAAATGGAGTGGGTAAGAATTTGCACATTTTTTGTGCATGAGACCGTTCTTGGGTGCCGATTCCCCACCCCTAACCCCGCCCCGAGGCGGGGAAGTCCTCGCCGCCGGACGGGCTCGGGGGCTGGCGCAGCAAGACTTCGCCAGCCCCAAGCCCTCTAGCTTGTTTGGGAAAGTGAGCGCGTCAATGGTTCGCTTCGCCGGACGTCCCGTCCGCCATTGACCCACTCATTTTCCCTGCCGACAACCGGCATCACCCACTCGAAATTCGAAAGAGGCGAATTTTTCCAGCCTCTGGTCCGACGCAGGTCCGCGAGGTGGTGGCTCGCAGGCTTGGTTGGAACGATTCTCGCTTGTGCATCTGGACCCGCGACGGCGGGCGGATTTGGCCCCCAGCGGACAATTCCGGGGGCCGTACCCACTGCGGACAATACGCTCAAGCCTTGCGAGGAAAAGATATGCGTCCGGGAAGATCGCCAAAAAACCCAACACGGGGCTTTATTGTTCCGATCGGCGGGGCCGAGAATCGGGTCCAGAACCCCGTCATACTGCGGCGCTTCGTCAAACTTTGCGGCGGGCCGAGCGCGCATATTGCGGTCATTCCGACGGCTTCGTCGTTGGACAATACGGGCGAGGTGTATGGATCGGTGTTCGGTGATCTTGGTGCCGGACAGATTAGCATCCTGCCATTCAAAAGCCGCGGGGACTGCGAGTCGCAGCAATACCTTGAAGTGCTCGATCACGCCGATGGCGTCTTCATGACGGGGGGCGATCAGGTGCGCCTCGCCGAGATGCTGAGCGGCACGTCGGCTGCGCAAAAGCTCTGCAGCCGGAATTTGCATGGCATGCACATCGCCGGTACCTCCGCCGGGGCTTCGGCGATGTCGAGCGCGATGATTGCCGGCGGCAACAGCGGCGCCACGCCTCGTGCCGGCATGGTCGACCTCGCAGCGGGCTTAGGGCTTGTCAGCCGCTTTGTAATCGATCAGCATTTCAGCCAGCGCGACCGGCTCGGGCGCCTGCTCACCGCGGTCGCGTCGATCCCCTTCGGAGCCGGAATTGGTCTCGACGAAGATACGGCTGCGTTCATCGGTCCGGACGACACGCTCGAGGTGGTCGGAACCGGCAGCGTCACCGTCATCGAAGGGTCGAGCCTGCACAACTCCGCCGCCGATTCGACCCGCCGTGGCGAACCGGTAGGGTTGACCGGAGTACGCCTTCATATCCTTACTGATGGCAACCTGTACGACTTGGCAAGCCATACGTTGCTGCGCTCGGGGCCCACTGCAAAGAGCCACGGCACGGCCTGCTTGAACGCCACCGCGTTGACGTGATCGTTGGAATTATCCGCTGACCGATTCCGCTGATAGCTCGATCGGTTCATTGCAAAACGCCGGCGCCCTTCTGCGCCTGCCCGAAAGGTCGCCGCGCATCCATCTGTACGACCGTGACGGTGTAAGACTGCTGGTTTTCAGTTAAGGGGTGAAGGTTTGAATCGTTCAAGAGCGCTCGCGGTCGCGACAAGAGGTTTTATCGTCGCCGTAGGCGGCGACGGCAAAGCGGCCCGCATGGCCCCTGTCATGCGCCGCTTCGCTGAGCTTTGCGGTGGCTCCCGCGCGCACATCGCCATTATCTCGGCGGCCTCTGATGAAGAGGATTTTGGCTACCGCTATGAACGCGCATTCCGTGATCTTGGCTTTAATCGCGTCAGTGCATTCAACTTTGAGAATCGATCGGATTGCGAAATGGCAAGGGACGACTCGCTCGGCAGCGTCGACGGGGTTTTCCTCATCGGAAGCGATCCGGCCCGGCTCTCCGAGACGCTCAGCGCAACGCCCATCGCTCAGCAAATAATCCGACGGAACGCAAAGGGTATGCCCGTTGCGGGCGTCTCTGCCGGCGCAGCGTTTCTGCCAAGGCAAATGATCGCAGCCGGAAAAAGCGGCACGACGCCCCGCGCGGATATAGTCGAATTGGCACCGGGCTTATGCCTGATCGACAAGTTGGTTATCGATCAACATTTTCGCCACCAGGACCGGCTCGGGCGCATGCTGATGGCCTTGACCTACAACCCGGATGCCATCGGCATCGGGCTCGATGAAGACACCGCTGCATTCATCGGTCCGGATCAGAAGCTGCAAGTCATGGGGACGGGAGGCATCACCGTCGTCGATACCTCCCAACTCCAGCACTCCGCGATTCATCCCGATCGCCGCCACGCGCCGGTGAGCATGATCGGCCTGCACCTCGACATTCTGGTCGAAGGCAACGTCTACGACATGTCTGCGCATCTGGCCAGCATCGGGCACTAATGTGACGGATCGAATGACGGCCTGAGCGCTTTGAGGATTCTGATCTGAATCTCCGGAATAAATAGTTCCGAATACCGCAAGTCCTGATCGATGTTTTCCCATGAGCCCGGCTTGCAGATCTTGCACATCTTTTCCGTTCTGCTGTTTTCTATATAAACCCACGATAGCGCACCAAAGAATCGGTCGTGCTTTTCCGGAACACCATCCGACGAGCTCTCCATCGGAACCCATCCGACCTCCGGCACATAGAATTCCACCCACGCGTGATCGTTATCGGGTGTGCATACCGAGCCGACCGGCACATACCTCAGCTTGTACTCCGGTACCTTGAAGTCGCCGACGGGTCGGCAAGCGACACCGCAAAGCCTCAGCAGCCCGATCATCAGCTCCATGTACTTGCCGCATGTTCCCTCGCCGAGCCGCAACGTCTCGACGGGGCTCGCACATCTGCTGCTGTAGCGGTACCCGAGCCGACTATAGACGTATTCGCGCACGGCTTTGGCAATTCTGATCACGTTGCCGCGCTCTTGCGTGGGAATGCATGCAAGGAGGCGCTCGGCAATATCCTTCAATTCCTGTCTGCCCATGTCATAACGGGACTCTTCTTTCAGAAAGCGCCGCCTGATATCGGCAGGATAGTCGTTCGTACTCGCGCCGTTCAGCTTGTACCGGATACCGTAAGCCTCGAGGATTGCGTGGTAGCCAAAAATACGACACTCCTTGTCCAGCCTTATTCCGGTCAGGTCAAACTCGACAATCGCGTTACCTTCCTCGTCCTCAGTGACGACCGCGGGAATATCGCCGATCGTCTCGAGCGATTTGACTTTTTGCCTCGGCGAGTCGACGGGTATCGACAGTCTGATGCACAGCTTGACGCCTTCCAACTCGTCGAGGACATCGCCAATAGGCTTGAGCATTTCGGCATAGGTGAACTCGATTTCATAGCCTCTCGACAGGCAAAAAATGTTTCCCCCACCGAGATCCGTGAGTTGATAGTCGAGCCGCTCGATGAATCCATCGCGGGCGTCGTTTCTGAGCTTGATATTGGCGCTCCCGGTTGACGTCAGCTCCGAGCCCGCGTCGTCAAACACGTCCCAATTGCACTGGTTGTAATACACATAAACGCCCGGCTCTTTCGCATCGGACGTCTTGACAGCGGCTATGCCCACCGCGCCGTCATGCGGTACCGTAACCGACGCGACATGTGTTCCGTCAAGATCAACGATATGGACGGCACGGGTGACGCCGCGAAGTATCAGGAGCCGATCGCCGTGCAGCGTCATGTCGTTGATGCCGTTTCCAATGCGAACCGTCCGTATCAACTCGCTGTTCTCGACAACCAGCAGGCTACCCGTCACGTCGGCGACGTAGTATCGGCCGTCCTTCCAGCACAACCCGACGATGCTCTGCGCAGCATCGATCGTGATCGGATCCGTTGCTGCATGTACCGAGCCGTTTTCTATGCTGACTGTATGGATCAGATTGGAACGGCAATAGTGGATCGTACCGTCGGGCCGCATGCATAGTGCTGCCGCTCTCTCGAACTCATTGAAATGCTTGAAATTGAGCAGGCACTGAAAGAGGCCCGTGCGGACATCGATCCTGCCCAGCCCGCCGAGCTCAGGATCCACAACAAAGATCGCGTCCTCCTCATTGCTATCGATCGAGCTGATGTTTTTTGCAAAGAGCGGTCTTATCGCGGTGACCATCAGTCCTCCTGTCGGTTCGATGGGCGAGGTACAGCGCCAGTGCCTACGGTGCGTCTGACCGTTACGGCTCTTTGCGCGTCAATGCTTGTTGAATCCGATCGGCGTAATCGGAAAGATGCCTCAAATTGCTATCCAGGGAATCGCGCGAGGATCCGCTTGCTGTATCGAGCCTTATCAGTTCGAGCGCGACTTCGACAGCTATCTTCCGTTTCGATGTGGCGTCGAGCGTGGCTTCGTTATCGTTGTAGAGGAGCAATTTATCGTCCATGATCATTTGTCCGGTTCGGTTGAACTGCATTGAATGATGACCGCGGTACTCGTTCAGTCCTCAAGTTCTCTTGCGATCCTCACGCCCCGGGCATCGCGGACAATTTCCATATTCCGGGTCCACTCAAACCCGCCCAGATCGTCAAGCCGTATCCTCATCTGAACCGGCTTCTTGCTGGTTGCCTGCGCGCGCGGCATCTCCGGCTTGAATTGCCCGATCTGTTCCCATGCCCCCGCGTAATCTTCGCTGAGCAACAGAAGCAAATCGCCAGGACGTGCCATCTCGAGCGCTAACTGATTGGCCGTTTGCTCCTCTGCGACGACCTTGATTTGCTGCGGCGGGACACCCGCGATGCGCAGTGCTTCGCGCAACATGTCCGGCACCTCCAGGTGATCGCGCCCGCGCGAGTCGCTGTCCCGATGGCAGATGTATTGGTCGAAGTGCCCGGCTGCAACGCGCCCGATTGCCTGAATGTCCTCGTCGCGGCGATCGCCCGGAACCGTCAGCGAAACGATCTTCCGCTGATCTGGGCCGAGCCGCTCCACTAGGGCGCACATGGTCTGCACGGCTGCCGGGTTATGCGCATAGTCCAATATCACCCTGAACGGATGATCGTCGTAGATGTTCATGCGCCCAGGGGTGCAGGCGAACGAATTATCGAACGTGCGCAGGCCGAGCTGGATGCCCTCGACGTCGACTCCGAGGCCACGGGCAAGCGCCGCGGCGAACATCGCGTTCTGCACATTGTGCAGCGCGAGCCCTTGCACAGTGGCGGGAATCAGATATGTCCACAACAATGGAACGCGACGGCCGCTATCCCACAGCACGATCAGGTGACCGCCGGCTTCTTCCTCCAGCACGAGCGCCGCGCCGCCCGCGCGAATATGCTCGCCGACCAACGGGTGCGCAGCGTTCATCGTGACGTAGCACAGCCGACTTGCATCGGTATGATCCGCCATCTTCATGCACAACGGATCGTCGGCGTTGAGTACGGCCATATCCTTAGCCACTTCGATGATGATGCGCTTGACCTCTGCCATCTGCTCCACGGTTTCTATGCCGCGCAGCCCGAGATGATCGGCGCTCACGTTGAGGCACGCCGCCACATTGCATTCGGGGTATCCGAGCCCGCGCCGCAGCAGGCCACCGCGGGCCGTTTCCAGCACGGCGGCGTCGACGGCGCAATCCGCGAGGATCATTCGGGCGGATGACACGCCGGTCATATCGCCCGCGAGCGTCATCCGTCCATCAATATATACGCCATCCGTGGTACCGAGGCCGACGGTGTAGCCCGCGAGCTTCATGATCTGGGCCAGCATGCGCGAAGTGGTCGTCTTGCCGTTGGTGCCAGTGATGCTCGCAATGGGGATCGTCTTCGGAGTGCCTGACGGGTACAGCATGTCGACGATGGCGCCGGCCACGTCCCGCGCCGCACCCTCGCTCGGCGCGAGATGCATCCGCAGACCCGGCGACGCGTTGACCTCGCACATCGCCCCGCCGACCTCGCGATACGAGGAGGCAATATCCGTGGTAATGAAATCGACGCCGGCGACATCAAGGCCGATGGCCTTGACGGCGCGCACAGCCATCTCGCGGTTGTCCGGGTGCACCTGATCGGTGACGTCGATGGACGTGCCACCCGTGGAAAGGTTGGCAGTCGCGCACAAGTAGACGGACTCACCCGGAGCTGGCACGCTCTCGAAATCATATCCCGCGGCGCCCAGTACGCTTTGCGCCGTGTCACCGAGTTCGATGCGGGTGAGTACGTTTTCGTGGCCTACCCCGCGACGCGGATCTCGATTGGCCTCTTCCACTAACTGCTCGACCGTATGCAAACCGTCACCGACGACATGGGCCGGCACGCGCCTGGCCACTGCGGCCAATTGATCGTTGACCACCAGCATCCGATAGTCGGACCCGGGGATATAGCTTTCGACGAGTACGGCATGGCTGTACTTCCGCGCCCTCTTGTATGCGAGTTCCACCTGCTCCGGCGTCGTGAGCTTGATCGATACGCCCTGTCCATGATTGCAGTCCAGGGGTTTGACGACAACCGGATAGCCGAGCTGTTCGGCGCTCACGACCGCATCGCAGGCGCGATAGACCTTGCGCTGGCGAGGCACCGGCAAGCCGGCGTCCCGCAGCGTCCGGTTCGTCTCTTCCTTGTCGGAGGCTATGTCGACTGCGAGCTGACGCGTCTCGCTGGTGAGCGTGGCTTTGATCCGTTTCTGAAAGCGCCCATAGCCAAGTCGTATCAGGCTGTCCGCGTTCATCCGCGTACATGGAATCGCCCTGTCCGCCGCGGCTTTCATCAATGCCGCCGTGCTCGGCCCCACCTCGCGACTGCGCGCATCACGGAGAAAATCGTCGCGCTTCTGTTCGAAGTCGAGCTGCGTCTCGGTATCCGTCTGCGGTTTCAATTCGGCAGGCAAGAGCTGCTCGATCAGCGCTAATGCCAGATCCCCGGCCCGCCGGCCGACGGCTTCATCACGGTATTCGTAGATGACATCGTAGTGGCCATGCGGGCCCGCAGCTCGCGTCTTGCCGAAGCTGACATCCGAACCCGCCATCTTCTGCAGTTCAATGGCTGCATGCTCCATGACATGGCCGAGCCACGTGCCATCGCCTTCTGTCATGCGCCGCACGAGTCCGCCGGGGGACTGATACGAGCAGCCATGTTGTGCGAGGCCCGGCAGATAACCGAGCAAACTGTCTATGAATCGCTGGCCGAGCCGCCCGGTCGGCCATTCCTCCAGCACGCCCAGATCGACGGTGTATCGGATGACCGGGAAATGAGCGTGAATGCTGGGGCCTTGATACGCGACGATCGACTTGACTTCCATCGTATGACCTCCTGTAGCTATCACATCGCGTCATGCACGAGTGACAAAGAGCGCAGACGCAAAAGAAGACGCATCGGGCGCACTTCACTCAACTGGTGATACTCAGAGCCGTCAACGCTGCTAGGCAGTCAATCTATAAAAAATAGAGACATTTACAGATATAGCAACCTGTGCCCATCGATTTTCTGGTCTGTCACTACAAGGCGTCGCGGCTGGAGTCGGCGGCTCCGATGCGTTTGTGTCGAGGCGCTTACCCCGTTCGACACCGCGCCGAGGCGGACAAATCGGAAAAGCCTGAAAATTTTGGGTTTTGACCCACCCCCGGTCGAGAGTTGGCGATCACAAACGTTGAAGGCGGACGCTCCGGCACGGCGGTACCGCTGAGGGCCACTCTGAAACCTACAATGTTCACGCAGGGCGACTCGACCAGAGTCGCCTTTTGGCCGAGGACGCGACGGGCAAGATCGGCGCGCGAAGGTCCGTTGGCCAGGCGGAGCCGACGTTCGAACGTCCGGGTGGAATCGTAGGCGAGACCCACCGCCGAACGGCCGTCTCACCCAGCTCCATCGACCGCAAACCTCGCTCACCGATAATCCCTGGTCTCGCACCATCTGTACCACCTCCAGCTTGAAGCTGACGCCAAATTGTCAGTCGGCACCTTCTTGTCATCTAGCTTTTTTTCCTCGTCGATTCGCGATTGTCCTCCTATCGACCTGTCCGAGGAAATAGACCACCACATTCCTCGATAGTGTGCGCTGCGCCTGCCATGCACAGGCGCACCGTCCGCTAATGCTGCTGGCCTCTCGACGTTTCCCGCTCCCTGCCTCTCAAGGCCTCTCGCTCCTTGCCTCTCAAGACTTCTTGCTCACCACCTCTCAAGGCCTCTTGAATGAAGTCTGCAAAGTCCGAGAGGTGTCTCAGATTGAAATCCACGGAATTGCGTGAAGACCCGCTCATTGCTTCCTGACGTATCAAGTCCAGGGCGACTTCGACGGCCATCCTCCGCTTCGATGAGGCATCAAGAGTGGCGTCGTTATCGTTATAAAGGAAAGATTTCTGTTTCTCATCCATTTTGCTCTCCAAAGTATTGAACTCCATGAAGGATAGACCTCTTGCTTCACCCGCCCTGGAGCCCTGTCACCAGGTCAGCTTGCGACCGCCTGGCATGTCGCCGTCATCATGGCGAAAACTCATTCGATCTCGCGCCAACCGCACGCCGCGCTCGGGTGCACGCTATCGGTGACATCGATAGCGGAGCCGGTGGGGAGGTTGGCGGCTACGTGCTCCATGACATGGCTCAGACAGGTTCTTTCGCCTTGGTGCATGTCTCGCACAAACCCGCCGGGGGTTGGATAGGAGCAGCGTGTTGCTGGAGGCCGGGTAAATAGCCAGGAAGACGATCGATGGAGCCGTGGCCGAGGCGCGCTGTTTGCCACTCTTCAAGGACCCCGAGATCAACGGTGTACCGCATCAGCATCACGCAAACACCGGCGTGGTTAAACGCGCCTACGTTTTCGCGCCAGCAATGGACTCGGCCAGGATGGCTGCACAGCACCGTGATGAAACGACTCCACCGTGACCGCGCGTTGCCGAGATGATCAGCACCACCCGTTTTTCTCTGTGGCCCTGACCTCGCGCGCTCGATGAGTTCGAGCACCTGGCTGGACATGCTGCAGAGTACCTCACGTCAGGTCCGCGGGCCGGTAGCGGATGCGTTAGACGGTCACCCACACCTTAACTCCCGCGTCATGATCCGTTAGACAAAAGTGATTTCAAGTAGGTGCGTGCGACTTCGTGTGCGTCGCAACAAAAACGCACGCAGAGACGTTCCAAGCACCATGAACACCCGGAACAATCGCTGGCCGATCAGCCTCTTTAAAAATAGAGGCAATTCCAGATAAAGCAACGTCTCTTGTGTAATTTTCCGGCTGGTCTTCGGCCTGCCGAGATCTGACCGCCTGTCGCCCCATCTCGGCCGGGTCCATTCGACGACCGGTCGAGCAACAGGGTCGTCTACAGGCGCTCGTTGATGACCATAGACGGCGGGGCAGCACAACGGCAGCGCTGGCCATTCGCGCTCGTTGCCCCGCAAAAACGGGCAGACAGTGGCTTGCCGGATCTCGCAGCATCCGGTCGAACTTCGTGCCTGATAGCCGCCAGATGGTGTCGTCACGAGCGATCAGAAACGTTCGGTACGATAATCCCATGGTTTTGCCCCTTGCATCAAAGGTGATGCTCACCACGCTCGGCAAGATCCCGCAACGTGCCTTCCCGGCAGGAGATTCGCCCCTGTACCTTACACCGCGCGCATAACCAGGCTTCGTGCCGTCTCGGTCGATGACGTAAGCGGCGTCACCGAAGTACACAAAGCGTACCGGGTTTCTACGCTTTGACAGTCCACCCGACAAGCGGGTTCGGGAAGTAATGGCTGCGTGGGCCGAGCAAGGGGCGTTTGTAGCATAGACGCGAGCCGGAAATGAAGCGACTCGCTCCGGTCGGTGAGCGGCGGTAGCCGGCCGATGCTGTTGAAAGAGTCGCTGACCGTCTCTCCCGCACGGTTTTCAGTGGTCTTCTCACCCTTACGCGAAGTTCGCGAGCGGTTTGTAGGCTGATCTGAGAGGTCGATTTTCTTGCGAACGAATTGAAAAAGCCACACAGCGACTTTTTCAACAGCATCGGCCATGAAGGGACGTTCAAAGGAGCAGCGTCGAACATCCGAAGGTCGGTCCAATGAGACACTCTGCCATTTCGTCGTTCGTAACAAACGCCCCAACTGATATTCGCCGCGCGGGCGGGAGCCGCCATCGGCATCCCATCTCGTATGACTCAGGTTTTGGTACCCTTTCATTGTGAGTCCTATTTCTCTTGGCAGAATTCGGAAATTCACGGGGACCACCGTGAAGGTTGAAGGTTGGTCAGCCGGCGGCAGAGCCGGGGGCGAACTTCTGTGAGTTGATACGTAGCAATCAGGTTGTCCTACAGCACATGAAAAGACAGTCCACAAGACATGCGCAACGCATTGGCCAGGCATACCCCGAACGCCTGGTCCACCCGACAATTCGAGCGGACCAGACGCAGACGGAGCTTCGCCCAGTTCGCGCTGGGCCGGTGGCCCTGTTGGTTGATTCCGAAGCCGCTTTCCGTGAAAACAGGCGGCTTCAGCGCTTGTTGCAACAGCTTGATGAGGACGGGCGGTTTTGACTGCTCCCGACATTCTCGCGCCACACCTGACGCCCGGTGGTCATCTGCTTGCGGTGCCGGAAGACGCCGAGCCATTATTGGCGGATGAAATACGACTGCGACTAGGCAGTTCTTTTGCGCTTGGCACGGGGCATGGCCTGCTGCATCTGGGAACGGCGGAAATCGGCCGCATTTTGCCGCCCGCATGGGCCTGGTGGCGTGATTTTGCCGCGCGCTATGTCACAGCGTTGTGCGCCACGCCCGAAGGCGGCGAGATCGCGGTCGTCACGCCTGCTACCAGGGATTTTGATGCCTTGATTGCCGATGCGCCGGCGATGACGGGCGGGGAGTATCTAACTCCAGATGTGCTGGCCACGCTGTGGGGCGAGATCAATACCGCCTTGCACCAGGAACTGGCGACCGCAAAAGTCTCGCTTCAGGATTTCCTCAGGTCGCGTCACCCGGCATGGAATCTAGTCGGCCGCGTACATTTCAACCTCGCTGAGAACCGCAAGGACCCGGAGTCACCGTTCGCCTTCCTAGCGACTTACACTTCGCGCCTGTCCGCCCACGGCAAAGCACAACACCAGCCACTGTCTCAAGCCCTGGCGGAATTTTCGGGGGCGAGGAGCAAGGCGCAGCTCCTGTCGCTGCTACTGCCGGTGCAGCGCGCCGCCGAACACTGCGATTGGCTTCGCGAAATGGTGGTTACCGGCGAGATATACCATCCGCTTCGCTGGACGCCGCTTGATGCCCACCGCTTTCTCACTGACCTGCCCAAACTTGAAACCGCGGGCATTGTCGTTCGCACGCCAGGCGTCTGGCAGTCGGGCCGTCCCGCTCGTCCCGTTGTGAAAGCCAGCGTCGGCGCACGGCCGCCTTCGCTGCTGGGCAAGGAGGCGTTGCTCGACTTCAGCATGGAGGTGTCCCTCGACGGCGAGTGTCTAAACGCCGCTGAGGTTAGGGATCTGCTCAAAGGCGCTGACGGCCTGCAACTCATCCGTGGTCGCTGGGTCGAGGTTGACAAGAAAAAGCTCAGTCGCCTCCTGAAGCGATTCGAGGCCATGGAACAGGCGGCGAAAACCGGCCTGCCCTTTAATGAGGCCCTACGCCTTCTGGCGGGTGTCTCGCTCGACGATAGCAGCGACCCCACTGACCGCGACTGGTCGCAGCTTGTTGCGGGGCAATGGCTGGCCGACGTCTTGCAGGAGTTGCGCCAGCCCGAGGGCCTGGCACAGATCAGCCCGGGACCGGAACTCAAGGCCAGCCTGCGGCCCTATCAACAGGCCGGCGTGCGGTGGTTGTACCTGCTCACCCGTCTCGGACTGGGCGCTTGCCTGGCGGACGACATGGGCCTTGGCAAGACCATGCAGGTACTCTCGCTGCTGCTCGTGCTCAAGCGTGAAAGCGCCGGGACGCAGCCCAGTCTGCTGGTTGCCCCCGCATCGTTGCTGGCCAACTGGGCGGCAGAGGCCGAGCGCTTCGCCCCCAGCCTGCGCGTGCTGATCGCCCATCCGTCCGTCATGCCGGCGCCAGATTTGCGTGCGCTGGACGCCACGCAGCTCGCGGACATCGATCTCGTCATCACCAGTTTTGGCTCGCTTCTTCGGCAGCCGGTATTGGCGGCCATCCAATGGCGCGTTGCCGTTGTCGACGAAGCACAGACGATCAAGAATCCGGGCGCCAAGCAAACGCGACAGGTCAAGCAGCTCCGTGCCCAATCGCGCATCGCGCTGACCGGCACGCCCGTGGAAAACCGGCTGTCCGACCTGTGGTCCATTTTCGATTTCACCCATCCTGGTTTGCTGGGCTCGGACAAGGTTTTCGCCAACTTTACCCGGCGGCTAGCGAAGGCCGAACACTTCGGCCCGCTACGAACGCTCGTACGGCCGTACATCCTGCGCCGCCTGAAAACCGATAAGCGGGTCATCGACGATCTTCCGGACAAGACCGAGCTCAAGGCCTGGTGCCACCTGAGCCCGACTCAGGCGGCGCTTTATCAGCGCGCGGTGAAAGATTTGGCCGCCGCGCTTGAAGACGCTGAAGGAATCGGTCGTAAGGGTGTCGTGCTGAGCTTCCTCATGCGCTTCAAACAGATATGCAACCATCCGTCGCAGTGGTTGGGCGACGCGGCGTGGAAGGCGGACGACAGCGGCAAGTTCGCCCGCCTGCGGCAACTGGTCGAAGTCGTTGCCGCCAAGCAGGAAAAGGTGCTGGTATTCACCCAGTTCCGCGAGGCCACTGAGCCGCTGGCGGCATTTCTGGGTTCAATTTTTGGCCGCGAAGGTCTGGTGCTCCATGGCGGCACCCCGGTAGCCAAGCGCCGCGAACTGGTCAAGCGATTCCAGGAAGATGAGCTGACACCCTTCTTCGTGCTCTCGCTAAAGGCAGGTGGGGCGGGGTTGAATCTCACCGCAGCTTCCCATGTGATCCACTACGACCGCTGGTGGAACCCGGCCGTGGAAAATCAGGCGACTGACCGTGCGTTTCGTATCGGCCAGCAGAGGAACGTCCTGGTGCATAAGTTTATTTGCCGTGGAACGATCGAGGACCGTATCGACCAGTTGATCGAAGCGAAGCAGCAACTGGTGAAGGATGTGCTGGAGGACGGCGCGGAACTCCTGCTCACCGAGATGAGCGATCGCGAATTGCTCGATCTCGTGAAGCTCGACGTTCATGCCGCCCAAGAAAACTGATCGTCAAGAGGAAGCGCAATGGGTTACGGGGGATGGAAGCCTTATGTTTCGGTCGCCGACCGCAGGAAAACGGCTGAACTGGCCGCCGCCAAGGCGAAGAAGGCCGGTGCGATCCTGTCGCCAATCGCGTCGTATCGCGGCGCCATCGCCAAGACGTTCTGGGGCAAGGCCTGGTGCGACAATCTGGAAGGCTACAGCGACTATGCCAACCGTCTGCCGCGCGGCCGTACCTATGTGCGCAATGGCTCCGTGATCGACCTTCAGATTACGGCAGGCGAAGTCCGCGCGCAGGTAATGGGTTCGAGCCTCTACACGGTCGCCGTGACCGTGACGGCATGTCCTGCAAAGCAATGGCGAGCGATCGGAGCCGATTGCGCGGGGTCGATCGATTCGATCGTTGAACTCTTGCAGGGCAAGCTCTCGACAGCCGTGATGGAGCGCATCTGCAAACCTGGCACTGGTCTTTTCCCGGCGCCGAAGGAAATCACGTTCAATTGCAGTTGCCCGGACTGGGCGTCGATGTGCAAGCACGTTGCTGCCGTGCTCTACGGCGTCGGCGCGCGGCTTGACCAGCAGCCAGAATTCCTCTTCGCCTTGCGCCGGGTCGATGCCAATGAACTCGTCAGTCAGGTCGGTGCCGGCCTGCCTAAATCGAGAATACGCCCCGCTAGCGGCAAGGTGCTCGACGATGCGTTGGTGGCCGATGTGTTTGGCATCGAGATGGCCGAAGCTTACCCACCGGCGAAGCCTGCTGCCGGACGTAACAAACCATCGGCAGGTAAGGTGACAGCGAAGAAGGCGGCCAAGTCGGCTGTCTCGACAACCGGGAAGCCACCTGCGACCGCGAAGACTGTCGCGGACAATAAATCGGTAACAAAGAAGTTGCCAGTCAAGCCATCTGCTGGGCCACGCCAATCAATATCTGGCAACGTTGTTGCCGGTAAAGTAAACGTGGCGAACTCGCCTGCAACGCCGAAAGAGCCTGCAACAAGGAAGCGCGCCAGTGCTCGACCGGTGAAAGGTAAGTCCCGCTAAACTCCGATTTCATCCCGCATGGCTACGCGGGAGGCGATTGACGTCGATGAATGAAATTCTTTTCATCGGGAAACCCCGGCGTCTGGTGAAGTCTCCCGATCATGTTGAGCGTCAGCGGACGTATCCGGTTCAGGATTTCACAGACCAGATTGACGGTATTTTCAATACTTGAACGACCGCTTCGTGAACATTGTGAACGGCCGTAATGGCCGATCACTTGACGAGCATGACCGTCGGGGGAAGGTCCGTTGTCTGGGCGGAGCTGACGCTCGAATGTCCATCTGAGAGCTCGATCGAACGACTGTAGATGGCCGGTGGACTAAACCGCTCGCGCGGTAGGGGCTACGGTCAGACGCCGGTGGTCAGGGAGAGGCCGGCATCGCGGTTCCGTATGTTGGCGAATGAGGCAACCCGCCTCG
>NZ_CADIKK010000066.1 GCF_902859915.1 Paraburkholderia ultramafica
TGGTTGATGTCATGCGCAACGCCAATCCTGCCTTCCGGTCCGGCCGGTCACGTTGCCGAAATCGTCGGTCACGATCCCGAAACGGCCGGTCACGTTCGTCCGAAATACGCAACATATCACTTATGAACGTAGTTTTGCTATCGACGATGCGGATATGTTCTCACCAAGTTCGTTGCTCAAAATTGTCTCTCGGTGGACAGCAAGAATTAGAAATTGCGTAAAGCCAGAACACGCTAGGCACGCATATATTTTTGTGACGCACGAAGGGGCAGTACGAGGGTACCGTACAGGCGAATATGACGGCATAGACAGCGATCAAGTTTGGCTACAGGCAGAAAGAAAGTTTAAAAGTAAATATAACTTACCGCCGATAACTCTGAGACAAGTGCGTGCCACTGGATTGGACATGGTCCGTGAAGTGACAGGCGACGATATCCTCGCCGTACAGGCAGCCGGAGGTCAACAGGCTCAAACGACCATTGACATCTATTATCGTGGCGCGCCGGCTAAGCGTCGTGGAGAAGAAAAGCTGCTAAAGGTAATGATTGCCTACTCCCGATGGGCGTGTACAGGGGGCTACCCTGACGTCCGTGGCTTCCCTGAAGCAGCCGATGTTCTTGCTGCGACCCCTGGTTGGATGTGCTTCGATCCGTTTGATTCACCTATTCCTGGTGAAATCGAAGGACGCGCATGCCAAGCCTTTGGGCGTTGTCCCGCATGCGAATTTGCGTTCGTAGATATTACATCCCCATATGCCCTTGCTCGACTGATACAACTAGCAGACGAGCTAAAGGCCGCGAGGTTTTATCTCGAATACCCACGTTGGAAGGCAGCATATGAGCGTGGGCTTGAAATGTTATTGAAGCGATGGATCCCTGCGTTCAAAAGTGGAGACCTACGCAAGAGGGCATCTCGAATTGAACTTGGGCCGATCGGGAGGGTTGAATAATGCAAAATCGAAATTTCAAGAAAGCGGCCGAGAAGCAGCGTGATTCGGCCTCCGAAAGCAGAGGGATTCTGCGCGTTTCGTCCCGTTCGGCTTGGACAGACCTTACTTGGGATCTTGACAACCCATCTCCCGGTCAGATAAGCCGTATCGGGTGGGATTTTTTGTTGCCAGATGGAAGTCGGTCTACAGCTAAGAAAAATTTTGAGCTCCTTGAGTCATTCCGCGAAATTATATTGGGCATGATCGAAGATGGTGGGTGGTACGGGCGAACGCTTAAACCGGGTTCGACGTCCGTCCTTGCAACCGGTGCGCGACACCTCTTCCGCTGGATGGTTTTTAGGGGGCTCCGCTCAATCAATGAACTCGACTCAGCGGCGCAGCAGCGATATCTGGACGATATTCCATTTCTGATTGTCTGCGGCGACGAGTTCTATGGACATAACATGGACAACGCTGAATTTGAGCCAGACGAAGAGATTGATTACGACGAGGTCACGTCCGACGTCGACGTCCCGAGCAACGTTGAACTTGAACCGTACGAGGAGGAGGCCGATGGCAGTCAGAGTGACTTAATGACATGGGGAAAAGTCCGGTGCCGAATCATTATTTTTTATGCCGCCTACGCACAAGGGCATAGATTGAAAAAGCGCGGCTTCGGGTCCATGTTCGAAGAACCATTCGGTGGGAAAAAGATAACCGATGTCACCGCAAAATTAACGTCATGCACAGTCGGGAAGACGCCTCCGCTCCCGGACGAGGTGGCGGCGCCGCTACTATCCAAGGCGATTGAATGGGTGCTTGGTAAGTCAGAGGACGTGATAGCACTTCAAAAGATACATAACGACATTCGAGACAACGGATTGGAGAATGGGCACTGTGTGAGTTACATAAGTTGTTCTATTCGCAAAGCGTTGATGGAATATGAGTTCAGCGCAATGCCAGGTAGTCCTGATCCTTGGCGCGCCAAGTTAGAGAAAAAGGAAGTTCACGTCGTTGATGGGAAATTTGTTACGCATGGCGCGGCAGATTTTCTTCGGTATAGCGCTAATCGTACGCGTGATGCTTGCATTATTTTGCTGATGTACCTTGTTGGCTTGCGTCCCGGAGAAATTTGCGGAATTAAAGGGGGATTGAATGAAGAGACGGGGCTTCCGTCTTGCATCGAGATAAGATACTCGAGGTCTGGCTTGCTGGAAATGTTTTACCTTCGTTCGATTGTCTCTAAAGGTAAAGCGCAGCCGAGTGAAGCAGAATGGCTGCTGGCTTGTCGTCCTGTCGGGAGCATCCACATTCCGCTGACCTTGTTCGCTGTAATCGTCCTGCAACGACTCTTTTCACCGTGGCGCAGGATGAGCAATATGCCTCTTTCGAATTTCGAGTGGGTGATGCCGGTTGTCGGCAGGGAAAATGAGTAGGTCAATGGCGGACGGGACGTCCGGCGAAGCGAACCATTGACGCGCTCACTTTCCCAAACAAGCTAGAGGGCTTGGGGCTGGCGAAGTCTTGCTGCGCCAGCCCCCGAGCCCGTCCGGCGGCGAGGACTTCCCCGCCTCGGGGCGGGGTTAGGGGTGGGGAATCGGCACCCAAGAACGGTCTCATGCACAAAAAATGTGCAAATTCTTACCCACTCCATTTTCGAAAGAGCCAGCAATATTGACGGACTCATTGTGAGTATCGTGAATAAACGAGGGCTGCCGTATTCGAAGAATGGGATCTATCGGTTCTCCAGCGAATCTATTGGACGGAACCTATCGACGTTCATAGCGCGTGAATTGGACTTCAGCCAGTTGCCTGATCGGAGCGCGCGAGGAGAAAGCCTCTTAGAATACCGGAAATCGGGCGGGCAAAATATTACGCCACGGCATGGTCGGAAAACATTTGCTGCGTATATCCTTGAGAGCCGGTCTTCACTTCTTGAAGCAGTAAAAGATCATTTCAAGCATATCAGCACCGCGACCACCGAGACGGCATATTTTCCGCAGAGTGCACGGCTGAGAGAAGACATCGAAAGTGTAGTTGTCTCAGAGACGATCGCGTTTTTTGTAGACGTACTTGAAGGAAAGAAGTTGGTGGGTCGTATGGGACCAGCGATACAGCGATACTTCGGGGAGGAATCGTTTGCGTCCGTCGAAGATGTCGTTGAACTTGAAAAACGCGTTTCGACCATAGTCTTGGCGCACGATTTGCGCATATATTTTTTCGAATACGGAAAGTGTTTTATTAAGGCCGACCCACTGCATTCGCGCTGTCGCGAGCTCGAAGGAGGGGTTGGGTGGGATAAGACTGTTCCAGCGTTCTCAGTTTGTTGTCCTAGCCTGTGTGCAGGCTGTAAGGTATTTGCGGCGGATAGTACGAATCTTCCTTTCTGGAAGCGGAGATTGGCTCAATGTACCGAAGCTCTGGAACGTGCTAAGCGCGACGGGCATGAACGAGAGTATCGCGTGCATCTGGCGAGAGCGCAGCAAGCGGAAAAAATAATTGATCTGATCGGAAAGAAACGTGGCTGACGAGAGACAACAGGGAAATCGGGTGGCATGTGATTTCAGAGATGCTCTCCGACGTTTACAGGACGGCGTTCCCACGCATTCTGTTCTTAAAGCGCGTCTTGAATCCGGAAAATTGCGAATAAACGTCGCATCCGTTGCGCTTGAGGCCGGTCACGCGCGACGACTCATTGGATACGCTGGATGTCCGTTGCCGGACGCCAGGGCTGAAATATTGAAAGCAGTGACTGGCGATTGCGAAAAGAAGAAAGAGACGTTGCGACAAGAGATATCTCGGCTCAGGAATGAAAATTCTGAACTACGAGACAAGCTTGATGTGCTGACGACAGCGAACGCGGAGTTACTCTTAAGGTTCCACTTAGCCAAAGATGGATATCACCCGGATGGTCGGCCAATTAAGCGGACAAAAAAATCGGATCGGCTGCAGGCAATGATGGTCGTGTCCCGGGGAAGGAACGAGTCTCCCGACAGCGAAACGTGATGGCTCTTGAACCACCTTTGCCAGCAAATGCGTGGGGTGAATTGCGTGTGAAGCGCAAGATGGTTATAAGCGGCTTTTCATCGCCTGTGGGCAGAGAGGCTGGAGGGAGTGTCTAGTGGCAACAGCTCTCTGACGAACGGAACCGGATGCACTAGACGGGCATCGCGAAGTCGCGCGCGTCGACTGTATTCGTCGCGAATAGCGGTATTTCCTGCAGGCTGCTTTGCTGGTTGGTGAGACGGATTTGGACGTGTTATGAATCGAACCGAAATTGTGACTTAACGACTACTGACGCGGAGCCTGGATATTCGCAGTATTCTGGGGATGCCGCATACTCCCCAGAAACCGAAAAGACCAGCCGCTCGCTCAGTCCTCGCGGCCAATCTCCGCAGACTTCGCGCCATTAATGCGTTGTCGCAATATGATCTCGCTGATCGCAGCGGGGTTGATCGTTCTTTCATCGCTCACGTAGAGCGCGAGGCGCGAAACGTTTCGATCGATACGATTGATAAGCTCGCGTTTGCTCTCCAAGTCCCGATTGCCGAGCTTTTTACGGAAATGTAAAGGCCGGTACGCCCGATTACTCTCCGCTGTCTCATTTTTCTATTCGGGGAACGCGTCGCGCGCCCGTGCTCGGGCAGGTGCGTAGACTAGGTGCTTTCGCTTTGGTGGTTTTTAAGTCACAATGTGCAGCTATACTGTTGTGTTAGGTCGGTCGAACGGCACGTTGGGGAGCTAGTTTGCGTAGAGAGCGAAAGGTCAAGGCCTCTTCAGGCCCTGTTCACACGGATCGCATGGCTTTAGGCCATAGAGCAGAAGCTGTGTTGGATCGTGACATTGATATGGTTAGCATTCGATGTCGCGAATCCGGCCTCACCGCACGAATGCATGCCAAAGAAAAGGTAGAAGTGGAGTACTACCGGCACGATGGCACGCTCATCGTGGGGGCCTGGATGGCGGTACAGATTCAGTGCTCGGCTGAACAGGCAACTGAGCTAGTCGCGGCCATTGGCTCGCCGGCCATCTCCTCCTTCGAAATTGTCGGTTGAACGCATGGCGATTGAAGGACGCGTTATGGCTTGCGGCTGAAGCTTCGCTAGGTTACTCCGTGACATCTGACGCGTGGCTCGATCATGGTCCTCTTGACGGTTCACCCGCAAACTGACCAACGGTAGAGCGTGGCCGAGCGTTTCAGCTGCCACTGTGTGCCTGTTATCGAGTCAGGGATAGGCGCCGGAGCAATTGCGAGAATCCAAGCGGTTGAGCGCACGGGAATAGCCGTCGATTCGGCGAGTGGTCTGGAACGGTCGTGTTGCGCGCCTTTGATGGCGTGCCGGACCCGTTTCGCGGCACGCGTGTTCGCCCATTCCGTGATCTACCGCGCTTTGGGATCAGCATGCTTCGCGTCCCTTTCGCCTCGATCGTCGTCACAAGCACCCAGCGAGAGCATCAGAGGCTTGCGCAGCTGCGCTCGTCGTTACCAAGACCATGGCTTTGCGCGACAAATTTCACGCTATCCAGTTTGGCATCGCAGCCGGCGTGCCAGCACACGAGCACGACGGCGAAATGCTGCTGTATTGGATGGACGTGCCGTACGAGTTCCGCGATCACATGTTTCCCGGCTGGGTTAAGGTGCAGGAGATGGACTGGTGGTCGCTGGAATCGCCACATAGCGTGATGCGTTGTCCACTAGGGATCAACGGACTGGCCTATACGTGGTGTGCGTGGGAGGGGTTCGTCGACTGGATGGCGGCCACGCTTAATGCGGCTGTGCTTCAGCTGCATCGAGACACAGGCCTGTCGCCTTTCGCGCTAGCGTACCAACTGAACCAGACGCATCTTGAGGATTTGCGCATCGGCAAGGCCGCGGCTGCGTTGCCGCTGACGCAATGTAATCGCGAACGTGCGTTTAAGGGGGGACTGGCCAATGGAGTGCCTGCTATTGAAAAATCTCGATCGCAGTTGGTAACCTACTTGCACGACATACCTCTGGAATTGTGTGGCCCACTTTTGGGATGGTTGGCGGTCACTGAGCCCAGCGAACCAGAGCACAGCCTTCCCAGCTTGGACTTTTATCTGGATGGCAACGGATCCGTGGCGCTCGGAGAGAGTTGGGGAAATTTCCAGCGATGGATGCATCGGGAACTGTCGGAAGCCCTTCAAACGATGCAGCTTGCGCGTTATGACTCAGGGAACCGTCCGTAGGTTGTCGGGACCGTGGAGTTTGTGTGCCGTAGAGCACGCTGCCAACGGGGTACCACATGTGCCTGTCTGTCAATTCTGAACACATGCATTTCATCGACTGCGATCTCACCATTATTGCCCTTTTGGTCGAAGATGGCCGCCACAGCAACGGTGAGCGTTGTGGCTTCAGAGGTGACGTGCAAGAAGTAGGTAGGTACGCATGTCCTCGGCTAGCATCCAGAGCGCGTGTTCACGCGCAACGCGTTGAATTTGCACTACTCGCAAGGCTTCATCGGTTCGCCAAGTAAGTCCGCGCGCTTGCTGTAATTTGGAAGCGGAAAATTGCGGCACCGGCGAGTTGACGACAACATGGCATTGGAAGCGCGTGAATGACTGGAGCGAACGACATGAACACTATGGCCACCGCACGCCAGTGGTCACAAGCCCGTCTGCGAGTCAAGGATGTGATCGAAGGTCCCAACATCGACATCGATCGTTTCGTTGCGGACGTGGCGCAGCATGGCCGGCTCTCGCCCGAGTTGCTGGCTGCATTTCCGTTGCTCACGCAAAACGGGCTGGTCCAGCGCGTCGAAGCAGCGGTGCGCGCGGCTCTCTTAACGAATATTAAGGAGGGCGCCTCTTGAGCCCGGAATTAACCGATCGGCTGTACACCGATTATCCATTGATGTTCGCGCGCCGGCCGATACTCGCTGTGGCCGGTGGCTGGTTCGATCTGCTCGACACGCTTTGCCGGAGCCTCCAGACGGAAACATCGAATGGCGCTCCGCAGGTTGTCGCGCAGCAGGTCAAGGAAAAATTCGGCGGCCTGCGCTTCTATACAGGGCCACGGAACGACGCGCAGCGCGGCATGATCGACATGGCACAGGCGCTGAGCTTTCATATTTGCGAGGTATGCGGCGACCGTGGTCAGCACATCGGGCCAGGCTGGGAGCGCACCCGCTGCAAAGCGCATGCAAACAGTCCGGAATGACCTTATGAACGAAGCGCGGCAGCCGCATGGCGGGGCAACTCAGACCATTTATCAAGTTGAAGGCCGCGAATAAACAATGACTTGGAAACGGCGTAAGGAGGTGGGGCGTGATCGGCAAGCTCAAAGGCGTTATTTGCCAGCCGGACGAGCCTGTATAGATCGATGCCATGAACGAGGCTATCGGCACAGCTGGGAGTGACATGAGCGAACATCACCTCAGGTTTCGTCGAATCAACCTGCACGCATCCGATACGGATCTGCTTCACCCCGTTCGCCGGTATGCGCGCAATACCCGTGGGCGGGACTTTGTGGTGGGCGACATTCACGGTTGCTTTTCGATGCTTGACGCTGCGCTGGCCGCGCGCGGGTTCGACCCTGCACGCGACCGCCTCTTTAGCGTGGGGGATTTGATCGACCGTGGTGCGGAGTCACCGGCCGTGCTCGATGCCGTGCAGCGTCACGGCATCCGGGCGGTGCGGGGCAATCATGAGCAGGGCATTCTGGACTGGGCACGACGCGCTGACATCGACCCCGCACGGGTCGAGGCGATGCGTGCGAACCCCAAGCAGGCGCTCGCGGAATGGATGCATTGCGACGGCCACACGAGCCAGCTGATCTACAACGGCGGCCAGTGGTTTATCGAGCTGTATTGCGAGCGCCCGGACAAGGCCCGCGACATCGAGCGCTACTTTTCGGCGCTGCCCTACGCCATCGAGGTGGAAACCGAACATGGCCTGATCGGCATCGTGCATGCCGAGTTGCCCGCGACGCATTGGCCCGATGGTATGGCTGTCCTGCGCGCGCGCCGCTCCAGCCGCGTGCGCGAAATCGTGTTGTGGGACCGCGATCGCTGGCAGGGTGGACGCGTCACAGCGCATATCGGGGGCGTGTGCGCCGTGGTGGTCGGGCATACCCCACTTCGCGAGGTCCGCGTGCGTGGCAACGTGATCAACATCGATACGGGTGCCGTCTTCCGCTGGTACGGCAATCTCACCGTGCTGGACCTGGCTGACATCCCGGCGATGCTGGCACAAGAGGAGGATTAGTGATCACCGCGCGCGTTGTCTTCGACTACGATCGTGACCTGCTGGTAGGCACCGTGCTCGCCACGGGCGCTACCCTTGAAGAGCCGGATCCGCGCAAACTGGCTGACTGGCTGACTGGCTGTTTGTGGCGGGTGTGCGTCACGGAGAGGTGTCGATGCCCAGCCACTGGCCGGAGGGAGTGGGCGACAGTGCCCCGCCCACCAGCGACAAGATTGCACTGAATTTTCGACTCAACCGACTGGAACGGGCCAACACGCCGATCGTGTTTCTCGACTTCGACGGCGTACTGCATCCATTTGGCGATCGACACACGCGCGCCTTCTGCGATCTGCCGCGCCTTGAGGCCGTCATACGTGATGCACCTCGCGCGTGGATCGTTATCACCAGCACGCAGCGTGAGCACCAGACGTTGCTCCAGTTGCGCACGCTGTTCTCACCTGATGTGGCGGAGCGAGTGGTCAACGTGACACCTGTTCTGCCCATGGACAGCGCGGCGGATCTCGCCTACAGCCGGCATCGCGAGATTCTGGCTTATCTGCAATCGTGTCCGGACAGCGGCCCGTGGCTCGCCGCCGATGACGACGCCACGCTGTACCCGGCAGGCCTGCCAAATCTGCTGCTGTGCGAGGACGGTTTTGGCACGCATGAGGCCGCGCAGCTGGCCAGTTGGCTCGCGGCTAACAGCAGGATCACGACGGAGGTGCCAGAAGAAAGAGGTAATTAGCTGGAAACACCGGGAAGACGTGCAGCGCTATACGCAGATGGAATTCATCGGAATGACGCACGAAAAGCTCGACAGGCAGTTGCATGCAGTTATCGATGCGCGAACAGAAAGATACCGGCAGATAGCTCTCATCGAGTCATACGAGACGCGCAGGCTGCCGTTGCGCACACATGACGCGACACGCGCGGTGGTTAGTGATCAGTTGCCCCTACTCGGGCTACCGTCAATCTAGTCGTGCCGCTAGCTAAGGCAAGCGCTGCCTGACGCGCGACCCGCACCGGCGCTGCGCCCGGCGCTACACAGCCTGCATTGAGAGGGCAAAGCATGCGCGTTTTCGTTGACACGGAATTTACCGATTTCATCGACTGCGAGCTGGTGAGCATCGCGCTCGTTGCGGATGACGGACGCGAGTTCTACGGCGAGCGATCGGACTACGATCGGGCCAGATGCCCTATCATTGCGCGATTGCTCCGATCAATGACCCGATCGTGACCGTTAATCCGGAGAGGCGTGATGGCGACTTTCGACGAGGTTGGCTTTCTATCTGACGAGTTGGACCCGTGGAAGCAGGCGGCGCAGGAGGCATACGCTGACGCTTTCAGCTATGCGTACCGTGCGAACGACATGGCGTTGCGGATCATGAAGGCCATCCCGATGACAGACATATCGGAAGAGTTGAAGTGGGCCATTGCAGCCTTTGCGCGGGCGCTCGGAGCATTCCAGTGCTCCGTCCTGATGATCGAACGCGGTGCGATGGCAGAGGCGCGCGCATTGGCACGCCTATGCGCAGAGACGGTCATCGTGGTGAAGGGCCTGGTCAACGTACCGGGCACACTCGACATCCTTCGCGAGAGTGACGCGGAACACAGCATACGGGCGATCACCAACATCATCGCGCTGAACGCCGATAACGCTCAGCCAGACGAAGAGTCGCTTGAGCGTCTCAAAGCAACCATGGCCGAGCTGGAACTGGCTTTTCCCAAGCGCCGCTCACTCAACTATCGAACGCTGGCGCTCAACACGGGCCTGGAGCTGTTCTACGAAGTCGCGTACCGATATACGTCAGGAGATGGCGCGCACGCGACACTGGGCGCTTTCGTTCGACATATCAAATCGGAGGAGGGCACCCACGGCTATTTCTTCGGCCCGGACATCGCGGGTATAGCGTCCACACTGTTGACCGTGAGCGTAGCGATCACCGAGCTGATTGACCTTGCTGTGAGTGGCATGGGATGCGGGGAATCCGCGTCCGAATTGCGGGATCTGAAGCTGCAATGGTTCGTGGTCCGCCCCGATCTCGAGGCAAGGGCCGCTGAGGAATCGGCCGAGTAGGCCAGTTGCGGCACGCGGAACCCTGAGACGGCAGGCACAAACCGATCTGGAATTCAATTTCCAGTCGGCCCTGCCGCGCGACAAGAAAGGACAAAAAATTGACCCTGCGATTTTCCGAAGAAGGCCCCGCCTTTCCCACTGACCTGATCGACCGGATGATCGAGGGCGAAGTGGTGTTCCTCTGCGGCGCTGGCGTGAGCGCGCCGCAAATGCCGATGTTCGGAGCCCTGGTCGACTGTGTGTATAAAAAAATCGGCGTTGAACCAACGGCAGCCGAAGCGCTCGCGATAACGAATGGACGATACGAGGAGGCACTGGGCGCGGTCTCGCGAAGGCTGGCCAATCCCGCGCGGATCTATAGTGAAGTCACCAGTATTCTCACCCGGGATACCGTTGATCTGGACCATCACAAGACGCTGCTGCGGCTATCGCGCGCCCGGGACAACCGATTGCTGCTTGTCACCACCAACTTCGAATGTCTGTTCGAACGCGCTCTCGACGAAAATGAGGGCCGTGGTAGCGGAAAAGCCTGGAGCCTCGCAGGTCAGGCATTACCGCCCCCTGGCTCCGAGGCGTGTCATGGGATCATCCACCTGCATGGCCGAACCCGGGATGCGGCAGCCGGGCTGGACGCAACGCCGCTGGTGCTGACAAGCGCCGAATACGGTGACGCCTATATGCGGTCGGGCTGGGCATCGCGGTTCCTCTTCGATCTCGTGCGATGCAAGACGCTTGTCCTGGTCGGATACAGCGCGAACGACGCCCCCGTTCGCTATTTTCTGAATCTGCTTGAGGGCGACCGGGATCGCTTCGAGGATCTGCGAACCGTCTACGCACTCGATTCATACGATACGGACGCCGCCGAGACCGAAGCGCGCTGGGAAACGATCGCGGTCACGCCGCTACCATACCGTAAAGGCCCGAAGCCCGACGAACATTGCGCACTGTGGGCGGATCTGGCCAGCCTCGCCGATGTGGTCGAGCAGCCACGACGCGCACGCCAGGCTCGGGCGGCCGTGTTCGGTAAGCCCTTCGCAACAGCGACCGCCTCCGAGCTGGAGGGGACGGAGTGGCTCCTTGCCGGCAAAGGTGATCTGTGGGATGTCATCACGGCGCAGATTGAAGATCCCGCGTGGTTCGAGTTCTTTCGCAATACAAGGGTCTGGCAGGCCGCAGACGCGGGCCGGATTCGGGTCAACTGGTGTAGTGCAAAGCTCACGGACCGGACGCGTCTCGAGACGGCAATCGACTGGCATCACAAGTTCGGGCAGCTTTTCACCGACCATCAATATGAGCGCCTGATCTTCCAGTTACGAAATACTCCTCAGCCTTGGGCGCAGGCGTGGAAAATTCTCGCTAGGATGCGTGCCAAACCGCGCGACGCGGTCATGCATCACTTCAGACTTTCACAGGCCCTGGAAAGCCCGCTTGTCGATGATCGTGATCTGCGGGATGCGATTCTGGCTATCACCCCCGACATTGAAATCAAGACGCAATGGAGACCTGCAGGCGACAGTGCGGCAGAGACCCCGACATTGCTCAGGGACATCGTCAGGGTGTCGCTGTCGCTCGATGATGTCTCCGATATTGACCGTCTCGTGACGGTCATTCTCAACATGCGAGGGAAAGAGCGAAGAATCGCGCAGTTGTGCAATGAATCCCTGTTCAACGTGGGTATCGCGGCGCAAGAAGCGGGCGCTATCAGCAGCGACTGGGACACGCTCGACAACGGCGTTCCAGCCGTAGAGGCGCATGAACAGAACCGCGATCACGATGGCGCTGTTCACCTGTGCGTCGTACTCAGCGACCTGCTCGGCAGAATCGCGGTTGACGATTGCGCGTACGCACGCGAACTTGCAGCGTCGTGGAAGCGTGTTCCGGGTGGACTCGGCCTGCGACTGTGGATCAACGCGCAGCGAAACCCGACGGTGTTCAGCGCGGAGGAAGCCGCCACCGCGATCCTTCAGCTGCCGGGCGAGGCGTTCTGGTCCATGCGACGGGAACTGGTCCTGGCCATGCGTGAAAGACTGGGCGATGCCCCGGACCGGCTGATCGTAGCGATCGTGAGCCGCATCCTGACCGAGTATCCGTCGATCTATCTGGAATATGAAATCGAAGGCGCAGACTGGCGTCCCCAGGCACGTGATCATCGCGTCTGGTTGCTCCTCACGGCGATCCGGCTCGCCGGTGTGTTACCTGATGCAGGGCAGGCCCAGCTCGAGGCCATCGTGTTGCGGCATCCGTTCATAACGGGCGATTACAGGGAAAGCGATCTGTTTGGCAGCTTCTCTACGGGTGTGCAGTCGGTTCAGGGCGATCCCGCTCCTCTGGTGGGCGCGGATGCCGCGGATCGTCTTCGCATCGCGCGCACGCTACGCGATGAACGCGATTTCACGGCGCAGCTGAGCTGGTCAGCGTACTGTTCGGGGCAACCGGCGGCAGCGTTCGAAGTCTTGCAGGGGGCAGACCTTGCTCCGGAAAATGCAGGGCTGTGGTCAGATTTTCTGCAGGCACTCACGACATTGACGGTAGTCAATAGTGAACCCAAAGCAGGCAACGATCAGCTCGTCGAACGTTCATTCGAACGTCTCGCGAAGGCGGATGACAAAGTGTTGGCCCCGCTGGTATCGCCGCTGAGCTATCTGCTTCGAACCTACGCGAAGCGGGCAGACGATGGCGCCGTGAACCGTTGGTGGGACCGGCTCTGGGACATGGCTGAGGAGCAGGAAGACCCCATCGATCCGAAGGATGCGGAACGGTTCTATGACCGGGTTATCAACCGGTCGTCGGGACGGCTCGCGGAGTTCCTGTTGCTGATGATTGAGCGCCGGAAGGCTTCGGCCGCCGCGATTGCGGTTGACGATCGCGGGAGGCTGAAAAGAGTGGTGATGTCGGAGACACCCGCTGGCTCCCTGGGTCGCGGTGCTTTCGCGCACAGTGTCGGATTCATTCTGCACGTTGACTGGCGGCTTGCGCTGGGAGCGTTTCGCAAGCGTTTGAGCGAAAGCAGCGAGGAAGGCATCAGGCTTCGTACCGTGCTGATCGCCGGCACACAATTCAGTTTCGCCGCGACACGCGTGTTCAAGGGTGCGCTCTTCATGGCAGCCTGTGAGACAGTCGCCAAGACCGAACACGGTGCGGCGTTCGCGGCATCGAAGTTCCTTCATCCGCTGTTTAGCTGGAGAATCAGCCCGAGTACCGGCAAGCCGCCACTTTCTCTCGATGAGGTGAGGCGGCTATTAACGAAGGTACCGCAGAGCGTACTCATCGGGGCCGCGCAATGCTTCAGGCATTACGTACAGCAGATCGGCAACTCGCCCGGGCAAGCCTGGCTGCACTTCGCGGGACCATTGTTCGAGACAATCTGGCCATATGAATCCCGGTTCAAGCGGGTGGCGGTGTCACGCGAACTCGCTGCGCTTTGCGCGACAACCGGAACGGCATTCGAGGAAGCATTTTCAGTATTGCGCCATTTCCTTACACCAGTTGACGGTGGTTGGTACGGTGTATCGCTTCTTTCCGAGTCTCAGGTCATCAGCGCGTCGCCCGAGACTTGCCTGCATTTCCTTTGGCTCTTATCCGGCTCGGGAGCATCCGGTCGCTCGATGGAGCTCGCGACAGTACTGGACAAGATCGTCGAAGCAGCGCCTGGTCTAGAAGTAGACAGGCGGCTGCAATGGCTGGAGCAAAACCGTGCGATTCGATTGGCGTAGCCCAGCATCTCATTTCGATTGCCCACGGAAACCGCTTTACCATTACAACGACGGGCAAAAAGCGGCTGGCGAATCATCCGGCGCATAACCGACAGGCAGCGGTGAGAAGTCCAGATGCGGTTTTCGAAATCAAGCCCGAAATGACGGGGCCAGTGCTGTTTAATTTCATGGGGCCAGCCGATGTGATTGATCTTCTACAGTCTGTGGAAATTCATCTTTCGCCCGCTGTACCAATCAACTCCGTGGGATAAGCTCGCATGCCGACGATAGTCACAGATGTGTACCTTTCCGATATGCCTTCGCTGTTTCAGCGTTTCGTTGACATTGTCGAGGACCGCCATTGGCAGCGCGGACTAAAGCCGTTGCTTGACGAATCCCGCCGCAACAGCTTTCTTCGCAACTACTACCGCCGCGAACACTCCGTAGCCTTCCAACTCGCAGACTGTAGCGCCCTTGCCAAGAGGTATGGCTCTCTTCATGGGGACATGGTTCACCAAAACGGTCTGACGGAAGCCGTGCGGTTCATAGTGCAGGTGCTGTCTCTGGTCGAAGGCCTGCCCGCGCGTGTGCGCGATTCGTTTCTTGGACGGGTGAGGAATGCGCTGAGAAAGCCGGGAGAGATGCGTGGCCTTCAACTTGAGCTCACGGCGGCGACACACTTCACTCGGCTTGGTTATTCAGTACGCTGGCCGGAGCTCGAACCGGCCCACCCGTTGATTCAGGGCGCGACCTTCGATCTCTTGATAGAGGACCTCGGCGGAACGGGTTTGGAGGTCGAATGCAAGGCAGCATCTCATGATAAGGGTCGTTCTATACATAGGACGAGTGCGCTAAGGTTCTACGAGATATTACGCAAAGAACTAGTGTCTACTTCGGACGCACTGCGTACGGGACTGGCCGTGATCGTGAGCGTGCCTATGCAGTTCCCAGCTTCGTCCGACGCCCAGCGCGACTTGGCAAAGCATGTGCGTAGACAGATCGTTGAAGGTGTGTCCGGCGTGCTCCCGGACGGGACGTCGGTGCGGATCAGCGAATTTGACGTGACGATGATGCGCGACGTTGACCTGAATCCAGAGTCACCTGCGGCTCGCGCTGTGATCGATGCGGTTACGGGAACGCATAATCTTGGCGCGATGCTACTCGGCCGCCGGAATGTCGGCGCACTCGCGATCGTTTTGCAAAGCGCACAGGACGACAGTCTGATGGGGGCGGTGTTTGAGACGGCGAATGCGGCCGCACGCGACCAGCTTTCCGGCAAGCGAGCCGGCCTCATTCTTATCGGCTTCCAGGGCGTTGAGGCGGACGACCTCAGAACTTTGGCTTATCAGGACGCTGACCCCTCCCAGCCGCCGACGGCAGCCCGCTTGGCGGCGAGCCGATTTTTGGCGGGCGCTAACCGGCGCCACGTCGTCGGGATCGGTTTCTTGAGTGAAGGAGAGCGGACTTGGCTCGAAGACGGGGGCATGACCAGCGGCGGTGTCAGCTACCATTTCAGCAATGAGACGAGCCCGCTCTGGGTCCCCGAATTCGCAGAGATATTTCGAGGTGGTGCCACTCGGTAGGGCATATCGCCATTCCAGGTAACGGGGATGGCTATGGCGAAGTCGGATACAGCCGCATTGATTCCGAGCACGACCGCGAGCGCACCGACTCTCGAGAACAGGGCTTGGGGGCCGAAAGATGAGGTGTGGCGACGCGGAAGGCGCTTGACGACCCTCTTCAGTCATACGCGGCTGCACCAGCACGACGGCCGCTTCCAAGGTGCAACGGACATCCGACCGGTCCCGTTGGCTGCCTCATACTCGGCCGTTGCGGTCGGTCAATCGTCAGCCGTTCTTCAGGCTGAAGCTGTTGATATTGTTTTTCCATGGCAACACCTTATACGAGTCAAGGTGTTGCACTTCAGATTTGAGAACGCGGAGGTAAATGAATTACCGGAACTGGCCGACCGCTGCCCGACCAGCAAGCGACCAACGCTTCGTCGGCGACGGGGTATGCAAACGGCATATCTCGACCCGTTGCGGACGGCCACAGCCTCATCGCGCGAAT
>NZ_CADIKK010000067.1 GCF_902859915.1 Paraburkholderia ultramafica
AGTGTGATCCACCGTCGACCTTACTGCTACGCCGCCCTCAGGGAATTCTAGCGCCTACGGAAAAGCGAAAAATCAATATCCCGATTGACAGGGAAAGTCATATCAGTATCTCAATAACCTCGTCGAACAGGACCATCGCAACATCAAATCCCGCACGAAGGTCATGCTCGGCTTCAACCGTTTCAGGAACGCCGCAATCACGCTCGCAGGCATCGAATTGATGCATCGCATTCGCAAGGGGCAATTTAACCTTGCCAGCTTGCGACTCAAAGAAGATACTGCTGCACCTGCTGTCTGGAATGTGGTCATGTCGACTCAATAAGATATCCTATATATAGGCAGCAGTTCGCCCGCACGGATTATTTGCACCAGAGCCCGCATGGCGAAGAAACAACAAATGCGATGGACGGACGAGGGAGCGCACTGTCTGGCACAGGTCAGAGTTGCTGTTCTCAACGAAGAATTCTCGGTTAAGAAACTTGCCGTGTTGACCAAGACTTCTGCAGCTGCAAACTCGCCGAGTGCGCGCCGAGCGGCGTGAATTGACCTCCCACGGTTTGGTTCACTCTCCATCGCAACATGAAAGCTTGGCAAACAGGGGGCGTCCGTGGAGGACTTTGCCGGGCGCCTACATTGCGGGGCGTCGCAGCGATCGACTCTTATTAGCTATCCTAATGGAATCACTGCGGATTTTCGGGCTTCCGTCTGAAATCGTACCAGAGCTCCGGTCGATTGACAGGCGTCTCGGGCGTCAACAACGGGTTCTTCAGCTCGATCACCGTCCTCGTTTCCAGGTGCGCCTTGCGTAATCGATCGCCGTAGTATTGCCAGAAGAGCTTTTCGAAGGAGCCATCGGTAATGGCCTTTTCGAGACCCTCACGGATATCGTTTGCTAGCCTGGTATTCTTGCGGTTCACCATGAAATAGGCGTCGTAGAAATAGTGCAGCGCAATGTGCGGTTCGACCTGCAATTTATCTGCATTATTCGCCTGCTCGTCCCAGATTTCCATGATGCTCCGCGGAAAGTAGTCGAAGCGCTTCACAACGAGCATTTTGAAGAGGCCCTCGTAACTCGGTGCGGCAATTACATTGATGCCGTTGGCGCGGAAAATCTGGGTATCCGGCCAGTCCTGCTCCTGTGCAAGCCGCACGCTTTTCAGATCCTCTAACGTGTTGACGCCCGCAAACAACGCCGCGTCGCCCTTGCGGATAAGTCCCAAACGCCATCCGAGCACGCCCCTGTTGATCGGGATCCGAATCGGCAGTAATCGCGCCTCGCGTTCGGGGGAAGCAGGAACCGAGGCAACGTCGATCGTTCCACCGGCCTCAAGCTCCCTAATCTCCCGCTGCTGGTTCATGGGGAATCCGGAGAACTCGATCCGATAGCTGGCGCCGGTCTTTGAAAGCGCGAGTTGCAGCAATTGCAACGCGTAGTCGGTGCGGTGATCGCCAGGGGACTCGGGTAGCGGGACGCGAACGACCTCAGTGCCACTCGCTGCTACCCGCCACACAAGCAGCAGGCAAACCAGCATGCGAGACATGATTGGCATGATTCTACCCAGTACTCGAAAGCGTTTGCGTCCGCGGAATGACGACGGGTGCGCAGAGAAGATATATCCACTGCTCGCGAATACTAGAGTACGACATCCCGGAAATTGGTCTAGTAATTTTTGGCTGCCAGCGACAACGGCAGTAGCGGGACAGCACGAACGGAGGGCGTCCGCTGCTGCTCAGATGATTGTAAGCATCCGACGGCCCGCCGCTGGCAGGGCTGTCGCTTATTGCTGAGTCGCGTCGCGCGGGGCGATCGTCGGTACGCTGAACTCAACGGTTGCACCATGTTCGACGTTGTTTCTCAACCGCAATTCACCGCCGTGCGATTGAATGATTGCCTGGCAGATCGACAACCCCACGCCCATCCCTTCGGGCTTGGTCGTGAAAAACGGCTCGAAGAGCCTCGGGGCATTTTCAGCTTCAATGCCCGTTCCCGAATCGCGTACTGCAATGATGACGTCACCGGCGTCGCCGCAGCGCGACTCGATGACAAGCTCGCGCGGTCGGTCGGTCACCGCATCCATTGCCTGAATGGCGTTCATGGCGAGATTGATCGTCACTTGCGCAAGCTGTACCTGGTCGCCAAGCGCGGTGGGCAGATCGGCGTCGAGCTTTGTCTTCAACGTTACCTGATGATTCAAGAGTTCGCGCTGCAGCAGAGGGATGACGTCTTTGACCACGTCGTTGATGGCCAGGCGCGTCACTTGTGGTGGCGTTCGCTTCGCCAGCGCGCGCAAGCGCCGGATGATCTCGGCTGCGCGCCGGGATTCGGCGGCAACGAGCTGTAAAGAAGACAATGCCTCGTCGATGTTGGGCGAATCGCGATTCAGCCACATGATTCCGGCGGCGCTGTGGGCGCTGATGGCTGCGAGCGGTTGACCGAGTTCGTGTGCAACGGAGGCCCCCAATTCCCCGATCGTCGTGGCGCGGGCCACACTTTCTAACGCTTCTTCCTTTCGCTTGCGCTCGGTGATATCGGTACCGGTTTCGAGAATCGCCACAGGTAAGCCATGCTTGTTCCGTAGCACTGAACAACGCGATTCGGCTGCGAGAACCGAGCCGTTCTTCGCTGTGTGAACGACTTCGCCTTCCCAGTAGCCGATTTCCAACACGGTCCGCTTAATCTCGTCGAAAGCGACGGGATAGCGCGAACGCAGGAGCGAACGCGACATCTTGCCCAGCGCCTCGTCTTTTTTCCATCCGAAGAGCGTTTCGGCGCCGCGGTTCCAGTAGGTAATTACATCACTTATGTCGCGGACTGTCACGCTGTCGTGAGTGAGTTCGAGAAGCATTGCCTGTTCTCGATGGATTGCCTCGAGTTGGCGCGCGCGATGTACAAGGCAGCTCACTGTTGACGACGTGACGAAGAAGGCAGTCAGAGCCCAAAAATCCCGGGCGAGGTCAACGCGAAGGTAAAAGAGTGGCGAAGCAAAGAAATAATCGAGGCAGCAGACGGCGATCACCGATAACAGGATCGATGAAGCGAGGCTGCCGATTAGCGCCAATAGCGCGATCTCGGTCACACAGACCGATGCGGCGACTGTCATCCTCGCTCCAAGCTGGAAGCTCAGCCACGTCGAAAGTGCGAGGGCAATCCCGCCGACGGCTAATGCGAGAACGGTCGGGCGGATTTGCGCGAACTGCTTTGCAATTACGCTGGAACGCATCGCTCGCCGCACAGCATCCGGAACAGGATCGTCCATTCGTTCTCCCACGTGGGGACCGACTTCGCCACGCCGCTTCAGCTAAGGGTGTCAGCAGAACAGTCGTGATGTCCATTAGCAACAGCCAGGGCTTCGCGCCGGCCGAACGGCATCACAACGATTCCACGAAGCATTTCCATGCCGGCCTCTGCGTCAAGTCGGTGCCGGAACCCTGATTCTATGTCGGCCGACCTACCCCAACGGCGCGAGGCCGGCCATACGATTACCAATGCGCGTTGCGAACTATATTTGCGCCGGTGACCCCGACCGGTGCGACTGATCATCATCGCGCGCCGGCCGGGTGGCGGGCACAGTAAACTGAAACACGGCTCCGCGTGGCAGATCAGCATTCACCCACAACCGTCCGCCATGCGCTTCCACAATCGAGCGGCAAATGGACAATCCCATGCCCATTCCGTCGGCCTTCGACGTGTAAAACGGCTCGAAGATGCGCTCGATATTGTCAAGCGCCACACCCGGCCCCGAATCGCGCACGGAAACGAGGACGCCGCCTGACTTGTCCTTGCCGGTGCTGATCGTCATTTCTCGCGGCCCATCGTCAACCGCGCTCATCGCCTCAACGGCGTTGATGATCAAATTGAGCATCACCTGCTGCAGCTGGACGCGATCCCCTTCAAGATGCGGCAAGTCCTCCGCAAGCTGCATTCGCACCGTAACACTGTTCCTCACGACCTGGCTGCGCGTCAGCGCAATGACCTCTCCGATCGCCTCGTTGATCTTCAGGCTCTCCTTGGAAGGCGGGGCGTTCTTGACAAGGCCATGAATGCGGTTCATGACCTGGCCCGCGCGCCTGGCATTTTCGATGACCTGCTCGAATGCCCGCCGGGCCTCCCGGACATTCGGCGGCTGGGCACGCAGCCAAAGCAGACCAGCCTCGGCATGCGTCGCATTGGCGGCGATCGGCTGCTTGATTTCATGCGCGATAGAAGCTGAGAGCTGCCCCATCGTCGTGACGCGGTTAGCGTGCGCCAGCGCCATCTGAACCTCGCGGTACCGCCGCTCGCTCTCGTGCAATTCGGCTTCCGCACGTTTCTGCTCCGTGATGTCGCGTGAGATGCCAAGCAGGAACTGCGGCTCGCCGCGTACATCGAGGATCGGGATCTTCATCGTGTGCAGGAGGCGCGGCCCGTGACGCGTGTGAACCGGCTCCTCCGGCACGTCGACCATCTGCCGCGACTCCAGCACGGCACGATCCTTCAGCGCGAAGAAGCGGGCCTCCTGCACCGGAAACAGATCGTGGACGGACTTGCCGATGAGCTCCTCGCGCCGGTAGCCGAGCAGTTGCTCTCCCGCCTTGTTGAAGCGCACGAAGCGCAGGGTCGCCGCATCCTTGACGAAAATCACATCCGGGATGTTCTCCACGATACTGTCGAGGAAGTGCTCGCTTGCTCGCGCGGCCTCTTCTGCGTGCTGGCGTTCGACGATCTCGGCCGTCTGGCCCGCAAGCGCCGTGCTGAGTTCGGCCGTGCGCTGCGCGACGCGCGCCTCGAGGTCGGCGTTGAGCTCCTTCAGCGCGTCCTCGGCCTGCCGGCGCTGGCGCCGGTCTTCAAGGAACTGCTCGACTGCGCGCGCCATGTCGGCAATCTCGTCGCCGCCGTGCACGGGGACGCCGGCTGACGTACTCTCGGCGTCCCCGTGCCGCAAGGCGTGACTGACTCGGCGCAGCCGTGCCACGACCTGGCGACCGAGGAATCCGCGGGCGATCAGCCAGGCGAGCAGCAGGCTCACCGCAACTTCGCCGACGACCCACCTGCGCGTGCGGTCCGAGTCCTCGGCCAGATCCTGGATCGCTTTGCGGTAGTCGCGCGTCAGGTAGTTCGACTGCTGGCGTGCGGCGACGGCCAGTGCGTCGGCATGGCGACGCAGATCGTCGTCCAGGCGGGCCAATGACGCGTCGGGCCGCGGCGTCGAGGCCGGCGCGGCTCGCGCGCCCAGCGCGGTCTCGCGCATCTGCGCCTCGATGTTGACCGCATTGCGAAAACGCTGGCTCGATCGATGCAGCGCCAGCGCGTCGACGCCGGGGTCGTCGCTCGTGGTCGCGGAGGCGAGGCGGTCCACCAGGCGGTCGAAGGATGACAGCTGTTCGATGACATGCCCATGCGTCTCGCGCACAGCTTCGACCGTATCGTCACTGGACAGCTGCAACGCCAGGCGTTCAATCATCAAGGTGTGTTGCGCCAAATCCTGGGCGTCTTCCAGGCGCGCCAACCGCTCATCGGCCAACTGGCGGATTGCGTGCGCTGAACCGGCCAGCGAGTAGATGGTAGTGGCACCGACCGCGACCACCAGGGCGGCCAGGCACGAGACCACGAGCGCGAACTGCGCGGTAAGCGACTGTGGGAGCGAAAGTTTCACGGGCGTTGCCAGATGCGACGATAGATGTCGCGATAGCCGTTGGCGGGATCGTAGAGCAGACGATCGCCGCCGTCCGCGGTGATGTTGTCCGCGGTCACGAGATGCACCGGAAACACGTAACCCGTGACGCCTTCCCCGGCGAAGAGCCGGTTCATCTCATCGACCAGTTGCCAGCCGTGCAGATTCAGCGGTTCAGCCACGGTGCCCCTCTGGAATGTGCCTGTCCGGATGCGCAGGAAGGCGGACTCACTGCCGTCGCCGGCCGACAGCATGGCCACGGCGGTGTCCGGCATCCCCTCCTGGGTCAGCACCGGGGCGGCGTAGTCAAAGTAGATGTCGTTGATCGCCAGCGCATGCGTCCAGCGCCTGCCATAACGCGCGAGCAAGGTTCGTGTTGTGCCCGGCATCAGTTCCTGGTTGCGCGAGATCGGCACGTCACGCACTTCGAGCAAGGTGCAGCCGCTGCACGCGCGCACGACGGCAGCCATCGCATCCGCCTTGTCTTTCGCAATCTGGAAATTGGAGTCGGTGAAGATGACGACTCCCGCATGCCCGCCGGACTGCACGATGGCCGCCAGCGCGGTCACGCGCGCGACCTCGAGCGGATTCGTCGCCACGTTCATCGCCACGGGCGTGCCGGGCACCGATCCGGCGTGGGCCGCGACATGCCAGCCCACGATCGGAATGCTCCGCTCGGCAAACGGCTGCAGCCCGGGCAGCAGGGCATGTGCATCGCCACCGACAATGATCAGACCATTTGGACGACTTGCCAACGCATTCGCAAGCATCTTCAGCCGCAGATCCGGCTTGCCGGCGGAGTCGGATATCTTCACGCTCCAGCCAATGACCCTGGCCGCCTCCAGCACACCGTCGACCACGCCGAGGATGCCGCCATTGCGCAAGTCTTCGGCGACGACGGCGATGCGTTTTGCGGCTTGTGCGCGCGGCCCGCTGCGCGGCCCGTTCCAGGGTGTAGCGGGTCGCGCTGCAGCGTCGACGACCCGATGCGCCAAGGCCAGGTCGTTACTCGCGGCGAACGAGGCCCCTGGCGCGGGGGCAGGCAACAAACCCTGCGCCTTCGCAACCGGCAACATACACGCACATACCCATGCCAGAACCAAGCCCCTCATATTGTTCCCCACGGGCCCCATGGGCGTCGATTGACCGCCCTTGAAGACGTACCGGAATGCCCCTCGCAGGGACCCTGCGAACACGATCTTACACCCCAATGGTCGCACGTCATCGGTCATGCGCTGACGCAGGACTAACGCGTGCGCGTGCCTGCAACAAGTTCATGATTTGGCTCTGGTTGAAGAATGAGGTGAATTGCCACATTCTCCCGCGGATCTCTCGCCGACCGTCCGCGCTGATCCTGAGCCCGCTACCGCGCGAGCGAGCGGTTCGCTCCGCCGGCCATCCTACCGACGCCACCTCACGCCAACACACGCACATTCGAACCTCCGTCACGGCATGGGCAGAGCACGGCGCGGCGTCTTCGCGAATGTACGTTGCCTGCAAAAACAACCGGGCGCACCCGCAAATTCAGCAGCAAATCGCATGCGGAGATCTCGTAAACCCTGTGTGGTCGTCATGCCGGGCCCGCACTCTGCCAAATCCTGATCCAGATATCTTCCCGGCATGCATCACACAATTGTGAGTCACTCTTGCCGCTGGTAAAGGATTGCCTGGCGATTGCGGCACGAAACGACCAAAACGCCCTCCATACGCGATCGCGGCCACTAGCGCATGCGCGTGGTACACCGCAATTCGGCGCGCGCACATACGTTTGTATGATGGCTGCGAGGCCGCTGCGGCACTACACTCCACGACAAAGCCTTCATCATGGACGCCGAAGTATTTCGCGTCGAAAGCGACCCGCACCATGGCACCGCTATGAGCTCAGCACGGCTTGTCTCGATTGTCGACGACGATGAGTCTGCCCGTTTAGCGGCCGCAAACCTGGTACGCTCAATGGGCTGGCAGACGTGTACGTTTGCATCGGCTGAGGCCTACTTGCAGTCGATGCAGGGCGCGGATGGCGGCGCAACAGGGTGCTTGCTTTCCGATGTGCGCATGCCGGTCATTTCGGGGGTCGAGATGTTCGAACGCCTGCTCGCACTCGGCATTGCGCCGCCAACTGTATTCATGACGGCGTTTCCCACCGATGCGCTGCGTGCGCACGTGCTGGCGCGTGGCGCCTTGGCGTTGCTCGAAAAGCCGCTTGACGTCGCCGCGCTCGCGCAACATCTGACGCGCGTGCTGGGGACACCGTAACCAGGACTAAAGAAGCGGTCGCCGTCGGTCGGGGCACTCATGCCGCAGGTGATGTGATCGTTGTGCCTTGCGCGTCACGGCGCCTCGGTGCGATATGTCTGCGCACCGAGTGCTTCTGCTTTCCGCACAAGATCCGGCACCGACCGCGCCTCCATCTTCTTCATAACCTGACCGCGGTGGATTTTCACCGTGATCTCGCTCAGGTTCATCTGCGCGGCAATCTGCTTGTTCATTAGACCGGCGACGACGAACGCCATCACCTCTTTCTCACGGGACGTCAAAGATCCGTACACCGATCGCAACGCGGCAAGCTGATGCTCGCTGGCCAGACGCTGGCCGTCGCGCGCGAGCGCCTCGGCCACGGCATCAAGCATGTCCTGGTCGCGGAAAGGCTTTGGAAAAAAATCCACCGCGCCCGCCTTCATTGCTCTCACCGACATTTCGACGTCGGCATAGCCGGTGATGAACAGGATCGGCATGCGAAGCCCGCTGCTTGTCAGTTCTCGCTGAAAAGTCAGACCGCTCTCGCCGTGCAACCTGATATCGAGAATCAGACAGCTTGGAGCGTCGAGCTTGGGAAACGCGAGAAATTCGCGCGTGGACCCAAAGGTCTCGACAAGAAGGCCCACGGAGCGCAGAAGGCCGCGCAGCGCGAGGCGCATCGACTCGTCGTCATCGATCACATACACGACTGATGTATGACTTCCGTCGGCCGGCGATGGGGGAGGCTGCCGGATATGCATCGTTGTTCCTCTTGACGTCCGGCGGGAGGGGGCCGCGGACGTTCACATCATTTGAGGCAAGCGCTGTCTTGAACGGCACGGTTAGCCGTCCAACAATCCGCGGGGTTCCCGCAGTGAAAGAAAGTATAGGCCTTTCGCGCGTCGCCGCATGTGGGGCATACACGCAGTAGCGCCTCGGCGGCGGACGGCCCGAAGAGGAGGCGGTCAGACGATCGGGGCTGATCAAGATGCGCCATCCATACTGCGCTATGTGTCGCCGCTGATGACCTGGACAACAATCTCATAGCGCCGGGGCTTATTCAGCAGCACTTGGCGAAAAGGGCGGCCGGCTACGCGAACCGGCTGTATCGGCCAGCCGGGTGCGGTATCACGAATTTCTCATGATGAAAGGGAGCTCCGATGAGATGTGTTGACGCAAGGTCACTGCCTGGTCAAGGCTTTCCGCCTGCATCTTCGTGAAGTGGCTGAGGTCGTCAAAGCCTCTCAGGACATGCCGATGGTCCCGGCCTGGGGATACAGGCTCGCGTCCTCTTGCAAGGGAGGAGACGTCACCGCCGCAAGTCCACCTGGCGGGAGCGGCAGCGAGTGCAACGTCCACGGCCTGTAACGCGATTCGGCCCGCTACACAGGTATGCCATTTCGCTCCAGGCGACACGCCGGTGCTTCCCATGTCAAGCACGAGGCCTCGCCGTTAGTCACGCCGAAGTGGACGCTCAGCGGTGCGCAGCATGCACAGCTGAGGGGGCACTGTATGCAGATATGGCGCAAATCAACAGTCCGGCGGTAACGGAGCGGTTCTGCCAAGGAACGAACGTGTACGCGAAGTAAGCGTTGCAGCCGACGAAAATCCAATTGCTCAGCCGAAACATCGTGGTGCTCCTACTGCGACCTTGCCACAAACAACACTGTGACCCTTGTCAACGAGGGGCGGACACGCCGGGGCGATCGTCCATGACTGCGAGTTGCCACGAATCGAAAGGCTCGTAGCTTGGCGTCGGCGTGTTGAAACTCTTACGCCTGGCATGCAACACAAGGCACGCGAGTGCGGTGCGCACAAACCAGTCTACGGACGTATGCCACGCCGATGGATAGGCTTTCTTACCTCATGCAACCATATAAGCGCCCGCGTGCGCCACGATTGCGCCCTCTATACATGTGTATGAGCATTTCACGCCTATGTAGAGGCAGTACCACCCCTCTGTAGAATGGTTTTGGGCAACCAGCACGATTAGCCTGTTTCCATGGCCGGTACGATCACGCATCGCTCCCACACTGAGCACGGGCTCGTTGACGGCCAGTTGATGGAGGGGGACTAATCCAGGTCCTCTACCGGCGAGCAATGGTTTGGTCGCGTCTATCAGAGCGACACGCCAACCTGCACTCGATCAACGCCTTGCGCTGCTGCAGCGTATCTGTCGGCGATGGGGGGAACGGATCATGAGCGGAAAAGACATTGCGCGCGTCGCAGACGATGCCGACATCGGGCGCTGGTTTGCGACGAACGCGGGCAATCCGCCTGGCGTTCAAAGGTACCAGAACCGCGCTGGCCGGACCACAACAGGCCTCATTCTTTTGATCTGCTGGTGGTCGCTGGTTCAATTGCCATTGGATGTTGATGTCCGCGAGAGCGACATGTGGATGATCCTGATCGTCGCGGCTCGACTGATAGTCACCGTAATAGGCCTTGCAGCGGTGATTGATGTCCGCTTTGCGCATGCAAGCTTCTCGTTTCTCTGCTCCGTGAGCGTACTTGCAATTGCACCGCAGTTGCCGCTGGAGTTCCAGCGTTCCCTTGAAAGTGCGCTGGTGCTGGCGATCGATTGCATCGGAAAGGCTGCGTTAATCTTAACGATCTGTGTTCAATCCCTCTGCGAAATGCCCAAAGAAGATTCGGGTCGACGGAAGATTGGTTAGCAGCATTGCTATTGGCGGACAACGGGCCCTGAGAGCAGGCACCCACACGGGCATGCAGTCGCACTGTCGCTCAGTAAGCGCCTTTTTTTTGAACGGTGAACGTTTGTGTAATACAGAGTTGAAACGCGTTAACGGCGATTGTGCCAGCTCTGTCTTTGGTTGCGGTGCGCCTTCGTATGCCTTGACGTCAGTCGTCCTGGATGAAACCGTTGGTGGAACCTCGATTGCCAGTAGATGGAAGTCTTGCGCGCGCGGCGTATGCAATTGTGAACTGGCGCCCGACGACCCGCCTGCAGCCAGTTTGCTAAACCGCTCGCGGCCGTGAAAGGCGTTGAAATGCATCGCGATCAGATTGTGGATCCATGGGCTCAGGTAGTGGATTTCCTCGCAGCGATAACACAAGGCGACGGTGAAGCGCAGCTTATCGGCGGCGGCACGCGGCACATTACCAAACCGCCGTCCGCCGCGCCGGATGCTCGTCATGCCGTATCCCTCTCGGTCAGAACCGTAACCGTCAAGCTTGTGGAGCGGATCAGTGAACGCGCACTGACGGTTAACTGGCGCGACGCAACCTGGTGCTGCTACGTCGAACAGCGATGGTCCCTCGGCGTCGCATGCCGTAGGGGCCGTTGTGCGTTGAGTGGCACGGTTATCAGGAACGGCGATCGGATCTTCAGTCCACGGACCGGGAGATGCAAGCCGACGAATGCAGACGCAATGATGCTCGCAAGCGCGATAGATGCCGTCATGCCGGTTCACGCGTCCGAACATTCGCGAGGACGCCCCGCATCTCAGGATTAGCCAAGTCTTTGCGGGCCAGGCAGTGAGTCCTGTAGTTTAAAAAGAGCAGCGATGTTGCTTAACTTGCGTGCATCGCCTGGCGCAGCGTCTTGTTGCCTTTGCGCGTCGACTTGCGTCCAGTCCGCAAGATTCGCTTCCGCAATCGTTCAAAACCAGCTCAACTCAAGGGCGAGCACCAGTTCTTTGACAACTCGCAGGTCGATACGAAGGCATTCTCGCGCCGCAGAGTACGCAAACACTGTGATCAGAGGAGGTTCGCCAAGGGCCCGGTGGTCTGAATCGCTCTACACATAGCGCGCCTCGCAAGCCGTGGATGCCACGCGTCGAGGACCGGTTGCGCCCGGCAAGAGGCGGCTTGCCAATGCGGTGGATCGGCTTGCCTTTAATTTGCCTTCGGCATCAAATGGAATTCCTCGCCCTTCGATACCAAACTAATCGGGGCTCCGGTCGACTTCCCTAAAGGCTGGGTAAGCGATACGATTGAATTTCATTTCGAGCGAGTTCACGGATGCCGCCCAAGGAACAACAGTTTGGATCGCACTCGGTCCACCGCGGCGGGTTAGCATCGATTGCGCGAATTCCTCGACGCGGCCTCGCGATGGCGCTGCTGGTGCGTGTGGTACTTTTCAGCTCCGTCATCACGTTGATCCTGACCGTCCTGCAGTTGACTTTGAGTTACCGCAGCGAGCGGTCGAGTCTGGAGAGCCGATTTGACGAGATCGATCAGGCCACGTCGCGCAGCCTCGGGGAGAGCTTGTGGGCGATGGACTCGAAGCAACTCGAGGAGCAGCTCGATGGCATATTGCGTCTGCCCTCCATACGCGCGGTGGGAGTGCGCGAGGTGCGCTCGTCTGGCGATACCTTCATTATTTTCCGCGGCGAGCGACAAACCAGCAATGCCATCGTAAAGGAGTATCCGTTGGTCTGTTGCGGTGCAAGACCGCAGCAGATCGGCGTGCTCCACATCGAGGCGACGCTCGCTGAAATCTATCGCGACGTGGCAGCGCAGGCCCTCGTGATTCTATTTAGCAACGCGGCCAAGACGTTCCTGGTCGCCTTCTTCATCTTGTTCGCCGTGCACCATCTGGCGACCCGGCACCTGCGGGACATCGCCGGATCGGTGGGCGGCATCAGACCGGACGCCGACCTGGCGCCTCTGCGATTGCGGCGTTCGCGGATCGAAGGCGATGAACTCGACCAGCTGGTGGATGCCCTCAACACAATGCGCGAGAGACTGCGGCGGCATGCCGTCGAGCTCGGCAACGCGAACGCACGCATGGCGGCAATCCTGGACAATATACCTGACCTTGCGTGGGTGAAGGATACACAAGGCCGCTTCATCGCTGTCAATCGGGCCATTGCCGCCTCGAAAGGGTTTGCCGGGCCGGAAGAAATGATAGGCAAGACCGATTTCGATTTCAGCCCGCCCGAACTCGCCCGGACCTATCTTCGTGACGACGCCGAGGTGATGGCATCGCACGTGAGCAAGCGGATCGAGGAACAGCACATTAACGCCGATGGGAGTACGACCTGGATCGAGACGATCAAGACGGCACTGCATGACGGCACGGGCCGGGTGGCGGGTACCGTTGGCGTCGCGCGTGACCTCAGCGAGCGCAAGCGGGCGGAGGAAGAAGCTCGCGAGAGCGAGCGGCGCTACCGCGAGGTGCAGATGGACTTGGCGCACGCGAATCGCGTCGCCACCATGGGCCAGCTTGCAGCCTCAATCGCCCATGAGGTCAACCAGCCGATCGCCGCGACAGTCACCAACGCCCAGGCGGCACTGCGCTGGCTGAGCGTCCAGCCTCCTGACGTGGAAGAAGTCCGGGAGGTCCTCTGCCGCATCGTCTCTGACGGAAATCGGGCGGGCAGCGTGGTCCGCCGGATCCGTGAACTTATCAAGAAGGCGCCACCGCGCAAAGAACCGTTCGACATCAACGAGGCGATACGCGAGGTAATCGCGCTCACCCGTGGTGAAGCAATGAAGAACGGCGCGTCGGTGCAAACGCAGCTCGCTGACGGTTTGCCATTCGCCGAATGCGACCGTGTCGAACTGCAACAGGTTGTCCTCAATTTGATCATGAACGCTATCGAGGCGATGAGCGGCGTCAGCGACGGTGCGCGTGACCTGCTGATCAGCACCGGAAATGCCGACCCTGGCTGGGTGCTCGTGGCGGTGCGCGATTCGGGGCCGGGCGTTGCCCCGGACACCACCGAGCACGTTTTCGCTCCTTTTTACACCACGAAGTCCACCGGTCTGGGAATGGGGCTGGCGATCTGCCGTTCGATTATCGAAGCACACGGCGGACGATTGTGGGCGAGCGCGAACCAGCCCTGCGGCGCCGCCTTTCAATTCACTGTGCCCACCCGTTCTGATGTTTGATCGCGATTGCCGCGCAGCGCGACGAGAAACATTCCAATCCCGCGATTTCCCCGGACAATGGGCGGGGATGACGAAACGCTTTCTCCGGCACCGGCAACAGCTCGCGAAACCTGCCCTTTTATACCAACGTATGAGCACGCTATGCGGATGTAGGACTTGGAGTGACCATTCGAAGAATGGTTTTCTTCGGGTCGCTCACCTATCCTGATTCCATGGACTTAGCGATTTCATATGAGTGGCAACCATGTCGAACATTCTGCATAACTGGATTTATATCGGCAGCAACGCGTACGACGAGTACACGTTCATCCCCTGCTTGAATAGGAACGTGTATCGCCGGACTGTGGACCTTGGTCGCATCTGTATCCAGTGAGTGCCGCGAAGATGAGCACGAGTTCGAGAGCTTTGCTCGAACTACGCCGAGGTGATCCGACGTCGGCAGATCTGCCGAACATGTCCGCGCATATCTTCGCCAGGGGCGCAGATCAACAGGAGGGCTGCTGACATGAACGCGCTCGAACGGTGGCGCTGCCGACCGATGCAGGTCCGTATCCTGGAACGTTGCAATGAATGTGGCGAGTTGAAGGATGACGTCCAGAAGCGCGTTAACCGTTGGCCGAATGTTGCAGCCCTCAGCTGCGCGAAGTGCTTCGCCGAAATGACCGCGAATGCAGGTGATATGAAGCCAACAGCTTTCGTTCGTTCGCGAGAGATTTCTTGACTTGCCGATAAACCTAAATACGTCGAGAATCGCGCATCCGCATTTTCACGCGCCGTCTAATCGTCGATGCCAATCCTTGCGAAGGATTTATGAATCTGGACCAATAGCGGTTATCATCGGCTCTGATGTGATGGACGACTCCCGCTACGCAGCGAGAGGGTTATGCCAGAGTGGAGCGGTCGTGACGTCCACGGCAAAGGAGCGTTCATCATGAAGATAGCGACTGTTGGACTGGATCTGGCCAAGAGCGTGCTGCAGGTTCACGCAGTGG
>NZ_CADIKK010000068.1 GCF_902859915.1 Paraburkholderia ultramafica
CAGGTGCGGTGAATTGCACTGTCATCGTCGCACCCGGAAAGGAATGTCCGCCGCGCCGGCCATGACGGGGACGTCGGCCAACCGCCATACCGCGTCAGCGGTTTTGTTCAAGTATCCTTATCAGATACCTGTCTGAACGAGCGATTTCCGTGACAGTCAGGCCATACCATGCGGCACTGTGTTCCTTGAGCAAAATCCGATGACACGCTGCTTGCATCTGATGCCTGGGCAGCGCGAAATGCTGCCGGATCGGACCGGAACTGGCGAGAAATGCCTGCGTGCGATGCGGATCGCGAAAGCCGCACATCTGCCGTTCGCGCCTGCGGGTCGGCTGGTGGCTGTTCTCGGCACGGTTGTTCACGCGTGCAGCCGCTCTGACGAATACGTGCCAGCGAACCGCGCAACTGATGACGGCAGCTGGGAAGCGGTGGTCGTGATAAAGCGATTTCGTCTTCTTCATCGCTCGATTCTACCGCCGTCTACTTCCAACCTGACAGCGCCGTTGCACCGACAGGTCCGCAACCTACCAATAAAACGTCAACCACTGATGGTACTGCCCCAATCGGCAGACGAATCTGGCCATGCTGGCTCGACGGTGCGGCGCCGTCCTTTGCTGCTGTCTCCATAGTCACTCCATCTGTTGTTTGTCGTTTGTTGTATTTGTCTGTAAGGCTGACCCTCAGTGGGATTAGTTGATATTAAACTCATTGTTGAGTGTTTGGTCAATATAGACATTAGAATCTATACTTGGGTGTGACCAAATTTGGACCCAACATGTCGACCATTACAAATCGCCGGACAGCAAAGCGTCCCACCCGTGCGGCGCCAGTTGCCCCGGTTGCCGTTGCCGAAGAGCGCGAGCCGCGCGGTGCGCGCCGCAAGCGCGAGACGCGTGCGCGTCTGCTCGACGCTGCCCTCAGGCTAATGGCCGAAAAAGGGTATCCGTCAGCGCATCCCGTCTTGAACGCACGTAGGCGCGGTGCGAAGGTGTAGCCATCGTAACGACGGAGCAATGCGATGGAGAACACCACGGGAGAGACTGTATCGACGGGCACGCGACGGCCTCGGCAGGGCGAGGCGTTCTGGCGAGAGATGGTCATGGCATGGAAAGGAAGCGGACTTGGCGAGCGTCACTTCTGCCGTGAGCAGGGACTTGCCGTCAGTACGTTCGATCTGTGGCGCAAGAAACTGTCGAACCTGGAGGATGAAACCGAGCGTCCACTGACGGTCACCCCTGACGCGGCGTTCGTCGTTTCCCATGCAGGCATCGGGGCGCCGCCAGCGGTGCCATCACCAACAGTGGACAGTTCGTCTACGCGTGATCGGGTGACGCTGTCACTCGCCGGCGTTCGCATCGAACTGACGGGCGCGTTCGCCGAGCGCATCGTGCGCTTCGTGCTCGGGCAGCTTGGAAGTGCGCGGTGCTGATCGCCGCCGACGTTCGTGCCTACATCTGCCGTGATCCGGTCGACATGCGCAAGTCGATCAACACACTGTCGTATCTGGTCGAACCGCTGCTTGCACAGAACCCTGTCTCGGGCAATCTGTTCGTGTTCGTCGGTCGGGACCGCACGAAGGTCAAGTGCTTATATTGGGATCGCACCGGTTTCGCGCTCTGGTACAAGCGGCTTGAACACGGACATTTTCCATCACCGTCGTCACTCGCCCAACGCGGCTTCACGCTCGCTGAACTCAACGCCTGGCTGGAAGGCATCGAGATCCCGGCGCGCGAGCCGCATCGCGCCGTCGCGGTGACGCACGTGAGCTGAACTCGCTGTCGCCTGCGCAGATACAACGCTCCCCGATCTTGTAAACGTAGCGCGAGTTGGGCATCATGGTAGCCATGCCGCCCACCGCCATCACTGTCGCGGAATTGCCGGTCGAGCCCGACGCGCTGCAAGCCTTCGCGCTCGAACAGAACCGGCTGGCATGCGTGCTGTGGGAGCAGCTGGAAGCGCTGCAGCACCAGATTGCCCAGGCGAACCGCGCGCGCTTCGGCGTCAGTTCCGAGCGGCTGGCGGCCCAGGCGGAACTGTTCGATGCCGCCATGGAGTTACCTGTTCCGCCCGAGCCGGCCGAGACTCCGGTCGCGGGCCATACCCGCAAGGGGCGTCCGGCCCTGCCGAAGGACCTGCCGCGCAGGCGTATCGAATACGATCTGAGTGACGAACAGAAGGCCGCGTTCGACGCGCTTGAGCGCATCGGCGAGGAGCGCAGCGAGACACTGCACTACGAGCCGTCCAGGCTCACCGTCATTGAGCATATCCGTTTCAAGTATGCGGCGAAGAAGGATGGTGAGTCGACCATCGTGACCGCAAGCGCCCAGCCTTCGCCGCTGCCGAAGAGCAATGCGAGCGCGAGCCTGCTGGCTAACGTCCTGGTCAACACCTACGTCGATCACCTGCCTTTGAACCGGCAGGAGATGCGCTATGCGCGACGTGGTGTGCACCTGCCCCGGGCAACGCTGTGCGAATGGAAGCTGGCGGCAGCCGAACTGCTCGAAGTGCTGCTACCACCGCTACGGGCTCACCAGTTGCAGGCTCCCCGTATGCACGTGGATGACACGACGCTGCCGTTGCTCGAGAAGGGTCGCACGGCGACGCGCACTGCGCGATTATGGGGTTATCTTGGCGCAGGCCAACGCGAGGAGAACGGTGTCTGGGTCGACCACCCGCCGGCGGTCGTGTTCGAGTTCGCGGAATCGCGCTCCGGTTCGCATCCGCTGCGGTACCTGCAGAAGTACAACGGTTACCTGCAGGCGGACGCATACAGTGGACATGGCGCACTCTACGAAACCGGAGAAATCGTCGAGGTCGGATGTTGGGCCCATTGCCGCCGACGCTTCTTCGAAATCGCGAAGGCGCAGAGCAAACCGGGACTTGCGGCGCAGGCGCTGCAATGGATTGCCCGACTGTATGCAATCGAGTCGCGGATCAAGGACCAGACGCCCAACATCAAATACGCTGCGCGGCAAGCCGAGGCGCTGCCGATCCTTGCGCGGTTCCGGCAATGGATAGAAGGCAACGCCATCGGTTTGCCGGGGCAGGCGCCGCTCGCAAAGGCGTTCGGCTATGCGTTACGTCACTGGCCGGCGCTCGTTCGCTACACTGAGAGCGGTATCCTGCTGCCAGATAACAATGCCCTTGAGCGGCAGATCAGGCCGATTGCCCTCGGGAGGGCGAACTGGCTCTTCGCGGGCTCCCCGCGTGGCGCCCGAGCGGCGGCCACGATGTATTCGCTGCTCGGCACAGCTCGCCTGAACGGTTTCGAGCCGTACGCGTGGCTCAAGGACACGCTTGAGAAGCTGCCGTCGTATCCTGTCAATCGCGTGCACGAACTGTTGCCGCTCGCCCGTTAAACACCCTCACATTCATGGACATTCTCGACTCACTTCGGCAGGCGCCCAGCGCCGAACTCTATCGCCTTTATCTCGCCGTCGGAAAAATGCTCGATGATCCCCGACGCATTCTGGAAGTACGGCAGCGCCTGCACCTCGGCATGACTATCGGTTATATCGCCGACAACCCGCTGGTCCCTCCATTGCAGGGCACCGTCGTTGAGCTTCGGCAAACACAGGCGGTCGTTCAGGACAATGCGAGCCGGCGCCGCTGGGCGCTACCGTACGCGGCGATCATTCCCGATAGCGCAGCCCCGATTCATCCCGAACCGGCACCGCCACCGCGCGCACAACGCGAAGAGTTCTTCGTCGGCGACACCGTCGGTTTCACCGACAAACACCTGAGCGAGCGTGTCGGCACCATCGTCAGACTCAACCCGAAAACGGCCTCGATTGCCGTGACAGATTCCGAGGGTCACTGGCGCGTTTCCTACGGTCTGCTGCGGCGTATCGTCGATCTATAGCCCCATCAACACCAGTCGGAAGACAACAACATGGCCAAGCCCAGGATCGACGCAAAACGTGAACATCGCATTGAGATGGAAGTGGTGGTCGACGCCTATACCGAGGAAGAGCGGGCGATGTCGTGGTACTGCTATCTGGAAGAACAGCTCTCCTTTCCATTCGAGGCCGGCATTCGCCAGGCAATGGCGTCTTCACCACTGCACCCGGGTGAACACGTCTCGGTCACCGGACTCGCTCATGAAGACCTGTGCCGGGTTGGCATCTTCGTCTGGGCTCGCTGGGGCCAACGTGACGTGGTGGCACCCCTGGCTCAGATCGTCCCGGTGAACAGCGATAAACCGACACGACTCGCCGTCGCTGACTGGCACTACTGGCACGATCAAGGTTACGCGTTCTGACATCCAGAGAGCCGTCGCACTGTCGCAGCGGGATCTCGCTCACCTCGTTCTGATCTCTCGCAGCGTTGTTGGTCTCGTACTAAATTCCAACTTCTGACGGGGTACGCTGACGGATACGAAAAAGGCATGGAGGGCGTCGCGATCAATGAAATTACAGAGGCCGCCGATGTCGGCTTTGGATCGTTCTACAACCACTTCGAATCGAAAGAGGCGATTTACGCGACGCTTGTTGACAATGTGTTCGAGGAATTCGCGAACACGCTGGATCGGCTCGCCGGGGGCCTTTCCGACCCGGCCGTGGTGATCGCCGTCTCCGTGCGTCATACGGTCCTGCGTGCGCGGCACGACCCTGTGTGGGGACGTTTCCTGATACGTGAAGGATTTTCAGCGCGTGCGATGAGCCGCGGGCTGGGCCAGCGGCTGCTGCGCGACATCGGTAACGGTATTGCCGCGAAGCGCTTCGTGGTCGCCGACCCGTTCATCGGGTTTCTTGCGGTAGGGGGCACGGTCCTTTCTGCGATTGCCGCCGAGCTGAACTTTGTCGCTCCGGGTGCACCCGCGGCAGGTGCACTCGAGGAGCTTGGCTTTAGCGGGGAGCACTTCCCTGAGCGTACGGCAGCAATGCTGTTGCAGACACTCGGGCTCAAGCGCGCGGAGGCGGAAAAAATTGTAGCGCGTCCGCTGCCGGTCGTGGAGGAGACCGTCGAGGCGAATTGAGGTCGGATAACGGTGGCGGTACGGTCCTGACCGTTCCGTCACCGGCCAGCGATGATGCTGCTCCCCCTCCCCGTCTCGTTGACCCAGGCATCCGGTTTGTCCGCGCCGAATGAATTTTGAGCCACCGCGCCGACCGAGCTTTGAGCCGGGGTGGAGACCGGTCTGAAGCAGGACCGGTTGTGGATAAGTGTATGGGTTTGCGGAGTGCTTGTCCTCCTTCGCATGAGGATGTATTGCGCAGTGGAAGCTGCGAAGGGCGTAGCCCGTAGCGGCTCGGATGCGCCCGACCAGATCGGCGTCGCCGCACGCGCGTGTCGATGGGCCGCGCACGATCCACGCGTAATAACCGCTGGCGGAGATCTGCAGCAGTCGCGCCATCGTCGCAACGGGCAAGGTGGCCTGGTTCGCTTTCATGAATTCGAACCCTTCTCGGGCACCGTTCCGGTCTCCCGTGCAAACCAGGCCGCGGCTTTTGAGAGGATCTCGCGCTCAAGCTTGAGCTGACGGTTCTCGCGACGAAGTCGCGTGAGTTCTTCGCGCTCGGCCGTAGTCAAGCCGTCATGCCGCTTGCCGGCGTCGCGATCGGCTTGCGCCACCCAGTTATAGATCGTTTGTGCGGTGGGTTCGAACTCCCGAGCCATCGCCTCGGGTAATCGCCCTGCCTTGACCAGCTCGACGATCTGCGCCCGAAATTCGGGTGGATAGGGGCTGCGATGCTTTCCCATGATGGCCACCTCCTGTTCCAAAGGATAGGTGTCCACGAAACCAGGTCAACTCCAATACGATCGCGAGCTGCTCGGTAGCTGTTGCCGGTTTTGGTGATGCTGCCCTGTCGGCGTTTGCCTCCCGACGAATGCTCGGATGGTGTCACGCAAGGCCAGGCCATCAGCTGGCGCGGGTGTTGGAAGCGGGACAGGTCGCCCACGTCTGAAGCCATCCCGACGGCGGTGACGAACTGGACGCCCGTATGGCCTGCAGGGCAAGCACCACTGGATAGAACCGCCAGGAGATCACCGCTTCGCGTGGGGCTGTTTCCAGACGGACGCACTGCGCGAACCGGTCCTCGATCGTGCGCCGGTGTTCGTCAAAAAAGCAAGGTGCTGCCAGGCAGCTGGCAAACGAGGAGCGGCCCAGTTGCCTGGCAGAATGCGCGAACATCAACAACGACGGCCTCTGGACTCAAGCCGGGTGCGGGAAATACAACGAAAATGTAGTACTGTCGCCACCACTCACGACGTCTACCTTGCCTCGATGCAGCTCCATGATGGATTTCACGATCGCGAGACCCAGGCCGGTGTTCTTTGCTGACCCGTGTCTTGAGGAATCGATCCGGTAAAACCGGTCAAATATCTTGTCGATATGCTCTTGAGGAATGGGCTGACCTTTATTCGTGACCTCGACAGTCGTGTATTCGTGCGATTGATACGCACGCAGTTCAATGACGGATCCCGTCACCGCATGGTCCAAGGCGTTGGAAATCAGGTTGCTGACCGCACGTCTAAACATGGTTGGATCAACAAAAATCTGCACGTTTCCATCGATGACGAAGCTGACGCCTGCCCCTTCGGCAATGACCTGAAAATATGAAGTGAGCCTGGCGAGTTCGCTTCGACAGTCGACTTCGCTGATCTTGAGGTGCTGTTCCGAGTTGTCGCTCCGCGCGAGAAACAGCATGTTCTGGACCATTCGCTGAAGGCGTTCGCACTCTTCAATATTGGACTCGATCAGGATCTCATACTCCTCCGTCGTCCTCGCGCGGGACAGCGTAACCTGAGATGAACTGATGATGGTCGCCAACGGGGTCCGGATATCGTGGGCCAAGTCCGATGAAAACTGCGCCAGGCGCGAGAACGCGTTCTCCAGACGGTCGAGCATCCGATTGACCGACAGCGCGATTTCTTGCAATTCCGTTGGACCGGCACTCATATCGAGGCGTTCGTTCAAGCGGTGTGCTTCAATGCTGGCTGTCTGACGCCCAATCGTTTTCACAGGCGAGAGACCACGTCTCGCTATCGCATAACCCAATGTGCCCATTAGAATCGTCCCGAATGCGACAGCCAGCCAAACATCTTCTTGATAGGTCCCGAGTATCGATTGCCGGGCCGCTCCCACGTGCGCGAGCAAAATGCGAATCTCTTCTCCGGAGGGTAAGGTTTCGTCTGCGAAGATGCAGCGGGAGGATCCGATGGCTGCGGGATGACATGAATAGGCTACGTGCTGATACGGGGACCCCGGCCCGACAGATTTCAGCTCATGCATAGCCGTATTCGAGCGCTGGACCAGGATGTCACCGCGCCCGTCCAGGATGGAGAGATGCACGGCTGGATGCGACTTCAGATCTTCATGGAACCCGGCGCTATTTCGAAGCAGCGCCTGTGTTGAACCGAAGTTGTGAGCCTGTTGCAGGTACTCATCCAGCTTTTCGGCGATCTCACTATCATCGCGCCGTTGAAGTTCTTGCGCCAGTGAGTGATACAGAAAGCCACTCACCAATGCAAACACCAACAGCGCAACGGTCGAAATTGCTATCGTCAGTCGCTTGAGCAGCGAATAGGGTCTGGCCGAGGCAATCACGATCTGTCCTCGAGAACGTAGCCCATGCCCCGAACGGTATGCAGCAATTTTTTATCGAACGCAGTGTCGATTTTCGCGCGAAGCCGTCTGACGGCAACATCGACCACATTCGTGTCGCTGTCAAAGTTCATGTCCCAGATCTGCAAGATATCTCGCGCGACGCGCGGGGCACGACGCATGAGCGAGCGAATCCTTGCGAGAAATTCGGCGTAAGCAAATGGCTTCGCAAGGTAATCGTCAGCGCCCAGTTCGAGACCGGCGACCTTATCTTCGACCGTGTCTCGTGCGGTGAGCAATAGTACCGGCGTCTGCTTTTCCGCCCGCAAGCGTTTGAGCACCTCGCGTCCATCCAGCTCCGGGAGCATCACGTCGAGCACGATCAAATCGAAATCTTCGTGTAACGCGAGGAAAAGCCCGTCTCGTCCGTCCGCCGCAACAGCAACGGTGAAGCTTGCTTCCGTTAGCCCCTTTTGAAGGTAGGACGCCATCTTCGGCTCGTCCTCAACGATCAATATCCGCATTGCAGATTTCCTCTTCTGACCTTCGGCCCTTTGGCCCTTCATTGGAAGGGCGTCGTTTGATGACCGCATACGATGATACTATCGTGACAATTCGGCTTTGTTCGACAAGGCGGCCCCTTCACCCCACTTGAGATACGGCGTAACGCTGGCGTTTCTGATCGGGGCGTAAGACGAGAAAATAAACGGCCAGGGTCGCGACGCTGCAGCCCGCCATCATGCCAGTCATTGCCAGCGACGAGTGTCCGTTGAAGAAGAACGGCACGAGCGCGCTCGCCGCGGCGCCCATCAACATCTGGATGCAACGCAACACGGCTGACGCTGCGCCGGCAACCTCGGCCATAGGCTGTAGCGCTTCATGGACCGCATTCGGTCCAAGGACACCGTAACTGGCGTTATTCAACACAAGCAAAGGCAGGAGCCAGTACAGCGAGTCGCGGCCGCTCAGCGACACGAGCAGCAATGCCATCGTCGCGCAAACGGATGCGGTCAAGCCGACTTTCAGCAAGACGCTTGAGGGGATACCGCGCCCGCTCAAGCCACCGTTGAGCAGCGAGCCCACGATGGTTCCCGCGCCAGCACAGGCGAATGTCATGCTGAAGGCGAAATTTCCCAGGCCCATGCCCTTCAGGATGACGAGCGGACAACCGGCGATAAACGAGAACATGCCGGCGAAGCTGAATGCGTTAAGCAGCACAAACCCGACAAACGATCGGTGCGACAAAAGATCCCCATAGGTACTGACCAGTTCACCGGGTGTAATGCCCGAATTCTCGTTAGCTGCACGCGTCTCTGCGAAGCCGAACCAGATCACGGCGAACAGCGCGACTCCAGCCGCACCGAGCAGTCCATAGATACCACGCCACCCCGTCAACGCAAGAAGCGCCGATCCGATTGACGGTGCGATCAGCGGAGCAATACTCAAGACCAGCGTCACATATGACAAGCGGGTGCGTGCGTCGTTGCCGCTAAACGAATCGCGGATGATCGCCAACGGCATCGCCGCGGCCATGCCGGCCCCCATTCCCTGGAGCAGGCGGCCACCCAGGACAAGCGCTATCGTCGGCGCCAGCGAGCAGGCTATGCCCGCCAGGCCATACACGGAGAGTCCGGCAAGCAAGAGTGGCCGGCGACCAAAACGATCAGACAGCGGACTAAACGCGACCGGGGCGAGCGCAAATCCGAGTAGAAAGACGCTGAGCGTTAGCCCCGCATTACTGAGGGAAGTCGACAGGCTGTCGGCGATGTCCGGCAACGCGGGCAGTCCCATGTCCGTGGCAAGCGGGGGCAGCGCCGACAGGGCACCAAGCATCAGGATAAAAGCAGAAGACTGGCGCGAGAGAGGCATATTCGAAATCGAGAAAGAGCCAAAGGTAAGGGGTTACACCGCGCAGGCCCCGTAACGGACTGCGCGCGCGGGGATCCCGGTCTCGGTGTCCAACGAATAGCTTTGTAGCAGGAAGCTTTAGCGCAACCGCAGCCGCGAAAAGACCCGGCGAGCAACTTTTTAGAAACCTCGTCGGTCACCCGCTGCGGATCACACGTCCGGAAAGACTGCACGCCTTCCCTCAGACTTGCCGTTTCGAGGGCTAGCATGTCTGCCGGCAACGGCGTGCCGGCGCGCGCCGAAAACGCGCGGATGCAGGCGATGATCTGGTCGAGCTTATCGTTTCTGAACGCGTTGAACCTCGCGATGAATCTGATGAGAACGCATGCGAGTCTTCCAGAACGATTGAATTGCACTGAACACGCGAACGACGGTCCGGCGGTGTCAACTAAGCGGACCGCCTGGCTCGCGATGCGGCGTGCGACGAAGCTACGGCCCCGGTCCCCCGGCTTTCGATGACCGCACGCGTGCGCTGCGAGGTTCGCGCCGATGCCTCCTGGATCGATTCGACGAGACGGTCCAGATTCGCAAATTCGAGTCGCTGGGTCGGCACGATCAAAGCAAGTGCGCCGACTGCTTCACCGGAGTCGTCCGTGAACAGCGGTGACGCGATGGCGGAAATGCCGTTTTCCAGTTCGTCCCTCGAGAGATAAAATCCCGCCCGTCGGATTTTCAAAAGCGACGCACGGAACTCGTCGAGTGTCGCCCCAAGGCCGCCTTGCGCGATCTCGTCAGGATATTGATCAAACAAGACCGCAAGCTTGGCCTTCGGAAAGGTGCACAGGATTGCTTTCGGCGCGGCGCCCAGAAACAGGGGGCGAGGACGGCCCCGGCCGTATCGCAGATCGAGCGCCGCGTCGTGCGTCTCCCGATGCGTGTCAACCAGTTCGTATCCGTACCATCGCGACATCACCACATCGAAGCCTGCGTGTTCGCTCAACTCGCGCATGATCGGCTGGCCAACCGCAAGCAGTGGATCCGACATGCGCAGGTGGTAATCAAGCTTGATGATGCGCGGACCGAGACCATAATCTCCGCCTGCGAACCGGACGAGCAAACCGGCATCCACGAGTTCGCGTACATAACGATAAGCTGTAGGAGCCGAGCAATCGAGTTCGGCAGCAACATCCTCGACCGACAAAAACGGCCTTGCCTGCGAAAACAGATCGAGTATGGATAAAAGTTTCGTGATGCTCGACATCTAGGCGCCAGGCTCCTTGTGTGTGTGAGTGGATTATATCCACAGGCGAATTCCCCTTCACAGCTTCGACGGCCGACGGCGCCCTGACTGGCGCACGCCCGGACGCGCCCATCAGCGACTCGCGTCAGTCAACCCCTTTAGCTCAGCGCAGCGCGATGCGCCGGCCCGCTCGCCAATCAGCCTCAGGCCAGTCAACACGAAACGACGCGTTTACGCAAGCCCCATGCGCTCGGCCATTTCTCCCTGCCATGCGCTTCGCGGCCTGAACCCAGGCAGCTCGCGTGCGTGCTGTTCAACGGCGGCCATCAGTTCCGCATCGGGCAAGTGGAAGTCGACTGGCACCCGCATCGGCTGATCGACGTACCACGGCGTGTCGATGTACAGCTCAAGGCGGTTGCCTTCGGGATCACGTGCATAGATCGAAATCGCATTGCCGTGGGTGACGGGGTTGATTTCCTCCAGGCCTTCCGAGACAAACCGCTGGTGAAACTGCCTCAACGTGGCGAGGCTGTCCGCTGTGAACGAAATCTGGTTGATCGGATTGAACACCAGATGCTCGGGGCGACCGCTCGCGAGCACGATCTGGTGATGTACCGCGGGATCCCGGCTCAAGAACACCAACTGTACAGCGCCGTGCGGCGTCGGCAGCATGCCGCGATCCGTCACGGTGAATTCCATCACTCGCGTATAGAAGTCCTCCACTCGCGCCATATCGCTCACATAAAAGCCCATGTGACTCAGCGACAGGCCAGTTCGCGCTTGCTTCATACCGTTCATGCTTGCCTCCAGGTAGTGATAAACCCTGACGAAAAACACGTTATATATTTAGTTTATTCTCAAATTAAGATAAATGCACGATATTTATAGGGTTCACCGCGTTGATCGCGTCAACTTTTTATCTACCCGGAGCATCAATGAAACTCGCCAGCTTTTCCACCCACCTCGGCCCCTCGTTCGGCATCGTTCGCGATGAAATGGTGTTCGACCTCGGCAAGCGTCTTGGCGGCCGCTATGCCGACCTGAGGGCGCTGATTGCCGCCAACGCATTGGGTGAGGCCGCGGCGGCAGCCGAAGGCACACGGGGCGACCACCCGTTGTCGGAAGTGACGCTGCTACCGGTGATTCCGAACCCGGAGCAGATCTTTTGCGTGGGACTCAATTACGCCGACCACGTTAAGGAAACCAATCGCGAAACCACCGAGCACCCGGTCATCTTCATGCGGGTGCCGGCCTCGCAAGTTGGCCACGACCAGCCAATGCTGCGTCCGCCCGAGTCACAGAAGTTCGACTATGAGGGCGAGATCGCCGTCATCATCGGGCGCGGCGGACGGCGCATCGCCGAGGCCGACGCATGGGATCACATCGCCGGCTACGCCTGCTACAACGACGGCTCCGTGCGCGACTGGCAGCTTCACACAGGCCAGTGGGGGCCGGGCAAGAACTTCTATCGCACCGGCGCATTCGGGCCGTGGATGGTGACGAGCGACGAGATTGAACCCAATGCGCTGATGACGCTCGTCACCCGTCTGAACGGGCACGAAGTGCAACGCGCGACGACCGCGATGCTGATCCACGGCATCGCCAAACAGATTGCCTACCTGTCGACCTTCACGCCCCTCGCTCCGGGAGATGTGATCGTGACCGGCACGCCGGGCGGCGTCGGCGCGAAGCGCACGCCGCCGCTGTTCATGAAGGGCGGTGACGTAGTGGAAGTGGAAGTCGACCGGATCGGCGTGCTGTCCAACCCGATTGCGGACGAAGCATAAAAAGTCGCAGCCGGTCGCGTTCGCGGGCCCGGCGTCTTATCAGGAGGAGCCAGGGTATTGTCACGTTGTTCGATAGACGGACAAGCAGGGACATCGAAAGCGTGAACGCGGTCGCTTACGCCGCCTTACGGGCGCACGAAGCCCTTTCCCAGGCCGCCATGGCCTAGTCGCGCATCTCGCGTTTTTGCCGCGCACTCTGGTTGTGGCTGCAGCCCATGAACAGGTTGGAAACCTGCGCGTGAACGGACGTGAACCGTTGAAGGTGACGCGCCGATTTGAAACGCCGCATCACCTTCTCGCGAACCCGCGTCGGCTCGTGCGAATTTTCGGCCCGATTGTTCAGCCCCTTGTGCTGCCGGTGCTCGACGTTCAGTCCGATCTCGTTGTTCGCCGCCGCGTAGCTGCGCAGTTTGTCTGTCACGATGACCCGCGGGCAACCGTGACGTTTGAGTAATTTGAGCATCAGCCGTTTCGCCGCCGCCTTGTCGCGCCGGCTTTGCACCAGCACATCGAGCACTGCGCCATGTTGATCGACGGCTCGCCAGAGCCACTGCCTGCTGCCGTTGATCGTCACGACCACTCGTCGAGGTGCCACTTGTCACCTCGACGCAGTGCCGTGCTCCGGATCCGCTTCGCGATCGCCAGGCCAAAGTGCGACGACCAGCGGCGCAGCGTTTCGTACGTGAGCTCAATGCCACGCGCAGCAAGCATCTCCTCGACCATGCGCAGGCTGAGCGGGAACCGGTAATACAGCCAGACCGCGTAGCTGATCACGTCCGGCGGAAACCGGTAGCACTTGAACGAAATCGTCGAGTCGGCGGACGGCAGATGGGACACGGATTCTTTCTTCATGCCCCATTATATTTGGGTCGCGCCGGCAACGTGACAATACCCCGGGGGCTTACCTTCTACGAGTTAGTTCTGCTGGGCCACGGTCGCGGATCTTGCCCGCGCTCGCAGGTGGCCCTCGAACGTCCGCGGACTCAAACGGGCACGCCCCCACGATGTTCGTCGCAGAGTTTTTCTTCCGGCTGTCGCCACAATACGCACGAAAGAAATCCCGCAAGCACTGTCTGAATCACCTTGCCGCTCACCATCTGCGGATTGCACATTCTGAGGAACTGCACACCATCGCACAGGCTCACCAAGGCAACCGCGAGAGCGTCTGCCTGCGAGGGCAGGGGCAGCGGCCTGCCAACGCGCTCCGAAAAAATGCGGATATACGCACTGACCTGACCGAGCTTTTCGTGCTGGAAGGCATTAATGCGCTCCTGAAAGCCGGTATCTCGGCACGCGAGTAGCGTGGCCTCCAGCCAAAGTGGAAAGCATTCGTGTTCAAGAAAAAATTGGCTGTAATACTCGATGGCGCGCTCGTTCATTTCCTTAGGCGTGCCGCCCTCTTCCATGATCTCCTGAAGATTCGCCCGCGCCCTATCGTGGTCTCGGCGCAACAACTCGATCAGTAGTTCCGGTTTGCCGCCGAAATTTGAATAGAACGCGCCGCGCGTATAGCCAGCCGCCTCAGCAATGTCCTCCACACTTGTTGCAGCCAACCCCTTTTTAACGAACATCTTCCGCGCTGCCTCAAGCAGGCATTCTCGTGTCTGCGCTCTGCGCTGTGCGTGTGTCAGGCGTTCCCTCTTCATGGCATAACGTACTGGTCGGGCCGGATCTGCCGTGCCGCCAAAAATAGGCGCGCTTGTCAGATGACGGCTTTCACAATGATTCAGTCGACAACGGATTTGGCCGTCTCACGGCCTTTATTTGACATTAAACTCAATAGTGATATATATGTCAATACGGGCAACAAATACAGGCTGTGTCGCATTAGCGCGGAAACGCTGAAGTGCGGGCTAAGGAAAACGCATCGTCTCCACGATGAAGAATGCATTGAAGCCAAAAACGACCCTTGCTCCGGGCATTACCAAGGTTCTGAAGCGGCTTCACTATCCGCTTGATGTGATCCTGATGTGCGTGCGTTGGTATGTGGCCTAAGGGCTGAACCTGAGAAATCTGGAAGAAATGATGGTTGAGCGTGGCATCGATGTCGATCATTCAACCGTGCACCGGTGGGCGGGAAAGCTGCTGTCCGTGCTTGAAAAGGCGTTCCGGCGTCGCAAGCGCCCGGTCGGCAAGAGCTGGCGCGTGGACGAGACGTATATCAAGGTCAAGAGACAGTGGAAGGCAGTATGACTTTCCGTGAGGCAGGGGCTGGCCAGCCGTAAGGAATCGGACGCGGGTTAGCATTGCTGCCAGAGCCGCACGGTGTGGACAGGGCCACACCCGGCGATT
>NZ_CADIKK010000069.1 GCF_902859915.1 Paraburkholderia ultramafica
CAACAGTCGCTATCTTCATGATGAACGCTCCTTTGCCGTGGACGTCACGACCGCTCCACTCTGGCATAAACCTCTCGCTGCGTAGCGGGAGTCGTCCATCACATCAGAGCCTCACGGATCTGTTTAACGAACGCGGCGCTTTAACGAACTTGACGACCGTTGAATTTCTGGAGAAATTTACGGACGGCTTCTCGCAGTGGATCGAGGCATTCGCGAAGGGCTAGGCGAGATGTCGTGCCGTACCGCTAGCCGTTGAAAGGAAGCGCCGCAGGGGGAAGGTGAGCTTCGATGCGGAGTTCGACGCGCCCGCGTGGCTCTTGTGCGCAGTATCGCCATCAAGCGCCGCCACGCCGATCAGGCGCTGGTCGACGCGTTCTGCGTCGACGCTTATCGTTGCCATCGGCGGCTGGATGACGGGTTTGTTACCGCTTTCCCGGATACGAATCTCGGGCATCAGGTTCGGAGGTGAGCATTCGCATCAATACGCCGTCGCGCAATGCGTAGTGGTGGAAAAGCGCAGCCAACGCGTGACAGGCGGCGACCCCAATAATCGCCCATCCGATGAGGTCGTGTGCCTCGCCGATCATGCCACGCGCAGCATGTGAGAAGGGCGCAAACGGTGCCGGGATTAGCAAGCCGAAAAAATTCATTGCCTCGTTGCCGGACCAGCGTAGAACAAAGCCCGATATCGCCTCTGCAACGAGTAGCACGTAAAGGAGATAGTGGACAGCTTTTGAAGCCAGTTCGATGAGACCGAAATCTGCGGGGCTCACCTGATGCGCCGGGATCATGCGCCACACAATTCTTATGGCGAGCACGGCCGCGAGTGAAACGCCGAACGACATATGGGCGACGATCATCAAGTGCCGCTCCGGCTTGAGTGCGAACGCCCAGGTATGGGCCAGTGCAAATTGCAGCAGGACGATTACTGCCGTCGTCCAGTGAAGGACAATTGAAACGCGGTCGTAGTGCGATCGGAGGTTCGCGGACGCATGGCGTGTCCTGACTCGCGATGCGGCTTTGATGTGTTCATCTTGAAACATGGGAGTCCGCGGCCTCAACCCGGGTTATGTGTGATCCGGGTCGGGTTGGGCACCGGGTCGGTTCCGATTAATGCATCGCAGTCGCGACAAGAAGATGCAATGGGAGCGCGGTCAACATTGCGCCGGCAAACCCTACGCACAACAGACAAATAAACCACATCATTCCGGTTCCGTACAGCCAGCTCCAATGTACAGACTTTGTGGACATCATATCCTCGCTTACAAGTGCAAGTCGATGTATTCGAGACCCGAAGAAGTGTGGATCGAGGAATTGGTCACACATGTTGACGCGTCTCCTGGAGAGAATATAGAAAGAAACGGCTGTCAAATAAATTGCTTTCTGGTCTAAGTTTCATATACGTTGGTATAAGGACGCGGGTCAAGGCATCAGCAGTCCGCTGGCGATGGCCGTAGCAAACGCATCGCCGCCAAGACTCGAACACTCGCTTGCTGGACCCTTGAGATATACACACGTATGAGAACCCTACCCGCATGGAGGACTGCGGCAACCGTTCGTAGAATGTTTTTCTTCGGGGCGCCCGCCTATCGTGATTGCTTGGACAATGTGATTCTGTTCGGCAGCCATGTCAAACGTTCTGCATAACTGGATTTTTATCGGTAGCGGCGCCTACGACGAGTACACTTTCGTCCCCTTGCTGAACAGGAACATCTATCGAAGAACAGTGGAGTTACGCCGCATTTTCATCCAGTCGCGCGCGAACTGGCTAGCACCCAGATTGCCAGGGAGGCCGTCTCGATGATCACTTCGCCGTGCAGGAGAAATTGCGCCATCTCCGGCACATCGGGCCGGGCATCGGTCACCAGCGTCCAGTCAGAACCCCAAACGCCAGCCATGCGCCTCTTTGACCCTCACGTCACTCGACGTGTCAGATCCTCCGAGGGCGATTCGATGGACCGTTCGGATTACGCACACGACGACACAGGCAATCTGGTGCTGCTCGAGCACGTCAACCTCACGATACCGGACCAGCGTCTTGCGACTGCGTTCTATGTCAGCGGTCTTCCCGGAAGGTCTTCACGATTCGGGCGTCACTGGCCCGGGGTGCAAGCCGGAAATACGCTTCCAGTGCCGAGATGGTGATCAAGCATTCGACCGTGCTGTTTTGACGGATGAGGTTAAACGCCACGTAGCGGCGATTCACGAGCACCTGCGGTTCAAGTTCAATGGTTTCCATCGCGGTGAGAAGATCCCCGCTATAACGCGCGTTGCAGGATCGGCATCACCTGCGATAGCTCTCGCATACCCAACTGACGGAGCGTTGCCCGACTACGCTCTAGTCAGGAGCCTAAGCATACGAGGATCCTGACGTACCTCGATGACCATGCTGATGTTGATCCGCTTTGCGTCTTCATGAGCGGAATTCATGATGTAGTTCGAGGCGAACGGCATCACAGCGCTGGGCACTTTGAGAAGGGCGGACGTGTTTCCTGTTAGCCACTCGGTCCCGGCATCCTGCGTCCACGACATGTTGTCACGCCAGTCCGGCGAAAATGCATGCTCACCGATTTCGGCAATCGTGACGCTGTCCTCTACGTCGACTTGTAGCAGCCGGTAAGTGTCCGTCCGGGAAATCCGCGGGACTGCTGATCTCCTGGCGCACCAGCGTTTCCAGAAGGGCGCCTGCCGGGTGTTCCGCGAGATAGAGCACTGGCTGTCCTGCAAAATGCCACCGTCCGGGCGCGCGAAGACCGCCGGTTCCTTTCAGATCGGCATAATTGCTAATCGTCCAAAGAACCATCAGGCGAAATACCCCTCGTCGATCTGGATCAGGGCATCCTCGACCAGGCGCGCCCCATGTTCAGTGCTGGCCATGTCCAGCGCGCTGCGGCCCGCGAAGCGTTTTTGTGGATTCCGGAGCCAATGCATTGCCCTTTCGGGGTGTCCGAAGGATGCGGTAGCCTGTGCAACGATGCGCGCAAGACGGATGGCCCGGTCAGATTCCTCAGTCGAGAGACGCTCGTGTTGCTGGCGTCTGTGCGTAAGGGTACGACGTGGAATGATGAATGACAGTTCGTCGGCTTTGAGCCCCTGTGCCGCCAAACGGTCGATGACGTCGACGGCAACGCGTACGCTCGCAAGCTCCGCAAGGTCGAATTCGTCCTCGATGCGCGCATCAAGCAACCGCCCAAGTAGAGCAAGCTCCGCACGACGACGTGGATTTCCCGCGCCAGTCGGCGTGAAAGCGATGACGTTCATTGCGGCTCCGGTTCCGGCAAAATGCCCGGCAATTATTGGCGTTTTGCCACAAGAATGCTCGGGTAATTGGGGGCGCAACGGCGCGAACCGTTCCCCGTCCCGTTTTTGGGTGAGTGATGCAACAGGAAACACATTGATTGTCGGAGGCACTTCTGAAAGCCTGCGATCCATGTGGTGGCGGTGGACCTTCCTGGTACGGCAAATGCTTTACGTCGCTGATGCCGGGGGATTCGATGAAAGTGGTCGGCCGTCGCCAACAGATGATGAACCGGTAACCCTCTTTTGGACCGACGTTAAGGAAGTGTGTCATGCGACTAATCTGCGGGATTCTGGCCGTCATTGCAGTTTTTCCAATGCCGGCGTCCAGCCACGCGCTGGACGATCACCTGGCGTGCACAGAAACAGCACATGACTTCGTCGCCCCTCTCGTTGAGGCGCATTCCATCAAAACCCCACCAATGCGCGTGGAGCCCAATTCAGTGAACGCGTTCCGCCCCACGAACGACGCCAGCCTGACGGCATTCGGCCTCCCCGTTCATGCTGTCTTTGGATATCAGCCGAACGACCCGATTTTTAAGGATGGCGGAGGCAAAGCGTCGTCCGGCCCGGTTTACGGCGTAGTGGTGCTGGGTTCGGCGGATTCGGTCAAGCGTCTTCTCGCATACGCGGGGAGCACTGCCGTCGTTCATCCGGTCATTCCGTTGGTGCTGACCGCGATCATATGCAGGCAGCCATCGAGTGAGCGCATCAAACAGTGACGCATCCCGCCTGGCCTGATCAACATGGCGAAGCAGATCGTCAGTTTGGCCATTCGATACTGGCCGCTCGGCGGTCTTGTAGTCAAACACAGGTCATGCTTCATGCCTGTACCAGAACAAGGGGTAGCGGCAAGGTAAGCGTAAATTCCTGTCATAGGCTCTTGGGTTATATAGACGCGCGGAATCATTTCGAACTGACCTGGTAACGACCGGATTTTCTTCGGCTAATCTGAGCGGCCCGCTGCGATCAGGACGACTCGCATGGCCACCATCGAACGTACTGCGTATCCGCGCTTTCCAAGGTCCTTGCCACGCGGGACCTGCAAGCCTGCTACACACCCCTGCCTGATGAACTGGAATGGGCGCGGCGGTCGTCGCGGGGCGAGCGCCCCCGGCTGGGTCTGCTGGTGCTCCTGAAAGTCTTCCAGCAGATGCATCATTTCCCGTCGCTCGACAATATCCCGGTGGCCGTCGTCGAACACGTGCGCGCGGCGGCAAACATCGGTCCCGCAGTACGCTTCGGTTATGACACGCAGGCATCGCCGACGCTGTTCCGGCATTACGCCGAAGTGCGCGAGCACCTCGGCGTCAAGCCGTACTACGGCACCGACGCGGGCACGATTGCGACGCGATCCGCGCATACGGCTGCGTTGTCCATGGACCAGCCGGTCGACATCATCAATGCCACGATCGACGAACTGATCGCGCAGGACATCGAACTGCCGGCTTTCTCGACGCTGGACCGGACTACCGAGCAGATCCATGCAAAGACCCGGGTGCGGCTTTTCCGGCGGGTCGCACGACGCCTGACCGATGAACAGAAGAACAATCTGGACCGTCTGCCGGCCCGCGACCTGTCGAGCCGGCAGACCGCCTACAACCGCATCAAGCGCCATGCGAGGCGGCCATCGCGGCAGCACCTGGACCTGCTGATTGACCACAGATCACCTGGCTCGACGAGATCGGGGACTTCACCATCGCGCTCGCCGGCGTCCCGGCATCAAAGCTGTGCTCACTGGCCATGCAGGCGATGGCACTCGACGCGTCCGCCCTCCGGAAAGACACTGGCCGCATTGGGCACGCAGAAAATGTTCGTTGCAGGCATCGCCGCACCAGTCGCAACCGTACACCGGGAATAGCACGCTCTGGATTTTTTCCGCTGCTCCTCTATAAATAGCATGTGACGTGAGCAACACCCAGGATTGTGTACACGTAGTCAATGACCTGAAATTTTCCTGACGATCGTGAAGTGTCGTGGATGACTTCTCTAGTTCGCGCGGAGTGTTCAGACTCATGGAACAGATACTTACTCCGGAATCGTTCGAAACGATTGCCTATCAAAAGAAAGATGCGGTCGCGTTAGTCACGCTGAACCGCCCCAAAGTCCTCAACGCGCTGAACCGCAAGGCCATCGGCGAACTGACGATCGCGTTTGCAAGCGCCCGCGATGACCCCGACGTGCGCGGCGTCATCATCACGGGTTCAGGCGACCGCGCGTTCATTGCGGGCGCGGACATCAGCGAACTGGCCGCCGCCACGCCTGTTGAAGCGGAGCAGCAGGCACGCGCCGGACAGGCATTGCTCAATCTCGTCGAGAACCTCGGCAAACCTGTCATCGCCGCAGTGAACGGCCTGGCGCTCGGCGGCGGCTGCGAAACCGCGCTGGCCTGCACGGTCCGCCTGGCGAGTCCCTCCGCGAAGTTCGGGCAACCCGAAATCAAACTGGGCCTCATTCCCGGCTTCGGTGGCACGCAACGCCTCGCACGCCTCGTCGGGAAGGGCGTGGCCCTTCAACTCATCCTCACCGGCGAGATGATCCCGGCCGAAGAAGCGCTGCGCATCGGCCTCGTCAACGAGATCGTAGAACCCGCGAACCTTATCGCCCGCGCAGAAGCGCTCCTCGCGCAGATCAACACCAATGCGCCACTCGCGGTCGGCTATGCGATCGCGGCGGTGAATCGCGGCCTCGACGGCTCTCTGCCCGAGGGGCTGGAACTGGAACGGGCATTGTTCGCCCTGTGCGCCGCCACCGAAGACAAAGCGGAAGGTACGAAAGCCTTCCTTGAAAAACGCACTCCGAAGTTCAAAGGCCGCTGACGATCGGCCTTGCGTTACGCGCATAGTGTCTGAGTCCGATTTTGAAGCGGGAAACCGATAGCATCAATCTCCAGGAGATGGCTCGATGACAGCCGGCAACCACATTTTCTCCGGTCTGAAGGTGCTCGATCTTGCGAGCTACATTGCAGGCCCCGCCGCGGCGACGATCCTCGCCGACTTCGGCGCCGACGTGATCAAGGTCGAACCGCCAGGCACAGGGGACGTCTATCGCTACTTCTCGGCGATGCCGCCGAACCCGACGAGCGACGTCAACTACGCCTGGCAACTGACGAACCGCAACAAACGCAGCATCGCCATCGACCTGAAGTCCGCGGACGCAAAGGAAGTGTTGCATCGCCTCGTGCGCTGGGCCGACGTTGTCGTCGTCAACTTTCCGCCGCGTGTGAAGTCATCGCTCGGCTGCACATACGAGGCGCTCGCGCCGCTGAACGAGAAGCTCATCTACGCCGACATCACCGGATACGGCTCCGAAGGCCCCGAAGCCGATACGCCCGGCTTCGACGTCACGGCCTATTGGGCGCGCTCGGGCCTGATGGAAGTCACGCACGACGCGGGCAGCCCGCCGACACTGCCGATCCCGGGCATCGGCGATCACGCGACGGCCACGACGCTTTATGCGGCGATCGTGACCGCGCTCTACGTGCGCGCCACCACCGGCAAGGGCAGCCATGTCTCGACGTCGCTGATCGCCAACGGCATCTGGGCAGCGGCAGCGTGGGTGGAAGGCGGTTTGAACGGCGGCCACTTCTTCCCCCAGCACGATCGCAAGTCACCACCCAATGCTCTGCTCAACCCGTACCAGACCTTGGACAAGCGCTGGATTCTGCTCGTTGCTGCACAACGCAAGGACTGGCCAGGCTTCTGCAAAGCCATCGGCAAATCCGAGTTGCTCGACGATCCGCGCTTCATCGACGACAAGCGCACCGCCAACGCCGCGCAACTCGTCGAGATTCTCGACCCGATGTTTGCGAGCCAGCCGCTCGCGTACTGGAAACAGGTGCTTGACGCCGGCCGCGTCATCTTCGGTGTCGTCCAGATCGCCACGGAGATCATCAATGACCCGCAATTGTCGGCCAATGGAATCGTCGTACCGCTCGAACTGTCCGGCGGGATTCAGACCCGCACCGTCAGCAGCCCCATTCAAGTGCTCGGGTCGCCGAAGGTGAAGCCCGAGGCGGCGCCGCAACTCGGCGAACACGGCGCGCAAATCCTGAAGGAGCTGGGGTTCGACGATGCAGAGATCGCGCGCCTGAACGATGTCGGCGCGGTAGCACGTTTCAAGGACGCCTCGTGAATCCGGGCGTCGCCCCAACTGTTGACCGAACCCATCACCGGGCGGCGTTTCTCGTACCGCACGGCAACCCGGGAGCCTTCCATGACTGAAGACGAAGTGCGCGCATCGGCCTACGCGATGCCCTTGACAAGTCCCGCCTATCCCAAGGTGCCCTTCCGGTTCGTCGACCGGGAATTCGTGATCATCACGTATCGCACCGATCCGGAGGCGCTTGCACGCGTGGTCCCGGCGCCGCTCATGCCGACCGAGCCGATCGTCAAATACGAATTCATCAACATGCCCGATTCGAGCGGGCTCGGCTCCTACACCGAATCTGGGCAGGTGATCCCGGTCACGTTCAACAGCGTCGCCGGCGGCTTCACACACGCGATGTATCTCGACAGCGAGGCCGGCATCGCCTCTGGCCGCGAGTTGCTCGGCTTCCCCAAGGTGCTGGCGCAACCGAAGCTCGAGGTGCGCAAGGACGCGCTGGTCGGCACGCTCGACTACAACGGCGTGCGCGTCGCCACCGCGACCATGGCCTACAAGTACACGCCGCTCGATCTCGCCGCCGTCAGGAAAACGCTCGAGGCGCCCGGCTATCTGCTCAAGATCCTGCCGAACGTCGACTGCACGGCGCGCGTCTGCGAAATCGTCAGGTATTACGTCGAGGATCTGACGGTGAAGGGCGCGTGGACGGGCCCGGCGTCCCTGGAGCTGCATCCGCACTGCTTCGCGCCCGTCGCGAAGCTTCCCGTCCTCGAGGTGCTGTCGGCCGTGCATCTGCTTACAGACCTGTCGCTCGGCAAGGCGGAGATCGTCTACGACTACCTTTCCAAGTAGTCATCCTAATTATTTTGAGCGAGACAAACCATGTCAGAGACGAAGCCTCCCCGCGTGCTGCCGGCGCCCGATAGTGATTTCTACATGATCCATCAGGTCTTGAACGACGAGGAACAGGCGATCCTCAAGAAGGTGCGAAGTTTCATGGAAGGGACCGTGGCTCCTGTCATCAACCAGTATTGGGCCGAGGACAAATTCCCGTTCGAGCTGATTCCCGGCATTCGCGATCTGAACATCGTGGGCGTCGGTTTCAACGGCTATGGTTGCCCAGGCGGCAGCACATTGCTTGACGGCTTCATTGCGATGGAACTCGCCCGCGTCGACTCATCAATCGCGACCTTCTACGGTGTGCACAGCGGCCTCGCCATGGGCTCGATCTACCTCGGCGGCTCGGAAGAGCAGAAGCAGAAATGGCTGCCACCCATGGTGCGCCTGGAGAAGGTCGGCTGCTTCGGCTTGACCGAACCGCTCGTCGGCTCCGGCGCCGGCGGCGGCCTGCTGACGACGGCCAGGCGCGACGGCGATACCTGGGTGCTCAACGGGCAGAAGCGGTGGATTGGCAATTCCCCCTGGTGCGACCTCTCCATCATCTGGGCCCGCGACGTCGACGACAATCAGGTGAAGGGTTTCATCGTCGAAAACAAGACGACGCCGGGATTTTCGGTCGCGAAGATTGAGAACAAGGTCGCGTTGCGCGTCGTGCAGAACGGCGTCATCACGCTCGAGAACTGCCGCGTGCCGGAAGAGAATCGCTTGCAGGGCGATCAGTCCTTCCGCGACACGGCCCGCGTGCTGCGCCTGACTCGCCAGTATGTCGCCTGGGAGTCCGTCGGTTGCAGCATGGGCGCCTACGAGAATGCGCTGAAGTATGCGCAGACCCGCGAGCAGTTCGGCAAGCCGATCGCCTCGTTCCAGATGGTCCAGGATCTGCTCGCAAAGATGCTCGGCAACATCACCGCCTCTCAGTGCATGGTCGTGCGCCTCGCGCAATTGCAGGACCAGGGCAAGCTCAAGGACGAGCACGCCTCGCTCGCCAAGGCGTTCTGCACAGTCCGTATGCGTGAAACAGTCGGCTGGGCGCGCGAGGTATTGGGTGGCAACGGCATCGTGCTCGACTACAACGTCGCCCGCTTCATGGCCGATTCGGAAGCGCTCTATTCCTATGAAGGCACGCGCGAGATGAATTCGCTGATCGTCGGCAAGGCGGTCAGCGGGTTTAGCGCGTTCGTTTGACTTTCTGGAGATCAACTGCCATGGCCAAGCCAATCCAACGCGTTACCATCATCGGAACCGGGGTCATCGGCGCGAGCTGGGCCGCGCTGTTCCTTGCCAAAGGTCTTGACGTGATTGCGACCGACGTCGCCCCCGACGCAAAGAAAAAGCTGGATGATTTCATCGCGGCCGCCTGGCCAGCGCTGGAGCAGATGGGTCTCGCGCCCGGCGCATCGCCTTCGAAGCTTCAATTCACGGGCAGCTTCGACGAGGCCGTCGCCGGCAGCGATCTGATTCAGGAAAATGGCCCAGAGCGGATCGACTTCAAGAAGGATCTCTATCGGCGTCTCGATGAGGCGCTGGCGCCGGAGGTGATCATCGCATCGAGTTCGTCGGGCCTGACGATGAGCGAGATTCAATCCGCCTGCCCTGACCATCCCGATCGATGCGTGATCGGCCACCCGTTCAACCCGCCGCACCTGATACCACTGGTCGAGATTGTGGGTGGCGCGAAGACCTCGGAAGAGACTATTCAACGTGTCAGTGAGTTCTATAACGGCCTCGGAAAGAGGACGATTCGCCTGCATAAGGAGGTTCCGGGCCACGTCGCAAATCGCCTGCAGGCGGCCCTCTTTCGCGAAGTCGTGCATCTTATCGCGGAGGGTGTCGTCAGCGTTGGTGATGCCGACGCCGCTGTTTCGTGGGGTCCAGGCTTGCGCTGGGGAATCATGGGACCGAGTCTTCTGTATCACCTCGGAGGCGGTCAGGGCGGTATCGAGCATTTCTTCGATCAGTTCACCGGTCCATTGACGGCCTGGTGGCATGTGCTGGGAACGCCGGAACTCACTCCGGACGTGCGTGCGACCATCATCAAAGGCGTACATGAGGAGGTTCAGTCGCGCTCGCAACAGGAACTCGCGACTTATCGCGACGAGGTTCTGATGGGACTGCTGCGGCTGCGCGATAAGGAGCAGTGACATTCGCTCAAGGGCACTGCGAATCTCGTGGGTCAGGGCGTTTGTCACAGGCGAAAGCGGCGAGCAAGCGCCTCTTGCATCGGCCAGGTCCGAGTACCTGCCGGTGGATACGGCCGCTTGTATGACCGGTACGTCTCGGAAGCTGCGCTAACGAGAACGCCGGGTCGACGGGCTGATATGGGTCGAGGCCGTGTCAAAATACAAAACGTGATGGTTTTTGGGGGTGACTTTACCCCTCCCGAGGTGCTCCGAAGCCCGTATAGAGCGTTCTCGAAGGCCACTTCTCACGAAGCCGTTGGCGGCCACGCGTTTTGACACGCTCCGGGCCGACCAGCGACATTCGACCCGCATATCGCGCGGACGCCTAAAGCACCCGCAGGTTGCGGATTCGCCCGATCCGCGGCGAGCGCTGGCGGATCAGGTCAGCGATGAACTCGGGCAGCAGCGCGCGCGGCACGGTGGCCGGCACGTCGGTTACCAGCTGGGATGGGATATGGACAATGAACTCATCCGGAGTGGTTGCCAGGCTGTGTTCGTAGCTGACGCGATAGTCCATCGTGCTGTTTCCTTCGGTTGGGGGTATGGCCGGTCACACCGGGGTGCGGCAGCGTATTGTCTTCATCGGGGTGCCCATGGTATTCCAGTCCAGAAAAATGAACATCGCTGCCCGCCCATGCAGCCATCGTCAAGACTAGTGAGACTACTTCTCATTGGGCATCCCCCCGCTCTGTACGAAACTGGCGTCCGCATCGTTGGGCATGTACAAAACTCGCTTTTCCTAATTTCCGTACACGCCCGGCGGGAAGGTACGGAACCGGTCGTTTTTCGTGCAGCTTGAGTGGGGGGCGCTGTTCGCATGTTTGCCTTCGCCATAAAAAAAGCCCGCCTGGGGGAGGCGGGCGTAATCCATATTTCGCGGGGACGATTTTATGGAGGAGACGAAATAAGTATAAACCCTGATGCTAGGTGCTGCGGTGTGACACGCTGACGCGCAGTGGTAGATGGCATCAAAGTCGCGCCTTCTTGTCCCCGGTTATCGGTGCGACGACGGCAGGGGCGATGCCCAGAAGGGGACGGCACCCCGACTGTAAAGAGACAGCTCGCACGATTTACTTCACGGCCCATATGAACTGACTGTCATCGATCGTCGAGGTTTGTTCTCCGTACGTAACCGGCGCCGATCAAACCCGCGAATGACTGAGGCTCCTAGCCCGTACGAACGATTGGGAGTCGGCGCGCGAATAGCCCATCAGGGTCGGTTGCCTCAAACAGGCACAATTGTACGAGACCGGATATACGTGAGCGATCGACACTGAGGTTTAACTGGCGGCCTGTTTGCAAACGAGGAGGAGTCCATATACGGTCCTTCGCATTCTGTTGGCAAACGTCTGCTGACGTTAAGGGTTGTTCGATGCCTGCCATCGTCCACAGGCATGTGAGTGCGCCACCGCGCGTTGCTGGCAGGCGTCGAACGAGCCTCGATGGAGGAAATCGCGGAGTGCCCCGAAGCGGTCTGAGTCTTGGCGGCTATGGTGATTGATAGGCCGGGATGCTCAGCGGTGTTGGAGGATGTGGGGTCACACGGGATGCAGGATGGGGCTGGATGTAGTGACGAGGCGGTGCAGTGGCGCAATTGTGATGGCGAAGCGGTCGTGCGAGGGACTGCACGAAGCGACAGGCACAAACGTCCGCTCGTGGGCCGCGTTGCCGCAGAGCCGACGGTCGGGTTGCACGTCCAGGAAGCGTTGCACTCATGTCTGACCTCGGCGCATGGGTGGTGCGCGAATCGGTGTGGCGCGCGCGAGCAACGAGCACGTTCACGATATCGCGGCATAGAGCCCCCGCTTTGGCGCGGTCTCGAGGTTGACCGGTACGAGTTTCTCGTCTACCGGCTAGTGCGCAACGCGCTTGAGGCAGGCGACGTCTTCTGCCACGACAGCAACGAGTTTCGCCGCTTTGAAGACGACCTGATCAGCGACGCGCGCTGGCGGCACAAGGACGCCATGCTCAGGGAACTCAACCTGCCTGTTCTGCTCGCGCCCATCGAGCAGACGCTTGCCGGGCTTCACGACGACATCGAACGCCTCCTCGGATACGTCAACCATCACGTCGACGAAGGCGACGATCCCTACATCAAGGTCCGGCACCGGGGCGGCAAGCCTCGTCTGAACCTGGTTTATCCCGAACCCGACGAAAACGTCAATCATGCCTTCTATGGCCAGATTCCCAGTATCGACATCGCGCGGCTGCTCTGGTTTGTTGGCAGTCGCACCGGCTTTGTCAAGGCATTCACGCATGTGCTCGAACGGTACGTCAAACACGAGGCCGATCCATGCGAGCTCCTCGCCTGCGTCATCGCGATGGGCACCAACATGGGGCTGCGCAAAATGGCCGAAATCTCAGGCCTCAGTTACGCCACGCTCGTAAGCTGCGCGCACAACTATCTTCGCATCGAAACCATCCATGCTGCCAACGACGCGATCAGCAACGCGACCGCCGGGCTGCCCGCCTTTCATCTCTTCAACATCGGCGACCAGATCCATTCAAGCAGCGATGGCCAGCGCTTCGAGACCCAGTTCGACACCTTCCAGGCACGCCATTCGTCCAGGTACTTCGGCCTCGACAAAGGCATCAGCGCCAACACCGCCGTCGCCAACCACGTACCGTTTAACCTGACCGTCTTCGGCGCCCACGAGCACGAAAGCCATTACGTGTTCGACCTGCTCTACAGCAACACCTCCGACATCCGCCCACAGCTGCATTCCACCGACACGCACGGGACCAACCAGGTGAACTACTGGACCCTGTATGCCTTCGGCTATCAGTTCGCGCCGCGTTATCGCGACTTCCACAAGAAACTCGGTGGTCTCGTTGGCCGTCATGCCCCGGGGCACTACGGCCTGTGGCTCGTCAAACCCTCGCGCAAATCCAATGACGAGCTGATCATCCGCGAATGGCCGGCCATCCAGCGCATCATGGCCTCGCTCGGGCAGAAGCAGGTCTCGCAGGCCACGATCGTGCGCAAGCTCAGCAGCTACAAACGTCAGAACCAGACGAAAAAGGCGCTCTGGGAGCTCGACAACCTCTGCCGTACGCGCCACATCCTGCGCTTCATCAACGATGTCGACCTGCGCCGGTCCGTGCAGAAGGCTCTCAACCGTGGCGAAGCGTACCACCGGCTGCGCCGCGCGGTCGCCTTCGTCAACGGCGGCAAGCTGCGCGTGCATACCGAGGCCGAGCAGCAACTGTGGAACGAGTGCGCCCGCCTGGTCGCCAACGCCATCATCCATTACAACACAGCCTTGCTTTCCCGCGTGCACGAGCAGAAGCGGGTCGCGGGAGACGAGGCCGCGATGGCGTTCATCGCAGGCATGTCGCCGGTCGCCTGGCGGCACGTCAACCTGTTCGGTGCGATGGATTTCGGTGCCGCGACCACGCCCGTCGACATCGACGCGCTCGCCTCGCATTACGCCGACCCTGGGTACTGGGCCCGCATGCTGCAGGCGGCTGCCGAAGAGGAGGACATGGAAGTCTGAAATTCAGCCTTATGGAAGCCTATGCCGCCACCCGATATGCCCCGGGAGGCGTTATCCGGTGGGGTTTGAGGGACATTTTTAGTTTTCGGGGGTTGGGCAAAAATAGCCAGATAAGGAGGGACGTAGTTGGGAATTTGCCAGTCCAGTAGCTAGGCGGCGCCTCTCTCCGAACTGACGCGACAAGGCCAGAGTCGCAGGCCTTCGAGCGAGCTTTCGCTGCACTTGCTGAAATTACGAGAGCGGCGAACTGATCCATATCTCGTGGGGACAGGAATTGGCTACGGTCCGGCCGGCGTGACAAAAACTGGGGCGACGGTCTAGACAGTGCTGGTCGAATCGGCGTTTATTCAACGTCCGATATCGGGAAGGGCGAACGTCTCATGTGGGTCGATGAACGAAACCGCTCGCGCGGTAGGGGGCTCCGGCTAAGCCCGGTGGTTTATGAGGGGGCGGCTGCGCGGTTCCGTATGTTGGCGAATGAGGCAATCCGCCTCGTTCTCCAG
>NZ_CADIKK010000070.1 GCF_902859915.1 Paraburkholderia ultramafica
TGGTGACCTGGCCGTCACCATCGTCCACGGCCAGGATCAAGTCGAACTTCATGCGATAGCTCCTTCATTCAAGAAGAGCGTCATTGTCCGACATCGACCAACCGCGATCGGGGCATCGCCACCCCACCAAAATGAACGCTCTCGATGGTGCCGGTGGGCAGAATGCCAAGGCGCAGCAGCTGCGCCAGGTAACGCGCATCGGTTTCATCGCCACTGTGCTTGAGCCCGTCGTATTTCTTGATGGCCGCAGTGTGCGCCAGGTGCACGGTAAAGCCGGCCGCCTGCAGACCATCGCCCAGCCAGTACCAGTTGAAGGTCGACTCGACCACGACGCCCGCGAGCTCCGCATGCCATGGCGCGAGAAACGCGAGAATCTTCGACAAATCGTTGGAGAGGCGCTTCTCAGCGACAACCCGGTCTGTTTCGTCGGTCACACTCACCACGCTGTTGTTTGAATGCAGGTCAATTCCGCTATATTTCATGTCAGCCTCCTTCTGGTTAAAGCACTTCGCAAACTCACTTTAACCCCGTCGCCCTCCATGGCGACGGTGGGAGGCCCGCTAGATGATTTTCAAATTGCTCAAACTCCGCCTCACTCAACTTCGTTGGAATCGCGCACACGTCTATATCACCGGCCGCCGTCAGGCCGAACTCGACGCCGCAGTGAACGAGATTCGCGAAGCAGGCGGCAAAGCGACCGGCGTGCGCGTCGATTCGATCCGGCTCGGCGAACTCGACGCGCTTTATGCGCAGATCAAGGAAGAGCAGGGTCGCTTCGACGTCCTGTTCGCGAACGCCGGCGGCGGTTCGATGCTGCACCTCGGCAGCATCACCGAAGAACATTTCGACGACACCTTCAACCGCAACGTGAAGGGCGTGCTATTCACGGTGCAAAAGGTGCTGCCGCTGCTCACCGAGGGCGCATCGGTGATTCTTGCCTGCTCGACGGCAGGCAGCGCCGGCACCGCTGCATTCAGCGTGTATTCGGCTTCGAAGGCCGCGGTGCGCGCATTCGCACGTAGCTGGATTCTCGACTGAAGGAGCGCCGCATCCGCGTGAACACGATCAGCCCGCACGCGTGCTCGCGCACTCAAGGGCAGCGGACAAGGGCAGGCGTCGAACAACGCTTAACGGAAACGGCGTTCTCTTGCACTCTCATTGGGACATTCCAGCGTCGGCTCCGCCCTTGACAACGGCCGGACAGCTCAGACCGAGGAGGTCGTCGCGCTTCGTGGCAATCACGATGAAGCATCGGGATGGGCGGGCACGGTGAATTGAAAGGTCGCGCCGCGAGGCTCGTTCGCGCTCGCCCACAATCGGCCTCCGTGCGCCTCGATGATCGAACGGCAGATCGACAGCCCCATCCCCAGACCGGCGGACTTTGTGGTGTAGAAGGGGGCAAAAATGCGCTCGGCGCTGTCTGGGGCGAAGCCCGGCCCTGAATCGCTCACCGCCACGAGCACGCAGCCCGAGTCGGCGCTTCCCGTGCTGATGAGCAATTCCCGCACGCCGTCGCTGATGCCGCTCATGGCCTCGATCGCGTTAATGACCAGGTTGAGGACGACTTGTTGCAACTGAACCCGATCTCCTTCAATGAGCGGTAAGCGCTCCGCGAGTTGCGTCTGCACCGAGGCGCCGTGCTTCCATGCTTCGCCACGGGTGAGCTCAATTACCTCGCGGATCGCCGCGTGGATGTCCAAGCTTCCCTTCCGGGGTGGTGCCTTCTTGATTAGTGATCGGATGCGGCCGAGCACGTCCCCCGCGCGGTTACCGTCGTTGACGATACGGTGGAGCACTTGCCGGACCTCCTCTACGTCAGGTGGCTGAGTGCTCAGCCATCGCAGCCCAGCCTGGGCATTCGTAACCGTCGCCGCGATCGGCTGGTTGACCTCATGGGTGATCGAGGCTGCGAGCTGGCCCATGGTGGCGACGCGGTTCGCATGCGCCAACTCCGTCTGCACTTCGTGGTAGCGCCGTTCGCTCTCATGGGCCTCGGCTTCCGCCCGCTTGCGCTCCGTAATGTCACGTGACACCGAAAGCAGTTGTTCGGGCTGGCCATCCGCATTGCAGATAGGCGTGGTGATTACCTCCCACCAGTGCGGAGCTCCCTTTGCGGATGGACAAAACGCCTGAAATTTCCCAATTCCTCCAGCCCTTGCGGCAGCAATGGCTTCGCTTATCTTGGGGCGGTCTTCCGACTGCCAGAAGTCGACCCAGCGGGTATTCAGGTAAGACTGGATATTGTCTATTTCGAGCAACTGTTGACCGCAGTTGCTCATGAACAGCAGGTTTCCATCCAGGTCCAGCACCTGGATACAGTCGCTGCTGCTCTCGATGATTTTCCGCTTAAGTTCTTCGCTGTCCTGTAGCGCGCGTTCGGCACGCTTGCGCTCGGTCAGATCGAGCACGAAAGCGACACCCTCCTTGCCACCCGGTTCAAAAGAGGTCGGACCGACCACGACGGGCACACGGCTGCCGTCCTTCCTGATGTACTCCTTCTCGAAGGGCTGCGCGCGCCCCGTGGCCCCGATCTCTGCCAGGGCCCGTTCGTCGACTTCGCACCATTCCGGCGGTGTCAGATCGGTCCAGCGTACGCGACCTGAGACCAGATCGTCACGCTCGTATCCCACCATGCGCAGAAAGGCGTCATTGGCCTCGTGAAGCTCACCCTCAGCATTCCAGACGACGATCCCAATGATGTTGGCATCGACGAGGCGCCGGATCTTCGCTTCGCGTTCCGCGAGGTCGCGGTACAGACGGGCATCCTCCAGCACGATCGCGGCCTGCGAGGCCACCAGCCTCAGCACGGCGATCCCGGTCGACGTGAACACCCGGGTAGTGAGGTTGTTCTCGAGGTACAGTGCGCCGGTGAGCCTGGCCTGATTCATGAGGGGCAAGCAGAGAATCGAACGGGCGCGATGCTGACGGATGTAAGGATCGGTGGCAAACGGAGGCTCCGCCGCGGCGTCGTCGAGAATGACGCTCTCCCGGGTGCGCAGGACATGGTAGAGGATAGACTGTGGCAGCACCGCCCCGCTCACGGGCTCGTCGCGCAACTGCACGGTGACAGTCTCGCCGCTGGTCGTGGCTTCCGCAGCTATCCGTCGTTCGCCGCCCTCCAGCAGAATCAGCAGACCTCGTTCGGCGCCGCCCTGTTCAATCGCAGTACGCATGACCATCTCGATCAGCTTCTCCAGGACGATGTCGCCCGAGACCGCCTGCGACACCTTGATCACGGTCGCGAGGTCGAGGTGGTCGATCGGCGCCCCAATCGTGCTCGTGCTCGTTGATGCGGGTGCACGCGATTCCGTCCAAAGGTGTGGATACCGCTCCTCAAGTTGCCGTACCTTGCCGTCAGCGCCCCAACGCTGGTAGCAGTAGTGGGCGTCCCGCAGACACACTTGCGCGAACCTCTCGAATCCGCACCCCGCATAGAAGCGCGCGGCCAGTTCGTTGGCAAGCGCCTCGTTTTGCACAAAGCCGTTTGCGCGTGCCGAGCGGATCGCCTGTTCGTAGAGGCGCATCGCATCAAAATTGCGGTCTTCAATCCTTGCAATCTCCGCGGCGACCAGCGCGGCGCGGCTCTCAAAATTCTCCGGGCAGTATTCCGCCCAGGCTTGGAGCTGCTTATGATGCGTAACGACAGCATCGAGGTGCTGTTGCCGCTCGCCGGCTGATGCACCATCGCAAGAGGCGGCATGGGAGAGCGCACCGAAAAAGCGATAATCCACGGCTGTGAACAGCAATCGCAAGAGAAGCGGATGCAGCCGTTCCGCTCGGGATGCCGCTTGGACGGCCGCGGTATAGTCCCCGGCATAGAAGTGCGCCTGCAGCTTTCGGACGCGGTACCAGCACTCGGCGGGCGCAAGCTCGGGGTTGCTCGCCAAGCGCGTTTCGACCTGGAGTTCGTCGAACTGTTCATCCGAGAAAGAGCCGAATTTCAACGTCAAGCCGCGAAGCGTCCGCACGAGCCCGAGGGACGATGGGATGACGTCGATGACGTGCCCCAACTGCATCTTTTGCGCAAACGCGAGACCATGCTCGGCTTCGCGTTGTACCTCAATGAGCGGGTCGCCCGCTGCGAGAAGATTCTCGATAAGGTAATAGCACCTGTACCACCCCATATACATGAGATCGCCGCTGTGATTTGCGATCTCAAAACCCCGATGCAGCAGATCACGCGCAGTCCGGACCTGCATTGCATATGGGATCAAGTGACATCCAGCTACTAGATATGTCCGGGCCTGGAAGCGCTTGAGGCCGCGTCGCTCGACCAGTTCGCAGCCAAGCCGCCCGAAGCGAAATGCGGTCTTGTAGTCGCCGAAGTACGTACCGGCGATACAGCCAAACTGTACGTAGGTCGCACACGAGCCATCGCCGTTGCCCTGCTCCAGGCTGAGATTGACCGCCCAGCACATAGCGAGGGAATAGAGATTCTCGTGCCTTAAGACTGCAGCCGACACGATCTTGGTCAAAACGTCCATCGTCGCGAGGGATGCTGGATCGGTCATAAGAGGCTGATCGATCAGGTCCTCGATCGTGCGGCTCCCGAGCTGCGACCAGAACCGCTCGTATTCGCGTCGCACCTCCTCGTCTGTCGGATTCGGCGACCATTCGACCCCCAAATATCGGAAATAGTCGAGCCCGACGTCAACGGCGCGGCTGCTCTGACCGAGCGTCGTGTACAGGTCCAGTCGTAGGCAAGCGACCAACGCACGCTCGATGGTCGCTTCGGCTCGCGTCGAAAGCCCATTCAGCCGCGCTTCTGCAGCCGCATGGTCGCCCGTGAGGAACTCGCATTCGGCCCGGTTCAGCTCCAGCGCAAATACCAGTTCGCGCCGGCGCGTCCAGCAATCCTGCGCCGTCAGCGCCGCACCGACACTGAGATAGGTCAGAGCCGAGGCGAAGGCGGTGGCCCCCTTGGCGCGCTCGCCAGCGATCAGGTTGAGCCCGGCCAGCTGCTCCCGTTCGTCTTGCTCGGTGATCAGCGCGGCGCCGCGGTTGAGCTGACCCACGATGTCGAAGATCGCCTCCTCCCGTTTCTCAGGGGGCGTCTGCGCGGCGAGCAGCCGCCCGATCCGCAGATGTGCCTCGGCGCGCAATGCTTCCGGGATCAGCGAATAGGCGGCCTCCTGCACCCGGTCGTGCACAAACCGATAGGAGGTTTCCAGGCGCTCGACCAGCTCCTGACGGACCGCCGGCCACAGCGACGCGTGCACCTGCTCCTCAGCAGTCTCGAGAACGATCGACAGCATCGTGATCGAGGCAACGTTGCCGAGGCAGGCAAGCTGCTGCAGCGCCGGTTGTGTTTCGGCCGGCAGGCGGGTCACCTTGCCGACCATCAGGTCGACCACGTTCTCGGTGTAACGCTGCGCACGGATGCGATCGGGATCCCAGCGCCAGCATGCCGCGTCATGATCGAAAGTGAGTAAATTCTCCTCGGCGAGCGTGTAAAGGAACTGAGTCACGAAGAACGGGTTGCCGGCGGTCTTCTGCTGCACGAGCTGCGCGAGCGATGCGGCGCGTTCCGGCTCGCAGTGCAGCGCATCCGCAATCAACCGCTCGATGTGCTGGCGGGCAAGCGGCCCAAGCTTGATTTCATCGATCCTGGCACCCGTGTTCCTGATGGCCTGAAGCTTGGCCCTCAGCGGATGGGTGGCATCGACCTCATTGTTCCGGTAAGCGCCGATCAGCATCAGGTGCTGGAGATCCGACCGGGTCAGCAGGTCCTCGAGCAGATCGAGCGTCGCTACGTCGAGCCACTGCAGATCATCGAGAAAGAGCGCCAGCGGATGCACCGGCCGCGCAAAGACGCCGATGAAGCGTCGGAACACGAGCTGGAAACGGCGTTGCGCCTGCTGTGGCTCGAGCTCCGGAACCGGTGGCGGGTCCCCGATGATGAGCTTCAGTTCGGGGATCAGGTCGGTCATGAGCCGCGCATTCGGCCCCAGCGCCTCCAGCAACGCAACGCGCCAGCTCGCCAGTTCGGTGTCACGCTTGCCGAGCAGCGGCCGCACCAGGCTCTGGAATGCCTGCACCAGCGTCGAATAGGGAATGTCACGCTTGTACTGGTCGAATTTGCCTGACGCGAAAAGCCCGCGCGGTGGCACCAGCACCTTGTGCAGTTCGTTGACGACCGCGGATTTGCCGATGCCGGAATAGCCGGAGACCAGCACCAGTTCCGTCGCGCCGCTGCTGACCACGCGGTCGAAGGCCGCGAGCAAAGTCTTGACCTCGCGCTCGCGGCCGTACAGCTTTTCGGGAATCAGCAGGCGGTCGGGCGTGTCGTGTTCGCCCAGCGGGAAGGGATCGATCTGCCGATTGTGCTCCCAGCTGACAAGGCAGCGTCGCAGATCCCGCTCGACACCCGCCGCGGTCTGGTAGCGCTCCTCGGCCGTCTTGGCGAGCAGCTTCATGACGAGGTGCGAGACCGGCGCCGGGATAGTCTCCAGGCGCTCGCTCGGCGGCACGGGCTTTCTGGCGATATGGCAATGCACCCATTCCATGGGGTCAGCTGCCGCAAATGGCAGCATGCCGGTGAGCATCTGATAGAGCACGACGCCAAACGCATAAAGGTCGCTGCGCGAATCGATCGAGCGGTTCATCCGGCCGGTCTGCTCGGGCGCCATGTAGGCGAGCGTACCGGCGATGGTCTCGGGCGGCTCGGGCGTCTGGCGCTCGCGCGGTAGCCGCGAGGCAATGCCGAAGCCGGTGAGCCGCGTCCGTCCGTCCGGGCAGTTCAGCACGATATGGGCGGGCTTCACGTCCTTATGGACGAGGCCCCGCTGGTGGAGCCTGGAGAGCGCCGCCGCGATGCCCACGGCGAGGCGCAGCACACTCTCCATCTCCATGGGCGCGCCGAGCAGCCGTTCGAGCGGCTCGCCACCCGGATCCTCGAGCATCAATAGGGTCCGGCCGTCGTCGCGCACCAGCTCCAGAGGCCGCACCGCCCATGCGCCATCGAGTTCGTCCTTCAGCCGGAATTCGTGAGCGAGGCGATCGAGGCTCGCGGGCGACGGATGGTCGGCGGCGGGCCGCACAATCAGGACGTTGTCGCCGCCATCGCCCGGGCGCTGGCCTCGACAGAAAACGCGCTCGCCATCGTCCCACAGGATTTGAAGGCTAGGGCTGTTACCCATCGGCGCGGAATCATGTGAAGGGTTCATCCTGCATTCAGGCTGCTACCGGTCATGGGGTTAAAAGGACGCTGCATTCGTCCGCCACAACCGGGCTGGATGCGCTCAAAAAGCGATTTGCAACATGGAATTTCCACGTCGTCGACGCTGCAGAAGCAGGCATCTCACAGGATACACCCAGGCGACGGAGGTGCTTCGGGATTGGGCTGGCGCGTCCGCGGTGAGTATCTGCGCACGTCGGACGGGGCCAGGCGCGCCACCGAGGCCGTTCAGGCGAAAAAAGATACCGGCATGGGTCGATGAAAGACGAAGGGTCGCCACAAAAAGCGCCTGTTGGACCAAATGTCCGCCGCGCGGTTCGCGGCGGCCTCAGCCAATGATCCGGGACCTCTAAGCTAAGCAACGGCCGGCAGCATGTCGTCAGCCGCTGAGGCGCCGGTGACCGTTGCGCCCCCTAAAGCGCCGTTTCCTTGATGAGGCGTCCACTGGCCGTAGTGGGGTCCGACAACGGGCATTCGCGTTCCGGTAACCGGCCATTCGCGATGGCCACGTTCCACGAGTAGAGGAATGACCGGAACGGCCGATCACCCGCCGTCCTGATTAAGCAACCGAATGACCGGAGTACTTCTGAGGCACCCCTGAGCGGCGCCGGGTCCAGGGATCGAAGATGGGCGACTGCAGCCGATCTGCGCACGCGAACGCAAACCCAGGTGGGCGTCCCCGATCCTCGTCCTTAAGCGGCGTGCGAGCGCCATTCGCGAGTTGCCGGCTCGCTCATTCAGTTGATTGCACCTCCGCGTTGCTCTTTCCAGTTCGTTCCCGTCAAGACTCACCCTGGAGATCCACATCAATCATTCAGACGCAACTAACCGTCTGGTGGTGGTACGTCCCCGTCAACGGCAAACGCCTGTCTTCAGCGATCCGGGCAGAGCCTGCACGGAGAGAGTCACCTGGGTGGCTGATATTTGCGGCGCGCACTGGCCTCCCATCTGTTCTGTAACAGAAAAGACCAGCGACAGCCGATGAAAAGTCCGCCGCTGGATTCATGGGGTGGAGAGCATGGCCGTGATTGACCTGATGCCAGATGGGGCGGTGGACCGGCATCAGATCCCGTTTCGCCTGTCCGGTCAGCGTCGCGGGGTCGCGTGCGCGATCACCCGCGAAGCGCCTGAAGCACCATGCTGGCGACCCCAGGACGCTGACCCGCGCCGCATGCTCAGGGCATTGGCTGACGGGCCGCATCGCATGACCGCGCTCGCCGCAGGAAAAGTCCGCCTGCGCCCGGGTGAGCCGGTCAGGCTCACCGCTGACGGTTTCCCGATCCGGCGTCAGGCTTCGGGTGGCCGCCGGTCACCAGTCAATCCGGTGTTTCTCGCCGGTTTCGCGATGCCGGCGGTCATCATCGACGTGCAGGTACTGACTGGTTGTCGTCAGTGACGCATGGCCGAGGTTATCGCGCACGAGTCGCAGGTCGACCTGCTGATCGGCCATATGGGACCCGGCGCTGTGGCGCAGCCAGTGTGCCGACGCCTGCTCGAGGCGGTCCGCGCGGTGCGCCTGGTCTTCACCGCGGGCACGCAACGCTTGAGCTGCGCCGCTGAAGACGTCCTTCACGATGCGGTGCAGGGCGGCCCGCGTCAGTGGCCTGCGTGACTGGCCGATCGGCAGCACCAGCGGGGTGGCCTCGCCAGGCGAGGGGAGGGTTGGCAGTCCGCGGGTTCGCCGGTAGGTGCCGAGTTCCGTCATCATTTCCGCGGTGGCCGGCACCAGCCGTTCCCTGTCGCCTTTGCCCAGCACTTCGAGCCACCAGCGGTCCTGGCCGCTTTCGTCGCCCCGACGGAAAAACCGGCCCATCGTGTTCGTGCCCACTTCCGTGATCCGCAGGCCACCGAGATACAGCAGGGTAAACAGCCAGCGCACCCGCGCATGGTGCTCACGTTCCCTCGCCGTCTCTTGCGGCATGGACTGGATCCAGCTTTTGACCTCGAGCCACAGTTCGGGCGACAGGTACCGGACGATGCGCGGCTGACCCCGACGCGCGCGCTGGCGCGACAGCGAGAGCGGATTGCCGGCCAGATAGCCGGCCTGCACCAGCCACGCGAACATCACGTTGAGGATCACCATCGCCTGCCGCTGGCTGGCGGGGGCGAGCGGGCCGTAGAACGGCCGCCAGCGCGGATCGCTGCGGGGGTGTTTGCGTCCGCCACTGGCGGTCCATCGTGCGCCCGGCTGCGGATCGGCGAGGAACTGCTGGTAGACGAGCAGGTCCTCATGGGTCAGCGAGGACAGCGGCTTGCCCCGTTGCAGCACCGCCCACAGCAGCAGCCGCTCGGCTTCCTTGCGGTAGTTGTCGAACGTGGTTTTCGTACTGGTGAAGCGGGCGAGCCACGCGCGCATTGCGCTGAGATCATCGGTGGCGGCGACCTGCGTGCGGCCGTGCGCACGGTTCGTGCCGTGCCGGCCATCGAGACCGGCGGGCAGTTCGAGCGCATCGAGCGGGCGCGGGGCGGGCAGGGCGGTTTTCATGGGAGCAGGATGCGGCGGAGCCGGGTGTCAGGGGGCGTGATGATGCGCGCCTCAGGTCTCAGATATTCAACATTATACACATAATGTCAAAAGAGTGACCCTGCAGGGTTAGATATCAGGCGGTTTACGTTGTATTATTGGCCAGATCCTTCGCCCGCCGCCCCCATGTCCGACGCCTTCTCTGACGCCTTATCTGACGCCTTGCCGGATGAGACCCGCCTCGCCGCCGAAATCGACCGCCTGAAGGCCGGCTTCCCGAAAACGCGCGAGCTGTACCGCGAGGTCTGCGCGCTGCTGTTCTTCCGCTTCGGCATCACGCCGACCGCGAACCGGCTGTATCAACTCGTCAGGCGCGGCAGCATGGGCACGCCGACCGCGGTGCTCGGCGAGTTCTGGACCGAACTGCGCGAAAAGAGCCGGGTGCGCATCGAGCATCCGGACCTGCCGGCGGAGCTGCGTGATGTGGCGGGCGAACTGGTCGCGACGCTGTGGACGCGTGCGACCGCGTCAGCCGGGAGCGCGCTCGACGCGCTGCGCGTCGAAGTGGAGGCGCAGGGCGTCGAGGCGCAGCAGGCCGTCGTCGCCGCCCGCGACGAACTGGGTCGCGTCGAGACGGCGCTCGAGCAGCGCACCGCCGCGCTGCTGGCCGCGCAGGTCGAGGTGCGCGAGCTGGACAAGGCGCAGGCCGAAGGGCACGCGGCGCGACAGGCGCTCGAGGCCGACGTCGTGCGGCTGAAGCGCGAGATGACGGCGCGCGACCGTGAACTGGAAAAAGTGCGCGAAGGCTTCTCGCGCGATCTCGGGACGCTGCGCGAGAGCGCGGAGCGCGCCGAGCAGCGCCTGCGTGCGTCGGAAAAGCGCGCGCTGCTCGAGATCGACCGCGAGCGCGGCGCCGCCGCGAAGCTGCAGAAGGAACGCGATGACGCGGTGAAGCGGGCCGACCATCGCGAGGCGGAGCATCGTCGCGTGGTCGAGGCGCTGCAGGCGCAGCTCGGTGACGCCCGCCATCAGGCCGGCGTGCTGCAGGGGCGGCTCGATGCCGTGCAGGCCACGAACGCGGCGCTGCAGGCGCAGCTCGCGGCGTCGCGCGAGGCGGAGGCCAGCCCGGCCCGGCCAGCGCGTGCGAAAGCCGCCCCTGCACGCCCAACCGCCACCCGTCCGGCGGTCAACCGCCTGTCGCGGACGGCACCGGCCGCGGGCAGCAAACCCGCCGTGCGCCGCAAGCGGGGCTAGGCCGGATGGAACCGAAGAACCGCCCGCGCAAAGAAGGGAAAGGACGAACCGGGCGGACCAGTCGCAAGGCCCCGGTCTGCCCGCCGATCGGGGCCCTGATGCGCTATGGCGAGCGGATCGTGCGGGTGGTCGCTGAGGCGAGCGGCCAGCGCGTGATCATCGAATCGGTGGACGAGGATGGCCGTACCTTCCGCAGTACGGTGAAATGGGCGAGCCTGAGCGCGCTTCACGATCAACTTTTCTGAGCGGGATGATGATGCAGCAATCCATGCAGCAGCTCGATATCTTTGCCGACAGCCGTGACGTCATGTTGCGTAACGATGTGCTGGACGCCCTGCAACGCCGCGATGCGGTAGAGGCCCGGCAGGCCTGGCAGAAACTGGTCGACGACTTCCCCGACAACGAAACGCTGGCCGGACTGGCGACCCTGATCGGGGTGCTCGAAGGCGACAGCGCCACGCCGTTCGCCGATCATCGGGCGCTGGCTACAGCCTGCCGTCACCTGGGTGATGCGGTTGAGCCGGCCGCACGGCGCCTGCTGGGCGACGCGGCAGGACAGGCGTGGACGGCGTCATGCTGGCGCGCGGTGGCCCAGCAGGCCGCGGCCTTGCCGTTTCGCGCTGAAGAGCGGGATCATCATGCGGCGCCACTCTGGCTGCGCGCGGGCGACTGGGGAGAGGCCAGGCGGGCCGTCGAGCGGATCGAATCGTGGCGCCGGATCCCGGCGCCGCTGGCGTGGATGGCGGAAGCGCGCTATCGCGCTGATGGGCTGGAGTCGGCGCTGCCCTTGCTGACGGAACTGGCCTGGCTCTCCTCGGTCCGTCTGGCCGATCTGCTGCACCGGTTTGCCGACACGTCCATCGATACGCTGCGCAAAAAGTTCGACGCGACGTTCGACGGGGCGGGTCAGGTGTCCGATCTTGTCTGGTTGCCCGCATGGGTGCTGACCGAAAAACCCGGCCTGGCAACGCTGCTGCGCGAAGCCCAGCCGTCGCGCCAGACGGCGCCGGAGCGGGCAGTGCGGCTACTGCTGCAGATCCTCAGCCTTGAGCGGCAGGGCAACCAGCACGAACTGGTGGAGCGCCGCAAGGCGCTGCGCGATCTGCATGCCGGACTGTACGCGGCGTATCTGAAAACGCGGTGAGTAACGGTGAGTAACGGGGTGGGTTTGGGAAGACTGGACTGCGCCCATTTTTGCTTCGGTAACGCGACGACTTTCTCGTCATTGCACGGATGGACCGTTACGGAAACGGAACGATCACGGATTCGCCGGGAAGCCGTGTGCCCGCCAATCGGCACGCTGCTGTGCTACCCGATGCCACTGTGCGGGTCGTCCCGGTCTTATACTTGCGCGGATACCAGCAAGGGAACGATATGCGGCGCGTGATTGTCCGGCGGTCTTCAGTTCATGGCAAAGGCGTGTTTGCGCTGCGATCGCTCGCAGCGGGCGAGCGCGTGCTCGAGTACAAGGGTGAAATCACGGCGTGGCGCGATGCCGTGCGCCGTCACCGGCGCGAAGGCGTCGCCGGGCACACATTCCTTTTTGGTCTGTCGGACGGGCGCGTGATCGACGGCAGCCGCGGTGGCAATAGCGCACGGTGGCTCAACCACGCGTGCGCGCCCAACTGCGAGACCATCGAAGACGCCGGGCGCATCTTCATTCACACGCTTCGGCCGATCGACGCCGGCGAAGAACTGTTTATTGAATATCTGCTGGCGATCGACGATCCCCTCGATGAAGATGTTCGCGCGCAGTACGCGTGCCGGTGTTCGGCGTCGGAGTGTCGTCAGTCGATGCTGGCGGACGCAGCGTGAACAGGGTGTCCCAGGAGGCGTCGGGTTGCAGCGATTTCCCGACTGGCGGCGACCACTTGGGGCAGGTGCTCGACCGCACAGTCAGGGTCGGTGTGGCGGCGGTGTTTCATCTTGACGTGTTCAAACTTACGTTGCCACGACGCGAACCATCCGGCTCAGGTCACGGCGCACCGACCAGAACGCAAATGTCGCTCGATCTTGACGATTCGTGGTGACATCGACGCCAACGCGTGCGTTGTCGGCACAATCAGGGGAGCGGTCTTATGCAGGAGCGGAAGCTGGCACGAACGAGGGCTGCGGAGGTCGGATTGCTGGAACTGCTGGACCGGCTTGAACTGACACTGACGGAGATTCCCGCACGCACATCGATCTGCAAGGCGCTGTCGGATCTGAACCGGCGGCTCGGTTCAACCCGCGGCAAACCTGCTGCACGGGCCAGTCGCCCTGCGTCTCCGCGACGTCGGCGTTCAGCCGTCGTCGAGTCCTTGCCGCTGTTTCTATAAAGGTGGGGCGGGGTCGCAGCCCGCGGCGTATCGGCGAGCACCTGTAGCTGCATGGTTGTCAGGCGTGCGACAAACCGTCCGTCCGGTGCCCGATAGGAGAGCGTTCATTTTGGTGGGGTCACGCGCTGATTCGGAGAGTTGCGTCGTTGGCAGCGAAGCCGGGGTACCACCGTTCGAAGTCCTGGCGAAGCCGATCGTCGATGACGCGGATGCGCACCTGGAGCATCAGGTGGGCGCTTTGCGGCGACCAGCGCATTTGCTGTGACTTCGACATGCGCTTGTCGATGATCTGATTGACGGCCGACTCCACGAACGCGGTCGAAACGCGTTCGCCCGCGCGATATCGTCGGCCATAGTCCGGTAACGATTCGGCGTTGTTCTCCAGGTATTGACGCAACCCGGCGGCGAGCTTGCGAGCTCGAGCCACGACGGTCTTGTCTGCCAAT
>NZ_CADIKK010000071.1 GCF_902859915.1 Paraburkholderia ultramafica
GCCTTTTTAGGCGTTGCGTTTCAGCAACGAACGAACGCTCGGATGTCCGTTTATTTTGCTAACGCGTTCGTCCTGTCCTTTAATTCCGCTAACGCGTCTGGCGAAGCTCGACAGCGGTGCGACCGAGCTGCCGCGTGACTGTGATGTACCGGTCAGCGCCAGTTGGCGCGACATGGTCGAGGGCGATGATCGCAAGCGTGCACTGCGCGCACTGGAAGCGGCCGTTGCCCTGCACTCGCGCTCGGACATTCGAACGTCTGCTCCGCCACCAGGCCCCGGACGTTAGCGGGCCGATACTGATGTCCTTTGGTCGAGAGGGACACATTTCCGTTCTGCGTCGCGCGTTCACGCCAGATTGCCACGCCGCGTGACGATCACGATGAAGGTGCTGGATGGGCTGGCACCGTGAATTGAAAGATAGCGCCACGGGGCAGGTTCGCGCTCGCCCACAGTCGCCCGCCGTGTGCCTCGATGATCGAACGGCAAATTGACAACCCCATCCCCAAACCGGTGGGTTTCGTTGTGTAAAAAGAGGCGAAGATGTCTTCGGCGCTGTCCGGGGTAAAGCCCGGCCCCGAATCCCGTACCGCCACCAGCACCCAGCCCGGGGCGGCTTGCCCCGCGCTGATGAGCACTTCTCGCACAGCGTCGCTTTCGCCGCTCATGGCCTCGATTGCGTTGATCACCAGGTTGAGGAGGACCTGTTGCAGTTCGACACGGTCTCCTTCGATTAAGGGCAGGCTGTCCGCAAGTTGCGTCTGCACCGAAACGCCGTGCTTCATCGCTTCGCCACGGGTGAGCTCGAGCAACTCGCGGACCGCCTCGTTGATGTCCACCGTTTCTTTCCGTGGTGGTGCCTTCCTGATCAGTTCCCGGATGCGGCCGATTACGGATGCCGCCCGATTGCCGTCGTTGACGATACGGTGGAGCCCCAGCCGAGCGTTCTCCACGTTAGGAGGCTTGGCGCTCAGCCAGCGAAGCGCTGCGTCGGCGCTTGTGATCGTCGCGGCGATCGGCTGGTTGACTTCATGAGCGATTGAGGCCACGAGCTGACCCATGGTGGCGACGCGGTTCGCGTGCGCCAGATCCGTCTGCACCTCGCGGTAGCGCCGCTCGCTCTCGCGGGCCGTTTCCTCTGACCGCTTGCGCTCGGTCAGATCAAGCACGAAAGCGACACCTTCCTTCCCACCTGATTCGAAACTCGCCACACCCAACATGACGGGCACACGTGTGCCGCCCTTACTGATGAACTCCTTCTCGAAGGGCTGTACTTGCCCCGTCTTCCCGAGCTCGGCCCGGGCTCGTTCGTCGCGTTCGCGCCACTCCGGCGGTGTCAGGTCCGTCCAGCGGACGCGACCGGTGACGAGATCCTCACGCTCGTATCCCACCATGCGCAGAAATGCGTCATTGGCCTCGAGAACATCACCATCGAGATTCCAGACGATAATCCCGATGATGTTGGCGTCGACCAGGCGCCGGATCCTGGCTTCGCGTTCGGCAAGGTCGCGGTACAAACGGGCATTCTCCAGCGCGATAGCCGCCTGCGAGGCGAGCAGCTTCAGTACCGCTAGCCGTGCCGGTACAAAGACTCGAGGAGCCAGGTCATTCTCGAGGTACAACACCCCGGTCAGCTTCGCCTGAGCGATCAGGGGCATGCAGAGAATTGAACGGGCGCGATGCTGACGAATGTAGGTGTCCGTCGCAAACGAGGGCTCGGCCGCGGCATCGTCGAGAATGACGCTCTCGCCGGTGCGCAGGACATGGTATAGGACCGACTTAGGCAGCACCGCCGCGGTCACCGGCTCGTCGTGCAGATGCACGACGACAGTCTCACCGCCGGTCGTGGCTTCCGCTGCTATCCGCGGTTCGCCGCTGTCTGGAAGAATCAGCAAGCCACGCTCGGCACCCGCCTGCTCAATCGCGGTGCGCATGAGCGTATTGATCAGCTTTTCCAGAACGATCTCGGTCGAAACAGCCTGCGACACCTTGATCACGGTCGCGAGGTCGAGGTGTTTCACCGGCGTTACGATCGTGCTCGTGGGGCCGGGCGCAGCCTCTTCCGTCCTGAGGTGCGGGTGCGCCTCCTCGAGTTGCCGCACTTTCCCATCGGCGCCCCAACGCTGGTAGGAGTAGCGCGCGTCCTGCAGACACACATGCGCGAACTTCTCGAATCCACGCACAGCGTAGAAGCGCGCGGCGAGTTCGTTGGCAAGCGCCTCATTGTGCACAAAGCCGTTTGCGCGTGCCGAGCGGATGGCCTGTTCGTAAAGGCCCATCGCATCGAAATCGCGGCCTTCGATCCTGGCAATCTCGGCGCCGACCAGAGCGGCACGGTTCCCGAAATTGTCCGGACAGTTTTCCGCCCAGACTTCAAGCTGCCTTCGATGCTCAACCACAGCGTCCAGCTGCTGCGGCCGCTCGCTGGCCGGTGCGCAGTCGCACCAGGCGGCTCGGGCCAGCGCGCCGTAAAAGTGATACTCGGCTTCCTCAAAGAGCGCTGGTGAGGTCCAGAGCAACTGTTGCGCCTTCGATGCGGCGCCCAGAGCCGATGCGTAGTCGCCAGCAAGATAGCGTGCCTGCAATTTTCGGATCCAGTACCAACACGCCGCGATAGCCAAGGCCGGGTTGCCGGACAAATGGCATTCGATGCGAAGCTCATTGAACTGCTCGTCGTCAAAGCAACCGAACTTCGGCGGCAAGCCGCGGAGCATCCGAATCAGCGCAAGTTGCACAGTAATGATGTCAACGACAAGGCCGAACCGCGCCTTGTTAGCGAACGCGAGGCCATGTTCGGCTTCACCCTGCACCTCAGGCAGCGGCTCGCCTGCGAAGAGAAGATCCGAGTTGAGATTGCAGCACGTGTAGGCTCCATACGTCAGGTCTCCGATCCGGTTCTCCGCTTCGAACGCACGGCGCAACAGATCACGGCAAACCCGCACGTGTCTCATCCAGGGCACTACGAAAACCGCGAAGCAATGGTACGTACTAGCCTCGAAGCGCTTTAGCCCGCGTCGTTCGACGAGCTCGTAGCCGAGTTGGCCGAATCGAAATCCAGCCTGGTAGTCACCGAAACGCGGTCCGGCGACCCGGCCGAGCATAGCATAGGCGACACATGAAGCATCGCAGTTGCCATGTTCGAGGCTGAGGCTGACCGCCTTGCAGATCGCCAGCGCAGCCAAATTCGCATCCATAATCGAGGCCGGCGCCCAGAGCTTACCCAGAACCTCGACGGTCGCGAGAGACGCCGCGTCGTCCATTAGCGGCAAATCGACGAGTTCCTCAATTGTCCGCCCCCCCAGCAGTGACCAGATGCGCTCATATTCGCGTCGCACCTCCTTCTCTGTAGAGTGTGGGGACCACTCGATACCGACATGCCGGAGGTTGTCAAGACAGACTGCGACCGCGCGGCCGCTCTGATCCAGGGTCGTGCACACATCCATGCGCAAGCACGCAACGCTTGCTTGTTCGACCGTCGTCGTGGCGCGCTTTGATAGCGCGGCCAATCGCTCCTCTGCGACCGACAACTGGCCGGTCAAAAATTCGCATTCGGTCCGGCTCAGCTCCAGTGCGAAGATCAGCTCATGCCTGCGCTCCCAACAATCGCTCTTCAATAGTTCTCTACCGGCGATGAGATAGGTCAGTGCCGAGGCGTAGGCGGTGGACCCCTTGGCGCGCTGGCCAGCGATCAGGTTGAACTCGGCGAGCTGCTCCCGTTCGTCTTGTTCGGTGATCAGCGCGGCGCCGCGATTGAGCTGACCCACGATCTCGAAGATCGCCCCCTCCTGCTTTTCCGGGGGCGTCTGCGCGGCGAGCAGCCGCCCGATCCGCAGATGGGCCTCGGTGCGCGAGGCTTCGGGAATCAGTGAATAGGCGGCTTCATGAACCCGGTCGTGAGCAAACTTGTAAGAGCCCTCCAGCCGCACGACCAGTTCCTGACGAATCGCCTCCCACAACGCCACGTGGACCTGTGCCTCCACAATTCCGAGAACGGTCGACAGTGTCGTGATCCCGGCGACATTCCCGAGACAGGCAAGCTGCTGCAACGCCTGCTGCGTTTGAGCCGGCAGGCGGCTTAGCTTGCCGACCATCAGGTCCACGACGTTGTCGGTGTAACCCTTGGCATGGATGCGATCGGAGTCCCAGCACCACTGTCCCGCGTCATGATCGAAGGTGAGTAAATCTTCTTCGACAAGCGCATGCAGAAACTGGATCACGAAGAACGGATTGCCGGCGGTTTTGTCATGCACCAGTTGAGCCAACGGCTCGATGCGCTCCGGCTCGCAGTGAAGCGCCTCCGCGATCAACTGCCTGACATGCACGCTGGCGAGCGTCGCCAGCGTGATCTCATTGATCTTGACGCCCGCGTTCCTGATGGCCTGAAGTTTGCCCGTCAGCGGATGCGTGGCATCGACCTCGTTGTCGCGATAGGCACCGACCAGCATTAGGTGCCGCAGATCCGAGCGGGTCAGCAGATCCTCGAGCAGGTCGAGCGTCGCCGCGTCGAGCCACTGCAGATCGTCGAGAAAGAGCGCAAGCGGATGTTCCGGTCGGGCAAACACGCCGATGAAGCGGCGGAACACGAGCTGGAAACGGCGTTGCGCCTGCTGCGGCTCCAGTTCCGGGACCGGCGGCGGCTCACCGATGATGAGCTTCACTTCGGGAATGAGGTCGGTCATGAGCCGCGCGTTTGGGCCCAGCGCTTCCAGCAACGCGTCGCGCCAGCTCGTTAGTTCGGTGTCGCTTTTGCCCAAAAGAGGCCGCACCAGGCTTTGAAAAGCCTGCACCAGCGTCGAATAGGGGATGTCGCGTTTGTACTGGTCGAACTTGCCGGACGCGAAGAGCCCCCGCGGCGGGACCAGCACCTTGTGCAGTTCATTGACGACCGCCGATTTGCCGATGCCGGAATAGCCGGAAACCAGCACCAGTTCCGGCGCGCCGCGCCCGACGATCCGATCGAATGCGGCGACCAGGGTGTCGACCTCGCGCTCCCGCCCGTACAGCTTCTCGGGAATCAGCAGCCGGTCAGGCGTGTCGTGTTCGCCCAGTGGGAAGGCATCGACGCGGTGCTGACGCCGCCAGGCGGTGAGGCAGCGTCGCAGATCCCGCTCGACACCGGTGGCAGTCTGGTAGCGCTCCTCGGCGGTCTTGGCGAGAAGCTTCATCACGATGTGGGAAACCAGAGGCGGGACAGTCGTCAACCGCGTGCTAGGCGGCACCGGCTTCCTGGCGATATGGCAGTGCACCCATTCCATCGGGTCCGAGGCCGTAAATGGCAGCGCGCCGGTCAGCATCTGATAGAGCGTGACGCCGAACGCATAGAGGTCGCTGCGCGAATCGATCGAGCGGTTCATCCGTCCGGTCTGCTCGGGGGCCATGTAGGCGAGCGTGCCGGCAATGGTCTCGGGCGGCTCGGGCGTCTGTCGCTCGCGCGGCAGTCGCGAGGCGATGCCGAAGCCGGTGAGCCGCGCATGTCCGTCGACGCAGTTCACGAGGATATGGGCAGGCTTGAGATCCTTATGGACGAGGCCGCGCTGGTGGAGCTGGCTCAGCGCTGCGCTGATGCCAACAGCGAGCCGCAAAACATCGCCCACCTCCATGGGCGCGCCGAGCAGCCGCGCGAGCGGCTCGCCGCCGGGGTCCTCGAGCACCAGCATGGTCCTGCCGCCTTCGCGCACCAGCTCCAGCGGCCGCACCGCCCACGCGCCATCGAGTTCATCGTTCAGTGCGAGTTCGTGAACAAGGCGATCAAGGCTGGCGGGTAAGGGATGTTCGGCGGAGGGCTGCACAATCAGGACGTTGTCGCAGCCGCCATTGCCTTGGCGCCGTCCGCGACAGAAGACGCGCTCGCCATCGTCACACAAAACTTCGAGTCTGTTACCCATCGACGCCGGAACCAGGTGTAGGGTTATATGCAGCACGCTGCCGTCAGACTGCTGACTGTCATTGAGGTCAGTAATGTTACTGCATGAGGCATATCATCAGGATACCTTGACGATCGTACCGACCACCTGATGGCATTCATCGGGAAGCCGGTCGACGCTTCGATCATGGAACAAATTTCGCTCTCGCTTCAAGCGGATCATAGGGCGCCAGGCGCTTGTCGGACAAGATCACTTCTTCATGTAATGCGGCTCGATTCCGAGGGCTTCCCCCTTTCGGACCAGATCTGCTACGGTATGCGCCCTCATTTTTCTCATCGCCTGTGCGCGATGTGCTTTGACCGTGATTTCGCTAACATTTATCTCGGAGGCAATCTGCTTGTTCATCAGGCCGGCCAACACGAATCCTATTATCTCGCGCTCCCGCGGCGTCAACGAGTCGTAGCAGGCACGAAGCGCCGCATTGGATCGTTCCGCCGCGAGGCGCTCTGCGTCGCGCGTCAACGCACGGGCGACGGCGTCCAGCATGTGTTGATCGCGAAAGGGTTTGGGGAAGAAATCGAGCGCGCCCGCTTTCATGGCCTTGACCGTCATCTCGATGTCGCCATGGGCTGTAATGAACAGGATCGGCATGCGAAGGCCGTACCTGGCTGCTTCTTCCTGAAATGCGAGGCCGCTCTCACCGCGTAACCTGATGTCGAGTATGAGACAACTGGGCACGTCGTCCTTTGGAAAGGCGAGAAACTCCCGCGACGACCCGAACGTCTCGACGCGTAGCCCAACCGAAAGTAGCAGGTCGCCCAGCGCGAGTCGAATCGATTCGTCGTCGTCGACTACATAAACCACCGATGGTGTGCGGCCGTCGGCGCTCTGGGTCGAAGTCGAATGCAGTCCCGAAATCATTTCTCCCCTCCTGAGTCGACAAAGTGCGCAGTGCCGTCTGACGTAGGGCTACCGAGAAGTTTGCAGCGCAAAGCCATGACCCACTTTCGGCAAATCAGCACGTCCCAGAAACGTCATCATACTTACAAACGTGATGTTTCAACTCTCAAATCTATCACGTTCAGTTCGTTTTATCCGAGCAGGTCCAACCTGACCGTAAGCCTGCCATTCTCGTCTGATGTTTCGCCACCGGCGAATGCGCCAGGCGGACACCTGCCAGGGTCGGAACTGCCCAGCGGATGAGCGCCTTACTGGGACCTCGATCTCCGCACATCGCTGGGCTCGGCGCGCCGCAAAGCACTCCCACGATTCCGCGAGATATACGTTGGTATTGGTCCTCGACGCCAATGCAGCGGTCGCGCCGATCAGTTTGGAGAATGGGTTTGCCAATCGGGCGCGCGTATCCTCATTTTCACGGCGGACGCATTCGCACGGCACGGAGAGTTACACCAACAGGCATCAACTCTTCTCCGGAGTACGAATGAGTTTGGCCAGGCCGATGTCCATCTTAGCGGCACAGCGCGCCGGCAGATCAACAGGAGAACGCGTCGTGAACACGAAAGAGACAGCTTGGGCGAGCGCCGTTGGGGAGCACGGAAGGTTCTATGCGGAACGATCCCGGCTTCAGACCCAAGCGAACGCGCTCCAACTGTGTTCCACGCGGACCGTGACAGTGCTGATTTTCGCCATATGTGCGTGGTCGTTGATTGAAGCGCCGTTCGAGCGCGGTGTGTCGAACGACTATAGCTGGCCGCTGGCCCTTGTTGTGGCAAAAGTGATCATCGTCGTCTCCGGAGTTGCGGCCGTCATCGATGTTCGATTTGGGCGCCCGATTTTCGCCTTTTTCTGCTGCACGAGCGTATTGGCGATCGCGCCGGGGCTCCCGCTGGAGTTCAAGCACTCGGTGGTGATTTCGCTGTTATCTCTGATCGAGTGCGCCGGCAAGGCTTCTTTCGTTACGGCGTTTTGCATTGGGTCGATGCGCGACAAGCCATCGTAAGAACGGCGTAGCGCAAGCAATTACCGACGAAAAGCAAAATCTGATTGAGTTTAACGTTGGACTCGATTGCAATCGAAAGCCCACAGCGAATCTCATCAAATATCAGAAAGTCTCTATAGGTACGGTCCACCATGCAGGTAGCTTTGTTCGTTCCCTGTTTCATTGACGCGTTTTTCCCGGACGTTGGCGTCGCGACGCTCGAACTTCTTGAGCGTCTCGGCTGTGACGTTGCGTATCCGCTTGACCAGACCTGCTGTGGACAGCCAATGGGAAATAGCGGTTGCGAGCGCGACGCCGCGGCAACGGAAGCGCTGTTCGTCAAGAATTTTGCCGACTTCGACCATATTGTCGCGCCCAGCGGCAGTTGCGTGCATCATGTTCGCGACCATTTGAGCGCGATCGAGCAGACCGCGGCAGTCAGGAAAGTGCGAGCCGGTACCCTCGAGCTGGTCGAATTCCTGCATGACGTCTTAAAGGTCGACGCCTTTCCGTGGGCCGAATTTCCGCACAAGGTTGGTCTGCACAACAGTTGCGGCACATTGCGCGCGTTGCACACCGCCAGGATGTCGGAGATCAACGGTCCGCAGTTCTCCAAACCGCTGGACCTGTTGGGCAAGGTCAAGGGCATCGAGTTCGTTTCGCCATCGCGCCCCGACGAGTGCTGCGGATTCGGCGGCACGTTCTGTGTCTCCGAGGAGCCGGTCTCTGCGCGTATGGGCTACGACAAGGTACGCGATCACAACCGCGCCGGAGCCGAGTACATCGTGTCGGCGGACTCCTCGTGCCTGATGCATCAGAAAGGCTGTGCCGAACGCCTCGGTCTTGACCTCAAGTTCATCCACATCGCCCAGATTCTGAATGGAGCACGCTCATGAAGCGAGTCCAACATGCCAGTCTGTCGGCAAACTTCATCGCCGAGGAAAAGAACCTCGAGTTTCACGACAAGCGTCTTTGGCAACTGCGGCAAAACCGCGATGCGGTGACCTATTCAATTCCGGAATGGGAGGAATTGCGTTCGCTCGCGTCGGCGATCAAGGAACATACGCTGACGCATCTGTCCGATTATCTCGAGGAATTCGAGCGTAACGCGACGAACAATGGCGTGACGGTCCACTGGGCAAAAGACGCGGCCGAGCATAACCGGATCGTGCATGAGATTCTGGAAGAGCAGGGCGCAACGAGGCTCGTCAAGAGCAAGTCGATGCTGACCGAAGAGTGCGAAATGCGGCCGTATCTGCAAGAGCGCGGCATTTCGGTGATCGAGACGGATCTCGGCGAACAGATCCAGCAGCTGGACAATGAAATGCCGAGCCACATCGTCGTGCCGGCCGTGCACAAGCTCGCCGGCGACGTCGCGAAAGTGTTCGCGAGGACGATCGGCACTGATCCGGAGAATGACGACATTCACTATCTCGCCGAGGCGCAGCGCCAACGGACCAGGCCGTTGATTCTCGATGCGCACGCCGGTATGACCGGTTGCAATTTCGCAGTCGCCCAGACGGGCACCGTCGTCGTGTGCACGAACGAAGGGAACGCCGACCTGTCGGCCAACGTGCCGCCGCTTCATATTGCGTCGATCGGAATAGAAAAGCTGATCCCCCGTGTCGAGCACCTCGGCGTGTTCATCCGGATGCTGTCTCGCAATGCGCTTGGCTCGCCAATCACGCAATACACGTCACATTTCAGGGCTCCACGCACAGGTGGCGCGACGCACTTCATTCTCGTCGACAACGGGCGCTCGGAGCGGCTGGCGATGGAGGACTTCTGGTACTCGTTGAAGTGCATCCGCTGCGGTGCGTGCATGAACACGTGCCCGGTCTATCGGCGCAGCAGTGGGTTGAGTTATGGCGGGGTCTATTCGGGACCGATTGGCGCGATCATCAACCCAACCTTCGATCTGAAGAAGTACAGCGCGCTGCCTTTCGCCTCGACTCTGAACGGCAGTTGCACCAACGTATGCCCGGTCAAGATCAATATTCACGAACAGATTTACAAGTGGCGGCAAATCATCACTGAGAAGCACCAACTGCCATTCGTCAAGACGCAGGCAATGCATGCGGCGGGCAAGGTGCTGGCCAATCCGAAGCTGTACCGGATCGCGATCGAAGGCGCCGACCTTGCTGTCAAGGAACTGCCGCGCGCGTTGCTCTACAACCCGTTCAACGCATGGGGCAAGCAGCGCGAGGTGCCCGACGCGCCCGAAATGACATTCCGGCAATGGTATTTGAAGAATAGGAAGGCCAGATGAGCAGCCGCAACGAAATCCTTGAAAAGCTGCGCCGCGCCCAGCCGCAGCCGGTCGAACTGCCTTCCGTGCCGATGTTCGACGAGCACCTGCCGCCGCCGTACGAGCAGTTCCAGAAATCGCTCGAGCAGATGGGCGGAATCTGGGCCGGCGCGCCCGCCGACGGCGACCTTGACTCGATGATCCGCGCGCGATTTCCCGACCTGAAGGTGCTGTGCTCGGCCGTGCCGGAAGTTGCTGGCACGCGGCGCATCGAGACGGTGCGCGATCCGCACGAACTGAACGATGTCGACGTCGGTGTGGTGCGCGTCGGATTTGCCGTGGCCGAAACAGGCTCGATCTGGCTGAGCGAGACCCAATACCAGGTCAACGCACTCGGCTACCTGTCGCAGCACCTCGTCGCGCTGCTTGATCCGCGCGACATCATCGGCAACCTGCACCATGCCTATCACCGGAACGAGTTCTTCGAGGCGAACTACGCCGTGTTCATGAGCGGACCGTCGGCGACCGCCGACATTCAGGGCGTCCTGATACGCGGCGCGCAAGGCATACGCTCACTGACAATCGTACCGATGCCCCGCTATGCGCAAATGGCTGGAACCATTTGACGATGCTGCTCTGGACGCTGGTTCTACGTCCCCGCCAGCGCATTGGGACCGGCTATAAAAAGCGGTCAACGACCGCTCTAGCAGATGACAGCACGAACGTGAGCTATCCGGAGCACGTTCAGTGCAGCAGCTTGTACCACTTGAATCCGCCGCAGTTCGCCTGGAGTTAGATCCATGAATCTGAGCGCATTAGACCTTTCGAGGATTCAGTTCGCTTTCACCGTTTCGTTCCACATTATCTTTCCCGCGCTGAGCATCGGCCTGGCAAGCTTTCTGGCCGTCCTTGAAGGCGCGTGGCTTCGCACGGGCAAACGCCACTACAAGGACCTCTGCGTTTATTGGTCGAAGATCTTCGCAGTCGGGTTCGGCATGGGCGTGGTGTCCGGTGTTGTCATGGCCTATCAGTTCGGCACGAACTGGGCCGGCTTCTCGAGCTTTGCCGGGCCGGTAACGGGACCGCTTCTTACCTACGAAGTCATGACGGCGTTTTTCCTCGAGGCTGGCTTTCTCGGGATCATGCTGTTCGGCTGGGACAAGGTGGGGCGAGGCGCGCACTTCGGCGCTACGGTGATGGTCGCAGTCGGAACGCTGATTTCGACATTCTGGATTCTTGCATCCAACAGCTGGATGCAGACCCCACAGGGCATCAGGATCGAGGGCGGCCATGTCGTTCCAGTGGACTGGTTCAAGATCGTCTTCAACCCGTCGTTCCCGTTCAGACTTGCCCATATGGCGATCGCGGCATTCATCGTCGGCGCGCTCGTGGTGGCGGCCGCCGGGGCGTGGCATCTGCTGAAAGGCCGACGCGATCCCGCCGTCAAAACCATGTTCTCGATGGCGCTATGGCTGTTGCTGCTCCTCGCGCCGATCCAGGCCCTGGTCGGTGACCAGCACGGGTTGAACACGCGCAAATATCAACCGGCAAAGATCGCGGCGATCGAAGGGCTGTGGGAAACCGAGAAGGGCGGAACCGCGTTGAACCTGATCGGCTTTCCTGACATGGATGCCGAGGTTACCCGTTATGCAATCCAGCTTCCGCACCTCGGGAGCGTGATCCTCACGCACAGTTGGGACGGCGAGATTCGCGGGCTCAAGGAGTTTCCGAAAGAGGACCGGCCCGACTCGTCGATCATCTTCTGGACCTTCCGCCTGATGGCCGGGCTCGGCATGCTGATGATCCTGATGGTGTTTATTGGCTTGCTGTTGCGGCGTGGGGGCCGCTTGTTCGAGAGCAAGTGGTTTCAGCGTTTCGTTCTGGCGATGGGGCCGACGGGCTTCGTGGCCCTGCTTGCCGGATGGGTCACGACAGAGGCGGGCCGACAGCCGTGGGTCGTCTACGGCGTGCTGCGCACTGCCGACGCAGTCTCGCCTGTCACCGCGCAGGCTGTTGGGGTGTCGCTGATGGCGTTCGTCATCGTGTACTGCCTCGTGTTCGGAACGGGCATCTATTACGTCCTGCGCCATTTGCATCAGGGGCCCGACTCACCCGACGCGGCGCGGCGGCTGTTGGCGTTGCCGGACATGGACCAGACGGGGCGCCGGCCACTGGCCGCCGTTGAGTAGCAGCGAAATTAAACCTGACCTCCACGGGAGCCGGAAATGGAAGTGACCTTCGCCTGGGCCGCGATCATCGCGTTTGGTTTGTTCATGTACGTAGTACTTGACGGCTTCGATCTCGGAGTCGGTCTGATCTTTCCGTTCTTTCCGGACGACGGCGAGCGCGACATGATGATGCACGCCATCGCGCCTGTGTGGGACGGCAACGAAACCTGGCTCGTGCTGGGAGGCGCAGCGCTGTACGGAGCCTTCCCGGTCGTGTATTCGATCGCGCTGTCCGCGCTTTACCTGCCGATCATCTTTATGCTGATTTGCCTGATTTTCCGCGGAGTCGCCTTCGAGATCCGCGGCAAGGCAAATCGCACGAAGAATCTGTGGAGTCTCGCGTTCATTGCCGGATCCGCGGGGGCGTCATTTTTTCAGGGCGTCATCCTTGGGACCTACCTGCACGGCATCCCTGTCGCCAACACCCACTTTGCCGGGGACGCGTTTTTCTGGTTGCAGCCTTTCAGCCTGCTCTCGGGTCTTGGTCTGATGGCAACGTATGCGTTGCTGGGTGCAGCCTGGCTGGTCATCAAGACTGAGGGCGACCTGCAACGCCGTTTGCATAGCCTTGTCGGGCCGCTGACGCTCGTGCTGCTGGTATTCATGATCGCCGTATCCGTCTGGACGCCGCTGTCGGATCCGCAGATCGCGAGGCGCTGGTTCGACTCGGGCCTGCTCTCCCGGTTGGTGCCGGTGCCGTTTCTGGTTGCGATCGTTGCATTGTTGATGTTTCGTGCAGTCAGGCGCCGCATGCATATTGCGCCATTCATCCTGGCGCTGGCTCTCATCCTGCTGGGCTACCTCGGCCTGCTGGTGAGTATCTGGCCTTATGCGATTCCCTACTCGCTGACACTGGTGGATGCGGCGGCGCCCCGGTCGAGTCAGGTATTCATTCTGGTAGGCGCGGTCGTGATTCTGCCAGTCATCATCGCGTACACAACTGCCGGGTATTGGGTGTTCAGAGGAAAAGTCGTGGGTGGTGCGCAATATCACTAGGCGCGTGATGTGCAAAGTCATTTCCCGCGGGCTAACGATATGCAACTTCGACGACTGTTCTGGTTCATCGCGCTCTGGTGCCTCGGCGTGGCTGGCGCTTTTCTTCTGGCGCTTCCATTCGAGTTGCTGATGCGCCTCGCGAGGTGTTGAGTGGGTATTGTCAAGTTGGTGCTGGGGTCGACGAATATAATTGGGCATGAAGAAAGCTTCCGTCTCCGTTCTGCCATCGGGCGAGGCGCCGATTTCGTTCAAGGGCTATCGAT
>NZ_CADIKK010000072.1 GCF_902859915.1 Paraburkholderia ultramafica
GCAATCGCTTGAACACCTTCGCCAGGGCCGGATTCAGGATTTGCTTCATCGATCAGATCGTTCTCTCGGGGACCTCCAGCATAGCAAACCGCCTTGTTGCGACAAAACCCCGGCAGGTGCTCCTGCGGGAAGAATATCTCCTTGCCCGGCCCTTCAAGGGCGCGCCACTGACTGACACGCCGTTCGAGCGTGCGCCGCATGCTGTCGGGGAACTGGCCGGGGTGAACCTCCTGCAGCTTGCCCAGCAACGTGACAACCTTCAGTCGCGGCACGTTACGCAGTAACGGCAGCACCTCGCCGTTCCAGACTTCGGCGAACGGATCGGGGCGGGTTCGCCACTCGTGCCGGGGTCTCTGCGACGGCAGCCGGCTGTCGCGTTCGATGCGCCGCGCCGTGCGCGAACTCATGCCCGCCTTGGCTGCGGCGACTTCCTGAGTGTGATGTTTGCGCTTGCTCATATACAGGCGGACCTGCTGGTCCGTAATGTGGGTTCCGGACATGGCTGTTCGCTTCTTCTTGAACGCGATCAGCCATCCTATGCCCGCCATTCCGGCGCCGCCGGTAGTTCGTCGTCTCCGGCGGCTACGCCGCCTGCGACTCCTCACCACCGGCCAAAACAATCGTCAATTCACCGGACAAGATAATTGTCGCTGAGCAGAAGATGCCCCAGCGCTCGCTCACATGGGTGTAGATCCCGACCGAGGGCGTCTGGCGACGCGGATCAACCCGAGCCTGCCAGACCCGTTTGCTGGTTTCCATGCTCATCATGTCGGAGGAGGCCAGATCATCGCGGCCCCAGGTGGCCGCAATTGGATGACGATGCATGAAGTCAAGGACGGCGGCACAGGCCTCGCCAAGGCGGCGTTCGTCGGCGGCCCAGCGCATTGCCTGTCGAATGCTGGAAGCGGACAGTTGCGGAATCATGCGGGCGCACTCGGCCGCTGACAGCGCCGTGCCGTGGGCGAGGATGCCGGCGTAGACCATCAACAGCTCGTCGGGCGAACGCGGTTCGCGCCCCAGCATGATCCAGCTGAATCGCACCTGCGCATCGATGGCGAGGATCAGCTCGGGTAGCTGCGCCTCGCCGATGCGGTGATTGAGCGACGCCCGAAGCTTGATGACCTCCGGATCCTCGTCCTCAGCTTCCAAGGCCTTCAGATGCAGATCGTCATCGATGCGCAGCTTGCCTGCCTCGGCTGCTGCGGCGACGCTCTGTAGACCGGACTTGAGGCGTTCGAGCACGGGCGCGAGAAACTGCGCACTGCTGGAGGGCAGCGACAGCCGGCTGTAGTGGCGTCCGGATTCGGTGGCCCAACGCTGCTCGGGGATGAAGAGTTGCTCGCGACTGCGGAAGCTCAGGCTGTGCTCGATCCACACGGAGCCGTTGCGCAGGGCGCGGCGCAGGCCCAGCAATGTGCCCACCTCCAATGCCCGAAACGCCCGCTCGCGATCCAAGCCAGTGATCGCATCGCGCCAGACTGAGCCGAGATCGGGACGGATGCGATCCGGCAAAATGCGAGCTTGGCGTTCGTAGAGATGGCACAGCACCGTCATCGCTTCGGTGACCGGGTGCGCGCCGCTCGCCTGCCAGGGCTGTTTCACGAGCTCGCGCAGCAAGCCTCGCACCGGCCGAATAGCCTCGATCAATCGATCACGCGTAATCTGCGACTTCGAGGGTGGTCGACGCTGCTCGTGCAGCGTGACGAGGTCGGCCAGGCGTTGCCGCGCCTGAGCATCGGTAATCTGTTGGTCCGCGACGAGACGTCCCAGCTCGGCGAGCAACTGCTGAAAGAGTTCGGCCCAGTGGGGCGCGCTCTGATCGGCGTTCGCGCGCGCGTGCCGCCAGAGATCGGCCACGCGCCGGCGCACCATCAGGATCAGCTGGTCGGTGGCCGAGAGCAGGCAGTAGCGCAGGAAGCAGGCGACCTCGATCGTGCGGCCGGGCTCCTTGATCCGGGCACCGGCGGCCGGTGCCCGGCAGGCCAGTCGCCTGGCGTAGCGGCGCAGTTGCGCGGCGGGGCGATCGATGAGGTGGTTCTGCACGTCCAGCGAATACAGGAGCTTGATTCTCTTCAACACTTCCTCGATCCTGCGCGTCGAATGCTTGGCTGGCGCTGCCCACAGCCATGTCTGCACGGTCAGTCCCGAACCGTGTTCGCCGGTCAGGCTGGCGCGCCAGCGCTCAAGTAGCGCCGCGCCGACCGACGTTTGGATCGAGGCCGCCAGCTCGGTCTCGAACTGCTGGACCGAGGCGGCGATCATCTTGCGCAGCATCCGCTCATGTACGATGATCAACCGATGCTCATAGAGCCAGCGCCGCGCGAACAATAACAATCGATCGCGCTCGATGGTGCGCTCCAGCTCCTCGCGTAGCATGCTGACCAGATAGCGCCGTTGGTGCTCGGTCATCCATCGGAAGCCAAGCGCCTGGCAGGCCAGTTGTTGGTGCTCGAAGAGGGTGTTGCCACGTCGGTACAGCGCCCGCAGCGATGCAAGGTCAGGCGCTTCAACGTTGAACTGCGCACCGAGGTGTTGCCATAGCGTACCGGGCACGATCCGCAACGCCTCCAGCAGCCGGCCGCTCATGCGAAGAAACCCCAGCCGCCGTTTGGCTGCCTCCGTCAAGCTGCCCGTCTCGGCAACGGCGATGAAATACCGCAGGTGTCGCAGTTCCATGAACACGCGTCGCTCTTCGGCGACATCGTGCACGGCGCGCGCTAGTCATCGTTCTACTAACACACCGGCGATGTCCTTCGGAGCGAATCATTTGACGGTCAGATCTGCGCTCTGCCGCCGTCCACGAAGAGTTCGATACCCGTGAGGAAAGTCGAGTCATCCGAAGCGAGAAACAGGGCAGCCTTGGCAACTTCGTCGGCTTCCCCTATGCGTCCCATCGGAATGGTAGACAAAACGCTCGCAATAGCGTCCTGAGGCTGCTGACCAATGATCGGCGTGTCAATTGGGCCCGGGCTAAGGACGTTTGAACGGATGCGACGATCCTTCAGCTCCACAGTCCATCCTCGAACGAAATTGCGGATGTCCGCTTTGGTCGCGCCGTATGTCCAGAAGGCGGGTGTTCCTTTGACGCTCGCGACGGAGCCCGTGAGAACGATCGACCCACCGTCATTCAAGAGCGGCAGTGCCTTTTGGACGGTGAAGAGCACTCCCTTCACGTTGGTACTGAACAGCTTGTCGAAATGCGCTTCAGTGATGTTGCCCAATGCGGCGAACTCAGCGATGCCGGCATTGGCGAACACGATGTCGATTCTTCGCCCTGTCGCGTTGACGTTTTCATAGAGACGATCAAGATCAGCCAACTTGGCGACGTCTCCCTGGATGCCAGTCACATTGCCCCCGATGGCGCTCACCGCTTCGTCGAGCTCCTTCTGGCGACGACCGGTGATGAAGACGTGTGCGCCCTCGGCGACGAAGAGCTTTGCGGCGGCGAAGCCTATCCCCGACGAGCCGCCGGTGATGACGGCCACCTTTCCCTGCAACTTGCCCATAGCGATTACTCCATTGATTGCCAATTCCGATTTGCAGCGCCTCTGAACAGGCGGTCGGTTGCCAAAGAATGGCCGAGCGCCCATGCGCGGCTGCATTCGAGGGTGGATTGCACGTACCAACCAACGCCGGCCAGTCAGTCGATCATCTGCCTGGCCGTCCGGCGGCTAAACCTCGAACCGGAACGCAGCCCCGTCACGTTTCACATGTCCAGCTGTCGGCGCGGCATAGTGGGTGCCAATGACCAGGATCGGCTGGTCGGCCCATTCGGCGAACAGCTTCGCGCGCGTGGTCGTTGCGGCCTGGGTGTCGCTGTCGAGGCTCGTGGCCCACTCGGGGTGCGCCATTTGGCAGGGATGGTGGGCAATGTCGCCGGTGATCACCGCGCGCTGCCCTTCCGATTCGATCACCACGCTGACATGGCCCGGCGTGTGGCCGGGGGTTGGCCTCAAACGGACCTCAGGCGAGATGCGGTGATCCATCTCCACCAGCTCGACCAGGCCGGCGTCGAAGATCGGCCGCACGCTGTCGCCCATGATCGCCTGCTGCTCCTCGTCGCCCTCGTTGCTCCAATGCTCGAATTCGCGCTTGCCGATCAGATAGCGGGCCTTGCGGAAGGTCGGAACCCACTTGCCATCCACCAACATGGTGTTCCAACCCACATGGTCCACGTGCAAGTGGGTGCAGACCACGGCGTCGACATCATCGCGGCTCCAGCCCGCATCCGCCAGGTGTTGCAGGAACGGCGTCGCCAACGGGTTCCCGCCGACCAGCCGGCGCGGCTTGTCATTGCCGATGCAGGTGTCGACCAACAGCCTCAGCCCCGGCACCTCCACTAGCAGGGCCTGGACGGAGACGTTGAGCGAACCATCCTCGTTGGCGAAGTGCGGATAGAGCCAGGGGCTGGCCTTCAGCGCCTCCGGCGTCGCGTCGCGCAGGAAGAAGCCCTCCGGATCGTAGGGGAGGGACATCAACGTCTCGACCACGCAGGTGATCTTCACCGCGCCCACGTGCCAATTCAACATAACGACCTCCTCATGGTTGCATCGCGTCGAGGCAACCTCGTCCGCTCATCGCCTGACCCGCTTCGGCTAAGGCACGGGTATCGCGTCAATTAAAAAAGCGCGCGCGGGAGATGTGAATATCCGCTTGACCTGTCGGTCACATCGCTAAAACGACTTTGCCAAACGGCCGATCCTCAATCAGGTGACGCAGGGCTTCGCCTGCTTCGGCGAGTGGGTAAACCCGTTCGACGATCGGCTTGACGGATCCGCTTACGATCAACGGGATGATGTCCCGCCACGCATTGGCGATCGTGGCCGGTGACTGGGCGAACAGAGAGAAGCCAGCCATCCACGCGCGTTTCCAGATCAGGTCCGTGACGTCGATCGTCGTTCTGCGGCCCGCGGAGTAGCCCAATGTGATCAGGACGCCGCCAGGAGCCAGGCTGCTTAACGCCTCACTCGTCACGGCGCCGCCAATGCTCTCAATGACGATATCAACACCCTTGCCGTCCGTTATCCGGTGAACACCGTCGGCGAGACCTTCTGCGCCAAGGTCGACCACGTGCTCGAAACCAAGCTCGCGAGCCCGCGCCGCTTTCGCCGCGCTGCCGGCCGTCGAAAGCACCTTGCCGGCACCCTTCGCCCGCGCAAGTTGATAGGTCGCGTTGCCGACCGACCCGCCGATTCCGGGAGCCAGCACCGTCATGCCCGGCTTGAATCCGGCCAGCGTCAGCGTGATCTGTGCCGTCAGCCAGGCCACAGGAAGGCTGGCCGCGAATACGTCGTCGATCGCGTCGGGCACGAGCGCCAGCTCATCGGGCCTCACCAGCAACCATTCCTGCCACGCGCCATTCTCGCGAATACCGTAGGGTCCTGTGAACATCACACGGCTGCCTACCGCAAGTCCTGAATCGCCAGCATCCTCGATGACACCGGCACCCTCATTACCGAGCACCAGCGGCGCCTTGGCTCGAGGATGTCCACCCGACAGGACGGTGTATTCGAGCGGCGTGACGCCGGCGGCCGTCACGCGAACCAGCACCCGGTCTTTCGCCGGTTCCGGCTTGAGCAATTCGATCTGTCGCAATCCGCCATAGCCCGAAAAGGTTTCTGCTTCGATGACACGCATGGGTAGCATCCTTTAAAGTGACCAACCTGTACGTTACTTTTATAGTAGGTACAGATCTGTTACTTTGTCAAAGAGAAAATCCGAATGAAAAGGAGATTGCGGATATGAAAGCAGGAGCCCGACCCCGGCGAGGAGCCCCGCGCAAGGGTGAAGTGAGCGCGCGCGACCGTATCCTCGCGACGGCAAGCGACCTGTTCTACCGCGAGGGCATCCGTGCCATCGGCATCGACACGGTCGTCGAGCAATCTGGGGTGTCGAAGACGAGCCTCTATCGCGTGTTCGATTCCAAGGACGCTTTGATCTCCGCCTTCGCCGCCGAGAAAGATCAGTTGTTCTGGGCGTGGTGGGATGGCGTTGAAGCGAAGCACGCTGACGACCCGCGCGCACTGCTGGACGCGCTGCTATCTGGAATCGCGAAGCGGATTGCGCATCCCGCCTTTCGTGGCTGCCCCTTTCTAAATCTGGTGACGGAATTTCCCGACGACAACCATCCCGGCCGGGTTATCGCCCGAAACAACAAGGAGGAATTGCGAGCGAGGCTCGCGGCGATCGTTGCAAGGCTGGGCGTCCTTGACCCCGACCGCACTGCGTCTCAGATTGCGCTGATCATCAACGGCGCATACGTCACCGGTTTGGTAGCGGAGCCGCGTGATCTGCGGGGTGACCTCATCGACGCCGCGACGAAATTGTTGGCCTAGTCGAACGCGATGATTTACCGGAATCCGTTCTGGCCTCGAGTGCGTGGACGACGGCCATCATGTCGGACTGCCCGTGCCCCAACGCCAGCGTCTCACTGTATAGCGCGTAGCAGACATCTAACAGTGGCGACGCGACCTCGCCTCTTCTGGCCGCTTCTGCAATCAATCGATTGTTATCCAGCACATTGGTGATCGACGCCTGCACTTCTTCGAAGTCGCGTGTCACCAGCTTGAGGATTTTCACGCGCGAGATGTCGCTCGCCATCTGACCGGCGTCGACGATGGCGCGGAACTGCTGCATGTCGAGGCCATGTCGTTCGGCAAAATGAGCCGCTTCCGCAAGGCCGGTGACCGTGGTCATCAGAAACAGGTTCACCGCGAGCTTCATCAGAAGCCCGTTTGGAACCGGACCGCACACCATCGTCTGATGGCACATTGGCTCGAGCAGGGGGCGGACGCTTTCAATGGCCGTGTCTTCGCCCGCCAGCATCGCCACGAGCTGGCCCGCCTCGGCGGGCTTGCGCGAGCCCGAGACCGGCGCTTCCACGTAGCTGCCGCCGGCGTTGCGAATGTCGGCTTCGAGACCGCGTGAGTAATCGGGCGAGGTCGTTCCCATCTGGACGATCGTGTGGTGCGCAACGTTCGCGCTGAACTGTGACGTGCCGCGGCCGAGGACGGCGTCGATTGCGTCGCCGTCGACGAGCATCAGGCATACCACGCGGGTCCGTTCAAATATCTCGGCGGGATTCGTCGCAACGGTTGCGCCCGCCGCTCGCAAGGACTCGCATCTGTCAGCGGAACGATTCCAGACAATGAGTTGGGTGCCCGCGCGGGCCAGATTGAGTGCCATGGGCTGCCCCATGACACCTAAGCCGATGAAACCGATGTCCATATTCACCTCCATCCCAACGCGGTTGGCGCTTGTGGTCACACGGTCGGATACGTTGCCGCGAATACCAGGAGCTGGTTTCGAATGCGGAGCGTTCCTCTCTGGAAATCCCACTTCGCGGTGTCAACACGAATGGTGTTTCCGGCGCGGCACAACCATGTTCACGACATGCACCAGCACGGCCTCGTCGTCCTGGTTTAGAGTGGTCGTTCGGAGCTTGATCAGACCCTGCTCCGGGCGGGACTTTGACGGTCGCACCTCGATCACCTCGCACTCGACGCGCAACTCGTCACCGGGACGCACTGGCCGGGGCCAGCGGCACTCGTCGAGCCCAGCACCAACGAAGCCGCCAGCCGGCTTGAGTTCGGTTTCAATCATCAACCGCATCGTCACGGCAGCGGTGTGCCAGCCGCTGGCGGCCAGTCCACCGAAAATCGAGCGGCGCGCCGCCGCCTCATCGAGGTGGAAGGGTTGCGGATCGAACTCGGCAGCGAACGCAAGAACCCGCTCCTTGTTGATGCGCAGCCGCCCTGATCCGAACGTCTGCCCCGCTGCAAAATCTTCTAGATAGCGCTCGGAGCCTGACAAAGTCCCTGCCTCCTTCACCCGCATGGCCACCCTCCATAAAGTAACTGACCTGTAAGTCTCTTAAATATTAGGAACAGGTCTGTTACTTTGTCAAGCGAGTAATCGGAACGGGAGGAGGGTGCAGCCGAGCTGTAAGTTTCCAGCGCGGCTACGATTTTGCGCCTGTGTGCATATTCGCCCAATCCGCTCTTCGTTTCGCAATTGCGGATACTAAGAACGTCTCGCATACGACGGTGAGCAGCCATTCGCGATCCAGCGCGGAATGACTGAATCTGGCCGGGAGTACGAGTTCACACCAACCGCCGGCAAGCAGCCGTTGAGGATTTCAACGACCGCTCCGTAGAGCGTTCGTCGATTTGGCGCTATCGGCCATGAGCTGACTTTCGGATGCGAGGACGTCTTCACGAGCATGGTGATGGGTATCGCGGGGGTGGGCGACGGGCGCTCGCTCGGGCGCATCGGATTGAAGACGCTTGTGTACTTCGAAGTCGTCACGACGATCGCCATTGTGTTGGGTCTCGTGTTCGGTAACCTGCTGCATCCTGGCTTGGGTACTGATCTGTCCCAGCTCGGCCACACCGATATCTCACGCTATCAGCAGACATCGCAGCAGACCCAGGGGCATCACGGGTTCATGGCGCTGTTGCTGAGTATCATTCCCGACAACGTCGTCATGGCGATGGGGCGCGGCGACCTCCTGCCGGTGATTTTCTTCTCCGTGCTGTTCGGACTCGGCCTGCAATCCGTGCCTGCCGAATATCGCAAGCCGGTGCTCGCAACTTTCAAAGGCATCAGCGATGCCATGTTCAAGGTCACCGGCATGGTGATGCGTTACGCGCCGTTCGGCGTATGTGCGCTGATCGCGGTGACCGTCGCGAGTTTCGGCTTCGGTTCGCTGTTGCCGCTCATCAAACTCGCTGCGGTGACGTACCTCGCGATCATCCTGTTCGCGGTGTTCGTGCTCGGCGTCACGGCGCGGCTCTTCGGTTTCAACATCTTCACGCTGTTCCGGGTCATCAAGGACGAACTGATCATTGCGTTCTCGACGTGCAGCTCGGCGACGGTATTGCCGCAACTGATGAAGAAGATGGAGGACTTCGGCGTGCCCAAGAGCATCACGACGTTCGTCGTGCCGACGGGCTACACATTCAATCTCGACGGCGCATCGATTTATCTCGGTATCGGCACTCTGTTCGTCGCACAACTTTATGGCGTGCATCTCGGCCTGCAAGAGCAGATTGTGCTCGTGCTGACGATGGTCGTCACGTCCAAAGGCGCTGCGGGCGTGCCCGGCTTCATGTTCGTCATCTTGCTGACGACGCTCGCGAGCGCGGGGCTGCCTCTCGAAGGGCTTGCGTTCATCGCGGGCGTCGACCGGATCATGGATATGGGACGCACCGCGCTGAACGTGGTGGGCAATGCGCTCGCGCCGCCCGTCATCGCCAAATGGGAAGGCCAGTACGACGCTGAGAAAGGCAAGGCTTATATCGCGTCGTTGGACGCATGAGATTCGATGAAGACAGTAATGAAATTTATGGAACGAGGAGCAAGTGAGATGAGCAGCAGTCGCGGGCGGTTGTTTTCCGATTCGTTGATGGAAGAGATCAAGCGCCGCTTTCATTACGTTGATCACGATGTCGACGGCCGTGCGCGCCTCTTCTTCGACAACGCCGGGGGATCGTTCAGGCTGAAGTCTGCACTGGAAGCGTTCGCGCAGATCGATGCGCTGCCGGATTGTCCCGAGCGCATCCACCAACGCGCACTGGCTTTGCAGGACATTCAGACGCGCGGCGAAGACGACATTCGCCGCATTCTCAACGCGCGCAATGGCAGCGTGCATCTCTCGCTGACTGCATCGGCGGCGATGTTCGAGATGGTGCGCGCGGTGATGGAGAACGTGCCGGGCACGAATGCCGTGACGACCATTCTCGAGCATCCGTCGTCCTTCGACGCGATGAAGCTGTACTGCGAACGTACCGGCAAGGCGCTGCGCGTCGCGCCAAGCAATGCCGAAACCGGCGGCGTCGATGTCGATGACATCGTTTCGCTCATTGACGACGACACGGCGCTATTGAGTGTGATGTACGCATCGAACATTTCGGGCGCGAAGCTGGACATCGCAGCCATCGTCGAACGTGCACGTGCGCGCAAGCCAGACCTCTTCATTATCGTCGATGCGGTTCAGCATGCGCCGCATGCGGTCATCGACCTGCAGAAGATGCCCGTCGACGGCATCAACATCGCGCCGTACAAGTTCTTCGGATGCCGCGGCGCAGGCGTGGCGTGGCTGTCGGAACGGCTCGCGGAGCTCCCGCATCATCGGCTTGCTGCCAAAGAGAAGGGCGTCTGGGAACTCGGCAGTCCCGCGCCGGCGCAGTTCGCCGTGGTGAGCGCGATCGTCGATTACGTCGCGTGGATCGGCGCACAGTTCAGCGACGCTGAAGACCGGCGCGAACTCTTCGTGCAGGGCATGCAGCGCATCGAAGAGCATGAGCGCGCGCTACTTTCGTTGTTGCTCGACGGCGTTGACGGGCAGCGCGGGCTGCGAGCGATCGAAGGCGTACGCGTGTTCTGGGATCACGGCGATCTGACGTGCCGCGATTTTATCGCAGGCATCGGCTTCGATAAGCTTGACCCAACCGCCGCAGTGCGCGCCTATGAAGAGCAGGGCGTGATCGTCTATGAGCGGATTTCGACGAGCCTTTACTCGGGGCGGATGTTGAGATCGTTCAACCTCGCGGGTGCGGTGCGCGTCTCTCCGTTGCATTGCCATGCGCCGAGTGACATTGCGCGGTTCCTGGCAGTGACGGAGGACATTGTGATCGCGAGTCGGCTTGCGGGATAGCGCACGATGAGGCAGAGACGCGCCGAGATTTCATCTTGGTGCTCGGTGCGTCCCGATAGCCATGTCGGCGTAGCTGCTAGCTAGCATGTTGTCTGCAGAGAATCATTTCTTGTCGCATGGGTGGGTCGTGCCGACGAGGGAGCTTCCAAACGAATGGCCGATTTCCAGCCAACACCCGTCTGCCGACACGGCGTGCTGAGCGGCAGTTGTGGGTCGGTCTGCGACCTTGGCGCTGCTGGCGCTTGTTCAGTCGGGGCGCTGACATGTCCTGAGCAGGCCGCAATGATGCAGTCCAACAAACCACGATGGTCGGCAAGAAATGGCAACAGCAGCAGAGGGGATTGCGGAGAGGTTGACCATCGAAGTCGCCAGTGCAAAGGCGCGGATCGACGCGGCGGAGTTGGCGGGAGTCGAAGTGTCGAAGGCACGTCGTATGCTGGCTCCTGGAGCAGGAGCTTGCAGAAGCGAAGAAGCGCGAATCGAGGAATTCCATCGCGTGCCCGGCAACCCGAATGCATCACGCTCGAGGTCGATCGTAGAGCAGATACGGAACGCCGCTTTCGAGCGGCTTTTTCTTCGCAATCCACTTGATTGCGAACTCAAGTCAAGGCCGGAGCATTTCGCCGATCAGCGCGGTACTGAACGAATCGACGCAATGAAGTGGCTCACGCAGGCGCCGTCGGAACATGGCAAGCTGACAAAACCTGTCTGATGTCGTGCGCCGGCCGGTCCACATACTACGGACTGCCGGTCACCACATAGGCAGCAGGCTTGATCGTCGGTATCATTCTTTCCTCGTCTTCGGTTGTTCGGGTTGCGGGTCACGTCCGCGTTGCGTCGGCGCCCTCGTACACGCATCCGGGGGCGTCACATAGGTCACGTCGTTGCAGCAGCACGCATAGACCGGAAACCCGTACGCATTCGTGCCGATGATTTTCGTTGGCCCGTGCAGCGGGCACACAGCGTTCATGTCGTCGTAACTCATGATCGACCGCTCGACCTCGTAGACGCGGCTCGTCAGTTCGGGATGGCCAAACACCGGTTCGACTCGTCGATCACGTCGGGCGAGGTAATCCTTGCTGGTTCGGCGCTCGAGGAGGAGGGCGCCGGAAAACGATCCACAGCAATATTCTACGACTCTCTCCACGTCGTGAAGGGTCGATGGATGTATGCCGCGAATGGCGTCCGTTCACGTAGACCACAATAAATCATTCACCGGCGAGGGCGGGTCGGCCGACTTCGAGGGGAGTCGGGACTTCAGCATGCGCGCGTCAGTCGCCAAACATGGCTTTTATGTCGCGTCCCGTCTGCTCGGCTTCCTCAATTAGCCAGTCGAGAAATTGCCTGGTTGCAGGGGAGTCTGCCGCCGTTCGCTTCCAGCAAATGAAGTATGGGAACGGCATGGGGAGGGCGACCTTGAACGGCGCGGCAAGTTCGTGTCGCTTGATGCTATCAATGGCAAAAAAGCCCTGTCCCAACGAAATGCCTCGTCCCCGAATTGCCGCATCGATTGCCATGCCGGAAACGGAGTAAGTGAGTGGCGCCAGCACCTCGGGCAGAGGCACGCCAACCGCATGCGGCTCTGATGTGATGGACGACTCCCGCTACGCAGCGAGAGGTTTATGCCAGAGTGGAGCGGTCGTGACGTCCACGGCAAAGGAGCGTTCATCATGAAGATAGCGACTGT
>NZ_CADIKK010000073.1 GCF_902859915.1 Paraburkholderia ultramafica
ACAGTCGCTATCTTCATGATGAACGCTCCTTTGCCGTGGACGTCACGACCGCTCCACTCTGGCATAAACCTCTCGCTGCGTAGCGGGAGTCGTCCATCACATCAGAGCCGCCGAAAGCGCCACCGACCGCAGCCGAAGGCTGCCCAGCAATTGGCGGGACCGTCAGACGGTCGCGCAGGGATAGCTCTTATTACTTTCGCTACTGTCGATTTCTGCGCGCCGATCTTCTTTGAAGACATTTCCTGGCGCCCGATCGTGTTCGACGATGAACTCGCGCAGTTGAGGATAGATGATGGCGCGCCAGCGGCGGCCGGAGAAGATCCCGTAGTGGCCGCACTTTTCGGCGGTGAAATGACGCCGTTTCTTCTCGGGGATGCCGGTGCACAGCTCATGAGCGGCACGTGTCTGGCCACTGCCGGAAATGTCGTCGAGCTCTCCTTCGATCGTGAAGAGCGCCGTCTTCTTGATGTCCTGTGGCTGCACACGCTCGCCGGCCACTTCCCACGTGCCTTCTGCAAGACGGAATTCCTGGAACACCACGCGGATCGTGTCGAGGTAATAGTTGGCATCCATGTCGAGCACGGCGTTGTACTCGTCGTAGAAGCGGCGGTGCGCTTCGGCGTTGTCTTCATCGCCGCGCAACAGGCTCTGATAGAAGTCCCAATGCGACGCCGCGTGCCGCTGCGGATTCATCGCGACAAAGCCGGTGTGCTGCAAGAAGCCTGGATACACCTTGCGGCCGACGCCCGGATAGTTCGCCGGTACGTTGTAGATCACGTTGTTCTCGAACCAGCCGATCGAGTGCTGCGTCGCAAGCGAATTGACTGACGTCGGGCTCCTACGCGCATCGATCGGGCCGCCCATCATCGTCATCGTGCGCGGCGTGTCTTCGCCGCGGCTTGCCATCAGCGAAATGGCGGCGAGCACGGGCACCGTCGGCTGGCACACCGAAATCACGTGCAGATTCTTCGCGCCGATGTGACGGATGAATTCCTGGATGTACGCGATGTAGTTGTCGAGGTCGAACGGACCGTCTTCGAGCGGCACCATGCGCGCGTCGTTCCAGTCGGTGATGTACACCTTGTGGTCCTGCAACAGCGTGCGCACGGTGTCGCGCAGCAGCGTGGAGTGATGGCCGGACAGCGGTGCGCACACGAGCACGATAGGTTCGTCCTTCAGCTGTGTGACGGCGTCGCTGTCATCGGCGAAGCGCTTGAAGCGCATCAAGCGGCAGAACGGCTTTTCAATGATCGTCTGTTCGACGATCGGGATGTTGTGGCCGTCCTTGACGATCTGGTGAATGTTGAACTCAGGCTTTTCGTAATCCTTGCCTAACCGGTACAGCAGCTCATAGCCGGCCGAAAGCCGGGTGGCGCCAGGAACGTACGCAAACGGGCTGGCCGGATTGGCGAAGGATTTCGACGCGGCCTGGGCCCAGGCGGTGAGCGGACTCAGAAGTGCCCGTTGGAATTCGTGCAATTGATAGAGCATGGTTCCCTAAGGATAAGCTGAGTAAGAGGCTGGGAATCCCTTGTTGTGCAGTATCGGGACGGATGAGGTAGTCACATGCGACGTCGAGCCCGAGGGCTCGCAAGCAGCCATTCGCTGAGTACGCGACGCGATGGGCTGGAATTTCCGCTCCGGTCCCATTTGGCCGTTCGGGCTACCAGGCTACGTTGTTCGAGGAACCAATCCGGCACGGCTGACGGAATGGAACGCGCCATAACGGCAGGTTGCAATCGCTTCAGCGTCGGACTGTGAAGCGGCGTGTGTGAAGGCAACCGACCACCGGCCGCAGACATCGCGATAACGGATCGAATAGATGAACATGGCAATCTCCTGTGGTATCCACGATTAACGGGGCCTTGGCGACCTTCGTCCGGTCGGCCAGACGATAGGCGGTCAAGCGATTTGGTCAGCGTTCTTCTTATGCGCCGCGTAGAAGACGCTGGTCGCTATCGCCGACATCGGATCGTCTCGACGCAGCTGGACCAAATCTCTTGCGTTCCTGCTCATCGTGCCCCTCACTGGATACCGATGTGGCTCGAAGCTAAGGTCAACAGTCCGGCGATACCGTTCTTATCCAGCCAGGGGACGAACGTGTACTTGTCGTACGCGCTGCTACGGATATAAGTCCGGTCACACGGAACGTCTAACATGGCTGTTACTCAAATGAAATCGCGAACTCCATGGAATCAAGGTAGACGGACGACCAAAAGAAAACCATTGTACGAACGGTCGCTGCAGTCCTACGTGGGCATAGCGCGCTCATACTTTTGGATGCCTCGAGGCGTCCAGGCGCGAGTGTTCGAGTCTTGGCGGAGATATAGAGGGAGCCGTCATAGTGAGCCCGTCATGCGCCGGTATGAGACAGGCAATCCTAAGGTCGATGAAAGGAGCGGTGGCGAGGTACTTCAGCGCTATGAGCGCCGAGCGCTTGCCGTGCGATAAGACCACGCGCATGGCCGTTGTACCCTTTAAAGCTGCCGTTGACTTCGCGCCGGCTCCGAGGTCCGAAGTGGGTCGACTGGTGCCGGACGCGGCCGACCTTCTATGTCAAACCGCGTTCGGCGAAGAGGGAACGCGCGCGCTGGCGTAAGCTTATGCAAGCGCCTCCTGGGCCCGATCGAGTACCACTTCGCGTGCGCTGACGAGGTTTTTTCAGGCGCGTTCGCTCGCACGCTCGAATGCACCGGTCAAGCTCAGACACGCGCCGTGTGGATCTTCGTGCGTGTGGCGGCATCGATCTAACCGGCCGACGTTGCGTGAGGCAGATTTCCGAAGAAACGCGCATAGTGTCCCCAATCTCACACCGGTACTCATTTCATGAAAACTACCCGCCTGGACCGGGCGCGCGCCGTCACGCGCGCGGCCGCCTGCTTTGCGCTCATGCTGACCGGATGCGCTTCTTCTTCGGCGGATTCTCAGAATCCATCGTATGATTCGCAACCGCGCGGGGCCAGCACGACGTCGCTCGATGCCGCCATCGCTGCATTGCAACGCAGCGATAAGGCGCGTGCGCGCGACGTCTATCGCCATTCGAAGGGAACGCTGTTGTTTTTCGATCTCGATCCTACTCAAGCGGTGCTGGAGATTGCACCGGGTGGAGGATGGTACACGGACATTCTTGCGCCCTATCTGCACGACGCGGGTCAGCTCTACGAGGCGCAATATCTCAGCACATCCGCCGATCTCGCCGCCGAGGACGGCCCGACCGACGCCGCCTATCGCCGCAAGCTTGCGGACGCGCCGGCGATTTATGGAAAGGTTGTCGTCGGCACATTGCACGCAGGTCAATTCATCGGCTTCGACGCGCATGACCGGTTCGACCGCGTGTTCACGTTTCGGAACATCCATAACTGGATCAACGACGGACAAATCGATGCCAACCTGCGCGCGTTCTACGGCGCGTTGAAGCATGGCGGCGAACTCGGCGTCGAGGAGCATCGCGCGCGGCCGGGTACGACTGTGCAACAAATGATTGATTCCGGCTACGTGACTGAAGCTTTCGTCATCGAGCACGCGCAAGCGGCCGGCTTCATGCTCGTTGCGCGCAGCGAGATCAACGCGAACGCGAAGGATACGAAGGACCATCCGCACGGCGTATGGTCGCTGCCGCCTACATACGAGGGCGGCGACGTCGACCGGTCACGCTATGCCGCAATAGGGGAATCGGATCGCATGACGCTCAAGTTCGTCAAGCCCTAGACTTCCCGTGCATTCCGGCAGTTGAATTCGAGGCTGCGGTGCTCACCGTCTTTCGTCGCCGCGAGCCTAGCGCGCCGCGAACGGACAGGCTATGTCTTTCGGCTCACCACTAACGCTCTTTTCACGGGACTGCATAAAGGGTGCGCCGGGCCCTTCACCTTTGAAATCTCGGGCGCGCGCACCCCCGAACTGTTGTGTCCTTCCGAAGGTATCGGTCCGATGGCGGCTGTCCAGGTCGCTGGCGAGTTGCGACGAAACGCGGCCACCAGGCACATGCCATCGTTCGCTGAACGGCTTCAACCGCATGTGGGCAAATCAGGCTCACCCCGCGAGTTGGCCATTTGCTGTGTCATCGCTTATCCGCTCCAACGCCGCATCAATTACCTGGAGTGCCGAGCCTAGTCCGGCGGCAAGCACCTCCTGTCTCAGGCATTGAAGTCCAGTTCGCGCGCCGGCGACATCCGTGCCATTTGCTGCAGCGGCGACGAGGCGCGCACGTCGAACGAGAAGACATGCCCATGGCAAAGGTTCGGACTGCATGAACGCTTCGAGAGCGTCCGCATGACGGAGTACGTCATCCCATTCGGAGCCTTCGATGGTGGCGTCCATAGCGTGGATGTGAAAGCGCAGAACAGATTGAGCGAGGCAAGGCTGCGTAAGCAATGCCGCGCCTTCACGCAACGCCTCGGCCCGCGCTTGCGCGTTCGGTGCGGCACGGGCCAGCATCCCGAATGTTGCGGCGCCGGCGTACCCAAGGCCGGTTTCTTGCGCGATCTTTAGCGCCGCATAAATCTGGCGCGCGGCATCGTCACGCGAACCCGTTCTCAGTCGAACCTCGGCCAGCGACAGAAGAATCGCCGATTCGAAACGGCGAGCGCCGGTGTACCGAGCCAACGACAGACCTTCGATGCATACTGGCTCGGCTTCATCAAATCGTCCGGCGTCGACGAGAATCGTCGCAAGGCTCGACAACGCGAACACCTGCGCGGGTACGAGCCCCGTCCTCCGCGCGTCGTCCAGCGCCCGCTGCACTTCCTGCACAGCTTGATCCAGCCTGGCCGCGTACTGCAGGCAATATCCGATCATGCATCGGTTCGGAATCTCGATCGCGATCCATTGCCGCGCCTCACACAGCGAGACGCAGCGCTCGAACGATTGCAGCGATTGGACCAAATGTCCCTGTTCGAGCTGTGCATCCCCGAGCCCGCTCAATGCCCGGACTTCACATTCAGGGCTGCTGCTGCATTTTGCATAGCAAAGCGCCTGACGATGCTCCGCCGTGCAGGCAGGCACTTCGCCGCGCGCGAAGTAGATGCTGCCTCGTAGATGGTGGATCTTGGATCGCTGCAGGTCCAGACTCAGCGCTTCCGCGAGCGAATCGGCCTGAGCGAGCGCATCAAGCGCCTCTTCGATGTTGCCGGTCACGCGATATCCTGCGGCGATTTCCATCAATGCGTGGCATCGTTGTTCATCGGTTGTCGCAAGGTTGAGTGCCGAACGGTCCGCGGCTAACGAGTCGGGCAATCGGCCGGACTCGCGGAGCAATTCGCCATAGAGAAGCGCAAGCTCGCAAGCAACGGATGGATTGCGGGCTAGGACCGCGCCGCGTTGAGCAAGCGCGACCGCCGCTTCGGGATGGAAATGCTGCATCCCGTCCTTTGCGGCCAGTAAATAGGCGCGCGCGGCGTCCGGGTCCTCTGCGCGATCCAGGTGTTCCGCTCGCAGCACCGGGTCTCCATCGCCGATGCGCAGCGCCACCTTCCGGTGCAGCGAGCGCTTCCTACTCTTGAGCACCGAGCCATAAATCGCTTCCTGCACCAGCGCGTGTGTAAACTGAAATTCGTCGCCATCGGCCCGAATTAACTCCGCCTGCACAAGCGCTTTGCAATGATCGGCCGGATCGTTCGTGATCGCGTGCAAGTCAGCCGACGCGAAGTGCCTCCCAATGACGGACGCTGCCTGCAAAGCCATCCGTTGGCCGGAGGTGAGACGGTCCATCTGTTCGAGCACCAGACTCTGGACCGTGGGCGGAACGGCCGCCATGTCGCTCTCGCGCGACGCGCGAAGCAGATGCTCGAGAAACAGCGGATTGCCCTCGGCACGCTTTACGCACTGCTGTAAGACATCGTTCCCTTGCGAGGCTCCGTCGCTTGCCAGCATGCACGATTCGTCGTAGCTCAACGGACCTAGGTCGATCTGCAACAAAGGGCCGCTTCGTAGGGCCTTGTACCATGAGTCGTCCAGCTGTCCGCCTTCGCTGCGTGAGGTCATCGCGAGAATAAGCGGCGAACTGGCGACGGTTTGCGCAATAACAGTCAGTTGCCGAAGCAGTGGCAGTGGCGCCCAATGGATATCTTCTATCGTGATCAGCACCGGGGTCTTGCTGGCGGCTCGCTCTAACGTCCTTGCCAATGCCTGATCGGAGCGCTGTGTTCGAGCGGCGGGGTCCATCGATTCGAAAAGCGCCTTGTCGCCTGCCGGGAGATCCAGTTCCAGCAAAGCGGCGATGAACAGTGCGTCCTGCTCCACCACAATTTCACTGTCAATGGCGCACTTGAGCCCCGCTCGTATCGTCGCCTCTTTATCCGACCACGACATGCCGAGCATGGACGCGAGCATTGCCGGCACGGCAGCCTTTCGACGTGCAGCGCCGAAGTCGAGTACGTCTCCGCACGGCACCGCAAACCCGCGTGAACGGGCGTGCTGCCGGACCTCGGCCATCAACCTCGACTTTCCGATTCCGGCGCGGCCGCGCACGAGTATTGCCGCGCCGCTTCCGACGGACTGCGCCCGGTCCAATATGCCGGCAATCTGGCCGATCTCCATCTTTCGGCCTACGAAGGGCGAGCGCGAGATCGACACTGTGCTCAGACTCCGCACGCGCCAAACCGAGACGGGAACCGGGAATCCTTTGACGGCATGCGTGCCGTAATGGTCGGCCTCCACCAAAGTCGAAACCGACCGATACATCTCCTCGGAGATCAGGGTGTCGCCCGGTTTGGCTAGCGCCTGGAGACGTGCGGCGAGATTCACGATCTCGCCGGTGACGGAGCATTTCGACTGGCCTCCGCTGTCGACCCTGGTGGCTACGACTTCGCCTCGAGCAACGCCGATGTGTAGTTCTAGCGGTCGCCCCTCGCAGTCTGCAATTTCCGACGCCGCTGCGTGCATTTCAAGGGCGGTGCGAACGGCGCGCTCGGGATCATTTTTGTGGGCGACGGGCGCGCCGAAGACCGCCATCACTGCGTCGCCCATCCGGTTCAGAACATGGCCGCCGTGATGCGTCACGACCGTTTCCATCGCTGCGTAGAAGCGGTCGAGCATCGTCTGTACCTCTTCCGCATCGCTTCTCGCGCACAGCGTCGTATAGTCGGAAACATCGGCGAATAAGGCTGTTGCTTCGCGTCGGTCTTCGGCCAATGCGACGTCGCCGCCGGCAGCCATCCCGCATGCGGCACAAATGGAATCGAAAGCAGTAAGCGATGCTCCGCACGCACGACACGCGAGGTGCAGGGGCAACCCGCATTCCTCGCAGAACTTCGCAGACTGCGCACACTCGTGCGCACAGCGCGGACACTTCATGTGACGCCCCGGATCAGCGGTGTGAACATCGGTCGCTCAGGCGCGCAAGGCCGGCGCGGCCATTGGATCGAGCAGCGGTACGCGAACGTTGCCGTCAGCATGTTCCTTGAGTCTGAATCGCAACATTGCGCGTAGCCGGAGGTGAGGTCAACACGAATAGCGCGAGTGATGCCTACAAAGGCGAGCCGAACCGTTTGTTCTTTAGGCAATTACTGCGATTGCGCGGACGCGGCGCGGTCCTGTCGACCCGGGAAATTCGACCCGCGTCGACGGCCGGAAGACTGCTTGCAGCAGCCATTGACCTGCGCTGACTTCGGAGGGCTGCTCAGGGTCGGGTAGCGCCCATTGTTCCAGACGCAGACTGGATCTCCCTTCAACGGAAAGGAGATTGTCATGAGCACGTCAACCGACACAGTCCCGACGCGAGTACCGTGGAATAAAGGGAGATTAACCGGCCAGAAGCCACCGCTGAAGCTGAAGGAAATTTGGGCGATACGCGTGCGCCTGCAGCTTTCGTCCCGCGTGCGGGATCTGGCAATGTTCAATCTCGGCATCGACAGCAAGCTCCGCGCTTGTGATTTGACGAAGCTGCGCGTGCGCGACGTTTGTCACGGGGAGCACGTCGCCAGCCGCGCGATGATCATGCAGCAGAAGACGCAACGGCCTGTACAGTTCGAGATTACCGAACAGACTCGCGAGAGTGTGGCGGCATGGATAAGGCATGCGGCCTGCACGCAACCGACTTCCTGTTCCCGAGCAGAATTCACGACTCTCCGCACTTGTCGACACGGCAATATGCCCGGCTGGTTCATCGGTGGATCGCGTCAATCGGCCTTGACGACACTGCCTACGGTACCCACACGATGCGCCGGACCAAGGCGTCTTTGATCTACCGTCGCACGAAGAACCTTAGGGCTGTTCAGTTGTTGCTCGGTCACACGAAACTTGAAAGTACAGTCCGATACCTCGGCATCGAGGTAGATGACGCACTTGAAATGGCCGAACAGACGGAGGTGTAGGTTGTCAGGCCGGTTAGCGAGTGGTCGCTGACCGGCCAGTTGCTGCCACTCGCCCGTCTGCAGATCCGTTCTGCGAGCGGCTGCTCCAAACCGAGAGCCGGCCGTTCGAAGAGGTCGCACCGCACTGTTCGATCGTGATGAGCTGGTGGATGCTGCGATTCGCCTCGTGGGGGCCATCGAACGATTCGCACTCGCTTATGCGCAACAGAAAGAGGCTGACTGGACGGTTTTGAAAGCGGCAGTCAAGGCAGGACGAAATCAGGCCATTTCTGAATGATTTGGAGGCCAGTATCAAATCGAAAAATCGGCGATGCTCGCGCGGCCTTTGCCGTTTGTTATTACGATTGCACCCCATAACGACTGTGGCTCTAGCGTTCCACGTTTCCTCGCTCCCCCGTTTCGGGGATGGTCGTAGACCGCGTTCGCCCCGATGATTGACATATCGAGACGACACTGCAGCCGAACGCAACAGTGAACCTGTGTCCACCCGTCACGACGGTCTCGTCCATTGCGGCCTGTGGCCAGCCCGTATTGACCGACAGGACGTACATCACGGCCAATTCGTTGTATTCGTAGGGATTGGATACCGGTTCAAATTGTTGAAGGAAATACGGTTGTGAATATCGATGCCTCAAAACGTCACCTGAGAACAACGTGGGAGCAAGGTGCGCTGCGATTCCTGCGCAACGTGAGCCTGAGGTTTCAGGTCCGAGGGATGATTGCTGATAGGAAAGCCTTCGCGGGCACGCTTGCGCCCGTCGAGGAAGCAAATGTCGCGATCATCCCGGGGAAGGGTGGCTATCCTGACGGGCAGCAGATCCCGGGTCAAAATCTGGCTTTTCCGCAGGTGGTCACTTTGCGCGAAGATGGCGCTCGCGAAATCATATCCGCGTTGCTCGGCTGCTGGCCGGAACCGTCGCTCGCAGTTGCGAAACGCGTAGGCGTGGCAAAGATTGAGCTCGATTCCTATCTTGCCGGGCAGACGACTTTGTCCGACGCGGCAATGTCACGTCTGATGGCAGTCTTCGGGCTTACATCCGTACACCGAGAGCGTTTGACTGGCGCGAAGCGCCCCGTGACGACCGTCGAGCCCTATGTGCTCCTTGCAGGCAATGCGCCGGAGCGGGTTTCAACGGTCCATGACTTTCTGGTTGGAGAAGATCCGATCAGATCCAGCGTCGAACTCGTACCGGCTGGACGCGCACCTGGCCACTGTTGGCGATACCAGCTCATCATGCGACACGCGGACATTCCAAGTTTGATCTGTTTCCCGCGGATTGGGCGCAGTGCCCGGATTTTGGACGAGGGGCAACTGCCGCAGTTTCGCGGACAACTCGCAGTAGGCCCAGCGTTCTACCATGCTGTCGAGGCAATGCGCGCCGATGTCGAACAACGGCCCACTCGCGTTCTGGAAGCGATGCGCGCGTTGTATCGGACGTGGGCAGCCGATATTGGACAGATAGGCGTCCGGCTGCACCGTATCGGTATGAAGGTGTGACGGACGTACCCGGAAGACAAAGGACGCGCCACTCGTCCCACTCTAGCCGCCGTTCGCCATCTCCGTAGGTGACTATTCGAGCGGCGGCTCCGCACTCGGAAGCGGCCATTGACCCAATGCCGGTTCGAATGACGGCTCAGGGTCGTCAAACACCTGTCGAGTCGCCGCGAAACGTCACTCGTTGGCCTAATCCCGACGAGTGTCGAGGCTCGACGGCGAACCGCACGAACCGGCGCGCAGTATCGCAACAAGAGCGGTAACGCGGTCACGCGCACAACTCTTCGTAAGTCAGGAATTTAGGGGTCTTTTCCATCAGTAACAACGGCGGGAAGGTGGCGACTTTTGTTTTGACAAGATCGGTCACAATCATGCCCATGGAGTGGTACAACCTGATTGCCTTTACATCATTCGACCAGACGGTAAGCGACAGATTGTCCGTGCAGTCGCTCTGGCTCGCAAGCGACTCCGCTTCGATGAATAGCCTCCTGCCGAGCCCCTTTCCTGGCATGTCGGGACGGACTGCCAGCGAATGGATGAAAAATCCATCAGGTATGTCCAGTTCGCGAATCGGTGCCACGAGTTCGTCGACAATCGTGTCGGACAGATGGCCACTCAAATCAGGCCTCAGGCTAATATTAGCCAGAGGGCCACAAATTAGAATTCCCGTTACGCGATCATGGCGGCTGTTATCGAGGAGGACCCAGGAAAATTGGATCAACGGTGGGAGCAAAAAGCGATCCATCCAATCCTGATAACTCACACTCATCTTGTTTTCAACCACCGCTTTTCTATAAGCGCCTGTTGTGCTGACCAGTTCCGCGAGGTCATGCAGGTGCGCTTCATTGGCTCGAGTCAGTTCGTACATGAAGCCTTCTATTCTGTGACTATCGAGTGGGAGAAACGGCTGAGACAATGCGCTCCGGTGGACGATCTCCAGGCTCTGAGGCCCGGTGGGTATCGCAAATCCCGTCACATCCCGACCTGAGCCGCACATATGACAGTGAGTGCATTCCACGACCTACGCGCAAGGGCAGGTATCCGATCCCTAACCGCGCATGCACGTCGGGACCGTTGATTACGGGATCCGTATATTGGACGTCTTGGACGCTGATCCTTCGGATGGCGGACCGCAAGCGCCGTCCTGCCGCGCGCGACTTACTGATCCAGGATCCGAAATCAGCGTGTCCAGAAGCGTCGTCGTCCCGTTTTGATAGAGGAAAGCTCCAAAATGAAAGCCGTTGTTAAACGACGGATCGTCAAACACGCAGCTGCCGACTACGTCGCCACTGTTGTTGATTGCCATTGCAGTACCCGCAGTTGCTCCAGCGGGCAGCGGGATAGTCTGAAAGACCGGCGTCGCCTGCCGTGTGTCGCACGTTCCCGGAACGGCGTTGTACGTGGGCGGCGTGCCGGCTGCCCCGCAAGCTATCCCGGTGTCGTTGATGCCGTACACGCTTTCCAACGCATCCAGCATCTTTGTGGTGCCGCTCGCAACGATATATACCGCTGGCTTCCAGGAAACATTGAAGCCAACTGCTCCCCCGGGTTGTTGATTACGGCAAGATTAAGCGTCGGAACGGTGTCAACGAGACGGTTTGCGGGCACGCTGTACAGGAAACCCTCTCCGTTAGTGCCGCCGCCGCAAACGGGTCCCTGATCGTTAACATCGGCCGCCCATGAGTTCGGGCCGATCAGGGCCGAGAGGTCGGTCACATTCCCCGTGTCGACGACGATGGCGGACTCGGTTGGGTAGTTGTTTGTTGTCGTGCTGCCCACAGCGACAAGGCCGTCGTTGATACCCCAGAGGGTGGTGTGATTCGGAGGCGGAAGCGTAGAGGTGAGCCAACCGTTTAGCCATTGCGCGCCAACCGGCCACGATGGTCCCTCGAAGTTCACAAATGTGGTTCCGGCTACCTGACCATCATTACCCAAAGAGTATGCTTCCGCGCTCACTGGGGCATCCGGGTCTGGACCCAATATTGGCAACAAGGAATACATGGGTTCCTCCATCGCCCGAGATCCGGGCATCATTCGCTTGTTTCATTAACGGCACGATCGTTGACCGTTCCCGGGTAACTGGGACCACGCCGGATCCGAGCAAGCAGCGGCAGGGCGCGCCACGAAAGCGATGACCGTCGCTTCGTTATAGATGGCGGACATGACAATTGCGTCACGCACCGGGGTCTGACGGTTCCCTTAGGTCGTATCCGTCAGCGTAACCCGTCAGAAGTTGGAATTTAGTACGGGACCGACTACGCTGCGAGAGATCAGGACGAGGTGAGCGAGATCCCACAGCGACAGTGCGACGGCTTTCTGGATGTCAGAACGCGTAACCTTGATCATGCCAGTAGTGCCAGTCAGCGAC
>NZ_CADIKK010000074.1 GCF_902859915.1 Paraburkholderia ultramafica
GGCGCGGTCGAAGCCGGGACACGCAGGACGACGAGTCCGCCAATCGCAACGGCTGCCGCAACGCCGATCGATACGTAAAGCCGCCGCCGGGTCAGCATGATGGCGCCCCTTGCGCTATCCAGCGCGATTGAGTGGCCCGGCCGATCCCATCCGCGTCATTCGTCTTGCCGACTGTGGTTGCACAAGCCAACATGCGCTTCGCAAAGGTATGCATGCTTTTCATTTCTGTCGTCTACTCGAACGTTGACACTAAGGAGTGCCAGAGAGCCGGTTTGGCAGCTCTCAGGTTGGTGCGATTCTCGGCTTGAGTCCCTGAACAGGGCGTGGCGGCAAAATGACCGTTCTGTCATGCAATCCCTTTGCGTGCCGTATAACTCGGTGCCGCTGCGCCTGCAGGACTGCCTTGCCATGGCCGATGTAGGTGAATGCGTCGAGAAAGCCCCCGGACAGCGTCAGCAAGACCGGCACGGATAGATTCGTCACTGCTGCTTCAGGCTCCATCGCTTCGCTCGACGATTGATTGAATGACTGAGAGGGAACGAGGTTTCCCATGCCATTCGTCGCACCAACGTGTGCGGCGTTACCCGGCCGACCTCGATTGCCGGTTAGCGCCGCGTTCCATCCCGAAGCAGGTGCCGCTCAGTCTTCCGCGTCCGCGTGCGCGACGTACGGCATCACCATCTTCTTCGGATCGACGATTTTGTCGAACTCGGCCGCCTTGACATAGCCGAGCTTCACTGCAGCCTCCTTCAGCGTGAGGTCGTTAACGTACGCGTAGTGCGCGATCTTCGAGGCATTGTCGTAGCCAATCACCGGCGAGAGGGCGGTCACGAGCATCAGCGAGCGATCGACGTCTTGCTTGATCTTCTTCAGGTTGGGCTTCGTCCCTTCGATCAGGAACTTGCGGAAGTTGGTACACGAGTCGGTCATGATCGTGATCGAATGCGTGATATCGAAAATGATCAGGGGCTTGTACACATTCATTTCGAGGTAGCCGCTCGCGCCGCCGATACCAGTCGAGACGTCATCGCCGATCACCTGCACGGCGACCATGGTGAGTGCTTCAGCCTGCGTCGGGTTGACCTTGCCCGGCATGATCGACGAACCCGGTTCGTTTGCTGGGATGATCAATTCCGCGAACCCCGCACGGGGCCCGCACGACATCAGCCGGATATCGTTCGCAATCTTGTAGAGCGAGACCGCGAGCGTGCGCATCGTGCCGGACAGGTGAACCAGCGCATCATGCGCGCCCTGCACGGTGAACTTGTTCGGCGCCGACACAAAGGGCAACCTGGTAAGCCTCGCAATTTCGGAGGACGCCGCCTTGTCGAAGCCAGGCGACGTATTGAGCCCCGTTCCAACTGCCGTGCCGCCAATTGCGAGCCGGTAGACACCCTTGAGCGAGTCGTCAAAGCGTTCCAGGTTGTCTGATAGCATGCCGACATATCCGGACCATTCCTGCCCGAGTGTGATCGGCACTGCGTCCTGCATGTGGGTGCGGCCGATCTTGACGATGTCCTTCCACGCTTCAGCCTTCGCGTTGATCGAATCTCGCAAGGCAGCCACGGCGGGCATCAGCCGCTCTTTGACGTTGATCGCCGCGGCCATGTACATCGCAGTCGGGAATGTGTCGTTCGACGATTGCGCCATGTTCACGTGATCGTTCGGGTGAACCGGCTTCTTGCTGCCTAGTGGTGTGCCCGCAAGCTGGCAGCAGCGGTTAGCAATGACCTCGTTCACATTCATGTTGAACTGTGTGCCGCTACCCGTCATCCAGACGTGCAAAGGGAACATGTCATGATGCTGACCGGCGAGAATTTCGTCGCAGACTTGAACGATCAGGTTGTGCTGCTGCTCGGTCAACCGTTTGGCGGCGAAGTTGACGTTTGCCGCCGCCTTCTTCAGGATCGCATACGTCGTGATCATTTCGCGCGGTATCAGATCGTCGCCGATGCTGAAGTGCTCGAGCGAACGCTGCGTCTCCGGGCCCCATAGCTTGTCGGCCGGAACGTTGACAGGCCCCATGCTGTCACTTTCCTGGCGGAAACTGACCTCTGGCGCGGTGGTGTCGGAAGCAGTGCTTTGGCCAAGTGCTGATGCACTGGCGACTGCCAGAGAGGCTAGCACGCTCGTGCGCATCATTTCTCTACGATTCATTTGTTTCCCCTTTGAGGCTTGCAAATTTGCGGCTCAATCGACAACAACGACAAATTGCGAGGCGCAGCCGCGACGCATAGCGAGCGGTGCGATGCGTTCTTTCCCGCGATGCGTGAAAAATGGCACGCGCATTGCCGTATTTCGCTGTGCTTACGTCAATTGAATTTCAGTCACTTACCATCTGGAAAATCCTCTCCTTTGCGGAAGTTTGTCATGCCGTATAACGGAGTGGCATCTGCCTTCCAATTGTTCGGCCCCGATTTTGCATACGACGGAATACTCATCACGTTGATAGGACCGCGGGAATTGGCCAAACGCGGCGACGCCGTTGGAGGCGTTTCAACCACATGCATGGACCGTGAAATTAATTTAGGTTTGCAAGACAAACGGCGCCATTGTGCGAAGGGCAGGGATTTCTCCTTCTTTGGAACGCTGTCTCATCTCTACGCACCACTTGCTGACGGGAGGTGGAGTTCAGAATGGTGCTGTCAGGGCTAGAGAACTTGCCTTATTTACCATTTGAGACATACGTGTGCATGAGGGATACGATGCCCATGGTGGAATGCGGCAACCGTTCGCACAATAGTTTTCTTTGGGTGGTCCGCCTATCTTGGTTCCATCGATAGACCGTTCCATTTGTGAGCCAGCCATGTCAAACAATCTGCATAATTGGATCATTATCGGTAGCAATGCGTACGACGAGTACACATTCGTCCCCTGGCTGAACAGGAACGTATATCGAAGAACGGTGGACCTGAGCCGCATTTGTGTCCAATAGAAACTGGTTGAGCAAATCAGGACAGCACTGGATCGAGATGGCGCAACCTTTGAACATCAGGACGCACACGGGTTGTTACCATCATCCTTCAACGCTCAACCAAACTGTCTTCCGTTCTTCTATGGCACTCGCGTCGTCAAGGGAGCGCCCATTTCGAAGTCGTATAAAGCTGCCGTACGAGTTAGTAGTCTTTGGCAGAAGTCTCGCGCGTGGCGTAACTGACGGGAAGCGGAAGGCCTTGCTTTACGCTGCGCTCTTATCGCCAGACTTTGCTGCACGAAAGGAAAAGCTACCGCACAAAGTGCTCCGGTCACGACATGCTGCTTGATGATCTGATTGCCTACCGAGCTTGATATGGTTTTGCCCATGTATCGAAAATATCGTCAGGAATGGCATCGCGAGACCTTTGATGTCGACGTCCCAAAATCCGGACGCGTCAGGGAACGTAGCGTCATCCAGCGGCATTGCGTCGAAAACATGGCATCTGCGGAATGGCCCGAGATGATGACAGATCGTTCAGGGGCGCAATCCAACGGAACGGGCGGCGCGCGGCAGAATCCATCTTGCGAAGATTCAGTCGGTCTTCTTTTCGCGCTTCGAGAGGTAGCTGCGCTTAGAAAACTGCTGAAGAAACAGGAAACGCAGATAGAAATACTCGAGGAAGCGATCGACTATGCGCGGTCATTGATTGACGGAATAGAGATTAGCTAGCGTGACTTGACGCGCCATTACGAGCGTCAGCGCGAATACACATGCTGGATTTGCCCCTGTACCTCCGGACACCACCTCACACTTGGGTTGATGAATCGGTCCTGCGCCTGAACTCGCGTGGCGAGCGATACTTCAGTGCGCTATGAGGATTCTGCTCGTTGTAATGCTCAAACGCGACGGCGAGGTTGTGCGCCGCAGTCGCTGCGTCGGGCTTCGGCATGAAGGCGACGTAGTCACGCTTCATCGTCTTCACGAAGCTTTCCGCCATGCCGTTACTTTGCGGGCTGCGGTGTGGTCAATGGCTTCAGACCAATTCCAGACGCGAAGGTCCTGGTCTTTTCTGCCATGTAGCCCGAGCCATTGTCCGTCAGCCAATTCGATTTTCGTCGGCGCCTTCAGGACGTTGCCAAAGCGGTTCTCGACGGCTGCCAGCATGACATCACGCACCACATCGCCGCTGTGGCCGCCAGTCGTCGCCGCCCAACTCATTGCTTCGCGGTCACAGCAATCGAGCGCGAACGTCACGCGCAACGGCTCGCCGTTGTCGCAGCGAAACTCAAAGCCGTCAGAACACCAGCGCTGGTTGCTCTTCGCCACTGCGACTTTGCCGTCATGCCGACGCTGCGGCCGTGGTGGAGAGGGTCTGCGTTGTAGCAGCAATAGTTGGCATCCATGTCGAGCACGGCGTTGTATTCGTCATAGAAGCGGCGGTGCGCTTCGGCGTCGTCTTCGTCGCCGCGCAACAGGCTCTGATAGAAGTCCCAATGCGCCGCCGCGTGCCGCTCCGGATTCATCGCCGCGAAGCCGATGTGCTGCAGGAAGCCCGGATAAACCTTGCGCCCGACACCCGGATAGTTCGCCGGCACGGCGTAGATCACGTTGGCTTCGAACCACCCGATCGAGTGCTGAGTCGCGAGCGAATTGACTGACGTCGGGCTCCTACGCGCATCGATCGGGCCACCCATCATCGTCATCGTGCGCGGCGTGTCTTCGCCGCGGCTCGCCATCAGCGAAATGGCGGCGAGCACGGGCACCGTCGGCTGGCAAACCGAAATCACGTGCAGATTCTTTGCGCCGATGTGACGAATGAAGTCCTGAATGTACGCGATGTAGTCGTCGAGATCGAACGGGCCGTCTTCGATCGGCACCATGCGCGCGTCGATCCAGTCCGTGATGTACACCTTGTGGTCCTGCAGCAGCGTCCGCACGGTGTCGCGCAGCAGCGTCGAATGGTGGCCCGACAGCGGCGCACACACCAGCACGGCGGGTTCTTCTTTCAGTTGCGTGACGGCGTCACTGTCGTCGGAATAGCGCTTGAAGCGCAACAGCCGGCAGAACGGCTTTTCGACGATCGTCTGTTCGACGATCGGAATGTTGCGGCCGTCCTTGACGATCTGGTGCAGGTTGAACTCGGCCTTCTCATAGTCCTTGCCGAGACGGTACAGCAGCTCGTAGCCGGCGGACAGGCGCGTCGCCCCCAGCACATAGGCGAGCGGACTGGCCGGGTTCGCAAGCGATTTCGCGGCCGCCTGAGCCCAGGCGGTGAGCGGGCTCAAGAGTGCCCGTTGGAATTCGTGGAATTGAGCCTCTTTTAAATTTCGCGTGGGCCGGTTCGGCGGGTCAAGGGCGGGCGTGAGCCCGGCGAAGCGAACCCTTGAGGCGCAGTGAAGCAGTAAGCTGAGTCGTGGCTGGTTGCGGCAGAATGCGGCAACCAGCCATGGAATACAAAGCATCTATGACCAATCAACTGTTTGAATCTGCTCTCGGCATCACGGCGCCCTGGTACGTCCAGAGTGTGGACTTTGATGCGGCTAATCGGCAACTCAACATCGCTGTTGACTTCGTCGCGGGCAGCCGGTTTCCGTATGCCGGAATTAGCGGTGAGCATCCCGTGCACGACACTCAAATCAAGCGTCTGCGCCACCTGAATTTCTTTCAGCACGAGTGCTTCCTCAATGTGCGCGTGCCTCGTGTGCGCTTACCCGATGGCTCCGTACGCCTGGTCGAACCGGATTGGGTTGGTCAACTCAGCGGCTTCACGCTGCTGTTCGAGGCGCTTGTGCTGATGCTCGCGCAGCAGATGCCGTTTGCTGCTGTCGCGCGTACCGTCAATCTGTCGTGGCACCGCGTACACGCTATCTGTTCGCGTTATGTAGAACTGGCATTGGCGGCAGCGGACCTTTCGGGCGTAACGACAGTGGCGGTCGATGAAACGTCCTATCGGCGTGGTCATGAGTATCTGACTTTGGTCGCCGATATGCAGGCGCGGCGGGTCGTGTTCGTCACCACAGGCAAGGATTCCAGCACGATGGAGCGCTTTTCCGCCTGCCTGAGCGAACACGGTGGTGCGCCCGGGCAAGTAAGCTCGGTCAGCATCGACATGTCGCCGGCTTTCATCAAAGGCGTCAATGAACATCTGCCCGAAGCGCGGCTGACTTTCGACAAGTTTCACGTCGTCGCACACGCGTCCAAGGCGCTCGATACAGTGCGTCGGCAACAGCAGAAGGTCGACCCGGAACTCAAAGGCATGCGCTGGACGCTGCTCAAAGACCCCAACAAACTGAATCTGGCGCAATTGACCGACCTCGCGGCACTCGTCAGTCAGTTCACTACCAAACGCACGGCCCGCGCCTGGTTGTATCGCGAGCAACTGCGGGAGATTCTCGAGCGCAAGCAAATCAATGTCGTCTCCGAAATGTTGCAGCAGTGGTGCACCAACGTCATGCGCTCCAAGGTCGAGCCGATGAAGGATGTGGCGCGCCTGATTCGCCGGCATTTCGACGGCATCGTCGCCTGGACCCAGACACGCCAGACCAATGGCTTCATCGAGGCCATCAACGGTCTGTTTCAGGCCGCCAGGCGCAAGGCTCGCGGATACGCGCGCTTCGAAACCATGCGAACCGTGCTTTTCCTCATCGCCGGCAAGCTCGATTTCTCCGCTTTCAACTCGCACGCACGCTGAGGGACGTTACCCACTCCGTTTTCAAAAGAGCCGGAATTGCTAGAGCATGGTTTCCTGAGGAAAAGCTGAGTAAGAGGCGAGGAGTCCCTTGTTGCACAGTATTGGGCCGGATGAAGTAGCCACACGCGACGCCGAGCCGGGGGCTCGCAAGCAGCCATTCGCTGGGTAAGCGATGCCATCGGCTGGAATTGCCGCTCCGGTCAGATCTGTCCGTTCAGACTACCAGGCTACCTTGTTCAATGAACCAATCCGGCACGGCTGACGGAATGGAACGCGCCATAACGGCAGGTTGCAATCGCTTCAGCGTCGGACTGTGAAGCGGCCTGTGCGAAGGCAACCGACCACCGGCCGCAGACATCGCGATAACGGATCGAATAGATGAACATGGCAATCTCCTGCGGCATCCACGATCAACGCGACCATGGCGCCCTTCGTCCAATCGGCCAGAGGATAGGTGGTCGAGCGATTTGGTCGGCGTTCATCTTATGTACCGCATACCGCCGACATTGGACCGTCTCGACGCAGCTGGACCAAATCTCTTGCGTTCCTGCTCATCGTGACCCTCACTGGATACAGATGCGGCTAAAGTAAGGTCAACAGTCCTGCGATACAGTTCTTATCCAGTCAGGGGACGAACGTGTACTCGTCGTACGCGCTGCTACGGATATAAGTTCAGTTACGCGGAACGTCTAACATGTCTGCCACTCAAATGAAATCGCGAACTCCATGGAATCAAAATAGACGGACGAGCAAAAGAAAACCATTGCACGAACGGTCGCTACAGTCCTCCGTGGGCATAACGCGCTCATACTTTTGGATGCCTTGATGCGTCCAGAAGCGAGTGTTCGAGTCTTGGCGGCGTTGTAGCGGGAGCCGTCACAGTAATCCCGTCATACGCAGGTATGAGACAGCCGTTCCTAAGGTGGCATTGTCACGTTGTTGGCATGTTGACGGAAATGCGACAATCCCGGGCATGACACGAGCCGCCCTGCAACTCAACGCACCCGCCACCGACGCAATCTATGCCGGCTACCGGTTCCCGCCCGAGGTGATCAGCTATGCGGTGTGGTTGTACTACCGTTTTCCGCTGAGCCTGCGCATGGTCGAGGAGTTGCTGGCCGCCCGGGGCGTTGAGCTCACTTCCGAAACGGTGCGCCGCTGGTCGGTGAAGTTCGGCCTGGGCATTGCCCGACGCATCCGGTCTACCGCATTGGCCCGAGGCGACAAGTGGCACCTCGACGAAGTGGTAGTCACGATCAACGGCAAGAAACACTGGTTGTGGCGTGCGGTGGATCAGTATGGCGCGGTGCTCGACGTGCTGGTGCAAAGCCGGCGCGACAGGCATGCAGCCGGGCGCCTCATGCGCAAGCTGCTCAGGAAGCACGGGCGCGCGCCGCGTGTACTGATCACCGACAAGCTCAAGAGCTACGCGGCAGCAAACAGGGATCTCGGGCTGAAAGTCGAACACCGCCAGCACAAGGGACTGAACAACCGGGCGGAGAATTCGCACCAGCCAACCCGGGTACGCGAAACGGTAATGCGCCGCTTCAAGTCGGCGCGTCAGCTGCAACGATTCACATCGGTCCATGACCAGGTGGCAAACCTGTTCATGCACTGCCGCTACAACGCGAACGCGCAGCAGAAGCGGCAGGCACGCAACCAGGCCGTCGAGGCATGGGAAACCGTAACTGGCAATCCTATGCTGGATCGCCGTGCCGCGTAAGTTAGTGATCCTTATTTGATGTGCCTTCGCCTGCGTGTTCCCCGGCAAGTTGACACTACCTAAATTAGGCATCGAAAGTTTTCGGAGCCGGATGACCATTGTATCGGCCATGTCGGATCGACAGTAGCGCCTCCTTTTCCGCGCGTTGTCCGCCGATGTTGCACAAGCACAATACAATGCCCGTCACCGGTCGCCTTTTACGACGGCCGAACTGGACTCAGGTCGGGTGGGGAAATACAACGAAAATGTAGTGCTGTCGCCACCGCTCACGACGTCTACCTTGCCTCGATGCATCTCCATGATGGATTTCACGATCGCCAGACCCAGGCCGGTGTTCTTTGCGGATCCGTGTCTCGAGGAATCAATCCGGTAAAACCGATCAAAAATCTTGTCGATGTGGTCCGGGGAAATGGGCTGGCCTTTATTCGTGACCTCGACGGTCGCGTATTCGCCCGATTGATACGCACGCAGTTTAATGGCGGATCCCGTCGCCGCATGGTCCACGGCGTTGGACATCAGGTTGCTGACCGCACGTCTGAACATGGTCGGATCCGCGAGGACCGTTGCGTTACCCTCGATCGAAAAGCAGACATCCGTCGCGTCGGCGATGATCTGGAAATATGAAGTGAGCCTGGTGAGTTCACTTCGACAGTCGATTTCGCTGATCTTGAGGTGCTGTTCCGAGTTGTCGCTCCGTGCGAGAAACAGCATGTTCTGGACCATTCGCTGAAGGCGTTCGCACTCTTCAATATTGGACTCGATCAGGATCTCATATTCCTCCGTCGTCCTCGCGCGGGACAGCGTAACCTGCGACGAACTGATGATGGTCGCCAATGGGGTCCGGATATCGTGGGCCAAGTCCGACGAAAACTGCGACAGGCGCGTGAACGCCTTCTCCAGACGGTCGAGCATCCGATTGACCGACAAGGCGATTTCCAGCAATTCCGTGGGGCCGGCGCTGATATCGAGGCGTTCGTTCAAGCGGTGCGCTTCAATGCTGGCTGTCTGACGGCCGATCGTTTTCACGGGCGAGAGACCACGCCTCGCTACCGCGTAACCCAAGGTGCCCATCAGAATCGTCCCGAAGGCTATAGCAAGCCAGACATCTGCTTGATAGGTCCAGAGTATCGATTGCCGGTCAGCTCCCACGTGCGCGAGCAAGATGCGTATCTCTTCGCCCGAGGCTAAGGTTTCGTCTGCGAAGATGCAGCGGGAGGATCCGAGGGCTGAGGGATGACATGAATAGGCTACATGCTGATACGGTTGCCCCGGCCCGACAGATTTCAGCTCATGCGTAGCGTTATTCGAGCGCTGGACCAGGATGTCGCCGCGCCCGTCCAGGATCGAGAGATGTACGGCGGGATGCGGCTTCAAATCTTCATGGAACCCGGCGCTATTCCGAAGCAGCGCCTGTGTTGAACCGAAGTTGCGAGCCTGTTGCAGGTACTCATCCAGCTTTTCAGTGATCTCATGGTCGTCGCGTCGTTGAAGTTCTTGCGCCAGCGAGCGGTACAGGAAGCCACTCACCAATGCAAACACCAACAGCGCAACGATCGAAAATGCGATCGTCAGTCGCCTGAGCAGCGAATAGGGTCCGGCAGAGGCAATCACGACCTGTCCTCGAGAACGTAGCCCATGCCCCGAACGGTATGCAGCAATTTATTATCGAATGCAGTGTCAATTTTCGCGCGAAGCCGTCTGACGGCAACATCGACCACATTCGTGTCGCTGTCAAAGTTCATGTCCCAGATCTGTGAAGTCACGAATGTTCGGGTCAGCACCTCCCCCTGCCGTTCGGCAAGGAGTTGCAAAAGCGCGAATTCCTGTGCTGTCAGGTCGATGCGCGTGCTCCCGCGCCGCGTTCTTCGCCTGATCAGATCGATCTCGAGATCCCCGACCTGCAGGATATCCCGCGCGACGTGCGGGGCACGACGCATGAGCGTGCGAATCCTTGCGAGAAGTTCGGCGTAAGCAAATGGCTTCGCAAGATAATCGTCAGCGCCCAGTTCGAGACCGGCGACCTTGTCTTCGACCGTGTCTCGTGCGGTGAGCAACAGCACCGGCGTCTGCTTTTCCGCCCGCAAGCGTTTGAGCACCTCGCGTCCGTCCAGCTCCGGGAGCATCACGTCGAGCACGATCAAATCGAAATCTTCGTGTAACGCGAGGAACAGCCCGTCTCGTCCGTCCGCCGCAATATCAACGGTGAAGCTTGCTTCCGTTAGCCCCTTTTGAAGGTAGGACGCCATCTTCGGCTCGTCCTCAACGATCAATATCCGCATCGCAGACTACTCCTATGTCAGGAGGCTTAAGCGGGATCGATGCCTCCGCGGTCAAGTGTACCCAGCCCACGACTCACAGCGATTGCACAGACATGACATTTTAGCCATTTTCTTTTGCTCATTGACTGAACGGTCATTTTGCCGCCACGACCTGTACCGGGGCGCGCGCCGACAATTGCGCCAGTCTGAGAGCTGCCAAACCGGCTCTCGTGCACAACTTCAGTGCCAATGCTCGAATAGTCGACAGAAAATGAAATCCGACTGGACCATACGAACATATCGATGGCTCAAACGATCGTGAGCAATCGGCATACGTCGGTAGGATTGTATCCGGCCCGCCGCTGCTCTAACTTTTGGGTTCGTCAGTAAAAAGTGTGGGTGGATGCCGGTCGCCTTCCTGGTTACAGCGTTGCTATGTATCTGTCGACGGTTTTTATCAACCCGCTCGACGGATGCAGGCGGCGGGGCTTCCCGTCCAAAGTGCCATGTTCAAAGTCGCACAGACTCGCGCGGCAATCTTTAGGATAGTAGTCGTGGGTTCCCTGAGCATCTGGCATTGGTTGATTGTGCTGGCGATCATCGCGCTCGTGTTCGGCACGACCAGGCTGCGCAATATCGGCAGCGATCTCGGCTTCGCGGTCAAGGGCTTCAAGCAAGGCGTCAAAGAAGTCGAATCGCTAGCTGACCTCGAGCTGCAATCAGAACCGCGCGGCGCAACGGCGGAGGCAGACGCGAAAGAAGCGATGCACCGCGCCGATGGTCTGCGCTAGTGTTCCGTTCCGCTGATTCGCGAACAAAGTCTGTGTAGCTTTTCGAGAATGGAATCAGCGGAAGCGGTCCACATGAATGGTGTGCAGTTTTCGTTGTAATGGGAAACGAACTGATCGATACGCTTGATCAGTTGTTTGACCGAGCCAAACGAGCCCCTGCGGATGGCCTTGTCAGTGATCAGCGCAAAGAAGCGTTCGACCTGGTTAAGCCACGAACTGTAGGTGGGAATGAAATGCATGTGCCAGCGGGGCTTTGCTGCCAGCCACGCCTTGACCTTGGGATGCTTAAGACTGCCATAGTTGTCGACGATGCAGTGCACGTCGAGTTCAGCCGGTACGGCCTTGTCGATTTCGCGCAGGAACGACAGGAATTCCTGATGCCGATGACGCGGCTTGCAGGTGGCGAGCACTGCGCCATTGAGTACGTTCAGTGTGGCGAACAGCGTGGTGGTCCCGTGGCGAACGTAGTCGTGCGTGACGCCTTCGACGTAGCCGAAGCCCATCGGCAGCATGGGCTGTGTGCGTTCGAGCGCCTGACATTGGCTCTTCTCGTCTACGCACAGGACCAATGCAGGTATTGTCAACTTGTTCGGCAGACGGACAAGCGAGGGTGATGGGAGTTGGCAATCGATCGTCTTACGCCGCCATAAGGGCGCAAGAGGCCCTTTCCCAAGCCGCGATGGC
>NZ_CADIKK010000075.1 GCF_902859915.1 Paraburkholderia ultramafica
CAGCACAGGCCCAGGTGACCCTCAACTTCGTGAACGCCGATATCGACCAGGTCGCCAGGGCGATCGGCGCGGCAACCGGCAAAACGATCATCGTCGACCCGCGTGTGAAGGGGCAGTTGAACCTGGTGTCGGAAAATGCGGTGCCTGAGGACCAGGCGCTGAAGACCCTGCAATCCGCGTTGCGCATGCAGGGTTTCGCGCTGGTGCAGGATCACGGCGTGCTGAAGGTCGTGCCCGAAGCCGACGCCAAGCTGCAGGGCGTGCCGACCTACGTCGGCAATGCGCCCGTCGCGCGCGGCGACCAGGTGGTCACGCAGGTGTTCGTGCTGAAGAATGAATCGGCCAACAACCTGCTGCCGGTGCTGCGTCCGCTGATCTCGCCGAACAATACCGTGGCGGCCTACCCGGCCAACAATACGATCGTCGTCACCGACTACGCCGACAACGTGCGGCGGATCGCGCAGATCATCGCGGGTGTGGACACCGCGGCGGGCCAGTCGGTTTCGGTGGTGCCGCTGAGGAATGCGAACGCGATCGACATCGCCGCACAACTGACCAAAATGCTCGACCCGGGCGCGATCGGCAGCACCGACGCGACACTGAAGGTGTCCATCACGGCCGACCCCCGCACCAACTCGCTGCTGATCCGCGCGTCGAACGGCGGCCGCCTCGCTGCGGCGAAGGAGCTGGCGAAGCAGCTCGACACGCCGACCACGATGCCTGGCAACATGCACGTCGTGCCGCTGCGCAACGCGGACGCGACGAGGCTCGCGAAGACCTTGCGCGGCATGCTCGGCAAAGGCGGCGAAAGCGGCACGTCGGGCGGCCCGAACGAAGCAAGTTCGTTCAACCAGGGCGGCGGCGGCTCGCTGGGCAGCAGTTCGACGGGCACCTCGGGTACGCCGCCGTTGCCGTCGGGCGGACTCAGCAGCAGTTCGATGTCCTCGCCGATGGGCGGCGGCGGCGCATACGGCTCGTCGGGTGGCGGCGCCGGTGCCGGCGGCCTGCTCGGCGGCGACAAGGACAAGGGCGACGAGAATCAGCCCGGCGGCATGATCCAGGCGGACTCCGCCACCAATTCGCTGATCATCACGGCGCCCGAGCCGGTGTACCGCAACCTGCGGGCGGTGATCGACCAGCTCGACGCGCGGCGCGCGCAGGTCTATATCGAGGCGCTGATCGTCGAGCTGAACTCGAACACGAATGCGAATCTCGGCATTCAGTGGCAGGTCGCGAACAGTTCGATCTATGCCGGCACCAACCTCGCGACCGGCTCCGGCAACAGCATCGTCAACCTGACGGCGGCGGCCGCGGCGGCCGGGGCGGCCGGGGCCACCGGCGGGCTCGGCACGGCGCTCGCCGCGCAGAATCTCCAGCAGGGTCTCAATGTCGGCTGGATCCGCAACATTTTCGGTGTGCAGGGACTCGGCGCGCTGCTGCAGGCGCTGTCGCAGACCGCCGACGCAAACGTGCTGTCCACGCCTAACCTGATCACGCTGGACAACGAGGAAGCCAAGATCGTCGTCGGTACGAACGTGCCGATCCAGACGGGTTCGTATTCGAACCTGACGAGCGGCGCCACGAGCGCGGCGTTCAATACCTTCGACCGCGTCGACGTGGGTCTGACGCTGCACGTCAAGCCGCAGATCACCGACGGCGGCATTCTCAAGCTGCAGCTCTACACCGAAGACTCGGCGATCGTGAACGGCACCACCAACGCGGTGACCAACCCGGCGGGCCCGCAGTTCACCAAGCGTTCGATCCAGTCGACCGTGCTCGCCGATAACGGCGAGATCATCGTGCTGGGCGGCCTGATGCAGGACAACTACCAGGTCAGCAACAGCAAGGTGCCGCTGCTCGGCGATATTCCGTGGATCGGCCAGCTGTTCCGCTCGGAGCAGAAGAACCGCAACAAGACCAACCTGATGGTGTTCCTGCGCCCCGTGATCATCACCGATCGCGATACCGCGCAGGCCGTGACGTCGAACCGCTACGACTACATCCAGGGCGTGCAGGGCGCGTACCGGTCGGATAACAACCTGATCAGGGACAAGGACGATCCGGTGGTGCCGCCGATGCCGCTCGGCCCCAGCCAGGGTGGCTCGCCCGCCATGAACCTGTTCGATCTCGACCAGATGCGTCGTCAACAGATGACGCGGCCGCCGGTCGTCGTACCCGCTCCGGTGAACAATGGCGCGGTGCAGACCAACCCGGTGCCGGCGACGTCGCCGTCCACCGCTTCCCCAGGAGCGCAGCCGTGAGTGTGCCGTCCACGCCGCTGTCAGGCCCGGCGTCGCCGGCAACGGTGCGTGCCGCTGTCGCCGCGCAGGCTGCGGCGCTTCCGCCAGCGGCTGTTGCCGAACAGGCCGGGCACGTCGAACGCGCCGCGCCCTCGCCGCTCGCCGCGCGGCTGGTGCCGTACGGCTTCGCCCGCAGCGGCCAGATTCTGGTCGCGCATCAGCATGCCGACAGCCTCGAAGTCTGGATCAGCGAACGCACCAGTGAAGCCGCGCTCGCCGAAGTCGCGCGCAACTTCGGCGCGGTGTCGGTCGTGCGGCTGGCCGCCGACGAACTCGCGCAGGCGATCAACCAGGCGTATGCGCGCCAGGACGGCAGCGCCGCGCAGGTGGTTGGCGAAGTGGAAGGCGAAGTCGACCTGTCGCGCCTGATGCAGGACATCCCCGAGGTCGAGGATCTGCTCGAATCCGAAGACGACGCGCCGATCATCCGCATGATCAACGCGCTGCTCACGCAGGCGGCGCGCGAACAGGCGTCGGATATTCACATCGAGCCGTTCGAGAATGCGTCGGTGGTGCGCTTTCGGGTCGACGGCACGCTGCGCGACGTGGTGCGGCCGAAGAAGGCGCTGCACGGCGCGCTGATCTCGCGGATCAAGATCATGGCGCAGCTCGACATCGCCGAGAAGCGTCTGCCGCAGGACGGGCGCATCACGCTGCGCGTCGGCGGCCGTCCGGTCGACGTGCGCGTGTCGACGCTGCCGACCGGTCACGGCGAACGCGCGGTGCTGCGTCTGCTGGAAAAAGACGCCTCGCGCCTGAACCTCGAAGCGCTCGGCATGGGCCCGGACACGCTCCGCAAATTCGACAAGCTGATCGGCAAGCCACACGGCATCGTGCTGGTGACCGGGCCGACCGGCTCGGGCAAGACGACCACGCTGTACGCGGCGATGTCGCGGCTCGAAACGGCGACCACCAACATCATGACGGTCGAAGACCCGATCGAATACGACCTCTCCGGCATCGGCCAGACACAGGTCAACGAGCGGATCGGCATGACCTTCGCACGCGCGCTGCGCTCGATTCTGCGGCAGGATCCGGACGTCATCATGATCGGTGAAATCCGCGACCTCGAAACCGCGCAGATCGCGGTGCAGGCGTCGCTGACCGGCCACCTCGTGCTGGCGACGCTGCACACGAACGATGCAGCCTCCGCGGTCACGCGTCTGACCGACATGGGCGTCGAGCCGTATCTGCTGGCGTCGTCGCTGCTTGGCGTGCTGGCGCAGCGGCTCGTGCGGCGGCTGTGCCCGGTGTGCCGCGAAGAGCGCACCGAAGCGGACGGCAGCGTGCGCTGGCATCCGGTCGGTTGCGACCGCTGCGCTCAGTCCGGTTATGCGGGACGGCGCGGCGTGTACGAACTGCTGCTGATCGACGACGCGATCCGTTCGCTGGTCCACCGCAATGCGGCCGATGCGGACATTCTCGCAGCGGGCCGCGAGCAAGGCATGCGCACGTTGCGCGAGGATGCGGACCGCTGGCTCGCGTCCGGGCTGACGTCGCTTGAAGAAGTGATTCGCGTGACGGGCGGAGCATAAGCGCATGCCGGCATTCCGTTTCGAAGCGATCGACGCGGCGGGCAAGGCGCAAAAAGGCGTGCTCGATGCGGACAGCGCGCGCGGCGCCCGCACCAATCTGCGCTCGCAAGGACTCACGCCGCTCGTCGTCGAGCCGGCGGCGTCGCGCACGCGCGGCGAGCGTAATCAGCGCCTGTCGCTGGGGCGGCGCTTGTCGCAGCGCGAGCAGGCGATCCTGACGCGCCAGCTGGCCAGTCTGCTGATCGCCGGTTTGCCGCTCGACGAAGCGCTCGCGGTGCTTACCGAACAGTCGGAGCGCGACTACATCCGCGAGTTGATGGCGTCGATTCGCGCCGAAGTGCTCGGCGGTCATTCGCTCGCCAACGCGCTGACGCAGCATCCGAAAGACTTCCCCGAAATTTACCGGGCACTGGTGGCCGCCGGTGAGCACACGGGCAAGCTCGGTCTGGTGCTGTCGCGCCTCGCCGACTACATCGAGCAACGCAACGCGCTGAAGCAGAAGATCGTGCTCGCGTTCACGTACCCGACCATCGTGACGATCATCGCGTTCGGCATCGTCACGTTTCTGTTGAGCTACGTGGTGCCGCAAGTGGTGAACGTGTTCGCCAGCACCAGGCAGCAACTGCCCATCCTCACCGTGATGATGATGGCGCTGTCCGGCTTCGTGCGGCACTGGTGGTGGGCGATGCTGGCCGGCGTCGCCGTGCTGGCGTATCTGGTGCGCTCGGTGCTGAAGCAGGCCGGCCCGCGCCTCGCGTTCGACCGCTGGCTGCTGGGCGCGCCGCTGCTCGGCAAACTCGTGCGCGGCTATAACACCGTGCGCTTTGCCAGCACGCTCGGCATTCTGACGGCCGCGGGCGTGCCGATCCTGCGCGCGTTGCAAGCCGCCGCCGAAACGCTCAGCAATAACGCGATGCGCGAGAACATCGACGACGCGATCGTGCGCGTGCGCGAAGGCACGTCGCTGTCGCGCGCGCTCGGTAATACGAAGACGTTTCCGCCGGTGCTGGTGCACCTGATCCGTTCGGGCGAAGCGACCGGCGACGTGACCACCATGCTCGACCGTGCGGCCGACGGCGAAGCGCGCGAACTGGAGCGTCGCACGATGTTCCTGACGAGCCTGCTGGAGCCGCTGCTGATTCTGGCGATGGGGGGCGTGGTGCTGGTGATCGTGCTGGCGGTGATGCTGCCGATCATCGAGTTGAACAACCTCGTGCAGTAACCCGGGGAAGCGAGCGGATTGCACGGCGTGGGCGTGACGGCTGCGATGGCCGCGCAATCGGTTAAGGCGGTTAAGCCGTTCGAAGCGGTTAAAGCAGCCACGCGCGCGCTGCGCGCGGCTTTTACTTTTGCCTTAGCGCACGTAGATCGTGGGACCGGCCGGGTTGGCGGGCAGGAAGACTTCGGAATGCGAGCCGTTGCGGTCGATGATGATCGAGCGGGCGCGCACTTCGGAGAGCCGGGCGCCCTGCATCAGCAGGCTGCCGATCGATACCGCATGCGGCGGTTCACCGCCCACGCTGACGATGGCCGCGGCACCCTTGCCCAAAGCGAGGATGCCGAACAGATGCACGTCCTGATTGGCGTTGCGCGTGAGCTGGCCGCCGAACAGCGTGGCGGCCTGGTCGGTCGAGACCTGCGCATGCGCGGCGGCGGCCGGCAACGGCGCACCGGACATGGTGGCGAGCGTGATGACCCAGTAGGTCAGCGTCGCGCAGAACACGGCGAACAGCGCGAGCGACAGAAGGCGGATTTGGATGGCGTTCATGCGCATTATTGTACGGACTATTGTGAAACTTGCGTTGGTGGAAAGCGCCCCGGCGTTTTCTCGCAACCCTTGAACTGCATGACATTAAAATGACCGGCCGGGCGTGTTCAATGGCAGCCTGATCGCTGACAGGCGAATCCCGCCCGGTCAGAAAATTCACCTGAAAAGAGGTAGCAAAGCTATGCAACTGTCGAGCACTCGCCGCACGGATATCGCGGGTTCGCGCAGCCGTCGTCAACGCGGTTTCACGCTGATTGAAATCATGGTCGTGATCGCGATTCTGGGCATTCTGGCCGCGTTGATCGTGCCGAAAATCATGAGCCGCCCGGACGAAGCGCGACGGGTCGCCGCCAGGCAGGACATCGGCACGGTGATGCAGGCGCTCAAGCTCTACCGTCTCGACAACGGCCGCTATCCGACTCAGGAGCAGGGCCTGCGCGCGCTGATCGAAAAGCCGGGTACCGATCCGGTGCCGAACAACTGGAAGGACGGCGGCTACCTCGAGCGTCTGCCGAGCGATCCGTGGGGCAATGCCTATCAGTATCTGAATCCGGGCGTGCATGGCGAGATCGACGTGTTCAGCTACGGCGCGGATGGCAAGGCCGGCGGCGAAGGCAATGACGCCGACATCGGCTCGTGGCAATAGGCGCGTTGCGCAAGCGTTGAGCTTCAGTTGACCTTCATGCACGCGACTGCTTTGCTGTGTGCCCCGCTTTCCGGCGAAGCCCGCGTGCGTTGTCGATTCATCGTTGTCTGATTTCTGGTTGATCGTGGGTGGCCGGCACTATGCGTATGTCCGCTTGCAAGTCCCGTGTGGACACTCCGTGTACGGCGTCCTCGCCGCGCGCGGCGTGCGCCGGCGCGCGTCGCGCGCGCGCGCATGCGCCGCGTGGTCCGCGTGGTCCGCGCCGCGCCGCGGGTTTCACGCTGCTCGAAATGATGGTCGTGCTCGTGATTGCCGGCCTGCTGGTGTCGTTGACCGCGCTGACGATGACGCGCAATCCGCGCACCGACCTGAACGAGGAAGCGCAGCGCCTCGCGCTGCTGTTCGAATCGGCCGGCGACGAAGCGCAGGTGCGCGCGCGGCCGATCGCGTGGCAACCGACCGAAGGCGGCTTCCGTTTCGACCAGCGTACCGAAGACGGCTGGCGTCCGCTGCGTGACGATCTGCTCGGGCCGCGTCAATGGGAAGGCGGCGTGAGCGGCGTGACGATCAGTTATCCGGGCTCGGATTCGCAGCCCAGCCGCATCGTCTTCGGCACCGAAGCGATCGACGTGCCGGTGCAGATCACGCTGTTTTCGGCGGCGGGGCGCGCGACGATCGTCGGCACCGGCAATGGCCGCTACGAGGTGCACTGAGATGCGTCGTTGCAGCAGGATCGCTCGCGAGCGTGCCACGCACACGCAGCGCGGTTTCACGATGATCGAAGTGCTGGTGGCGCTGGCGATCATCGCGGTGGCGCTGGCGGCGTCGTTGCGCGCGGTCGGCAGTCTCGCGAGCGGCGAAGCCGAGTTGCACCGGCGTTTGCTGGCCGGCTGGAGCGCGGACAATACGCTCGCGCAATTGCGTCTGACGCATGCGTGGCCGAACGTCGGCGAGACGAGTTTCGATTGCTCGCAGGGCAACTTGCAGTTGATCTGCACCGAGCATGTGACGGCGACGCCCAATCCGGTGTTCCGTCGTGTGGAAGTGAGGGTGACGATGCCTGGGGGTTCCGGCAATCTCGCCCAGATGGTCACGGTGGTCGCCAATGAAAACAACCGCTCGCTCTGAGCGCCGTCGCCGGTCGGGCGCGCGTGGCTTCACGCTGATCGAACTGCTGGTCGCGATTGCGATCCTGGCGGTGATCGCCGTGCTGTCGTGGCGCGGGCTCGACCAGATCATTCGCGGCCGCACGACCATCACGAACGCGATGGAAGAAGAGCGCGTCTTTGCCCAGGTGTTCGACCAGATGCGGATCGACGCACGCCAGGCCGCGTCCGACGACGAGTCCGGACAGGCGGCGATTTCGGTGTCCGGCAACACGTTGCAGATCGTGCGCCAGATGGTCTTGCCGGGAACGGCGCCGCGTCTGCAGGTGGTGCGCTACCAGATATCCAATGGACGCGTGATCCGGTACGCGTCGCCGCCGCTCGGCAATGCCGGCGATCTGCGGCGCGCGCTGCGCGGCAGCGAGGGCGAAGGCTGGACCGCGGTGCCGTTGATGGGCGGCGTCGGTTCGATCTCCGCGCGGCTTTACGTGCCGGGAGTCGGCTGGACCACGCAGATGAAAGACGTGCAGAGCGCGATTACCGGGGCCGACAACAATCTGAAGGTGCCGCAGCTGGGCAATGCGCCGCTGCCGCGCTCGGTGACCGGGCTGGAAGTGAGCGTCGGCGCGAGCTCGCTGGCGCGGCCCGTGACGCGGGTTTTTCTCGTCGGAGAATGAAATGAAATTCTCCTGGTCATCTTTGCGACGGTCTTCAGCTTCTTCGCTGCCGGTCGGGGCGCGTGCGGCGGCCCCTGTCCATGTCCGCGGCAAACCGACCAGGCGCCCTCCCTCGCGGGCGTACCAGCAAGGCGCGGCGATCATCAGCGCGCTGCTCGTCGTGGCGCTATCGGCGATCCTGGTCTCCGGCATGCTGTGGCGCCAGCAGGTCCAGATTCGCCGGATAGAAAACCAGCGCCTGCTCTCACAGGCTCAATGGGTCGCGCGCGGCGCGTTGGACTGGACGCGCCTGATCCTGCGCTCGGAGGGCGATACGTCGGCCGGCATCACCTACCTCGGCGGCCTGTGGGGCGTGCCGATCGCAAAGACGCGCCTGTCCGATTTTCTCGGCCAGATCGGCGAGGTCCGGGCCGAGCAAGGCGCGGCAACCTACCTGTCCGGTTCGATCGAAGACGCCCAGGCGAAATTCAATCTGCGCAATCTGGTCTCGAGCCCCGCGCCCGGTGTGATGCAGCTGGACACCGGGCAGATCGGCGCGTATCAGCGCCTGCTCGTGTCGCTCGGCGTGAACAGCCAGCTGGCAAAAAACACCGCGCTCCAGGTGCGCAACAGCCTCTCGCAATCGGCGACCCGCTTCCAGAGCGTCACGTCCCCCAGCGGCACGACGGCGACATCGCCCGTCCAGGGCGGCGCCACCGGCGGCAGCTTCACCAGCCAGCCCGGTCTCGAAGACGACGACAACCCGGCCGTCGCACCGCTGCAAATGACCAGCGTCGACGCGCTGCTCGATATTCCGGGCTACACGCCGGAGATGGTCGCGCGCTTGCGGCCCTTCGTCACCGTGCTGCCGACCGTCACCGCGGTCAACATGAATACGGCGTCGGCCGAAGTGATCGCGGCGGTCGTGCCGGGCATGAGTCTGTCGGCGGCGCAGGGTTTCGTCGCGAGCCGGCAGACGGTGTTTTTCCACAACGTCGGCGACGTGCAGCTCGCGTTGCGCGGCGCCGGGGTGCAGTCGGTCTCGATCGATCCGGGCCAGCTCGACGTCAACTCCAGCTACTTTTTGATCCACGGCCGCGTGCAGCACGAACGCGCCGAAGTGGACCGCACGACCCTCGTCTATCGCGATGCAATGACTCACACTACGCGTATCGTGCGGGTACAGGACCAGCTATGAACAACGCAATTCCCAGAGAGAGTGGCCTTTGAGCACGCTGATCGTTCTACTGCCGCCGCGTGATCCGGCGGTGCCATCGCAGGAATGGCAATTGCCGGAGCTGCCGTTCGTCCTGCTCGACAAGTCGGGCCGCACCCAGCGCGCCGGCCGCTCGGCGCTCGCGCTGCTGCCGCGCGCTGCGTCGACGGTACTGATGGTCGCCGCGCGCGACCTGCTGATGATGCCCACGACGCTGCCGCCGCTGCGCGGTCCGAAGCTGCGTCAGGCATTGCCGAATATCGTCGAAGATCAGCTGATCCAGGATCCGCAAACCTGTCATATCGCCGTCGATCCGCAGCCGCTGGCGGGCGGGCGGCAGTTGCTCGCGATCATCGACCGCGGCTGGTTCCGCTTCATCTGCGCAGCGTTTACCACCGCCGGCCACCGCAGCCTGCGCGCCGTGCCGGTCACGCGCTGCCTGCCGCAGGCCGGCGCGCCCGATACGCCCGCCGAAATAGCGGAACTGGTCAACGCAGGCGAGCCGGCGCTGGCGGGTTCGGCCAGCGTGGCGACGTCGCTGCCGGGCGTCGCGCCGGTGGTGGCGCCGGATGTCGCATCCGTGGTGCCGGTGGTGGCGGCCGTGCTTGGCGCGGTGGTTCAGACCGCGCCCGCGATGCTGCTGGAAGGCGTGGTCGACAGCGGCGTGCCGCGCGTCGAACTGGCGATTGCGCGTGGCGTGCAAGGCGAAGGGCTGGCGGTGCCGGCCGGCGCGGTGAACGCGACGCTCGGCGCGCTCGCCGGCGCGGCGTCCGTCTCGCTGTACATGCTGACCGAAGTGCCCGGCAATGAGCCGGGTCTGGCCGCGACCAGCCCGGCGCGGCTCGCGGCACACATCCACGGCGCGAGTCCGTTGCCGTTCGAGCAGCTCGCGCGGCGCGCGCTGGAGTGCCGCTTCGACCTGTGTCAGTTCGAGTTCGCGTCGCAGCCGTGGCGGCTCGATCGCGCGACGTTGCGGCGCTTGCGCCTGCCGGTGCTGCTGGCAATCGGCGCACTGGTGATCGCGATTGTCGGCGCGAACGTGCAGTGGCTGATGCTCGCGCGCCAACGCGACGCGATCAACACGCAGATGACCGAACTGCTCCTCAACACCTTCCCGAAGACGACCGTCGTGCTCGATGCGCCCGACCAGCTGTCGCGCCAGTTGCAGCAGTTGCGGGTGGCGGCGGGCGAACTGTCGCCGGACGATTTCCTGGCGCTGGCCGACGGCTTCGCGCGCTCGCTCGCGCCGGTGCCGGTCAATGGCCTCGCCGCGCTCGACTATCACGACCGGCGGCTCGACGTGACCTTCAAGCCCGAGGTCAAGCTCGACGCCGACTTTGCGAAGCGCCTCGCGCGCAACGGGCTGAGCGGCGCGATCGACAGCAATACCGGCAAGTGGACCATCAGGAACGGACAATGAAAGCTGAACTCGCTCAAACATGGGCCGGCTTCTGGGACCAGCGCACCGGGCGCGAAAAAAACATCATCACGTGGGGCGGCGGCGTGCTCGCCGTGGTGCTCGCGTGGTCGGTGCTGTGGGCGCCGGCGCAGGAAGGCCGCGCGCATCTGCGTGAATCGCTGCCTACCCTGCAGCGGCAGCTCGCGCAGATGACCGCGCAGGCGAACGAAGCGCGGGCGCTGTCGGCGGCGGCGCAAGGCGTCGCGCCGACCGGCGCGGCGCTGAAGGACGCCCTCACCGCGTCGCTCAGCGATCACGGTCTTGCCGCGACCCAGGTGCAGGTGGTCGGCAACGCGGTGCAGATCCAGATGAAGAATGCGTCGTTCCCGGCGTGGACGGCCTGGGTCGACGATGCGCGCAGGCAGTTCAAGGTGCAGATCGCCGAGGCGCATGTCACCGCGCTCAAGGACGACGGCCAGGTGGATCTGACGGCGTCGCTGCAGCCGGCGA
>NZ_CADIKK010000076.1 GCF_902859915.1 Paraburkholderia ultramafica
ACGACCGACACCGACACCACCGCCAGCACGAACAAATCGAGCAGCGCGAGCGTAGGCGTGTCATATGGCACCAACGGCTTTGGCGTCTCGGCGTCAATGTCCAACGCGCACGGCGACGGCAACAGCGATGCTGCCATTCAGAACAACACGCACGTCACCGGCACCAACAGCGTGACCATTCTGAGCGGCGGCGATACGAATATCATCGGTTCGGACGTGAGCGGAGGCACCGTCACGGCGAACGTGGGCGGCAACCTGAACATTGCGAGCGTGCAGGATACGACCGCCAGTACCGCGCACCAGAGCAGCACGGGCGGCGGATTCAGCATCAGTCAGGGCGGCGGCAGCGCGAGTTTCAGCGCGCAGAACGGCCACGCGGATTCGAGCTATGCCGCAGTGAATGAACAGGCAGGCATCCAGGCGGGCAGCGGCGGATTCAATATCAATGTCAACGGCAATACCGATCTTAAGGGCGCAGTCATTTCCAGCGATGCCGATGCGTCGAAGAACTCGCTGACGACCGGCACGCTGACCTATAGCGATATCCAGAACCAGTCGCATTACGACGCGACGAGCAACGGCATTAGCGCGGGTGTCGGCGTCGGAACGACTGGCAAGGCACTTGGACCCGGCTCGGTTAGCGGTACACCTGGCGTTGCGCCGATGATTTCGCAGAACGACAGCGGCGACCAGAGCGCGACCACGCGCAGCGCAATCAGCGCGGGCACGATCAATATCACCAACCAGACCGGGCAAACGCAGGACGTGGCAACCCTGAGCCGTGATACGACAAACACCAATGGTACGGTCTCGACAACACCGGACGTGAACAACCTGCTTTCGCAGCAGGCCGATACGATGCAGGCTGCACAGGCGGCGGGCCAGGTTGTCGCGCAGGGCATCGGCATGTACGCGGACTCGAAGCGTCAGGCTGCGGTTGACCAGGCCAAGGTGGATGTGGCGAACGGTGATACGGCCGCCTTCGCAGCGGACGCGGCCGCGGCGAAACAGTGGGATGAAGGAGGCGACAACCGTGCGATTCTCCAGGCCGCAGGTGGTGCGCTGATCGGCGGACTGGGTGGCGGCAGCGTCTTTACCGCAGTGGGTGGAGCGGCTGGCGCAGGTCTTTCCTCGAAACTGGCGAACCAACTGGACAGCGTTTCGAAGAGCGTGGCCGCGGAAACCGGATCGGATCTGCTGGGCAATCTTGCAGCAAACGTAGCGGCAGGTGTAGGCGGTGCGCTGGTTGGCGGCACGGCGGGCGCAGCAACTGGAACGAGCGTAGACCTCTACAATCGTCAATTGGACCCGAAGGAGAAAACCCTGGCGCAGCAACTGGCCGATGCAAGCGGCGGGAAATACACCGCGGCGCAGATCGAGGACCAGATGCGCCAGATGGATATGAGCGTCAACGGCACAACTACATCGGGTGCGTCGGCTACCTTGGTGGGCCAAGCACCTACCGACTCTGGCGCGCGATGGATGTCTGCCCCAGCAACTGCAAACGGACAGCCGGTCCTGACGCAAATACTTGCGCCGTCCGATTCCGCATTGCAGAGTTACATCTTGGCGAACTACAACAGCGTTTCGCCGGGACAGGTGCCTAGCGAATTTACATATCCGTCGAGCAGTGCTGGCAGTTCAATCAATGTGACCGGTCCGTTTACCAGTTTCGATCAATCAGACCTTAATTTCATGCGCAATACCACCGCAAGCGCGAGTTCGATGATTTCGTCGAATGCCGGGCGCTTCGGTGCGGCAACGGCTGCGGCAGCCAGCGTTCCAACCCCGTATTCTCCGGCGCTTGCAACAGCTTCTTACGTTGCCACGGTTGTTGGCTTCGGCGCCGACGCGATTGGTCAGGCGGTCAAACCAGATGTTGGTCAGTATTCTGTGTCCGGAGTGACTAACCTCATATCCGGTAGTCTGTCGGATAGATATCCGGGCTTGGCCCCAGCAATTAATGAAACTTCCAATGCCGTCAATGGCAGTACGGCAGGAACGAATGTTCAAAATTCCATTAACAATTATTGGAATTCATTCGTCAATTACTGGAACAGTTCAAAGTGAAGATTCAGTTTATTGAAGACGGGAATTTTAAGCGGTGGGTCCGAACTAGCCTCCTTGCGTTCGGGCTGTTCGTCATGTTCATTGCGATCAAGTATGTGCCGCCTGCTCCTTTCGGGGGCGTATTGTTCCTAGTTGGTTTAGCCATAGCTGCGATCGGGGGTTACGCGAGTCGCGCCCACCTAGTGGGAATCAAGCCGTTCGGGGTCAACTACAAAAAAATTCGCAAGAGCTACGAAACGAAGGACGACGAGGAAAACAAATCGTAATTTGATGCCGGGCCTCGGTCCGGCTCACATGTCTACCGAAATTACATTATGGAAATCCAGAGAAGCCCGGCGACAGCGCCGCTTACAGCCCTGGTAACACTCGCGTCGAACGCACAGCAGAACCCGCCCGATGTAGCAGCGGCTCGCACGAACGCCGAACAGCAACAGCAGGTCCAGCAGCAGCGCGCGGCGATGGTTCCCGCTTCTGGCGTGCGCGCCGTCAGCCCCGAGAAATAAATGAGTCACAGTACAGTTGGCGTACGTCAGCGTATTTCGCTCGTAGTGCCGTTCCATAACGAAGCGGCGGTCCTCAACCAATTCTTCGTATCCGTCACCGCAGTGTTGCGCAGCTTGCCTGCCATGGATTACGAGATCGTTTGTGTCAACGATGGAAGTACCGACGCGACCCTCGACATGTTGCAGATCGTTTGCGAGCATGATCGGCACGTGCTCGTCGTTGACCTATCGCGCAACTTTGGTAAAGAGGCGGCGCTGACTGCGGGCATCGACGTCGCGACTGGGGACGCAGTAATTCCCTTCGACGCGGACCTGCAAGATCCGCCCGAAGTAATTCCTCAACTGGTTGAGCGATGGTGCGAAGGCTACGACGTGGTGCTCGCGAAGCGCGCCGAACGCAATACGGACACGTGGGCCAAACGAGCAACGAGCTACAGCTACCGGTTGGATCGACGGGCCAGTCACTCTATGCAGGCATTGACTACGGCCATGTGTTCGGGCCGAGCGCGGTGTTTCTCGCCGGGACACAACTGGCGGGCGTGGTGATCGGCGTCCGGGGTAGCGCATCGGCGAAGGCAGGCGCGCTTGCCTATGACCTCTTTGCCGGGACGCCGATCTACAAACCCTCGGGCTTTCCGACTGCTCGGGTCACGCTCGGTTTCCAATTGACGGCACAGTTCTAAACCGCGACCTATCCGCAGACCCCGGCGGGCCAGGCGCAGTTTCTCGGCGCGGTGACGGATGTCGTGAAGGCGATCCCCGATGGCCACGGCAAGGGCGTGTTCTGGTGGGAGCCTGAATGGATTCCGACGCCGAACGTTGGCTGGAAGGTCGGCGCGGGCGATCAGCGGGACAACAACACGTTGTTCGATTTTCACGGCAACGCGCAGACGTCGTTGGATGCGTTTCGCAAGCGTTAGCGCGAGCAATGGCATGAGCGCCGGTTAGCGCGGCGAGCCCGCCACGCCGGACGCCGCCCACCGCTAGCAGGCATCACTGCGCGGGTGCCTGCTTCTTCTGATTCACACAATCCGACGTGAACGCCATGCTGGCCTGATCGGGCGTCATGCGCTGCGCGTCCGGGCTGAAGATCTTCTCGATGATCGCGTTGACCGCCTGGCGGTCGGCCGGGTCCTTGTAATACTTGGCCGCCTGCTCGAGCGCCTGTGCCTTGGTCTTCTTGTGCGCGCGCCACGACGCGACCTGGCCGGCGATATCGCCGAGCGCAAAACATTGATCGTTGACGGTCTGTGCAACGGCCTGAGCGGCCGGTTGCGCAAAACATACCGCCAGCAGCGCGGAGACGACTACGCGTTTCATTACCAGAATCCTGACTTGAGATGAACGGCGTTGCCGCATGGTGGCATCCACCATCGCGGCAACCGCACGGGTAAACAACGGCGTAGTTTATCGGGAAGTGGCGCACCACGCTTTTTTGCCCGCTTAGTCGTTGGGCCGCTCACTCGCTCACTCGCTCACTCGCGCACGGCGCAAAAGAAAAAGCCGCCCACGCGGGCGGCTTTAAGATCATCCGGCGTCCCCGTTGCCGGGCGGCGTCGGCACAGGGCCGACGCGTTGCGCGTTCAATGCCCGAACGATTCCGCCTTCGACGTATTCGTCGTCGCCACATGCGGCCGCGCCGCCTGCTTGATCAGCAGGGCGACGCACGAAAGCAGGCCCGCCGCCGCAACCGTCGCGAAGATGGCGCCGAACGAGAAGTGGCGGCGCGTCAGTTCGGCCACGAGGAACGAACCCGCGATCCCGCCGAAGCGGCCGATACCGAGCATCCACGCGACGCCCGAGCCACGGCCTTCGGTCGGATAGAACGCGGCGGCGAGCGCCGGCATCGACGATTGCGCGGTATTCATCAACACACCGGCGACGAACACGATGAACACCAGCGCGCCCACGTTGCCAACGGCCTGGCCGATGAAGTACACGCTCACCGCGGTCAGCGCATAGCAGGCCGCGATGATCCGGTTCGCGTTGAAGCGGTCCATCAGCACGCCGCACAGCACCGCGCCGACGCCGCCGAGCGGGAACAGTGCGGAAATCAGCGTCGCGCGTTGCGGTGTGAGTCCGGCGTCCTTCAGCAGGACCGGCATCCAGTTGATCGACGCGTAGAAGATCACGAGGCCCATGAAGTAGGCCAGCCACAGCATCACCGAGCCGATGATGTACGAACGCGACAGCACCACGGCCAGTCCCTTGCCGCCGGTTTGCGGCGCGGTTTCGGTCATCGTGAAGGCGCCGGCTTGCACCGCGCCGCCTGAAATGCGCGACAGCGCCGCGCGAATCCGTTCGACAGGCTTGTTGTTCGCCACCATGTAGCGAACCGATTCCGGCATTTTGGCCAGCAGCAGGATCATCAGCACCAGCGGCGTGACACCGCCGAGCATCAGCACGCTGCGCCAGCCAAAATGCGGAATCATCCACGCGGCGAGAAAACCGCCGAACGCGGCGCCGAGCGGAAACCCGCAGAACATCAGGTTGATCACCGTCGCGCGGCGGCGGTCCGGGCAGTACTCGCCCATCATCGTCACGGCGTTCGGCATGGCCGCGCCGAGGCCGACGCCCGTGATGAAGCGCAGCGTAGTCAGTTGATCGATGCTGGTCGAGAAGGCCGAGCCGAGGCACGCGACGCCGAACAGCAGCACCGAGCCGAGCAGCATCACGCGTCGCCCAAGGCGGTCGGACAGCGGGCCCGAACCGAGCGCGCCGCACGCGAGGCCGAACAGCGCGGCGCTCAATACCGGCGCGAGCGCCGGTTTGCTGATGCCCCATTCGCCGATCAGCGAAGGCGCGATGAAGCCGATTGCTGCCGTGTCAAAACCGTCCAGCAGGACGATGATGAAGCACATGAAAAAAACCAGCCACTGGAACGGCGAAAAGGGATGTTCGTTGATGAATGTCTGAACGTTCACAGCAGTGCTGCGGCTCATGATGGTCTCCTGATTGCGAAAAGGCTCGTGAAAACGAGCCTTTCCTTTCTTTTACGATCGTACGCCGTTTAGAAGCGGTGCACGATGCCTACGCCCGCAGCAAACTGGCTGCGCGACGACGACGGCGCGCTCTGGACGCCGTCGCCAATGGTTGCCGTGGCGGTGATGATGTGGCCCGAACCCGCCGTGCCGGGCGTACTGCCGTTGGTGCGCTGGAATGCCTGCAACGCATGGCTTTGCGCGAAAACGGGCGCGCTGGCCAAGGCTGCAATCGCGCAGGCGATCCGGGTCATGGTGATGTTGCGATTCATCAGGTGTTTTCCGATTCGCCCCGCGAGGAAGTCAGCGCGCCCCGGTCGTTGATCAATTTATTGTGAGCGTGTTCGCATGTAGAACCGTGATTCATTATACGAACACGAGAACTGTAAGTAATCTGATAACGATGGGTCAACGCGGGATTACCCGACATGTTGCGGATGCACATCGGCGCGCGGACCACGCTGGACAGCGCGATGTTTGAGGAGGCCGCGGCGCACATGGGTGCGCCGGGATCAGGCGAGGGAGGCGAGGGGAAGACGAGGAAGGCGAGCGCCGGCTTTACAGACCCGGATGGGCGCTCGACGAGATGTTCAAGGCGCCGTTCAGAAGATCACATAGACCGTGTGGACATAGGCGATTCCCGATGGTGATTGTTCGTGCACCGAAATATCGGGGAATTCGACTTCGATCGGATAGGCTTCCATGTTCATGCGGGCGTGTCGTGACAGAGGGGTATAGAAAGGCGCAAGCGGCGCGAGCGGCTCAAGCGAGCTTTGCCGCGATCGCCCGGCCGACTTCGGTGGTGTTCGCTTTGCCGCCGAGGTCGCCGGTATGCGGGCCTTCGACCAGCGTCGCTTCGATCGCCGCGAGAATCGCGTCGTGCGCGTCGCGTTCCTTGCCCGTGGAATTGCCGAGGAAGTCGAGCATCATCGCGGCCGACCAGATCATTGCGATCGGATTGGCGATGTTCTTGCCGGCGATGTCGGGCGCCGAGCCGTGCACCGGTTCGAACAGCGACGGAAACTTGCGGTCGGGGTTCAGATTGCCCGACGGCGCGAGGCCGATCGTACCAGTGCAGGCGGGGCCGAGATCGGACAGGATGTCGCCGAACAGGTTGGTCGCCACCACCACGTCGAAGCGATCCGGGTTCAACACGAAGCGCGCGCAGAGAATGTCGATGTGCTGCTTGTCCCACGTCACGTCCGGGTACTGCGCGGCGATGCCGGCTGCGCATTGGTCCCACCACGGCATGCTGATCGCGATGCCGTTGCTCTTCGTGGCGACCGTGATCTTCTTGCGCTCGCGGCGTTGCGCGAGATCGAACGCGAACTTCAGCACGCGCTCGCTGCCGTGCCGCGTGAACACCGATTCCTGCAGCACGAATTCGCGCTCCGTGCCTTCGAACATCACGCCCCCCACCGATGAATATTCGCCCTCGGTGTTCTCACGCACGATCCAGAAATCGATGTCGCCCGCCTTGCGGCCCGCGAGCGGCGAAGGCACGCCGGCGAACAGCCGGGCCGGGCGCAGGTTGATGTACTGATCGAATTCGCGCCGGAACTTCAGCAGCGAGCCCCACAACGAGATGTGGTCGGGCACGGTGTCCGGCCAGCCCACCGCGCCGAACAGAATCGCGTCGGCCGATTGCAACTGGGTCTTCCAGTCGTCCGGCATCATCTTGCCGTGCTTCGCGTAGTACTCGCAGCTCGCCCATTCAATGTGCTGATACTCGAGTTCGATGCCGAAGCGCTTTTTCACCGCCTCCAGCACGCGAATGGCTTCCGGCATCACTTCGACGCCGATGCCGTCGCCGGGTATGACCGCAATCCGATATTTGTTCGACATGGTGTGCTCCTCCTGTGGGCTGTTCGACGATTCAACGACGCTTATTCTATTCCTGCTGTTTGCGCCTAAAATGGCTGCTTTAGTTAAGCCACTGTGCACGATTCGTGTACAAACTCTCTGCCATTGAGCGACCTATGAACGCCGTCCCGTCACCGGATCTCGATGATTTGCGCGTGTTTTGCGAGGTAGCGCGCAAATCCAGTTTCAGCGCGGCGGCAGAGACGCTGTCGGTGTCCGCCGCGTACGTCAGCAAACGGATCAACGTGCTCGAGACAACGCTCGGTACGCGTTTATTGCACCGTTCGACGCGCCGCGTCGCGATCACCGAGGCGGGTGAGCGCGTCTATACGTGGGCCGAGAAAATTCTCGACGATGTCGAGCAACTGGTCGAAGACGTGTCCACCACGCGCCGCATTCCTGGCGGCAAACTGCGCATTTCCAGCAGCTTCGGCTTCGGCCGCCGTTTCGTCGCGCCCGCGCTGGCCCGCTTCTCCGAACGTTATCCGCAACTGAGCGTGCGGCTCGATCTGTTCGACCGTCTCGTCGATGTGGGCGGCGAAGGCTTCGACCTCGATATCCGCATCGGCGACGAGATCGCGCCGCATCTGATCGCGCGGCGGCTCGCGTCGAATCATCGCGTGCTGTGCGCGTCGCCCGCTTACCTCGCGCGGCACGGCGCGCCGCGGCAGCTCGCCGAGCTGTCGTCGCATGCGTGTCTCGCGATCAAGGAGCGCGATCATCCGTTCGGTCTCTGGCGTTTGACGGTGCGTGGCGAAACGGTATCGATCAAGGTTACCGGGCCGCTGTCGACCAATCACGGCGAAGTCGCGGTGCAATGGGCATTGGCCGGACGCGGCATCGTGCTGCGCTCGATGTGGGATGTGCGGCCGCTGCTCGAGAGCGGCCAGCTGCAACAGGTTCTGCCCGAGGTCACGCAGCCGGCGAACCTGTGGGCGGTTTATCCGGCGCGGCTCGCTCAGTCGGCGAAGGTGAGAGTGTGCGTGGATTTTTTGAGCGAGGAGTTCGCGCAGTGGGAGGCGGCTGAGCCCACCGCCTAGTTGTGGTTCTGCGAGAACAACGTTTCGAGCGGGTAGTGGCTCACTCCGCGTGTAATGACCTTTGGCAGCGGCGGCGCCCGCTAACGCGCCGCGTTCAGCTTCCGCCATAACGTCGTCTTGCTGATGCCGAGCGCGTTGCAGACCGCGTCGCGATCGCCGTCGTGGGCCGCGAGCGCGGCGCGGATCTGATCGGCTTCGACGTGACGGCTGCGCTCGCGCAGCGTAGGCGTGGCGGGCTTCGTCGTGCGCTCGTGGGCCTCGACGATTTCAGGCGCAACGGCGTGGAGCATCTCGCGCGTGAGGACGGTTGCGCCGTCATGCAGTGCGTCGGTGTCGGCGTCAGTGTCAGCTTCCACATCGGCGAGTTCGACGGCAATCCGCTCGATCACGTTCTGCAATTCACGCACGTTGCCAGGCCACGTGTAACGCCGCAACGACGCGCCGAGACCGCCAAGCACACGTTCGGCGGCGGCCGCGTCCGGCAGGCGCGCCGCCAGCCTCGGTTCACGCGCCGCGGCCTGCCGCAGCAATTCGGCGGCGAGCGGCAGCAGATCGTTGGGCCGCTCGCGCAACGGCGGTAGCGCGATGCTCAGAATGTTGAGCCGGTAGTAGAGGTCGGCGCGAAAGCTGCCCGCTTCGATGCCCTCGGTCAGCGCGCGATGGGTCGCCGCGACGACCCGGATGTCGACACGTGTCGGCTCCGTCGAACCGAGCCGCACGACCTCGCGTTCCTGCAGCACGCGCAACAACCGGCTCTGCAACGACAATGGCATTTCGCCGATCTCATCGAGAAACAGCGTGCCGCGATGCGCGACTTCGATCAGTCCCGCCTTGCCGCCCTTGCGCGCGCCGGTAAACGCGCCTTCCTCGTAGCCGAACAACTCGCTCTCCAGCAGCGCTTCGGGAAACGCGCCGCAATTGATCGCGACGAACGCGAAGTCGCGCCGCGCGCTCAACTGATGCATGCTCTGCGCGACCATTTCTTTGCCGGTGCCGCTTTCGCCGAGAATCAGCACGGTCGCGTCCGATCTCGCGTAGCGCCGTACGAGCGAGCGCACCCGTTCGATCGATTCGGACGCGCCGACGATATCGTCGAGCCGGTAACGCGCACTGAACTGCTGCACACGCTGGCGCGAGCGCAACGTGCGATCGAGCCGCTCGACCGCGCGCGACTCCTGAAACGTCAGCACGGTGCCCGCCGCCGCACTGCTGCTGGCCAGCGGCCCGCGATGCACGGCGTAGCTCGCGCCGCGCACTGTGCAGAAGGTGTCGCCGTCAGCATCCGGCAGGCTGCCGGCGAGATCGGGCGCGAGTTCGAGCAGCACGCGCCCCACGGCTTTCGCCGCGTCGATGCCGAGCACGCTGGCAAGGCGCTGATTCATCACTTCGACGCGCCCTTGCGCATCGAGCGCGACGACGCCGTCGCGCAAATGTTGCAGCAGATTGTCGAGCCGTTGACGGCGCACGGTCTCGCCGCGTGTAGCCTGCGCGACTTCGAGCGCGGTGTCGAACGCGGCGCGCACCGACGCGCGCGAATAGAGAAACACCGCGCCCATGCCGGCATGCGCGGCGAGGTCGGTGACGAGTCCGGGGCCGACCACGACGTCGATGCCGCGATCGCGCAAGTCGAGCACGACGCTCTCCGCGTCCTGCGCGGACTGATACGACGCGAACGTCACGTCGAGCGCGTAGGCGGCGATGAAGCGCCGCACTTCGTCGGGCGTGTTGCCGTGCGTGACGAGGGCCACCTTCGCGCCGTCGCGGCGCGCGCGCGCGAGCGCGTGCATCACGTCGAAACCGGTCGGGTTGATCCGCACGACCGGAACCGTCACGCGTGTCTTCAGATACGCGCCGTTCGAGCCGCCCGCGATCACGACATCGGGGCGACCCGTGCCTGCGGCCTCGATCTCCCGCACCGCGTCTTCGAAACCGTACGAGACGATGCGCAGGTCCGCGCGTTCGACGTATTCGCCGGCGATGTCGAAAAACAGATCGCGCAAGCGGCTGATGCTGAGAGCCCAGATGCGCGGGCGCTCGGCGGGTTCGAAGAGAGGTGTGCTCAAGGCGGGCGGTTCGCGGCGGGCTTGGGAAGTCTGCCTATTATGCGCGCATCCATTTCCAATTTGAAATTTCCATTTCATTTGTGAAATGGACTGCTGGCGGCGCGCGGCGGCGATAGTCCGTTAAATCAGCCACTTAGCGCGCGTTGGCATAGCTGGCCCGATCTTTGCTCTTTAGGCTCCAGTCAAAAACCCCACATTGCCTCTGGAGACGATTCATGAGCGAAGCAGACAACAGCACGCCGAGCACGGGCGCATTCAAACCGAAGAAGTCCGTCGCGCTGTCGGGCGTGACCGCGGGTAACACCGCGCTGTGCACGGTCGGCAAGACGGGCAACGATCTGCATTATCGCGGCTACGACATTCTCGACATCGCGAGCGCCTGCGAATTCGAAGAAGTCGCTTATCTGCTGGTCCACGAAAAGCTGCCGACCCAAACTGAACTGACGGCCTACAAGACGAAGCTCAAGAGCCTGCGCGGCCTGCCCGCGAACGTCAAGGCGGCGCTCG
>NZ_CADIKK010000077.1 GCF_902859915.1 Paraburkholderia ultramafica
GCACTATCTGATGACACGCGCGATCAAGCGCTAATTCCGCGTCTTGCAAGGGGCGTGGCGGGAAAGCCTCTAAGAATTGGATACTCGAGCGATCGCCAACAAGAAAACTGCGATACGAGCGGGTCGGAAGATCGTCGCCTACCGGCGATTCGCTTTCCCTCCTAAGGTGCTGAACTTCCGTAACCGGTAGAGTCGAGATGTGGCGCGGTAGCAGTAGGCTCGGTTTGTCTGTTGCCGCCTCTTTCGTTTGGCGGTGCCCTAATAACCTAGCCCTAACCCCGTTTCCGGCCGTTGTCAATGCAGTTGTCGCCTCGGCGATTAAATTTCAGGCTGCTTTTCGCTCCTGGTTACGGGGTTGTGGAATGACACCCTGATCGTCGGCGCGATCGGGATTCAAATGCACCGCATGGATACGCTCCCAGTTGCGTGTGGGGCCTTTCCAGCGCAGCGGATTACGCTGGCGTGCTCTCTCGTAGAGCGCCGCGCGTTGATCCAGGATGTCCTGATCAAGGGATCAAGGTTCGCATGGCGCTGGGCCGGCGTGACGAAACGGATCGCGCTGTGACGATGTTCGTGGTTGTACCAGCGCACCAGTTCTGCCACCCAGGTGCGCGCGGCGAACAGGGTGTCGAACGCCTGCAGCGGGTAGGCGGGCCGGTACTTGAGCGTTTTGAACAGCGACTCCGAGAACGGGTTGTCGTTGCTCACGGCAGGGCGGCTCAATGACGGCATGACGCCCAGGGCCTGCAGGGTGGCCAGCATCGTGGCGCCCTTCATCGGCCCGCCGTTGTCGGAATGCAGAATGACCTGGTCGGGCTGTATCGCTTCACGCGCGCAGAGATCCTTGAGGACCTCGCTGGCCAGGGCGCTGCTCTCTTCGGCATAGACCTGCCAGCCGACGATTTTTCGGCTGAACACGTCCATAAACAGATAGAGATAGAAATACTGCCCACGAATCGTCGCTGGCAAATAAGTGATGTCCCAGCTGTACAGCTGATTGGGCGCGTAGGCACAGATTGCGCGCGGCTTGCTGCGGGCGCTGGCCGGCCGCTCACTGCGCCGGTGTGCGAGCTGCTTTTCCTCGCGCAGCACCCGGTAGAACGTCGATTCCGAGGCAATGTAGCGCTGCTGGTCAGCAAGACGGGGAACGATCTGGCTGGGAGGCAAGTGACCAAACTCGGCCGAGTTTGCCACCGCCAGCAGCTCGGCACGTTCGGCGGCGCTCAGCTTGTGAGGCGGCTCGTGGCATCGTAACGAGCGCCCATCCACCGCGTCAGGCTCGCCGCCCTGCCAGCGCTGAATGGTACGGGCACTCAGCCCCAGCACCTCACACGCGCGCGCCTGGCGAGCGCCACCCGTGGTCGCCTCGCCAATCAGGCCGATCAATGTCTTGCGCTCTTCGAGGGACGTCATTCGACCCCGTCCCCGAACAGCGCACGATACTTTTTTTGCAGCACCAGCAATGCGGCCGCCTCCGCCAGGGCTTTCTCCTTCCGGTTCAGTTCGCGCTGAAGCTGCGTGTTGGCGTGCTTCAGTTCGCGTACTTCCTGGGCGCTCTCGCGCCCGCTCCCAGCCCCGCCACCCGCGCAGAAGTCCACGCGCCACTGTGCGAGATGATGAGCAAACAGCCCCCGTTCACGACACCACGCGTTCAGCGCTTCGTCGAGCAGTCCATGGCTCTGCTGCAAGGCCAGCAGACGCTCTCCCAGTGACCAGTCCTCGGGTCGTCTTGCGTGCCCGGAGCCTTCGCTCCGGGCCGATGCCGCGGCACCTTTCATCCAGTTCTTCAAGGTCATCACATTCATGTTCAATTCATCTGCCACGGATCCAATGGTGCGGCTTCCGCGGTGTAAGACCTTCAACAGCGCCTGCTCTTTGAACTCGACAGAATACGTTTGTTTCATCTTCAGCTTGCACCTCTGATTTCTTGAAATTAAGAAAATTCAGAGGCGACATCTAGTCTGACGCCGGGGGTGGGCAGCGTCGTTGTCCACGGGCGGGCGCGGGATGATCGTCGTAGCGAGATTTAGACGTCGAACAAAAAACTTGACAGAGCTCCTCAGGGCATGACCCTACCTGAGGGGGCTGGACGCGGGTAACCGCGCCCAGCTACCCGACACCCGACAGTACCGCTGCGCATCCCTGCCGCTGGAATCGGGCAAGCGAAAACCCGGCGCCCTGACCGCCGGGCGCCGGCCGTGCAACTGGCTCAACGATGCCCGTGTTGCACGACGAAATTCTTCAGCGCGGCGAAGGCCGGCGGCACGGTCGGATCGGCGGCCCGGAGTTTGATGTCGTCGTGATCCATCGCGATGCTGAGCCGATACTTGCGCCCATCGGGTATCGGCTTCGCCGCGCTGTCGCGAGCGGGATGAGTCTCCGCGCGCGCGGCCGAGACGAGGCGTAAGAACTCCGCCTTCTGATCGGGCGACAGATCCTTCCCGTCGAGGACGATCGGCGCGGCAAGACCCGGGAAGTTGCCTGCAAGTCCACCGTCGATGGTCAGTTCAGCGTGCATGGGAAGATCCTCGCGCGTGCGATCGAATGCGCAGCCGGTCACCGGCAAGGAGACCACGGCGAGTCCGACCAAAAACCGGACCCGTGCATCCCTCACAATACACCAACTTCGTGCCATGCCTTGCTGACCGCCTGCGATTCCGCACCGTTCGCTCCAAAGAGCCTGTCGGCGTTCGACACGGTGAGCCGCGCGAAGCTTTTGAAATTCGTCGTCGGCTTGATGTGGGAGTCGTTCAAGGTTTCATACCAGATCCGACCTGCCTTTTCCCAAGCATGACCTCCGATCGCGAGCGCCGCGAGACAGAACGCCCGGTTCGGAATTCCAGAGTTGATATGAACGCCCCCATTGTCGGACGTCGTGTTGACATACTTGCTCATGGTCGCAGGCTGCGGGTCCTTGCCGAGCACGGGATCGTCGTAAGCGGTGCCAGGATTCTTCATGGAGCGCAGCGCGGTGCCCATCACCCCCTTGGCAAGCAGTCCGGCCGCGATGAGCCAGTCGGCTTGGTCTGCCGTCTGCTTCAATGCATACTACTTGATCAACGAGCCGAACACGTCCGACACGGACTCGTTGAGCGCGCCCGGCTGCCCGGAGTACGCGAGTTGTGCCGTGTGCTCCGTGACGCCATGTGTCAGTTCGTGGCCGATGACATCAAGTGCAATGGTGAACCGGTTGAAGAGCGTGCCGTCCCCGCCGCCGAACACCATTTGCTGAGAATTCCAGAATGCGTTGTCATAGTTGTTGCCGTAGTGCACGGTGCCAAGGAGCGGCATGCCCGCATTGTCGATGGAATTGCGGTGATAGATCTCGAGATAGAACTCGAAAGTGGCACCGAGCCCATCGTATGCTTCGTCAACACAGGGGTCATTGGATTTCGGCGCTCCTTCCGCTCGCGCTGCGGTGCCCGGTAGTGTTTCGGTTTGATTCGCCGTGTAGATCGTCCGGTGCGCCGAAGGGGCGGTTGCTGCCGGCATGGCGGCAACGCGCTTCGGAGCAAGCGTCGCCGCCTGGACAGCCCGGAACTGCCGGAAGCTATGATCGGCCGACAAAGTATCGATGGCATGCGAGCGCTGCTGCGGAGATCCGTTCTTGGCAATCTCCGTCAGCATGTGCGGCGGCAGAATGCAATATATCGAGCGAGCGCGACCGAGCCGAAAATGGTTGCACATGATTTATTCCTTAGCATGGTGAAGGAAATTGGTGAAGGAAATGACACGAGATGCGCGCGACAGGAATCAGCATGCGCTTCTTGGTCGGAGTTCGTTTTCTGATCGAATTCTTCATGCTGCTAACGAAGAAGCGATGAGCGAAGGTCACGGCATTCCTGTTCGGGCCAGACAATCGTAACCACTCCGGATAGTAGCGATACGTCATTCGTTCCGACTGATCCGCCATGCGTCTCGCTCTGTCGCGAACGTCGTCTCGCCGTCATGGATGCACAGCGCGTATCAGGCCGCGCGAGCAGTCCACACCCTTCCGTAGTTCGACGGGTACTGATAATCGCTAAATTCACGAAAGTGCGTGATACAAGATTACGCAAAGAAGACGACTTGCTTCGAGGCGTAGCTGACAATTACCGCCCGCGCTCGATCAGCCGTTCTTCAGTGTCGCGTTGGCGCAATGGGAAGCGAAAATACCAGCGCACGGCGCAGTTGATGACCACCCCCTACATTTTGCGAAATGATGGCCTCCACTTTTCTTTTCAGCCGATCTCAGACCCACATTGACAGACCGATGTAATGTCCTAGTATCAATCTAGGTTAAATCGGTGTCGCTGATTGGGGTGTAGGAGGAGAGATGACCGTGCCACGTGGGCCACATGACGAGGAGATCGAGCGCGGCCAAGACTCCCGGAACGATCATGCGCGAGAACGCCAAAAAGAATTCGTGCGTCAACGCGGTCCGCAAGTCGAGCCCGAACCCCGAAAGGACGAAAGCCGCAACGACAAACCCGACCCCAAGGCCGAGAATTCCAATAACAACGAGCATGAGTAGTCCGTTGGTATGTGCGCGCCGGAATTCCTCCAACTACGCCTGCGAGGGTCGCGAGCGCCTTAAAAGAAGTTTCAAAATGGGTCAGGTGAACGCTGAAGCGTTCGCCAGCAGATCAGGCAACGAGCTAGTTTGAGGAGGCCTTCGTGGATGTCGGCACGATGTTCGAAGCGAGTACGCAGACGACGCAAACCATCGCGCCAGTGCCTCGACGACTCAGCACTTAGCCTAGGCCACTCCCCGGATGCTGGCCTGTTGCCAATCGCGTAAGCGCCCCCAACAAGTGACGCCTGATCCGCAGCCCATCTCGGTGGGCAATTCGTTACAGCGACTGTCACTCGAAAGCACGAACGAGGTTCCATCCGTGCGGCCCGATCCACAACCGCCTTGCGCCTGGTATGCCGAGAGCGCCTCGGCTTCGCTGGTGGCAGCGGCGGTTCGATCAATGCCCACGATTCGTCGTCAATGATTGGTTTGGCCATCTCCTTGGGCCATCGGTCACAACGCTCGAGGATAGTGGCTTTGTCATCGGGTTAGCCGTACCGCAGTTATTTTTTATACATCTTCTGAGGCGTATGCGCGTTTGGAGGTCTCATGGAAAGTTCGATTGACGAATTGATTGAGCCGGCTGACGAGAAGAGAGACCCGCGCGAAGGCCGGCGCCCACCGGGCGGCAAAGCGTTGCTCCGACTGCAACAGCATCTGGAGGAGAGGGGGCTCGTCGAAGTCGCACAGGCATCCGTGGAAAGGGCCGTTGCTGACGAACGTAGGAACGAGTTCGACGAGCGCGCGCGCGCCTTTAGCGCTGCGCCTCCCGGTCAGGCGTCCTCCCCTGCCGGCACGGACGTGCATGCCGTCACCGCGCAGATCGCTGAGCACTACAAGTCGGTAGCGCTCGAAGAGCCCGGTCCTCCTACCGGAGTGCCGACCGCCACCGGCCCGCAGTGGCGCAGCCTAGGTCCTTGGACGATTCCGAACGGGCAGACCTATGGATCCAGCCGGGTTAACGTCTCCGGCCGCGTGGCGGCCATCGCCGTCGATCCCAGCAACCCCGCGCATGTGCTGTGCGGAGCCGCTAACGGCGGCGTGTGGGAGAGCTTCGACCGCGGAGGCAGCTGGGCGCCGCGTACCGACTATGCCGCGACGCTAACCGTGGGGGCTATTGTCTTCGATCCGAGGAATCCATCGACCGTTTTTTGCGGAACAGGAGAAGGCAACTGGTGGTCCTGGCTCGGCGCAGGCATCCTGAAATCCGGCAACGGAGGCACCACGTGGTCGACGCTCTGCACGGCGCCCTTCACTGGCCAAGGTTTCTACGATCTCGTGATCGACACCGCGAACACGCAGCATATGTTTGCGGCGACCATCGGCGGGTTGTACGTTTCTACGGACGGCGGCGTCCATTGGACGCAGCGTCGCGCGGTACAGACCTGGTCACTATCGATCACGACAACGGAGATACTCGGAGCATGTGCCGATGGTCTCTACCGCTCCACCGACGGCGGCGTTAGTTGGAACCCGGTTGCACTGCCCGGCTCACCCGGGACGTTTAATCGTTTGGCAGTGTCGATCGCGCGGTCCGACGCCAGCGTCGCTTACGCATGGGGTGCCAACGGCGCCACCGCTTACCTATGGCGGCGGGCCGGTACCGCATGGACCGCGCAACCAATTCCACCGGGTGTCGCCACCGGTCAAGCCTGGTACGACTGGTACTGCGCCTGCGCCCCGGACAACGCGAACCAGATTTATCTGGGCGCCATTGAGAGCTATCGAGGTGATCTCTCAGGCAATACCTGGACGTGGCGCACGATCAGCAACAAGGGCGCAAGCGGCGACTCCATTCACCCCGACCAGCACGCCATCGCGTTCGAGCCGGGGCGGCCGGATACCATCTACGTCGGCTGCGATGGCGGCCTGTACCGCAGCCCCGACCGCGGTATTACGTGGACATCGTGCAACAACGGCCTTGTGATCTCCGAGTTCGAATACCTCGCGCAGAACTTCGGCTCTTCCCGCTGGGTCATTGGCGGCACCCAGGATAACGGAACCGAGCGCTGGACCGGCTCGCCCGTGTGGACTCACGTCGCCGACGGCGATGGTGGCGATTGCGCGATCAACCGTACTACGCCCAACACGGTCTTCCACACCTATTACAGCATGAGCCCGGAGCGTTCCACAACAGGTGGCGATTTTGGCTCGTGGACCTATCTGCCGCCGCCTGTCCCCGCCGGCGAAGGAAGCCTGTTCTATCCGCCGATGGATGCGAGCGCCAGTGGCGGCGATACCATCGCGATCGGTGGCGACGCACTCTATGTTTCCCGCAACAACATGACAAGCTGGACGCGCCTGCCGTTTCCCAGCGCCGCCCGTTCTAGCGCAATGTACGTCCCGAACGCAAACACTTTGTATGTCGGCTCGACCGACGGACGCATATTCAGGACCACGTGGAACGGCTCGGCGTGGGGCGCGGTGTCGGCTCTGGCAACGCCTCGCGCGAACGCGAACATGAGTGACATCCTCGTTGACCCGTCAAACTCCAATCGCCTTTGGGTCACCTACACCACGATGGGCGGCGGTCGGGTCTACCGGTCCGATAATGGCGGGTCCTCATGGACAGACATGACTCACAACCTGCCCAATCTTCCGCTTACCGCGATCGACGTCGATACGTGGAACAGCAACCGGGTGTGGGTAGCGGCCGATCTGGGTGTCTATCAGACCCTCGATGGCGGGGCCACGTGGGCAGATTTTTCGGCGTCGTTGCCGAATGCATTTATCGGCGACATCGTGTTTCATCCTCACGCGCGTGTGCTGCGCGCCGGCACGCGAAATCGCGGCGTGTGGGAGATCCCGGTCGATGGCTGGATGACCACGCCCGTCTGCGGCGTGCAGTGGACCGGCAGTCTCAATCCGAACGAGACCAAGCGCTGGTTCACTTGGGGCTGGCCTGCGACGTGGCACATGATCTGGACCATTATGCCGAGCACCGTGAAACCGGGCGCCCCGGAACTTACTTGGACAGTGCAGGTGCAGCGCGCCGACGCCGAGTACGCTACCTACTGGATCAGCGTGCAGAATCTCACCAACGTTCCGGTGACCTTCGAAGGTCGCTACTGTATCTTGAGTCGGTATTAACGCGAGGAGCGCTAACATGTACACGGGCGTGCAATGGACAGGTAGCTTGAACCCGAGCGAGACCAAGAAATGGTTCACGTTCAATTGGAATCCGGCGGGACATGTAGTGTGGTATATGATGCCAACATCAGTTAACACCACGGTCCCAGAGCTCCAGTGGAGCGTCGCGGTTGAGCGCGCCAGCCCCACGGCGTGCACCTACTGGATTACGGTGCAAAACCTCACGAACACCGCCGTGACGTTCGAGGGAAGATACGCAGTCTTAAGCTGACGAGAGGAGCCCATCATGGAAGTGAAGATCACCATCAACGACGGCGCCGCAACCATAAGTCCCCAAATGTCCGGCGAAGGTGTCGTCCCGTTTCAGGCACAGGCGCCCGCGTCGGGCGCAGCATGGCAAGGCGGAGTGCCGGAAGATCTCGCCAGCAAGGCGGCAATTCTCGGCGCCCTCAACGCGGGTCCCGCTCCCTCCTCCTTTGCGACCAGCTCTCCCCCTGGCGCCCCACTGCCGTTCATCGGCGGGGCGATAGGCGAACTAGGTCATGGTCCCGGAATCGATGAGACGGCCACCGAATCGGCCGGTGGGGCGCCGGGGGCAGGCCAGTTCATGGAAACGCATACGGCCGTCGTGTCCGATGCAGGAGGTGCAATATGAAACTAAGTTCCCTTCGTACCGCGTGTTTCAGATGCTGATTTCATCGGGCTCGCAAAGAGACGATATGCCAGCTTGAGCGAGGCGAATCGATGGGAACAGGCGGTCGATGTGGTGCATGCGCGCGGCGACGGACTGTCCAGTGCCTCGAACCCGTCGGCGTTCCCCGAGGTCCATCAATGGCGTGCCGCGCAACGGTGTGAGATCGACATACACACGGCGGGAATCGCGCAACAGAACGTTTAAGGGGCATCGGGCAAATACTACCTTTTACTTCGCTATTCAGACCGACATCAACCGAAATGCATTCATTGCCTTTTGCGGCTCTGGCGCTATCGAATACGTCATGCGCACCAGACCAGACGCTCACGAACGAGATGCAGCTGGCACCCTGCAGGGCAGCGCTGCAGTCAAGGCTGGGGAGAGTGCCCCTCCGACCGACCGCCGGGGTGGCGATTCGGGCCCCCGTCGAAACGGGACTGACTGTGCCCATGTGCTCGGGATCTGCCCTGCCGCGAGGCGCGGCAACGCGGGCACATGGGCTTTTTCGATGAAGTTCTTTCCGCACAGAGAAACGGTTGCGTTGCAACGCAAGGAATTTGAAGGAGGAATGGAATGAACGCCTCCCCCCGTCAATGGATGCAGGAGGACAAGGCGGTCAAGGCGATTGCTGAAATGCTAGGCGTTGGCGTGCTGACCGCGACAGCCGTGGTCGCGACGACGGGCGATGCGAAGTCGTGCCGCTCAGGCCGGGAGTTCGCCGCCTGGCTCGGTCTCGTGCCGAAGCAGCTCGGTTCCTGTGGCAAGATCACGTTGCTGGGCATCAGCAAACGCGGCGACCCCCTACCTGCGCACGTTGCTGATTCATGGTGCACGCAGCGTATTAAGTCACGCGAAAGAGCCTGGCCCGTGGGTCGAGCAGATCAGCAAGCGTCGGCCACGGAACGTAGTCACCGTGGCGCTCGCCAACAGGATGGCGAGGAGAATCTGGGCAATCCTGGTTTACGACAGACCGTACCAGAAAGGTTACGTCAGCGCGAAACCGGCATGAACGACTAGCGTTGCGTAGAAGATCAATTCTTGTAAAGGATGACACGTCGAAAGGTTGCGCTGGCAATCGAGTGTGATGACAAAACAGGTCGGACCGGGACTCGCTAAACCTGAATCTCAGCAAGAGCTTCGAGCTCGCTGGAGGAATGAGGAGCGAGTCAGCGGATTTCATAGTGGCCCGCAGCGAATCAGGCTGCAACAAGGCCGGATATAGTACTGCAGCCCATCCTGTCCGTCAGAACACACGAAAACCCTTCGCAAACGGGAGGCGTTCATATAGTTGAGATGAACTTTATTGAGCGTTGGTTTGGGGTGTCGCCGGATGGCGGTGACGGAACACTGGAACTGCTATATGTGATATTGGGTGCGCTGTTACTGGCCACAATTATTTCATATCGGGTATACCGACATCGTATACATCGTATGAGTAAAGCAAATCGCAGTCGCTCACTCGGCGCAAATCGTAAGTCGACGGAAAAGACGCCGTAGCCGTTACGCCGGCAATAGGCGTTTTTAGCGCCGCTTTCGCCATGTCATCGAGCCACGACGATCAAGCAACTGGTTGCGGATTTCTCTACAGCAACACCCTGGAAGATCCTGGCGTCATTGCCGACTCGCACGTCGGCGATAGCCAGCTCACCTTTCTGGACGCGGGCGTTGTCACATTTTAAAGCGTTGGGCTCGCAGAAGTCCTCAGGGACCTCTGCGCGCGCGAGGCGATACAGCCCGACCAGGAGATTCTGCATTCGGATAACGGCGGCCCGATGAAAGGCGCGACGATGCTCGCCACCCTTCAGGCGCTGGGTGTCATGCCGTCGCGGAGTCGCCCGGGCGTGAGCAATGACATTCCTTATTCCGAGTCGCTGTTCAAGGCTCTGATGTGATGGACGACTCCCGCTACGCAGCGAGAGGTTTATGCCAGAGTGGAGCGGTCGTGACGTCCACGGCAAAGGAGCGTTCATCATGAAGATAGCGACTGTT
>NZ_CADIKK010000078.1 GCF_902859915.1 Paraburkholderia ultramafica
AACAGTCGCTATCTTCATGATGAACGCTCCTTTGCCGTGGACGTCACGACCGCTCCACTCTGGCATAAACCTCTCGCTGCGTAGCGGGAGTCGTCCATCACATCAGAGCCGTTGTTCGGATCCTTGTATGGCACCGCCGGCACCGGACGCACGTCCGCACGCAGCACGCGCAGGATGTCCATTTTTTCCAGCGACTGGGTCTCCGGAATCACGATTACACAGCGGTAGCCGCGCGCGGCACAGATATGCGCGAGTCCGATGCCGGTATTGCCGGCGGTGCCCTCCACCACCGTCCCCCCAGCCTTGAGCACGCCGCGCCGCTCGGCATCCTGAATGATGTACAGCGCCGCGCGGTCTTTCACCGACCCGCCCGGATTCAGGAATTCGGCTTTGCCGAGAATTTCACACCCTGTTTCCGCACTGAGCTTGGAAAACCGGATCAGCGGCGTGTTGCCGATGCAGCCGACGAAACCCTCCTGCACACCCATGAAGACCTCCCTTTCACGCCATCAATGGCGACCCACTCCCACACTGACAGGATAGGCGATGGCGCCGAGTGATGTTCATCGGCGAGGCGGCGCGCGGGTATCCGCTGGCGACGGATCACTCCGCACTGCGTGCGTCGCGGCGGAGTTGGATTTGCCCCCGTACCTCCGGACCCCGCCGCGCCGCAAAGGCAAACCAGAACCCTTATTTAATACTCTCGCGAAACCACCGTGGATGATGCTTCCGCGCCCACCCAATGGTTACAGTCCCTCGCACCATCGCACGAATGGACCCCTTGACCCACAGCGCCGCATAGATATGCACAATGATCCCGACGATCAAAACGAACGCTGTGGCCGCGTGAATCACAGCCGCTAGCCGAATCAGCGTGATCGGGAAGTAAAACGAGAAATAGCGCCGCCAGATCACAATCCCGCTCAGCAGCAGCAAAATCATGCACGCGACCATCACAAAGAAGAGTACCTTCTGTCCGGCGTTGTAGCGGCCGATCTCGGGCAGCTTGTCTTCGCGCTTGGCGAGCACATCGTCGATCTGCTTGAGCCACTGGATATCGCTGCTGTCGAGCACGTTGTGATGCCAGAAGCGCAACACAAGAATCAGGAATGACGCGAACATCACGACGCCGACGAACGGATGCAGGATCCGTGTCCATTGACCGCCGCCGAACAGCGCCGTCAGCCAGAACATCGACGGATGAAACAGCGCTAGCCCGGACAGCGCGAGCAGGACGAATGTGATCGCAGTAATCCAGTGGTTGGTGCGCTCGTTCGCCGTGTAACGCACGATCCGGTTCGCGTCTGCCACGTCTTCTTCAGTTTTCATCGGAACGCTCCTTCACGCGACGCGCCTCATCGCGGGCGTCGCGCTCCTCTTCTTCGCTGACCTCGTCTGGACCGACGCGGGTGTAATGGAAGAAGCCCGCGAGCGCCGCCAGCGCCATCACGCCCAGCGCGAGCGGCTTCGTAACGCCCTTCCACAAACTCACCAGAGGACTGATGTGCGGATCATCGGGCAGCCCGTGATACAGCGACGGCTTGTCGGCATGGTGCAGCACGTACATCACATGCGTGCCGCCGACGCCCGGAGGATCGTAAAGTCCGGCGTTCTTGAAGCCACGTTCTTTCAGATCTTCAATACGCTCGGCCGCGTGCAGCTTCATGTCCTCCTTGGTGCCGAAAACGATCGCACCGGTCGGGCAGGTCTTCACACACGCGGGTTCCTGTCCAACCGCGACACGGTCCGAGCACAGCGTGCATTTGTACACACGATGGTCTCGCTTCGAAATGCGTGGAATGTTGAACGGACAACCGGTTATGCAGTAGCCGCAGCCGATGCAGTTCTCTTCATGGAAATCGACGATGCCGTTCGTGTATTGCACGATTGCGCCAGGCGACGGGCACGCCTTGAGGCACCCGGGGTCCTCGCAATGCATGCAGCCGTCCTTGCGGATCAGCCATTCGAGGTTGCCATCCGGGTTCTCGTATTCGGCGAATCGCATCAGCGTCCACGAGTGCTCCGACAGGTCGCGCGGGTTGTCATAGACGCCAACGTTGGTGCCGACTTCATCTCGCAGGTCGTTCCATTCCATGCAGGCGGTCTGGCACGCCTTGCAGCCGATGCACTTGGTGACGTCGATCAGCTTCGCGACACCTCCCGTGACCGGCGGCTCGCGCACCGAAGGCGGCTGGACGGTGGTAGCCGACTGGCGCCTGATATCGAGCGATTGCAATGGCATGGCGTTCTCCATTCGCTGGGTCAGGCTTTCTCGACTTTCACGAGGAAGGACTTGAATTCGGGAGTCTGCGTATTGCCGTCGCCGACCACTGGCGTGAGCGTGTTGATCAGATAGCCGGGCTTCGCCAGCCCCTTGAAGCCCCAATGCAATGGGATGCCGACTGTCTGCACCTTCTTGCCGTCAATCATCAGAGGTTTGATGCGTTTGGTGACCACTGCAACCGCAACGAGGTGTCCGCGATTGGACGACACCTTCACGCGATCGCCCGCCACCACGCCGATCTCCTTCGCGAGATCCTCGCCGATCTCGACGAACTGCTCCGGCTGAATGATCGCGTTCAGCCGCACATGCTTGGTCCAGTAGTGGAAGTGTTCGGTGAGCCGATAGGTGGTCGCCGTGTGCGGGAAGTCCGCCGCCTTGCCGAACGCCGCGCGATCGTTCGGGAACACACGGGCGGCCGGGTTGCTCGTCGCCTGCGCATTTTGCGGATGCAGCGGGTTGTAGCCGAGCGGCGTCTCGAACGGCTCGTAGTGCTCAGGGAACGGACCTTCGGCCATGGCGTCACGGGCGAAGAAACGCGCGACGCCTTCCGGGTTCATGATGAACGGCCCCATGCCGGTTTCGGGCGGCTCGTCCGCCTTGTAGTCCGGCACGTCGGCACCGCTCCACGTCTTGCCGTTCCACGCGATCAGCTTGCGCGTCGGATCGAACGGCTTACCGTTGACGTCGCACGACGCGCGGTTGTACAGGATGCGTCGGTTCGCCGGCCACGCCCACGCCCAGCCAAGTGTCTGGCCGATGCCCGTCGGGTCCGCATTGTCCCGTCGCGCCATTTGATTACCGGCTTGCGTCCATGCTCCGCAGAAGATCCAGCAGCCGCTCGACGTGCTGCCGTCGTCCTTCAGTTGCGCGAAGCCCGCGAGCTGCTCGCCCCTCTTCACGAGCACCTTGGTCGCGTCCTTCGGGTCCGCCAGGTCGGCCAAAGCCTTGCCGCTGAATTCCATCGCTATTTCTTCTGGCGTCGGCGCCGACGGAGCCGCATAAGGCCAGCTGAGACTGACGATCGGGTCCGGGAATTTGCCGCCCTGATCCTTGTACAGCTTGCGGATCCGCACAAACAGGCTTCCCATGATCTCCAGATCAGTCTTCGCTTCACCCGGCGGCTCGGCGCCCCGCCAGTGCCATTGCAGCACGCGCCCGGAGTTGACGAGCGAGCCGTTCTCTTCGGCAAAGCAGCTTGTCGGCAGACGGAGCACTTCAGTCTGGATCTTCGACGGGTCGACGTCGTTGAACTCGCCATGATTCTTCCAGAACTCGGAGGTTTCAGTGGCGAGCGGGTCCATGATCACGAGCCACTTCAGTTTCGAAAACGCGACGGTCATCTTCGCCTTGTTCGGTGCCGCGGCAAGCGGGTTGAAGCCCTGCGCCAGATAGCCATTGATCTTGCCCTGAGACATCAGTTCGAACACCTGCAACATGTCGTACGGCTTGTCGAGCTTGGGCAGATAGTCGAAACCCCAGTTGTTCCCGGCGGTCGCCGCGTCGCCCCACCACGCTTTCATCAGACTAACGAAGAAGCCCCGATAGTTTTTCCAATAGCTCAACTGGTTCGGCCGCAACGGCTGCGCTGCGCGCTTTGCGACGTAGGCGTCGTAATCCTGTTCGTCTTGCGACGGCAGCGTCATGTAGCCCGGCAGCAGGTTCGACAGCAGGCCGAGATCGGTCAACCCCTGGATGTTCGAGTGGCCGCGCAACGCGTTCATGCCGCCGCCCGCTATGCCGATATTGCCCAGCAGCAGTTGCACCATCGCGCCCGTGCGGATCATCTGCGAACCGATCGAGTGCTGGGTCCAGCCAAGCGCATACATGATGGTGGCGGCGCGCGTCGGCGACGCGGTCGAGGCGAGCATCTCGCACACCTTCAGGAACTTGTCCTTAGGCGTGCCGCAGGTCTTCTCGACCATCTCCGGCGTGTAGCGCAGGTAGTGCTGCTTCAACAGGTTGTATACGCAACGAGGATGTTGCAGCGTCGTGTCGACCTTCACGAAGCCGTCGTCGCCGCGCTCGTAGTCCCACGTCGATTTCTCCGGGTAGCCGTGCTTCTCGGCGTCGTAGCCCGAATAGATGCCGTCGTTGAACGCGAAGTCCTCGCGCACGATGAACGGCAAGTCCGTGTAGTTGTTCACGTACTCGTGCTGGATCTTGTCGTTCGTCAGCAGATAGTTGATGACCCCGCCGAGGAACACGATGTCGGTGCCGGTGCGAATCGGCGCGTAGTAGTCGGCCACCGATGCAGTGCGCGTAAAGCGCGGGTCGACCACGATCAGGCGCGCCTTGCGGTGCGCCTTCGCTTCGGTGACCCATTTGAACCCGCACGGGTGCGCTTCGGCAGAATTGCCGCCCATCGCCAGAATGACGTCCGCGTTCTTGATGTCGACCCAATGGTTCGTCATCGCTCCACGGCCAAACGTCGGGGCAAGACCTGCCACCGTCGGGCCGTGTCAGACACGCGCCTGGTTGTCGAATGCAAGCATCCCCAGACTGCGGACCACCTTGTGCGTCAGGTATCCTGATTCGTTGCTGCTTGCCGATGCGGCCAGCATGCCCGTCGTGAGCCACCGGTTGACCTTCTTGCCATCGTCCGTCGTTTCGAGGAAGTTGGCATCGCGGTCTTCCTTCATCAGCTTCGCGATGCGGTTGAACGCGTCATCCCACGAGATGCGCTGCCACTGGTCGGAACCAGGCGCACGGTATTCCGGGTGCTGGAGACGGCTTGGACTGTGGATGAAGTCGATCAGGCTCGCACCCTTCGGACACAGCGTGCCGCGATTGACCGGGTGGTCGGGGTCGCCCTCGATGTGGATGATGCTGGCTTTGGCGTTCTTCGCGCCATCGCCAAGGCTGTACATCAGGACCCCGCAACCGACTGAACAATACGGACACGTATTGCGGGTTTCAGTGGTACGCGCCAGTTTGTACTGTCGGACTTCGGCGATCGCCTGGTCCGGTGAGTAGCCCATCAGGGCGAGGCTCGATCCGGCGAGCGATGTGGCGGTGACTTTCAGGAACTGGCGCCTCGTCAAGTTGACCATGGTAGCGGCCCTCAAACGTGGAGATTGCACCAATTACCAGTATAGATAGCGACTTTAGAAATTTCCGTCGGGGCGGCAGCGGATAAACCCTCACGTGGCACGGCAGACGCGACGGCGACGGAGGAGCGTTCGCTCGCTGAAGATGCCGAAGCGGTTCGCCAGTGCGTGGACAACAGCACGGCCGCGTGACTCCAGCCGGTCTGTACGGCGATGCCCGTGGCGGTCATCCCGCGGTTGTCGTGCAGCGCCGGATCTGCGCCGCACGCAAGCCATCTGGCAGTTCGCGTGAGGCTGAGCAAGCGCGAATGTCACCTTCGTCGCGATCGGCAAGGCGATGCACGCACGCTCATTGCCGATAAGGTCCCATTGGGTCGGCGGGCCGACCACGAGGCCATGCTACTTCGGCGCCCATTCGCCGGCCGAGTGCTATCTGAAACAGCATTCTCATGGGCCAGCAGAGATCAGATCCCGTTCAACGGGTGGTAATCGCCACCTACGAAGCTAAAATTGTTAGTAGGACCATTGAAATGGGCAGACTGCAGGCGCGTCGCATCAGGCGCGCGGAGTTCGGCCTCAAATCGCAATGAGCACGAAGGCACGTTTTCCGGTCCAACTGCGGCGCGCGCGTCGCAGTTGGCGCAAGTTTGCGCTTGAAGTGACGGCACGCGCCATGGGAGCGGTATCGACGCTCTCCCGCGCGATCGTCTGGAACGGCACGCCCGCCAGTACAAGAGCTGACGTGCCTGAGCTACCGCGCCGGCCGGTCCCACCGCCTCGCGAGCGCGGCACCTGTCGTGCATTTGCACTCGCGGTAGCGATGCACGCAGTGCTGGCAGCGTTCCTGTTCTCCGGCGCACACTGGCAGAAAAACACACCGGCCGGCACGACGGTAGCCGTGGCTGACCGGTCAACGTTGGCTCCATCGTCGTTGCCTGTGCCTTCCGTGACGGAGGAGCCCATGCGATCCACGGCCCGCGACGAAAATGCTCATATCAATGTCGCGTCGCGGCCGGAAATGCACCGGTATCGGCAAACGGTGCGTCAGGCCCAACCGGCCAAACGGCCACGACAAGCGCCTGCTGTCCGAACCCTGGTGGCGAAGGCGGGAGAAAAAGCCGCGCAGAAGCCAGACAGTTCGGCCGATAGACAACACGAGGAACGCCTCGCCGCATTGCTGGCATTGGCAGCGGACGTATCGTCGGGTAACGACCTGAAGCCTGACACCGTCGCAACGGCGTCGCCGGGTTACGCGGACCGGGTCAGACGGCGAGTGCGCCCGAACGTCGTGGCGCCGACTAACATCGATGGAAACCTGTCGTCGGTCATTGCCGTGAGATGCGCACCCGATGGGTCGCTTTTGAGCGCCACAATGCAGCGCTCGAGCGGCAACCTCGAATGGGACATCGCCTCGTTGAGCGCGGTGGAGAAATCCAACCCGATGCCGCGGGATGTTAACGGCCGCACACCGTCGAGCTTTCTGATCACATTTCGGCCGAAAGGCTGATTCCGATTCGCCAGGTCACGGTTGAACGGCTTGTGGGCATCGTCCAGGGCGATACACCGGCCGCACCTATGGGCGACCCTGTTTCTGAGCTTTTTCTTAAACGGGTCGTGTTCCGTGATTTCTGTAGGGAATACGGTGGTAGGAAACACCCAGCTCGACAAGGCTTTGCGGGCGGCCCCTATAAAAATATCCCGTCCGATCAGGCACTGTCGGTCTGGTCTTTTCCCTGGTTGCGACACACCTGCAGCAGGCTTGGGCGGCCATCGGTATGCGTCAGGAAGCGCGGAGCACACCGTTGAGCGCGCTAAAAAAACGGCCCGCAGCGAGCGGACCCCATCCGAGGCGGGGTGGAGACAACTGCAGACTTATGTCCGGCCAGCCGGCCTTCACCCCGTTTTGCGGTCGCGTGTCGAAAACACGGACCAGATATATAGGATAGCCAATACGCCGGCGCGCGGCGGATTTTTCGACCAGGATGCAGATCCGTCAAGCATCGGCACCCAGCCGCGGGCGACGAGAGCGTTCGATTTGGTGGGGTCCGACTTCTGCATGGCACCGGGCGGAGGATTGTTCGAGTTGACCGATAATCGCTCCGTGGTGAACGACGGAGACGACCTTGGAATTCGAATTGATCCTGGCGGTGAGGGGCGAAGACGGCGCAACGAGCGAGGTGTCGCTTGCCCATATCAGTCGCGCTGGAGACGCGAAAGTGGCGATGCTCGGGCTGAGGCTGTCCGAAGGAAAGCAGATCGTCGCACGGCTTCAGCACGAGATCGTCATACGCGAATTTGCGACGACGCGGCAGGGGCGGCATTGCGCACAGTGCGGCATCGCGCGAGCGATCAAGGACTATCACGACGCACGGTTTCGCAGCCTGTTTGGCGACGTCGATCTGCGTGTGCCACGGTACGTGAAGTGCGGATGTGTCGAACCGCCTCAGGGCGCTGCCCGGCAGGCTCCCGGCCGCCTCGTCAGCGCTGGATTTCGGCCGAACTCGGGTGCGTGCAGAGCGAGTTGGCCGCTACGGTGTCCTATGGGCGTAGCGCGCAGATCCTTCACCTGCTGTTGCCCGTCGGGTCCGGCCATAGCGCCAGTACCGTACGGGATCGCACCCTTCGTGTGGGCTCGCGCATGGAAGCAGAGCTGACGATGACTGCTGCGCCCCATGAGCATCAATCGACTGTGACCACGGTTGGCCTGGACGGCGGCTATGTTCGTCACTGCTGCCCCGACCCGGCAAAATCCTTCGAGATCATTGCGGGACGGGTGCTCGCCGAGGACGGCTACGCAGCGTAGCGTGGGCTTTGTGCGCACCATTGACAAGCACTCGAGCACGCGCGTGCAACGCGCCGTCGCCGAACGGGGGGGCCAGAGATGGATTGATGGTCTTCACTGACGGCGACACACGATTGCGCGACTTGCAGATGTCCGTGCTGCCTGATGCAGCGCACGTGCTCGACTGGTACCACCTTACCCGGCGCCTGACGGTGTTGCGCAATGTCGTCAATGGCAAGGACGCGGCTGAGCAATTGCCATCGCGCGAGCATAACCGGATCTCAGGGTGGGTCGAATCGATCAGGTGGCGCCTGTGGCATGGCCGTCCCGCTAAAGCTATCGCCCGGCTGGATTGCCTGCTGAACATTCTCGATCGACCTGCATTGGCGGACAAGGCCGTGGTGACCAGAGTCCGCAAGCTCGCTACCGGCTTGCGTCGATACCTGAACAACAACTCCGACTCGCTCCCCGACTATGGACGTCGATACCGGGCTGGCGAGCGCATTTCGACCGCGTTCGTCGAGTCGGCCGTCAATCAGATCATCGACAAGCGCATGTCCAAGTCCCAACAGATGCGTTGGTCTCCGCACAGCGCACATCTGCTATTACAGGTGAAAACCTGTGTCCTCGATGACCGTCTGCGGCAAGACTTCGCGAGATGGTATCCCGGCTTCCCAGCCAACGACTCAACCGTTCGGACTACTGCATGAGCCCACCAAATCGAACGCTCTCATTGCTGCTCGCCCGGTAGCCATCACTTCACCATACTCGCCGAGTAATCCGCGCAGGCAGTTCGATTGAGAGCGCCTGAATATGACCAGTTGCTGGCGCATCCGGTGCAGCGCCAGGACCGCCTGCTGAGCTTCAGTCTTCACCGGTACAGCCTTGATGCCTGGATGCCGTGTGGCTGACCACATAAACGGACAGGCACAACGCAGTCAGATCTGGCACGCCTAGTGGCGATAAGCGGGTTACTCAGCGACGCCGGCAAGGTGCTCGATGTTGTCCTCAATCCGTCCTCGCGCCTCTGCCTCGGCATCAGCGCCCGTTCTTGCGATCAGCGGGAAAACGAGTCCGTTGCCTTTGAACTCGTGATTGAAATGCACCCACGACTCGTAAGCAAACACACCGGATTCCGAGTGGGCGACGTTAAGCACCACGTCGTAGGTACGCTGCAGACCCTGTTGACGTGTGTATTGAAATTTGTACACCTCCGAATGAAGCATGGCAACCTCCGTGTTACTTTCGAGGAATCCGAGCATGACGGCCTACTACAACGCGGTCGACCCGAACTGCGCGCAAGACCCTAGGCACAGCCCGATGCCAGAGAACGCGGACTGCTTGACAACAGGGAGTCGTCCATACATGGTGCAAATAGTGCAGGTGAATCGATTAAAGTGTTGCTCCCCGAACTCATCATCCGACAATGAGCAAGCTGAAAAGTGTGGACGAACTGTTCTCGGGCCGTCACTTTAACCGCGACGTGATCATTCTGTGCGTGCGCTGGTACCTGCGCTACAAGCTCAGCCTGCGTGATCTTGTCGAGATGATGGCTGAGCGCGGCCTGTCGGTGGCCCACACAACGATCCTGCGTTGGGTGAAGCGTTACACGCCGGAGTTCGTCAAACGGGCTCTGATGTGATGGACGACTCCCGCTACGCAGCGAGAGGTTTATGCCAGAGTGGAGCGGTCGTGACGTCCACGGCAAAGGAGCGTTCATCATGAAGATAGCGACTGTT
>NZ_CADIKK010000079.1 GCF_902859915.1 Paraburkholderia ultramafica
CGAGGCGGGTTGCCTCATTCGCCAACATACGGAACCGCGATGCCGGCCTCTCCCTGACCACCGGCGTCTGACCGTAGCCCCTACCGCGCGAGCGGTTTAGTCCTTCGACCCTAAGCTGCCCGTCGCGCCGTTGTGGACAATGTCCGCTCCGTGTCTGTCAAGCGGCCGTTCGTACAAGAAAGTCCATGACCGCAACAGGGGGCAAAATGCCCCGTTACTCAAACGCATACAGCGTGTTGAGGAACGAATTTAGCTCGCCTACGAGCAGCACGGCATTCCAGACCTCATCGTGTTCAAGCACGCCGACGGCGTCGTGTTCCGTGGGCCGCCGCGCAGCATCAGCGGCGCCCGAGGTGACCCGGAAGAAAGGCCCCAGGCAGGTGAAGGCCGTCAGCCGACGGTATGCTGCTCGACCACACTGCCCGTCGCGCGCCGGTCAGCGAGCCAATGCGACAGACGGTCAAACCACAGGTGCACGACTGGTGTCGTAAACAACGTCAGCATTTGCGAAACAATAAGTCCGCCGACAATCGCCATGCCGAGCGGCACGCGCAATTCGGCACCCGCGCCGCGCCCGAGCGCAAGCGGCAGCGCGCCGAATAGCGCGGCGAGCGTCGTCATCATGATCGGACGGAAGCGCAACACACAGGCCTGGCGGATCGCTTCGCGCGGCGACAGACCTTGCTCGCGTTCGGCCACCAGCGCGAAGTCGATCATCATGATCGCGTTCTTCTTGACGATGCCAATCAGCAGGATGATGCCGATCATCCCCATGATCGACAGATCCTGACCGCACAGCATTAACGCGAGCAACGCGCCCACGCCCGCCGAAGGCAGCGTCGAAATGATCGTAAGCGGATGAATGGCGCTCTCGTACAGGATGCCGAGAATCAGATAGACCACCACGAGCGCCGCGGCGATCAGATACGGCTCACTCGCAAGCGACGCCTGGAACGCCTGCGCCGTGCCCTGAAACGAGCCCGTCAAACTATCCGGCTTGCCCGCTGCAAGTTCGGCCTGGTGAATCGCCGCCACCGCGTTGCCAAGCGACTGGCCCGCCGCCAGATTGAACGAGATCGTCACGGCCGGGAACAGGCCCTGGTGATTCACCGAGATTGGCGACACATTGTTTTCGATCCTGGCAAGCGTGTTGAGCGGCACCAGTTCGTTGGTCAGCGGCGATCGCACGTAGAGATGCGCGAGTGCCTCCGTCGTCAACTGAAAGCGTGGATCGACCTCTTCGACGACGTGGTACTGATTCAACTGCGTAAACAGCGTCGCAATCTGCCGCTGGCCGAATGCATCGTAGAGCGTGTCGTCGATAGCTTGCGCCGTGATGCCGAAACGCGAAGCCGTGCTGCGGTCGATCACGAGTGTTGCGCTGGTAGCGGCGGCTTGCTGGTCGGACGTGACGTCGGCGAGTTGCGGCAGTTTCGACAGGCGATCGGTCAGTACGCCGGCCCAGTGATTCAGTTCGCTGATGTCCGGGTCCTGCAACGTGTACTGATACTGTGCGGCGCTGATGCGGCCACCCACCTGAATATCCTGGCGGACCTGCATCGACAGCGAAATGCCCATGACCTTCGCCAACTGCGGCTTCAAACGGTTGAGCACCTGCGCGGCACTGTCCTTGCGCTGACCGAACGGCTTCAGGTTGATCATGACGCGCCCCTGGCTCACCGTCGGATTCGGCCCCATCCAGTAGTAGACGTTGTCGACGGCCGGATCAGCTTCGATCAGATGGCCAAGCTGCTGCATCTTCTGCGACATCGAGCGCGGCGAGATATCCGGCGCGGCCTGTGCGATGCCCATGATCAAACCGGAGTCTTCCTGCGGAAAAAAACCCTTCGGGATCGCGACGAACAACGCGCCAGTCGCGACAATCGTCGCCACCGTGACCGCCAGCATCAGCGTCTGGCGGTCCAGCACCCAATCGAGGCCGCGCTCGTAGCGCCGCTCCACTGCGGCGAAGAGCGCTTCAAGCCATGCTTCGAGCCTGCGCATCAGGCCACCACCGCCCGGCTCGGGCAAACGGATCAGCCACCCGCAGAGCATCGGCGTAACCGTTAGCGACACGATTGCCGACATCACGATTGCCGCACTCACCGTCACCGCGAACTCGCGGAACAACCGGCCGACGATGCCGCCCATCAACAGGATCGGAATGAACACCGCGATCAGAGAGATCGTCATCGAGATGATGGTGAAGCGCACTTCCATCGCGCCGAGCAGCGCGGCCTTCATTCTGGGCACGCCTTCCTCGATATGCCGCATCACGTTCTCGATCACCACGATCGCATCGTCCACCACGAAGCCCACCGCGATGGTCAACCCCATCAGCGACAGATTGTCGAGGCTATAGCCCAGCAGATACATCACGCCGAACGTGGCGACCAGCGAAAGCGGAATCGTCAGGCTGGGAATGATGGTCGCCCATACATTGCGCAGGAACGAGAAGATCACCATCACGACGAGCGCGATCGTCAGCATCAGCGTGAACTGCACGTCGTGCACCGACGCATTGATGGTCTGCGTGCGATCGCCCACCACATGCAGATGCGCGGCCGCGGGCAGCGTCGCCTCGAGCGCGGGCAGCTTCGCCTTGATGTTGGCGATCGTCTGCACGACGTTGTAGCCCGGTTGCTTGTGAATGTCGAGAATGATCGCGCGTTCGTGCTGGAGCCATGCGGCCTGCTGGTTGTCTTCGGCGGCGTCTATCACCGTGCCGAGATCGGAGACGCGAATCGGTGCACCATTCTTGTACGCGACCACCAGATCGCGATACTGGGACGCGGTGGTGATCTGGTCGGTCGCGTTGAAGATCACCGAGCGGTGCGGGCCGTTCAGGCTGCCCTTCGGCGCATTCACCGTCTGCACGCCGACAATCGAGCGCACGTCTTCAAGCGTGAGGCCGCGTGCCGTGAGCTTGTCGGGATCGAGCTGAATACGCACGGCAGGTCGTTGCTGACCATGAAAATCGACCAGACCGACGCCGGGCATCTGCGAGATCTGTTGTGCCAGATAGTCTTCTGCGTAGCTGTCGAGCTGCGTAAAGGTCAGTGACGGCGACGTCAGCGCGAGCGACAGCAGCGTGAAGTCGGCCGGATTGACCTTCTGATAGGTGGGTGGATTTGGCAGGTTCTTCGGCAGCATGCCGCCGGCCGCGTTGATCGCGGTCTGCACGTCCTGCGCCGCACCATTGATGTCGCGCGACAGATCGAACTGCACGACAATGTTGGTGGTGCCAAGCGAGCTGGACGAGGTCATCTGCGTCACGCCCGCGATCAGCGAGAGCTGCCGCTCCAGCGGTGTCGCCACCGAAGTGGCCATGGTCTCCGCGCTCGCGCCGGGCAACTTCGCCACGACCTGGATAGTCGGAAAATCCACTTGGGGCAGCGGCGCCACCGGCAGCAAAAAGTACGCGACCGCGCCAACCAGCAGCACGGCGATCGCCAGAAAACTGGTCGCGATGCGCCGCTTGATGAACAATTCCATGAGGCTCATGACGGATTATCCTGATTCGGCGGGCTGCCCGCCGCGTTTGCGTTGGCCGGCGCCTCGGCAACCGTCGCCACTGTGGTCGCCGCCACATGCGTGCCCGGATTCAACCGACTTTGTCCATCGAACACCACCAGCTCCGCGGGCGCGATGCCGCTGCGGATTTCCGTCATGCCGTCGACGGTGACCCCGGTTTCCACCGGCCGCATCTGCGCCGTGCCGTTCGCGGCGATCACGTACAGCTGCGTGCCGTTTTGCGTATTCACCACCGCGCGGCTCGGCACCGCGAGCCGCTGCGCATCGGTACGCACCAGCACGCGTGCGTTCACCAGTTCGCCGGGCCACAGCTTGCGGTCCTTGTTGGTGAACGAAGCCTTGAGCCTGATCTGGCCGGTGGTGGGATCGACCGTGCTGTCGACGAACACGAGCGTGCCGTCGGCGAGCGCGGTAGCGCCGGAACGCGTGGTCACGTTCACCGGCAGCGGTGCCTTCGCCTGATTCGCGAGCAGTTCGGGCAGCACGTCCTGTGGCACTGAAAACAGCACGGTAATCGGCTCCATCTGCGTGACGGTCACAATGCCGGTCGTGTCGCCCGGATGCACGATCGCGCCGATATCGGCCTCGCGCGCGCCGACACGGCCGGCGAACGGCGCGGCGAGCGTGGTGAAGCTCAGTTGCAGCCGGTCGCTCTGCACCAGCGCGGCATCCGCTGCGACGGTCGCGGCGAGCGCTTCGACCTGGGCCTTCGCGGTATCCACCGCCTGAGTCGTCGCCGCGCCGATACCGACCAGTTTCGAGTAGCGCGCGAGATCGAGCCGCGCGTTATCGAGCGATGCCTGGTCCTTGCGCTGCGCCGCTTCGGCCTGGTGCAACTGGGCGGTGAGCGGCCCCTGGTCGAGTTGCGCGAGCAACTGGCCGGCCTTGACGTCCTGTCCTTCGGTGAAGGCGACGCGCTGCAACTGGCCGTCCACGCGCACCTTGACGTCCACCGTGTTGAGCGCCTGAACCGTGCCCACCGCGGCGACGCGGATCGGGAAATCGCGGTTCACCGGATGGCCGGCATTGACCGGCACGGCGGCGGCCGCCTTGACAGCCGGATGCTTCGGCCAGAGCCAAACGACCAGAATCGCGACAAGGACGACGCAGGCCATGACGAGAGGCGCGCGACGGCGCGTACGGGGCGCCTCGTGGTTCGGAGAGTCTGCAGGTTTCATGAGCGGGAACGCGTAGAAGAGGAAGCGGTGCTGTCGGTCACGCCGAAGCCGCCGCCGAAGGCGCGAAACAGGCTCACCGACGCCTGCAGGCGCGCGAGCCGAGCCTGCACCAGCGTGTCTTGGGCCTGAAACAGCGTGCGTTGCGCGTCGAGCACAGTCAGAAAGTCGACGGTACCGAGCCTATACTGGGCTTGTGCGAGCGTGGCGGCTTTGCGGGCGGCGTCGGCGGCGTTCTGGTCGGCGGCTTCAGCGAGCTGCTGCTGTTGCGCCGCCGTGAGCGAGTCCTCGACGTCCTGCAGCGCGGTTACGACGGCTTGCTGGTAGTCCGCGACGCCCTTCGCTTCGGCCGCCTGGCTCGCGTGCAACTGGCCACGCAGCGCGCCGCCGTCGAAGATGGGCGCTGTCAGCGACGTGGCGAGACTGGCGAACGGGCTCGACAGGAACTGCGACAGCGACCTGCTGCTCAGACCACCGTCTGCGGTCAGCACGATGTTCGGCAGAAAGGCCGCACGCGCCGCGCCGACGCTCTGATTCGCCGACTGCAACTGCGCTTCCTTCGAACGGATGTCGGGGCGCGTTTCCAGCAGGCTCGCGGGCAGATTCGGGCGCGGTTGGGGAATCGGGATGTCGGCGAGCGCGGCGTCGCGGACCGTGAACTGTTCGGGCGCGGTGCCCGCCAGCACCGCAAGCGCATGAATGCTGGTGTCGAGCTGCTGTTGCAGCGCCGGCACGGCAGCCTGGAAGGTGGCAAGCGCGTTGCGCTGCTGCTGCACCTGCAATTCGGTCGCAACGCCCGCCTGCTGCTGCGCGAGCAGCAATAGCAGAATGTGCTCGGCATCGTCAGATATGGAACGCGCAATCGCGAGCCGGCGGCGCAGGCTCTGCACCTGAAAATACGTGTCGGTGACCGATGCGGTCAGTGTCAGCGCCACCGTATCGCGATCGAACGCTGACGCGCGCGCGAGCAGGTCCGCTGCGCTGGCGTTTGCGGCGTTGAAGCCCCAGAAGTCCACCTCGTAACTGGCTTCGGCGAAGAGGCTTTGGCTTTTGGTGGTCGAACCGCGCCCCTGGTGGCCGCGATCGAAAGTGGCGCCGAGCGTAAGCGATGGATACTGCGGTGCGCCGGCCTTTTGGGCGTTGCCGCGCGCCTGTTCGACGCTCGCAATCGCCGACGCCAGCGTGAGGTTGTTGCTCAGGCTGCGCTCGACCAGCGCGTCGAGCGCGGGGTCGTGATACTCGCGCCACCAGCCGCTTCTGACGGGCACGGTATCGGCGAGCGACCCGCCGGCCGCGCCGTCGAAGCTTTGTGCAAGCGGCACACTCGGCCGCTGATAGGCCGGCACGAGCGAGCAGCCGGCCAGCACAGCGACGCAGAGCGTGCAAACCGTGGCGCGCACGGCGGTGCGCATCGTCAGATAACGCGCCCGAGGACCGACGACGGGCGTAAGCGGCGTCGCATGGGACTGCTCTGACATTGGAGAACGCTCCGGCAACGTAAGAATGTTGTCAGATTAGCCAGCGGGTCCTGTCGGCGCTTTCGCCCAATAATTAAAAAAATTTAATGCGGCGCAACACGCGGGCGAAACGGCTTCCACCCCGCAGTCAACTTCGGCGAAACGCGACCTAACGTGCGGGATTGAGCACGTAGCCCGCGCCCACGACGGTGTGGATCAGCGCCACTGGAAAGTCGCGATCCACCTTCGCCCGCAGCCGATGCATGTGCATATCGATGATATTGCCGCGCGGCTCAAAATCGTAATTCCATGCCGCCTCGAGCAGCATACTGCGTGTCACGACCTGCCCCTCGCGCCGCGCCAGGCATTCGAGCAAAAGGAATTCGCGGTGCTGCAGGCGCAGATCGCGGCCGCCGCGAGTCGCGGTTCGAGCGCGGGTGTCGAGCACGAGATCCGCACATTCGAGCCGCTCGTTCATCCTGCTACGGTCCGCGCGTCGCGCGAGCGCCTCGATTCTGGCCAGCACTTCGGCGAACGCATACGGCTTCACGAGGTAGTCGTCGCAACCGGCGCGAATGCCGTCCACGCGCGCGTTCAGGCCGCCGATCGCCGACAGCATCAGCACCGGCGTCATGTCGCCGCCGGCGCGCAGCTGTTGCACGAGGGCGATACCGTCGAGCGCGGGCAGGCGCCGATCAGTCACAATCACGTCGTAGATGCCCTCTCGCGCATAGGCGAGCCCGGTCGCACCGTCGGCTACCGCGTCGACAATCAGACCGCTCTCGCTCAGGCCACGCGCCAGAAACTGGCTGGCGCGCGTATCGTCTTCGATCAGCAGGATTCGCATGCGCAATCGGGGCAATGGGGCTTACATTAAAATTTTTTCATGTTGGCGCGAAATGCCTGTGCAGCTTCGCGCGGCATACTGCGGACATCGTAGGTACGAGCGTAGCGTAAAACGGCCTGCTGGCGCAGGTTCGACGCTCGCTCATTTCTGGAAGAAGGCATGTCGAACGTACTGGTTGTCGAGGACGACGAGCAGACTCTCGCGGAGATCGTCGAAGCGCTCACGGATCACGGCTGCAAGGTCGAAACCGCGCGCACAGGGCGCGACGGCTTGATGCTCGCGGTCGCCAATAGTTATGACGCTGTCGTGCTCGATCGCATGTTGCCGGGCGGCCTCGAAGGGCTCGGCATGCTGTCTGCATTGCGCAGCGCAGGCGTGCTCACGCCGGTGCTGATCCTGAGCGCGCTGTCCGCGGTCGACGAACGTGTGCGCGGCTTGCGCGCCGGCGGCGACGACTATCTGACCAAGCCGTTCGAATTCATCGAACTGACCGCGCGGCTCGACGCGCTGATGCGTCGGCGCGAAGCGGCGCCCGGCGTGCAGGATTACCAGGTCGGTCCGCTGCGCCTCGACCCGCTCAAACGCGAAGTAACCTGCGCCGGCCGCCCGGTGCCGCTGCTGCCGCGCGAATACCGGCTGCTCGAATACCTGATGCAGCACGAAGGCCAGGTGGTGAGCCGCACCATGCTGTTCGAAGCGGTGTGGGACTACCGGCTCGACGAGCGGACCAATGTGATCGACGTGCACATCAGCCGTCTCAGGAAGAAGCTGGACCAGGACGGGACAGCTCCGATGATCGATACCGTGCGCGGTTCAGGGTACATGCTGCATGCGCCTGACTGAACTGCACCGCACCACCGGCTTTCGCCTCGCCACGCTGTTTCTGGTGCTGTTCGGCGTGATCGCGATGCTGCTGTTCGGTTACCTGTACCGCGAGATCACTGGCTTCGAACTGGAACGCATCGACGACTGGTTGATTCGCGAGCACGCCGAGTTGAAACGCGAAGTGCCGGACGAACTGGTCGCGCGATTCGAACATCAGAACCAGTTCGATCCGCGCCGCCAGCGCCCGTTCGGCCTGTTCGACGCCAGCGGCCAACATCTTGCCGGTGGCTATCTGGGCGATCAGCCTACGATTCCGGTGTTCGACAAGCCGTTTGCAATGCGCCTCGCGATCCTGCCGGGTCACCCGCCCGGCCGATGCATCGCCGCGCGCGTAGCGGATAACCGTATCGCGTTGCAATGCCAGAATACCCTTGAGCTAGACCATTTCGACGACGAACTGCTGCGTGCGCTGCTCTCCACCGCGATGATCACGCTCATGACCGGCCTGATCGGGGCGAGCCTGATCGGCATTTCGGCGATGCGGCGACTCGATGCGGTGACCGCGTCGATCGAGGAGATCGTCGCCGGCAATCTCAGCAGGCGTTTGCCGGTGCACTCGAAACGCGACGACGTGGATCGCCTGGTTGGCGTCGTGAACGGGATGCTCGACGAAATCGAGCGCCTGATGAACGAGGTCAAAGGTGTGTGCGATGCGATTGCGCACGATCTGCGCACGCCGCTCACGCGGATGCTCGGCGGACTTGAACGTGCGCAACGGCGCGCCAAAACCGAGGCAGAGTATCGCGCGGCAATTGATGAAACCATCCTGGAAACCAGCGGCCTGCTACGCACCTTCAATGCGCTGCTGCGGATTTCGGAAATCGAAAGCGGCGTGCGCCGCGCCGGCTTTACCAGCGTCGATCTGGCCGCCGTCGCCGACGATGTGTTCGAGTTCTACGAGCCGGCTGCCGAAGAGAAGCAGATCGCCTACGAACTGCAGCGGACAGTGCCCGGGCCGCTGCAGATCCAGGGCGATCCGAATCTGCTGTTCGAGGCATTGGCCAACCTGGTGGAAAACGCCATCAAGTTCGCGCCGCACGGCGGAGCCGTGCATGTCACGTTGTGGCACGACACACGAGGCGCTGGCGTGACGGTCGAGGACGATGGACCGGGCATCGCACGGGCCGAGCGCGATGCCGTCCTGCGCCGTTTCTATCGTGGCGAGGCCAGCCGTCACACACCCGGCAGCGGCCTGGGACTCAGTCTTGTCGCCGCCGTGGCCGGCATGCACGGCATGATGCTGGAGCTCCACGACGCGGACGCCGGTTGCAAGGTCAGTCTGTTCAAACCCGCGCGAAGTCATCTTGCGGATAACCGATGATCGATCGATAACTGCCTGTGCATTGACCTCGCTCCTCAAGGTTCTCGCAGGGCCCTGGGTTCTGCTCCGCCGGCTGTAGTTTGTCGCGCAGAGTCTGGCGCGAAAGAGTGACGTGAAATCATGATCGACGACTGCCTCTTGTCGAGCCGCAAGCGGACGACCAACGAGTATCGTCCAGTGGCTGAAACTGGCCGACCGCTGCCCGACCAGCAAGCGACCAACGCTTCGTCGGCGACGGGGTATGCAAACGGCATATCTCGACCCGTTGCGGACGGCCACAGCCTCATCGCGCGAAT
>NZ_CADIKK010000080.1 GCF_902859915.1 Paraburkholderia ultramafica
TGAATCCCGATCGCGCTGACCCGGACAGCGTCATCTCACAACCCTACAACCAGGAGTTGAAAGCAGCCTGAATTCCAATCGTCGAGGTGACAACTACTTTGACAACGGCCGCGCCCGCCTGAGGTCGACGACCGGGTGATGCCCGGCCATTGGGAGGGCGACTTCATCAAGGGCGCCGGCAACGGCACTGTCAGGTTGCTGGAGATGCGGCGGTAAAATGAAACGATGAAAAAGACGAAATCGCTTTATCACGGCCACCGCTTTCCTGCTGTCGTCATCAGCTGCGCCGTTCGCTGGTACTTCCGGTTCAGCTTGAGCCTGCGCGACATTGAGGAGTTGTTGCTCGAGCGTGGCGTCGTGGTCACGTACGAAACGATCCGTTGCTGGTGCGATAAGTTTGGTGCTGGATTCGCTCGGTGCGCCAAGGCGATGCGGCGCAAGGCCGGCAGCACATGGCATTTAGACGAAATGTTCGTGACACTGCGCGGCGAGCCGTATTTGTTGTGGCGCGCGGTCGACGAGCATGGCGTTGAGCTCGACGTGCTGGTGCAAAAGCGTCGCGACAAGGCCGCGGCAAAGCGTTTCTTTCGGCGAGTGCTGCGTTCAAACCCTGTGCCGAAGAAGATCGTTACCGACCAACTGCGCAGTTATCCGGCAGCAAAGGCTGAGATACCTGAGCTTGCTCAGGTAAAACACATTTTCGTCAAAGCGGCTGCACGCGTGAACAATCGGGCCGAGAACAGCCACCAACCGACCCGCAGGCGCGAATGCCAGATGTGCGGCTTTCGCAATGCTCGTCGCACACAGGCATTTCTTTCATGCTTCGGCCCAATCCGTCAGCACTTCGCGCTGCCCAGACATAAGATGAACGCGGCGCGTCATCGCCTCATACTCAAAGAGCGCCTCGACACATGGCATGATTGGACTGTCTCTGCTGCAATCGAGACGTTTATCTGATAAGGATAACTACGAGTTGGCTATACAGTTGGCTTGCAGCAGCCAACTTGACAACGCCGCCGCCGCGGGTGTCGCAAGCCTCGCGTTTGCCGACATGGCTCCAGTCATGGCAGCGTCCTCGCCCTCCAAAGACGCTGCCGTTCAAGGGTCGGCGTCTGCGCTTCCCACGCTTTCGCAAGTCCTTTCAGGAAATCCAGGCTCAATGAAAATCGTGAACTTCGCGACGTACGTTCAGGACCGGACCAGGGTGGATGCGTCCCGCGCCGAGCATCAGGCTTATGCGGACGCGCTTCGCGAGCACGACCGGCTAGTAATAGGCGGTCCGTGGCTCGACGACGACGGGCGGGTCCGCGGCGTCCTGCTCGTTTATGAAGTCGCGGCGAAGCAGGAAGCCGAGGCGCTAGCGCAAAGCGATCCGTTCGCTCTGAAAGGTGCGATTGCGGACTATCGCCTGACCGAGTGTAACGTGCTCAACAGCAACATCGCATTGCTCGCTGCCGCGCTGGTCCCGGCGGATCGGCGTGTTCAGCGCAAAGAACCACGTGTAGCCGACGCTACGCCGGTTGAGCCGGACGCGCACGCCACGCAAACCTACGTCAATTACGCGAAATACGTTTCCGACCGCTCGCACGTCGAGCAGATAAGGCCGGCGCACCGGTCGTACGAACGGACGATCGAGGCGAACGGCAAGTTGATCATGACGGGGCCTTTTGCAGACGACTCCGGCGCGCTGTTCATTTATCGGGCGCGGTCGAAAGACGAAGCGATGGCGCTGGTACTGGAGGACCCGTACCACGCTGAGGGCGTGTTCGAGACGTACGCGCTTTCGCAGTGGCGGCTGTTCGGGTTGAACGCGGGATTGATCCAGAATCGTTGAAGCGCATGCTTCCCGCTGACGTTGTCGCGCCGGCGTATCAAAAGGCGGTCGTGGGTATCGAGCAAGAAGCCGCACTCATGTTATCGGCTTCAAAAGTCAATCGCCTCGGGGCGGCATCAGTTCGAACCATTGAGCACCGACGTTAGTTCACAAACGAGCACGCGCCCTCTCCTGTTTCTCCGCGAACTGGAATGTGCTGTTGGCGAAGAGTTGATGCGAGCCTATGTCGAATTCGCCCGACGCCACACGGCCCCCGTCGAGTCGATGGCTTGCGTGGCCGGGTGATTGGACCCAGTCAACGTTTTAGCGCCGCGCCGTGCTGCGCGATTGAATTAGACGCGGGACCAGGGAAAGTGCGAGTATCGGTTGCTTGAGCGCAAGTTATCATTGATAACACTGCGAGCGGGAAGACGTGGATGAGTATGACCGTGCCGTGTGTCTTGTGAATGCGCGCAAGTCCGTGCGCCGCTGCGAGCGGTCATTTAGCAGACGGCGTCAGGCGGCACGAGCATCGAATACGTTCAGCCATCCTTACTGCTTCGACAGTTCCGCAATCAAACCGTCGATACGATGGGCGTCAGTCTTGATGAGCGGATGAGCAAGCTCATGCACGACGCGGTTGGCTGACACCTGCCGCTTCACCGATTTTGAAGTGTCTATCAACTGAGGAAACAAAATGGCAAAAGGATATTGGATAGCAGCGTATCGAGCGATTCATGATGAAAGCAAGCTCGCGGCATACGGCGCCCTTGCGGGGCCGGCGGTGAAAGCGGCCGGCGGAAGGTTTCTGGTGCGAGGCGGCGAGGTGGCTGCGTTCGAAGCGGGTTTGAAGCAGCGGACCGTTGTCGTTGAATTCCCGAGCTATGAGCAGGCTCTCGCCGCGTATCAGAGCAAGGCTTACCAGGAGGTGTTGGCCATACTGGGGGATGGCGCCGAAAGGGACGCGCGCGTCGTCGCTGGCGTCGACGACTGAGACGTACCCGGAAGCCGCCGAGGCGACGCCCCGCTGAAGACAAGAATTCTCTCCTTCAGCGGGGCGCAACGATACAAACAGTCATGACCATTCAGGCCCGGGCAGTCGCCTCGAGCAGTTTCTTCAAGCATTCAGGCCCGGCTGCAATCGCCTGCAAGAACATGGTGATCGAGAAGTGAACCATCGGACGAACATCGACACGCATATCCGACCTCGGCACGCGACCGCTGAGGATGAGCGTCGCAAGCCCGTGCTCCATCGCATACGCGCCGTGAGTCACAAAAGGTAGCGATTCCGCACTCCACCCGCATTCCTCGGCATACGCCGCGACGGCCCCGGCGAAGTACGAAAACGACGCGTTACCCGCCTGCGATAGTTCAGGGTAGGCGTCGCGATCGATGATGAGCGGGCCAGCCATCAGAGCGAACAAACCCTTGTGCGCATCAGCGAACTCCACGTACGCATTCATCATCCGATAGGCAATGGTGAGCGAATCGCCGCCCGCGCCGACGATCTGTTGACGGATGCTGGCGAGTTCCCGAAGCCCGTCGGCGGCGAGGGCGGCGAGAAATTCAGACTTGTCGGAAAAGTGACGCGCCGATGCAGCCGACGATACGCCCACCGCTTTCGCCAGGCGACGAAGACTTAACTCATTGGGTCCGAACGTTTCGAGTTCCGATCGGCCTTCTGAAATCAGGGCGTTGCGCAGATCGCCGTGATGATAGGCACTGCTAGTGGTACGGGATGCTTCTGCAGACATTCAATGGGCCTCGCGAGGAAGTCTTGATAGCTGAGGCAGGCGCCAGTTGTCGTGATGGATCAGGCGGGCACTCTCCTATCGATTTTACCAAACCGGACGATGGCGTAGCCCGGCCGCTCATTCGCATCTGATTTGCGGGAAAACCCGGATACCCGCGGCGACACGCGATGTTATCATTGTCCACATCTATGTTATCGGTGCAAACATGGCAACACGAATGGAGTCGAAATGAGCAACGAGATTCTTGTGGTCGAGGTTAGAGGGAAGGTCACTGTCCTTACGATGAACCATGCCCCCCACAACCTTATGGGCCCCACCATGTATCGGGAACTGCTTGCGGCCTTTGCTGAAGCAGTGGAACGCGGGTCGCGGGCAATCCTGCTGCGCAGTGCGCTGCGTCACTTCTCGGCGGGTGCCGAAGTCAATCTGTTCCCCGATCGCATCACGAACGAGGGTAAGGCCTTGATTGATCCGGTCGAAACGCTGCGCGCCTTCGAGACGCTGCCCATCCCGATCGTCGTGGCAGTCAACGGCGTTTGCCTGGGCGGTGGTTTCGAGGTTGCGCTGGCGTGCGACTACAGCGTCGTGGGAGAGTCGGCGAAGATCGGTTCAGTGGAGGTTGCACTTGGGCTGCATCCGCTGCTTGGCGGTATCCAGCGGCAGGTCATGCGCGCCGGTCCCGCCCGGGCGAAGGAACTGGCGATGCTCGGGCGCCGCTACGACGCGGCTACGCTCGAGCGCTGGGGGCTCGTGAACCTGGTGGTGCCCGACGACAAGCTCGACGAAGTCTCATTCTCGATAGCCGAAGAGTTGGCAAACGGGCCGACCGTCGCCCATGCCGCAACGAAGCGACTCGTGTCGATTGCGCTCAACGAAGGCGTCGAGGCTGCGGACAAAGCCATGTTCGAGGTCCAGAAACCCATTTGGGCATCGGCAGACCTGCAGCGGGGCCTCGACTCGTTTTTCAGGAACGGCCCTGGGCTCGCGGTCTACGAGGGGAACTGATCATGTCGGGTCCACTTTCAGGCATCAAAGTCGTTGACTTCTCCCGCGTGCTCGCCGGTCCGCTCTGCGCGCGTACGCTTGCCGATCTCGGCGCGGAGGTCGTGAAGATCGAACCGCCTCGCCCCGATGTGACGCGCGTGGCATTTCCCTTCGTGGACGGTATGTCCGGCTACTACGCGCAGCAAAATAGCGGCAAACGCAACGTCAGCATTGATCTCAATGTGCCGAACGCGCGCGAACTGGCCCTGCGCTTATGCGACGACGCCGATATCGTCGTCGAAAATTTCCGCGCCGGCACGCTCAAGACGTTTGGACTGGACTATGAGTCGCTGAGCAGGCGCAATCCTCGACTGATTTATGTGTCGATCACCGGTTATGGGCAACGCGGCCCGTGGGCATCACGCATGGCCTATGCCCCGACCGTGCAGGCCGAAGCCGGTTTCACTCATCGCACGCTGACGCACTTCAACAATTTCGATGGCCGCACACGCACCGACGCGCTATCGCACGCTGACGTGTACGCCGGATTGCAGGCCTCGATTGCCGTACTCGCGGCGCTGCGCAAACGGGAAGTCACGGGCCGCGGGCAGCACATCGACGTCGCGATGGCGGCGGTGCTGCTGTCTATCAACGAGCGCGCGCATATCGACATTGCGGGCGTTGATACAGGCGCGGAGCCAGGCGCATTAGGTGCGGCCGAAGGATCGCATTTTGTCGGTCCGGGCGGAGAGGAGTTCGTGGCGGCGCAAAGCATTATCGGCAGCATGACGTTTCCGAACTATCTGCGTGCGATGCGCCGTCCCGACCTGCTTCAGGACCCGCGCTTTGCCACGGCACAGCAGCGGCTGCAAAACTACGACGCGCTGCACTCGATCATTCAGACATGGATGTTCTCGTTCCGGGATCTCAAGTCGCTCGATGCCCAACTGGATGAAGCGAAGATCGCGATTGGCCAGATCCGGACACTCGAAGAACTGGCCAATACCGAATGGGCGCAGCAATGGGGCGCGGTTCAGGAAGTGCCCGACCGGCGCGGCGGCACGTACAAGCTTCACGGTTACCCGTGGCACTTTTCGGATGAGACGCTCGGGCGGCGACCCGCGCCCGCATTTCGCGGCGAGCACAACGTCGAAGTGTTTCGCGAGGTGGGTCTGTCTGAAGACGAAATTCAGCACGCGATTTCCAGCGGCATGTTGTTAAGCGCCGTGCCGGCGACCGCGGAGATCGCCGTCGGTAATTGAAGAGACCCGACGCCACCATTTTTCATGGAGAACTCATGCCGTACCTGACCATCAATCCTGCTACCGGCGAGCTGCTCGCCACCTACGACGACATATCCGATCAGTTGCTCGAAGCGAAACTCGCCGTAGCGCATCGCGCCTTTGAAACCGACTGGCGTCGCCGTCCGGTCAGCGACCGGGCACGCATTGTGTCGCGCGCCGCAGCGCTGTTGCGGGAAAAGACCGACGAATACGCGAGCTATCTGACGCTGGAAATGGGTAAGCGCAGCGGTGAAGCGCGCAAGGAAGTGGAATCGTCGGCCAGCATTCTCGAGTACTACGCAAAGCATGCGCACGCGTATCTGCAACCGCGCCCGCTCGCGGAGGCGCCCGGCGCGGCCGTGCACGTCGAGCCGATCGGCGTGCTGTTCGGCATCGAGCCGTGGAATTTCCCCTACTACCAGATTGCGCGAGTGGCCGGGCCACAACTGATGGTGGGCAACGTTTTGCTGCTCAAGCACGCCGAAAGCGTGCCGCAATCGGCGCTGGCCTTCGCGCGACTGTTCGATGAAGCGGGCGCGCCCGAAGGCGTATATACGAATCTGTTCATCTCTATCGAGCAGGCCGGCCGCGTCATCGACGACCCGCGCGTACAGGGCGTAACGCTCACCGGCAGCGAGCGCGCCGGCGCCGCCGTCGCCGAGCGTGCCGGCCGCAATCTGAAGAAGGTCGTGCTCGAACTGGGCGGCAGCGATCCGTTCATCGTGCTGGAGGATGCGCCACTCGATTGGGCGATCCAAAGCGCGGTCGCGGGCCGCATGCTCAATGCGGGTCAATGCTGCGTCGGTTCCAAGCGCATCATCGTAGTCGGCAAGGCACGCGGCGAGGCGTTCCTCGAAGGCTTCGCGCAGCGGATGGCAGCGCTCGAGACCGGCGATCCGGCCGATCCGGCGACGGCCGTCGCTCCACTTTCGTCCGAGCGCGCGCTGAATCTACTGCTGGAACAGATCGATCGCGCGACTTTGCACGGTGCGCGCATTGTGTGTGGCGGCAAGCGCGTCGAGCGCCTAGGCTTCTACCTGCAACCGACTGTTCTGACAGGCATCACGCCGCAAAATCCGGTCTTCGCAGAAGAACTGTTCGGCCCGGTCGCCGCGTTCCACGTCGTCGAGGACGAAGCTGCGGCGATCGCACTCGCCAATGGCACGCCGTACGGTCTCGGCGCGTCGGTGTTCACCGCGGATACCGCACGCGGCGAGCGAGTCGCTGCGCAGATTGACAGCGGCATGGTGTTCATCAACCAGCCGTTCGGCACGTCGGCAGAGTTGCCGTTCGGTGGTGTCAAGCGTTCAGGTTTTGGTCGAGAGCTTTCTCAGCTGGGCTTCGACGAGTTCGTCAACAAGAAGCTGATCAGGGTTGCCCCCGTTGGGGCGCCGCCGTTCGGCCCCGCACAGGCCGCCTGAAGAGTCCCCGACGCGCCGCCCGCTCATTATCTTTTGTCGCGCCCCGTTCTTATTTCGCTTTGACCGAACACTATGGTAACCAAGACGATCATCAGTTGCGCACTCACTGGAAGCGACGACACTCCGCGGCTAAGCCCTGCCGTCCCTGTTACGCCCGAGCAGATCGCCAATGAGGCTATTGCGGCATGTGAAGCCGGTGCGAGTATCGCCCACATTCATGTTCGTGACCCCAGGACTGGCGTGCCAAGCACTGAACTGTCGCTTTACAGCGAAGTCGTTTCGCGCATCCGCGATAGTGGGTGCCCGATATTGATCAATCTGACGACGGGCGCGGGTGCGCGTTTCGTTCCCAGCGACGAAGACCCGAACCGGGGAAGTGAACTGAGTACGATGATGACGCCCGAGGCCCGCGTCCGGCATGTGCTCGAGTTGAGGCCGGACATCTGCAGCCTGGACGTGGCGACCATGAACTTCGGCAACCGCGCATTCGTCAACGTGCCTGACCATCTGATCAAGATGGCAACCTTGATCGAGGAAGCTGGGGTGAAGCCGGAAATCGAGGTATTCGATCTCGGGCACGTGCGTCTGGCGCGGCACCTGATCGAAACGCAGGGGATTCTTCAGGCTCCGCTGTTTCAGTTGTGTCTTGGTGTGCCCTGGGGAGCATCCGCCGACACCGAGAGCCTTCTTGAGATGAAGCGGTATCTACCCGAGAACGCGCGCTGGTCGGCGTTCGGCATCTCGCGCGCCCAATTTCCTATCGTGGCGCAAAGCGTGATTCTTGGCGGCCATGTCCGCGTAGGCCTCGAGGACAATCTTTATCTTGCCAAAGGGGAACTGGCGCCAGGCAACGCAGCGCTGGTCAAACGCGCGGTGAATATCATCAAAAGCATCGGCGCAGACGTGGCGACGCCTGACGAGGCTCGCAGCCTACTCGGCCTTACCCGTCGCCAATAGCACTGCGTTGCGCGGAACATTGGTTTTGACCGGCAGCCTATTCCTGGGCTACCGATACCGCCGCCTCACTGGTGTCAGGTTCATCCTGTTTTGCAAGAGACCTGGATGGTCTGACATAAGAAACGCGGCATCTATTGATGCATGGAGACAAAAATGCCTTTGTGGAATATCTATCACCCGGTTGGCGCCTACACAGCAGAAGATAAGCAGGAGATGGCGCGGCGCATCGCCGACGTTTACATCATTCCTCGCTTCTACGTAGGCGTCCTGTTTCATGAACAGCCAAAAGACTCCTTCTTCATGGGAGGCGAGCCACGCGACGACTTTGTGAGAATCCGATTGGACCAGTTCGCCCGGCACATCTCCAAGGACGTCGCGTGGACGGAGTCCTGGCTCCGCAAAGCGAACGCCGCGATAGCGCCATTTGTCCAGGAGCGAGGCTACCACTACGAATTGCATGTCGGCGAAACGCCGCGAGAACTGTGGCTGATCGACGGCCTGCGACCACCTCGTCCCGATACGGACGCCGAGAAGAAATGGAAGCTTGAAAACCGCGCGTCGCCCTACGATCCGAGCGAAGGTTGAATGGATGGTTCTGGTGCAAATAGTCTCGAGGACTCGGTTAAAGTAGCGAGCCTGACAGACTGGTAGCCGATAATGAGCAAGCGCAAGGGTATGGAGGGGTTATTCGACGGTCGGCATTTTGATCGCGAGATCATTGTTCTGTGCGTGCGCTGGTACCTTCGCTACAAGCTTAGCCTGCGGGACCTGGTCGAGATGATGGCCGAGCGGGGACTGGTGCTGGCGCACACCACGATCATG
>NZ_CADIKK010000081.1 GCF_902859915.1 Paraburkholderia ultramafica
GGCTGCAATCAAGAATTCTCTGCCGCGTCGCAAGTTTGACGTGGTTATCGTCGGCGCAGGCGGCTCGGGGATGCGCGCTTCGCTGCAACTCGCGCGCGCCGGTCTGTCGGTTTGCGTGCTGTCCAAGGTGTTCCCGACGCGTTCGCACACGGTCGCTGCTCAAGGCGGCATCGGTGCTTCGCTCGGCAACATGAGTCCAGACAATTGGGAATGGCACTTCTACGACACGATCAAGGGTTCCGACTGGCTCGGCGACCAGGACGCGATCGAGTTCATGTGCCGTGAAGCACCGAACGCAGTCTACGAACTCGAACACATGGGCATGCCGTTCGACCGTAACGCAGACGGCACGATTTATCAGCGCCCGTTCGGCGGCCACACCGCGAATCATGGCGAGAAGCCGGTGCAACGCGCTTGCGCGGCGGCTGACCGTACCGGTCACGCGCTGCTGCACACGCTGTACCAGCAAAACGTCGCGGCCAAGACGCAGTTCTTCGTCGAATGGATGGCGCTGGACCTGACCCGCGACGCCGACGGCGACGTGCTCGGCGTGACCGCGCTGGAAATGGAAACCGGCGACGTCTACATCCTCGAAGGCAAGACCACGCTGTTCGCCACGGGCGGCGCGGGCCGGATCTTCGCGGCATCGACCAACGCGTTCATCAACACCGGTGACGGCCTGGGCATGGCCGCGCGTTCGGGCATCGCACTGCAAGACATGGAATTCTGGCAGTTCCACCCGACCGGCGTGGCCGGCGCGGGCGTGCTGATCACCGAAGGCGTGCGTGGTGAAGGCGGCATTCTGCGTAACTCGAACGGCGAGCGTTTCATGGAACGCTACGCGCCGACGCTGAAGGATCTGGCGCCGCGCGATTTTGTCTCACGTTCGATGGGACAGGAGATCATTGAAGGGCGCGGCGTCGGTCCGAACAAGGATCACATCCTGCTCGACCTGTCGCACATCGGCGCCGAGACGATCACAAAGCGTCTGCCGTCGATCCGCGAAATCGCGCTGAGGTTCGCGAACGTCGACTGCATCAAAGAGCCGATCCCGGTCGTGCCGACCATCCACTACCAGATGGGCGGTATCCCGACGAACATCAACGGTCAGGTCGTCGGTACGGCGAAGGGCCACGAAGAAGTCGTCAACGGTTTCTACGCTGTGGGCGAATGCTCGTGCGTGTCGGTGCACGGCGCGAACCGTCTCGGCACGAACTCGCTGCTCGACCTGGTGGTGTTCGGCCGCGCGGCCGGCAACCACATCGTCAAGCACGTGAAGGACATGAAGGAGCACAAGCCGCTGCCGGCCGACGCCGCCGACTTCGCGCTGTCGCGTCTGGACAAGCTCGACAAGTCGTCGTCGGGCGAATACACGCAAGTGATTGCAGGTGACATCCGCTCGACCATGCAAAAACATGCAGGCGTATTCCGCACGCAGAAATTGATGGATGAGGGCGTCAAGGAACTTGAGCAACTGAAGGAACGCGTCGGGCACGTCCACCTGAAGGACAAGTCGAGCGTATTCAACACCGCGCGCGTCGAAGCGCTCGAACTCGCCAACATGATCGAAGTGGCGCGCGCCACGATGGTCTCTGCGCAGGCACGTCAGGAAAGCCGCGGCGCTCATGCGCCGGGCGACTACCCGCATCGCGACGACGAAAACTGGCTGCGCCATACGCTGTGGTTCAGCGAGGGCGACTGCCTTGACTACAAGCCGGTTCACATGCAACCGCTGACCGTCGATACGGTTCCGCCGAAGCCGCGTACCTTCTAACGCACAAGTCAAAGGAATTGAGAAATGGCAAAGCGCACATTTGAAATCTACCGCTACGATCCGGACAAGGACCCAGCGCCGCGCATGCAAACGTACCACATCGAAATCGACTCGCACGAACGCATGCTGCTGGACGCGATCGTCAAGCTGAAAGCGCTGGATGAAACGCTGTCGTTTCGACGCTCATGCCGCGAAGGCGTGTGCGGCTCGGACGCCATGAACATCAACGGCAAGAACGGTCTGGCGTGCCTGACGAACCTCAACGACCTGCCGCAGAAGATCGTGCTGCGTCCGCTGCCGGGGCTGCCCGTGGTGCGCGATCTGATCGTCGACATGACGCACTTCTTCAACCAGTACAACTCGATCAAGCCGTACCTGATCAACGACACGCCGCCGCCGGAGAAGGAGCGCCTGCAATCGCCGGAACAGCGCGACGAGCTGGACGGCCTGTACGAGTGCATTCTGTGCGCGAGCTGCTCGACCTCGTGCCCGAGCTTCTGGTGGAACCCGGACAAGTTCGTCGGCCCGGCGGGGCTGTTGCAGGCCTATCGCTTCATCGCTGATAGCCGCGATCAGGCGACGGGTGAGCGCCTCGACAACCTGGAAGATCCATACCGCCTGTTCCGTTGCCACACCATCATGAACTGCGTCGACGTTTGCCCGAAGGGCCTCAACCCGACCAGGGCGATCGGCAAGATCAAGGAATTGATGGTTCGCCGGGCGGTATGAGATGAGCACGTCACATCAGTCCGACCCGCTGTGCCGTGCGCGTCTTCGCTGGCGCGCACGACGCGGCCTGCTCGAAAACGATCTGTTCTTCGAGCGCTTTTTGGGAAAATACGAGCATGTCCTCAGCGACGCCGACGTGGGCGCACTGACCCGGCTGTTCGATCTGAGCGATAACGACCTGATGGACGTGCTACTCGCGCGCAAGAAACTGGAAGGCGAGCTTGCCGATCCGGACGTACTCTGGATGCTGACGCTGCTGCGTGCAGCGTGAATCATGAATGAAAGGATAGATACGATGGACAACGTTCGCATGGAGGTCGACAGCCTCGGAGAAGTCGGCGTTCCCGCCGACAGGCTATGGGGTGCCCAAACCCAGCGCTCACTTGAGCATTTCAGCATTGGCCGCGACCTGATGCCACGGGAGATGATTGCCGCGTATGCCTACCTAAAAAAGGCTGCGGCGAATGCCAACCGAGCCGGCAGACGTCTTGACGACGAATCCCACACGCTGATTACTCAGGTCTGCGACGAGATCCTCGCCGGCCAACTCCACGATATGTTCCCGTTGCATGTCTGGATGACAGGCAGCGGAACACAGTTCAATATGAACGTCAACGAGGTGATCTCCAATCGCTGCTGCCAGCTCGCCGGCACGCCGCTCGGCAGCAAGAATCCGGTTCATCCGAACGATCACGTCAACATGTCGCAATCGTCGAATGATTCGTTTCCTTCCGCGATGTACATTGCCGCTGCGGTAAACACGACCCAACGCCTGGTTCCGGCGGTCAAGGCACTGCATGACGGAATAGCGGAGAAGGCTGCGCAGTGGGACGGCATCGTCAAGATTGGCCGCACCCACATGCAGGATGCGACACCGCTCACGCTCGGTCAGGAATGGTCGGGTTATGCTGGCATGCTTGCCGACAATCTCGCGCGAATCGACGACGCGTTAAAAGGCGTGTACTCCCTTGCATTGGGCGGCACGGCGGTCGGTACCGGCATCAATGCGGCGCCGGGCTTTGCAGAATCGGCAGCGGCGGAAATCGCAAGGCTGACCGGCCTTCCGTTTGTAAGCGCACCGAACAAGTTTACCGTGCAGGGTAGCCATGATGCATTGGTGCAGCTTTCCGGCACGCTCCGTTCGCTGGCAGTTTCTCTCTACAAGATTGCCAACGATATTCGACTGATGTCATGCGGTCCACGCGCGGGATTCGCGGAACTGCACCTTCCTGAGAACGAGCCCGGCTCGTCGATCATGCCCGGCAAGGTAAACCCGACTCAGGTCGAGGCACTGACGATGCTCGCCGTGCAGGTCATGGCGAACGACGTTGCGGTCGGATTTGGCGGCGCGGGCGGCTATCTGGAGATGAACGTCTACAAGCCGCTCATCATCTTCAATCTGATGCAGTCGATCACGCTGATGACCGACGGCTGCACGAACTTCCGTCGATTCCTGGTCGAAGGTACCCAGCCGAACCTCAAAAGGATCAAGGATGATGTCGATCGCTCGCTGATGCTGGTCACAGCGCTGGTGCCGGTTATCGGCTACGACCGTGCTTGCGCCATCGCTCACCATGCGATGCATCACGACCTGACCTTGAAGGCGGCCGCACTCGAACTCGGCTTCGTTGACGAAGAGACTTTCGACCGCGTTGTGGATCCGGCCAAAATGGTTCGGCCTTACGTCGCCAACGCAGATTAACGACGCGATTCCTTGCCATGTCGGCGTACTCGTCTCGTTCCGCATGGCGGGTCTGACGCTGCGACCGCGGCACGCCGGCATCATTCACTCCTCACTCGTAGAAAGAAACCATGTCCCAGCCGGTTCGGATTGTCATCGCGGGAGGCGGAATCGCTGGGATTCTGCTTGCAACGAAGCTCGGCGACCAGTTAGGCCGGACCGGGCGCGCCGCTATCACTCTAATCGACAGCAGCCCCACGCACATCTGGAAGCCGATGCTGCATACGATTGCCGCAGGCACGCGGGACGTTCAGCAGCAGCAGGTTGTCTATCTCGCGCACGCGCGCGAACATGGGTTCACCTATCTGCCCGGCGAAGTACAAGGGTTGGACCGCGAGCGTCGTCGCGTCGAACTCGGCGAGGTCAGGACGCCGGAAGGAGCTGTGATTCTCGACGCGCGTATTGTCGAATACGACGTGCTGGTGATGTCGCTCGGCAGCCGGGCCAATGACTTCGGCATGCCGGGCGTGAAGACGCATTGCCATTTCATCGACAGTCAGCAACAGGCGGAAAACTTCAACGTCGTACTGCGCAACCAGGTGCTTCGGGCCGTCGCGCAAGATGAATCGCTGCGTGTGGCAGTTGTCGGTGCGGGTGCGACGGGCGTCGAGTTATCCGCGGAACTGAGCCGACTGTTGGAGGTCGCCGCCCGTTACGGCGATCCTTCTGTGCGCAGTCGGCTGAACCTGACGCTGCTCGAAGGCGGTCCGCGCGTGCTGCCGTCGTTCCCGCCGCAGATTTCCGCGTCGAGCCAGCAGCAGCTCGAACGCATCGGCTTTCGCGTGATGACCTCGACGCAGGTGACGTCGGCCGATGCCAGCGGCTTCTATCACGATGGCTCGCGTGTCGAAGCTGACCTGATGGTTTGGGCCGCGGGCGTCAAGGCGGCAGATTTCATGGACAACCTCGCGGGACTGGAGACGAATCGTTCGAATCAACTGATCGTCGACGCGTCTTTGCAGACCACGCGAGACGACCATGTGTTCGCCATTGGCGATTGCGCGAGCCTTACGCCTGAGGGCCGGGAACGTCCGCTGCCGGCGACCGCGCAGGTCGCGACGCAACAGGCCGAACATCTCGCTCGTCATTTGCCGTGCTGGCTGGAAGGAAAGCCGCTGCCGGATTTCGCGTTCCGTGACTTCGGTTCACTCGTATCGCTGAGCGACTACGACGCTTTTGGCACGCTAGGCCGATTCGGCCTCTTCAAGGGTGGCGTCATTAGCGGGCGCGCGGCGCATCTGGGCCATGCGCTCCTATACCGGCGACATCAGCAGGCGTTGCATGGCGTCGGCAAAGCGGCGCTGATGTGGGCTGCGGAGCAGGTCAACGGCCTTGTGCAGCCGAAAATTCGCCTCGCTTGAGCGCGCAACTCAGTCGCGACGACGAACGGCTATGGACAACACACCGTTCGTTGGTTGCCTAACGGCAGGGCCCCACTTACGCGCCAAATTTCCGCACTGAACAGGCATGCCTCTGTTTGGAGTATGTGCCTTTGACATCCGTCAGGAAGTCGCGGCATCCGGGGCGCTGCCTCAGGATTGCGTGTCCGAACACATGCAGCGCCATGGGAACTCGCCGTTCTCAGCTGCCGCGCCGAAAGGGCGCAGTTGCCCGCGCTCCGCGCAAGCGCGTTATTTACTGAAAGATATTGAGCTAACCACTCCCGATATATTGGAATACGACGAGTAAAGAGACATACTTCTCTCACTCTTTCGGGTGGCCAACCATCTCGGCTTAATAACTCCTACTGCGTAATGAGTGGCGTGCCGCAGCGGTGCGCGTAACGTCAAACCAGTGTTGTAATGGACACGGATGTCGAAGCTTTAGATCTTGCACGTGAGCAGTTCTCGGTGACCATTCTCTTCCAGATATTGTGGCCCAGCCTGACCATCAGCCTGTCTGCCTTTCTCCTCCTTGTGGAGACTCAATGGGCTAAGACATGCGAGGTGGTCTGCTATCGGCATGCGCGTTGTCGGAGCAGACTAGTGTTACTTAACGTTGTTATATGTGTCGTCAGTGGTATCCCGATGGCCGTGCAGTTCGGTACAAACTGGGGGGCGTCTTTACACTACCAAGATCCGGTCGCCGGAAGCATCCTCGGTTTTGAGGGCGCAAGCGTCTTTATGCTCGAAGCCTGCTTTGTCGGGATCATGATGCTCGGCTGGAACCGAGTGCCGAAAGACGTTCACCTGCTTGCCGCCGTCGTGGTCGCAGTCGGTGTGTCGTTAGCCGCGTTCTGGATTACGGTCGGGAACTCACGGCGGCAGACCACGGCGGGTGCCGCCGCGTTTGATGGAGAGTTTGGGTTTCGGCACCGTGTTCGTGATCATGGTTGGCTACCACCTATACCAACACCACCTGTCCCGAGGCAACATCGTCTCAGTGAAGCACGGACGACCAGCTTGACGGGCATATTGTATAAGCACGTGCCTATCGATGCTGTGCATTCTCTTGTCGGTCGATCCTGACTGGACAGAATGTTACACGCATGTCACCCCATTCAACCGAATGACTAGATCTGTGCCATGAACATTCCCAACGTCTCCGAAGTGACACTAGGCTCGCACGTCACGCTTCACTACCGGCTTTCGCTTGCCGATGGCAGCGAAGTCGTCAATACCTTCGTCGATAAACCGGCCACGCTGCTGTTGGGCGCCAGCCAGCTTGCCGCGCCGCTAGAAGATCTTTTGCTGGGATTGAAGGTCGGCCATCATTCGAAGTTTCAGCTAGCTCCGGGACAATCGTTCGGACCGCGCAATCCGGATTTGATCCAGCGCGTGTCGCTCGCCATGCTGCGCGAAAACAGCATGCCTGGCGAGGATTTCTCGGCGGGCGACCTTGTCGAATTCAATACGCCAGGAGGCGCACGTTACGCAGGCGTTCTGAAGGAGGTCGGCGAGACATCGGCGTTGTTCGATTTCAATCATCCGCTTGCCGGCGAGGCGCTGGCGTTCGAAGTCGAAATCATCGGGGTTCTCTAACCGGGAGGGACTTCAGCTCGCACCGCACGATACAGCGTCCAGCATCGTTCCAATGGCGAAAGCGGTTCGGCACAGTGTTTTCTCCCACGTTCGTTATCCGGATCTTCAAACCAATGCCCACTTTCCCTACTCTCGACGCGTGGCTCACTTACCTCCAGGCCGCGCAACCGGTGGGCGTCGACACGGATTTGAGGCGCATTGCGCAAGTGAAGCAAGCGCTTGGTTTCTCACTCGATTGCCCGGTGATAACAGTCAGCGGTACGAACGGCAAAGGATCAACGTGTGCGATTCTCGAAACGATCCTGCTGCACGCTGGATATCGCGTGGGTTGTTATATGTCGCCGCATCTGCGGGTGTTCAACGAACGGGCGCGTCTGAATGGTATCGACGCGGCCGATGTCGAACTGCTCGAACAGTTTGAAGCAGTGGAACGAGCGCGCGCGAGCTTGACGGAACCGGTCCGTCTGACGCGCTTCGAATTCGCGACACTGGCAATCATGCGGCTCTTTGCAGCGCGTGGACTGGACGCAGTGCTCCTTGGGGCAGGCATGGGCGGCCGGTTCGACGCGGCCAATATCATTGATACGGATTGCGCGATTGTAACGAGCGTTAACATCGACCATGCCGACAGCCTCGGCGATACGCGCGAAAAGATCGGCTCCGAGAAGGCGGCCATTTTCCGTGCGGGGAAGCCGGCTATATGTGGCGATCCGGCGCCGCCGCAGAGCGTGGTGGACCACGCTCAGGCGATTGGCGCGGACCTATGGCTGGTTGGCCGACATTTCCGTTACGCGGCGCAACCTGGCAACGAACGCCAGCAGTGGAGTTACCTGGGGCACCGCCGCGGCGCTCTACGGTGGCGGCCGTAACGTCCTACCGTACATCGCAGGATCATTGAAACTGACAGTTCAGGCCGTGGCGTGAGCGGGACGGCGAGAAAAATGGAATCGACTCTTGAGCGAGGTGTAAGAATGTTTTGGAACGGAAAGCTGGCGCAGTGGGTGCAAGACGTAAGAACTAGGGAAAACCTGCCAGCGCGTCTTGTGCTGTGGAATGGTCGGCAACACGACTTCGGCACATTTAGCGCGCCGCAGGTCACGCTGAAGGTGAACAGCGCGTCTGCGCTGCCGCTATTGCTTGAACCGAGCCTCGACAATCTTGGCGAGGCGTACGTGAAGGGCAAGATCGACATCGAAGGCAAGCTGTCGGACATCATCAGCATTGGCTATTCGCTAGCCCGCAGCTCGGTGACGAATGCCGGCTCGCTCACGCGCGTGCGGCGCTATTTCAGCCATTCGAGAGCTTCGGACAAAAAGGCGATCCAGTACCACTACGACGTCTCGAACGAGTTCTACAAGCTGTGGCTCGACGAGAACATGGTCTACTCGTGTGCGTACTTCGAGAACGGTGACGAAGATCTCGCCACCGCGCAGATCAAGAAGATCGACCACATCCTCACCAAAATCCAGTTGCAGCCCGGCCAGCGTCTGCTTGACATCGGCTGCGGCTGGGGTGCGCTCGTGCTGCGCGCGGCGCAGAAGTTCGGGGCGAAGTGCGTGGGCGTGACGCTCTCGCAGAACCAGTTCGACCTCGCCACCGCACGCGTGAGAGCCGCGGGGCTGGAAGGCCAGATCGAGATT
>NZ_CADIKK010000082.1 GCF_902859915.1 Paraburkholderia ultramafica
ATATATCCGGACCCGTTACCGGGTAACGCAAAATGCCCAAAGGAGATAGCATGTGCCGCTTCACATCGCTTAGTCCAGAAAAACCTGAACGGTCCAGGCGAGGCGCTTACTTTTGGCGGCACGGGTGAGAAGGAAGAAAAATCCCAAGCCTGTCAGGCAACCGGGGAATGTCGGATAGCCTGAGCAACACGAAGCGCGGCCGGCAACAGTTTCAAGCGGCAACGGTTGCCAGTTTGCGAAACAGCCCCGTGCACGGCTGCCGAACGCCCGAGTTTAACTTGGTGGCTGCATGCTGCACGCGGCCCACAATGAACCGGAGCGCCCTTTTCACGTCGGGCGCTCGAGATCATAGTTACCTTGTCACCCGCCGTCCGATGATGGCGATTCTTTGTCTGCGCATCGCGCTATATCCTGGGAAATCTCCAAGGTGTCCCATGGACCCGCGTAACCACAGTCAATGGCGCGTTGCGCTGGCTGGCGGCGAACCAATGACGGCCGCGATGCCTTCGCTGTCGATCACATTCAAGGCTTCAGCGAGCGCTGCACTGTCAGTCGGAAATGAATTGTCCCAGACGGTCGAATTGCCGAATTCATCGACGACTTCGAGTAGCCACGCCCCCTTGCCATCACCGTAGATTTCAACCTCGACTGCAGTTCCGTCGCGTGTGACGCGCTGACTCAGCGGGGAAACAATCAACGACTCTTGAGCGTCAGTCAGAACACGTCTGGCCTGTTCCGGATCAAAGCCATGCCCGGTGCTTCCGGAACCGGTGGCCACTTCGACCACGCCATGACAGCGCTTGTATTTCTTTCCTGAACCGCACGGACAGGGGTCGTTACGACCGACCTTCGGTGCGCGTCGAAGCGGCTCGCGTTGGGCCATCACACCGGGAATCCCGCCGCGCTCGATTTGCAGCCGGCGCTGTTCGGCCCAGTAGCGATGAATATCTTGCACCGACCTGCCGAGCGATCCGGCAAATGCCTGATGCTGATCGAGGCTGTCTTTTCGCCGTTTCAGCTCATCCCACCCCTCCTCCGTGCCGTACAGCATGATCACCGTGAACCATTCAGGGTGCTCCGCGAGCACCGGCGCCCACGCTGTCCGATCGACGGCAATGCCTTTGTAATACCCCTCGCACCAGTCGTCGATGACCGAAATCACTCTCCCATCTGATTCGTGTTCAAGGATGAGCGGTTCGTACCCGGCGGAGGCATCGTTCAACATGTCGTTGACGCTATTCCAGTGCCGGATGATCAGCCCGACGATGCCTTTTGACTCGTCAGCACTGGCAAACGTCGGCAGGCCCTGGCCATGCTCCGCATCCCAGATCCAACCCAGTATGGTGCCAGGCATCATCAGGTTTGGCCCCGAGGCGAGCGCTGTCATAAACCCGTCCATCATCGAAACGTCCATTGCCGCATCGGGAGCGGAATCGCTGGTCAAGAAATCATCAAGCTGATCGATTTCTGTTTCGTTCAGCGGCAGTGTGGGTGCGATTTCGTCTTTCATGGGTTCTCCAGCAAGCGCCTGCGATCGCGGGTCCCGTTCGACGGCCCCGCGTGCGTGCCTGTCCGTCCTGCGCTTCTTCGCCGCCGCGGCGCCGTTCGAGTCAATATGCCACTTTAAACGTCGGCGAATCTCTTCGGGGCGGCTCTTGCGTCGGTCGTAGATCCGCGTGGTCGCGATGTTCGCGTGGCCGAGCCATTCCTGCACCTTCGCGAGGTCGACCTCATGCTCGAGCGCGTTGGTCGCGGCGGTCGCGCGCAGGCTGTGCACGCCGAAGCCGTCGATCGCGATCTTCGCCTGCGCCGCGTACGCGAGCACGCAATTATAGACGCCATCGGCCGTGATCGCCGCGCCCCGGGGTTGCGCCCTGCCGGCGCTTCGCAGGCTGGAACTGCGGTGCGGCCGGTTCCCCGCCGTGGCCGACTGCTTCCAGATACGCGTGGATCCTCGGCGCTGCCGGGTGCAGCGGCAGGTAGCGGGTCTTGCCGCCCTTGCCGTGCACGCGCAGGTGCGGGACGCCGCGGCGCGCGTGGATGTCGCGCACGGTCAGCAGGCACAGTTCCTCGCGGCGCAGTCCGTGATACAGCAGCACCGACAGCAGCGCGCGGCCCTTCCAGCGTGGCCGGCGCAAGCATCCGATCGATTTGGATGTCCTCGCCTAGCAGCGCGGCGTGTGCCCGGCGCATGTCGCTCAGCCAGTCGGTAAGCGTGAGCTCCGGACGCGGCGCATACCACTCACGATGGATGCCACGCAGAAAGCGCCACGTCGCCGGATGGATCTCGGAGGGCACTGCTAAGCCTCACCTGGTCGGCGTGCTTACCCAGCCGGCGTCAGTATGGCAAAACACGAGGCGACCGGGGCCGGCGCGATCGATCAACGCCTGCAGGCCGTCGGCGTCGATGATCGAATTAGCCGGTCCATACGCCGTCTTGCGGGAGATCACGCCGTTCTCGAGCCAGACGTCGTCACGCCCGCACGTGTCGTAGTTGTATAGCTCGGCATCGAGCTTCACGTGCACGGCCTCCCAGGCCTCAACCTGGTTGGCGATCAAGTCCAACGCCCCGGCGAGCGGATGATCCTCGTCGTCGCCGATCATGTCGAGGATGGCATTGACGATCGTCAATGCCTGCTCGTACTCGGCGGCGGTGCGGATCGGCGTCACACGGCCTCCAGATCGTACGCTCGCTCAACGTGCGGCGCACCGTTCGCGCGAGCCTGCCACAGGTCGAAAGACGCCTGTTTCGCGATCCGAAGATCCGCGCGGCCGCCGCGATCGACGCCGAGCCATCCCTCGATGCGTAGCGCCATCTCCGGCGAGGTGCCGGCGCTGCCGTTGAGAACGCGCGAGAGTGCCGCGCGCGTCACGCCAAGCTGTTCGGCGGCGGTCACGGCCAGTCCAGGCGCGGGCAGGACGTCATCACGCAGCGTTTCGCCAGGGTGAGGTGGGTTGTGCACGCTGATCCGCTCCAAGGCCGTCGCCGCGACTTCCTCGAACATTGCCTCCTCGACGAGGAAATCGTCGAAGTTGCCGCCAATGTGCTTACTGGGACTATTCGTCATGCGTGCACCTCTTGGGCTTTGCGCGGACGTCCTCCCTTCTTGCCGTTCTCGCGCGCGGCGGCTGCCTTCGCTGCGGAGCGTGTCGAGCCCGCGACGCGGGCGGCTTGCTTCATCCACGCCTTAGAACCGTAGATGCCTTCAAAAAGCGCGGGCACGTACACGTCGGCGTCGAGGCGCGGGAAGTGCAGGCCCCATCCGGCCGGCGTGATCTCGATCTTGCTCAGGTCCGTAGCGCTGGCGCGCGCAAGCCCCTGAATCAGGCGTGCGGGTACCGCGAGCGTCACGCCGTTGTCGAACTCGACCTCGAGCTTCCCGACAGACGGGCGATAGCGCGCGGCGACGGCGCGCGGGCCTAGTTCCCTGCCGGCCTTGCGAGCGGCGGCGATCGACTCTTTAGTAATGGCCATGATGCTTTCTCCATGCCGCACAAAAGGCGACGATCTCGGGCTCGATGAGGCTCGCTATGCGAGATATCGTCCGGTCTGAAACCTTCCCGGCGATGTTCCTGACGTCCAGCGGTCCGTTCGGGCAGTTGAGGTTAAAGACGATCTCGAAGCCGGCGCCGATCACGTGGACGTGCGCTGGTCGGTGGTCCGCCGTGTAGATCACCACGCGGTAGCCGTTGATCGTTGCTATTGTGGGCATACGCCGATGATAAACCTAAGAGATGGGTTTTCGCAACGTCGTGGTGTCGCTGCGCCGCCCTGCCCTGACTGTCGACCAGACCAGGCAACACGTGCGCCTACGCGGCTCGAGTGCGCCGACGCCTTGTCCGGCGTGCCTTCCCGTGATGCGACGCAGCGAAAGCCCGTAAGATTATGGACTTGCGTGGGATTCGCCGGCGGTTATCCACAGGCTCATCCACTTTTTCGGTGCATAACCTTGGCGAAAAACGTCATGCCATAGGACGATTATCAATGGCCGCGCGGATCTTCAGACGTGGCGTGTGTGTGGATAACACAGCGCTGTTGAGGCTCAGAAGGCGATCGTCGACGACTTCGTCAAGTAGCAACTGAAACACCATAAGCAAGTAGTTCGCCGGAGCCAATCCATCGGCGCGATGACAAGCCCACCCGCGTGTTCAGACGATGCCCATGTCCGAGCTAGACACGAAGCACGCCACCTGCCCTTTTGACAAGCCAGACGGCCGGCCTTGATGTGCGCGAGCCTTGGGGCAAGTTCTCAGAGTCGATCCGTGGGTGCAGGTGGTCAAATTTCGCCCGATAGAGCCGACCCGATGAGCGCTCTATTCGTGATCAAGCCGTGGTAGGTCCACGAGCGTTCGGCCCGCATCGGAATCACCGACCACCATTTCGATGCCTTCGCGTCCGGCCTCGTCGACGACGCGTCGGACCTCAGGACCAGCGACGCGCTGTCCATGAAGCGGAAAGACTGTTACGACAGTGTCGCCCTTGGCCAGTGCGTCTACCACATGAATTACAGGCGATGCGTGCGGCGCGACCTCAAATTGTTCTCCGCTCACGGACACCTGCCCCCAAAGCACGTGTGTGACCCTTTGCGAATTCCGGTCCATCCGAACCGCCGTTATAGCGTGCACTGTCATTGCTTTTCCTCCCTTGTTGGGGAAATCCTAGCATGAGCGCAACCATCAGCCATTGCGGCACTTACCGATACCGCGAGCCGTCGACGCACCCTTCGCCGACCGTGGGCAGACGATGTTCCCCATGCTGAACCCGAGCGCGGCCAACGCCAGTTGCGACGACCCGACCATCAGGCGCTGCCGCTCGCGAACCTCGCAAGGCCGCAAGCGGCAGCACGCGACCCGATCCGGCCACTGGATCCCGCACTACTCCAATGGCAGCTTCTAAAGCTCAACGGCCATCCGCGTCTTCGTGTCGGCCGCAGGTATTCGGCCATTCCGGCCTGTCGCCGTTACTTCTATTGCGCGTCGCGAACGTCCGGCTTCGGTGTAGCGCGACGACGGACGGTTCATACAGGGTTGTTGTTCGAGGCCTGCCTTTGACCGCAGGATCGTGAGCACGTAGCAGAGTGTACGCGGTTCGAAAGACGATTACTTCGCGGCCGTGACCGCCTGTTCGACGAGCTTCGCGAACAACGCGTGCAGGTGCGTCGTCGGGTGGACACTATCCGCGAACATGTAGGTCTGGTCAGCGTTGGAGACCGTATAAGTTGCAGGCGAGCAGAACAGCGAACTGAAGCGGATTTGTTGCGAAAGCAGCTGCAGTTTGCACGCGGTGTCCGTGTTGCCCACCGTGAAGCCGTTCGCCTGAAGTGCCGCAAGGGTGTTGTTGATAAACGTGTACTGGTCGATCACGATAACCTGGTTCTGAATCCCTGCTGCCTGCAGCGCGCTCGTGAGCGCCGCGTTGAACGTCTGCGCCAGTAGCGACAGCTCGGCGCCGTGGTCGGCGCTGCTGACGCCGAACGGCGATACGCCGGCATTCCCCACGTTCGATACCACCACGTGCTTCGAGCCGGATTGCAGGATCTGACCAACGATGGCTGCCAGCTGCTGCGCTGCAAGGGTGATTGCCTGATCAGCCTGCGTGGCCGTTTCACTGCCGCCCGCAACGGCGTCCGCATGAATCAGAATGTCGCTCCCGCCGCCATTCACGAGCACGAGCTGGTTCGCGTTGAAGCTGCCGTGCGCCTTCAGGTAGTTCTGCAGCTGTGTCACGACCGGCACGGTCGTCGCGCCGGTTCCATTCGCCTTGAAATCGATGCCATTCGGGTCCGTCACGCGCGCGCCACCCTGTGCATACCCGAAGCTGTCGGCGTGGGCCGTCAACGGGAAACCAAACCCGCCGGTATAGGCGGCCGTCAGCGTGCCACCGTAGAAGTTCGCCACAACCTGTGTCCACACCAGCCCAGGGTTCGTCGTGAAGCGGCCGCCGCCCACTGGCTGCGCTATGGGTGCATACGTGCCGACGTCCGACAGGCTGTCGCCAAACGACACCACCTGGTAGTTGACCGTAGGGTTCGCGCTCGGCTGACCGGAATTGCTTTGGCCATGGCACGCGGCGAGCAATGCAAGCGCAACGCTCGCGCTGCCGATCCGCGCCGCGCGGACCAGGTTGCTGTTTCGCGTGTTCATGGAACGTCCTCGGTGTCGTGACTGAGCCAGCCTGTTCCGCGCGTACCCTCGTGCCAGGCGCTGATCCTAGCCAGGAAAAGATGAGCAGTATGTTGGAAAGAACACGGTTGTGCGGCAATGCGCTGGGAGAGCATGTTGTGCGAAGCGGGGGGCGCGAAGCACGTGCGAAATTTACCGCGCTCCACGCGGGACTTGTCCGTTACGAGCTCGCGCGGATGCGGTGCGCCGATCGAAGCGCATAGATGGCCGGTCGGTGACGGCCGCGCGGCCCGCGGTGTCTTGCACACTGCGGTCGGCTGTGCTCGACCCGAAGCGGTCACGCGCGGCTGCACTCGCGCGACGGCCGCTTCCAGTTGCACAGCGGCCGTCCGAACTGTCATGTCGGCTGCCTCCTACTCGGCGGCCATTGCAGCCATCTGCATCCAATCGCGCTCCCCGGACCACGAGTGGCCGCTTATGAGCGCCCCCCAAGACCGGAGCGGACTCGGATCAGCCTATCATGCGAACGCCTTCGATGGACGTGAACCGACAACGAAGCAATTCGGACAGACGCCCTGACTGGGACAAGTTTATTTTACCGGCCCTGATTCCGTCCGAAGTCCATTGCGCATGATCGCCGGTGGGATAGCGTGCAGCACATTGTTCACTACAGGCGTCTCGAAGACCTCCTGGTCTCCTTCCTCAAGACGCTGCAGTAGAAAGTTGGCGTGTGTGGAACTCGCGCCTCATGTCTCCGTGGTTGTTCAAGCCAGTGATCGGAAGCAGGACTTGCCCCGCAGGTAAAGTGACGACCAGATCGGCCAAATTCAAGCGTATGCCAGGTCGGGGTCAGCGGTCGGGATCACTTAAACGGGGAGATCGCTGCTTTCCTCGGGTCTATGCGTCTCGTCGCGGCCCGACTTCGCGCGTCGTTCGGGAATGTTGTACGACCACATAGGCCTCCCAAGCCTTTCGGTATTGTGACATTGAAAGCGCGCAACTGCATGTCCCTATTTCCTGGAAGCCATATAAAAGGGCCGCTTACACTGTCGAGGGGTGTGGTGTACGACGTGACGAGGTTAGTTTTTCCTTTGGTATCGACGACGAATACCTCTCCACTGGGAAATGGGTCACCGCGTAAAGTGCCGGACAAAGTGAGGCTTTCAGAGTTCTCTGACACCTGCAAATCCAGACGGGTATCAATATCTGGGGAACCGGGTACAAGCGGGTTCGCTCCCTGCGTTGTGAAGATGATCAACGGGGACCCGTCAATCAAAGAGTTGCCGTTTATTAGAGTCGCGGAGGGGATTCCTGTCGCTGTATGATCAGCGAAACTGGACTCGTCCGAACAAACGTTGAGTAAGATTCCGCGCCCGTCGTTTGTTAAGATAAAATCTCCCGAAGTCCTAGACGTAGCGTCTAAACTAGTACCGGGTTCGCGCGCATCGCCACGAAAGCCTCCTCCAAAGAATTGCGGGGCTGCGAATCGCCGCATGTACACGAAATACTGACACTGATCGAGAGATGACCTTCTGATCGTCTCCAGAGCCTCCACATAAGAAGATCCCGCACACGAATGGTCAGGCAACGGCGCACCCGGAGGTTCTGGGGGAGGCTCCGTAAGCGGTATTGGTGCATTCACGCCAGACGACCCTCCACTAGCCTCAGTTCCTCCACTATTAGGAGGGATGTCAGTGGATCCCACCGGGATTGACCCGCCTGGTATCTGAACGTCATAGGTCTTGCCTCTGCACTCACCTACTGGTTGCACACACATGCCCACCCACACCCCGTTGCCTCTGTACTCCCACTGTTCACCAGGTCCCAGAATTTCGTTTGATGGTGGGGTATCGGCTCCGGGTGAAACACAATAACCAACCGAGTCTCTGTGCTTACCTTCTGGGCACTCGTGTGCCTTTACATGTGTAGGCCAGAAAATGATCATTGCAACGAGCAGGACGGCTGCTGCAATCTTACCGACGATGACATCCCCATGCTCGATGGCCGAGATGGGCTTCAGCGATTGGAACGACTCTTGTCTTTCGATCATGCTGATGCCTCCGCTTGGCCTCAGCTACGCTCAAGCACGGCTACACTAGATGATCCAAAATAGGTGGATCTTTCATTAACTAGTTACTTTCTGTAATAAGGTTATTTCTAAGACATTGCGTCGCACTGCCTCAGTCTAACGGAAAATGCTTGCCGCTGAAGCTGAACGCCCGCACGACCATCCCACCTAAACTAACAGGCTGCGGAAATACTTCCGAGAGGGCTCCCACAGAAAATAGCCGACCGCATAGGAAGCCCTACAAGTCGCTCGCGCAACTTGGGTAAGGGGTAGAGCACCCCTGAAAAAGGCTTCCGGGCACCTGTCAAAACGGTATTTCCGCAACCTGCTAAGTTCGATCGATCGCCACTCTGACGTCCTGCGTTGGCAACCGAGTCAGCACGTGATCTAACGCCGCCTAACGCCCGATGACGCCACGGCGTTGGACTGAAAACGAAGGGCCGCTATTTCAGCGGAGCCGACCTTCGAATGTCCTCGCGGAGGCGCGCGCGGCGGACTGCTTCTGGCCGAGGCTGTGTAAAAACGTATGGTCCGACAGGCGGGTGGGACAACTGTGAGGCCCCGTCTTCGCAGTTGACGATTTCTGAAGGCTGACCAGATTGATCCGTGCCGG
>NZ_CADIKK010000083.1 GCF_902859915.1 Paraburkholderia ultramafica
TCGAGCGTAACAAAGCGCGTTTCCGCGTGAACGAGAGCTATCTGGCGAGCAAAAACTAACCGATGCAATACTCGAAGAGCAACTAATGGCGCCGCAATATTCTGCGTTGGGACGTCTGGCTGTCATTTTGGCTTTATTCGGAACGGTAGCGGGTTGTGCAAACTCAACGGCGGGCGGAACCCTGGATGTCGCCGATCACAGGGCGGTACAACTTCCGCGGTATTACCCTTGCCAAAGTCTGCACGTGAAACCGATGAGCTGTCCGCAGGGCTAACGGCAATGCTGCACAAACAGCACCGCTGTCACCGGACCGGGCGCGATCAAATTTGAAGTGCAACACCTTGATCTGCTAAGGTGCGCACATGAATCTACGCGTTCGATCAGACGATGCGAACATCAGCTCGTATGGAGCGGTGCGGTTCTGCCGCGGGGAATGGCGCGTCAGTCGTTGACGAACTTACGCAGCAGACGGCGCAATTCGTCGAATTCGGTCTTCGTGAACTTCTTCAGGCGGGCGTTCAGCACGTCGGGCGCGATCTCGGGAATCTGCTCGGCGACCGCCATACCGGCTTTGGTTAGCGAAAGATTCACGACGCGCCGGTCCCGTTCGTCGCGCGAGCGGGTCAACAGGCCTTTCGTTTCGAGCTTGTCGAGCATCCGCGTCATCAGGCCGGTATCGATGCCGAGCATCTTCGACAGTTCGAACGGTGTAGACGCCAGATTCTCCTTGAGCATCAGCATGATGCCCATTTGCTGACCAGAGATGTCGAGATCCTTCAGCGCGGCGTCCATCTCCGTCACGATCAGGTTACGCGCCTTGATGAGCGCGAAGCCGACGCTCTCCGTGACGTTGAAATTGTCTTTAGTGTAGTGACGCAAGCGGAATCTCCAGAACGAAAGCGATCTGACTGACCGATCAGATACTACCACATCAGGTTTTTCGCGCTTCTGCAGCGCCCTCTTGAGGCCGGGGCGCTTCGGCAGCTGGTTCAGATTGGCGCCCAGTTTCGAACACGTGCGCGACGGCTGCCCAATCCGGCCGGTTGCCCACAGCTCTTCGAGGAACGGAATCAGTGCGTCGAGCAGCCCGCATGCGGTCATCACTCTGAGGTGCAGTCGATTCACCATGATATCTCGACGAATGGGAACAATAAGCTGGACGCTACGGACGTTCGCGGAATCCATAGTTTGCGACGCCAGGATCGAAAGTTGATCGATAGCGGTCGGATTCGGACTCAACGCGATCACAACGGTGCGCCGAGAACCGCCCCCTTTCCCGACAGCCGTAGGATCCCTGCGTTGGGCGTGTATGTTGACGCAAATGCGAGAACGTTGTCACTGCGGAATCCGGGATGGACGCGCTTCGAGTGCTCACCTTGCGACCTGGCATCAATTGTCGCGAACGCGACTGTACTGTGCCCGCCGTTGCGCCACAACGACGAGTTTGTACCGTTCGTGCTTGCATTAGTCGCCGCAACGCCCCGCCGGCACGCGGGTTGATGCACGCCCAGCAGACAGGAGGTTCCGGCATCAGGGATATCATTCAACGGCGGCGCCGGCTAGAACGCGCAAGCGAACACGGCGCAGGCATGACGCCTCGCGCCCCGCGTAGGCTCTGAAAGCCTCGTCAGCTGCGCCGATCGCCGGCCGACCGTAACAAAAATTCGAACCGCTGGAACCATGCCGCATCATCCGCGCCCGAAATCGACGTCATCGTGACCGAGAGGCGGCCGCCCAAAGTCACAATACCCACCGTGGGCGCAGCGTCCCCGTTAAGCAACAGATACGCCGCGCTCACATACGGCCCGCGTTCCGGTCTGACTATGTCTGGAAAACGCCCAAGATTGGACAACACGGCCTGATATCCGAGTTCTTGCCGCAACGAATCATACGATGCGTATATGTCCGCGTCGACTTGGCTATCCGCGAGGAGCGAACGGGTCGCAGCCACTCTGCGATGCAGCGCAGGCAACGTTCGCGCCTGCGTCAGTTGTACCCGGGCCTCTCGCGCGACCTGCCAGAAGTCCCTGCCCGCATGAAGATCTAGTGAAGTGATCGCGGCGGCGATGTACAGGCCGAAGTCATCGACGATTCCAGGCAAATGGGACCGAACGTTGACCGGCGAAAGGATTCGCGCCGATACCCCCTCGAACGAGAGTGACCCCGCCGCGATCAGCGCGCCTTGCAGCGTCGTCTGCTCGAGACGACTTCGCTGCACAAGTGCGTCGAGGATGTCCGGCGCGATTTCAAAGCTTGTAACCGTCGGCCGCAGCCGTGGCGTCGCGCGCATCTGTGTTGAGTGCGATCCATGCGGGGGTGGGCAATCCGGCGCCTTTGTGACGATCTCTTCGACACTCCGACGCGCAGGCAGCGCAGGCAGCGCAGGGCGAGCATCGTCAACCCCGAACTCCAGAATCTCCCTCATCAGGTATGCGGCCGACGCGCCGTCCCCGATGGCGTGATGGACGGTCAGAATCAGATGCGATGCGTCCTCACCCAGCAACAGGCAAACTCGCAGTAGCGGTCCGCGGTCAGCATCGACAGGCTCGGTCAACTCCTGGACCGAGCGGACGCGCCAGTCATCCTTGTGGCAGCCCCGAATGACCTGCAACGGGATTGGCAGATCTACCGGGCAATACCTTGGCGGCAAGCCATCGGCACACGCAATCCGGACCCGCAGCGCAGGATGCCTGCGCTGCGCAGCGGCGAGTGCGGCACGCAGACGGTTCTCGTCGAACGATGCACACTCCAGCCTCTCCAGCCGGACCACGAGCAGGAAATGATGCGGCTCAATGCAATCGGTCGCCCACAGCGTGTGCTCAAAGGCGCCCAGTTCCCGAGTGAGGTCATGAGACCCCGCATCCTGTAAGCACGAACTTCGTGCTCGCTTTAGCCTCGCGGAAACAGACATCTGGAAACTCCCTCCAATTGTCAACAGCAGGTACGGCAACAGCTCCGCATAGGTCAGCGTGCGGGGTTCGCAAGGGTTTGCCTCCGGCACGGCACCCTCGACTGGTGCGTCTTGCTGCTGCGTGTTGCCGACGTTATCGCGCCTTGGCGCCCGTTCATTCCGCGAGCCCTCCTCCTCTCAGGTTGACCGGCAGCACGATCGACATCAACGCAGGCGCACGCAATGACTGATCGCGGGTCGTCCGCAGTGCCACGAATTCACTTTCAGTCACGCCGTCGCGCAAATGAATATTGTGTCTGCGCTGTTCGCCGATCGTCGTGAAAACTCGTGCAGGCTGGCCCGCCTGCGGGTAGTCGTGGCACACGAACAGTCTCGTCGAGTCAGGCAGCCCTAGAAGACGACCAATCGACTCGTACAGCGCCTGCGCATCTCCACCTGGGAAATCGCAGCGTGCGCTACCGAGTTCGGGCATGAACAGGGAATCGCCGGCGAACAACGCATCTCCGACGAGGTAAGCACTGTCGCTCAGGGTGTGCCCCGGCGTCGCGATGGCTCGCGCATGCAGGTTGCCAATTCGAAACGCTTCGTCGGGTTCGAACAGATGATCGTACCCGACGTAGTCCCCGGCCTCGCTGGTCACACCGAATATCCGCTGCACATCGAGCAGCCCTTGCCCTATTCCGGTTCGGCCGCCTATACGGCGCTTGAGCTCGGCCGCACCGGACAGATGATCGGCATGGACATGAGTGTCGAGTACCCACTCGACACTCAGGCGGCAGCGTTCGATGAAGCGGATCATCCGTTCCAGAGACTTCGTCGATATGCGGCAAGACACGATGTCGTAGTCAAGAACAGGATCGATGATTGCACTCGGCGACCCTTCACATTCGTAGACGATGTGACTCACCGTGCCCGTCGAGGGATCGTAAAAGGATTCAACATTCGGCAACATGAAAGACTCCTGTGTCGCGCACTACATGCGCGAGGTTTGAACGAGAAAGAACTCGCGCGCGGGCTGCGGTTTAACTGGATTCGAAGGCCGGTCGGTGTATCGCTCGATCTGCACGTAATTGAATCCGGCGTCAAAACAGGCGTTGCGAAGCGCCGTCTGGCCGTACACCTGAAAACCGTGTTCGGCGAACGGCATCGTCAGCGATGTCTCGGGCGTCATCGCTGCGATCACCAGCACGCCGTTTTCGCACAGCACGCGACGTATCTCCCGCAGTCCGGCAGTCAGATCCGGCCAAAAATAGACGGCGTTGATCGCGATGGCCTTGTCGAACACAGCGCACGGGAATGGCATGGCAGCGACGCTCGCGGTCTCCAGCAAGACCTGACCGTATTCCACGAATACCGCGTTACGCGAGCGGGCCGCCGCAATCATCGTGGGCGACACATCCACGCCAGCGAGCCTGAGGCGCGGCGCGCGGGTCAGCACGGACGCAAGGTGTCCGCCATTACCAACGCCGACTTCCAGGATGCGCTGATTCTCTTGAAGATCAAGCTTGCTGTAGGCCGTGTCAATCACCGCCGCGTTCACGTGTTCCATCATGTCGCCGACGGCATGACCGATAGCGCCCGTGGGATAACAGAGTTGCGACAGCAAGGCGCCGGCGTCGAGTCCGGCAAGCGCGTCATGAATGGCGTCAGAGCGGGAAGTCACTTTGAATTCCTTCAGGGCTGGATTTGAGAGTCAACACCGACCACGCGAGCACGACCCCAAGATTGGCGAGCAGCGCGATAACCGCGACATAGGCTGGCATGGCGACGCCGGCAAAATGCAGGGTGAAGGCCGCGCTTTTGAAGCCGTTTTCGGCCATCATCCAGGTGCCCGCCGCGAGACCGGCGGCCCAGCCGGCCAGCAGGCTGCGCGCCCGGATCGCGGGGACAAACAGCCCAAGCACGATGGCGGGGAGCGTCTGGGTAATCCAGACGCCGCCGAGCAACTGGAGCTGGATCGCATACTGCACGGGTACCAGCAGAACGAAGCCGAGTGCGCCGAACTTGACGAACAGCGATGCCTGTTTGGCCATGCGCGTTTCGCGTGCCGCGGAGCAATCGCGTGCGAAGAGCGGACGCCACACATTGCGGGTGAACAGATTGGCCGCGGCAATCGACATGATTGCCGCGGGCACCAGTGCGCCGATGCCGATCGCCGCGAACGCCACGCCCACGAACCATGACGGGAAGAAATGCAGGAACAGCGCAAACACAGCGAAGTTCGGACCGTATTGCCGGAACTGCGCCGCGTATTCAGGCATCGCAGCGACGCCTGATGAGAGCGCCATCACGCCGAGCAGCGCGACGAATGCAAGCATCAGCGAATAGGCAGGAAGCAGCGCCATGTTACGGCGGATCACGCGGTCTGACGATGCCGAGAGAGTCGCTGTCATCGAATGCGGATACAACAGCAACGCGAACGCCGATCCGAGTGCCAGTGTCGAATAGGACGAGTAGCCGTTGAGGCTTGCCGCATCGGGTGCTTTCAGCAGCAGCTTCGGCGCCGGCAACGCCGCAAACATGTGCGCGAAGCCGCCGAGCCTGGCCGGAATCACGATGATCGCGCCGATGATCGTCGCGTAGATCAGCAGATCCTTGACGACCGCGATCATCGCGGGTGCCCGCAGACCCCCGGACCAGGTGTAGATTGCCAGCACACCAAAAGCGATGAAGAGCGGCAATTCACCAGCCCAGCCGTGCGTCGGAAAACCGAGCGCGCCGAGCGTCACCTGGATGCCGACCAGTTGCAATGCGATGTAGGGCAGCGTCGCAAGAATGCCGGTCAGCGCAATGGCGAGCGCGAGCGGCCGATCGCTGAACCGTTGTTCGATGAAGTCTGCGACGGTCACGTGACCATGCTGGCGCGCGGCACGCCACAAGCGCGGCAACACGAGATACCCGAGCGGAAACACCATGATGGTGTACGGGACAGCGAAGAAACCCATCGCGCCCGCGGCGAATACGAGTGCGGGCACGGCGACGAACGTGTACGCGGTGTAAAGATCCCCGCCGATCAGAAACCAGCTCATCACCGTGCCAAGGCGCCGGCCTGCCAGCCCCCACTCCTGAATTTCGCTCAGGTCCGCTTGTCGCCATCGCGATGCGTACATACCGAGCACACTGACAAGCGCGAACAGCGCAACGAAGATAGCGATGGAGATGATGTTCATGCAGCATGGTCCCTGGGTGAACGATCTTTATCCGAATCCGACTTGCGCGCGACTCGGGCGTCGAAGAGATAGGCGGCGCCCGTCAGCAGTGCGCCCGCGAGGACGCAACCGGTTTGCCACCAGAAGAAGAACGGCCATCCGTCGAGCGTGGGCGCCACGCGGTTATAGAACGGGACGGACAGTGCGGCGGCAATCGGCACACAGAGCAGCAGAATGGAGAGGCGAGATTTCATGCGTCGAGGTCCATGGTGAGTGTCGAAATGTGCGTGCGCGCGTGCGCTCGTTGCGCGAAGCGCTGCTCGAAACGGGGCAACGGGCTTGCCATCTGATTGCTCGTTGAAGAGCGTCATCGTAGGCAGCATGGGAAGCGGGAAAAAGTGGGTCGCGGGCGTAATACCGTTTCCACGGAGAAACGACGCCGCGCAGAGAAAGTAAGGTGTGCGTTGCATGTAAGTGCATGCCGCACACCAGACACTGATGGATCAATCGTTGAGATATTCCGGCAAAGCCTCGACCAGAAAATCCACCGTCGCGCGCATGGCGGGCGACATGCCGCGATGCGACGGAAACACGAGGCTGAGCGTGCCCCGCGGGATATGCCAGTCAGGGAGAATCCGCACCAGCGTTCCCTGAGCGATGTCTGCGCGGCACAAGGGCGAAGGCAGCGCCGCGACGCCTATTCCGGCGGCGGCAGCGCGACGTGCGAGAGGTGCGTCATTACAGCGCATCCGCGGACGGTACGGCACGGTCGCGGTGCGCCCGTCGGCCGCGTGCAGCAACCAGGTGCTCCCTGCGTCGCGGCGGGCTAGCTGTATGCCTGCAACGCAATCCAGGTCCTCTGGCCGCTGCGGCAGACCCTGCGGGAACAACGTCGGGCTGGCCACCAGCGTCACGCGCGTCTGTGCCACGGGTCGGGCGATCAGGGACGACGTCTGCAACGGCTCGGTATGGCTTCGCAACGCGAGATCGTAGCCTTCCTCTACCAGATCGACGTAGCGGTTCGACGTCAGCAGATCGATATCGATCTTTGGATGCGCGGCCATGAACTGGGGCAGTAGATCGTCGAGCGCCATGCGCACGATGCCCGTGGCGCAGGTTATCCGCACCCGTCCGACGGGTTCGCTCAGGCGGGCCTGCGCCGCCTGCTCGGCATTGCGCACCTCATTCATGACGCGCAGGCAGTGTTCGTGGAAATCCGCGCCCGCTTCGGTTAGCGAGAACTTGCGGGTGGTCCGGTTCGCGAGCCGCAAGCCAAGCTCCTGTTCGAGCGCGCGCAGCCGCTTGCTTAGGGTGCCTTTTGGAACACCAATCGATTCGGCCGCGGCGGAAAAACCACGCTTCTCGACCACGACCGAAAAGTAATACAGATCATTGAGGTCGAGCATCGCGATCGTTTCCATCCAGCGACAATGAATTTATTTTAGGCCTTTGGCTCACAGCATGCGGCGGCCTACGCCGCCGTCGGCCTGGATCGTCGTGCCGTTGATGTAACTCGCGCGCCCGGAGGCCAGAAACGCCACGAGCGCGCCCAATTCTTCCGGTCGGCCGAGACGCTTGAGCGGCACTTCCGCTGCCGGTTCGGCAAGGCCTTTCTGTTCGCTCTTTCCGTCGGCGGCCAGCTTCTGCTTCAATGCGGACTCGCGGATCCCGTTAGTGGAATCACCTGCGTTTCTTTCTTGTGGTCTATCGGCACTGCACGCTTGCCGGCGCGTCGCGAGAGTTGAGCAGCAATTCTCCGATGGTCCGCCAGCAGCTCGCCGTACTGGAACACGACCTTAAGGCAAAGCTGTTCCTGCGTACGCCGCGAGGGTATGTGCCGACCGAAGCCGCCGATCAACTGGCGGATGTCGCCAGGCGTATGGAAGCCGCGGCCCTCGAAATCGAGAACCGTGCTGCTGGCGCGCAGGCAGGTGAATTCGATCCTTGCCCTCGTCCGAGCACTTCAAGAGGGGCTGGCATCGGCGAGTTACCGACCTATGTCGGCGACGAGGTGACGGGCCTCATCAGGGTACTGCCGGAGATTGGCGCGGCCTGCGACGTATGGCTCGGAACCCATGGCGATCTTCACCGCACGGCGCGCGCGTGGCTCCCGGTCGATGCGATCGCGCGGCAGTTCGGGACGTGAATGGGTTGACGGGTCTTGGGGTTTTTATCGGGCCCGCCGTTCACATGCGGTAGCCCAACCTGATGGACGATCGCAGCGGATCAACCGGCCGGCTCTTGAGGTCAACATTCCGCGCGACCTCCGTACACGCACGTCACTTACGCCGAAAACTCACGGATCATGCCGGCCGCGACGGTGTGATGCGTGGCCTCATCGATCAGCACGAACGCGCCGGTGCCCGGATGCGAGTCGTATGCGTCGGCGACGATCGGCTTTTGCAATGTCAACGACACGCGGCCGATATCGTTCATCGTCAGATCGTGGCGATCGGTGGCGTGCGACAGCGTATGCACGTCCAGTACCTGTTTGATCGCGCCGATACGCGCAATCACGGTGTTCGTGGTCTGCCTGAGCAGATACTTGCGTTGCGTCGACAGCGGCGTGTCGTCGAACCAGCACAGGTCGGCTTCCAGCTTCTTCGCCGGCTCCGGTGCCGCTTCACGCAGCACGAAGGTGTCGC
>NZ_CADIKK010000084.1 GCF_902859915.1 Paraburkholderia ultramafica
AGGTGCGGTGAATTGCACTGTCATCGTCGCACCCGGAAAGGAATGTCCGCCGCGCCGGCCATGACGGGGACGTCGGCCAACCGCCATACCGCGTCAGCGGTTTTGTTCAAGGTGCGTTATCACGCGATCAACGACTTCGGCGGCCCCTCCGACGGCGAGACGGCGTTGTAGGCGTGCCACAAGCGAAGTAAAACCCTCCGGCCGGCGTTATCCGGCTTCCCTCTGTTATTTGGCTCTTTCCATTCAAATGGCGCGCGACGCGGCAGGGAGAGGGTCTGCCCTGAAGCTTTGAGCTAGGAGCTAGCAGTAATGCGGCAGCCGCAATTTCGACCTGTCCCTTCACAGTTGTCCCCCGTCAGTGCAGTGGTGCTGTCGTTGTTCGCCAGTACCAGTGCGTGGGGAGCTGTCGCTGAGATGGACGTGCCTATCCATGTGGCGGAGGTCGAGTTCAATGACCAGTTCCTGCAGCAGTCTGGCGACGGGGCACACATTGATATCAGCCGCTTCAGCAAGGGCAATGTCGCGCTGCCCGGCGACTACCGGGCCGATCTGTACGTCAACGGTTCGTGGCTCGGCCGTGCCGAGGTGCACCTGCGTCAGCCAAATGCTGGCGGCGGCGTGCAGGTGTGTTTCGACCGTGCGCTGCTGGAGCGCGTGGGGGTGGACCTGACGAAGCTGCCGGCCGAGGCCGCAGCGCGTCTGGAGAAGGGCACTGATGCGTGCATCACGCTGCCCTCACTGATCAACGATGCAACGGCCACGTTCGACAACGGCGAGCAGCGCCTCGACGTGAGCGTGCCGCAGATTGCGCTCGCGCGGACGGCGCGCGGCTATGTCGAGCCGCGCTACTGGGACGAAGGCGTGACCGCCGCCCGCCTGCAGTACAATGCCAACGCATACCATTCGGATTCCTATGGAGTAAGTTCGACCCAGGGCTATGTGGGTGTGAACGCCGGCATCAACATCGGACCGTGGCGCTTTCGCCATAACGGCAGCCTGACCTCCGGCACCCAGACCGCTACCCATTACCAGAGTGTGCAGACCAATCTGCAGCGTTCGATTGCGCCGCTCAAGAGTCAACTGACCATCGGCGACGCGTTCACCGACGGCGCGGTGTTCGACAGCGTGGGCTTTCGCGGCGTGCAACTCGCCAGTGACGACCGCATGTATCCGGAGTCGCAGCGCGGCTACGCGCCGATCGTGCGCGGCATCGCCAACAGCCATGCGCGCGTGCAGGTTCGCCAGAACGGCAACCTCCTCTACGAAACGACCGTGGCGCCAGGCGCGTTCGAGATCGACGACCTTTATCCGACCGGCTACGGCGGCAACCTCGACGTGGTGGTGACCGAGGCCGACGGCAGTGTGCGGACCTCGACGGTGCCCTTTGCGGCCGCGGTGAACGCGCTGCGCCCCGGTGTCACACGCTTCAGCACGACGCTCGGTGAGTATCGCAATCCCACGGTGCAGAGTCATCCGGTGCTGTTCCAGGGCACGGTCCAGCACGGCTTTACGAATCTGATCACCGGTTACGGGGGCTTCGTTGCGAGCCCGGGTTACATGGCCGCCCAGGTGGGCGCCGCGTTGAACACGAAGTACGGCGCGTTCGGCCTCGACATCACGCAGGCCAACACGCATCTGGATCACGAGCCCGATCGCAGCGGCCAGAGCCTGCGCCTGAGCTACAGCAAGCTGGTCGAGCCGACCAACACCAACCTGTCGGTGGCGGCCTACCGCTACTCGAGCCGCGGCTATCTGGGTCTGGCCGACGCGATGGCGCTGCGCGATTTCGACAAACACAACATAGGCTATCCGACGAACGGCATCCAGCGTGGCCGGCTGCAGGTCACGGTCAACCAGAGCCTGCCGGCGGGCTACGGCTCGTTCTATGTGTCCGGGTCTACCCAGAATTACTGGGACCGCAGTGGTACCGATACGCAACTGCAGGCGGGCTACAACAACAGCTACAAGCGGTTGAACTACAGCCTCGCGATCTCGCGTCAGCTCGATACGGGGACCAACAGGTGGGACAACCGCGTGATGCTGACGCTCGGCATTCCGCTCGGCACCGGGCCGCACGCGCCGTACTCGAGCACTTCCGTGCAGGGTGGCGGAAACGCGCCTGCCGCTGTGACGACCGCAGTTGCAGGTACGCTTGGCGCGGACAGCGCCTTCTCTTACGGCCTGAACGCGGGCTACAGCAGCAGTGGTGGCGGTGCAAGCAGCAACACCACGGCCGGCGCCAATGCCTCCTACATGTCGCCGGTTACCACGATCACTGGCAGCGTCAGCAAGAGCAGCAACTACACCCAGGGCAGCGTGGGCGTTAGTGGCGGCGTCGTGGCCTATTCGGGCGGGGTGGCGTTCACGCCGGCGATGGGCGACACGCTGGCGATCGTGGAAGCCAAAGATGCCGCCGGCGCGCGCATCGCCAACGGCAGCGGCCTGCGCGTGGACCCATGGGGTCACGCCGTGGTGTCGAGCCTGAGTCCGTTCGCCAGCAACCAGGTCGAGATCGACCCGAAGGGTCTGCCGATCAATGTGGAACTGAAGTCCACGCAGCAGTCGGTGGCGCCGACCGCAGGCGCGGTGGTGCGGCTCAAGTTCGACACGGAGAACGCAGGACGCGCCGCGATCCTGGGCATCAGAACGGCCAATGGTCAACCGGTGCCGTTCGGTGCGGAAGTGTCGAACGCGCAGGGGCAAAGCATCGGCACGGTTGCGCAGGCAGGGCGGATCATTGCACGTGGCCTGAAGACCGATACCGGCACCTTGCTCGTGAACTGGGGCAAGGACACAGGCGAACATTGTTCGGTGGACTACGCGTTGCCGAAGGTCGACAAGAAGATGAGCGCTTCGTACAGCGTGGTTGATGTGGTGTGCCGGTAATCACGTGCCGCGGTGACATATGGCCAGATCCCGTGTAGGGCGATGGTAATGCCAGGATTGAATGGCGTGCCTTATTTAACTGAATGATGAGAATGATGATGTCAAGACTAACTGGTGTGCTTTGCGTATTGTTGGCGCTATTCCTGCCGGCGACGGGATGGGCGGCATGCACCGGCGCGGCGCAGAGTTTTCCGATCTTCAACCAGCCTAATGTGCCGGTCTTTGACCCGACTTTGCCGGACGGTACGGTCCTGTGGACCTCTGGCAACCTCTTCAGTACGCTCAACACGACTGTCTCCTGCTCCCCCTTCGGTACGGTGCTGGAGACCGGCGTCCCGGGCGCGACGTACAACGCCACCTACAAGACATTCTCGACCAGTGTTCCTGGCGTGGGCATACAGATCATTGACAGCGCAGGCAACATCCTGCCGTATAGCAACACTATGTGGTCGAACTCATCGGGCATCTTTAGTATTGGCATTAGTTTCACCCTCAAGATCATCAAGACCGGGCCGATTACCGCAGGTGGCGCCATTACCGGGAATATCTTTCAGTATTCGGCCCAATCAGGCACCTACCCGATCTTTTACGTCTATTTAACCGGTCCGATTGTCGTCAACCCGACGATACCCACCTGCACGGTGACAACGCCGTCAATCACGGTGCCTTTAGGCAACGTCTCACAAAACTCCTTCACCGGTGTTGGCTCAACCTCGCCAGCGCAGTCCTTCAATATCGGACTGAACTGTTCAGGCGGAGCGGCCAACGTAACGGCGAGCGTGTACACGACTCTTACGGACCAGAACAGCCCTGGAAACGTGTCCGACAAGCTGTCGCTGACGTCATCATCGACGGCCAAAGGTATCGGTATTCAGGTGCTGAACGGTACGACCGTCATTAAGTACGGGACAGATTCCAAGGTCATCGGGAATCAGAATCAGTGGGTGGCGGGTCAGACCGGCAACGGCAGCTTCAATATTCCGCTGACGGCCCGCTATGTGCAGACCGCAACCACCGTCACAGCAGGAAGTGCAAACGGAATAGCCACGTTCACGATGGGCTACCAGTAAGCGGACGCGTCTGGCTCGCTGTGTGAGGTGCGAGCAGGCCGGTCCGGTTCACAGTCGAAACGGGGATCGTAGTTCGATGCGATTTCCGGTACCCGGGTTTCAGAGCGCTGCCTCATGTATGCGTCAGGCCGGTGTGGTGGACGTCTTTCTGGACGCGCAACAACGGATTCCCCACCAAATCGTTCATCCTGCCTCGTCAAGATCCCGCTCAGCCCCGGCGTAGGTCGATTACGCCGTATCTCAACGAGTCGTGCTCGCCGCGCTACTGGCGACCAGATCAATATCTGACTGCGGTACTGACGGGTTTTCTCCACGGCAGATCGAAGGGCCCCGGTCAATCACTACCGTAAAAGTCTTAGGTCCGTCGGTATGCGACTTTCGTCGGATTTACTTTTGAACCCCGCCTGAGGAAAATAAGACCGGGCCTATTTTCAGTCCGTAAAACTGAATCCAGACCTCATTTCCTTCTTCAAAAGGTAGGACAAGGCTGATTTATAAATATTTGAACTAATTTCTAGGACCGGGCCTATTATCGCTGTAAGGATAACCCTATAAAGTATTTCCGGAGTAATCACATAATTTGTGACGAATCAGCGGAAAGTGAAAAGATTTGTCGAATTCATAGTGCACCTGTTTTGCCCTGCAGGTGTCGCGTCAGTTATTAGCCACGTGTCGGGAGCTTGGATGCTCAGTTGTACGTTGCAATCAGGACGATCTTAAGGGCCGGAGCGGCGTGCGATCGTCTTCTGACGGTTCCTGTTCGTGAGCCACATATTACTACGGAGTCGTCCATGAATTCATCCACCATTCGCATCATGCTTGCGGATCATTATCCCGCCATCCTCGCCGGCGTTCGGCTTGAACTGAAAAAGAGCGGCATGATTTCGGTAATCGGAACTGCGTCCAATTCTACGGACCTTATTACGGCGTTGGACTGCCTGCCGTGCGACGTGCTAATGACTGGCTATGTCATGCCGGGAGGTGATTATGGTGATGGTCTGGCGCTTTTCTCCCTTATTCGTCAGCGTTATCCAAATCTGAAAATCGTCGTGCTGACCATGATGGAGCACCCTTCAGTCCTGCACTCGATAATCGGTATGGGGATTCGTTGCATCGTAAGCAAATCCGATCCGACCGATCATCTCACGTTGGCCGTTCACGCTGCATACGCGAACCGCCGATATCTGTCACCGCGGATAGAAAGAATCGTCGCATCGACCAGACGGGGCCGTCGCGGTGCCGTGGACGGCACCCCGCTCACCAGGCGGGAACTGGACGTCGTTCGGCTATTTGTATCTGGAACTTCAGTTGGAGAAATTGCTGAGCAGTTGAACCGCAGCAAGAAGACAATCAGCTCGCAAAAGTGCACGGCAATGGCCAAGCTGGGAATCGCGCGGGACTCTGACCTTGTGCGTTACGGGATTGAAAGCGGGCTGGTGTTGTCCACCCAATCCGTGCAGGTCCCAGCGAACGGGGGGCAAGCGTCAGAGAATCTGGTGCCTGCCAAAGACGGCGTCTGCAGCTTTTTTGACCAATGCACGGATCCACGGAAATTCGCTGAGCAACCACTGGGTAGCCAGTTGAGCATGAGTACAGCGACGTGAAAAACGCGCCGGCGATCCAGCCGTCAAGAAAGATAGCTTTCCAGGAATACAGGATCCGCTTGCCAAATTCGGCAGGGTGAGTGGTATGGACCGTCGACGCGAGATTGACCGACGACAGGGCGGATCGCGCCCGTAGCCTTGGCAGGGGACTTGCGGCCGATGAGTTCAGACAGTGGGGCGAAATTAGCAAGTTTGCTTTTTGAGTGTTGACAATTGGACCAGGCCTATTTTCGTCTATTAAAAAATAAAACTAATTGACATTCATGCGATGAATTAACTCTGCATGGAAGATGTGCAACAGCGCAAGCCTGAAATGACAGTTCTTAAAGATGTCTGCTTAAAAAGCAGACTATGCCTATTTCGACCGAATTCTTTGAAGCTTAAGCTGAATGAGCTGATTTTCCGTCCTCGCTTTAAATTTTAGAAAGCCCGGCGGTCTATCTGCTGCCTCTCTTTGGAGCTGTATGCGCTCACTGTTGCCATATTTAACCGGGCAAACGGGTAACTCATGCCCGCAAGAAGCGGGCATTGCCAGTACAAATATCAAATCTATTTATTAATTTCGTGAAACGGATTCTATCGTGAACAAGTTATACCGTTGTATATGGAACGAAGCACTGGGCGCATGGGTTGCGGTGTCGGAAATCGAGTCTGCCCGTGGCAAGCCCGCCCGTAGCTCGGTAGCTCGCAGTGCCGCGGCCAGTAGTGCCGCGTCGTGCCGAAATCACGCCGGAAGGGTTCTGACGTCTCTAGCGGTGGCAGCAGCAATAGTCGCCGGCGGATTCCCGATGGCGGTTCAGGCATCAGTCGCAATTGCCGATGGGGGCGCTCCGGTCTATAGTGGTACGGCGGCGTCGACCGCGGCGGGAAGCTCGGGGGGCAAGGGTGCAAGCGCTGCCGGATATGGTGTGGCAATCGTAGGGGATGGGGATTGTAACCGCCTGACCAATATCACTGCGGCAGGGATTTATGGCAGCGGTGCCAACTATACCGGCGGCATTTACGGGTTTGGCGTGCAGACGACCAACGGAGCCGGCTATGGAGCCTACAATGCGGGGCCGGGCCAAACTTCGGGGATGCAGGCGTATTCAACCGGTGCTGCCGGCAATGTGACGCAAAGTGCAAACGGCGTTGCTCAAACGCAGTCGTGGGGCCTTAACAGCTCGGCCATTGGTTGTGACGCCCAGGCGAATGGTTTCGGTTCAGTGGCTAATGGCTGGGGAGCATGGTCGAACGGGGCCGGTAGTGTGGCGATGGGTGTCTATGCGAAAGCGACCGGCCAGGGTGCGCTGGCGATGGGTATTGGCGCGACCGCATCGGCCGTCGACACAATGGCCTTTGGCACGTTGGCTACCGCCTCTGCTAACGGAGCGGTAGCGATCGGAGGCCAGTCGAATGCCGCGGGGCAAAATTCGATTGCGCTGGGCTATACGGCTTCGGCTGCAGCCGACGGATCTGTTGCGCTCGGCTACGGTGCGAAGGCCCAATATGCGAACAGTGTGGCGCTTGGTCAGGGTAGTACTACGGGCACCGCTGCGCCGACCGGCACGGGCTACATGACCGGGAAGGCTGCGCCAGCCAGTGAATTTGCCGTTGGCAGCGCCTCGGCGCTGCGCCGGATCACAAACGTCGCCGACGGCTCGGCGCCTCAGGATGCCGTGACTGTCGCGCAGTTGAGTACAAGCGACTCGTCGCTGTCGACGAGTATCTCGACGTTGTCGACTTCGACTTTATCGAGTGTGGCGTCGCTTTCCACCGGCATCGACACGACCCACAGCAATCTCACTACGCTGTCGACTTCGACGGCTTCTAGCGTGAGTTCCTTGTCGACCGGGCTGGGTACGACGAACAGTAACGTCGCCACGCTGAGCACGAACGTCGCCACGCTGAGCACGACGACGGCGTCGAGCCTGAGTACGACCAACTACAACCTGACGACCCTGTCGACGACAACCAGTTCGGCGCTCGGCTCGATCTCGACGAGCATTGCCGACTCGGTCCAGTACGATGACAGCACGCACACGAAGGTGACGCTCGGCGGAACGGGGGCACCCGTCGTGACGCTCGCGAACGTCGCCGCAGGCGTAAACGCAACCGACGCGGTGAACGTGAGCCAGTTGACGTCGCTGTCGACCTCCACGCAGATGAACGTGAACACGCTGTCGAGCAGCGTCGTCACCGCGAACAGCAACATTGCGAGCCTGTCGACGGATCTGAATGCGACTAACAGCAATGTCGCGAACTTGTCGACCTCGGCGTCGACGGGCCTTGCTTCGCTGTCCACTGGTCTGACGACGGCCAACAGCAATATCGCCAGTCTGTCGACCGTCACGGCTTCGACGACGGCAACCGTTGGCGTCATTTCAACGGGCGTGAGTTCGTTGTCGACTGGCCTTGCGTCGACCAACAGCACGATCGCGAGTCTTTCGACTGCGACGGACGTGAGCGTCGGCTCGCTGTCGACGGGCGCTAGCTCGCTGTCGACCGGTCTGTCGACGACCAACAGCAACGTTTCGCAACTGTCGGTGTCGGCGTCGACGGGCATGGCTTCGCTGTCGACGGGTCTGTCGACCACGAACAGCAACGTGGCGTCGGTGTCGGCATCGGCGTCGACGGGCGTG
>NZ_CADIKK010000085.1 GCF_902859915.1 Paraburkholderia ultramafica
CGAGGCGGGTTGCCTCATTCGCCAACATACGGAACCGCGATGCCGGCCTCTCCCTGACCACCGGCGTCTGACCGTAGCCCCTACCGCGCGAGCGGTTTAGTCCATCGGCCACAAGCCGCCATTCACATGCATCGTCCCTCGGACCTTCGAACGTCGGCTCCGCCCCCGTAACCGGCGATCTGGGTGTCAAAGACGAACGCTGCTTCTGGGATTTAGCGGACGTTCGTCCCTCGACCTTGCTATGCCAACTCGCCGCTTCAAACAGGTCATTCGTCTAAGGGAATCTCAATCGCCTGCTTTTGCCGCAATCATGCGCACCGATGTGATGGACCGCAATTCAGGAGCCGGCCGCTGATACGATTTTTGGACCGGATGCCGCCGGTGAAGACTTTTGCAGTACCAGCGATTCCGGATTCCAGCCGCCGCCAAGCGCCTTGAACGTCGAGATGGCCGCACGGGCAGATTCCGTCTGTGCCTGAGCTCTCGTGTCTGACGCCTGCAGCACAGTCTCGTCGGCGTGCAATACATCAATCAGACTCGCGGCGCCGTCACGGTAAGCTGCCATCGAGGAATCCCTTGCCCTCAACAGGGACGATTCGGCGTGCAACAGGGTGGCCGCCTGTGCCTCGCGGTTCACGAGTGACGAGAGAGAATTTTCAACATCCTCTGTGGCACGAAGTACGGCCAGGCGGTAGGCTGCGAGCGCCTCCGCATCTGCTCCTTTGGCCTCGTTGACCTGCGCGTTGATGCGGCCAAAGTCAAACAGTCGCCAGCGCAATCCCATGAGGCCGGCAGCCTGCGTGGCGCCGCCGGTAAAGAGTGTTCCCGCCGAAACAGCAGTAGCGCTTCCCAACATCGCGCTGAGCGAGAATTTTGGATAATACTCACTGATTGCTGCGCCTATCTGCGCATTGGTGGCGGCCAGATGACGCTCGGCCGCAATCAGATCGGGACGTCGTTGCAGCAGGTCTGCTGGCGTCCCCATATCTGAAATGGACGGCACAGACGGAATGGGGGCAGCACTGGCCAACTCCGCCCGATGCGTGCCCGGCGGCGAGCCGAGCATGACATCGAGCGCATTCAAAGCTGCATCCAGGCCTGCATTCAGGACTGGAACCGTCGCTTTAACCTGGTCGAGTTCACCTTGGGCCTGTTGGACCTGATAGTCGGCCGCAATCCCTTTCGCGTACAGCAGCTTCACATTGGCGACCAGGTCTTCCTGTGTTTTCACCTGATGATTGGCAATGTCAAGCCTGGACTGAATGCCCCTGATCGTGACGTAGACGTCGGCCGTCTGCGCTGCGACGGCAAGTCTGGTAGCGACGGCTGCCGCCCGGGTGGCTGAATAGTCTGCGAGCGCAGCTTCACGTTGCCGACGCAGTCCGCCAAATATGTCGATTTCCCAGCCGGCTTCGAGGTTGGTTTGATACTCGCTGCCCCAGCGCTGGTAATTCGGTGTCGCATTGAGCAACTGGCCTACTGGCGTATCGACCGACTGGTAAGCTCTGGCTGCCGAGCCAGTAACCGTCGCCGAGGGGAGAAGCGCCGCGTCCGCCGCGCCCAGACGTGCACGGGCCTGATCGATACGCGCAACTGCCTGAGCGAGGTCCAGATTTTCTGAAAGGGCTAGAGAAACGTAGCGCGTCAGAAGGGGATCATTGAACTGCTCCCACCAGGCGGACAGGTCCGCCGCAGGGGCAGCGGCGCCAGCATTGGTGGTCGGCTGCGACATATAGGTGGCTGGCAGTGGGGCGGTCGGCTTGCGGTAGTCTGGACCTACTGTGCAGGCTGAAAGGACTGCGGCGGAGAGCAGGAGAAGGGGGCGGAAATGTGAAGGCATGATCGACTCGGAAGTTGTAGCGTTGTGACTAATATACAATATGGTCACTAGTTGTCAATCATCTTCCTGGAGGCTAAGCTTTCGATATGAACAAGCCCATCCCATCCCCACAGCCGTCCCGTGGCCCCACGGAGCATGAGGTTCGCGCCCAGATTGTCGACGCGGCGACGGACTACTTCAGTCGCTACGGTTATGAGAAGACAACGGTTTCAGACCTCGCGAAGGCAATCGGTTTCTCGAAAGCCTATATTTATAAGTTCTTCGATTCGAAGCAGGCCATCGGCGAGGTGATCTGTGCGAACCGGCTTGCAGCCATCATCGCTGCAGTTAATGAAGCCGTCGCCGAACCGTACGGTGCGACTGAGAAATTTCGCCGTATGTTCAAGACGTTGCTGACTGCTGGCAGCGAACTCTTTTTCGCGGATCGCAAGCTCTACGATATCGCTGCAGTTGCCGCGGCCGAACCGTGGCCATCGGTTGGAGGCTATGAAGCGCGAATACAGGATCTTTTGACGCAGATTGTGCTCCAGGGACGCGAATCCGGTGAATTTGAGCGCAAGACCCCTCTGGACGAGACTGTGAATGCAATCTTTTTGGTGATGAGGCCGTACATCAACCCGCTGCTGCTGCAATACAACCTGGATTCTGCGGAAGACGCAACGGTGCAGCTTTCAAATCTTGTGCTCAGAAGTCTGGCGCCGTGATATTTTGTTTGTGACCATTGACTAATTTGGTCACTAGAATCAGAATGAGGACACTTACTCGTCGCAAGGAGAGTCCTCATGTTTTGGCGCCGTTATTTCGTATTCACACTCAGCCTGACGTCGATCGCCCTTGCGGCATGTGGCGACAGGCATGTCTCTGATCCGCGTACCGAAGCTCCGCTGGTACGTGCGAGCGTTATCCACTACGCCCCGGGGGCCAGCCGCTCATTCACGGGGGTCGTGGGCGCTCGCGTTCAAAGTGACTTGGGTTTCCGGGTTCAGGGGAAAGTTGTCGAACGTCTGGTTGACGCCGGGCAGACGGTCAAGCGCGGCCAGCCTTTGATGCGCATCGATCCGGTTGATCTCGGGTTGCAGGCCCGTTCGGAGCAGAAGCTGGTGGACGCCGCACAGGCTCGAGCCACGCAGACCGCTGACGATGAGGCCCGGTACCGCGACCTCGTGGCCGCGGGAGCTGTATCGGCTTCGACGTATGAGCAGCTCAAGGCGGCCGCCGATTCTGCGAAGGCCCAGCTCATTGCTGCCAAGGCACAGGCTGACCTTGCGAATAACGCATCGGGTTATGCCGTACTGGTCGCCGATTCCGACGGCGTGATCGTCGAGACCCTTGCTGAGCCGGGCCATGTCGTGAGCGCCGGCCAGGTTGTAGTGCGTCTGGCGCACGCGGGCCCCCGTGAAGCAATCGCTCAACTGCCGGAAACGCTTCGCCCCGCACCCGGTTCGACTGCTCAGGCAACGCTTTACGGCAGTGACAGCAAGGGTAGCTCAGCGACTCTGCGGCAGCTCTCGGATTCCGCAGACCGGCTGACGCGTACCTATGAGGCGAGATACGTACTCGGTGGTGCGCTTGCCGACGCACCGCTCGGTGCTACGGTGACGATTAACCTTCCCGCTGATGCCACGCAGACCGAACGCGCCATGGAAGTCCCGAGCGGCGCGTTATTCGATCCCGGCACGGGCGTTGGCGTGTGGACGATCGAGGGAGCGCCGGCCCACGCGTCGTGGCACAAGGTCCATGTCGCAAGCTTGAGCGATGACACGGCAAGGGTCACCGGTGACCTTCACGAGGGTGATCGCGTGATCGCTCTCGGGGCCCAGCTGATCCACGACGGCGAAAAGGTGCGCCTCATCGATGACGGACTGGCCACGGCATTGGTCACCCGCGAAGGAGAACAGCAATGAGCGGGTTCAATCTGTCAGCGCTCGCCGTCCGCGAGCGCTCTGTCACCCTCTTTCTGATCATCCTGATCTCTGTTGCGGGCGTCGTTGCCTTTTTCAAGCTAGGACGGGCGGAGGATCCACCTTTTACTGTCAAGACCATGACGGTCATCACGGCATGGCCGGGCGCAACTGCGCAGGAGATGCAGGACCAGGTGGCCGAACCGCTTGAGAAGCGCATGCAGGAGCTGCGCTGGTACGACCGGACGGAGACCTACACGCGTCCGGGTCTGGCATTCACGACGGTGACCTTGCTGGACAGTACCCCGCCAGCCGAGGTCCCGGAAGAGTTCTACCAGGCGCGCAAGAAACTCTCCGACGAGGCGAACAATCTGCCACGAGGCGTGATCGGGCCGCTCGTGAACGACGAGTACTCGGACGTCACCTTTGCATTGTTTGCGCTGAAGGCGAAAGGGCAGCCCGAACGGTTGCTCGTCCGGGACGCGGAAGATCTGCGCCAGCGCCTCCTGCACGTTGCGGGCGTGAAGAAGGTCAACATCATCGGCGAGCAGGCTGAACGTATCTATGTCTCGTTTTCACACGATCGGCTGGCGACGCTTGGCGTGACCCCGCAGGACATCTTCGCGGCGCTGAACAGCCAGAACGTCCTGACACCGGCCGGGTCGATCGATACCGCCGGAGCGCAGGTTTTCATCCGCGTCGAGGGCGCTTTCGACAAGTTGCAGAAGATCCGGGACACGCCCATCGTGGTCCAGGGACGCACGCTCAAGCTTGCCGACGTGGCCACCGTTGAGCGAGGCTATGAGGATCCGGCCACCTTCCAGATCCGCAACAACGGCGAGCCGGCCTTGCTCCTCGGGGTCGTCATGCGCGACGGCTGGAACGGACTGAATCTGGGGCAGGCGCTCGACAAGGAAGTGGCGGCAATCAACGGCGGGCTGCCGGTGGGCATGACTTTGTCGAAAGTGACTGACCAGGCCGTCAACATCCATTCCGCGGTCGACGAGTTCATGATCAAGTTCTTCGTCGCGCTGCTCGTCGTTATGGTGGTCAGCTTCGCAAGCATGGGATGGCGCGTCGGCATCGTGGTGTCTGCGGCCGTGCCACTGACGCTCGCGGGCGTATTCATCGTGATGGCTGCAAGTGGGAAGAATTTCGACCGTATCACGCTGGGCTCACTGATCCTTGCGTTAGGCCTGCTCGTCGACGATGCCATTATCGCCATTGAGATGATGGTCGTGAAGATGGAGGAGGGATATAGTCGCGTGCAGGCGTCCGCGTATGCATGGAGCCATACAGCGGCCCCCATGCTCTCGGGCACTCTGGTCACGGCGGTGGGTTTCATGCCCAATGGCTTTGCCCGCTCGACGGCCGGCGAGTACACCAGCAACATGTTCTGGATCGTTGGTATTGCGCTGATCACATCGTGGATCGTTGCTGTCGTCTTCACGCCGTACCTCGGCGTCAAGTTATTACCCGACATCCAAAAAATCGAAGGGGGTCACGAGGCGATTTATAACACCCCGAATTACCAGCGTTTTCGCCGAATCCTGGTACGTGTGGTCCAGCGCAAGTGGCTCGTCGCGGGGATCGTGCTGGCGTCCTTCGTGGTGGCTGTACTGGGAATGAGTGTGGTGAAGCAGCAGTTCTTCCCGACCTCCGATCGCCCTGAAGTGCTGGTCGAGGTCCAGATGCCTTATGGCACCTCCATTGAGCAAACCACTGCTGCCACGACCAAGGTTGAGGCCTGGCTTGCAAAACAGTCAGACGCAAAAATTGTGACGTCATACATCGGGCAGGGCGCGCCTCGCTTCTATCTGGCGATGTCTCCGGAGCTTCCGGATCCGTCCTTTGCAAAGATTGTGGTACGCACCGATGACGAGAAGGAGCGGGAGGCCCTGAAGTTTCGTTTGCGCAAGGCCGTGGCCGAAGGGTTGGTGCCTGGCGCACAGGTACGCGTTACGCAACTGGTGTTCGGCCCTTATTCTCCGTATCCGGTCGCTTTCCGCGTAATGGGCCCAGATGCCAACACTCTGCGAGTTATCTCCGCGCAGGTCGAGGGCGTCATGAGCGCCAGTCCCATGATGCAAACCGTGAATACCGACTGGGGTCCGCGCGTTCCGACGCTTCACTTCACGCTGGATCAGGATCGACTTGCGGCTGTCGGATTGACTTCCAGTGCCGTCGGCCAGCAGTTGCAGTTCCTGCTGACCGGAATACCGATCACCGATGTGCGCGAAGATATTCGCTCTGTCGAGGTGGTCGCGAGATCGGCCGGTGATATCCGGCTCGATCCGGATCGGATCAATGGGTTCACGCTCGTCGGTGCGGCGGGTCAACGCGTGCCGTTGTCCCAGGTAGGTAAGGTCGATATCCGCATGGAAGATCCGATCTTGCGCCGTCGCGATCGCACGCCGACCATCACGGTTCGTGGCGACATTGCTGAGGGACTGCAGCCGCCGGATGTGTCGACTGCGATGCTGGCGAAGCTGCAGCCGGTTATTGCGAAGCTGCCGGATGGTTACCGGATCGAGGAAGCCGGCTCGATAGAAGAATCGGGCAAGGCGACGAAGGCGCTCGTGCCGCTGTTTCCGATCATGATAGCGCTCACGTTGCTGATCATCATCTTCCAGACACGGTCGATCGCCGCCACCATCATGGTGTTTGCGACCAGTCCGCTCGGCCTGATTGGCGTGGTTCCCACACTGCTCCTGTTCAATCAGCCGTTCGGGATCAACGCACTGGTGGGATTGATCGCGCTTTCGGGCATATTGATGCGCAATACCCTGATCCTCATCGGACAGATCGAGCATAACACCCGGGAGGGGATGTCGCCGTTCCATGCGGTGGTAGAGGCGACGATCCAGCGGTCCCGGCCGGTCATTTTGACTGCGCTCGCCGCGATGCTCGCTTTCATCCCACTCACCCATTCCGTGTTCTGGGGCACACTAGCCTACACGCTGATTGGAGGGACGTTCGCGGGCACTATCATGACTCTGGTGTTCCTCCCCGCGATGTACTCCATCTGGTTCAAGATCAGGCCCGATACATCGGAAGCTGGGGTCGTCCTTGATCTGAGCGAAAGTACCGTTTCGTAGACATCGTTGCCATCGAGCATGGCTATTTCCGGGTGTCCACCATACGATCTGCAGGCGTGAGGCTTACCCCTTCAGGACAACTACGGCGTGCGCCAATGGCGGTTGGCCGCGCCGGTTTGGCCCTTACGCGTTGGGAACTCATGACGAGAGTCGGCTTCGGGAGCGAGACATGAGGCGCGTGGACCACCCGGACGCCCGTGCTTTCAGCGTCGACTTTCATCGAAACATGTCGTCGTACCTTGGCGTGACGCAATAGGCGTGGCGCACGAGCAATCAACCGAAATCAGGAGTGGAAGAAGATGTTGCCGGTTAGCCAGCCGCTTGGGATCGATCAATGCAACTGCTTCGCCGTAAGGAAGGCGAGCAGGCAGATTTCCCGCCTCTATGACAGTCATCTTGAGCCCGTGGGCCTGCGCATCACGCAATTTCTCACCCTGGCGGCCCTGGACGAGGTGGGAAGTGCCGCAGTCAACGCCCTTGCCGAACGGCTCGATATCGAACGGACGGCGATGGGAAAGATGGTCGGCTTCCTTGAGCGCGACGGCTTCGTCACGATCAAGCAGTCGCCCACGGAAGGCCGAAGCCGCGTTATCGCGCTCACCGAAGAAGGACGACGCCTGCACAAAAGAGCGGCCCCGCACTGGAGGGAAGCGCAACAGGAGTTCGAGCGACTGAACGGCGTGGCAAATGTCACGACGCTACGGGAGAGGCTTAGAGGAGTGGTCGTCGGCGACGCGACGGTACGCTCATCCGAAGACTAAGCATTCAGATGAATTGCGACAACAGCATGAGACCACCGCTGCAAGCAGGCACGGACAGATTGAAATGAAGCAGTGGCACCGGTAGCCGAAGCATTCGAGAGATAGCCAGGTGACTCCACTGGAGTTACCAAGATGGTCAGGGACATGCTGACCGACTCGGAGGGATGAATGGCCGCAGCGCACCTAGAAGCTGCCGGTTAGGCAACCCCGGGTTCGATGTCGGCTGTGGGTCGAGAGTGTGTGGAAACACCATTTTTGCCACCGAGCGCGCGATTATAGGTCGGGTCGATCGAGTTTTATACGTCGAGCATGCGCTAATCTAATGTCGC
>NZ_CADIKK010000086.1 GCF_902859915.1 Paraburkholderia ultramafica
TCTGGTCATCAACGCGATCGAGGCCATGAGCGGCGTCAGCGATGGCACGCGAGAACTGTTAGTCACCACCGGGAGAGCCGACGCTGGTTGCGTGCTCGTGGCGGTACGCGACTCGGGGCCCGGCTTTGCCCCGAAGGACGTCGAGCACATCTTTGCCCCCTTTTACACAACGAAACCTGCTGGTCTGGGGATGGGGCTGTCAATCTGCCGTTCGATCATTGAAGCGCATGGTGGACGACTGTGGGCAAACGCGAATACGCCCTGCGGCGCGATCTTTCAGTTTATGGTGCCCGCTTATCCAGATGACTCATCCTGATTGCCGCGCAGCGCGACCTGACCGCGGTCCGCACGGACCTGGCTTTGCGCGCGGCAATCAAGAGCATGCGCCGTCGAGTCACTGTGAAACGACGCGGGGCGGTACGTATGGCATTGACCAGTCGAACAGTCTCCGTCTTATGAAGTAGCCATCCGCTACCCACTAGCTCCTACTCCCGGAGAGAGTGCGTCAACCCATGGAAGAGTCTGGAAAGAAGCGACCGGTGTTCGGTACCCGGCCCTGCCAGGAGACCTACACCATCGTCTATCCGCTCAGGCTCCAGCGTCGCAGGACGCGTCGATGAGATCGCCTGCGCAGCAGGTACGATCGCCCGAATTTGCTCGCTCGCCAGGAACCATACGCTGCTCGCGCACAGCGCCACCAGGCGAACGACGGCGACGCCATCGCCCGTTGCGCCGACGTCGCCCCAGTGATCACCGGGATTGAGGCGCCCAATTTCACGAAAAGTGGTGTGCTCTTCGGCCTGCATCGACAGCACGCCCGATTCGACAATATAGACGCCACCCGGCTGCTCACCGACTTCAAGCAATGTCGTGTGGGATTCAACCACATGACGCTCGGCATGATCGGCCAAACGGTCGCGCTCGATAGGCGTTAGGTCGTCGAACATGCCGAGCAAATCCTGCGGCGGCGCAAGGCCGCCGGTCCCGTCGCTCGCCGCCAACAAGCCGACGGGCGTGCGCGGCACACGCAGCGACGCCAAATGCTGATAGGCGATATCAAGAAACCGGGTCGACACCTGCCCCTCCGATCCGCGCTCGCGCGTGAAGTAATACACCTCATACTCCACGTGATCAACGGTCGATGTCCTGATGGTAATCCTCGCTGGTGGTTCAGGGGCAATCTGTATGCATCCTTGCACCGCACGCGTCAGTGCAGTAATCACAAACTGCGGACGAATGTCCGGGCGTAACTGGATTCGCACGTTCGCGCCGCGCATCTCAGCCGGTTGGCTGGTATTGATGAATCGCGTCTTCGCGATCACGCTGTTCGGCACCACCGCGACGTTCCTCTCGAGCGTCATGATATGCGTCGCACGCCAGTGCATTTCGACGACCCGTCCCTCGAGCGTCGCGTCGAGTACGATCCAGTCGCCGATCGTGTAGGGTCGCGTCAGATTCAGAACCAGGCCGGAGAACACGTCACCGAGCGTACTTTGCAGCGCGAGCCCGACGACGATCGCTATCGCGCCCGACGTAGCCAGGAGCGTGCCGACGGGCAGCCCAAACACGTTCGAACAGACTTCCAGTGTCGCGACGATGTAGATAACCGTTGCCACGATGTCGTGGATAAGCCGCTGTCGCGCAGGGTTGTTGGTCACGCGCCGCGACGCCCGCAACAGGCCGATCAAGACCGAAGCGCCACCGAACCACCAGAGCGCAATCAGCAGCTGGCCGGTGCCGTGGACGAATAACGACGCGGACGACGGTACCGGTCGGCTAGGCAAGAGGCCCGCGCGCAATAGCATGATCGTGAAAAGGCAGAACGCTGCGAGCCGAATGACCGTGCGCAGAAACGGTACCCTCAGCGCGGGAATGCCCGATATCACCACGAAGCATGCGGCGGCAAACGCCGCAATCGCCAACGGGTCGGACAGTTCGGGCAGGTCGGTCATCGTTACAACTCCCCCTATGCCGGCGCCCAACGAATGCAGTGAATCGTTCACCTGAAAATGCGTCGCGTCGAGCGCCAGCGCGACGTGCATGTCGACGGCCGGTCGACGTGACAGGAGCGGCATCGCAATAGCCATGATGTCAGGTGCTGATATCAATAGCTAGGGGTGCTGGGATGGATAGCTCCCGCTCCTGCGATGCCGAATCTTGTACTTGTTGCGTAACCACCGACGAAACCGCGTAGCGGTATAACCGTCGAGCGCTTGCGACCGGATTGTCGACAACCATCACGTCAGTCGCACCGCTTGACATGGTGACCGGCAAATGCTCATCGTCACCGACGTGACTGGTTTGGCTTTTTTCGATGAAGGTGACATTCGGCCTGACGTTCGAAGTGCCGGTCATCATCGTCACAGTCGCTCGCCGGCCTGGTCAGCGTTAAAAAAACGCCTGCAGATACGTCCTTATGTGATCGTTGGCGCATTCGTGATCGCCACAGCCCTTTACGCCACCGGACGTGCTCTCGCAGTTTCTCCTGTCAGCACCACTGATCGTTCTCTATGAAGTGGGCCTTCCCGACACGACTCACCATACGAAGAGACAAGCAAGCCGGATAAGCGCGCTGCTTGTATTCTCGCAATACGTCGCACCGCGCGGTCCGCCACCCGTTAGTTCTACGGGTTGGCGGCATAGGCAAATACGCAGGTAGCGGCCGAAGTTTGGTCTCACCTAACTACTGGAAAAGAACTCCATCGATGGCTAATCCGTATCTAGCCACGGATAGCGGCCCGTATCCTTCCCTGCGTAATCCGGATCGAGGTAGATATAGATACGCTGGATCTTCCAGTCGCGGATCTCGAACACATCGCACCAGTTTCCAGCAGCCCAGGCAGGCACGCCAGCCCGCCATGGACCGTCGCGATGTTCACCATGGCTCGTCCCTTCAATGACAACTGTGTCACTTCCAGAAAAAATGCAGTTGAAGTGAGCGTAGTGGTGAGCGACCGACTTCAATGTGCCTCCGACGTCCGCGAATAGTCGGCCGATCTGTTCCCTGCCGCTAGCCAGTCCCCACTTGGGAAAGAACACTTGCGCGTCGTCGGCGAATAAATCAATGATCGAGCCGCCCGACGAAGTCACACCCCCATTGTCGAACGCTTTCAGATACTCGATGGCTACAGACTTTCTCTGTTCATCGGTCATGGTTTGCATCGTGAGAGCCATGGTGTTCTCCTGTTCATCGCGATTGTGCTCCGTCATTCGGCCTGCGGCCGGCAGCGATATAGCGAAGCCAGCGCCAAGGATTCAAGTCCCGAGGCAACGCCGATATTGTTCTGGCCACAACGATTTGCCCCATGTTCGTCGCAACGGCGCACAGCAGCGGAATTAATCCCGCGTGCTGGCTGGTGTACTCGAGTCGAGCCAGACAGTTTATCCACGCCACTCGGATTAATCGGTGCCGCTTCATTCTGAATGACGGACGCTGTCTACGTCAGGCTCGAGCAGCCTCATTCGAGGCGCTCAAGCACTTCGGGACTTCAAGCTGTTTACACGTCGACTCCGCGCTAAATGTGGGCATTGCTCATTGCGCAATTAGCGATACCACGTGTTTGACAAACGGGTCGGTCGGTGACTGTTCGTCATCAGATGCACGGACCGTTTCTGTTAGTCCGGACGCCGTCTCGTCCACGCGCCCGTCAGACCATGTTGTTAGCGCCAATTGAGCGTACTTTCGTACCTCCTGGCTTAGGCCAAGCGCACAGAAGAATGGCACTGTCGCAGCAAGGAGTTCCAGGCCCAGCACCCGATTCCGGTGTGAATAGAACACCAGATGAAGCGCTGACCGAACATCGTCGAGTTGGCTCTTGAAATCCGCCAGCGCATTTTCGTCAGTGTACATGTGAGACATAAATAGCGTTCGTTGAAGAACTCTGCGCACGAACTCGATGAAACGGTGCTCAAATGTTTCAAGCTCGCCATTGTCTCTCAACGCTTGTAGCGCATATGCGCGACCGCTCCCGAGCAACCGGTACCTGGTCGCTGCGCCGCTATTCTCGGCGATAAGCAACGACTTTTCGCAAAGCACGCACATTCCATCTAAAATTTCCGTCTCGTCGACGTCCTCCGCGCCAACCACCGCAATTGCCGCCTGGAGGCCGAAGAATGAAGGGAACACCGCGAGCCTTCTCAGAACAGCCTGCTCCTTGGCAGACAGGAGACTGTGACTCCAATCGAACGTCGCTTTTAGAGTTTGATGTCGAGGTACCGCCGTCCGATCCCCGGCGGTCAAGAAACAATACCGGTTATCAAGGTCTGCGGCGAGTTCCTGGATTCCGAGGGCAACCGCCCTTGAAGCTGCAAGCTCGATTGCAAGTGGTATCCCGTCAAGGCGACGGCAAATTCCCCCCGCTATGGCGACGGTTCCAGGGCTGCTTCCGAACTGTCGATCAATCGCTCTCGCCCGGCTCAGAAAGAGTTGAACCGCGCTCGTACGAGCAGGATCCTGATCGCCGTCGTCGGCGAGCGGCACATCGAGCGACGGCACCCTATAAACTATCTCTCCTGGCACCTTCAGTCGTTCACGGCTTGTCGCCATGACTGCGCAGGTCGGAGCCGAAGAGAGGATCACCTGGGCGATGTCAGCCGCCGCGTGGATCACGTGTTCGCAGTTATCCAGCACGACCAGTGCGTTTTTTCCTCGTAACGATGCGAGCACGCGTTCCATTGCGGTGCCGACTGGGCCCGCCTCGCACCCCAGTGCATCAGCCACTGCAGCTTGCACAAATTGTGGCACCGTCACGCGCGATAACTCTACTAACCACACGCCGCCACTAAATGTCCGCTTCAGACAGTGTGCCGCCTCGATCGCAAGGGTTGTCTTGCCTATTCCGCCAGGGCCAACGAGGTTGACCAGCGTCGACTCTCCGCACAGATTCACCACCTCCCGAATCGATTCGTCGCGGCCGAAAGCAGGAATTCTCGTGAGAGGAAGATTAGATTTTCTGGCCGTCGGCGCCGCCACGGTGGTAGCGTGATCGTTAAGCTGAACTGACTCGTCGTTCTCAACCGCAAGACGATAGCCACGCCTTGGCACCACAACAAGCCTGTCGGAATCCCTACCGAGCACTTTTCTTATCGTTGCAATTTGGACATGAATGTTGTTTTCAATCACGACCGTATTGGGCCATACTCGCCGCATGATCTCGTCTTTCGTGACGAGCCCACCGCGCGCATTCGCCAGTAATTCGAGGAGGTCAAATGCCTTAGGCCCCAAATCGAAAGGCCTGCCGGATACGAGTACACGACGTTCATCAGTCAGTATCTCGACGTTCCCGATCGTCAACATTCTGTGCTCTCTCCCTGCGCTATACCGCCACCGCAACGAACCCGCGATGTCTTCACGCAATACGTTGCTCGCTGAACGAAAGGGAACGTAGGCTGTTTTCCGGTTCAGCAAACCAAACTGCAGCCGCGGCTGCTTCAAAACTCAGCGTGCCGCAAGGAGCTTGCGCGCTGCGATATGTCGTCATATTCACGGTATTCTCCGTTTGATCCGTCCGCACGATGTGCTAATAAAGTGGACGAGGGCCTGGCCGCGGTGGAAGTAGCCAATGCCTTTGGCTGTATCGCTCATTGCAGTGGAAATCCGTCGGCAGTAGACCAAAGATACGCGCACCTGACTGCCAATCCCATTCTTCGAACGGATCGCGCCACCGCTGCGTAGGCGTCGAGAACCGATACCAATGTATATCTCGCGAGATGGTGGATCGGCGCCGTGCCGTGCCCTAGAGCAGGGAGACGCTTAGATCCCACGCTAGACTGATCTAGCCATTCGAGCTGCTACATGACCGCGCAATGCTCCCTTTGGCAAAACGTCAGACAAAATCGGCGTGGGAGGCATGGGCGCCCTGTTTCGGAGTGGCTCGGAAAAAAAGAACTGCCCGTGGTAAATTTAACGTCATGCTGATGCTTGCTCTGACGGTACCGGATAGCACCGGTCTTGGGGATGCTCTCAGGTCTTCCGCTCTCGCTTCGGGCAGCCGATGGCTAACCGCACGCATGCTTTAGCACTCAGGAGGGGAGAAATGATTTCGGTACCGCGTTCGAATTCGACCCGCAGTTCCGACGATAAAAAATCACCTGTGGTTTATATAGTCGACGATGACGATTCAATCCGGCTCGCGCTGAGCGACTTGCTTTTATCGGTAGGGCTACGCGTTGAAACGTTTGGATCGTCGCAGGAATTTCTTGCTTTCCCAAAGTACGATGCACCAAGTTGTCTGATCCTCGATGTCAGGCTGCGTGGCGAAAGCGGCCTTACATTTCAGGAAGATGTTGCGAAGACTGGCCTGCGCATGCCAATTTTGTTCATGACGGCCCATGGTGACATCGAAATGTCTGTAAAGGCAATGAAAGCTGGCGCTCTTGACTTTTTTTCCAAGCCCTTTCGCGATCAGGACATGCTCGACGCCGTCTCCCATGCGCTGACGCGTGACGCGGAGCGTCTTGCGGCGGACCGTTCCCTCGCAGCGCTGCGAGCCTGCTACGATTCGTTGACTCCGCGGGAGCGCGAGATAGTAGGGTTCGTAATCGCGGGCCTGATGAATAAACAAATTGCGTCCGAGATAAATCTCAGCGAAATCACCGTTAAGACCCATCGCGCACAAGCGATGAAGAAAATGGAAGCGCATTCCGTAGCAGATCTGGTGCGAAAGGCCGAAGCACTAGGAGTCAAACCGCATTACACAGAGTGATCCCGATATTCCACGACGGCGCGCACCCGCTGTCACTGCCTGGGTGCCGACGAGCGACGGGCACCCTATGGGCCGCCTGATATGAGAGCCAGATACTGCGCGAGGATCGCAGCATCCACTGGCTTCTCCAAGAGTGCCATGATGCTGTTTGCTTTGATTTTTGCCTGGATTTCGGCGGGTGGAACAGCGGACAATACGGCCGTCATCAAAATGGTGGGCGGCGCGCACCCAAGTTCGATCAGTCGATTGTGTAAATCGAGACCGGACAGGCCCGGCATGAGCACATCGGAGATCAAGCATGTCGTTTGTTCGACGCATGCTGATGCCAAAAACTCCTCCGCAGAAGCGAATGCATACGCATCCCAGCCTAACGAACTCACCAGATCCGCAGTAGCCAGCCGAATAGCTTCGTCGTCGTCGACAATGCAAACCATGTGGGTTTTACGCAAATCGCCCCCTCTGCCCTCGTCGAACGGTGCGCAACAGGTAGACGCGAAAGAATGACCGCCAAGTTCACGCTTGACGAAAAGAGCTTAGATGAGAAGCGGGCGGACGGGAATGATACCAACGTATCAACCGCTTCGGCTCTGTCCGATGAAATGCGGCATATCAGGGAACCAAACTTCGAATCGGTTCGCTCGCAGTGCAATATTGTTCGTCTTACACCGCTTTTCGGGCGCCTTTGTTCTGGCTGAGACACACGGACAAAGTCGCTGCTTCGTAACCCATGGCCGCCAGCAGCCCGACGGCAAAGTGCTACAGGCATACCCTACTTATGGCTCCAGCGCCGATGCAGGTCCTGTGTGACGATGGCGAGCTCGTCTTCTGTCGAGGCCGACGCACCAGCGATGGTGGCGCCGAGCACGTCCTGATCGTGCGGGCTGCCACCGACCATCCCCTGCCCGCCAGCCTCGATCGCCTCGCCCATGAATTCGCACTGAAGGACGAACTCAATGGCGCGTGGGCGGTGCGGCCGCTGGAGCTTCTGCGCGAAGACGGCCGGACCCTGCTGGTGCTCGAGGATCCGGGCGGTGAGCCGCTCGCGCGGCTGCTCGGCGCGCCCA
>NZ_CADIKK010000087.1 GCF_902859915.1 Paraburkholderia ultramafica
GGTTCTGTAGTGCAACACGTACCCGGCGGATACGGCGCGCATCCTGAGGTTCGCGCCGACGCAATTCCTGCACGACGAAGTCGAACAGTTCCATGCGCGTGGCCAGATCCGGACCCGCCAGCGCCAGAATGTCGTGACTGAGCCATTGGGTCAGCGTGCGCACATCGCAGGCCAGCCGATGCGCACGCGCCTGGCCCTGACACGCCCGTTCCAGCTGGGCAGCAAGATTGCCACCCAGGTCACGCGCACGTGCCCCTTCGCGATGCGGGCCTCCAGCTTCGTGCATCGCGTACGGGCGCCCCGCGCGAGGCTGTTCAGCGTGTTGATGAGCACTTCGCACTGGTGCTGGATGTGAAACACGTCGCCGTGGCACGGCGTGTCGCCCCAGGCAGACTGCTGTCCGGCGCGCAGGCCCCGTCCCGCATCGGCAATCGTGTAGTCCGGATTCAATCCCTGCTGTTTAGCGTCAAGCAGATGCACGCCCCAGGTGTCGGCGTCGCGATGCTGTTCTGCGGCGAGCAGATAGCAATAGGTCGAAGCGGCATCGACGCCGGCGAGCACCGGCTGCGTGCCCTGAAAGATTTCATCGTGCAGTCCCACACGGATGCCGGCGAGATCCTGTGCGCGGTTGATCACCCCCGCCTGCTGTGCGGCCCATTGATGCAGGTTGCAGACGCTGCCCACACTGATCGGCACGCCCAGCAGATCGCGCATGAATTCCGTGACGCCGCGAAACGAACTGCGGCAGATCATCGTCAGCGCGAGCGTTACCTGGTTCAGCCAGCGCCGGCTGACCGGCAGATCGAACAGCACCTGCTCATCTGAGGCGCCGCACGGGAACGCCTCATCCAGTGCGACGCTAGCCTTGCGCGTTTGCGCGTAAATGAACTTGCGGCTTACGTCGTGCTGTCCGGCCAGCGCACTGACCGTCTCCGATCCCGATAACGCCCGGATCGCCAGTTCCTTGCGCTCCCGCTCAAGCAGCTTCGCTGCGCCTGCGCATCGATTCATCCCGGCACCACGACTAGAAAATTGGGGCTGCCATTATCGACCATCGCAACCCCATTCTTGGGCTGCTCCTGTTACCCGCCTTTGAACCACGCCACAGTTTCTAAGGTACAACGGCCTCTTTCGAAATTTGAGTGGGTGATGCCGGTTGTCGGTGGGGAAAATGAGTGGGTCAATGGCGGACGGGACGTCCGGCGAAGCGAACCATTGACGCGCTCACTTTCCCAAACAAGCTAGAGGGCTTGGGGCTGGCGAAGTCTTGCTGCGCCTGCCCCCGAGCCCGTCCGGCGGCGAGGACTTCCCCGCCTCGAGGCGGGGTTAGGGGTGGGGCATCGTCACCCAAGAACGGTCCAGTGCTCAAAAAATGTGCAAATTCTTACCCACTGCATTTTCAAAAGAGCCGTACAACGGCCGTTCACGCGGTCATATCGATCGGCGGTTCCCCTCAAGAAGTCGGAAGACGCCGCCGCCCCGCACAATTCCATTTTTCTCCCCAGATCTGTAGTCCGCCATGATGCAGAGTCGGGATTCGCATTTCGCGTCGTGGTTGCGCGAATAGAAAGAGGTCCTTCAACGACGGGTTTTGGCGGAGCGTTCGGAACCTGACGAACAATCCAAAATTTGCTTTAAAAGTACATGCACGTCGTCTAATCTTATCCGTGCGTCAACGGGATGGCGCTTAAAAAGACGAAGGCAGCGAGCCCCATTATCAAGAGAGAGACTAAGACCATGAAAGCCAAATTCTTCGCTCCGCTGGGAGCGTTGGCCGCCGCCATGGCGGCCGAGCACGCCAGCGCGGCGATTGCCCTGCCGGATGTAGGTACAAACCGCACACATCGGCGAACGCAATCACAGCCAATGCGGTTCGCGCACTGGAGCCTCAAGATTTCACCGTTCGAGCTATTGGTAACGCATACGGGTTTGTTCTGAAGCGCACCGAGCGCTGGCAATTGACGGCCTATCACAGCTCCCACTCGTCGCATAGCTCGCTTTATCTTTTGCGTATTGACGGAGGTTTCCATGAGCGACGAATTCGTTAGTCACGGAATTGTTTTGGATGACGAAGGCATGGCACAGGCGCTGGACGTATTGAAAGTGGGTGCGGCCGAATTGTGGTCGGTGCTGTCGGTCGAAACGTCGGGAGTCGGGTTCTTTTCGGATCGTCGACCAAAAATACTTTACGAGCAACATGTATTCAGTCGTTTGACTGCGCATAAATTCGACGCCTCGAACCCTGATATCAGCAATCCTAAGGCGGGAAACTACGGCGCGACTGGGAGTCATCAGTATGACCGCCTGCTTGCGGCCATGAAGTTGAATCGTGAGGTCGCCTTGCAAAGCGCATCCTGGGGCGTCGGACAGACAATGGGATTCAATTTCGCCGACACCGGGGCGAGCAGCGTGGAAGACATGGTCGAGCGCATGACCCGCGCGGAAAACGACCAGCTTTTGTGTACCGCCACCCAGATGGCGAAGAACGGGTCGATCAATGCTCTGCGCGCACGCGACTGGACGAATTTCGCGCGCAACTATAACGGTCCCAATTTTGCCGTGAATAACTACGACGCCCGTTTGCGAGCCGCCTTCAACAGCTTTTCGTTCGGCGGCACGCCGGACCTGAAGGTGCGAGCCGCGCAGAACTACCTGATCTATCTCGGCTATTTTCCGGGTACGGTGGATGGCATATTGGGCAAGCGCACGCGAGACGCCATGAACCTCTTTCAGGCAAAAGAGGCGATGCCCGAGACCATGACGCTCGATGACGGCACGCTGGAGCGGTTGATCTTGCGTGTGAACGCGTTGCCGCTGTAAAGGCCTCATCGTCTGCGGGCTCCGTTCACGGAGGAGCACATGTCCGTCTCTAACTATGCACGCCGATATTGGCGCTGGGGCGCCGCCCTTGCGCTTTCCGTCGTGCTCGCGGCCAGCGCTTGCACCATCCAGTTGGCGCCAGCCTATGACCCGGTGCTGCTCGGCGGCATTCAGGGTGTGAGCGGCGACATCATGAAGCTGTACGCGACGACCGGCATGGGTGTAGACAAGGTGACGTTCACTGGCCGCCAGGACCAATACAACAGGATCATCGGGACGGTCGACGCGCTCGCGTTGCAGTCGCAAAGCCGGCCTGTGCCAGATAGCGCGATTCGGGAGAAAGTCGAAGGGGCGCTCGCGCAATGGACCAAAGCGACGCCCGCCCCGATGTTCGGGGGAGGGGATGAGGCGTTGAGTCTCGCCGCCTCGGAATGTGCGTCTGCACGACATGTTGCGCGGGCACCCGCAGTTTCGATGCCTACGCTCACATCGGACCCGAATCAATATATTCCTGCCAGCGCGTCGGCTCTGCGGCAGATTTCGAGAGCAATCACGTTGCTCAGGGACACCGACTGTGCGCATGGCCTCAATAGTTTCGAGGTGGCCGCAAACCGCGGCTATACCCAATACTTCATCTCCGAAGCGCTCTTTTACGAGAGCTTCCTACAACGCTGATGTTTTCACGTGCAAGGAACGGCCATGGCACTGGATCTCAAAGCGGCGGTCGACGTGTTTGCGCAAGGAATCTCTTCGTCTGTGAAGACGGTAACGGGCCAGGACATTCGGATGCTCGCCGGATTTTCGCAAACGCAATTGCAGTCAATCGCCCAGCAGTCGGCATTGGTTGCGGGAATGATCGAAGCGAATGCATTCACGGTTGCCGAAAGGAAATTCTATCTGGACGGACTCGGGCAAATGGCGCGCGGGTTTGTGGATACCTTCGTGCAGCTCGCCGAAGTAGTAATTGAAAAGCTGTATAACGCCGTGGTGAACGCTATCTACGAGTCCATCAACGGGTTGGCAGGCGTGGCACTCGTTGCACCATTCGCAGCCGTGTAAGCGATATCGAGTGTATCCAGTGGGTATGGTTGCCGTCATAGGGAGGCATGATGCCGAACACGCCGCAGATCGTCCCTGCGTCGCAGGTCGACAGCGAAATGGCGCCGGACTTTTCGTCGCCAACTTATCGCATGCTTGCGCAAGGCGACTCCTGGTTCTCCATCAACGGACTCAACCTGTTTCGCGCGTCGTCGCTGCTGCCGCATCTGGATTTCGGTCATTCAGCGATCGTGGTTAACTGCGCGGATCCAGGAGATACGCTCGCCCATATGGTCGACTGGCGCAGGAACCCATGGTTCGCGAGCTATCTCTGCGGTCCGCGCGAGCGTCCGTGGGACGCGATGCTGCTATCGGCCGGCGGCAACGATCTGATAGACGCGCTCGGCGTGGCGCCCACGGACGCGCATGGCACGCCGCATAGCCCGGGCGACCGGCTGCTGCTCACGAAGGTCGAGCGCGAGCGCGGGAGCGGGAGCGGCGCAAAGACGTATATATCCCAGGATGGCTGGACGATTTTCGAGCAGCATTTGCGCGCGCAATTTGTTGCGCTCGATGCCATGCGCGCCTCCAGTAAAAGTAACCAGAACATGCCTGTCATCACCCACACCTACGATTATGCGATGCCGCGCGACGTAGGCGCGGGATTGCATTTTGGTCCGTGGTTGTATCCCGCCCTGGTGGCGTATGAAGTTTCGCCTGCGGACTGGCAAGCACTGGCAAACGAGTTTCTCGACCGGCTCTTCGACCTGGTAAATGGCCTGCCTCTGCAAAATTTTCACGTGATTCGAACGCTCGGAACGCTGCAACCTGCCAATGCCAACCCCGGCATTGCCAGTGCCGACTGGCTTAACGAGATTCACCCCACTTCGGCGGGGTATCAAAAGATCGCTGCGCGCTTTTGCGCGGACGTAGCCGCAAGGAAGATCTTGCCTTGAGAACCGGGGAGTTTCATGGACACTCTTGCCGAAAAGAACAACTCGCTCGATGACGAATTGAAGCGAGCGAATATTGAAAAGACCCAGGCTGAAACGGAAAGGATCAGGCGTGACCTCGCCTCCGAGGTGGGCAGGGCGAGGAACTCATTCTGGATCGACTTCGCAAAGATAGTGGGCGGCGTGATACTTGGCGCAGGCGGGCTGATGGCGGCGGTCACCCAGTTTGAAGTGGGCGAGATGCGTGCGAAGGTCGCAAAGACTGAATTCGACGAAGCCGTGAAGCAAAAGACTTTGGCTGAGCGAGCCGCCCAGGCAGCAAAGCAATCGCTCGCGCAATCTCAGGTCGAACTCAAGCGCAGTGTCGAGATGCGCGAGGCGGCCAGGAAGGAATACACGGAACTGCAAAACGAGAGCGAGCGGCTCCGGGCAAGCCTCACGAAGACGGACGCCGAATTGCGAACCGTGCACCCTCAAACTGACCTGCCGCGCCTTGCTTATATTCAGTTCAAGGGGGACTTGAGCCGCGCATTCATCGACGATCTCCGCAACCATCTGAGTACGGATTCCTTTAATGCGCCCGCCGCTGAGCGCGTGGCAGGGGGCTGGAAAACCCAGGTCAAATATTTCGCGCCAGGCGATCAAGCTGCCGCGAAGAAGCTTGCCGCGTCCGTGGAAGCATTCACTCGTTCGAAGGGATGCCCCATGACCGTTCCAGTATCGTTTGCGCAGCCGCCGGATGGTAAAGCGTCACCGCTCGAAGTCTGGCTCTCCGGCTCGTGCGAATAACCCCTTTTCAAGGGCCTGTCTTCACGCACTGCGCTGTGCAATGGCTCGATCCAGGAGGCCGCGATGCGTTGCGCACTGAGATTCGTGTTTAGCGTCGTCTTGCTCCACTTCGCCTGTCTCCATGCACAAGCAGCAGAGCCGGCGGCGGTCACTGCCTGCTCGGCGGATTCCGCCGCTGCCGCGGCGCAGGAAATCGGCAAGCTCGCACCAACCCTCGAAAGGGTGCGCGTGGCGAATCGCGTTCTTTTTTTACCCAGTTCTGGCGTGATCGATTTGCTGCTTTTCCGGCGATTGGCGGCAAATGTCAAAGGTGAGGGTGAGCCTGAGAATTATCGCGTGGTGGTCATGGACAGCCGCACGGCCGACGCCCTTTCCCGCAGTTCAGCAGGCTCTTCGGGAAAACCACTCAATCCTGTCTTCTCGCAATACGTTCCGGCTGCCGCGATTTCCGCGGAGGAGGCCACGGTCGGTCCTGCAGGAACGGACTTCATGAAGGATGAGTCGACCGGGTCCAAGACCCTTCTGCGCTACACCTCGAGCGTAGGCGGCGCGACGCCATTCAACGGGGACGCGAGGATCTATATCCTGGGATGCGCGGGTGCCGACGGGGGCGTGCCAACCTTCCTGGCCGCGCTGGACACGACCATTTCGAGCCGAGGATTGTCGTTCGCATTGGCGGCGCTCCTGTGCGTGGTGAGCTACTGTCTCGCTGTCATTGGGACCTATTACGTGCGCAAATCGCAACGCATGAGCGAGAAGGCCGGCAATGCGCATCCCACGAGTGGAACGAACTACGCGAGCATGCTGCGCCACTTCGACCCAGTCGTGCTGACGGCCGGACCGAACGGGCGGGGCAGTCCCGCCAAGCTGCAAATCCTCTTTTTCTCGATTCTCGTGCTCGGGCTGGTGTTCTATATCTGGATGCTGACCGGGCACCTCACTGGACTTTCCACGACGGTCCTTTTGCTGATGGGCATATCGGGTTTGGGCGCGACTGCGTCCGCCGGCACGGAAGTGAGCAAGAACCGGCTCGACTATGAAAACTGGACGTGGCTCATCAACCGCCGCTGGCTGCCCGAGGGCGGCGTGGCCGAAGCGAACATGGCGCAATGGAAGGACATCGTCTCGAGCGACGGCCAATTTGACGTCTACCGCTTCCAGATGGTGACGTTCAGCGTTCTAGTGGGACTCGCACTGGTTGGCGCGGGTGCGCATTTGACGGATCTCAGCTCGTTTGACATTCCGCAGGCACTGCTTGGCATTCTCGGTCTGAGCCAGGTTGTCTATGTTGCGGGCAAACTGGTGGCGCCGCCTTCGATCGCGGATCTCGACAAGCTGATCAAGAAACTGCGCGACGCAGAGAAGACGCTGCGCGACAGTCTTGACGACTCCAATGCACGTTTCCTGGGCGATACCGTCGTGCTTATGAGCGAAGACTCCGGCGTGAAAGCAGCGAAAGTCGCCTACGGTGATTATCTGCAGGCTTGGGAATCCGCGCGTACGATGTTCGAGGTGACCTTGGGGCGGCTGGTTCCCGAGCAGGCCTTGCACCTCAGGCCGCCATTTCCGGTGCCACATGTTGTGTGCGCTACGGCTGGCGCGCTGCCTGTGGCGAAGTTGGGCACGCCGTATAGCGTTAGCCTGACCGCGATGGGCGGTTCAGGCCCCTACACCTGGGACCTGATAAAAGGAGCATTGCCACCTGGCATCGCGTTTCAGCCTTCCGGCGTGCTGAGCGGAACGCCGAACAAGCAGGGGAGCTTCGCGTTCAGACTTCAGGTGGTCGACTCGGCGACAAAGATGGCCGCCGATGATTTCACGCTTCAGGTCGACCCCTAGATGCTATGGGAGGGCCGTGGAAGTAAGCCCGCTGGAGTAAAACGGGATTTCCAGACTCGTTTTCTCCGAAGGTCTCTGCGCCTCCATTTGTCTGTGGCCAGCCTGCGTCTGGTCGTAGCAGGCGACCCCGCAGGCCGGCCACAGACAACTGGCAAGGAGATTTGCTTCGTATAGCAGAATTTTTACATTCAACAGGGGGCTCTGATGTGATGGACGACTCCCGCTACGCAGCGAGAGGTTTATGCCAGAGTGGAGCGGTCGTGACGTCCACGGCAAAGGAGCGTTCATCATGAAGATAGCGACTGTT
>NZ_CADIKK010000088.1 GCF_902859915.1 Paraburkholderia ultramafica
CCCGGCCCCAGTAGTGCGACGACCCACACGCTTCCATACCGACCACGCACGGTTCAAGCGTCGCGAAATACCGGAGTACATCCGCGCGTCTGAGCTGTTTGCGCACAACAATGTGGCCTTGCGAATCCACTGCGTGAACCTGCAGCACGCTCTTGGCCAGATCCAGTCCAACAGTCGCTATCTTCATGATGATCTATATGAACGCGTCCCATTTGCAACAGTTATCGCATGTTCTGACTGACAGGATGGGCTGCATCTCTATATCCGGGCTTGTTGCTGCGAGTACGGCCGCTGCGGCCCCCTATGAAATCCGCTGACCCGCACCTCATTCGCTCCACGAGCTCGAAGCTCTTTTCATCATTCAGGTTTAGCGGGTCCCGGTCCTACCTGGCTTGTCATCACACTCGATTGCTGCGCAACCTTTCGACGTTCACCCTGTGTTAAACGTTAATCTTCGACGTCACGTAAGCCACTTACGCGGGCTTCACACTCGCGAAACGTTTCTGGTACGGCCTGTCGTGTGCGAGTACGGCCCAGATCGTCCGCGCCATCTTGTTGGCCAGCGCAACGATCACGACATTCTTGGGCCTTCGCCTGAGCATTTCCTCGACCCACGGGCCGGGCTCCTTCGCATTCTCTATCACCGATCTCGCACCATGGATCAGCAGCGTGCGGAGATACGAGTCGCCGCGCTTTGATATACCGTGCAGGTTCACCTTGCCGCCGGAGCCGGTCTGCTTCGGCACGATGCCGATGCACGCAGCAAATTCGCGTCCGGATCTGAATGCCTTCGGGTCACCCATCATCGCCACTGACGCCGTTGCCGTGAGTAGGCCCACGCCGGGAATTTCACTGATATTCCTGACGGACTTGTCTTCCTTCTTCCACTCGCGCATCCGGCGCTCGATGCTGGCAACCTGCTCGTCGAGCTTCGCCAGTCCATTCCACTGTTCGCGCAGTGTATCGATCACTACCACAGGTAGGCGCTCTGAAACACGCCCGAACACCTCCGGAATCGCCTTGTCCAAGGCGGCACGGCTCTTGCCCATTACTTCGCCGTATTCCGTCAACAGCCCACGCAGATTGTTGATCTGCATCGTGCGAAACTTGATGAGCTGCTGTCGCATCCGGTGCAGTGCCAGCATTGCCTGCTGCGCCTCTGTCTTCACCGCCACACCCTTGCTAGGCTGCTGCACGGCCCGCCAGATTGCCTGCGCATCTGCCGCGTCGTTCTTGTTACGTATGTTGAACGCCTTGACGAATTCTGCCGGCATCAGTTGCACCTCGTGGCCCATCTTGACAAGCTGTCGGGCCCAGTGGTGCGCTACACCGCATGGCCCAGTGGTGCGCTTGTAGTGGTCAAGTTATTTCGGACAGGCAGATAGGTTCTTTCACTGTCGGTTTCGCCTCGTAGGCAGCGGGCGACAGATAGCCCAAAGTCGAGTGCAGGCGTACGGCATTGTAGAAACCGACAATGTACTGGTTGATGTCGCGCCGTGCCTCGTCGTGGTTGGCGTACTGACGCTGCCACACGCGCTCCATCTTCAGGTTCAGGAAGAACCGCTCCATCACCGAGTTGTCCCAGCAATTTCCCTTGCGGCTCATGCTGCAAACCACGTGATGCTGCTTGAGCAAGGCCTGATATTCATCGCTCGCGTACTGGCTGCCCCGGTCCGAATGCAGGACCAGTCCGGGCGCTGGCCGGCGCTGCTGCAGCGCCATGGTCAGCGCCGCTATGACCAGTCCGGCTGGCATGGTGGGCGCCATGGACCAGCCAACCACCTTGCGTGAGTACAGGTCCAGCACGACCGCCAAATACAGCCAGCCCTGCGCCGTGCGGATATACGTGATGTCCGAAACCCACGCGCGATTGGGCTCGGCCGCGTCAAACTGCCGGTCAAGCACGTTCTCTGCCACAGGTAGCGTATGTCTGCTGTCAGTCGTCGAGACGAACTTGCGCTTCCAGCTCGTGCGCAGGCCCGCTTCGCGCATCAGCGTACGCACCCGGTGGCGCCCAATACGCAGCCCTTGCTCCCGCAGCGCATGCATCACACGCCGGCTGCCGTAGCTCGCACCGCTGGCGGCAAATGCTGCCTTGACGTGGGTCTGTTCCTGCAGGCTCTTTGCGCTCGGCCTGGCACGCCGGTGCGCATAGTAGCCCGAGCGGCTCACCTGCAAAACCCGACAGGCGTCACTGACCGATATGGCCTCCTGTTGCAAGTGAGTTACCACGCGATAACTCACTTCAGTTCCCGTGCAAAGAAGGCCGACGCTTTTTTTAACAGCGCGTTGTCCTCGCGCAGCTGTCGGTTCTCCGCCTCAAGTTGCCGGATGCGCTGCTGTTCCGCCGTCAGCGGCTTGCCCTCACCAGGGCCGCCAGCACGCTCCGCGTCATATTGAGCCACCCAGCGCCGCACGGCTGTCTCAACAAGGTCCATCGACCGGCACACTTCACCCACGGATAGACCCTGGTCACGTACCATTCGTACCACTTCCAGCTTGAAGCTGGCGTCAAATTGTCGGCGCCTTCTTGTCATCTTGCTCTTTTTCCTCGTCGAATCAGGATTGTCCTCCTATCGACTTGTCCGAGGAAATTAGACCACTACAGCTCCACCGCATGCTTCCATCCCGATCAGGCACGGTGCACGGTTCACGAAGAACTCAAGGAACTTCGCGCGCTTGATCGGCTTGTTCACGATCTCTCCGGTAGCGTGATCGATGTAATGCACCTGGAACACGTTTTTTGCGATGTCTATGCCCACTGCCGTACGATTCATGCTGGACTCTCGGGTTTAGCTGTGAAGGCATCAATGATCCTCCATTTTTGCCATGCGCATGCTATTGGCACAACGATGTGCGATCTTGCGTTGCTTACTCATTCATGGGGTGGGACGCGTTCATTTCAATTCGCTCCTTTGCCGTGGGCATCACGACCTGTCCACTTTGGCATGAATTTCCCGCCGTCTAGCGGGAGTCGTCCATCACATCAGAGCCCTCGCATCCACGGCGGTCGGATTGGCCCGCACAATCGCCGTGCCACGGGCCTTCGTCTTCGCGACCGGCGCAAGCCGGTTGAGTTAGTCGAAACATAGCGCCACTTGAACGTCTCTTCCGAATGAGGTCCTGCTGTTAAGTCCCGAAGACCGATGAAATTGATGCGTTGCTTGCGACAGCGAACGTTCCGCTCCTTGCTGCCGCGTTGCCACGTTGCTGTTGCGCTAAATCAGGTAATCCGCACGCAGCGGCTCCATCAGCTTGGGGTTATCGGAATAGTCGACCGGAATGGCGACAACCGCAGGACCTTCCACCTCCATCGCCTGACGCAACGTCAAACGCGGTTCGTCTGCGGATCTGACCGCAAACCCGGCTGCACCGAACGACTCCGCGTAGGCCTTGAAATTGATCGGTCCGAACTCGACGCCCGAACGACGGCTGTACTTCTTCATTTCCTGGATCTCAACCATGTTGTACATGTTGTCGACCCAGATAACGTGAACGATGTTCGACTTGAGCCGTACTGCTGTCTCCAGTTCCATACTAGACTGCATGAAGCTGCCGTCGCCGGAAACAGAAATGATCTTCTCGCCAGGGCGCACCAGCGAAGCGGCAATCGCCCACGGAAGCGCCACGCCCATTGTCTGCTGGCCATTCGTGATCAGCAACTGCCGCGCGCGAAAGCTGTGAAGATAGCGCGCGATCCAGATGTGGAAGCTGCCCATGTCGACACACATCGTCGTGTGAGCGTCGACAATGTCCTGCAACTCCTTGACGATCCGCAGCGGATGAACCGGACAGCCGCCGAGGTCCGCGGATTTTCTTGTCAGGGTGACACGTGCCTGTGCGAGCGTCGCCAGGATGGCGTTCGCCTCCGGCGACGCATTTAGGGTGTCGAGTTCAGCGGCAAGCAGCTCCAACGTTGCGGCGATGTCGCCGACGAGTTCGACTGCGGGCCGATAGTGCCGGTCGGCATCGGCGGGCAGTACATCGATATGGACGAGCGGTCGCCGCACGTTCCTGTTCCACAATGGCGGGTCGTACTCCACAGGGCTATAGCCCACCGTCACGACCACGTCCGCCTGATCGATCAGGCGATCGCCCGGCTGATTGTTCCAGAGTCCGACGCGGCCTGCGAAGCGCGTGAATTGCGCGGCGTCGATCGCGCCCGCGGCCTGATAGGTGCCGGCCACCGCCACGCCCGTCTGCGCGACGAATTTGCGAACCGCCCCGGCATTCTCCGGACGGCTGGCCAGCAGTCCGAGCAGCAGCACCGGACTGTGCGCTTCCTTCAGCAGCTCCGCTACCGTACGAATGTCGTCGGCGGGTGCGGGCCCCATTGCCGGCGCGGGAAGGTTGGTGAACACGTCGCCTTTTGCCGGCGCATTCACGATATCCATGGGCAGGCTGACAAACGCGGCGCCTGGCCGCGGACGCTCTGCGACGCGAAATGCATTGCTCATCACCTCCGAAATCGACGAAGACGCGACGACCTCAGCACTGTATTTGGTAATTGGCTTGAAGAGGCTCACAGTGTCCATCGTCTGATGCACCTGTTTCAGACGGTCATCCAGTTTCACGGCGCCGCCAATCGCCACCATCGCATCGCCTTCCGAATTGGCCGTCGCAAGGCCGGTGGCGAGATTGGAACAGCCGGGGCCGGACGTGACCAGCGCAACGCCCGCCTTGCCTGTCAGTCGACCGACGGCCGCCGCCATGAACGCCGCATTCGCTTCGTGCCGCACAACGACCGTTTCGATCGTCGAATCAACCAGCGAGTCGAAGACGCGGTCAATCTTCGCCCCCGGGATACCGAACACATGTTTGACGCCTTGAGCTTCGAGATTGCGGACTACCAGGTCCGCGCCACAATCCCAGACCGTGTCGACGTCGTTTGCATTCTTCAACATATTTCACTCCGCCAGATATCTGTCATTCAATTGCCGGGATTTACACCGGCCTGCCGATTCATCAGCCCTCTGCCGCCTCAATGGCCGCATTCATCTCTTCCGAATGCAAGGTTGCCTGCTGGAAGCTCTCCGTATGCGGCAGATCGATCCGCAACTTCGAGATCTTTGCCAGTTCGAGCTTGCCCTCCAGCAGCCGGTAGTCGAGCACATGGCCACCGCCCTTCCGGTCATCGGTGATGTAATGAACGTGGAAGCCGGCTACGTTGATGCCCTGCACGTACGGCGGACACCGGAAACCCACCAGCGTCCCCGACGAGTTCTCGAACGTGAAGACCGGCTGGTTTTCGATTGCCTGCAGCATCGGCCGATAGGGCTTGGTCTGGCGTGGCACGGTGCGTGTCTCGACGCGTTCAAAGCGGCCGTCGATACGGAATGCACAAAAGAGATTGGGCGAGCCCACCATTCTGTCGATCAGGTCCTGCACGTCGATCTTTTCCAGCGTGGTCGTTAACTGGCCGCTGATGGTTGGGCGGAAGTGCGTCATCACGGCGAATGGTGTCTTCTGGTCCATCGCGGCGACACGCGCGCTACCGTCTTCGCGCAACTGGTGCACTTCACTATCGAAGGCGACCAGTTCACCGTCAAGGTCATTGAACGTTCCGAGACCGAAGTCGCCGTGCTCGAGCAACTCTGCGATCGTCATGTTTCCGTCGTACACGCCATCGATGAGTGCGCTCATCAAAGACGTTTGATAAATCTCGCTTTGCGGTTGATCTATATTTAGGTTTACAAATGATTTTGCAATCTCTTGCACGCAAGAGCACACGCCTGTATTTTTCATAATCTCGCTTCCTGCAATGATGTTGCTACATCGACAGTATGTTTCCCCGCAGCGTAACCGTCTAATATAGAAAACAGTCCTCTTCAAGACGAGATCGATATGGAGTTTCGCCACCTCAAGTACTTTGTGGTCGTTGCCGAGGAACGGCATTTCACGCGTGCCGCAGAGCGTCTCGGGATGGCGCAGCCGCCCCTTAGTCAACAGATACGCAAGCTCGAGCATGAAATAGGTGCACAGCTTTTTCGCCGGCTGACGCGTGGCGTTGAATTGACCGATGCGGGCCGGGTTCTCTATGAAGACGCGCGGCGTATCGTGAATGAGGTCGAGCTTGCGAAAAGCCGGGCGCAGGGCGCAGCGCGCGGGCAGACCGGCAGCATTCGCGTCGGCTTCGCGAGTTCCGTGGTTTTTCATCCTGTCATTGCGGATATCGTGCGTGCGTATCGCGAGTCGCATCCCGCAGTGAGACTATCGCCGTCGGAGAGCAACGTGGAGGCATTGATCGACGATCTGATGGCAGGACGAATCGATCTCGCCATCATTCGGCAGACATCGCAGGAGTCGGACCGCCTAAAGACCGAGGCGCTGCTCGATGAGGACATGCTGATCGTGCTGCCGCCTCAACATCCGATGGCAGCGTCCCCGTGCATCGACCTACGTTCGATCGCGCACGAAACGCTCATCATGTTTCCCCGTGCCATTGCACCGGCTCTTTACGACGAGGTGATCTCGGCGTGTCAGCGTGCTGGATTTACTCCTCTACTCGGGCAGGAGTCCACCCAGGTTGCGTCAGCCGTCAGCATGGTTGCCGCAGGCTTTGGCGTCTCCGTCGTGCCGAACTCCATTCGCCAGGTCCACGCGGGTGTGAGCTACCACGCGATAGAAGGAACCCGGCCGAAGGCGCAAATCGTGCTCGCCTATCGGTCGGGCGAGTTCTCCCGCGTGGTGCGCAATTTCGTCGGATTGGCCAAGCGGCTGGTCCAGGAGCGCAGTGCCGTCGACGCGGCGTGAGATGCGCGCATTCTCACAAGGTTGCCAAACGCGGAAAATGCGCCACGATGCTGGGGCAACTCAGGCCTCCGCCCCATCACAAACGTTTCTTTCGGGTAGCTGAAATTCGCCTGCCCCTCTCCCACGGCCATTTCGTCAGAATGGCTTTCACGACTGCTTCGGTGTTGCTCCGCGCGCCAATACCAGGCTCCGGCCATTCTGAAGTATCAAACGGGAGTCGCTTCTATTTGACGGCGTACATATACTTGCGCGACCACGGCAAGGTTTTCGCGCTGCGGCCGGCTTTGCGGCACACCACCTGGTAGATCGACACGTCGTCCGCTTCGAACGCGTACGCGCAGCCGGCGAGATACACGCG
>NZ_CADIKK010000089.1 GCF_902859915.1 Paraburkholderia ultramafica
CCCAACGCAGAATATTGCGGCGCCATTAGTTGCTCTTCGAGTATTGCATCGGTTAGTTTTTGCTCGCCAGATAGCTCTCGTTCACGCGGAAACGCGCTTTGTTACGCTCGATCGCGGCCTGACTCGGCGGGTAGTCATTTTTGGGCGACGGCACCAGACCGGCGCGCTCTGCTTCGATCAGCTCCTGTCGCACCTGTGCACGTGTTTTCTCTGGTGCAGGCTGTTGGGCCTGAGCCATATCGCCCGCTGAAGCTTGCACAGGGATAGCTGATTCTGGATAAGCATGATCGGCATCGGCAAACGCGGACGTTGCAACGAACATGGCCATGAGTGTTGCGCAAAGTTTGATGTTCATCTAAAGCTCGTTGAAAAGATGGATTGGACGGGAATGGTCCCGAAGTTTCATTATTGGATAGCAGGCCTTAACGCCACGTGGCTTGAAGATTACGTTTTGGTCATGTCGGAGCCTCATTTGAAGTCCGGGCGAATCCCGTACTGCGCCTGGCGCCACGCGCGGAAATTCGATGCGTTCGGCTTCCGGTTTTTTAGCGAGGGCTGCTCAATACGGAAGAGGCGGCAACGGCAAGCGGATCGGAGCGATTCCACCATCCGCCTCCTAGCGCCTGAAACAGTGCCGCCGTATCCGCGAGGCGCGCCGACTGTGCCTGAACCAGTGCCAGGCGCGCGGCCTGATAGATCTGCTCTGCATGCAGGACATTCAGATAGGGCAATTCCCCCAACTGCTGCTCTTTGTGAACGACCTCAAGGCTCCGGGACGCGGCCTGTTCGGCGGTTACCGCGGCTTGCAAGGTGCTGGCGTCGTACTGCAATGACCTCAGGACGTCGGCTACGTTCTGATAGGCGCCAATCACCGTCACACGGTACTGGGCCGCCGCTGCGTCGAACGCCGCCTGCGCCGATCGCTGGCGGTGCAACAGTGTTCCGCCGTCAAAGATCGGTTGGGACAATTTCCCGAGGATTGTGAAGAACTGGTTATACGGACTGAATGCGTTGGCAATCGCGCCCGGCGACGTGCCTAGCGACGCGGTTAAGGAAAGCTGCGGCAAGCGGCTGGCGATCGCCACACCGACCTGCGCACTAGCCGCGTGCAGCGTCGCTGCCGCAGCGAGAATATCCGGACGTTGCGCAACCAGTTGCGATGCAATACTGACCGGCAGATCCGCGGGAAGTCGCAAGGATGAGAGATCGAAATTCGCGGCGAGATCCTCATTCGGAAATCCGCCGACCAGCGCGATCAGCGCGTTGCGCTGCAGCGCCAGTTGCTTTTGCATCGGCGGCAGCATTTGCTGAGCCTGCGCCAACACAGCCTCTTGCTGGAGCACGTCCGAGTGTGCGACTTCACCGACCTCATACTCGCGCTGAAGGACATCGCGCAGTTGGAGGTCAGCCTTGATCGCTGCCTCCTGCGCCGCGATCTGGTCGCGCAGCCCGGCTTCCTGAACGGCAGCCAGCACGACGTTCGTGCTCAGGGTGAGATACGCCGCCTCAAGTTCGAAACGCTGAAAGTCAGCCTGCGCCGCCGCAGATTCGATCATCCGGCGGTTAAGACCGAACACGTCAGGCGAGTACGAAACGTTCAGGCCGGCCGAGTAGAGCGAATAGATCCGCTGGTTGTTTGCGGCAACCGGCGCGAGGCTTGCGGTCGGCGTTTCGTTCCTGCTGGCAGACCCCTCGAATCCGACGCTGGGTAAGAGCGTTCCTCCTTGCGCCAGCATGTTTTCCTGTGCGACCCGCAGCGTGGCCTGAGCCGCGGCTATCGTAGGGTTGGCCTTCAACGCCCGATCCACCAGGTCGTTCAGCGGCTGTGACCCAAACTGTTCCCACCACCGGCCGGCAATGTCCTTGCCCTGGACGAAATGCTGCGCGTCGCCTGGCTGACCTGAGGCTGATACGGTAGTCGGCGGGAGCGGTTCCGGCGTGTAGCCGGCACCCGCCGGCGCGGACGGTTGTTTGAAGTTCGGACCGACCGCGCAACCGGCGAGCAGCAATGCTGCAAAAAGACTTGTCGAGCGTTTCAGAGTCATGATTGGAGTACCCACCATTTCTATTCTGCAAGTTGCGCCTGGGATACCGGCTCGGCTGACCCGTGAGATTGCCGTCGCTTGCCGATAAACCAGGGGTAGACAGCGGGTAGCACCAGCAGCGTCAGCAACGTGGCCGACACCAGGCCGCCGATCACTACGGTCGCGAGCGGCCGCTGGACTTCAGCGCCCGCGCTGGTGGAAATCGCCATGGGCAGGAAGCCCAGGCTTGCGACGGTCGCCGTCATCAGCACGGGTCTCAGCCGGGTCATGGCGGCCTGCATGGCCGCTTGCACCGCATCAAGTCCGGCCGCGCGCCTTTCTTCCATATAACTGACCATCACCACGCCGTTCAGCACGGCGATGCCGAACAACGCAATGAAGCCCACTGCAGCGGAGATACTGAACGGCAGACCACGCATCCAGAGCGCGAAGATGCCGCCGATCGCCGCGAACGGCACATTGAAGAAAATGAGTGCCGCGAGCCGTGCGTTCCTGAACATCAGGAACAGGAGCGCGAAAATGACCGCAAGCGCGACCGGCACCACGACCGCAAGACGTGACATTGCATCCTGCAGATTCTGGAAACTCCCAGCCCACGCAAGCGTATATCCCGGCGGCAGATGCACTTGAGACGTTACCGCCTGCTGCGCGGCCTGAACGAAGCCGGCGAGGTCCCGGCCGCGGACATTGGCCTGAACGCTGATGACGCGCTGCCCCTGCTCGCGCTCGATGGCCGAGGGACCCGGCTCCATGCGTATGTCGGCGACCTCGCTGAGCGGCACGGCACGGCCGTTGCCGTCGCTGACGCGCAGATCGCCAATCCTTGCTACGCTGTTGCGGTCGTCCGGCTGGAGGTGGACACGGATATCAAATCGTCCGTCGCCGTCGACTATCGAGCCCACCGTACGCCCACCCAGCGACTGCACGAGATCAAGCACCTGGCTGGCGTTCAATCCGTAGCGCGCGACCGCCTCACGGTTCACGACAATACGCAGATAAGGCTGGCCGACCGTCTGTTGGGCCGCGACGTCGACGGCGCCGGGAACGCGCGCAAGGACAGCTGCCACACGCTGCGCGGTATCGTGCAATGTGTTGAGGTCGTTGCCGTAGATCCGCACCGCGACGTCGCCGCGCACGCCCTGCAGCATGTCGTCCATGCGCATCTGGATCGGCTGCGCCCAGCTCAGCTGCAGGCCGGGGACGGCGCGGTTCAGGGCGGCGGAATAGGCGGCAACGAGGCCGTCCTGCGTCTGCGCGGTGCGCCACTGCGCCTGCGGCTTGAGCATGATGAAGGTATCGCTCTGCTCGACGCCCATCGGGTCTGTCGGAATTTCCGAGGTACCGCCGAGCGAGACGGCCGACTGGACCTCCGGAAAGCGCATCAGCGTGCGCTCGATCATCGTTTGCGTCTGGAGTGCCGAGGTTAGCGAGATGCCGGGCTGTTTGGTCGTCGTGACCGTCAGGGAACCTTCGTCAAGGCGCGGGAGAAACTCGGCGCCCAGACGCGAGCCCGCCAGGCATGCGCTCAGCAACAGCAGCACTGCCAGACCCATGGTAATGGCCGGATGGCGTGCAGTTCGCGTCAGCGCCGGCTGGTAAGCCCGGCGAGCCCATTGGATGATGCGGCTGTCATGTTCCGCTACCTTGCGCTTAAGGAGAAAGGTGGCCAGCACAGGAATCAGTGTAAGGGTCAGCACGAGCGAGGCGACGAGCGCGAAGATCACGGTCATTGCCATCGGCCTGAACATCTTTCCCTCGACTCCCTGCAAGCTCAGGATCGGCAGATAGACGGCGGTGATGATCACGACGGCGTAAGTGACAGGACGTGCCACCTCGTGCGCTGCCTCGCGGACCACCTGCATGACTGGACGATCCGGCATTGCCGCGCGCCGGAGCACCACGTTTTCGACCAGGACGACGGCGCCATCGACAAGCAGACCGAAGTCGATCGCACCGAGGCTCATCAGGTTGCCGGACATGCCGGCGTAGTACATCGCGGTGAGCGCGGCCAGCATCGAGAACGGAATCGCCAGCGCCACGATCAAACCGGCGCGCGCATTGCCCAGCAGCAGGAACAGCACAACCATGACGAGAATTGCGCCCTCGGCCAGATTGTGGGCGACGGTATCGAGCGCGCGGCTAATGAGGTCTGCACGGTTGTAGTACGGTGCGATCTCGACGCCGGGAGGAAGCGAGTGCTGGATCTCTTTGATGGCCGATTGGACACGCTCCGCGACGACGCGCGTGTTCTGACCGAGCCCCATCAGGACGACCCCCACGACCGCCTCGCCCTGTCCGTCCCGCGTCACGCCGCCAAGGCGTGGCATTGGCGCCTGCACCACCTTCGCGACATCGCGCACATAAAGCGGCGCGCCCCCAGTGCCTGTGCGCAGCACGATGTTGCCGATGTCCGAGCGGTTTTGCAGGAGGCCCTCGCCGCGGATGATGGCCTGTTCACCATTGTGCTCGATCGTGGCGCCACCGGCGGCGCCGTTATTCATTTGCAGCGCATTGAATAGGTCGGAGATCGACAGGCCGTAGCGGGTCAAGGCATCATCCGAGACCTGTACTTCATAGGTCTTGAGTTCGCCGCCATTGGCGTTGACATCGACCACACCAGGCACCTGGCGCAGCCGCGGCGCGACCTGCCAGTTGAGGATCGTGCGCAAGTCCATCAACGACTTGCCCTTGCCCCGCACCTGGAACTGATAGATTTCGCCCAGACCACTCGAGAGCGGCCCGAGTTGCGGCGGTATGGTGCCTGGTGGGAGCTGCACGCTCTGAAGACGCTCGGACACCAGCGAGCGGTCGAGGTAGAGGTTCCCCCCGTCCGCGAAGCGCACGTAAAGCACCGATACGCCATAGCGCGAGATGGAGCGCAGACCTTGCATGCCCGGCAGGCCCTGCAGAGCCAGCTCGACCGGCGCGGTGATGTTGCGCTCGACGTCCAGCGGCGCAAGACCTGGCGCCTGTGTCGTGACCAGCACCTGAAGAGGGGAAATGTCGGGGTTGGCGTCGAAGGGCAGGCGCTGCATGCTCACGAAGCCGACACCGATGAGAACGAGAAGCAGAAGAAGCACGACAGCGCGGTTTCCGAGCGCTGCGTCGACAATCCTGGTGATCATGTTGGTGACCTCTTAACCTTCGTCCGGGATGGCGTTCTGAAGGAAATCGGCCTTGAGCCAATAGCTCCCGTCGGTCACGACCTGCGTATCTGCTTTCAGGCCTTCGATAACTTCAGTGACGCCGCCGCTGCTCACGCCTGTGCGGACGGCCTGCTTGTTGAAGTGGCCAGCACCGGATGGAATAAAGACCACCGTTTGCCCATTCACGTCCTGCAAGGCTGCGTCCGGCACCAGCACGGCATGACGACCTAGCGGCGAGGCGATCTTCGCGGTGGCGAACATGTTGGCGCGCAGCGCGCCGTCGGGGTTCGGCAAGTCGCACCGGACCATCACGGTGCCCGTGTTCGGATCGACCTGGCTGGCTATGTAAGTGACACGCCCGTCGAACTGCCTGCCGGGGTACGCGTCGACGGTAACGGCGACCGCATCGCCGACCTTGATGGAGCCCAGTGCCCGCTCGGGGACGCTGGCCTGTACCCAGACTGTCGAAAGGTCCGCCACCGTGAAAATCTGAACGGAGGTGTCGACGATATCGCCGGCGGCGGCGCCCACCGAATTGATGACGCCGTCGAACGGAGCAACCACGGCGCCCAGAGAATCGCGAGGACCCATGTTGCGCAAAGCGATGTTTGCGCGGCCCGTTTCGATCGGGCCGGTTGGCTGCATCCGCTGCCTCATGCCCAGCCACTTCTGCAGGTCCGCCTGGCGCGAGCGTAAAGTGGCCTGCGCGCTGGCGACCATCGAGCGCCGCCGCTCGAGTTCGCTCTGGGCCATGCCGCCGATGCCGACCAGTTCGGTGGCGCGCGTGAACGCCATCGCGGCGGTGGCCGCAGCCTGCGTTGCGTCGGCGACGGCGGCCTGAGCGCTGGCTACCTGGCTGCGCACGTCGCTAAGGTCGAAGGCGTCGAGAATGGCCAGCCGCTGACCCGCGCGCACGTGTTCTCCGATAACGACGTCAACCGCTTCGATCCGCCCGCGCGATGGGGAACTGACCTGGGCCAGACGCCTTGCATCAAAACTCACCACACCCGTGGCCTGCACCGTCTGCATGAGAGGCCGAAGCTCGGCCTTTGCGAAGTGCAGGTTCATGTTGGCGAGCGCCTCGCGCGGCACGTCCATCGCGCTGGGCACCGGTGGGGCCGCGTCGGTTGAGGGCTGGACCGCGGTCGGCGCGGTCGAAGCCGGGACACGCAGGACGACGAGTCCGCCAATCGCAACGGCTGCCGCAACGCCGATCGATACGTAAAGCCGCCGCCGGGTCAGCATGATGGCGCCCCTT
>NZ_CADIKK010000090.1 GCF_902859915.1 Paraburkholderia ultramafica
GCTAGCGGAGCGGTTTCGCTCAAAGAATTTTTAGCGAAGCGGGCGCGGATTTCGTGCCGTGCCTGCGATCACCCCGGTGCGCCGCTTCCGCTTCGCTAAAAATCCTCTGCCCTATACTAATAGGAATTCGTGATATTTCGAATAGTCAAGTTGACAGTGCCGTATCTCGTGATGATTTCGCGTTCAGAAAGCGCATCCTCGGCCGGGAGCAGCAGTTCCGCATGTTCGCCCAAAGCAGGCGATGAATGAACGGCGGATTCCGGTGAAGGGCTGCCTTGCGGCACCAGCGCCCACAGGCAGCCGTCGGGCCAACACCGGCCATTCGACTCTGACAGCAAGACAATTGACAATCGAATACTGCGGTCCGACTTGATGAATGGGGGACGTATGACCACCGTAACGCCGCCAATCAAGAAGCTATTTTTAAACGGAGTCTTCGATGTCGATCGCCGGCAGCGTTTGCTACACCGTTCCTGCAGAGAAATTAGTGCAACGTGCTGGAAATTGCCGCAGTTGCTGAATGTCAAAGGCAGCGCGAAACGATTGTTCCTCGCTGCACTCGCTTCCACCTCGTTCGCGACGTGCGTTCATGCGCAAAGCAACGCGTCCGGCCCGCTCGTGACGGTCTCAGGCGAACTGCAATTCGTGCGCGACGACCACGATTTCGTGGCAATGCTCGACAAGAGAATTTTCGATCGCTTCGGCGCGAACACGCTCACACATTTCGATGATGTCAACGACGCAGGCGACACTGTCACACGCACGCTCGTGCAGACCGATTCTGGCCCGGTGCTGTACGATTTTCGCCGCCATCCGCCACTTGTGCAGCGCTTGGGCAGGCGCATGAAGGTCAAGCGCGTGTTTTGGCAAGGCGATGAAGTCGTCATGCAAGGCTCGCAAGGCTGGTTCCGATTCGTGCGCGGCGAGCTGACGAAGCTCCAATCGTCGACGACGACGTATCACTGAGTACACGCGCACGCTGAACACGCGCTCGCGCACAACGACATATACCGCCTCGCCGCGTACGACGTTGCCGTTTTCCAAGTAGACATGAAACTCGGGAAGGTCATCTACCTTGATGGCATCGACGAAGTCTCGCCGGAAATGCTTCAACTCTCGTGCCGAGCCACACAAGTGAATGGCAGTTATCGCGAAAGGCGAGTGTCCACATTGGATCAGACAGCGCCCGCTGACCTCGAGCACAGACTGGATCTCCCCTGTCATCGATAGTCGAGTTCAATTAGCGCCGACGCCGCTGATCCGTGACGGCCGACCGTTATTCACAAAAATATATGGAAGTCGCTATAAGGCGTGTATTGCGTGTATTGCGTGCATGCTGGAGGCGACCAATACTGCGTTCGCGCTGCCCGAGGTGGTCGTCGCCGAGCAAGCCCCGGGTCATCAGGCGAGCATAGGAGGCCTGATAGCCAGGACATGCATCGACCGGATGCGGGCAGTCAATGGAAGAGTTGTTCATCGACGCGGAATTGCCACCTATATGTTCAACGATCTGCTCAATATCCGGATGCTGTCGCGCGGCGCCATACTGCTTGCGCCAATTCTCATCGCGGGACTCGTGACAGGGAATCCGATCTGGTTTCGCGCTGAGATCGTCACCGTGTCGGTCTTCATCGCCGCGGAACGCTCGCGGCTTGCACCGGTTGGCGTGCTGCTGCATACGCTCGCAATTGGCTTTGGCGTTCCGGCCATGACCCTGTCGCTGGGAAGGTCGGAGACGTTCGTGATGGCGACCGTCCTTCTCGCCATCGTCTGCGTCGCCATTACGGCCGCGGGGCCCGGCATGCGCTGGACCGGTACCTTCACTTTCATTCCTGTCCTCTACATTGCCTGTGCAACGGCGGACAACGCCGACGGACATCGATTAGGGCAACTCGGTCTGGAGGTGCTCCCGTATCTCCTTTGCTCAGCGATTCCAGTCATCCTCGCTTCTAGCGCGTCCCGGCTTTCGACGCAGTTAGTGGGCAGAGCGGAGGGCCGTGGTTGGCTCACGCTTCGGCAGGTGACTGAAGCGCCAGCGCCTGGCTGTATCGAAGGGATTATCGCCGCGGCCTTCGCCGTCGGCGTGGCGGCATCGCTCGTCGAATGGCAAGGCATTCATTACGCGCAATGGCTGGTATGGTCGGCGGCCAGTGTTGTCACGGGCGATGTCGCGACGGCGCGCGCCAAATGGAAAGACCGGATGGTCGGCGCAATTGTTGGCGTTCCTGGAGGGATGCTGGTTGGAATTTTCATGCCCCATGCGCCGGTATTCTTCGAGGTACTGACGGCCGCTACCGTGTTGACGCTCGTCGCTTTCAACCGGTATGTCGTTGCGTTCGGTACGAGATGCGCGCTGCATGCCGTCGCAATCATTGTCGCGGGGCACACTGTTTCCCTGGCCGACTACCGGGCCATAGACGTCGTCACCGGTAGCGTAATCGGCATCGTCTTCGTCTTGGGAACCCACCGGATTGCCGGCTCGCTTAGAGGCATCCGTACCGATGGCAGGCCCGGGTCCCGACGTATCGAGTGACATTCAAGGGGCCTCATTCCCATCACCGTAGCGTTTTGCGCCACTCCCGCGCCATCTCCCGGGCGACCGCCAGAAAAAGGCGCACAGCCGGCGACGGGTTATGGCGCCGCCACGCAAGGCTAATTGGCGCTTTGGGCGCATTCCCCGCGATCGGCAGATACACCACTTCGTCCGTCTGTATTTGAGTCGTCGAGCGCGGCACAACCGAAACGCCGAAGCCCGCTCCGACCAGCGGTGCGATAGACACGATCTGCGGTGCCTCCTGGCCAAGCCTCGGAAGAAAACCGGCGCGCTGACAAGCCGATGTGATCGCATCGTACAGACCCGCGCCGATTGCGCGCGGGAACAGAAGGAACGTTTCGTCCGCGAGCGCAGCCAGCGATACCGGCGCGTCGGCTCGCGCGAGCGGGTGGTTGGATGGCACCACCACCACCATGTCCTCCTTGACCAGCAACTCAACCTCCAGTTCGTCGGCGGTCACGATCGGCGGCCGGATGAAAGCTGCATCGACACGTCCTTCCACCAGTCCTTCCACCAGTGACGGCGTATTGCTTTGTTCCGGCGACAGCACGACATCGGGACGCCGGAGACGGTACTCGCGAATGATCGCCGGGACGAGCGGCTGGAAGTAGGTAGCGCCGGCAAAACCAACCCGCAAATTTCCAATTTCGCCGCGGGATAGCTTCTGCACGTCCGTACATGTGCGATCTACCAGAGCGAGGATATGTCGCGAATTTTCCAGCAAAAGCGCGCCTGCGTCGGTCAGTTCGATGCCTCGCGACAAACGGCGAAAAAGCGTGGCGCCTATCTCGCGCTCCAGCCGCTGGATTTGCAGGCTCAGCGGCGGCTGCCCGATGCCGAGGCGCTCAGCAGCGCGGGTGAAGTGCCGTTCCTCGGCCACCGTAACGAAATACCGCAAATGTCGAAGCTCCATTGGCTGCTCACCTTGGTTATTCACTAAAAGGTATCAAAATCACCACTATCAATATATTGGACTGTCTGCCGGATCGCAAGATACTACTCACCGAATCATTCAACGGCCCGACGACATCATGGCGAACACCACAGTAGCCAGGAAAGCGGTGAGGGCTTTGGAACGGGCGGGCGTCGAACGTATCCGTGGTCTAAGCAGCGCGGACTGCATAGCCTCAAGTTCATCTGCGCATTGGCGCCTGCCCCTTCTGCAAACGTTGGCTGCGACTGCATCGTGGGCCGACGGCTTCTCAAATCATGTAATTGCGAGGACGCTAACCAATGACTTTGTCCATGTCCCCTGAAACGGCGAAAGCCTGCGTCGCTGGCACGCCTTCGGATCTGCGCGGGGTAGCGCTGCTGCGAAATCCGCATGCAAACAAGTTCACGGCCTTTACAAGCGCCGAACGCGAAGAACTGGGGCTCCTGGGTCTCCTGCCGGAACAGGTCGAAACAGAGGGCGCGCAGGTCGAGCGCGTCCTGCGCCAGATCCATCTGAAGAACAGTGATCTCGAGCGATACATTTTCCTGTCGTCGCTGCTCGATACGAACGAGACGTTGTATTACCGCGTATTGATGTCGGATCCCGCGCGCTTCATTCCTTTGGTCTATACGCCGACCGTCGGCGAAGCCTGTGAGAACTTCGGTCATATCCTGCGCCGTCCGCGCGGCTTGTATCTCTCTATCAATCGCAAGGAGAAGCTCAAGGAGATTCTGCGTAACTGGACCGAGCCGGATGTCCGTTTCATTGTTGTCACCGACGGTGAACGCATTCTGGGGCTGGGCGATCTTGGCGTGAACGGCATGGGCATTCCCGTCGGGAAACTCGCGCTCTATACGGCCTGCGCCGGTGTTCCTCCGCAACTGACGTTGCCGATCATGCTGGACGTGGGCACCAACAACGAAAGCCTGCTGGCTGACCCGCTTTACCTCGGCTTGCGTCAGCGCCGCGTTACCGGAGCGGAATACGACGAGTTCATCGAGGCGTTCGTCGCCGCTGTGCAGGAAGTATTTCCGCGTGCGTGCATCCAGTTCGAGGACTTTGCATTTGCCCACGCCGCACCGATCCTGGCGCGTTATCGCGACCGTGCATGTTGCTTCAACGACGACATCCAGGGCACCGCAGGCGTTGCGCTTGCCGGTATTCTGGCTGCGCTGCGGGTGACGGGCGGTTCGCTTGCGAACCAGCGCTTCCTGTTCCTCGGCGGCGGCACGGCGGGCTCGGGCATTGCCGGGCTGCTTGCCAAGGCGATGATGCAGGCCGGCGTGCCGGAGAAAGAAGCGTTCGGCTCGAGCTTTCTGTTCGACAAGAGCGGCTTGATCCATGCCGGGCGTGCTGATCTGGCCGACTTCCAGAAGCCGTTCGCTCACGACCATGCACCGATCGACGACTTCGTCACCGCAATCGAGCAACTGCGGCCGACCGCCATCATCGGCGTGAGCACGGCAGGTAAGGCGTTTAGCCAACCCGTTATCGAAGCGATGACGCGCGTCAACGAACGTCCGATCATCTTCCCGCTTTCGAACCCGACTTCGCATTCGGAGTGCACGGCGGAAGAAGCGTATGTCTGGTCGCAAGGGCGCGCAGTATTCGCAAGCGGCAGCCCGTTCGGTCCGGTGCATTTCGATGGCCAGACCTTCACGCCCGGTCAGGGCAACAACGTCTACATCTTCCCAGCGCTGGGCATGGCCATTTACGCCACCGAAGCTCGACGGGTCACGGACGAGATGCTGGTCGCCGCCGCACAGGCGCTCGCCAGACAGGTGAAGCAAGCCGATCTTGAGACGGGGCTGATCTATCCGCCGCAGGCTCGCATCTTCGAGACATCGTTGGCGGTGGCGCGCGAGGTCGCGAGCTTCATTTTCGACCAGGGGCTTGCCGGCGTACCTCGTCCTGATGACCTCGACGCCTTCATCGAGGCCAAGGTCTACCGCCCCTCCTATGTATCAGTGGACGACGCATCGACGAGTCGGTGACGTTGCTCGCGCTGCCGCGCTTCGGCTCGCGTGAGCGAGGACCGCCAGCGCGCCGACAGCGACGGAGCGTGTGCCCTCAACGCCACCACACGAACAGAGTGTTGCACTGCGGATGGGTGCAACCAAGACTGGAGATCAACATGGCTGAAGCTGTAAAAAAGCCAAGACCGGAGTTCCGGAACATTGGTGTCGGGCAGATTCTAACGGCGTATCGCCTCCCGCTAGCGGGGCGTGTGTCGATTCTCCATCGCGTGAGCGGTGGGCTGCTTTTCATCTTCCTTCCGTTCCTGCTGTACCTCTTCGAGCAAAGCCTAACTTCCGAACTCAGCTTCGAAGTCTTCAAGGCTTTCCTCTCCAACATCATCGTCAAGCTGATCACGCTCGTTCTCGCGTGGGCTTTCCTGCTTCACTTCTGCGCCGGCATCCGCTATCTGCGGATGGACACGAGCCACAGTGCGGTCTCGAAGCAAAAGGGTAAGGAAACGGCTGTCGTAGTGCTCGTTGTTTCGACGCTGCTCACCATCGCATTCGCGGCAAAACTGTTCGGAGCTTTCTAAAAAATGGCAGCTAATAACCGAGTCGGTCCGAAGCGTCTCGTCGTCGGCGCACATTACGGTCTGCGCGACTGGCTCGCCCAGCGCATTACCGCCTGCGTGATGGCGATCTACACGGTGATCCTGCTCGTGTGGT
>NZ_CADIKK010000091.1 GCF_902859915.1 Paraburkholderia ultramafica
ATCGATAGCCCTTGAACGAAATCGGCGCCTCGCCCGATGGCAGAACGGAGACGGAAGCTTTCTTCATGCCCAATTATATTCGTCGACCCCAGCACCAACTTGACAATACCCTGCTAGCAGATATCGCGCACGCGACGGTGGATGCGGCAAATCAGGACATCCGTAACCATGACTTGCCGGGCTAAACATAGCGCCTTACAGCATATTCGTTGGCCCCAGCGACAAACTGACAATACCCGCGGCGACATTCCGGAATACACCGATCGTCAGCCAGTCATACGCAAGTATAAGACTGCCATTTCCAAGAAGGGGAAGTCCAAGCCGTTTATATAATGGTCCTGCTTGTCTTGCACGTGTAAATTTCTCTTCATGGTCGGTGTATTCTCGCGATGCGTCTACAACAGCACCGTCTTCTTTGGCCACCAGATGCTATGGGTGGGCTTGTAGAAGTAAGCGCGCTGGAGTAAAACGGGATTTCCACACTCGTGTCTCCGAAGGAGCACGCAAATGGATTTGCCTGACACAGCCCTCCCATAGCATCTAGTCCACTGAACCAGTTGAATAGCGCCGGATACGGCGAGTTGGATCAGCGTACTTTCATTTCAACGGAGCGGCCTGCCTGTTGTGCTGACGGAAATAGCGCATGAGCTTTTTGTCGAGGTCTTTGGTAATGCCTTCAATGGCCGCTTCAAGTAGGGTTCGTCAACGCTGCGCTCTTTAAGGCGTGCCCGGAGTCTGGCAGAGCAGCCCCCCCGGCGTCATTCGTGAGCACCAGAGAAACAGATTGCATCTGGACCAACGTGGATTACGGCTGGTTCATCCCCGAACCGTCATCGAGTCGTGGCAATTTGAATGCTACCGCTGACTCGGTGCGGTTCCTCATCGTAGCGCGTCCGGGAACCGACGAGTCGTGATTCAGCTACTAAAGGTGAGACCATATGCCTGATCGGTATCGTGACGACGCTCCCTCGGAATTCAGTCTTGCTCGACGCAAGATAGTGGTCGGAGGCGTCCTTCTTATGGGCGGGTTTGCGGTCCTCCCGACACTCGCGGTCAGTTCGTCCGACGTCGCTTTGCCGGACGAATCCCTGGCGCAATTCATGGAAATCTCGTCGCTTCTGATTCAGCACCAACTGGATCCAGGTATCGGAAAAAGACTCGCTATCGCCATGACCGCAGCGAATGCTTCGCTTTCGGGTCACATCACCGAGTTGCTTGCCATTGCAAGAAAGAAAAACGCGACCGTCGTCGAAGATTTTTTTCCCGATGTCCCGGTCGGCCCTTTGAAAGAGACCGCTCTCTCGATCATCTCCGCATGGTACCTGGGTGTACTCACCGACGCTTCAGGCGCGGAAGTCTTCGCGTACGAGTTCGCACTGATGTACCAGCCGACGGTAGACGTCATGACTATTCCGACCTACGCGAAATCAGGGCCGAACGGTTGGAATGCGGATGCGCCCCCGTTGAGCGACATGCCAAAATTCTAAAGGTAGTTTTCAGACAGGAGAGGAGCTTCCTGATGGCAAATGACTATGCTGCGGACGTCGTTGTAGTGGGAACCGGTGTAGTGGGTTGCCTCGTCGCGGAACACATGCTGGACGCAGGTTTGTCCGTGCTGATGCTCGAAGCTGGGCCCCGCGTCGATCGCTGGCGAATCGTGGAAAACTACCGTAATTTGCCTCCCAGCCTTCGGCAACACTGGAATGCCCCATACCCCCCAAAACCGTGGGCCCCCCATCTGGAATCGCGCACCGATACAGAAGTGGCGGAATATCTACAACTGGAAGGGCCCGATGCCCGAGCCTTCCGCCAGGGCTATGTTCGCTACGCAGGAGGGGCCACCTGGCACTGGGCAGGCATTTGCTGGCGCATGGTTCCAGACGATTTTCGTCTGAAAACCCTTTACGGGGTGGGACGGGACTGGGCGTTTGACTACCACGTACTCGAACCCTACTACACGCGCGCGGAATACGCGATGGGCGTCTGCGGTCCGGCTGACCCCGCGCTGCAATGGCCACCGATCCGTTCGAGGCCTTACCCTATGGGCCCGCTTCCCTTTGGACCTGGCGAGCAGCGCCTCACGGACGCCGCTGCGAGAATCGGACTGAAAAATCTCCCCGCGCCTCAGGCGCGCAACAGCGGCGTTTCCTATGACGGACGGCCGGCGTGTTGCGGCAACAACAACTGTTTTCCAGTTTGCCCCATTGCCGCCAAATACGATGCGGCATCCGCTTTGCCGAAGATCGAGGCAAAAGGCGGCAGGATTCTGGCCAATGCAGTGGTCTACCGGATCGAGACCGACGCGAAGAATTCAGCAGTTCAGGCGGTTCACTATTTCGATCCCGATAAGGCGTCGCACAGAGTCACGGGAAAAATCTTCGTGATCGCGTGCAATAGCATCGAGACGCCGAAACTCCTGCTGCTTTCCGGAGACGAACGCAATCCTAATGGAGTTGCCAACAGCTCCGATCAGGTCGGGCGCAACATGATGGATCAGCCAAAGCTGATCGCGGAAGTGACGCTTGCGGAACCACTGTGGACAGGGGTTGGACCGGTTCAGAACAGCAGTATCATGAACACCTCACAAGGCGAGTTTAGGAGCCGCCACAGTGGGGCGATGTTACGCATGGAGAATGCGGCCCGCAGCGGCATCGGTGGCGCTGCGGCGTTGAAGAAGGGGCTGGTCGGTAAAGCCCTCGACACCGAAATTCGACGACTCTCCGCCTGCACCGCAAGGTTGACCATCGAACATGAGCCGCTCCCGCAGGCGCAGAATCGCGTGACCTTGTCGAGCAAGAAAGATTGGCTTGGCATCAATAAGCCACACATCTACAACGACGTCGGGGATTATGTACGCCGCAGCGCGAAAGAATATACCGTGCCGTTGCTGAGGCGCCTGGCTGCGGAGCTTGGCGCCACGGACTTCCAGCTCTCCACCGAATTTCTCAACAGCGATCACATCATGGGCGGCTGCATCATGGGCGCCGATCCCGCTACTTCGGTAGTCGATGTCGACTGCCGTTCTCATGACCACCATAACCTGTTCTTGCCGGGCGGCGCAGCAATGACCACCGGAGGCAGCGGAAACAGCACCATCACCATGGCGGCGTTAGCGCTGAAGGCGGCTGACGGTATTGTCGATCAACTGAAGCACGGCTAATCATGCACAATCTCAGTCATCGTCTACGCCGCGTGATCCTTCTGTTTGCTGGTTGCGTGGCCGCAGCGTCTTCACACGCCACGGATCGGTCACCTGAGACCGACGCGTTGATCAAACGCGGTGAGTATGTCGCCATGGCTTCGGACTGTGCGGCGTGCCACACCACTGTGCAGGGCAAGCCTTTTGCAGGCGGGCTTGCTCTTGTCTCGCCGCTTGGCACGATCTACTCGACAAACATCACGCCGTCTACCAACTTCGGCATTGGCCGCTATACGGAAGAGCAGTTCTCCGAAGCTATCCGTCACGGAATCCGGGCGGATGGCGCAAACCTCTACCCCGCGATGCCCTACACGTCATATTCGATCCTCACGGATGACGACGTGCACGCGCTCTACACGTATTTCAGGCTCGGGGTAACGCCCGTGGACGTACGGGCGCCGGACACAAAGCTGCCGTTCCCGATGAACATACGCGCGTCGTTGAAAGTGTGGAACCTGCTGTTCCTGAACAAGGGTGCGTACCAGACAGATCCTCACCAATCCGCAGAATGGAACTGGGGCAGGTATCTGGTACAGGGCGCTGCGCATTGCAGTGTGTGCCACACCCCGCGCGGCTTCATGATGCAGGAAGAGGCGGGACTGGAGCTCTCCGGTGGGCAAGTGGGGACGTGGTACGCGCCTAACATCACGTCGGACGCAACAAGCGGTATTGGCAGTTGGACCAGGGAAGAACTCGTTGAGTATCTGCGCACCGGCCGACTGCGCGGTAAGGCGCAGGCTGCTGGTGACATGGGAGAAGCTGTCGAGCACAGCTTCCAGTATCTCTCAACGGCGGACGTGGAGGCCATTGCGACTTATGTGAAGAGTGTCGCTCCGATTCATGATGTACGGGACAGCACATCGCGCTTTACTGCCGGAAAAATGTCGTCTGAGCTTGCCGCCTTGCGGGGCACTGATGGGATCCGTTCAGACAACGCTGCCCATCCTACCGGCGCGGAATTATTCCAGGGCAATTGCGCCTCCTGTCATTCGGCTCAAGGTCAAGGCAGCAAAGATGGCTACTATCCCAGCCTGTTTCACAACTCGGCAACAGGATCGGTGAATGCCAACAACCTTATTGCCACGATCCTCTACGGAGTAAATCGTACGACCTCCAAAGGACAGGCATACATGCCTGGATTCGGAGGCAAGCCAACTGATTTCACCGCACTGAGCGATCAGGAAATCGCCCTTGCGGGTAACTATGTCCTTGTGCACTACGGGCGTGCCGACGCGTCTATCACCGCGCAAGACGTTGTCGCGGTGCGTCGCGGCGGCCCCACGTCTCCACTTGTTACGCTCGCCCGCATGGGCATCGCGGCGGGCGTGGTCCTCGTGCTCCTGATCCTGGCTTTTCTCATCGTCAGGAAAAGAAGGCGTGCCCACTGAAGCTCCCGGAGACAACGTGATAAGAACGCTGTTAGCCGCACTTGTCGGCGGCCTATACGTTAGCTCGAGCTATGCACAAAGTAACATCACGCTATACGGGTTGATCGACGTATCGATCAATTACGTCAGCAATCAGCGCGAAGGCGGGACAAACTCACCGGGTCACAGCAACTGGTCGATGGCCAGCGGCGACCTTAATACCTCGCGATGGGGCCTCAGGGGCCGGGAAGATTTAGGCGGCGGTTCATCAGCCGTCTTTACCCTGGAAAACGGCTTCTCGGTGATAAACGGAAAATTCAGCAACGGCGGTGACGAGTTCGGCCGTCAGGCTCATGTCGGCCTGCAGTCGACTACCTACGGCTCGATCACACTCGGTAGGCAATACGACATTATCCTCGACTTCGTCACGCCGTTGGGCGCGTCCGGTCCCGGATGGGGCGGCAACCTGGGGGTGCACCCCTATGACAACGACGATTCGAACACGAACCTCCGTATCAACAATTCAGTCAAGTACAAGAGCCCGATATACCGCGGTCTGACGTTCGGCGCGATGTACGGCTTCTCGAATACACCCGGCCAGTTCGCGAACAATCGCGCGTACAGTGCAGGCGTTGCGTACGCGAATGGACCGCTTTCGGTGGGTGCCGCGTACCTGCAGATCGACCGTAGCGCCGACGTCGCCAATCCTCAAGGCGCAGTCAGTACGTCCGACGGCGACGCGCAAATCACTGGAGGACCTCAGCGAATCTGGGCCCTCGGCGGTCGGTACATTTTCGGTCCGGCGTCGGCGGGCTTGGTCTGGGCGCACTCTGTGACCGACGCGGTCACCGGCGTCGCTCAGGGCGGCAGTATCACGCCGCTGAAAGGCGACAACCTGACATTTGACAATTTTTCGGTCGATGTCCACTATTTCGTCACGCCTGCGTTCAGCGTTGCGGCCGCCTACACGTATACAGCAGGCCGCTTCAGCACCGCGACGGAGACCACGCGTCCAAAGTGGAATCAGCTTGTGCTCCAGACCGATTACCAGTTCAACAAGCGCACCGACATCTACCTGGAAGGCGCGTATCAAAGCGTAAGCGGCGGAAACGGCAATCCAGCGTTCAACGCGTCCATCCACACTTTGACGCCGTCATCGAATAGCAAGCAAGCGGTGGTCGCGGCAGGCTTGCGCCATCGGTTCTAAACGATCAACCGATTGCTGATATGACTGGCTCTGATGTGATGGACGACTCCCGCTACGCAGCGAGAGGTTTATGCCAGAGTGGAGCGGTCGTGACGTCCACGGCAAAGGAGCGTTCATCATGAAGATAGCGACTGTTG
>NZ_CADIKK010000092.1 GCF_902859915.1 Paraburkholderia ultramafica
TGGTTGATGTCATGCGCAACGCCAATCCTGCCTTCCGGTCCGGCCGGTCACGTTGCCGAAATCGTCGGTCACGATCCCGAAACGGCCGGTCACGTTCGTCCGAAATACGCAGAACGACCCACACCGGTCAGCCGGTCCTCTCGAAAGCAGCCGTTCGAACCGGAACCAACGCTCTGGTCGGTCCCGATCCACGGGGCGTGCTGTAACTGCTAGCGAGTCCGATCGCGACGTATCATCGCCGACAGGATATATCCGGCAATTCGTGGATTCTCCTTGATTCGCCGAGTGCTATAACCATACCAGTCATACCCGTATGGCACGTAGACGCGGACGTTAAATCCTTGCGCAAGCAGAGCGTCACGCAGCGGTTCGCACACCCCCAGCAACATCTGGAACTCGAATCGTGACCTGTCGATTTGTTCGCGTTGCAGCCAATTGGTCAGAGCATCGATCAATTGTGCATCGTGCGTTGCAATGCCGACGAATGATCCCGCCTGAATTGCGGTCGAAACGTGCCGAACGAAGTGTGAATTGATCGCGGCCCGATCCATCGATGCACCGTCGACGAGATGCTCCTTCGCTTCTGCATAGATCCCCTTGCAAATACGCATGCGACTCTTGCGTGCCTGGAGTGGAACGATGTCATTATTTGTGCGCGTCAAATAGGCTTGCAGTGCGATTCCGATTGGATATCCGTCGGCTTCGAGGTTCAAGAACGCGTCGAGAGTTTTCTGGGTGCAACTGGTGTCCTCCATGTCGATGCAAGCGCTGATCCCATGCGATGCTGCCTCTCGCAGAATCACCGAGACCCGCGCCATGCATGCGTCTTCGTCGAGATGCAACCCAAGCGCGGTCAATTTTATCGACAGCTCGGGGGGCTCATTTTGCGCGCCGACTGCCTGGACGAGATTGAGATAATCGCGCGCCATCGACTCTGCCTGCTCCGAAGACGACGCGGTTTCGCCCAACACATCGACGGTTGTTCTGAAGCCTGCTGCGTGGAGCGCGTGGATGCGCGTGCGGGCATCGCAAAGCGTTTCGCCGGCGATATAGCGGCGGGAAATCTTACGGATCAGTGAACGGGGAACGAGCGGGATGGCGTGCGCTGCCATCGTATTGAAAATACGCATGTTGTGGTCTCGTGAAAATGCATTCGCACGAATCTGGACGTGATATGTCGATTCGAGCGATATCTCCGGACTGTTATCGACAACAATCCGGGACAAATTCCAAGGCGGGTGCAATCACTGCACCAGCTCAGGCTTTCAGTGCGTTTTCGAGGGAGGCCAGGCAGCTGCGTACATTGTTCGAGTGGACTCAGTACAGGGTCGATTAGTGCCCGCTTTCGCTACGTCAGTCAGGCATCGCGAATCGTAGCACGAAGGAGCCTTGGCCATAAGTCGATGCGCGAGGCATCGGGGTTGTTGTGATTGTTAGCGATCGGCGCAGGGGTGGCAAACGGCCGTTTGTGGTCGCACACTGTAGTTTGCTGATCAGCCTGATTGAAGGTTGGCTACGCAGTCCAGGATTGCCTGTGCGAACTGTGGATTGGATAAATCGATACCGACACGCGCGAGCGAAAGCAACAATTGCTCGACGCCTTCAACCACCCCGACGATGCGCCCGTTTTCGACGGGGTCGCTAAAGCTGGGAAGCGCTTCCGGCAAGTGGGATTCGATACTTGCGATTCCGTCCTCAAGCGTGAGGTCGATTCCAAACGGCAGCAAAAATTCCCGATTCTTATCCATATCTCCAATATCGAGTCAGTCGTAATACGACAGTGCGATCAAAGCGGCCCCGTGCTCGCGCGTTCGACGCCAGTTCACGAAAGCACACGCGTCTTGCAAAGCCCCGAACTGATCTGGGCAGCGTCTCCTGAAACTGTTGACAGCGCCAAGCTGTATCGCCAACGTGTCCCCCCGTCTAACGCGCACGCCCGTCATCTCAGCCTCGGGCTCATCGAGGTAACTCAAACAGTCAATCAACGCGTCCATGTTGTTGCCATAAAACGCGGGGAAACCAAATATCTGCGAGAAGACACGATGGAAGGAAGGCCAATCCGTGATTTCAGTCGTGTCTACGAACACTGTCGTCATCGCGCTTTTCCGTTTTCTGTTTCGCCAATTCCAACCCCATTGCACCGTTTTCACACGTCCACGCCCGGCTCACCGACGGACCGGTACGGTAATTGTCACCGATCCGGGCGTTGACGTCGAACGGCCGAAACTGGCCGACCTCTGCCTGACGGCGATCGGCAGCACGCGACCCTGAACGGTCTGTCGCCACGGCCTAAAGCAGCCATTCGCTTCACTCGAAAGCACGCTGTATCTGGTTGATTAGGGCTGCAAGTTCTGGCTTATCACCCCACATGTCAAATTCCCGAGTCGCAATCAGCCCCATCGTAAGCGGTCCCTGTTTAGGCTCCGACGGCTCACCGGAAATTTGAGCGCGGCACCACAGCAGTTGACGGTGAATGCTCTGTAAGTTTGGCCACGTTGCAGTCAGCATGGGTCCGATGGCCGACAATGCCTTGTCGATCTTAGGCAGCAGTTCAGCGTTCGTCATCACAATCCACAAAGCGAGCCTTACTTCGAGAAGATGTTCGCCGAGTCATCCACATGCAGTGGAAAGCCATGATTCGTGCACCAATCCATCAACTGGACGTGAACCGAACTCCAGTATGGGCGCGCCCACATCGGGGCTCGATCTTGCCAAGCTGCCTGTGTGGGAATGTAGACCGAGGGAACCCCCATCGGCATCTCAAGAATGAATTCGCCGAGCTGGCAGGAGCAAACTAGTTCTTCTTTCCATTGAGGGCGAAAGGTAAAGTTCATAGCAATCAGCTAACCCATAACGCTGCCATCCGCGCCGTAAACTTTGCACTCGTCGCCTTGCACTTTCGAGTCAAGCATCTGCGCTAGCTGCCACATCTTGCGGAGATTCTCACCGTCAGGATTCTTGACTACTACATTGCCTTGCCGAAAATCAAACCACGCCGCGTTCCCACTCACACCGCTTCCTGTGTGGGCGGTCCAGACGGCTAACCCGGTGTTATCTATCCGTAAAACACTGCCGTCGCCCACGACCGCACTCGCGCAGCCATCGAGACGCATATCTGGGTCGGACTGAACAAGCGCCTTCCATTCGTCAATGCCAATTTTCGGTCCGCTTTCGTCGAACCAATTTTCTTTGCGGGTGATGTGGACGTCGTATCCCATAACTTTGTATCTGAACTCGCGGTTGGTGCCCAACGCTACATTGAAACGATCTAGTAACCTACCTCTCCAGCAGTTTTTAATGGCAATCGTGCGGCCGGTATTATTCCGGTGTTGCCGCTGCCGGATTGACCCACAGGTTCTTTCGTGTCTTGTCCGTCTTGCTGGCAACCGTCTTCAGCTTGTTTAGCAGCGGCTCGAAGTGGGTCAATGAGCAGACTATGAAATGTCCAAAGTATTTGCTAAGTCTCGCCCGTGAATATTCACCGGTTAGTTCTTCACATGCCGTAGATGGGAGCGCGAAATCGTGAACTCCGGCTTCTTTCCGCGCCGCATCTATCCAGTCGGTGGCACCGGACTCAACTAGTTCGGCCAGTGCTTCACAGGCGGTTTGCCGATGTCGCTGGAAGTCCTGCGTCTGCTCGCAGTAGACCACGACCCACGGGGCAGGAGTCGCAAGGTCCGTTAGCATCTCTGCATTCTCCACGCTTGCGATTGTCGTGTCCGTTTTTGCGACCAGTATTTCCGATGTCGTCAACAGGATCGGACAGTAGAGGAAGGGATAGCACTCATCTGGGTGCATACCCATGTTCCATTCGATTACTTCCGTTACCAGGCGGGGCAGAGCGTATTGAAGTTGCGCTAAGCCTCGTCTTATTTCTGCGTCATGCACCGCTCCGCTGTTCAGGTCGATCTCGACACCTTTGAGACAAAAATTCGCCTTGTTGTCGAAAGCGATAGAAGGCTCATCTTTCAGCATCACGGGCGCAAAATCATCTACGATCCGCAGCGTATGGCCCAAGGTAAATGGCGAGTCGTCTCCCCGGTTCGGGTCGGGAAAGAACAGCCACCGGTTGCTCCGATGCCGATGCTTGCACTCGATCAACATATGGAATTCTGTTTTGATCTCATTCGGTCTGCGATACGGCAGATAGATTGACGCGTGAAGGTCAACTGAGAAGTCATCTCTTCCCTGCGCGCCGTGCCGCGTATAAGAATAGTCGGCACTGGTGGAAAATCCATGCTTCACCAGCAGTTTGGATACTTCGAATTCCATCGGCACGCTGGAGGACAGCAGGTTGTCCTTCCAGCTCTTTTTTTCTTTGGGATTCTTCTCGTCTGTCTTCTTCTCTGCCACGGCCGTGCGCCTCTCGTATGCCTATTTGAATGCTGCGGATCGTAGCATGGCGAGGGTCGCGATCCGCAGATCATCCCACGTGTGTGGCTATGGATTTGAATCCAGATCGTCAACGGCTCCCATCTTCTTCGTGTTGAGCGGCCGCTCCTGGCCGACCACTACCTCATGCGCTCTGCATGCCCCAGCTTGCGCCGCGACACCTTCGGCGGTCGGCAGCACGTGACCCCGAACAGGGCATGAAAGCGGTCGTTCAACGTGTCGAATCTCGCGCGGACAAAGAACTTGCGACTGTGCAAAACACTTTGCCTTCAAGCAAGCGGACCTTCGGTATCCTTTCTCCTTACTGCGACGGCAATTGCACTACCGACAATCAACGCAATTCCGAGGAAGGACAGTGGTTGCATAGTCTCATGCCATATGAGGTAACCGAACACCGCAGCCCACACGATGCTCGTGTAGTTGTAGGGTGCGAGTCTCCCGGCATCCGCCTGACGAAAAGCGACCGTCATTAAAAGTTGCCCTGCTGTCGCGAAGACTCCAAGAATTGCCATGATCACCAGCGCACGAACCGACGGTGTCCGCCAATTGACCATGAGCGTGCATCCGGTAACGACCGTTCCCACCATAGTGAAAAAGAGAACTGTCGTCTCCGAGTCGTCGGTAGAACGGATGCGTTTTATCTGCACGATGGATAGTGCGCCAAAGACGGCGCTCAGTAGAAGGAGCGTCGGGCCTAGCCAACTCGACTGACCGCCGCCCGGGCGCACCACAAGCAGCACCCCAAAGAATCCAACAAGCGCTGCCGCAACCGCCTGCCGTGTTAGGCGTTCTCGCAGAATCAATGGTGCGAGGAGGATAACGATCAACGTCTCCGAATACGCAAGTGCAACCGCTTCACCCAATGGGACGTAAGGCAATCCGGCGAAGAACAGGCCCGATGCGCCCAGAAGCATCAACGCCCGCGCCGTCTGCCCTCTAAGATCGATATTGGCCAGTCGCTCAGTCAGGGATAGACGTCCCGCGCAGCACATCGCCACCGCCGGAACCAAGCCGAACAGCATCCGAAAGAAGGTCACCTCATTTGCTGGGTATCGCAGCGCAACCGTCTTCGCCAACGCGTCCACCACGGCAAAGCAAAACATCGAAGCGAGTATGCTACCGATGCTGCTCAGGGGAAGAGCGTTGGCGTGCGTTGCGCTGGAGGATGACATGATTTGCGGCAATTATGGTTAGAGCAGACATGATCTCATAGGCGTGATCGTGGGGCCGAACCGCGAATCAACGCCTTGTATGCGCTATCGCGACCGCGCTGCCGGCGATTAATGCGCCGTGCATAGAATTTTGTCGTGCCAGCCGAGGAGAAGGGCCGTACTCACCTGTTATCGCTGCTGATTGTTGACGATCCAGGCACGGAAGTCGAGCGACTGAAATTGGCCGAGATGGAATGGACACCGCCCTCCCTTCGGGGATGCAGGGGCCGGCAGAGAAGCGGAGGCCCTCCAGAACCGAACGGCATCAATGTGCCAGAGTGGAGTTTCAACAC
>NZ_CADIKK010000093.1 GCF_902859915.1 Paraburkholderia ultramafica
TGTCGTCTGACTGCGTTCCGCACCTTCGACAAATCGCCCCATCTGCGCCTCTCGTTTCAGCAGGTTGATTCAGTCTAGGTGATCATTCGAGTTTTTACACAGCCTCGGCCGGATTCTGCCCGACAGGGGCGAAGGGGCGCGCCCAGCGAAGGCAACGTCCAACCGGGAGGCTCCGCGACCGACAATTGACGCTTTTGCCGTCGCAACGGCGACAGGAATGGGAATGGTCCCTCCCCTCTCGTCGATGTGCCACGCGTCCAGTCCCGCTTGACTTCGCTTAGGTATCCGTATCGTGGGGCGTGCGTCGTACATAGTGTTCGGCGCGCAATCCCGAGGTCACGCATGGTCTACAAAGGCTCTTTCAAAGACATCATCTACCCGGCCGCGAGCCGCGAGCCGCGCGTTGCGCGCTACCGGATCGTGCTTGCGGGTCACTCAAACTCCGTCCGCGCCATCGTTCACCTCGTGCATGGCGAACCGTCACAACCGCAGCAGCCAGACCTCGCTGCCGTCCTCGACGTCGTGTTGGGCAGGATCGTTAGGGAGGACCTCATCGGCGTCAGACTCGATCGTATCCAGCTCGTCGTGCAGACCGGCCCGGATTTCCTCACGTATCCGATCCGGTTCAATGCACTCGAATTCAGGCAGCCGAAAAGAGGCGTTACGCAGTCGGGTCGGAATAAGGACGAGCCGGTTCATATACGATCGCACGACGTTACGGGCGGCTCCGTCGCCTTCTATGTGGATCACAACGGTGCCAAACCAGTCGCGGCCAAACTCGCGACGATGCTCCAATGACCGCGGCATTTCGTCGGTACGTCGTCGGCGACTGGGAATCACTTTGGCCGAGCGAGCCGTATATGAAGCATCGCATCCTGATCGACCTCCTGGCCCGGAAGGCGGTTGCCGGACAGGATCGCTTCCGGCGACAGTGGCACGCGATGAGCGTCGAGCACGTCGAATACATGCAGCAGATATTCGAGGAAACGTTTCCCGATATTTTCGATGAGCCACATGAGTATGGCTTCGAGTGCATCGACGCGCCCCCTGCGTGGGCATTGGCGGCATGGCCTTGGCCACGCATTGACGGTGAGGGGGCTGAAGGTAACGATGCCGGGACGGGTATGAGCGACATTGACGATGATGCCTGGTGACGCTATGCAGTCCGCGTGAGCTCCGGCGATCGTGTGCGACGCTCTTCACTATGCCCCGTCAGGATCTGGCGCACCGACCGAAACGAACGTGCGTGCGGTTTTGCCGTTTCCCCGGGGAAACGCCTCAAACATCAACCTTACCGGGAGTTTTGCTTACGCCAGCCTGCTCCGTTTCCCCGGGGAAACGAAACGAACCGTTGGGTTTTCCAAGTGCTAGAATACTGTATATCCATACAGTATGAGGCGCGCTGTGGCTTCCCCTGCTCCGGAAACCATTCATTCATCGCTCTGGCGCGGTTCGCAGCTTGCGTCTGGGCGCGCGCACATTGTTCCCTGCGGATTCGGGAATCTTGCGACCGAACTGCCGGGCGGCGGTTGGCCGCGAGGCGCGCTGACGGACGTCCTGGTTCAGCAGGCCGGAGTCGGGGAGTTGCGCCTCTTACTGCCCGCCCTCCGTGCGGTGGCCAGTCGACCGATCGGCCTGCTAAATGCACCGCATCGGTTTAATCCTGAAGCGGCGGCTTATTGGGGTTTGCCGGAAAAGTCGCTCAATGTGATACGGGCGTCGAAGACCGCGGACATGCTGTGGGCCGCCGAGCAGATTCTACGTGCCGGCACCTTCGGCGCACTAATGTTCTGGCAAACGCATGTCCGGCCAGAATCGCTGCGTCGTCTCCATCTTGCGGCGCAGACATCCGAGACGCTGTTTTTCATGCTCAGACCTCTGGCCAGCGTGAGCGACACCTCGCCTGCTCCACTACGGATTGCTGTGCGGCCGCGTCGCGACAGCGTAGCTGTGGAGTTTGTGAAGCGCCGTGGCCCGGCGCTCGCAGAACCCCTGATTGTCCCCCTGTCTCATTCGCCCATCCTGTTGAACCGTCATGCAAATCTGGATCGGCGTGTATCTGCCGCACCTCAGCCGCGAAGTCTTCCGGCCGAACTGGTCCCCTGATTCTCAAGGAGGTCTGGTCGTGCTCGATCATGAACGCGTCATAACTTGCGACAGGCGCGCAAGCGATGCGGGCATTCGCGTGGGCATGCGCAAGGGGGGCGTACTCACACTCGCGCCCGGTGCTTCGCTTCACGATCGCGACGAACTTCGCGAGCAGCATGCCGTTTCGGAGGTCGCGACGGCGCTCATGCAGTTCAGCCCGCAAGTGGCGCTTGCTGAAGAGCAGACGGTGCTGATCGACGTATCCGCAAGCCTGAGATTGTTCGGCGGCATCCGGTCCATCCTGCGGGCGATCCGCGGCGCCCTCAACGCGTTCGGCTACTCCGTTCAGACGAGCGTCGCCCCAACGGGACAGGGCGCGTGGTTGATGGCGCGGTACCGGGGCGGGCGCCGGCTTTCAGTACGCTCGTTCAAACTGCAACTTGCCCGCCTGCCGGCGTTGCTCGTCCCCGACGCGCGACGCTTTGCCGACTGGTTTGAGGGTTTGGGATGCACGACGGTTGCGGACTTGATGCGCCTGCCGCGCGCGGGCCTGAAAAAGCGGTGCGGAACGGCGCTGCTGGACGCGCTGGATCGAGCGGTCGGCGAGTCGCCCGAACTGTTCGAGTGGGTTCAGGCGCCCCCATCCTTCAGCGCGCGGCTTGAGTTGCCTGATCGCGTTGAACACGCCGAAGCGGTACTGTTTTGCGCGCGGCGTCTGCTCGTCCAACTGACCGGCTGGCTTGCGAGCAAGCAGTTTGCCCTCACCCGCTTCACCTTGAAGCTGGAGCATGAGCGCGGCCGCGCGGCGCTGCCGCCGACCGACATCGAGATTGCGCTGGCTGAGCCAACGTGGCACGAAGAGCATCTGACGCGTCTTCTGAAGGAGAGGCTGGGTCGCATCGAACTCGTAGCTTCCGTCATCGCGTTGCGCCTGGACGTGAACGACGTGGAAGCTGCAGCACCACCGTCCGACACCCTCTTCCCGGAACCTGGTGGCAACGCGGAAGATCACAACCGGCTGATCGAGCTACTGGTCGCACGGCTCGGCCCGGAGAACGTTCTTCGCGCGGCGCCAGTAGCCGACCACCGTCCCGAGGTCATCGCGAACTGGGTCCCGGTGAACAGTGATGTCAAAGGCTGCGTGCTGCCGGGCGACCAGCCGCGCCCGGCGTGGCTTCTGGAAACGCCCATCCAGTTAATGACCCGACAGCATCGTCCGTTCTATGGAAGTCCACTGCGCACCGTCTCTCCCGGCGAGCGCGTCGAGGCCGGGTGGTGGGGCGGAGAACTTGTGACGCGGGACTATTTCGTCGCCGAGGCTGACGACCATACCTGCTACTGGATCTATCGCGAACGGGTCGGCAGCCGCGACGAGGAAGATCCCCGCTGGTTCCTGCACGGACTTTTCGGATAGCCCGAAGTTCGCCCATTCATGGACCTGTACTCATCAGCGTTGCCCGGCTATGCCGAGTTGCAGTGCTTCTCCAACTTCACGTTCCTGCGTGGCGCGTCGCACGCCGAGGATCTGATCGCACGCGCCGAGCAACTGGGATACATGGCGATCGCCATCACCGACGAATGCTCGCTCGCGGGAATCGTGCGCGCGCACGTCGCGGCAAAAGAGGCCAATGTGCGCCTGATCGTCGGCGCACATTTTCAGCTGACCAACGCTGACGGTTCGACCGCCCTCTCATTTACTGCGCTCGCGCAGACCCGCGAAGGATACGGCAATCTCTCCGAGCTCATTACGCTCGCTCGCACCCGCACGGGCAAGGGCTCATACCTCCTCACGCCAGACGACCTCGCTCGCCCGAATGGTCCGTACTCACATCTTCGGGGGCTTCCCGAATGCCTCGCCATCCTGTCGCCGGAATTCCCCGCAAAGGAGGAACGACTCGACGCGCAGGTAGAGTGGCTGGCATCGACGTTCGATCGTCGCTGCTGGATAGCACTGACCCTTCACGCTCGCGCCATGGACGACATCCATCGGGGCATCGTCCAGTATGTTGCGGAAAAGCACCTCGTCCCCGTCGTTGCCACAGGCGGCGTGACGATGCACGTTCGTTCGCGCAAGCCGTTGCAAGACACGCTTACTGCCATACGGCTTAACAGGTCTATCGCGGAATGCGGATTTGAGTTGGCGCAGAATGCGGAACAGCACCTGCGGTCGCGCCTTCGACTCGCCAACATTTACCCCCAGAACGCGCTCGCCGAAACGATCAACATCGCGAGTCGTTGCACCTTCGCGATGGATGAACTCCGCTATGAATATCCGGACGAGCTGGTGCCGGCGGGAGTGACGCCGACCGCATACCTTCGACAGGAAACGTACATCGGCGCGCATCGCCGTTTTCCGGCAGGCATCCCGCACAAGGTGCAGACACAGATCGAACATGAACTTGGTCTGATCGCGGATCTCAAATACGAGCCGTATTTTCTGACGGTTTACGACATCGTTCGGTTCGCGCGCAACGAAGGAATACTTTGCCAGGGTCGTGGGTCGGCTGCCAACTCGGCGGTCTGTTACTGCCTGGGTGTCACTGAAGTCGATCCCGCGCGCAGCAACATGCTCTTCGAACGCTTTGTTTCGAAAGAAAGGGCCGACGTGCCGGACATTGATGTCGACTACGAGCACAATCGTCGCGAGGAAGTCGTCCAATACATCTACGCCAAATACTCACGGACGCGCGCGGCACTCGCTGCAGCAGTCACGACCTACCGACCCAAGAGCGCATTACGGGATTCGGGTAAGGCACTAGGCATCGATCCAGCGATCGTAGATAAAGTGGCGAAGGCGCACCACTGGTTCGATTCGAGCGCTGATCTGCTGAATCGTTTTACGGAGTCCGGTCTCGATCCTGAAGCCCCGATGCTTCAGCAGTGGGCGAATCTCGCAGCGCAGTTGCTTGGTTTTCCTCGACATCTTTCCCAACACACTGGCGGGTTTGTCATTGCGCGCGGAAAGCTTTCGCGACTCGTTCCAATTGAAAATGCAGCGATGGTCGATCGCACCGTCATCCAGTGGGATAAGGACGACCTCGAAGCGCTCGGCCTTCTGAAGATCGACGTGCTTGCACTGGGCATGCTAACGGCCATCCGCCGCGCGCTGGATCTGGTGTCCCAACAACGGGGCGAGCCGTTTGAGATGCAGGACATCCCGGCGGAAGACTCGGCGACCTACGAGATGATCTGCCGGGCAGATACGGTCGGCGTTTTCCAGATCGAGTCGCGTGCGCAGATGAGCATGCTCCCCCGCCTTCAGCCGCGAGAGTTTTACGATCTCGTGATCGAGGTGGCCATCGTCCGACCGGGCCCCGTGCAAGGCGGAATGGTGCATCCGTACCTGCGTCGCCGGCAGAAGCTCGAACCCGTTTCCTTCCCTAGTCCGGCAATGGAGACAGCGTTGGCGCGGACGCTCGGCGTGCCCATTTTTCAGGAACAGGTGATGCAGGTCGCGATGCTGGCGGCCGGGTTCTCCGCCGGCTGTCACGGATCGGCGTAAAGGCGCCGGGGATGATCGCCGTAATGGCGCCAGTTGGAAGTGGTGTCGAACGCGGATTCGAACGGCCTCAAGAATGCGGTTTCTTGCTTGAT
>NZ_CADIKK010000094.1 GCF_902859915.1 Paraburkholderia ultramafica
AACAGTCGCTATCTTCATGATGAACGCTCCTTTGCCGTGGACGTCACGACCGCTCCACTCTGGCATAAACCTCTCGCTGCGTAGCGGGAGTCGTCCATCACATCAGAGCCCTTTGCACCAGGGTCGCGATCTGGTCGGCGGACATCGCACCGAGATAGATGCGGAACTCGTCTATCGATCCGCTGAAGTAGGGATGGGCCGAGTTCTGCGAACGTCCGATCCAGTTCTGCGCGGTGTCGCCGATGCGCCATGGCGTGAACACAACGTCACTCGAGCTGCCGACCGCGTTACCGTTCACGTAGAGTGTCGCCGTCGTCGCCGAAAGCGTGACCGCAACGTGCGCCCACTGGCCCGTTGGCAATGCCGCATTGCCGTATACGGCGAGTTCGCCGTGGACGCCGTTGAGCGTGATACCAAATTGCACATAGCCGGACGTGCCCTTCGGCGACAAATACATGTAGCGCCCCGTCCCCGAGCCGAAATCGAACACGCGGGCCGATGACGCCCCGCCGTTACCGTTCCAATAGACCCAGGCGGCGATCGTAAAGTCGGATACGTTAACCACAATGTCATTCGGCAGGCTCACGTAGCCGGTCGAGCCGTCGAGCGCTACGGAATTGCTGACTTTGCCAGCTACGTGCGTGACGCCGCCCTCGAGCGTGCCTGCATTGCCATTGCCGCTCGAATCAGCCGCGCTCGTGCCGCTCGTCTCGTCGAACGTCAGATAGGTCTGCAACTGGATCGCCGTGACCGCGACGGCTTCGCTCGAGTTCGAACTCGCGCCCGATGCTGTCTGGGCGCTTACCACGTAGTACCACGTGCCTGTGTCCGGAGAGTCGGTGTAGGTCAGCGGGTCGACAATGCCGCTCGCAACCGTGCTATAAGAACCGCCCGAGGTCGAACTGCGCTGTACGTTGTAGCTCGTGGCATTTGCGACGCCCCACCATGACAGTACGACCTGCCCGGCACTCGGGTAGGCCGTCAGGCCGCTCGGCGCGCTCGCGGGCGTCACCGGATCGACGGTGCACGTGAGCGTGCCGTAACCGAGCTGGTCGTATCCTCCGCTGGACGTGCCGTAGTTGCCGCCGCCGCCCTCGGGCTGGATCTGCAGCGCGAACTTCTCCGACCATGGCGCCGCCAGGCCCAGGCGATTCACGTAATGGTTATAAACGAGCGCCCAGCAAGGCCGAATGGTGCCTTGCGAAGTCGTCGAAAACTCCGTCTGCGTGACGTCGACGTTGGAGTACGTCACGTATGGCACCGTGTAGTAAGTCGTCCCGTCCGGCTCCAGCAGGTTCCCCTTCGCGACATATTCGGCACCGGAGAGAAAGCGGTTGTTGTCGTGGCCGTAGAGGTCGACGCCCTGATTCCAGGCCATCTCGCAGATCGCCCCACCGAGGGCGATGCCGAGCGTGTTGTGCCCCTGGTCGCGCCCACTCTCCTGCCATTGCCCCAGGTAGCCGGGATGCAAGTAATAGACCGCCTGCGCAATCGCACCGTTGCCGGTGCCCTTCAGGAAGTAATTCACTGCCTCGTCGAAGAGCGCCTGGTTATCGCAAAGCACGCCGATCGCCATGACCGATGCGATGTTGCAGAGATCCCAGTTGGCCCAGTAATGCGTGATCTCCGTGTTGTTGTGCCCGTTCAGGTAGTCGTAGTTGATCGGGTAGAAGATGTTGAGCATCATTGACTGGAACGCCGCAAAATCGGACGACGCCCAATTCGAATAGCCGCGCATGATTTCGCCGGCGTTTGCGAACTCGTAGCCGTAAATGCCTGCCGCGAGATCGACGTTCGTGTCGCCAGTGAGCTCCTGCAACGTGGAAGACCAGGCGTTCATGATCTGGACCGCCTTGTCGGCATAGGCGGTATCGCCCGTGATCTGCCAGCGCAGCGCGCATGCGTAGGCGGCCGCGATATCGTTGTACAAAACAGAATAGTTTTGCGTACCGGTGCCGCCGCGGGTGACTTCGACTTGCGGACGCGCCGTGTATGACAGGCTCGCGTGACTGTTGGCGGTCAGCAGATTCCAGCTGTCGTACCAAGGCGATGTCTGCGCCGCGACTTTCTGCGCCATCCGGTCGAAGTCGGCCTGCGTATGCAGCAAGCCCGGATGAACGAAGCTGCCGCTCGTCGTCACATCCGAATCGCCTGTTGCGACTTCGGCGAGCCCCGTAGTCGGTGTGCTTGAGGTCTTCGCACTACGAACCGCTGCAGCATCGGTGCCGGATGAGCCTTCGCCCCCGCCGCATGCCGATAGCGCGAGCGCGCCAAGGCTGTATAGGAAGGTGCGCCGCGAAATCCCCTGGCTTTGCTCGTTGATGTCCTTGATGTCGTCCATGTTCGCCTTTCCGTGATTGAAACTTCGTTGGGGTGAGAGATGCTGGCAGATGACTCGCGCCTGGACACGGGTGGCACGGCACGCGCCACCACGAATCCATGACGTGCGACCCGGCTAATCCAGGCGATGCCTGGCCGATGCGTGTCCGAGTGTGGCGAGGATGGTATTGGTGAGTTCGAGCAGCGCCGAGTGATAGTCAGCGGGCACTCGCACATCGTCCATCAGCGACAGCGTCTCTTCAATGCCCTGCCGGAATGACTCGGTGGTCTCGGTCCGCTGCACCATCGCGAGCTGCGGCAGGACTGCATTCAGAAACTTGCCCAGCACCATCGCCCGCGCGCCAAGTACGCTCATGGTTTTCGTGTTGGCGGTCACGACCCTGTTCATCTGTTCAAGCGCGTCGTTGACATTGTCCATTTTTCCGCTCCTCTCAGAATGCCTGCCAGTCGTCAGCACTGCTGCCGGTCGCAACCAGTGTGGTCGTGCCTGGGGTAACCAGGGGCGCCGTCTCTGGCCTTGTCAACGTGGCAGGACGTGACGTGCGAGCCTTCGGTGCCGGCCGGCGCGGTTCGCTCCGCGGAGCCATCACGCGTGACGCGGAGGCGCCCCGATCGTCAACCTTGAAGACGGCCACGGCGTCACGCAACGCCTTGGCCTGCTCGGCCATCGATTGCGCTGCCGCCGAGGCTTGCTCGACCAGCGCCGCGTTCTGCTGGGTCACCTCATCCATCTGGGTGACGGCCGTATTGACCTGTCCGATGCCGGTGCTCTGTTCTTCCGATGCTGCCGCGATCTCGCTCATGATGTCGGTCACGCGCTGCACCGACTGGACAATTTCGTTAATCGTGCTACCCGCTTCCTCAACGAGCTTCGAGCCGGCGTCCACCCGGGTCACCGATTCGCCGATCAGATCCTTGATTTCCTTGGCGGCGGTCGCGCTGCGCTGGGCGAGCGTGCGGACCTCGCCAGCCACGACGGCAAAACCCCGCCCCTGTTCGCCAGCGCGGGCCGCCTCGACCGCGGCATTGAGCGCGAGGATGTTGGTCTGGAACGCGATGCCTTCAATCACGCTGATGATCTCGGCCACCTTGGCTGAGCTATCGGAGATTCCGTGCATCGTCTCGACTACGTGTCCGATCACTTCCCCGCCGCGTTGCGCGACGCCCGACGCCGTAGTGGCCAGCGTGGTCGCCTGCTTCGCGTTGTCGGCGTTCTGGCGAACCGTCGAAGTCAGTTCTTCCATGGACGAGGCGGTTTCCTCCAGCGAGGCGGCCTGCTCTTCGGTCCGTTGCGACAGGTCCAGGTTGCCGGCCGAGATCTCCTGCGCGGCGGTATCGATCGACCGGGAACCCTCCCGCACGACACTGATCGTTTGCACCAGTTTGCCTTGCATCGCCTGCAGGCCGCTCATCAACTGCCCCATCTCGTCGCGCGTGCGAACCTCGACGCGCGTCGTCAGGTCGCCATCGGCAATCGCCCTGAAATGGACCAGTGCCTGGGCGAGGGGCGCGCCGATCGCGCGCTGCAGCGACCACCATGCGAGCGCTGCCGCACCAAGCGCCACCAGAATCCCGGCGATGGCGACACCGACGAACCCGTGGAAGCGGGCCTGCGCGGCCTCAAACGTCGCTTGCGCCGCTGTGACCTGGATCCTGTCAAGTGCATCCATGCCGTCAGTCACAGCGATGAACAGCGACGGCGGTTGGTGCAAGGTGACTTCGGCGAGCTTCGCCACGTCATGAGCGGCGATCGCGCTGAACATCGGTTCCATGCCATCCGAGATGAGCTTCTCGAGCCTCGCATTCACGTCGGCTGCGCGCCGCTCCTCGTCAGGTCCGGAGAATGGCAGCGCGCGATACGCGTCCCACGCCTTCTTCGTCGCAGTAAGCAGATCACGAGCGTTCTGCATCCATTGGGGTACGTCTGGACTGGTCGGATCAAGCGCGATGCGAAACAACCAGATGCGGGTTCTCGCTACCGAAACGCTCGCCTGACCGAGCGCCTCCGCGGAGGCCAGCCGGCTGGAATAAAGCTCTTGTATATCGCTGTTGCTCATCGACACGCCGACGATGCCGATGACGCCGCCGATGATCAGCAACACGCTGAGAAAACCCATCGCCAGCGCCAGGCGGACACGGATACTTAGATTCTTGAGCATAAGGATAGAAGAATTAAAAGGGAACCCGATGACGGGGCGTGCGCAGACCGAACGGAACCGCGCAGGCACTCAGCTGGCTCGGGCGTGGACGGAAGGCCGTTTTTCTCACATAGCGAGAATTCGTCTGGTACACTGGTATACGGCGTTAACCCCCTACACCTTGAATGGTTTTTCACGCAATATGGAGGTGCCGTCAGGAGGTTCTGTCGCAGTAAGGCGATTTGAGTGAACGATAGCTATATGATGAGGATTGCTTACATCGCCAGCGAGTAGAATTGCTGGGCGGCCGATGGCTTGAGTTTGCCGGCGTCTTTCATCTGCCGCTTTGCGCTCATATGCATGAGTTCAATCCCACTCAACAAGATGCGGGCACAACGAAAATCCTTGAATCCCAACATGGGGTCGGGTGCGGTGCTTGATCGCCCGATGGTCTTGTTCCACGATCTTGTTGAGATTCTTAGCCTGGCAGATCTTGATGGGCGTCTCACGCTCGGCGTTCACCGCGTGCAGCCCGTCGAGATTGGCGCCACTCTTGTCGATGGTTACGGTTTCGGGCACGCCATTCTGATCGACGGCCTTTTCGAAGTACCGTCGGTTCGCTTCCTTGTCCCGCCTGGCTCGCAGCAGGAAGTCTACCGTCTCGCCCGCCTTGTCCACGGTGCGGTACAGATACTGATATGACTTTCCCTGTCAATCGGGATATTGATTTTTCGCTTTTCCGTAGGCGCTAGAATTCCCTGAGGGCGGCGTAGCAGTAAGGTCGACGGTGGATCACACT
>NZ_CADIKK010000095.1 GCF_902859915.1 Paraburkholderia ultramafica
CGAACTCGACCAAAACTGACAAGGAAATCTACAATCAACACCGCGCAACGCCCAAACCCGCCGAATCGGTCACGTTCCCGAAATCGGCGGTCACGTTCGCCGAAATACGCAATATGTCCACCATTTTTTACAAACTTGTAGACGATCCGGCGGGTACCGAGCACCTCCTGCTCATATATGGCATCCTGCTGCAATGAGCGTAGCGGGCCCGCATTCGCCTGTGAGTAAATCGCTTGTAAAACCACAAACGGAAACAGATCGGAAACCCATGGATAAAACGGACGAACTGCGGCGGCGTATCCATGAATTTCAATAATCGCTTGCCTTAAATCTGGATTTAGCATTCTTAACTTGTCAAGCGATGGCACGATGCCGCCGTTCTTTTTCAGATGCAGGTGAATCCAGCTCCAAACCGCACGAATATCATGATAACGACCGCGTCCCTTTCGGCTTTCGTCAGGCAACGTATATATTTCAGAATCAAAGCAATTCCATGCTACGCACAAAGAAGCCGTAATTTCCTTGATCTCTGCCTTGCATGCATCGATAAGCTGACGAAACGTTACATCGTCAAGCCGTTCAGTCGTTTTCGTAGTATGGTGCGCATCAGGAAAAGGGTGATTGGGAAAAATAAGGTTACCACTCAGAAGTGTGCGGGTCTCATCGTGATTTTTGAGTTCTTCAAGAAGCATTCTGACAGCACCATAGTATCTACGTTGCGTATTTATTGATAATTTTGTCGATGTTAGCCATTTAAGGAACTGCGCTATATCGTCCTTGCCTATCGACGCAAGTTCGACAGTGGATCGATTCGTTTGGTGTAGGAAAGGTAAGAAGCCATTTTTTAACTGGGAAACAACGCTTGCGAAGATTCGTTTTGAATTGCGGTTCGCGCCGTTGGACCAGCGTATAAACGCGACTGTAAGGGCTGCTCCCATTCGAATCGACGCGACAGCTAATCGTAGATCTTTTAACGCTAGCTGAAAAAAAGGCAAATTGTCTCTCGGCCCGGTATAGCTATCGAAAACGTCATTGAGCACGATTTCGCAACTTGGATCTTTCAGTACCCGTTTTTGCTGCTCTGAGAGTTGAGCGTAGAGCAAGGACCGAGTCTTATTTGGCATTTATTGCCTCCATATATGTGTCGCTAACCTCTGCTTCAAATTCGTTCGCGCAACGTAGATATATACGTATTGTGGTTTCGACGTTTGCATGTCCAAGACATGCTGAGATATCCAACCACGGCTCCTCTTCATACCTCTTTCGGATGTAGTACGTCCACACAGCGTATGTGTGTCTTAGGTCATGAAAAACGAAAAGAGGTACGTTGAACCTTGTTGTGTTTGTCTGCACATCACCCTTCGCCCCCCAATCAAGGCGCTCAATAGTCTCCACTCTGAACAACCCCGCGTCGACGCACGCAGCAGCAAATCTGCGCTCGATGGTGCGCACAGATGGTTGCCGACCTGCATAGCTATTCGCCGACAATGGATTCAGAATCAAGGCCTCGGTAGATCGGGCTCCAGCGCGATTGACAATGTACGCTCGCTCCCCGTCTATATATGCGAGGATTTGGTGAATCAGTCGACCAGGGAATTTCGCGTTACGCCACACGCCTCCCTTTCCGACAATAGAAACAGACTTGCGTGCGTAGTCCGGGATATCAGCATTTCGAAAACCCCGGAAGTCCGAAGTCTTCAGACTACGGACTTCAGATATTCGAAGTCCAGCGTAAAGCGCGATATCAGCGTATAGACGATCACGCGACGTGGCGTCTGGCTTATGGCAAGACCACTCGCTCGGTACCGGACCAAACCGCGCGAAGAGTTCGGATGCTTGATTCTTCTGAAGTACCGAAACACGCTTATTTTCCTTCGCCAGGAGCCTTCGCCGCTTGTTTTCTGATGAAACGCGAACGAGAGCTTTGTCGCCAGCGTCGTTGGCGACGAGACCCTGCTCACGCCACCACGCATAAAATTGGGCAATCGCTATTCGTCGCCGTTCTTTCGTTCGAGTACTGTAGGTTCTCCCTGTAAGGGGCGAACTCGCACCATCTAGAAATTTCAGATAGGAGTCCAGATCGAATTGCGTAACCTGCGTCCACGTTTTACCGAACTCTTCTAGGTGATCCAGCCAGTGCTTTAAGTCGCACGCGTACGCCCATGCGGTATTTCGAACAAAATTAGAAATACCCCTTTTTACAAATTGATCGTACAAGTACAACAACACAGGTTCGCAGACGATTCCCGACCGCTCGTCCAATAAGATCGGAAATCCGGGTGGAAGGAAAGAATTAAAGATATTTTTTTGCTGCAGATGCCAACCGGATGTATCTCTCGCCCTAACTACGCGCCACTCGCAAACGTCTTCGTCAATGTTCGCATCCAGATCAGTGGACGACACGCCGTTTCGCCCCCTTTAATCGAAAAGGGCACGCAGTGGTTGATCCCCGTGTGGACAAGATCGCCCACCCACAGCAGAACGCTGTGGATGGCCCTTCGGGTGCGCGACTTGACCACACTCGGGCCTGACGCGCGCTGCGCGCTTGCCCTATTTAGAAATACATCAAAGGCTAACCTTTGCCAAGGATCAGATCGGGGCACACATTGAATGTCGTATAACGTGTTCGCAGCCGCGATACGGGTTCAGCGACACGCTGAATGGAATATCCGGCGACGCGTTACGCGTGAGAATGGTCTTGGCGCGCTCCTCAAAGACCTGCGTGCGCAAGGCCTTGGGCTCATGACCCTCTTCTTCCGCCGCCGGCAGCCAGCCGTCGTCCACCGCCTCGCGCTGGTCGACTTCATAGCGTCCTTGCAGGTTCGTCACCGCCCCGCGCCCCTTGCGAGGCGCGGGCGGCGCGATCGGAAATTCTTGAGCGGAACGGGTATCGGAGTTAGTCACGGGCTGGGTCACGCGAAAACATAAACGGCGCAAAACACCTGTATAAATATACAGTGTTTACGCCGTTTGTCGAGCCCAACGTCGCGGCGGCTACGCGCCTGCCTAGTCCCCTACCGCGATCGTCAACGTCTCCTTGATTTCCTCCATCACCACGTAGCTCTTCGACTGCACCGCGCCGGGCAATTGCAGCAGGATGTCGCCGAGCAGCTTCCGGTAATCGGCCATTTCGCCAATGCGCGCCTTGATCAGATAGTCGAAGTCGCCCGACACGAGATGGCATTCCAGCACCTCGGGGATCTTCTGCACCTCACGGCGGAACTGGTCGAACATGTTGCCGCTTTTGTGATCCAGCGTGATCTCGACGAACACCAGCAGCGCCGCGCCCAACTCAGCCGGGTTCACGCGCGCGTGATAGCCGGTGATCACGCCGTCGCGCTCCATCCGCTTGACCCGTTCGATGCACGGCGTAACCGACAGCCCGACCTGTTCCGCGAGATCCTTCATGGCCATCCGGCCATCCTGTTGCAGCAGACGCAGGATCTTGTGATCGAGTTTGTCGAGGGACCGGACCGGTTGGCGCTGTGTACGCATGGTTTTTTTGCTGAAAATCTTGAAAATACAATAACAAAATCTACTTCACTGTTAATAGTATAGCGGTTAACACTGGGCGAACCGCGTTACACATCGTGAATCGAATGAAATCGAACGAATCGACGAGCGCAGCGCCCTCCTACCTATTCTGAATATCCTGGAGCAGCTATGCGAGTCGTCGTTTTGGGCAGTGGCGTCGTCGGGGTGACGACTGCGTATTACCTGGCGCGCGCGGGTCATGAAGTGACCGTGATCGACCGCGAGGCCGGCCCGGCGCTCGAAACCAGCTTCGCCAATGCCGGCCAGATCTCGCCGGGCTATGCGTCGCCATGGGCCGCGCCTGGCGTGCCGCTGAAGGCCGTCAAGTGGATGTTCCAGAAGCACGCGCCGCTGGCGATCCGTCTCGACGGCACGCAATTCCAGTTGCAATGGATGTGGCAGATGCTGCAAAACTGCACGTCGCCGCGTTACGCGGTGAACAAGGGCCGCATGGTCCGCCTCGCCGAATACAGCCGCGACTGCCTGCAAGCACTGCGTGCCGAAACCGGCATCCAGTACGAAGGCCGCACCGGCGGCACGCTGCAGGTGTTCCGCACGCAGCAGCAATTCGACGGCGCCGCGAAGGATATCGCCGTGCTGCAGGAAGCCAACGTGCCGTATGAACTGCTGTCGCCGGCTGAACTCGCGCAAGCCGAACCGGCGCTCGCCGCGGTGTCGCACAAATTGACCGGCGGCCTGCGCCTGCCGGGCGACGAAACCGGCGACTGCCAGATGTTCACCACGCGCCTCGCCGCGCTGGCTGAGCAGCTGGGCGTCAAATTCCGCTACAACACGCCGATCGACGTACTCGCGATGGCGGGCGACCGTATCTCCGGCGTGCGGTGCGGCGGCGAACTGGTGCGCGCGGATTCGTTCGTCGTCGCGCTGGGGTCGTACTCGACGCAGTTCCTCGCGGGCCTGGTGAAGATTCCGGTCTATCCGCTCAAGGGCTATTCGATCACCGCGCCGATCGTCAACGAAGCTGCCGCGCCTGTGTCGACCGTGCTCGACGAGACCTACAAGATCGCGATCACGCGTTTCGACAACCGGATTCGCGTCGGCGGGATGGCGGAGATCGTCGGCTTCGACAAGTCGTTGCGCGAGGCGCGCCGCGACACGCTGGAACTGTGCGTGAACGACCTGTTCCCAGGCGGCGGCGATACGTCGAAGGCCGCGTTCTGGACCGGTCTGCGTCCGATGACGCCGGACGGCACGCCGATCGTCGGCCGCACTCCTGTGCCGAACCTGTTCCTGAACACGGGCCACGGCACGTTGGGCTGGACCATGTCGTGCGGCTCGGGCCAGTTGCTGGCCGACGTGATGTCGGGCAGGCAGCCGGCCATCAAGGCGGACGATCTGTCGGTGCATCGCTATCTCGGCGAGATCAACGGCACGCCTCGTCCGGCTTATGCTTGAGACGGAGCGCCAAGCGCACCGCGCTTGGCGCCTGGCAAGCGGGTGCGCTGATCGATCATCGCGCAAACCGCTGCAACAAAGACAAACGGCGCCTCACAAGGCGCCGTTTGTCTTCAGGCCGAAACATCTGGCCGCGAGCGTCGCGTCAGAACTGATCTTCCGACAACGCCAGCACGCCCTCGCCGCCCTTCGCGCTGACAATCGACGCTTCGAGCGCCGGCGCCTGCGGCAGCACATGCTCCGCGTAGAACTGCGCGG
>NZ_CADIKK010000096.1 GCF_902859915.1 Paraburkholderia ultramafica
CTGGAGAACGAGGCGGATTGCCTCATTCGCCAACATACGGAACCGCGCAGCCGCCCCCTCATAAACCACCGGGCTTAGCCGGAGCCCCCTACCGCGCGAGCGGTTTCGTTCCTCGGCCAACTGCAGCCGTTCGCCTTCATGCTCCGACGGTCATTCAAACGTCGGCTACGCTCAGTAAACGGTCATTGAAACGGCCATTGCCGGTAGGACCTCGCACAGCGCCGACAACGGATAATGCCGGCACTGCTCGTCAATGCAGGCGTACTTCACAGGAGGTCCTTCGCGAAGGGCGGTCAGGAGGCCCTCTCAATGATTATCAGCCTTAACCCCGCATATCCCGGTCGGCTGCATCCGCTGGTTGGGCGGCAAACTGCGAATGGGCTTGCCTTTCTCGATTTCTATTTCGGCTGCGGAAAGTACGGCTTGGGGAACGTTCCCGGAGAGGGAAAGGGTTTCGGGAATGTCTCCGGTGAGGGAGCTGCAGGAAGCTGTACCCTTACCAGTCGATGGGTCGCAATATCCTTTCGCTTTGCCACTACCCGGTAGGAAAAGGCCAAGTTGCTCGTCCCATCCTTCTGCTCGCGCACCATAAACCCCTTATCGGTGCGATCCACTACATACAGCCCATTCGAATCACCATAAGGAGTCAAGAAGACGTGGTAGCCCTTGGTCTCAATCACAGCAGCGAAGTCAGGTTCCAGCTGGACCTCCGCCTTGCCATCCTTGAGTGCCGCCTCTCCGAAGTCCTCGAACCAACTTTCCGGGCTCTCAATGGCGCAGAGTAATCGGGTCGACCCGTCTGGATGTGGCACCACAGCACCTTTAACGCCTGTCACCGTCACGTCGCCCTCGATGAGCACCGGCCCCACGAAGCGTCCCGCTAGGCCGACCGGGCGGTCTCTGCTTACTGAACCGAAGACCCCCGTACCCCCATCAGATCGCCCGACAACCCCGATGCCGTCTGTGCTCTCGCCCAACATGCCGAAGCTATTCCCCACAGAGCCCCAGACGCCAACAGAGTTCGTAGACCGCCCGACGACGCCGGCGTTGTCTGTGCTCTCGCCCAGCACACCGTATCCGCCCCCCCTGTCTGCCGTCACAGAGCCCCAGACGCCGACGGAATTGTTAGACCGCCCAACGACGCCAGCGTTGTCTTGACTGTCGCCCAAGACGCCGTAGCCCTTGCCGCTCGCACCCAAGACCCCAGTACCAGATCCGTCTGCGGGAACAGGTATTCCTTGAAAGGTCTCTAATGGATTACCTATAGAACCAAGACTTACCCCAACCACCCCGGTGCCACCCCGCATGACGGCACCTATTACTCCAACTCCGTTGCGGTTGTGTTCACCGAAAACCCCGGCTATTCCGCGGTTGCCATTTCCAAAAATCCCAAAGTTTTCACCAAAGCCATGAACTCCGACACCCTGTACCGTTGACTCTCTTCCGCTGCTAACGTTTACGCTTTCACCGTAGACTCCGCAACGGGTACCTTGTACATTCACCCCATAGACCATATCGGAAGCTTTGGTGGAAAAGCCGGCTCTAGGGAAGCCAGAACCTGTGTTGGAAGGGCCCAGTGCCGTAAACTGATCATCATGTGCCATTTCTTACACTCCTTTCTTGGGTTTGCGTAACAACTCTGTTACCGGGACACAGTTTTGCGCCCTAACTCCGACATCAGCTCCCTAACTCGGCGTCGTGTATTGCACTGAAATCGACTCGCAGATTGCGTTTCCTGTTCGTATATTTTTTGGGTCGACTTTACGCACGACCTCCCGGAAGGCGAAATTTCAGCGATAGCCGCGATAGATGAATTGGCGACACATCATCATATCGATTCTCTAGGGCTAGAAGAGGTCGTCGTAACCTCTATTGACCACGACACAATTCTATTAGAGGCCTCGGATCTGTGCCACGATATCTTTTGTCTAATCAACAGGGAGTCACCGCCCCTCGCACAATAATAACGACGCTTAACGTGATTTCTATGGCAATAACGAACTTTTTATGACGGTCGGTTGACCTCCGCTATGCCTGAGAGTCTAGTTTGGCGTCCTTGGACTGAATTACGTCGGCGACGCAGCAGTTAGCGTACTATGCTTAAGCACGCTTGACGCATGGTTGTGGTGCAATTCCGATGCGTCGGTCTGTTACCCTTGAGCTTTTGACGACCACGAGCCAATGAGCAAGCTGAAAGATCTGGAATGGTTGTTCAACGGGCGTCATTTCGACCGCGAAGTCATCGTCCTTTGCGTACGTTGGTACCTCCGCTACAAGCTCAGTCTGCGCGATCTTGTCGAGATGATGGCTGAACGCGGCCTGTCTCTCGCCCACACTACGATCCTGCGTTGGGTGAAGCGCTACACGCCGGAGTTCGTCAAACGCTGGAATCGGTTGGCCACGATAGCCGGTCAGTCGCGGCGAGTTGACGAGACCTACGTGAAGATTCGTGGCAAATGGGCCTATCTTTACCGCGCTGTTGACCGGGCAGGAAAGACGATCGATTTTCGCCTGAGCGCCAGGCGCGATGTAGCGGCAGCAAAGGCGTTCTTCGCGAAGGCGATCAGAACCCAGGGGCGCGCTCCTGCAACGATCACGCTGGACGGCTACGCAGCATCTCATCGGGCGGTCCGCGAGATGAAGACCGAGAAGTCGCTACAAAGGCGAACGAAATTGCGATCCTCGAAGTACCTGAACAACCTGATCGAGCAAGATCACCGCCACATCAAATCGCGGGTGAACGTGATGCTCGGGTTCAAGCGGTTCCGGAACGGGGCCGTTACCCTCTCCGGCATCGAACTGATGCATCGCATTCGCAAAGGCCAGTTCGATCTCGCCAGCGTGCGCCTCAAAGATACCACTTTGCCTTCGATCTGGATGGCGGTCCTTTCAGTTCGTTAAGGTATCCGAAAAATTGGCGATTTCTCGCCCGACTACCGAATTTGCACCACAACCGTCTGATCGACGGCCTGCAAAACCGCACGACCAGCCGATCGCGATCGTCGCTCTTGCCTTGCCTTGGATCATTCACGATCACCGGGGAAAAATTGACGTGGGACACATCGACTTGTTGGAACGTCGACCCGCTCCAGTAGTGAGCCAAGCTGAACGGAATCGTGGGATCCATCCAGTTGGCTGCCCCGACGAAGCGGCCTGAGGATCTGATGTTGCGATACCAGTTCTTTGGATTGGCGGCGCTCACCGTGGGGGATAGGCCGGTTGCGATATGACCGTTGTTTCGCGGTAGTTTTGACGATATGTGGGGCCGCGGCCGACACAACGCGAGAGCTGCCAAGTAAGTGCATTAGCACTTGTGGATAATCGGAAACTACAGTAATTTGGTTAGGAGGATGCCATGAAAGTGTCACGCCGAAATGCCTTACTCCTCTGGTGCGCCTGCGGTGTAGGGATCATTGGGACGCAGATACCAGGCGTCATTGCGCTCGCGCAAGCGCAGCCCCGTCAAAGGGGATGGAGGTGGTGTCGAAAGTGCCAAGGAATGTTCTTCAGTGGCAATCCAAGCCAGGGTGTCTGCCCCGCCGACAGCCGAGCGCATGACGCAAGTCAGAGCGGCCGTTACGCGGCCGTTCTGGGTGATGATGCCCCGGGTCGACAAGGGGGTTGGAGGTGGTGTGGAAAGTGCCAAGGAATGTTCTTCAGTGGCAATCCAAGCCAGGGTGTCTGCCCTTCCGACAACGGAACTCATGACGCAAGTCAGAGCGGCCATTACGCGGCGGTTCTGGGTGATGATGCCCCGGGTCGACAAGGGGGCTGGAGGTGGTGTGGAAAGTGCCAAGGAATGTTCTTCAGTGGCAATCCAAGCCAGGGTGTGTGCCCTTCCGACCACGGAGCTCATGACGGAAGTCAGAGCGGTCGTTACGCGATGCCATTGACATTGGGATGAAGCCAGCCCGTACTGTTTGCCCGCTTATCAGCCAATCGACCCAGAGAGCATGCAAAACCGTCGGGTTTAGAAAATTTATCGGCTAATGCTCTGGTATTTTGGCTGGGGGATGAGCTATGCAGAAAACTCGTATGGCGATAGCTAATCGATCGGCTTGCCCTCGCACCCCATATTGACGTCCGGTGAGCTTGCTCCTCTCGAGCAACAATTTCTCAGTGCGTTTCTATAGTTCATGATTATCTATATTGGACTCAGCGTTATCGCGGGCCGGTTGCGGACTCGATTTTGAAGATGAGTATGGAAGACTTGGAAGTGGATAAGGTTACGGTCGCTGCGATCTACAGTGCGGTAGTCGAGTTTGGCAACGGTTCATGGAAGGACGATGCTGCCCTGCGTGCCACCGGCGAGCGCCGTGTGTTGCGCAAGCTTCCCGAGAGCGCTAAGACACGCTGGACCGAATGGAAAGCACGGCCCGACGTCTTTTCTGAATCGGAGTGAAACACCATTTCCCTCCTTCCAGTTATCAGATGAGAAAGCCGCGGAGGCCTGTGTATGATCTTCACTGATCGTAGTGATTCTGACACCCGCATTGATAATGGCGGCGGGTATGTTCGGGTCGTGGGTCACGCTCGGTCGCGCTGACGGGCTTAAGCGACTATCCAGTCGCTCTCGACGCAGAGTTGTACAGATCTTCGCGACGCTGCTCGGCGGCCTGCAGTACGAAACCTGTTGGGCGCCTCACGGAAATGAACGACCGCTACACTTTGAAAGCCGTCAATCGGGCGGCAACTGGTCGAGCGTCCGGAGTGGGTCGGGTTATGCCTTTTGCATGAGAGGCCGCGTCCGGGGCACTCGCCTCGCTCGGCCGTCGGACGCTAGTCGGCCATCAAACGTCATTCGCCGGCCGAACTGTCCGGCCTCTTGGGCGTCGGCTCCTACCAGGATAAGAGCCGTTCAACGAAGAAAGTCTGGCATTGCCAGTCTGACGCTTGATGACGCTCAGGTAGCAACTGCGCAATTCCTGCGATGGGGTCGGGAGTCTTGAAGCAACGTATGCGGCTCGTCTGGGCCGTTATGGACAGCGCATTGAGGGTTTGGGTAATTTGGTGTCCACCAAATTATTGCGGACACCAAAGTGGACAATACATTGAAGGCGCGGGCA
>NZ_CADIKK010000097.1 GCF_902859915.1 Paraburkholderia ultramafica
GTGGGAACGGCTGCGGCTGCCGCATGAAGTGGACGGCTCGCACGGCAGCTTCCGGGCACCCCGGCAGGCCTGCACGCTGGACGCGTCCAACCACTACGAGGCGGTACAGGCCTGGCTCGCGCTGCACGAAACAGCCCCCACCCAGCGCGCCTATCGCAAGGAGGCGGAACGCCTGATCCTGTGGGCGATCGTCGAACGCGGGCGGGCACTGTCGTCGCTGACCACGGAAGACGCGATCGCGTACCGGGCGTTCCTGCGCCGGCCCACGCCGCGCGAACGCTGGATCGGGCCGCCGCGGCCGCGCACCGCCCCCGACTGGCGGCCGTTCGCCGGCAACCTGTCCGCGCGGTCCACCGCGTATGCGCTTTCGGTGGTGGGCGCACTGTTCCGCTGGCTGATCGAGCAGCGGTACGTGCTTGCCAACCCCTTTGCCGGGATCAAGGTACGCGGCCGCACGCGGGTCACGCCGCTCGACACATCGCGCGGCTTCACCGAGGGCGAGTGGCTGCTCGTGCGCGCCATCGCGGATGGACTTGAATGGTCATATGATTGGGCTGAGCCGGCTGCGCAGCGGATGCGTTTCATGCTCGACTTTTCCTATGCGACCGGATTGCGCGTCAGCGAACTCGTCGGCGCCACGCTCGGTGAGATCCGCACCAATGAACACGGCGATCACTGGCTGCATCTGGTCGGCAAGGGCAGCCGGCCCGGCAAGGTCGCGTTGCCGCCGCTGGCGCGTACGGCGCTCGATCAGTATCTCGTGCAGCGCCGACTTCCAGTCACGCCGGCACGCTGGGAGCCGAAAACGCCGCTCGTCGCGAACCTCGAACAGGACAGCACCACGGGCATTACCGGAACCCGATTGTGGAACGTGATGCGGCGCTTCTTTGACCAGGCCGCCGAAGTCATCGGCGCCGACCATCCGACGGCCGCGGAGAAGCTGCGACGCGCCAGCCCGCACTGGATGCGCCATACGCACGCCTCCCATGCACTTGCCCGCGGGGCGGAACTGACGACCGTGCGGGATAACCTGCGCCACGCCCGAAGGCGCTTCAGGACCTTGGCCAGGCCCGGGGCAAGCGTGGTTCGCGGCGTCTTTGTCTTCTTCATCGGGCAGCTCGAAAATTTTGCTGCCCAATTTTAACCTAGCCCCTTACTGCAACAGAACCGTCAGGCACGCTGTTTGCACAAATTCTGAGCCTGCCCGTCAACGGGCGGCGAAATCCATCCACGAATTGTTTTGCATCGGAGGCCGGCCATTAACAAGGATCAGGTAAAGGGTGTGGCGGAGAAGGTCAAAGGCAAGGTGAATGAGACCATTGGCCGCGCAACGGGCGACCGGAAACAGGAAGTCCCGGGCGATGTCCAGCAGGCGGCGGGCGAAAAAAGACAGGCGACGTCAAGAAAGCCGTCAAGGACACGACCAGAAAGCCCGTCTGAAGCAGGGTTGCGTCGCGCTCCCGTTAGCCGGCGGGTCAGCGCGAAGCATCTGAATGGAGACGCCTGATGCGTATCGCGCAGATCGCCCCGTTGCACGAAGCGGTTCCGCCAAAGCTGTATGGCGGTACGGAACGCGTGGTGTCGTATCTCACCGAGGCCCTCGTCGACCTCGGACACGATGTGACGCTGTTCGCAAGCGGGGATTCGCAGACAGGCGCGCGCCTCGAGCCGGTATGGCCGCACTCGCTGCGGCTCGATCCGGGAATTGGCGACCCATTTGCCCTGCACCTGGTGTTGCTCGAGAAGGTCCGTCGCGTGGCGCATACGTTTGACGTTTTGCACTTCCATCTGAGCTATCTGCCGTTTCCCACGTTTTCACCACTCGGCGTGCCGTTCGTGACCACGCTGCACGGGCGGCTCGATCTGCCCGAACTCAACCGGTGTTCGACATGTTCCCGCAGGCGCCCGTCGTTTCGATATCCAATTCGCAGCGGATGCCGTTGCCGGACGCGAACTGGCTCGATACGATCTATCACGGCCTGCCGGAAAATCTGCTGACGCCGCAAGTGCCAACGGAACCTGCATATCTGGCTTTCCTCGGCCGGACCTGTCCTGAAAAGCGCGTGGACCTCGCGATCGAGATCGCCGCGCGCGCCGGTCTGCCGCTGAAGATTGCCGCGAAGGTGGACCGGGCCGATGAAGCCTACTTTGCAAACGTGATCCAGCCGCTACTGGCGCGCCCGCATGTCGAATTCATCGGCGAGATCAATGACGCGCAGAAGCCCGGATTTCTCTCGGGCGCGCGGGCGCTACTGTTCCCGATTGACTGGTCCGAGCCGTTTGGCCTGGTGATGATCGAAGCAATGGCCTGTGGCACGCCCGTCATTGCGTTCAACCGGGGCTCGGTGCCGGAGGTGATTGCCCACGGTGTGACCGGCTATATTGTTGAGGACGTGTCAGGCGCAGTCGACGCCGTGACACGGCTCGACGCTCTGTCGCGGACGGACATTCGTGCGGCCTTCATGCGCCGCTTCACCTCGGTGACCATGGCGCAGCACTACATAGACATTTATACCTCGCTTGCCCGGACAGCAGGCCCCCCAACGCTACGTCAGGTCGTCGCGGGCTGACCGGGCCACGGAACACCTGGTCGCATCCCCATACCTGATGTGCGGTCTGGCCGTCCCGCGCCTGCCGCCCGTCAGCAGACCGGAAACACGAAGGATTCCGGAATCCGGACAGATGACGCGCCCTCTGACGGCGACATGCTGCCCCAGGTAAGGTAGCAGGAGCTTCGGGTCCGTTGCGCCGGCCTTGCCGAGCAGGATGTCGGTCCGACCTTGTCGTCGTCCAGCAGCAGGTCGTGTAGTCCCCCGGCGCGTATTGTCCGTTCCCTTGCTGTATCGTGCCGCCGATCCAGATGTCCTGCTGCAGCGACAACGTTTTTCAGGGGCGGCCCGGCGGTACCGCCATAGCAGGACATGAACCGGCAATCAGCACGGCTGCCGCAAGCCGTGCGCCTGACAGGTTTTCATGATGAGGCTCCCTGTTCGTTCTCCCGTTCCCCGTCGCGGTCGATGATTCCGGGCCGCTCCGGGAGGACACGAGGCAGGCCCTCGGGTTGCCCGTCAGAGTGCGCTCACTCCGGATCGAAGCGGTCGCCCGAAGCTCACTGGATCGGTGGCACCACGCCGAGCTTCTCGGCGAGCATCCGCTCATACATGCCGAAGTGCAGGTCGACTTCCTCCTGACTGACCGGCGTCACGGTGATGTTCACCTGCTCCGGCAGCAGCCCGAGCACCACCGCGATGGCCGCTTCCAGGTGCGGTGCACAAACGCTGTCTTCCATCAGGGTCGTGCCCACGGCGATATCGTAGGTTTGTTCCTGCCGGAAGACGATCTCAACCAGCCGCGCGCGGGCGCTCATGTTGTTGTCGATCGCGAGTCGCACGACCTCCGTCACGCTACGCATCAACTCCGTCGGAAAGCCTCGGGTTGAGCGCAGCCGGACGCGGTGTCTGCCAAGCGTGAGCCAGTCCGAATCGAATTCCATAGTTGTCCTCTCCCTGTCGTTGCAATGCACCACGAGAATAGGATTTGGCAGGCGATTTTCAAGACCGGAATTTCACCCCCTTGAAATTGTCGCTAGAAGTCCTATCTTTGTTTTCGCTCAGGCAGATGCGCCGGTCCCATCCGGTGCGCTGCGTGTTTCGATTTGTTTGCCAGCAGCTTGGCAGGCGAACTGGAGCGCGTAGGCCCGTTCGCCTCCTCGCTGCATCGAAGGAGGATACGATGAGTGATCTCTTTTCCGGAACCGACCTGTTCAGCGAGTTTGACCGTCTGCAGCGGCAGATGGACAGTCTGTTCGGCGGTCTCCCGTCCAGCATCCGCGCCGGCCGCTTCGGCGCCTTTCCGCAGGTCAATATCGGCACGACCGAGGACTCGATCGAGATCGTCGCGTTCGCACCCGGCCTGAAGCTGGCCGACCTCGACGTGTCGATCGACAAGGGCCTGCTGACCATCAGCGGCGAGCGCAAGCCCGCCCAGGGCGGGAACGATGACAGAACCCGCGACGACGCCCGCACCTACGCACAGGAGCGCTTCACCGGCAGTTTCCGGCGCGTGATCGAGCTGCCGCAGAATGCGGACCCCGACAAGGTACAGGCGCGCTACACCAACGGTTGCCTGTCGATCAGCGTGGGCAAGCGCGAGGCGTCGAAGCCGCGGGCTATCACCGTCCAGTAATGCCAGTCATTCAAGGAGCGAGCCATGAACGACAAGACCCAGGTCGCTGAACGCGACCAGAAAGCGGTAACACGACGCGAGGGCGACCCACCGGCACGACGGATGACGCTCACGCCGGCAGTCGACGTGTTTGAGGACAGCCAGGGCATCACGCTCTGGGCGGACCTCCCGGGCGTCCCGAAGGACAAACTCGATGTGAAGGTGCACGACGGCAATCTTTATATCGAGGCCGAAGCGGTTGTGCCGACGCCGGCAGGTCTGCGGCTGCAGCACGCCGAGATCCGTGAACCGCATTTCGCGCGCGCGTTCTCCGTGAGCCCGGACTTCGACACATCGAAGATCGATGCGAACCTTCAGGACGGCGTCCTGAAACTGACGATTCCGCGTCGCGACGAGGCACGGCCGCGACGGATCGAGGTGAGGACGAACTGAGCGCGGGAGACGGGCAACGACGGCGCGAGAAAGACCGGTGGCGGCCGGGAGGTCGCCACCCCGCGGCTTCGTGGAGGCGCGGGCGCAGAAGTTCGTGGACGGATATGGACTGCGACGGTCAGGACCCGGCGGCATGGCAGCTGCAAGCCGACTGGCATCTACTGGCATCTGCCGCATTGCGCGATGCCCCGCCGCAGTCAAGGGGCGACAGCAGAAGCGATGCAGCGCGAG
>NZ_CADIKK010000098.1 GCF_902859915.1 Paraburkholderia ultramafica
CGGCTTTGCCCCGAAGGACGTCGAGCACATCTTTGCCCCCTTTTACACAACGAAACCTGCTGGTCTGGGGATGGGGCTGTCAATCTGCCGTTCGATCATCGAGGCCCATGGTGGACGATTGTGGGCGAGCGCGAACGCGCGGCGCGGTGCGATCTTTCAGTTTATGGTGCCCGCTCATCCAGATGACTCATCCTGATTGCCGCGCAGCGCGACCTGATTGCGGTCCGCGCGGACCTGGCTTTGCGCGCGGCAATCCAGAGGGCTCTGATGTGATGGACGACTCCCGCTACGCAGCGAGAGGTTTATGCCAGAGTGGAGCGGTCGTGACGTCCATCACATCAGAGCCTACAGCCTCTCGCGACAGGTTTTCGGCAATTCCGTCATTCGCGCGCTTTCCTATAACCCTTAAATCAAAGCAGCCGCCGCAAAGCGGCTTCGCAGCGGACAGTCGCACAGCATTTCACCCTCCCTCTTTGCATCCGTCCGCTGCCGAAAATCAGGCGCCGTGCGGTGACGCGTGCCAGGTAGCTGATCCAGCAGCTTGACATCGTGTGCGCGCCGGTACCATACCCACAACCTGACCCGAATCACGCGTATCGGAGTGTCGAATGGATAAGAGTCGGACGGAACCGCCAAGTCCGTCGCAGTTGCAGCGCACTGAGCAGATCGCTCAGCGCTCGATGCAGAGCGCGCCAGAAGGTGGCGACCCCCTCTCCCTGGATGACCGGTTGGCGAAGCGTGAGCTTCGCCTGTGGTAGGGTGAACGCACATTTCAGTATATCGATTTTTATGGACCTCGACCTCTGGACGTCGGCCCCGGAAACCGCATATCTGCTGTGGCAATCCGCTGAGGCGACTGGCGCGGATCGGCGCGCGTTCGCTGAACAGTCGATCGTCCAGCACTGCTCGATGTTCGCCCGCTTTCACCACTACCTGATGGCGCATCGAACGACCGTGGCCTCGTTCGGTGCAGATCACATTGATGGGTTCTTTTCGGCTCTGGAACACGACTGTCAGCCCGGCACAACCACGCGACTGCGATACCTCAAACTGATCGACCGGTTGTCCCGTCACCTGGTTGCGCACGAACTCCGTAGCGACAATCCTGCGGGCCGGATGCTCGCCCGTGAACACTGGCCGGAAGATGAGCCGATCCCGGTCTACCTGCCCGCCGACGAGGACGCCCGACTGCAGGCTGTGTGCGCCGCAAGACATTTCGAATCATTCAAGGATCTCCGCAACACAGCCATCGTTGCGCTCTTTCTGGGATCGGGAATCACCGCCGCAGAATTGCGGGAACTGACGAGTGATGATCTCGACACCGGCAGTGCACGCATGAGTGTTTTCGTGAAGAAACACGGGCCGCGCATCGCTCGCCGTGTTCCGGTTGATCCTTTTGCCGTCGACGTGCTGTGGATGTATCACGGCGCGCGAACGGAGATGCCGTGTCCGACCAACTGGCTATTCGTAGCAACCGCCGGAGGAAAGCCAATGAAGGCGGACACGCTCGGATCCTGTGTGCGAACGGCACTGCGGCTGGCGGGCGCCGCGGCTGACGACGAGAGTCCACGACTGCTTCGAAACACCTATGGTCGGAGACATCTGAGCGAGGGAAAGACCAACGAACAGGTAAGCGCACTGCTAGGCCTTTCCAGCCACAGAACCGCTACCCGCTTGCGTGACACGCTCGAGCAAGCCGATTTCGGCCCCGGCCTTATCGAGTGCGCGTTACCGAAGTAGAAGTTATCTTGACAGCACCTTTCCTGGGCCGCTTTGTCATCCGGCGGCCTTTCCCGCTGTCCAATAACAGGGGCGGAATGTCCCATTTTCAATGCCTCGGCGGACTCTTCCCGACCCACTCCGGCCGTTGAATCCCGTGCCCCCCCAACGGCAGCTTCCGAGTGTCCAGCGGTCATCCGCGCACTTGTTCCCCCGCGTCAGAGTTTGCCGCCATCTATTCGGGGAATGCGATCACCGCTCCGATCGCCCGCGGATTATGCCGGCACTCACCTGTCGCCATGCCGCTACAATCGAATCGGCGGATTGATCAATGTCTTGCTGGGTCGTCGCCCAGGAAATGACGGAGAAGCGCATCACGAGGCGGTCGCGCCAGACGGCCTCACCAACGTAGCAGACCCCCGCGGCCTGGATTCTTTCGACGACGGCCTTTGTCAGTTGATCGCGACACTCGGGCGACTCCCCGCTGCCAAACTGCACAACAAACTGGTTCAGTTCCACTTGATTGAGGATCTCCACGCCAGGCTCGGACGCAAGTCGTTCCGCCATGCGCCGGGCCAGACGACAGTGTTGCTCGATCATCGCCGCGATGCCGCTCCGCCCGAGTGCGCGGATCAGCGCCCAGGTCGCGAAGCCACGCGCGCGTCGCGATAGTTCGGGCACGTAGTGGAACGGTTCCCGACATGCTCCGCCGCCCGGGGGAAGGTAGCTTGCTTCGAACGCCATGGCCTGCCGGTGGGCTTGTGCGTCCCGGACGATTGCGTAACCACAGTCGTGCGGAACTTGCAGCCACTTGTGACCGTCGACCGCCCACGAATCTGCATGCTCGATGCCGGCCGTCAAATGGATCAACCCGGGGCTCGCTCGTGCCCACAAACCAAAAGCACCATCGACGTGAAGCCATCCACCGTGGCGATGTACGACGTCCGCGATCTCGCTGAATGGGTCGAACGCGCCGGTGTTGATCTGCCCGGCTTGCGCGATCACGATGAGCGGCCCCTCATGAGACGCCAACGCGCTGGACAGTGCGGCGACCTGCATGCGCCCCACATCATCCGTGGGGATACGAATGACACGATTGTGACCAAGCCCAAGGTAGCGCAAAGCGGCAAAGATAGTGGCATGCGCATCGTTGCCGATACATACGTTGATCGCGGGCGCGCCGAACAGACCGTCAGCATCGGCATTCCAACCCGCCTGCCGCAATACCTTACCTCTCGCTGCGGCAAGGCACACGAAACTTGCCATGGTCGCGCCGGTCGTGAAGCCAATTGAGCAGTCCGCCGGTAACGACAGGAGGTCGAGCAGCCATCGCGCAGCGACTTGCTCGGTCACTGCGTTGGCGGGAGACCCGAGGTAGCTCCCACCGTTTTGTCCCCATACGCTTGTCAGCCAGTCGGCTGCAACGCCGACAGGGTGCGAGCCGCCTGTCACCTTAGCGAAGGAACGTGGCCCCGCCGCCCCCATGAGGCCCGCGTCTGCACCCTCGGCTAACTGTCGGATGACTTCGTGGGCAACCATCCCGTCTTCAGGTGTCGATCCGTTCAGCGCCGCCCACAATTCCTCGAAGCTGGCAGTCGCGCTCGGACTTCGGCTCGCACGTGAGCCGTGGAACGCCAACGCCAAGGCACAAGCCTGCTCGAGCGCCACGCGGTATTCGTCAGACATGACAGCCCCTATGGGAGAAATTCCTTATTTATAGACCCAGAGAAGGAAGTATTCTGGCGATTGTTGTGCCGGCGAACGCCCGATACCGCCCGATCAACGGAGTTCGCCGCCGTGGGCTTCAAAAAAAGCGCGACCGGCAGCAACGGCCGGGAGCCATCTCTCCACGTATTCAGGAAGACGTCTGGGAAGTGCTGGCCGGCCTTAGCCAGCGATGCGCAGCCGTCTGTGAAGGCCGACGACACGACTGACGTGATCTGCAAGCGAGGGGCCGTTGACTGGGCGGCGCCGACATTTGAATGACACTGTGGAAGCGCGTGCCACCGGCCGTAGATGGCCGCAGTCTGCCCGATCGGCCTATTGCGCGACCCGTCGACGGCGACGAGCTATGCAAAGGGCATAACACGACCCTTCCTGGACTTCTTCGTTGTCGACCCCGCAGGCGACTGCTTTCGATTGAAGAGCCGTTGCTGTTCGGACCGCTCGGTAGCTCGTCGATCGCAATGGCCACGCGGCTCGGACTGACGAGCGCTTAAATAAGGTAAGCTGTTCCCGACGTATCAACCACAAGAAGAACGGCTTGGCAGTCCCGTGAAGCCGCCCGGGACGCAGCCGTACATCCGTCGGCAGCAGACACGCCCTGCGCAGCACGTGGCGAGTTCGTCCATGCCGGAGCAAAGGCTAACGTAATGGGAGAGTTTCCCATGAAGAAGACCCCACGATTTGTGTTGGCTCTCGGAATCTTCGCGTTTTCGCTGTTCGCTCGCGCAGATCCAGTCAAGCTGGAGTTCGTTGTGAACATCAAAACCGGCGAACGAGGTATGCCCAATCAATACGACAAGCTCGAACTCGGCGAAGGCAGCGGGCGCTACGTCGCTGTTCTTAAGCAAAGCGGAAAGGTGACAAGCAAAGGCCTGCTTGAAGGTGCAACCGTGCTCGATTGGGGGTTTCACGAGGTCCCGACCGAAGAAGCAGCCGCAGCTGGCTGGAACGAAGCAGAACCGAATGGTGGGGGGCCTGGCTATCTAGTGTTCACCCTTCCGTCAGGCGACAAGCTCACCATGCGGCTTCAAATGCATCTCCAGTATGTCCCTCAGATGCACGGAGCTCCACGGCCCTTCATCTTCGGCCTGTGGCAGATTGTCAGCGCTAGTGGGAGCTTGAGCCACTTACAAGGAACAGGGGTGATTCGCGTAGAGCGACCGTCATCAGAAGAACGTCTGTGGGTCCTCGAGGGGGAAGTCGGCCGCGCGGAAAGTGCTTCACCGTAGTTGCTTCGTAAGCGCCTCGCCTGGACCGTTCAGGTTTTTCTGGACTAAGCGATGTGAAGCGGCACATGCTATCTCCTTTGGGCATTTTGCGTTACCCGGTAACGGGTCCGGATATATC
>NZ_CADIKK010000099.1 GCF_902859915.1 Paraburkholderia ultramafica
CGCCGCGCGGTCGTTGCCGCTATTCGCACTGTCGCGGGTTGCCTGCGTCTGGTCAATTGCGCCGTTGATCGCATCGCCCACGCTGCCCGACAGGCCGAGCGTGAAACCGCTCTGCTTCGTCTCCCGGGTTTCGTCGTGGTGCGAGGTGCTGGTGGCCGCATCGATGATGACATTAGCCGCCGTGCCCGTAACGTTCTGCGCGGCCACCAGATCGCTGCCCGTTACGTGCAGGGTGTTGCCCGCCTGAATCGAGAGGTTGCCGTTCGTGCTGCCCACCAGGCTACCGTTGTTCGTCACGCTGCTGTCGTGCGTCGTCTCCTTCGTGTCGCTGCTGCCGTAGTTGAGGCTCAATCCACCCCCGCTCATCGCGCCGAATCCCGACTTCTTTTCCTCGTAGAACGAACTGCTCTGACTCGTATCCTGCGTCGTGGTGATGTTCACGTCATGCACGGCGCTCAGTGATACATCGTTCGTCCCGACGATCGTGCTGCCCGCGACGTTGGTATCCTTGCCGCTTGAGATCGACACGCCGTCTGCCGAAATCATGCTGCCCTGCGAAAGCGTCGTGGTCGTATCGCTCGAACTCGATACCTCCTTGCCGCTTACCACGTTGCTATGGCTATGCTGCTCCTGCGAATTGTCGACATAGGTTGCGGTGGCCGCGCCGATATTGACGTTGTTCGCTGCCGCGAGGGTTGCCGTCCCCTGATCGAGGTTGATCGCACTGCCGGTGAGATTGATATCAGAACTGTCCCGTCAACTGGAAACCGAGCGTGACCCGTGCGGTCGGAAAGCCTGAAGGTTTGTAGATCGGTGTCCCGGCGAACAGGTCATAGGCGAGCGCGCCTGCCTTGGTCGATGCGCTTCCACGAACTCCGATCACCGCGCCCGCCAGTTGCGTTCCGACGAGAAAAGACGCGCTCGGCCCGAACACATGGCCGTAGTCGATGCCTGCATAGAGTGACTGGCCGGTTGATCCAACCGGTAGCTGTAGCTCGTTGCGCCAGAAGAAGCCGCGCTCGGCCGCGAGCATCGTTTCGCCGTCGAAGCCGCGCACCGTGTAGCGGCTGCCAATGGTCAGGTCGTCAATATAGTTGAGCGTGTTATTGGTGAACTGGCCGTGGACGGACGTCACGTAGCGCAGCGGCTGGGTTGCGATGGCGAACGGAACCGACAGGTTCGCGTCGAGTACGGCCATGTGAAAGCGGTAGGTGGGACCGTTCGCGTAAAAGTCAGGTGTCGCCCCGAGGCCGCCGATGCCCTGGCGATACGCGAGCGTGCCGTCGAACTGCGACGCGCCGAAGTAGTGACGATTGGTCAGCCCGGCTTCGATGAACGTATTGTTGCGCCGCTGCTGCGGGATATCGGCATCTTCAATGAAGCTCTCACCAAAGCGCTTCGTCAGCCGGAATTGCGCGCCAAGTACGTTGTTCTGGCTGCGCATCAGGACGCGCTGCAGTTTGAAGTCCACCGTCTGCGAATTGCCACTCGAAACGAATGTCTGGTTCGCGCCCGCAATCTGCTGATAATACGTGTTCGTGTAGGCCGAGAGCGTCCCTGTCCAGTAGCCCGAGGGGATCGAGTAGGAGCCGTTCCAGCCGTGCGAGCCGAGCCGCCTGTCGCCGAATTCCAGGTCCTGGCTCACACCCACGTTAAAGATATCGTTCAGACCGAGCGGGTTGTTGATGCCGAGGCTCAGGTTGCCTTGCAGCTTGCCCGTTGCGCGCGTGCCTGAGTTGTCCACCGAAGCGACGACCGTCCAGGGCTTCGTGCGCTTTACCGTGATGACAACATCGCTCTCGCCCGGTACGTCTGCGGGCTCGATTTTCATGTCCACGTCCTGACTGCTGACGCGTTTCATCTGCTCAAGTCCCTGTTCAAGCTCGCGCAGGTTGAGCATGTCGCCGTCGCGCGTAGGAAAGGCGGTTTTCCATGTGCCGCGCGTAGCGGGATCGGCGAAGCGGATCGTTCGCACGACACCCGGTACAAGCGCGAATTTCAGCGTGCCGGATGACAGGTCCTGTTCGGGCAACAGCACGCGCGTGGTGATATAGCCGCGACTCAGGATAGCCTGCTGCAATCCCTTGGTGAGCGTGTCGAGTCCCGCCTTGCCCACGCATTGCCCCTTGTAGTGGTCAAGCCATTCACGCGCGAAGGCGAAGCGGTCCAGCGGCAGCGCAGACGCGCCGTGTCGGCGTACGGCATCCGGCAGTGTCGCGGGCACATCAAGCACGAATGAGTCGATGCGAAAACATGGCGTCTCTGCCGGCAGTTCAGGCCAGCCAGAAGTGCGCTCGACGGTCGAGCGCACGGACGGCGCATTGACGGCCGCGTCGCGCTGCTGCGTTTCGCGCTGTTGCTGAACCTGCTGGTTCTGTTCGGCACTCGCGCGCGCAGCCGCTGCCGTGTCGGCTGGCGTTGGCGTCGGCGTTTGCTGCGCGAAGGCGAGCGATACCACGGCTGTGAGCGGCAGAGCCGCCAGCCTCGTTTTTATTTTCATTGATGTCTTTTATTCCCTGATTGCCTGCGGCGGCGCGTCACCGGCTTTGATAGCCGGTAACGCTCTCAACGTATCAATCCGAAATCCGTATGTCGGCAGGAACTGTTCGTGGTTATCAATTGTCCTTGCTCTTGTGACTATTCAGCGAACCAACGAATGCGATAAAAACCGCCAAACACCCTAAGCCAATCGGCACAAGGATTCCCACTACTGTAGGTACGTTTGCGATGAAATCGCCAACAGCGATCTTTAATCCTGATTTGATTGCAATTCCAATGAATACGCAAACGTAGAATGAAATCACTGTACCGAGGAAGATATAGCGATACTTATAACGAGACAGATACTCGGCGACTACCGGTCCCAACAAACCGCTTAAAACTACACGGGCTATGTCATCCATATCTGACCTTTAGTTCGATTGGTTTGAGGAGGGACTTTTCACAGCACGACCTAATGTCTGTCCTAGGGCCAGCGAGTTGAGTCTGGTCACAATCCCTGGCGCAGTAGTGATATTTTTCAGACTGTTGGGAACGCCAGCCCAATTGTACATTTGCGTTCCGAACATGCTACTCGCGGCACCATATGCAGACGTTACAGCCAAGCCTTCCAGCGAAAACCTATCAGAAAACTCGTTAACAAAAACACTAGGATTTAAGCCGCTGTTGGCTCCCGCGCTCACAGCCGTGCTAAAGACATAAATTCCTCCAGACGTTGCGGCACCGGTTAAGGCCGCGCTCGACAGTGAATACCCGGCCTGGGCAGCCTTATAAGCAGCAAGCGCTTCGGGAGCGAGAATCGCCGCCCCAACACCGGCCACGACTACCGAGCCAGCAATACTTACGTCCCTCACATTGTCCTGGGCAACGCTGTTCAAGTCAGTTTGTGCCTGAATTGCCGCGCTCAACGTGGCATCGCTACATTGCGCCCCAGCAGGGCAAACCTGCTCAACGAGACTCTTCTTTTTGTCGTTGCCCTGGTTGTACAACTGAACTGCTGAACCGGTCGCCGCGCCAGCCGTCCCTCCCACCAGCGCGCCACCCACCCCGGCAACGATGTTCGCAGAAATGTTGCCGAGCAGTTCCGAGCCCGTTGCCGATTCAACACCCTTTGAAATCTGGTCCAGCTGACCAGCCATCAAGGAAGAAAGTCCCGCACCAGCCGCACCGCCAATCGCTGTGAGACCACTCCCACCGCCGAGCCCGCCAATCAGCGCGCCGCCCGCAGCCTGCATCATGGCCCGGTTCACGCCTCCTTCGTCCCACGCGTCAGCCGTCGCTTTGTCACCCGCCGCCAGCGCCTCGTCGCGCTTCATGTCCGCATACGCGCCGATGCCCTGCGCGACCACCTGACCCGCTGCCTGCGCGGCCTGCATCGTGTCGGCCTGCTGCGAGAGCAGGTTGTTCACGTCCGGTGTTGTCGAGACCGTACCATTGGTGTTTGTCGTATCACGGCTCAGGGTTGCCACGTCCTGCGTTTGCCCGGTCTGGTTGGTGATGTTGATCGTGCCCGCGCTGATTGCGCTGCGCGTGGTCGCGCTCTGGTCGCCGCTGTCGTTCTGCGAAATCATCGGCGCAACGCCAGGTGTACCGCTAACCGAGCCGGGTCCAAGTGCCTTGCCAGTCGTTCCGACGCCGACACCCGCGCTGATACCGTTGCTCGTCGCGTCGTAATGCGACTGGTTCTGGATATCGCCATAGGTCAGCGTACCGGTCGTCAGGCTGTTCTGCGTCGGATCGGCGGTACTTGAAATCACCGCGCCGGTCAGGTTCGTATTGCCCTTGACGTTGATATCAAAGCCGCCGCTGCCCGCCTGGATACCTGCCTGCTCGTTGACCTGGGCATAGTTGCTATCGGCGTGACCGTTCTGCGCGCTGAAGCTCGCGCTGCCGCCGCCCTGGCTGATGCTGAACCCGCCGCTCACGCTGCTCTGATGCGCGGTGCTGACGGTCGTATCCTGAACGCTCTGGATATTCAGGTTGCCGCCAACGTTCGCCGTTACCTGCCCGCCGCTGACCTGCGAGCCGATGATATTGGTATCGCCGCCCGAAACGACGGTAACGCTGTTCGCGCCGCTTACGTGCGAGGCGTTCTGGATCGCAGCATCGCTGTTGCCGTCGCGGTGCGCGTTGGACATTGACGCCGAGACGCCAAAGCCGTTGGTGCCATATGACACGCCTACGCTCGCGCTGCTCGATTTGTTCGTGCTGGCGGTGGTGTCGGTGTCGGTCGT
>NZ_CADIKK010000100.1 GCF_902859915.1 Paraburkholderia ultramafica
CGAGCGCCGCCTTGACGTTCGCGGGCAGGCCGCGCAGGCTCTTGAGCTTCGTCTTGTAGGCCGTCAGTTCAGTTTGGGTCGGCAGCTTTTCGTGGACCAGCAGATAAGCGATTTCCTCGAACTCGCAGGCGCTCGCGATGTCGAGAATGTCGTAGCCGCGGTAGTGCAGATCGTTGCCGGTCTTGCCGACCGTGCACAGCGCGGTGTTACCCGCGGTCACGCCGGACAGCGCAACGGACTTCTTCGGCTTGAAGCCGCTTTGGGGTTCATTGCCGCTTTGTGCACCAGCGGCTTGGGTCGTCTCGCTCATCTCCCGCCTTCTCCTTTGTGCCTGCTCTTAGCTGCTGCCTGAACCATCGCGTTCATGATGCCGACTGTCCGTTAGCGCCCACTTCCACAAACAGCGGCGCGGCGTCTTGCGGAACGGCACGGCCCGTGGTTTGCGCGCGGCGCAGCACCGACCAGTAATAGCGGTAGCTCGCACGGTCGTGCAACGTGTCGTGATGACGCGTCGGTCCCCATTGCGCGGACTGCGCGGCCAGCAGGATTTCGGTCGCCGTGGCGATCTCTTCGTCGCGTGGCGCAAACGCGGCGACAATCGCCTCGATCTGCGCCGGGTGGATGCTCCACATCCGCGTGTAGCCGAACTCGTTGCGGGCACGCGCGGCGTCATTGGCGACCACGCTCATGTCGCGCACTTCCGTGCTGACATTGTGCGACGGCACTTTGCCGTGCGCATGGCAGGCAGCCGAGATTTCCAGCTTCGCACGCCGCACCAGCGGATGATCGAACTGCCCCGGCGAGCGCATGGCCGTGTCGGGGATCGCGCCATCGTGCGCGGAGACGAAGTCCATCAGGCCGAAGCTCAGTGCTTCGACGCCCGGCAGCGCGGCCAGGTCGAACACACGCGTGAGCGCACCGTGGGTTTCGACCAGCAGTTGCACTGGCACCGGTTGCGCGATGCCGAGTTCGCGCCGCGTCGCCTCGATGAACGCGACCATTTCGGCGGCGTCGGGGACGTTGCGGATCTTCGGCAGCGTGATGTAAGCGGGTGCTTGCTTCGCGGCGCGCAGAATCAGGCGGACGTCGTCGCGCCAGTGCGCGTGAGCGAAGTCGTGAATCCGCACGCCGACGCGGCCAAAGCGGTCATGCTCGCTGCCGAGCAGCGACGCGACCAGCTCCGCGTGTTCCGCTTCGCGGCCGACTTGCGCGCCGTCTTCGCAATCGAGCGTGATATCGAACACCGGCCCCAGTTGCTGCTGCAACGCGAGCGATTTCAGCATCAGCTTTTCGCTGCCGGCGTAGTGATCGCAGGCAGGCAGCACGGCAGGCGGCACTTCGCCGTCAAACAGCACTTCGGCGGGTGTGAGGGCGCGCATCTTCGGCGTCAGGGGCGTGGGAAGTGATTGGAGAAATCTGATTCGGACGCGTTCTGCATGGCCGCCGTCGGCCAGTCGCAAAACGCGTTCGAATCAGCTGCGAACGGCTGCATTCGCGCGAAAAAAACCGGAACCCGCCGCGCTGACGCTTCGGGGTTCCGGTTCATCTGCATCAGGTGCTTAGCCGAGCAGGTGTTGAACGCCGTCGCGCTCTTCCAGCAGTTCCTGCAGCGTGCCGTCCATCTTCTCGCGCGAGAACGCGTCGATTGCCAGACCTTCGACGCGCTTGTACTCGCCGTTTTCGCACGTTACCGGCACGCCGTAGATGATGTCTTCCGGAATGCCATACGAGCCGTCCGACGGAATACCCATCGTGACCCACTTGCCGTTCGTGCCGAGGACCCAGTCACGCACGTGGTCGATTGCAGCGTTAGCCGCCGACGCCGCCGACGACAGGCCGCGCGCTTCGATGATCGCTGCGCCGCGCTTGCCCACGGTCGGGATGAACGTGTTGCGGTTCCATTCTTCGTCGTTGATCAGCTTGGTCAGGTCTTGACCTTCTGCCGTTGCGACGCGGAAGTCCGGGTACATGGTCGGCGAGTGGTTGCCCCACACAGCCAGCTTTTCGATCGACGCGACCGGCTTGCCCGACTTGGCCGCCAGTTGCGACAGCGCGCGGTTGTGGTCCAGACGCAGCATGGCGGTGAAGTTCTTCTTCGGCAGATCCGGCGCCGACTTCATTGCGATGTACGCGTTCGTGTTGGCCGGGTTGCCGACCACCAGCACCTTCACGTCGCGGCTGGCGACTTCATTCAGCGCCTTGCCCTGAACCGTGAAGATTTCGGCGTTGGCCGACAGCAGGTCCTTACGCTCCATGCCTTTCGAGCGCGGACGCGCGCCGACCAGCAGGGCCACGTCTGCATCCTTGAATGCAACCTTCGGGTCGTCGGTGATCACGACACCCGACAGCAGCGGGAATGCGCAATCATCCAGTTCCATCACGACGCCTTTGACGGCGCCTTGCGCTTGCGGCAGGTCGAGCAGTTGCAGGATCACCGGTTGATCCTTGCCGAGCAGGTCGCCATTGGCGATGCGGAACAGCAGGGAGTAAGCGATTTGACCTGCGGCGCCGGTGACGGCAACGCGCTTTGCGGGCTTAGCCATTGAGAAATCTCCAGGACGATGCGTTAGACGCTAGGGAAAACGCCATTCTATATGCGCGTTCAGCGAAGCGTTATGAAACACGGCGGAAGTCACTGTTCGCGTACCGACTCGTCATGTGACGAGGCCGAGCGGCGCGCTGCGGCAAGACCGCCATGCCGGAAACCTGTACTACCGAGTGCCCGCAACCTGGCGCTTCGCACCAGGCTCCCCGAGGGGCAAGAAAACTTGGGGCGTCCCGGCGTTTTCTTGAGAGGGCGGGGGCGGGACAGCGAGGCGCCGGGTAGCCGCTGCACGGTGCGGGCTCCTGCAAACAGCGCGTTTCGGCAAGCGTCTGACCAACGGATGGCGGCGAATCGAAACCTGAACTGCGTGGGAACAGCATGGTGCAGAGTGGCTGCCGGTGCGTCGCGGCGCTGCATCGAACAGCTGCCGAAAATCCCGCAAACCCTTGCTCGACAAGGAGTGTAGGAGGGGGCAGGCACAAAGTCAACATTATCTTATGTCTTATATAAGACACATCTATTGCGGGGAAAACCCTAGACGCGCCCTAGCCCTTTATGATGAAATGCGCGGATGAATTCGAACCCGGCGAACACCACGAACCCGAGCGGCCAAGGGGCCGCAGGCGAAGGTGTATCCGCTGCCGCTCCCGCCGCGTCGCCCACTTTCAGTCCCTTGTATCAGCAGATCAAGGGGCTGATTACGCAGAGCCTCGAAAGCGGCGAATGGAAGCCCGGCGAGATCATTCCTAGTGAAGTCGAATTGGCGGCAAGATTCAAGGTCAGCCAGGGTACGGTGCGCAAAGCGATCGACGAGCTTGCCGCCGACAACCTGCTGGTGCGCCGCCAGGGCAAGGGCACGTTTGTCGCAACGCACAACGAAGATCGCGCCCAGTTCCGCTTCCTGAGACTGCTGGCTGACGACGGCGCGGAACACCCGCACGTCAGCCGCCTGCTTGAATGCCGGCGCTTGCGCGCTTCGGCGGACATCGCCCGGCAACTCGATCTGAAGCCGGCCGATCCGGTCGTACTGATCAAGCGCTTGCTGCAGTTCGACGGCGAAGTCACCGTACTCGACGAAATCTGGCTGCCCGGCGCCGTGTTTCGCGGACTCACGCTCGAGCGGCTGTCGGAGTATAAAGGTCCCCTCTACGCGATGTTCGAGACGGAATTCGGCACCCGCATGATCCGCGCCACGGAGAAGATCCGCGCGGTGGCGGCCGAGCCTTCGGTGGCCGACCTGCTGGATGTGCCGGCGGGTTTTCCGCTGCTGTCGGTCGAGCGCGTGTCCTATACCTATGGGGACCGGCCGGTTGAGGTCCGGCGAGGTTGGTATGTCACAACCGGGTATTACTATCAGAACGATCTGAGCTGAATCGGGCTGAATCGAGGCGTGGCGTCCCACACGCGCGCCTGTTTGACGGCGCCTTTATCGCGCGTGCTGTAACGGACCTGTAGTGGTTTTCGCTGCAGCGCGATATAAAAAGGCGCTAAAATTGCGGATTAGTGTGACTACATAGTAGGGGTCTAGCATGGCTGAAGCCGTAAAAAAACCGAGGCCGGAATTCCGGAACATCGGTATTGGGCAAATATTGACGGCATACCGTCTCCCGCTAGCGGGGCGAGTGTCGATTCTGCATCGCGTGAGCGGTGGTCTGCTGTTTGTTTTTCTTCCGTTCCTGCTGTACCTCTTTGACCAGAGCCTGACTTCCGAATTGAGCTTCGAAGTCTTCAAAGGGTTCCTCTCCAACATCGTCGTCAAGCTGATCACGCTCGTTCTTGCGTGGGCTTTCCTGTTTCACTTCTGCGCCGGCGTCCGCCACCTCGTGATGGACACCAACCACAATGCGGTGACGAAGGAAAAAGGCAAGCAGACCTCCATCATCGTTCTCGTCGTGTCGTCGCTGCTCACCATCGCATTCGCGGCAAAACTGTTCGGAGCATTCTAAAAAATGTCAGCTAATAACCGAATCGGTCCGAAGCGTCTCGTCGTCGGCGCACATTACGGTCTGCGCGACTGGCTCGCCCAGCGCATTACCGCCTGCGTGATGGCGATCTACACGGTGATCCTGCTCGTGTGGT
>NZ_CADIKK010000101.1 GCF_902859915.1 Paraburkholderia ultramafica
CCGGCACGGATCAATCTGGTCAGCCTTCAGAAATCGTCAACTGCGAAGACGGGGCCTCACAGTTGTCCCACCCGCCTGTCGGACCATACGTTTTTACACAGCCTCGGCCAGGAGGCGTCATTCGTTCCCGCGTCCGGCCGGGCGTTCAAACGTCGCGTCCACCGAGAAAGCGGCCATCCGATGCGCAGCTATGAGCATTGCCACTTGCTCCCTTCCCCAAACACGCTGGAGTCCGTACGGGGTTGACTTCACGCGGACGGCGGCCGCCACGGACGACGCATCGGACTGCGTGCGCCCGGAGTCATTCGAATGTCAAATGTGCGCCGGACATCAAGCCTTTAGTCGTCAAGTTAATAGCACCATCGCGCCGTCACCCTTGGTACAAGGCAATTTAAGCGCAGGCAGTCACATCTCAAGTTGAGCGGAGCGACGTTTAACTCGAGCGAAAAAATAGCATCAACTGTGGGTACCAACCGTCGTTTCGGTCAATGCCCGCTCTAAGCGCACGAGGACAACCGCGAGTTCGCGAATTTGAATCGCTTCCTGTTGAGTGATGGAAGGGTCACTCGCAGAACCGTGGCCCGCGAGAGGCTCTATGTTGCGGCGTTTAAAAATCTCCTCCATGACATCAAGCAGCGGTGTGGCCAGTTTCGAATGGTTTCGATACTGGCTGAACCAACCTCCGAGACTCTGATTCTGTACGTTGGGGTTTGGCACAACTTGCTTTGCAAGAGTCTCAAATATTGAAGCTCCCGTGTGAAGTACCAGCGACCAATCTTTATCTTGCATGGCCCTATCCATACGCTCAACAAGTTTGCGGATGTTGACGTACGTTGCCGATCCGACTGCTTGGTCTGGCAGTTCCGTCACCTCAAGTATTTCGATCCGGGCGTCGTTGTCTTCTAAAGAAATGCGAAAGCCACACCCGTCTGCCTTTAAGATTTGATTGACATCGGTCACTCGGACGTTCGTTTCCTCGATCAGGTCCGCAAGAATTTCAGCGAGCGTTGCAGTATCGGGTCGCCGCATCGCAACCTCGATCTCACCGTTATGCCAAGCGTACTCGGCCGGAAGGTAGTCCCAGTCCGAAAGCTCCAGAGTGTAGATTGGCTTGCCGACAGCGTTGTTCACGATGTTGACAATCTTGTTTTGCCGGATGAGTTCTATTTGATGCGCGTCCTCAGAATTAGCGTTCGTTACCTTGACACTCTTTCGTAAGAGCCTTGTTAGTTGAAGCCGTGCTGACGTGGAAACGACCTCAAGCTCCAACTGTTCGCGCATGCGGATGTTGAGGCGGGTACCTGGAATCAACGGAGGAGTATTCGATGGTTTTGGCATTGGTAGAGTCTGATGAGCCGCAAACTGGCCAGCAGTATAAATTAACGTAATGCTTATGGATGACCCTCCGTCACCGCTCCGGTCCACCTCGGCCGTTGAGGCGGGCGACTTTACGTCATGCGACTGACAGTTGTCGGCGCAAGAGCCATCAATTGTGGGGGGCGACTCAACGCCCGCCTCGGGTCCGATCATAGCCAAGCGCCGGACGATGTGTGACGATGCGATTATGCGTCTCGCATTGGACCAGGTTCGGCCAAAACCCGTCGTTCACAAATATCTTCGGCCGGATGTTCGGACGTCGGCTCGACTCTATAAGCGACCGACGGATCATCGACGGGCGCCTTTGGCTTGTCGATTCTTCTCCGACACGCGGAGATTCATTTGGATGGGCCGACATCAATCCGCAATCGGGGTTGGTTATGCGTTAACCGTCAGTTAGAGTATGAGACCTCGTCGGAGACCACCGTGTATAAAATTTACGAAGCGCAACTGCATGAAGCCACATTTAGTCAATCTGATTCTCAGAAGTTGAGTTATCTATCTTCGGTTATGAGGTCGCTGTTGCAGTCCCTCGCACTCTCGACGTTTGAAATAGCTCTTCGCATGACACCAGCTAAAGATGACAATACGGTCATAAGAGGCTTACTAGACCGCTTCGCCCAGCCTGCTGACGGACTTCCACTCGAAGCACTCGACGTACTCATTCCAATCGTAAGAAGTAACGTCGCCAAAACTTACATGGTGGGCTGGTTTGAGAAAAGCGCTCACTCTGACCACCCGATAGTCAGTCAGTTGCTCGAATGGATCGAGTTCCGGAACAGAAAGCCGGCCCACGGCGTTCTCGATGCAAAGACAACCGCTCATTGGGCTGACCGACTTGATAAGCTAATTAGATGTGTTCTAACCGCGTTTTCGTCAGCCTTGCCCAAGGTCCAGCATGATGGTACTCCGACGTTAGATGTGGCGGGAAGCCCGTTGCCGCTTTCGACACTGCTTGTCGTCTCGGGGCATGCGATAGTCATTTCAAAGGTTGTTTCGCGGAAGGGGATCTGGAAGATTCACGGCCAATTGCTCTCTTGGACGGATGCGCGCGAAATAACGCTAGATCTTGGCAGCGCGAACATCTTCGCGGTCGATGACACGCCGGTAGAAAAATTCCGGCTGGCAGAATTGACGGTAAGCGAAAAATCTACATCGATTTTTCATAATGTGCCCGTTAGGCAAACCGACACGTTTGTAGGACGTAAAAAAGAACTCGATAAGTTAGAAAAATGGATTGAAGACGTCGTGGATTCCCGGATGTGTTTAGTTCACGGCGACGGAGGATTTGGAAAAACCACGTTGGCGCTGCAATTTTTCAATAATTTGATCGAAGGTAAGCTCGCAGACTCTGTAACACTACCATCGGTTATCTGCTTTTACACCGCAAAGAAAACTAGGTGGACGGACGATGGCCTGGTCCACTTCAAGGGAATATCCGATGCGATGGAGGATGGCGTCCGCGAGCTCTTATATCTCTTTTACCCTGTTTTGGGGAAAGAATGGTACAAGGCGAGCGGCGATGCACTCATAGATAAAATTGAAGGCGAGTTCGTTAGGCAGGGTTTTAGCCGCAACGATGTTCTCTTGATTATCGACAACACCGAGACACTTGCGACTTCTCAATTGGATGCGGAAGAGCTTGGCGACTTTTTGACTATGGTCGGGAAAAAGCTTGGGCGTGTGGTCATAACGTCTCGGCGCCGCGAGTTGCTTAACGCTACCCCAATTTCGGTGAGCTCGTTGTCAGAAGACGAGGCGCTTCTTCTCGTTCAACGACTTGGAAGCGAGTACAAGGCTCAAGCTATTTTGCAAGCGGGTGAGCCTCGATTGCGCGCAGCTTGTAAGCAATTAATGTACAAACCGCTACTTATCGATACGTTGGTTCGATACATAGCTCGATCTTCAACCGGCCTCCAAAATGGGCTCGATCAAATATTGAAAAAAACAAACGATCAGCTTCTCGAGTTTTTGTATGAGGACGCTTGGGTCAGAATGAACGAATTGGTGCGAGAAGTGTTTATGGTTTTAGTTTCGCTAGCAAGTCCAATTAACGGGAAATGCATCGGCGATGCTTGTACCGAGGTTGGAGTTCAGCACACAGAATTTCAGGGGAGCCTCGATGAAACTTACTTCGCGAGCGTGATCGATCATGGCGAAACCTACGATCTAGAAATCGTAGATCTTGCAAAGGAATTCTTCAGGCAAAAGAAACATCGTGCGCCCGAGGCAACAAGGGAGCGTTTGGATAATATCGCATTTATGGTTGATAAACTGGAGACAGACCGTCGCAAGATCGAAATGCAGTACAAGCAAGATCGCGTTGCAGACGGATTTCGAAGTGAATTCGCCAAAGCCGCGAAAATAGCGGGAATGAAACACGACTATAAAACTGCCGGAGAAAATTTTGAACTGGCGTTACTTGATGAGCCTTTTAATGCATCGTTGCGTGAGCGGTATGCATCCTTCCTTTTTAGAACATTAAATCGTTCTCAAGTTGCCCGTGATCACGCGCTTGAGGCAACAAGATTAGATCCGCAAAATGGCGACGCTTGGCTCACTTTTGGGTTGATAGAGTATAAACTTCGGAATTTAATCGGCGGTGATGAGGCGGTTGATAAGGCAGCGCAAAATGGCAAAAGTGAATCGCTCTGTTTGCTGCAGAAAGCTATCGCCCGATATCATCATGTGAGGCGTGAGCCGTATAGTAAAGCAGCAATGAGAATGCTAAAAGAGGCAGAAACTATGATCGAGCGCGGAATACGATTAGCCGACCCGAAGGATTTTTATTATAGGAAAAATGTGCAGACCTCAGACAAGTATTTGGGCCTCATACAGTCTCTTATCTCTCAAATCAATCGTCGAACGATAACCTCGGAGAACGCTCCGACATAGAACAAACAGTTCGAGAAACACTGGCGCGGCGGATTTTCGTGTGACGGCAGGCGTACGGCTATAACCGCCAGGCGACCTAGATGAATCAGGCTAGCTGGGGGCTGAAGTGGTTGTCGCTCCTGTTGCGACCTAAATGACACTTGAAGGGCGGGGCAAAGCGACAACTCCGCAAACGGCTGCTGCGCTTTTGAAGCGGCCGTTGGTGACCTGCGGGAACGAAGGGCTGTTGTGGGTCGGTGGACTAAACCGCTCGCGCGGTAGGGGCTACGGTCAGACGCCGGTGGTCAGGGAGAGGCCGGCATCGCGGTTCCGTATGTTGGCGAATGAGGCAACCCGCCTCGTTCT
>NZ_CADIKK010000102.1 GCF_902859915.1 Paraburkholderia ultramafica
GCGAGATGTTATCCCTTTCCGCGAATTGCATCGTACATGGGCCACCTTTGCCTTGGACGCCGGTGAGTGTGCCCGTCGGTTTCGTTTCGCCATCTTCTGGTTCCTTGTCGCCGGCCATTATGACGGACTCACGCCCCAGCTTTACCACTCAACGCACTGTCCGAATTCTCGGCGCCACCGCTCGTCGAGCCGACGCGCAGCCGGAATGACTCTTCCGCTGCCCTATGGCCTGGTAGTGTACCTACCCGTCATCTGGCCAATGTTGCAATGGGGCGTAGGAACCGATTATGGTCACCTCGCCACCAGGCGGAACGAGCGAAGCCCAGTCTATACCCGGATCACCAATGTCGACGGAAACCAGCAGAAGGTAGTGGTTGAGATGAGACCAAACGTTCGCGCCGAGGAGTTCGACACGATCGACGTTCCCCTGCCGCCTAGCTGGTCGCCTTGGAAAGGCAGCGAGCTTCGGGCCAACAAAGTCGAGGAACTCTTGCCTGGCCTTCGCCTCCTCACTCATCTGATCGTCCGTAGGCGAAAAGCCATCTTCGGTAGACTCGATGCCCTTAGGCGGCATGTCGATGCGGATCACCATTTGCATAAGCACGTTACCCCCTTATGGAGATTAGTATCATCCTAGCCGTTTGACCTGACGTGACCCGATCAAGGTTTTAAAGGGCCAGCGCCAAGGACGTGCGCCACCCAGGCCGTTCCGCGTGGGCGTTCCGTTACGTGCAACTCCATGCAACGCGTTACCGGACGCAAGGCGAAGCGGCAGCAGACCTGCTCGAATACATCAAAGTGTTTCATTACCGCAGTTGTCGTCATTCGTCACTCGACTTTGTATCGCCGACCCGGTTCCTGCAAGGCTGGCTCACTACTCAGAAGGCACAGAACGCGTTTGAATAACCCGGGGTCTCTGGAAGGCGAAAAAAATGAGGAAGATCATTCTGTTCTCAAGAAAGATAGTGCAATGCAAGTGAAAGACAAGAAAAATCGAAACTAGCAGACTGTTGAAAAGCGCCTCATCATAATGAGCTTGCCCTCGAAAAACGAATCCCTTGCTGAGCAGGTAAACTCACGCAAGGAGAAGAACGATGGCAAGCAAGGCAAAGCGGGCGCAATACACGCTCGAGTTCAAGCTGGAAGCTGTGCGGCTGGTCAGGGCCGGGCAAAGCATGGCAGCGGTGGCGGCGACACTGGGTATGGTTGAACAGACGCTGTACAACTGGGTGAAGGCTGACCGGAAAGACAAGCTCGCGGGAGCTGGAACAAGGCCGGTGAGCCCGGAACAGATGGAATTGGCCCGGTTGCGTGTCGAAGTTGCTCGTCTGAAGATGGAGCGAGATATTTAAAAAATATCCGCCGCGTACTGTGCCAAGGAGTCGATGTGAAGTACGCATTCATTGAGCGCAATCGACGCCACTGGGCAGTCTCGCGATGAGCCGACGCGGCGATTGCTGGGATAATGCGCCTACCGAAAGTCTGTGGGGTTCGCTGAAGGTAGCACGTATGCATGGGAGGCACTTCGCCACGCGGCGTGGCGCAATGGACGAGGTAATTGATTGGCTGGGCTTTTACAATGCACGCCTAATACACTCGACACTCGATTACGTCAGCCCCATGACGTTCGCGATAAACTGGTTCGCAGCCCAGCAAGGTGAGGCTTGCGTAATTCCCTCGGTTATGGGATTCACCAAACAGGGGCAAGGCCACGCCTCAATGTTGTTAAAAACCCTAAACCAGTGGCGTACCGGAGTGTCAATGTGACAACCCAGTGATAATGACGATCCTTTAGTAAATCTCATTGACACTGGGAAATAGTCATCTAAAGTTCAGCTGCGGTCCAAAGGATGCGAGATAATTTTCGGATGTTGATATGTGTAGGATAGGGAGAAGTGTCCTACTGGCTCACTGCGTTCCGTAGCGAATCCGCGAGCCAATTTATTCGATACTTACCCTCACACGGAGCCGATCGGAAAAGGCAATAGGCTGAACGTCCGAGAGGGATCTGGCAGAACGTTGCCACGATCATGATCTTTTTCGTACATGAGTCGCGTCATCGTAATGTTCGACGATGCGTGCGACACATCACAGGTTGGAAGAGCGGCGTCGCACTTACATCGCATTCCTAATAAAACACGGAAGGCCAATGGAGTGGGCCTAGCCATGTCGAAGCATCGGTGTCGGGGTGAAAAGATGTCTCTTTTGCTGCGCGTGTTGTCGCCACAATACATGAACAGGTTCGCCACGTGATCATGAACCGCAGCGAATCGTTGTAGTTAGCGCGCAGATTTGAAGCGGCGCATCACCTACTCGCGTACGCGTGTCGGCTGGTGCGAGTTGTCCGCCCGGTTTTTGGTAAGCGACGCGTCAATCCCCATTCCTGTCGCGTGGTTGGCGCAACCGCTGCTTCGTTTGGCGTTTTCTGAGACGGAGCGAACATGGAAGTGGGCTGGGGATTGTGGGCGCCCCACGTGGCGGCGATGGAACAAGGAGTATGTAGCCGACGGCGGGGTATGCAAAGCGCCACGGTTTGGCGCTGCGTAGCAAGTACTACTGGGGGCGCAAGTAAAAACAAGCTGCGGTGTAACCCCCGGTGCACCTGATCGGGGCGATGCCTTCGTGGCGCTACGTATCGCCGAGGTCCGTGTTTGACATGTAGTGGAAACGATTATGCCGTGGACGACACGAATGAATCGCGCGGCTCGACGATGTGCATGAGCTGACACGCGACGGGATGCTGATTCGGAAATGCATTGCCGGAATGAACCGGGCCGAGTGCGCGCGCCACGCGATTACAACAGTCATTCCAACGCTGGCGCCAAGTTCAGATATCGCCGCGGCCTTCATCGATGCTGGTGACGCACGAACCACAGAATATCTTAGACACCTCTTCTATCTAGTCTTAAAGGAGAATTCAGATGAAAAAGACTGCACTTGCAGCCAAGGCTTGGGGTCCTGGCCGCCTCGATATCTTTGGGCTCGGTACCGACAACCAGATGTTCCACAAGTTTTTTGATGGTAAATGGGGCCCGTCGCCCACAGGCTGGGAGCCGCTAGGCGGGCGGTTCAATAGCCCCCCCGCGGTCGCCTCCTGGGCCTCTGGCCGTCTGGACATCTTTGGGCTCGGTACCGACAACCAGATGTTCCACAAGTTTTTTGATCGTGAATGGGGCCCTTCGCCCACAGGCTGGGAGCCGCTAGGCGGGCGGTTCAATAGCCCCCCCGCGGTTGTTTCGTGGGCACGCGGTCGCCTCGATATATTTGGGCTCGGTACTGACAATCAGATGTACCACAAGTTCTTCGATGGAAACTGGGGCCCCGATTGGGAGCCACTAAGGGGCGAGTTTGCTAGTCCACCCGCAGTCGTCTCGTGGGCATCGGGCCGTCTCGATATCTTCGGACTCGGTACCGATAATCGGATGTACCATAGGTTTTTCGATGGTAACTGGGGTCCGGATTGGGAGCTACTTGGAGGGAAGTTCAATAGTCCTCCCACAGTTACCTCATGGGCGCCGGGCCGTCTCGATATCTTTGGGCTTGGTACCGACAACCAGATGTACCACAAGTTTTTCGATGGTAAGTGGGGTCCGGACTGGGAGCCACTAGGCGGGCGGTTCAATAGCCAACCCGCAGTTACCTCATGGGCGCCGGGCCGTCTCGATATCTTTGGGCTCGGTACCGACAACCAGATGTTCCACAAGTTTTTTGATGGTAAATGGGGCCCGTCGCCCACAGACTGGGAGCCACTAGGCGGGCGGTTCAATAGCCAACCCGAAGTTACCTCATGGGCGCCGGGCCGTCTCGATATCTTTGGGCTCGGTACCGATAACCAGATGTTCCACAAGTTTTTTGATGGTAAGTGGGGCCCTTCGCCCACGGACTGGGAGCCACTAGGCGGGGTATTCAATATCTCTGGCGAGGAGACGCATGCGACTACAGAAAGTACAGAAAGCTGGCACGTGGGTGTTACTTTCGCGGATAGTACGCCCTTGGGTGGATGGGTTGATTTTGTTGCAAATAAATCAGGAGCCTTTACGTTTTCTGGCCATATGCACAACAGCGGTTTCGACCCAATCGGCTTTTCGGTCGCTGCAGCTATTGTGACACCTTCTGGATTGGTGTATGGATTCGGATTTTCTGGAAGATGTGGCGGAACGATTAGCGGCGGCGGTCGCGATAGTGATTGGTCTGGTAATCCAACGAACACGTTTAAAGACATAAATGGGAACGTAGTGCCGAACCCAAATCCAGCCATCGCAGCAGACTGGGAAAATTTCGCGCACGGGACCCTAATGTGTCACATCGTCGCCCAGGATTCTGCTGCAAAAGCGTTAGTCGACTTCGTAACGGGAGCCGTTGAGGACATGGCGAAACAAGCGGCGGCGGCAGGCACTAAAGCCCTAATAGCATTACTGTGAGCCTTGTATTGTCCGCGGAAGGCACGCCTCAGTATTTGGCTGTTTGCCCCGTATGCAGCCGTGGAAGGAAAACAGTGAAAACGCTCGTCAAGGCCAGATGGCTATTGCTCTGGATCCTGTTGGGTCT
>NZ_CADIKK010000103.1 GCF_902859915.1 Paraburkholderia ultramafica
AGATGAACGCGGCATGTCATCGCGCCGTACTCAAAGAACGCTTCGCCACATGGCACGGTTGGACTGTCACTGCGGCGGTCAAAAAAGTTATCTGATAAGGATAACTACTCTTGAGCCAAACAGGTAGGCTTCGCCCGTCAACTTGACAGAGCCGCGCCAACTGATGACCTGGCTTGGCGTGACGCCCTCCGAACACAGACCCAGAACATCGTGGTTGCCCTCAGGAAATTCAGCGCGACATGATTGAGAAACTGAAACAAACCGATCTCGACTGACACCGGGAGTCATATCAGCCCCCTTTTTGGCGCGCTCTCCTGGCTTTGGCGAGCACGGCCTGCACGTCACGCGGCGCAAGCCTGATTACCGGGTCAGGAAATAGGCCCACAACGCCGTGCACTCGTCATCCGACAGTACGTACTGCGGCATCGAATTCGCCAGCATCACTGCCGCCGGATCGATACTGGTGGCTAGTACCTTGCAGAACGCTTCCCGGTCATATCGCGTGGGTGGCCCCCCTCGACGTGGAATCGGTTCAAGCAAATAGGCTGCCGACAGCGACGGGGCAAACGCCGTTGCCCCGCTCGATTGCGTGTGGCAGTTGGCACACCGCAAAGCGAATTCCGGTAGCGGGCGAGTGTCACCCCGCAAATGCGCGGTGAGCGCTGTCTCACCGTGGAAGATCGCGCGTCCCCATTCGGCGGTCTCGCCAGAGGGCGCAGCCGCCGCGCTGGCGGCGGCGAACGCCAGGCCTAAGACCGCAAACAGACCACGTCCGCACATCGCCGCCATCCTCAGTAAATGCGCAACGTCTTTGCGACGCTGGGCACGCCCTTGTTATTGAGAGCAAACAGCATGTAATAGCCGGGGACGACGATGCCTGGATCGGACGGGATATTGATCAGGTTTTCGCCCGCCGTACCGGTGGTGAAGTTCACCGGGACCCGGCGCTGCTCGTTGTCCAGCGAGTGCGTTGCCGATGCCACGCGGAGGAGCGAGAAGTTGGTCACGGGGCTATTGGTGGTGACGGCGATGGAAGTACCGAGGCTGACCTCCGACGGTGCGGAGACGATGACGGGTCGCGTTGCCGCCGAGCCGTCCGGATTCAGCAGATAGGGCGGCGTCAGGATCTCGAGACTCGGATGGTTGGTCGAGCAGCTGCCGCAGAGGCCGCCGCCGCCGCTCAGCACACGTCCGTCGGGCAGCAGCAGGGCCACGCTGTGGTAAGTTCGCGGCGTGGCCATCGGCGCCAGCAGCTGAAATGTCTCTGTGGCCGGATCCCAAAGCTCAGCGGTGAGCACGGCTCGGTCATCGGAGAACGGCATCGGGTAGGTCTGGCCGCCGATCACCACAACTTGGCCGTTCGGCAGCACCACACTGTTATGGAAAGCCCGTGCATAGGCCATCGCGGCGATCTGGCGCACCTTGGCCGTGCCACCATTGATATCGATGAGATCGGCGTTCGCACTTGCCCAAGTGCTATCGTAACTCGGCGCGCCGCCTATGGTGAGGATCTTGCCGATATCGTACATGACTGCGTTGCCGTTCATTGCATCGGCGTCCCCGCCGCGCTCGCCGGCCCAGGTAATACTGCCGTTGCCGGCCGTGTCGATCCAGTGCATGCTCTTGCTTGGACCTGCGTGAAATACACGGCCATTGGACACGGCAAACAGCCAGACATGGTTATCCGCGCGGTAAATGCCGGCACCATCAGCGGTGAGGATTTCGGTGGCCAACACTGCAGAGTTGAGTTGCCAGCCAGTACCTGGGAGCCAGGTTTCGCCATTCTTGTTACCCTTGTTGGGGTCCCACGACCCGCCCAGGGTAAATACGCCGCCATTGGTCAGCGTGACGCTGCCATTGTATCCGCGGCCAATGTTCATCAGCGGGCCTGCGGACCACGAGAGCGTGGCGGGATCGAAGATACTAGTCTTGGTATCGCTGGAACCACCATTGACGAAAATCCGGCCGTCGGGAAGATTCGCAATGCCAGGACAGAACATGTCGTGGCCGGTGTTGGTTACAAGCATTTGAGTGGAATTTCCCGTGGCAGGGTCAAAAATAACGGTATAGGTCTGGCCACCGTCGCCGCCGAAATTGAAGGGGTCCCAGGAGGACCACGTCAGTACCTTGCCGTTGGGCAAGTTGGCTGCCGCGACCGGCACGATCGGAAGCGCCTGCGGCGCCGTCCAGCTTGACGGCAAGGTGACGGCCTGCGGAGGCGGGGTGTGCAGGCCATCGATTTCCCAGGTCTGGCTCGCGCTGCCGTCGCATGGCATCTGCACGACTTGCTGGCCTGCCTGCGGATTCCCCCCCCCCTGAGCGGCGAGACACTTGCTGCTTTCCGCCGCCACGATCGCATAGCCCGTGCCTTGCTGGCGCAGCGTGAACTGCTGGTTCGGTTGCCCGTTGCAGGCCCACTGAATCGCCGGGGCGCCCGCGTCAAGGCTAATTCCCGAGATGTCCACGCATTTGCCGCTGTTCTGAGCGACGAACTGATACGCGGTGCCGACCGGTTTGAGCTGCCAACTTTGGTTTGCTTGGCCATTGCACGCCCAGACAATCACTGCCGCTCCGTCTGACTGCGAAATTCCTGTGACATCGGTACAGAGCGTCGTTCCGCTGGGGCGCAGCGTGCTGACTGCGGCGTTGGACTGTGCCCCCGCCGGCCCGGACAGCATCATGGTTATGGCCATGCAAGCGGCGCCAGTCCATCCAAGCAGGCGTCCTATCTTACATCCAGCGTATCGTTGGCAAGTACGAGTCATGGCAGTGGGCGGTTGTTGTTTGGTGCTGTCTTGCTCGGGGACCAAGCAGTCAAGCTTGGGCTAGGTGTTCCAGAACGTACAGGACTTCGTCGGCCAGCGGCAAGGAGGTGCTCCGCCAGCGTAGTTGTGCAGCCTTGTCGAAGAAATAGACTTGCGTGGAATGGCTATCCAGGCCTGGGGACAGCGCTCGGCCGGCGAGGGCCGCCCTGATCTCCTCTACGTCGCCAATGCGCGGTGTCACGGCGTGCCAGGCCGGGCCGGCGTCAAATCGCTTGAGCCACGCGCGCAGTGCGCCCGGTGAATCGGCGACCGGATCAATGCTGACTGATATCAATTGAAGTGGATAGTGCGAGCCTAGTCGCGGTATTCCTTGCTGCACGGCAGAAAATAGCGCGCCCTGCAGCGGACAAACCGAACTGCACCCAGTGAACATTGTCTGCACTGCTGAAACGCTGCCAGACAGGACGTCCAGCAGGAGCCGCCTTTGGCCGCCCTCGTCGATGACCCAAGTGTCTGGAATGCGCAGCGGTGGATTCACCGCGCCGATGCCGCCGTGTGCGTATATGTCGCGAGACGCGACAGCGACGATGCTTGCGGAAATACCCTGAAGCCATGCACGCCGGGTCCATCTCATTTCAATACACCTCCGAAATGCAAAGTTAATCATAGAGACCGGCGCGCATAGGGAATCGCAGCGTCTCACGATAAGTGCCCGCCGTTATGACAATGTGGTCGCCCGACTTCAGCGCCGCGATGGCGGTGGAGATCGTTGAATACACAACGGTCTGACCACCGATGCCCTGCGCGGCATGCGGCATCACTCGCAGCTCCCTGGCGTGTGCGAGGTGCGAGCTTATTGGAAATGATGGTATCGAAGTTATAAATCCGCATCCAGGGGAATTGAGGTTTGTCACACGTAGATTCAAGCACGCGACTAGCTAAATTCCGTCCGAATTGTAAAGCATACGACTAGCTGTTGAAATCTACTTCGCAAATGCGCGTACTCGTCTGGATGTAGAGTGACAGCGCGCGCATTTGCAAACGAAGCATGAAAATTATCACATGAAATCCGATCCATCACGCAGCCGTAATAAGAAGCTGGCGTATTTTTCTGTGATCTTGTCGAATCTTAGCGAGCACTAATGCTTATCAATAGAAAAGCTGACCGCCCCATAGTAGGAGAAGAATCATGAATAACTCAAGAGAGGTCGTTGCCGCCATCGCGGCGATAATGCTTTTTGAATGATGGTGAATGTGCGACGCGCGAAACGGGCATGAGCGGTTAGCACTGCGTGAAAGGAGAACTTTTAACAAAGGATGGAACGTCGAAAGGTTGCGCAGGCAATCGTATGGGATGACAAACCAAGACTGAGCTTGCCCCCGAAAAACGAATCCCTTGCTGAGCAGGTAAACTCAAGCAAGGAGAAAAACGATGACAGGCAAGGCAAAGCGAGCGCAGTACACGCTCGAGTTCAAGCTGGAAGCGGTGCGGCTGGTCAAGGCCGGGCAAAGCATGGCAGCGGTGGCGGCGACACTGGGGGTGGTTGAACAGACGCTGTACAACTGGGTGAAGGCTGACCGGGAAGGTAAGCTGGCGGGAGCAGGCACGAAGCCTGTGAGCGCGGAACAAATGGAGCTGGCGCGGTTGCGTGCCGAAGTGGCTCGCCTGAAGATGGAGCGGGATATTCTAAAAAAGTGCGCGGCGTACTTCGCGAAGGAATC
>NZ_CADIKK010000104.1 GCF_902859915.1 Paraburkholderia ultramafica
CTGCCGGACCTTCAGCGGCGCGATTGCCACCTCGGTCGTCAACACGTTGTGGGAGGACAAGACCAAATTCAACCGCGCGGAGTTGTCGGGCCTGGTCGATCAGGCCGGCCATTTCATGTCCTCGCTGACCGGTTCCGGCTGGAGCGCGGATCAGGCGCAGGCGCAGATCAGCAACATGGTCGAGTCGCAGGCGGTGATGCTCGCCACCAACCAGCTTTTCTTTAACATCGCATGCTGTTTCATCGTCGGGGCACTGGCGATCTGGCTTGCACCCAGACCGACGCGTGTCGCGGATACGTCACAGGCGCATTGACTGCGAGAGGGGCGCCGGCCCCTCCGCCTTCACCGATGTTGAACCAAGACTACTGACGACCCCACGACATGCGCCGGTTTTGCCTGTCGCCTGCCGGGTCACCTGAATACGAACTCCTGACCATGATCGTGACTCCCTATCAGCGCCAGACCCTCGTCTGGAGCGCCGTCGCGGCTGGGCTCGGTATCCTTCTATGGACCCTGCGACCGGTGCTGACACCGTTCCTCCTCGGTGCGCTCATCGCGTACATGTTGCAACCGGGCGTCGAGTGGCTGGTGCGCCAGCGCGTGCCACGTGCACTTGCCGTCTTGCTGATGATGCTGCTGTTCGCACTGCTCCTGACGCTGCTGCCGCTACTCGTGTTTGCCGTGATGCACAAGGAAGGGCCCGAGCTCGCGAAGAACATTCCCGTCTTCATCGCGAACCTGAACGCGTGGCTGCAACCCAAGCTGGCACTGCTGGGTATCAGCTACTCACTCGATCTGGCCGAAGTCCGCCACCTGCTGACGGGCGACACGATCGGCGATGGCCAGACCGTCATACTCGCCGTGTTGCGTTACGTGCGTACAGGCAGCAACGTTGTGCTTCCCGTGGTAAGCAACGTGATACTGGTGCCGCTTGTGCTCTTTTATCAGCTTTACGACAGGCACCAGATATTCGCGCGGATGGAAAGCTTTGTGCCACGGCGCTGGGTCGGCAAGGTCCGGGCACTCGTGACCGAGATGGACCGGATGCTGTCGCAGTACTTGCGCGGCCAGTTGCTGGTGATGGGCGTGCTCGCCGCGTTCTACCCGATGGCGTTGACCTTGGCCGGCCTCGACATCGCGTTGCCCATCGGACTGTTCACCGGCTTTGCGGTGTTCATTCCCTACGTCGGTTTCGCCGTGGGGCTGGCCCTCGCGCTCCTTGCCGCGCTTTTGCAGTTCGGCGGCTGGTACGGTCTGGCTGCAGTCGCAGCCGTGTACGGAGTGGGGCAGGTACTCGAAAGCTGTTTTCTTGTTCCCAAACTGGTGGGTGACCGCATCGGGCTGCACCCGCTCGCGGTGATCTTCGCGCTGCTTGCGTTTGGCCAGTTGTTCGGATTTTTTGGCGTGCTACTCGCGCTGCCGGTCAGCGCGATCCTGGCAGCGGTGCTGGGCGACCTTCGGCGCCGCTATGTGGCAAGTGGGCTCTATCAGGATTGACGGCCAGGTTTGCACCGGAACGCCGATCTGCCGCTCGCCTTGCGCGGGCGGCTGCCCGTCACCAATTCCTGGTTTGTGCGGGGACCGTCGACCCGTAGGCGGCCATGAACACGTCGACCGCTCGCTGAACGACTTTGGCGATGTTGCGGGAACCGGTATCGGCTGGAACGCCAAACAGGCAGAGCTCCATCAACTCCGCTTCATACAGCGTGCGCAGATGCGCGGTCGCGATGGCGGTGTTACAGCTGCGCAGCTGTCCGGCGTCAATCAATTGCTGCAGGAAGACTGCCATCATTTGCCAGCCGCGCTTCGGCCCGCGCTCATAAAACAGGGCGCCGCCGTTCGGGCGGCCGCCTGCCTGATGCGCGAGACGGCGTACCGCGAGCAGTTGCGGTTTCAGCACTGCAACCAGATAGTGCTTGCCGAAGCTCGCCAGTGCATCGCGAACCGGCACACTGGTCTTGAGCAGCTCGAACGCCGCGATGACCTGTTGCGCGGCGGCGGTCATGAACTCGGCGAACATCTCTTCCTTCGACTGGAAATAGCTGTACAGCGTGGCTTTTGATCCGCCCGCCCGTGCCGCTATCTCAGACATCGACGCCTGCTCGAATCCCACCTCACTGAATACCTCGAACGCGGCGTCAACAATCGCCTGCCGCTTTTCTTCCGTTTTAACCCTCATTCCCGGGTTCTCCTTCGGTCTGTGAAACCGGCCAACAACATCACTGGCCGCGGTGACGCGCCTGACTGGCGTCAACGATCAATGCTGACAATTATATCATAACTAGACTGCCCGGTTTATTTACGCTGACCGCAACGGAGTGTTTTATCTATACTAGACAGTATAGTTATAAGCCATTTGACTTACCTTGGATTCCGAGCATTTATAGACCACCTCGAAACGCTGCGGACCTATTGCACCGTCGTCGAAATGCAGGGCTTCACGCACGCGGCGCATACGCTGGGCGTACCAAAGACAGTCGTTTCGCGCTGGGCGGCACAAGGACGTCCGCTGCCCGGGCGGTAGGCGACACTGGAATGTCGGCGTGGAGTTGCCGGTCAGTGACCGGTGCTGGGCCGGCTACGGTCGTACGTATCCGACGCGGCGACCCTTACGGAAAGTTAATAAGCGAGCGAGAACGTCGGACGCCGGCTCCGGATCGGATCGGATCGTCCTCACGCTGATCCCGCCGCGCAGATCATCGTCGAAACCCGGGGCGTTCCAGCGCCAACTGCAATCGGTGAGCTTGGTCGAGATGGAAAATAAAAGACGGGCGAGACCGGACGAGCAGTGTCTTCAATTCCGCGTTCGTCGTGGACCGAATGAAGGTGTTTACCAATTTGACCAATTGCTGCAGGAAGATCACCTCGCGATCAAGGTACGCCTGGTCGAACTCGTGAGCTTCGACTGCATTGAGCCTCGCAAGGTCGTCGTAGCTCTGCTGCGCGAGCGCATCGCTAAACCCACTTCGTTGTGGAGTCGCTGCGAGTCTCTGCATCAATCCAGCGGTTTCCTGGTTGACCTGTCCATGCTCGTCAACCATCCGATTCGCGAAGAATCGTACGCTTCTCGACTGCGTTCTGCGCAAGGCTGTTTGGCCGGCCGCGATTTCCGCCTGATTCGCCACAAGGATGATGCCGACGATTTGTGCATCGGTCAGACCCGCCTCCTGGCCAAATGCGCAAATTGTCGATGCGAGGAGCAGCAACAGCGCTCCAGCGGTACGTTTAACGTTCATTGTTCCCCTCCAATTCGCGTTCCGGTCCTTAACGCACCGTGCACCAAGCGCGTCTACAACACAGTAGACATGCTACGCTTCCTCGATGGCTACATGCGCGTGACGATGCCCGTCGAGGGCATGCATCCGGCCGAATTCATCGAGTTGAGGTGCCAGCAGCAGATGCAGAGTTCTTGATGGTACCCGACCGCAAGCGCGAGGCTAACGCGTGACAGTTACCGGCTTGTCGTCACTCCCATGCCGATACGGACCGGCGCGCCAGGCAGCGAGGCATTCAACTTCCCGGCTGCATGAACTCGATCGCCGAACCGTCCGGCCCCACGGCATAGAACACCTTAGTACCTGCTTGCGGTCCCGCCGGAATGAGTTGCGGCACCCCCGCCGATGCCATCCAGTAGGCGCGATGCGCTGGAGCACCGCGTCGAGATCGTCGACGTAAAACGCGATGTGCATCGCGCCTGCTTGAGGGTCGGCCGGGATTCGTTAAATTTTCGCCAAATGCGGATTAAGCCATTGATCAATAAAGACATTCTCGTATCCTTGCTTGCGTCGACGCGCTCTTCGAACCCCGCATCTCAAAGTCGAGCGCCACGGGCCACGCACGGCTGATCGTCCCTAATCGTTTAGGGTTGTTCGATGCCTGCCATGGTCCGCAGGAATGTGAGCGCGCCACCGCGCGTTGCTGGCAGGCGTCGAACAAGCCTCGATGGAGGAAACCGCGGAGTGCTCC
>NZ_CADIKK010000105.1 GCF_902859915.1 Paraburkholderia ultramafica
AGACACACCCGTTATAGGGTCAAGCGAACAAGTGCATGTGGTGGATGCCTTGGCGATCACAGGCGATGAAGGACGCGGTAGCCTGCGAAAAGCTTCGGGGAGCTGGCAAACGAGCTTTGATCCGAAGATGTCCGAATGGGGAAACCCACCTCTTTTGAGGTATCCGTAGCTGAATCCATAGGCTACGTGAAGCGAACGCGGTGAACTGAAACATCTAAGTAACCGCAGGAAAAGAAATCAACCGAGATTCCCAGAGTAGTGGCGAGCGAAATGGGACCAGCCTGTACTCTTTATTTGTAGTGTTAGCCGAACGCTCTGGAAAGTGCGGCCATAGCAGGTGATAGCCCTGTAGGCGAAAACATTATGAAAGAACTGGGTGTACGACAAGTAGGGCGGGACACGTGAAATCCTGTCTGAAGAAGGGGGGACCATCCTCCAAGGCTAAATACTCGTGATCGACCGATAGTGAACCAGTACCGTGAGGGAAAGGCGAAAAGAACCCCGGGAGGGGAGTGAAACAGATCCTGAAACCGCATGCATACAAACAGTCGGAGCCCCGCTTTAAGCGCTTTCGGCGCGCTCACGAAGTGAGTGCGTCAAAAGACATCAAGTCTGAAACACGACAGCTGCGCGCTTAAAGCGCGAGAGCGCTTAAAGCGGGGTGACGGCGTACCTTTTGTATAATGGGTCAGCGACTTACATTCAGTGGCGAGCTTAACCGATTAGGGCAGGCGTAGCGAAAGCGAGTCCGAACAGGGCGTCCAGTCGCTGGGTGTAGACCCGAAACCAGGTGATCTATCCATGGCCAGGATGAAGGTGCGGTAACACGTACTGGAGGTCCGAACCCACTAACGTTGAAAAGTTAGGGGATGAGCTGTGGATAGGGGTGAAAGGCTAAACAAACCTGGAAATAGCTGGTTCTCTCCGAAAACTATTTAGGTAGTGCCTCGTGTATCACCTTCGGGGGTAGAGCACTGTCATGGTTGTGGGGTCCATTGCGGATTACTACGCCATAGCAAACTCCGAATACCGAAGAGTGCAATCACGGGAGACAGACATCGGGTGCTAACGTCCGGTGTCAAGAGGGAAACAACCCAGACCGCCAGCTAAGGTCCCGAAATATTGCTAAGTGGGAAACGAAGTGGGAAGGCTAAAACAGTCAGGAGGTTGGCTTAGAAGCAGCCATCCTTTAAAGAAAGCGTAATAGCTCACTGATCGAGTCGTCCTGCGCGGAAGATGTAACGGGGCTAAGCAATATACCGAAGCTGCGGATGCGTGCTTTGCACGCATGGTAGGAGAGCGTTCCGTAAGCCTGCGAAGGTGCACTGGAAAGTGTGCTGGAGGTATCGGAAGTGCGAATGCTGACATGAGTAGCGATAAAGGGGGTGAAAGGCCCCCTCGCCGTAAGCCCAAGGTTTCCTACGCAACGTTCATCGGCGTAGGGTGAGTCGGCCCCTAAGGCGAGGCAGAAATGCGTAGCTGATGGGAAGCAGGTTAATATTCCTGCACCATTGTTGAATGCGATGGGGGGACGGATCGCGGAAGGTTGTCCGGGTGTTGGAAGTCCCGGTTCCTGTGTTGGAGAAGGCGCTTTGGCAAATCCGGGCGCGCAATTCAAGGGCATGGGACGAGTGATCCAGGTCACGAAGCAACTGGAAGTGGTTCCAGGAAAAGCCTCTAAGCTTCAGTTCAACAAGACCGTACCGCAAACCGACACAGGTGGGCGAGATGAGTATTCTAAGGCGCTTGAGAGAACTCGGGAGAAGGAACTCGGCAAATTGGTACCGTAACTTCGGGATAAGGTACGCCCCGGTAGCCTGATGCGCCTGCGCGCAGAGGGTGAAGGGGTTGCAATAAACTGGTGGCTGCGACTGTTTAATAAAAACACAGCACTCTGCAAACACGAAAGTGGACGTATAGGGTGTGACGCCTGCCCGGTGCCGGAAGATTAAATGATGGGGTGCAAGCTCTTGATTGAAGTCCCGGTAAACGGCGGCCGTAACTATAACGGTCCTAAGGTAGCGAAATTCCTTGTCGGGTAAGTTCCGACCTGCACGAATGGCGTAACGATGGCCACACTGTCTCCTCCCGAGACTCAGCGAAGTTGAAGTGTTTGTGATGATGCAATCTCCCCGCGGCTAGACGGAAAGACCCCATGAACCTTTACTGTAGCTTTGCATTGGACTTTGAACCGGTCTGTGTAGGATAGGTGGGAGGCTATGAAGCGTGGACGCCAGTCTGCGTGGAGCCGTCCTTGAAATACCACCCTGGTTTGTTTGAGGTTCTAACCTTGGTCCGTGATCCGGATCGGGGACAGTGCATGGTAGGCAGTTTGACTGGGGCGGTCTCCTCCCAAAGTGTAACGGAGGAGTACGAAGGTACGCTAGGTACGGTCGGAAATCGTGCTGATAGTGCAATGGCATAAGCGTGCTTAACTGCGAGACCGACAAGTCGAGCAGGTGCGAAAGCAGGTCATAGTGATCCGGTGGTTCTGTATGGAAGGGCCATCGCTCAACGGATAAAAGGTACTCTGGGGATAACAGGCTGATACCGCCCAAGAGTTCATATCGACGGCGGTGTTTGGCACCTCGATGTCGGCTCATCTCATCCTGGGGCTGTAGCCGGTCCCAAGGGTATGGCTGTTCGCCATTTAAAGAGGTACGTGAGCTGGGTTTAAAACGTCGTGAGACAGTTTGGTCCCTATCTGCCGTGGGCGCTGGATATTTGAAGGGGGCTGCTCCTAGTACGAGAGGACCGGAGTGGACGAACCTCTGGTGTACCGGTTGTCACGCCAGTGGCATCGCCGGGTAGCTATGTTCGGAAGAGATAACCGCTGAAAGCATCTAAGCGGGAAACTCGCCTTAAGATGAGATATCCCCGGGGCTTCGAGCCCCTTGAAGGGTCGTTCAAGACCAGGACGTTGATAGGTCAGGTGTATAAGCGCAGTAATGCGTTGAGCTAACTGATACTAATTGCCCGTAAGGCTTGATCCTATAACCGGTGTGTTTTGTGTCGATCCGCGTGAGTGCTTCAGCTGTCGGCCGGAGTTAGTGCTTCAGCACTTATTCCGGGCCCATGCAAAGCTCTTACGCGGATCCCACCCCCGCAGGGGGCAGGGACACGCAGACGACGGTTGAGATCGGTGTTGTGCCGGAAACAACACAACCCCCCTCTGGTGAGCATCACCAGAAACTACTTCTTCCCGATTGGCTGTATTGCCCAACAGGCAGTACGGCAACAAGTCATGCCTGATGACCATAGCGAGTCGGTCCCACCCCTTCCCATCCCGAACAGGACCGTGAAACGACTCCACGCCGATGATAGTGCGGATTGCCCGTGTGAAAGTAGGTAATCGTCAGGCTCCCCAGCAGCAAGCACAAACCCCACCTGACCCGGTGGGGTTT
>NZ_CADIKK010000106.1 GCF_902859915.1 Paraburkholderia ultramafica
CCGCAGCGATTGCTGCGAACTGAGCCCGGATACATGGCTGCAACCTCGACCCAGTGCCAGAGAACGCGGACTGCTTGACAACAGGGAGTCGTCCATACATGGTGCAAATAGGCGGTCTGGACGAGATTTTTCTTATAGAAGGGATACCTCATCAAGCAGACAGGACGGTCTTCCAGACTGCGGGCGCAGCGGTATCTTTGAGGCCGAGCTTCGCGAGGCTGAATTGGCCTTTGCGAATACGATGTATCAACTCAATACCTGTGAGAGTGATCGCTGCGTTCCTGAAACGTTTGAAGCCGAGCATGACTTTCGTGCGGGACTTGATGTTGCGGTGGTCCTGGTTGGGTAGCAGCGGCGCATTACTGCGCCGCCGCCCCCTGAGAACCGTACGTGCGCCTTTAGGAGCATACGGCTCAAGCCTCTGCAAAGGCATCTGAAGACACCCGGTAGCACAACTTCATTTTTAGGCGTATTGCGGATTTCTACGGCAATTGAGATGATGCACCTGAAGGTTGCTTGCTGCATCCGTCCCGCCGTCAGTTTGCTTCACAATATGCGTGACATCCCAGCGGGTGTCGATTGTGATGGGCTGCTGACAGTTGGAACACATGCCATCTTGCCTTAGCCAGACACGGTACAGCTTACGGCGACCGCGCGCCGAGTTCAGCATCTTCTGGCCCCATCGGGATTCGAAGTACGGCGCCCATTGCGGATCGTGCGGATTGGCGCCCGCTTTGATCTTGACATGCCGTTTTATTGGCGTGTCCGATTCCTTGAGCAAGATGACCTCTCTTGTCGTGCCATCCTCTTTTTTTTCTGTTGCGGCAAATACCCAGTCCCGGAAGCCTTTGGTCTTGAAGTATTTGATCTTCACCCATCGGGCTCCTTTTTTGGGGTGCCTTCTTGCCGCCCATCGCCATAGCATTGACCAGACCTCGTGATCGACCCGATTGAAGGCTTGCTTGGCGACAACATGGCTATGGTAATTCGCCCATCCTCGTAGAACGGGATTGAGCAGCCTTATCAGGTTCGCCTGTTTAGCCGTCTTGTTGGCCTTGATGATTTCACGAATTTTGTCAAGATGCGCCTTGACGTTCGCTTTCGATGGTTTCATCAAGAGCTTGCCGTTGTACTTGCGAATGTTCCATCCGAGGAAATCAAACCCATCCTTGATGTGCGTTATTCTGGTCTTTTCTGGCGATAAGACCAGACCGCGTTCCGCCAGAAATTCAACTACTGCCGGCTTCACCTCATGTTCCAGCCACTCTTTCGAGTGACCGGTAATAATGAAATCGTCCGCGTAACGCACCATGTTCATTTTCAGACCTCTCGGTTTCGCTCGCGGGAATTTTTCCGCTAGCATCGCTTCGAGGCCATCGAGCGTCATGTTGGCTGCCACCGGTGAAATAATTCCCCCTTGTGGGGTGCCGGCGTCAGTGGGGAAGAGTTCGTTTTGATACACATATCCCGCTTTGAGCCACTTCTTTAGGACCACCTTGTCCGTGGGGATATTGGCGATCATCCAGTTGTGGGAAATTTTTGTCGAAACAGCCTTGGATGTCGGCCTCCAGCACCCATTCCGCACTCGCCTTTTTTGCCAGAGAATTGAAGCATTGTCCTCCAGCGTCAGCAGTAGAGCGTTCCGGCCTGAACCCATAAGAATTCAGATCGGCCGTGGTTTCCGCAACTGGTTCCAACGCCAGCAGATGTAACGCTTGCATGGCGCGGCATTTCATCACGGGTATGCCGAGCGGCCTCGTCTTGCCGTTTTTCTTCAGAATAAAAATTCTCCGAAGCGGAAGGGACGAGTAACCCCGCCTCTTCAACGACGCAATCGCGTTGGCCTTTGCCGCCGGTGCTTTCCACGTTACCTTGTCCACACCGGGGGTGTTCCTGCCTTTGTTTTCAGCCACCCGCCTGACGGCTAATGCACGGCCGCTGAACGAGTGGGTCAGCAGCCATTGCAGGGCTTTCACCCTGTTATGACGGCCGGCCTGTACGGCCTTCACCATACGCGTCTGCAGCCTTCTTACCTGACGTTGAACATCGGCCCAATTGATGCCGTCCCACGTCACGCCAGAAGGTGCACGCGCCCGTGTTGCTGCACTCATTTGCTTTCCTCCCGTATAGATGGTTCTGCAAACTCTCTGGTGAGGAGAGACCATGAGGAAGTCTGCCCGCTTTCGCGTCGGGTGATGTCGCAACCCGTATCCCGTCCATTACAGCCAGGCGTTCGCTTTTTCCTCGTTCCTGTGCCCGCACCGCCATGGGCAGACCTTGCAGCCTGCTGCCCCCGAAGGGAGCGATACGGGGTTTCCACGTTCCGCTTATGGAAGTGCGTCGGGTTAGGTGCCTGCTCTTGGCCGGGAGGTATATGGGTCACGAAAGCGTAATCGAGAAACGCTGTTCCCACCTCCAGTACCGTTTTGGTTCGAGCGCAATAGCCATTTCCGCTCGTTCAATTTAACGACCTTTACTGCAGATTCAAATGTTTTCACCATACCGACTATCTGGCACTCATCCGGCGTATGGCTGCCAGAAGGGTACGCCTCTCGCGATTGATACCCCGCGCCTTGCAGCGCTTCGTTGCGTTGTCAGAGCCGCTCTTGATTCAGGCTCCTGGATTCACCGGGTGACACCGGTGGTCCACTCCTTCTATGCGGCGAGAAGTGTGAACAACTTCTGTAAGCGACCTCGTGTCGCACCTCGACCAAATTATTGAGATATTTCGAGGATCGGACCTTCGTGTCCACAGGCAGCAAGCCGTCTGCCTTCATCTCACGCACAGCACGATGTGAGGCGGCGTAGCCATCGAGCGTGATGGTCTTTGGTGGCTTGCCCTGATGTTTGATCGCCTTGCTGAAAAAGGCTTTGGCTGCGGCCACATCACGTTTCGCCCTGAGCAGGAAGTCAACCGTGTGACCCGCCCGATCCACCGCGCGATAAAGATAGACCCATTTGCCGCGGATTTTCAGGTAAGTTTCATCGACACGCCACGACGCTCCCGCAGGCGTGCCGAAACGGTTCCATCGCTTGACGAACTCCGGCGTGTAACGCTTCACCCAGCGCAGGATCGTTGTGTGGGCCAGCGACAGGCCGCGCTCAGCCATCATCTCGACGAGATCACGCAGGCTGAGCTTGTAGCGCAGATACCAACGCACGCACAGAATAATCACGTCGCGGTTGAAGTGACGGCCTGAGAACAGCTCGTCCATGCTCTTCAGCTTGCTCATTGTCGGATGATGAAATCGGGGAGGCAGTACTCTAACCGAATCACCTTCACTATTTGCACCATGTATGGACGACTCCCTGTTGTCAAGCAGTCCGCGTTCTCTGGCACTGGGTCGAGGTTGCAGCCATGTATCCGGGCTCAGTTCGCAGCAATCGCTGCGG
>NZ_CADIKK010000107.1 GCF_902859915.1 Paraburkholderia ultramafica
TTGCTCTTCAACGGGCGGCCCTTCCAGGTGGACTTCTGCTTGTAACTTACCGAGGAGGTTTACCAGGAGTCACCGCGAGCTTTAGCCTGACTCGGTGCTCCGAGATTGCGGGACTTGCGAGCTGAATCGGCAGCTTCGATCTCGGCAGACCGCATCGGGCGGCAGTCGGCCAACTCCCGCCGTTCGACCTTAGGTGCAGGAAGACATTCGAGTGTCGGTACCACCCAAAAAAGCAGTCTCTCAGTCTGGGGAAGATCAGCGCCGCTTCTCGGCCTTATGCGAAAAGGTGAGCCGACGAGGATGAGACGGAGGGCTGCCCGCACAAGAAAAACCCGCAAGAAATCGCAGGCTGAGGCACAGTCATTCGCGGTTTCGGGCCGTACGAATGGCGCTGGTAACTATCGGCCTCGTGGCGTGCACGCCCTCCATTTGGGGGAGGAGCTAGACCTTCGTTGTGAGAGACTTCCACTCACTTATTCCTTGCCGGTCTCCCGGCGCACTGACAAGTTTATTACGCTCTACGGTTCTGATCGGGACTGGATTGCAGTGGCCCGGTCAGGCCCTAAAAGCCAGGAGGGGGCGGCAAGGGTAGGCCGGGTGGGGGCGGCAGCGATGGCAGGGATGGCAGGGATGGCGGGGACGACAGGGACGGCGGGGACGGCGGGGACGGCGGGCGCGGCAGGGACGGAGGGGACGGCAGCTTTGGCAACCCACCTACGGGCGGCTTGAGCATATCGATAACGGATTTCAGCTTTTGGGCGATGGCCTCGGTGACCGCCTTTTTCGCTTCGTCCGCGAGCGCCTCGCACACGGCACGGATGATCTCGGGCGGAGTGGCGCCGTTTGTGGTCGCGCCGATATTGACGAGATGCAGCGGAGGTAGCGGTACCGTAAGCGCGCCTCCGGGCAGGTGAATGTCAAGTGAGAGTGTGCCGCCCATGACGGTGAGGTTGCGGATGATGACCTTGCGCGCGTTGCTGCCGACCCGGATGGCGGCCGGGGTGGCGGAATAGGCCTGGGCGTTGTTCTTGATTGTCTCCAGGTTGCTGGTGGCGGTGGGACTTTGCGCCTTGTAAGTAATCTGCGGCGCGATGACTGTGGCGGAATCAACAATGACAGGGCCACCGCCGAGAAGTGAGCCGCTTTCCACCTGCAAGGCGATACGGTCCACCACTACGGCGTAGGGCGAAGAGAAACCAGTGGGGTTGCCCACGGTAAGTCCATCAAGCGTGCCCACGCCGGTTAAGGGCGAGAATTCGACGCTACCAACGAGCACCTGCGTCTGGGTCGCAAGCGCGCCTTGCGTCTCGATGGTGGACTTGATGGATGGTTCGAACCGGGCGAGCAGGGTCCACAGCGCAATAGCGGCGACGGCGAGCACGGTGGCAACGGCAAGTCCGAGGGTTTTTTGCATGGTGTTGGGTGATCCATGAAAGGCGATGGCCCGTTCAGACGCGCGGCCTTGTTAATCAGCAGTCGCCAATATTGACTACAGAAGTGGCTTTGAAATGGAAAAATGCGAAGGCGGTCTGAAGGGGCTTTGTTCGGATGGGCTACTCTGCAATACCCCCATCCGAACAGCGCGGGGGCAGCGTGTTGAGTGCGCAGCGCAAGGGGACTGAAGGGGCAAGCGGTTGAGCGCGAATCTCGAGTCCGGTGATAGGTCGTTGCGACTGACCTTGCCAGCCGCAACGACCTCAGCTTAGGACTGTTGAAAACAGGTCACTCTGCCTGAACCTTCTTCGGCTTAGGCGGCGATTGCACCTTCGCATACTGGAACTCCGGCGTTGCCTTCAGGGCGTCCTTGGTGGCGCCAGGCAGATATAGATTGCCGCCGCGCACGTCGAGTGCGTTGATGGGCACCGCTACGTCATGCGTGGCGACGCCGAGGAAGCCGCCTGTAGCGACGATGGCCGCCGACACGGAGCCGTCCGGGGCCACGATCAGATCTTTGACCGCGCCGATTTTTTCGTTCTGGTCGTTGTAGACCGATTTGCCCAGCACGCTCTTCTTGACGCTCCATCCCTGCAAAAGCGCCTGGGACTGCTTAATAGTGACGCTCAGAGTCTGTGTGCCGGCGACCTGTGCATGCGCATCGATACATGCTGCAAGTGCCACTGCTACCAATACTGCCTTGTGCAAAGCCATATCGTTCACTCCATCGTTAGATTCGGTTTCTGGCACGTTCTTCGGCCCCCGGGGGCGACGCCGGCCAATGTCCCTTCGCTACCGCGGGCAATGTCCCAATGCCAGTTAAAGGTTGGGGGACGTCGGGAGTCGCATAGGTTAGTGAAACACCGGCCCGGCGCGGCCGAGAGCCTGTATGCCAGATCGTTGGGCGCCAGTTTATCCACTTGCTGTCGGCTTACAAGCCCCGTGGCACCAACTCATAGTTCCCGTTTTTGCAACCTTGCCGGCCTACCGTGCGACAGAACCAACGACGCTTAAGCAAGTCGAGCAGCCGACCCAGACCGTGTACCATCACATCCATTGACGGCCAATGCAATCGTTGTCACAACTGGCTGCCACAGGACGAAGCCCGTGTGTCGGAACGCCGGCAAGTATTCGATGTGCCCCCGACAGCCTGTGATGGGATGAAGCACCTGTCCCCCGTCCGGTTGACGATGAACTGCTACCTGTAGACCATGCCTGACGGACTTACGTGTATGACCGACCTAAGTTCGATAGCTGCCGCTGATGCCGCCCGGAGTCGAACGGCTCAACTGGGTCGATAGCGCCTGTTCGCTTCGCTCGACACCGGTCATTCGCGGTCGGTCCTAGTCGGTGAAGACGAAAGACTGGATTGGCCAGTACTTGCCGGCCGGCACCGGGACGCGGATGACCGTTGAACCTGGGAAGCTGCTGTGGGACAGCACAAGTCCGGACCGCAGAAGAGGGGGCGAATACCGAAGTTCGGTGTGGGACCGGGGCGGAGCAGCGGCGGTGGTTCAATGCGCTGACCCTACCGTTAGCTCGATAGGCAGGAGACGACATTCGCCGCGAGCGCGGATTTTTGTTTGTCGCCGGAGCGGTCTGTCAGCGCAACAGCGCGGCCCCGACGACAACTGCCGATTTCGTTCGACCGTGGTTTCAGGCGGAGCCGTGTTCAAAACCCCCCGGTAACTATTTGATTTTATTAGGACGTATCCGCCGGTTTCTGCGTCTGAGTCGACGCGGAAAAATTCTTGTAAGTCAATGATTTTATTGGGTTTTATTCGTTTGCTCGGCGACTTACATTTCGATACTCGCCGCCAGATTGTCATGTTGCGCGGTCAGCCGGTTCCGTTGTCCGGAACACAGTACCGGCTGGCGGCGCTGTTCTTTTCGAACAT
>NZ_CADIKK010000108.1 GCF_902859915.1 Paraburkholderia ultramafica
GGCTGCAATCAAGAATTCTCTGCCGCGTCGCAAGTTTGACGTGGTTATCGTCGGCGCAGGCGGCTCGGGGATGCGCGCTTCGCTGCAACTCGCGCGCGCCGGTCTGTCGGTCTGCGTGCTGTCCAAGGTGTTCCCGACGCGTTCGCACACGGTCGCTGCCCAGGGCGGCATCGGCGCGTCGCTCGGCAACATGAGCGAAGACAACTGGCACTATCACTTCTACGACACGATCAAGGGTTCCGACTGGCTCGGCGACCAGGACGCGATCGAGTTCATGTGCCGTGAAGCACCGAACGCAGTCTACGAACTCGAACACTTCGGCATGCCGTTCGACCGTAACGCCGACGGCACGATCTATCAACGCCCGTTCGGCGGCCACACCGCGAACTACGGCGAAAAGCCGGTGCAACGCGCTTGCGCGGCGGCTGACCGTACCGGTCACGCGCTGCTGCACACGCTGTACCAGCAAAACGTCGCGGCCAAGACGCAATTCTTCGTCGAATGGATGGCGCTGGACCTGATCCGCGACGCCGACGGCGACGTGCTCGGCGTGACCGCGCTGGAAATGGAAACCGGCGACGTCTACATCCTCGAAGGCAAGACCACGCTGTTCGCCACGGGCGGCGCGGGCCGGATCTTCGCGGCATCGACCAACGCGTTCATCAATACCGGTGACGGTCTGGGCATGGCCGCGCGCGGGGGCATCGCACTGCAAGACATGGAATTCTGGCAATTCCACCCGACCGGCGTGGCCGGCGCGGGCGTGCTGATTACCGAAGGCGTGCGTGGTGAAGGCGGCATTCTGCGCAATTCGAACGGCGAGCGTTTCATGGAACGCTACGCGCCGACGCTGAAGGATCTGGCGCCGCGCGATTTCGTTTCGCGTTCGATGGACCAGGAAATCAAGGAAGGGCGCGGCGTGGGTCCGAACAAGGATCACGTGCTGCTCGACCTGTCGCACATCGGCGCCGAGACGATCATGAAGCGTCTGCCGTCGATCCGCGAAATCGCGATGAAGTTCGCGAACGTCGACTGCATTAAAGAGCCGATCCCGGTTGTGCCGACCATCCACTACCAGATGGGCGGTATCCCGACGAACATCAACGGTCAGGTCGTCGGTACGGCGAAGGGCCACGAAGAAGTCGTCAACGGTTTCTACGCTGTGGGCGAATGCTCGTGCGTGTCGGTGCACGGCGCGAACCGTCTCGGAACGAACTCGCTGCTCGACCTGGTGGTGTTCGGCCGCGCGGCCGGCAACCACATCGTCAAGCACGTGAAGGAGATCAAGGAACACAAGCCGCTGCCGGCCGACGCTGCCGACTTCGCGCTGTCGCGTCTGGACAAGCTCGACAAGTCGTCGTCGGGCGAATACGCGCAAGCGGTCGCTAACGACATCCGCAGCACGATGCAGGCGCACGCCGGCGTGTTCCGCACGTCGAAGCTGCTGGCTGAAGGCGTCGAGCGCATCCGCGAAGTGGCTGGACGGGTCGACAACATCCATCTGAAGGACAAGTCGAAGGTGTTCAACACGGCACGCGTCGAAGCGCTGGAAGTGGCGAACCTGATCGAAGTGGCGCGCGCCACGATGGTCTCCGCCGAAGCGCGCAAGGAAAGCCGTGGCGCGCACGCGCAGAACGACTTCGAACACCGCGACGACGAAAACTGGCTGCGCCATACGCTGTGGTTCAGCGAAGGCGATCGCCTCGACTACAAGCCGGTTCACATGAAACCGCTGACCGTCGAATCGGTGCCGCCGAAAGCGCGTACCTTCTAAGGCACAAGTCAAAGGAATTCAGAAATGGCAAAGCGTACATTTGAAATTTACCGCTACGACCCGGACAAGGACGCGGCACCGCGCATGCAAACGTACGAGATCGAAATCGACTCGCACGAACGCATGCTGCTGGACGCGCTGCTCAAGCTGAAGGCAATGGACGAGACCTTGTCGTTCCGCCGTTCGTGCCGCGAAGGCGTGTGCGGTTCGGACGCGATGAACATCAACGGCAAGAACGGTCTGGCCTGCCTGCAGAACATGAACGACCTGCCGCAAAAGATCGTGCTGCGTCCGCTGCCGGGCCTGCCGGTCGTGCGCGACCTGATCTGCGACTTCACGCAGTTCTTCAACCAATATCATTCGATCAAGCCGTACCTGATCAACGATACGCCACCGCCGGAAAAGGAACGTCTGCAGTCGCCGGAAGAACGCGACGAGCTCGACGGCCTGTACGAATGTATTCTGTGCGCTAGCTGCTCGACCTCCTGCCCGAGCTTCTGGTGGAATCCGGACAAGTTCGTCGGCCCGGCTGGCCTGTTGCAAGCCTACCGTTTCATTGCGGACAGCCGCGACGAAGCGACGGGTGAACGCCTCGACAACCTGGAAGATCCGTACCGTCTGTTCCGTTGCCATACCATCATGAATTGCGTCGACGTTTGCCCGAAGGGCCTGAACCCGACCAAGGCGATTGGCAAGATCAAGGAATTGATGGTCCGCCGCGCTGTCTGAGATGGACGAAACATCGCATCAGTCCGACCCTCTCCGCCGCGCGCGCCTTCGCTGGCGCGCGCGGCGGGGCCTGCTGGAAAACGATCTGATCTTTGAACGTTTTTTCGGCCGATATGAGCATGACCTCAGCGATGCCGACGTGGGCGCTCTCACGCGCCTGCTCGAGCTGAGCGATAACGACCTGATGGACTTGCTGCTCGTGCGCAAGGAACCGGAAGGCGAGCTTGCCGACCCGGATGTGATCCGGGTGCTGGAGCTGCTGCGCAACGCTTGAGCGCCGCCAGTCCGTTGTCCCGGGCGTGCAATTATCGAAACCCTGTATCCATACTTCGATTGAGGATGTGCTATGACCCCGTCAGATGTTAAAGCCACGCTATCGTTCAGCGACAATTCGCCGAGCGTTGAAATGCCGATTTACAAGGGCACGCTCGGCCCGGACGTAATCGACATTCGCAAACTGTACGGCCAGACCGGCAAGTTCACGTACGACCCGGGCTTCATGTCGACGGCGGCGTGCAATTCGGCGATCACCTACATCGACGGCGACAAGGGTGAGCTGCTGTACCGCGGCTACCCGATCGACAACCTCGCGCAAAACGCCGACTTCCTCGAAAGCTGCTTCTTGCTGCTGAAGGGCGAACTGCCGAACGCGAAGCAGAAGGAAGAGTTCGTCAAGACCGTGACGAACCACACGATGGTGCACGAGCAGATGCACTTCTTCTTCCGCGGTTTCCGTCGCGACGCGCACCCGATGGCGATTCTGGTCGCCGCGGTCGGCGCGCTGTCGGCGTTCTATCAC
>NZ_CADIKK010000109.1 GCF_902859915.1 Paraburkholderia ultramafica
ACCCGAGATCACCGGCGAGACCGAGAACGGCAGATCGATCAGCGTGGTCAGCAGCGCCTTGCCGCGGAAGTCGAACCTGGCGATACACCATGAGGCCACGAGGCCGAACACGAGATTCAGCGGCACCGCGATCGCGGCGGTGATCACGGTCAGCTTGATCGCCGCCAGCGCGTCGGGATCGGCGAGCGACTCGAAGTAAAGGCCGATGCCCTTGCTCAAGGCCTGATAGAACACCGCGGCAAGCGGCACAACCAGAAACAGCGCGAGGAACAGCAGCGCGATACCGGTCAGAAGCCAGCGCACCGCGCGCGACTCCGTCACGGGGTCGGGACGACGCAGCGCCGTGGCGTTATTGTGCGGCGTCGAGGCAAGCGCGGCGGGAGTGCGGCTCATTGTGCCCCTCCCCCGGCTGCGACGGCATTCGCGCCGCCGATACCCGCAGGCCGCACCGCTGCGGATGCGCCCCGGCTCGTACGCCGTTGCAGGTACCACTGCAGCATGTTGATCAGGAGCAGCATCAGGAACGACACGACCAGCATGACCACGGCCAGCGCGGTGGCGCCCGCATAGTCATACTGTTCGAGCTTCGTGATGATCAGCAGCGACGTGATTTCTGACTTCATCGGCACGTTGCCGGCAATGAAGATCACCGAGCCATATTCGCCGAGCGCGCGGGCGAAGGCCAATGCGAAGCCGGTCAGGAGCGCCGGCAGCACGGACGGCAGCACGACACGCCGGAAGGTCAGCCAGCGCGTCGCGCCGAGACATGCAGCGGCCTCCTCCTGCTCGCGCTCGAAGTCTTCGAGCACCGGCTGCACCGTGCGCACGACGAACGGCAAACCGATGAAGGTCAGCGCGACCAGCACGCCCGCCGGCGTAAATGCGATCTTGATGCCGAGCGGTTCGAGAAACTGCCCGATCCAGCCGTTGCCCGAATACACCGCCGCCAGAGAAATACCGGCGACCGAAGTAGGCAGCGCGAACGGCAGATCGACCACCGCATCGACGATGCGCTTGAACGGGAACGTGTAGCGCACCAGCACCCACGCGACCAGAAAGCCGAACACCGCGTTGATCAGCGCGCCGCCGAGCGCGGCAAAAAACGTCAGCCGGTACGACGCGAGCACGCGCGGCGACGTGACCGCACGCACGAACTGCTCCCCGTCGAGGGTGGCGGTCTTCAGGAAGGTCGCCGCCAGCGGGATCAGCACGACGAGGCTCAGATAGGCCACCGTGATGCCGAGTGTCAGGCCAAAACCGGGCAACGCGCCCGGTTTTCGGAAGGTCAAAGTCGTCATGCTGGATGCCCTTTCAGGGATAGATCTTGTGGGTCCGTCTGGCCAGAAAGCGCGCCGCAAGGGCGCGTATGCCGGACTTCACCGCGCCGCCGGCCGGTCCTGCCGCCTCGGACCTGCTGTTGCCGTGCTGTTGCCGTGCTGTTGCCGCCTTGCGGCCGGATCACCGTGGCTGGTAGATCGAATCGAATACGCCGCCGTCCGCGAAGTGCGTCTTCTGCGCGTTCGCCCAGCCGCCGAACGAGTCGTCCACTGTGTACAGCTTCAGCTTCGGAAACTTTGACGTGAGCGCGGCCGGCACCTTGTTCGAACGCGGCCGGTAGAAGTTCTTCGCAGCGACCTGCTGACCTTCATCGCTATAGAGGAAGTTCAGATACGCTTCGGCGAGCCTGCGCGTGCCGTGTTTGTCGACGACCTTGTCCACCACGGCAACCGGCGGTTCGGCGAGGATGCTCGCCGACGGCACGACGATCTCGAACCTGTCCGGGCCAAACTCCTTCACCGACAGAAACGCCTCGTTTTCCCACGCAATCAGCACGTCGCCGATGCCACGCTGCGCGAAGCTGGTCGTGGCCCCGCGCCCGCTAGAGTCGAGCACGCCCGAGTTCCTGTACAGCTTGCTGACGAATTCCTTGGCCTTCTGGTCGTTGCCGCCCGGAAGATGAGCGGCATAGGCCCACGCGGCCAGGTAGTTCCAGCGTGCGCCGCCGGAGGTCTTCGGATTTGGCGTCACGATCGACACCCCCGGCTTGATCAAGTCGTCCCAGTCCTTGATGTGCTTCGGGTTGCCCTTGCGCACGAGAAACACGATGGTCGACGTGTACGGCGCCGCGTTATCCGGCAGGCGCCTGTGCCAGTCCTTGTCGATGAGCCCCTTGCCGGTGAGCGCGTCGATGTCGTAAGCGAGCGCGAACGTCACGACGTCAGCCTGCAGCCCGTCCAGCACCGAGCGCGCCTGTGCGCCCGAGCCGCCGTGCGACTGCCTGAAGGTGACCGGTTCACCGGTGCTGGCCTGCCATTGCTTGCCGAACGCCTGATTGACCTCTCGATACAGTTCGCGCGTCGAATCGTATGACACGTTCAGGAGTGTTGTGTCTGCGCCGTGCGCATCGGCAATCGGACCAACTACCGATGCGATGCCCAGTGCGAGTGCCACGCATAGTCTCCTGGACTTGCCTGTTAGTGTCGTATCTTGATGGAGCATCTATCTTCTCCATGTCGTGGCTGGTTGGAACAAGGTCAGAGCGTGTGTTTGCATCGCATCCGCGTTGGGTCTGAGAAAGTTTGATCGAGTGGTTGTCATCGTGCGAGTTGGCGAGGCAATGGCGGATACGAATTCATGAAAAGCAAACCGCCCGACCTGTTACCCGAGGCTCGTTGTCATTTCGGAGAGGTGAATCATAGAAAGGACGGACTCCTTGAAAAAGTCCGTCTTAAGCGTATGACTGTTTCTATAGAGAAACGATGGCTATTGGCTGAGGCTTGGTGAATTGGCGAGCCCGTTGAGGGTTCAGCATGAATGTTTCGCAGTGGAAACGGAGTTGTGCCAGACAGCGCCTTCCGCCCGCATGACTCAGAGCCTAGTATGTGCCACACCGCCCGGGCACCTCGTCAACTGACTCCTGCCCGGCAGATCCCCTAACGGAGATAGCCCGCATGCCCATGACTCTTTCCATCGAATGCACGCGCACCCAACCGTCCTCGAACGGTGCATATCAAGGGGCCATCAAATTTCTGAATCAAGCTGACATTGCCGGGCAGGAAGCACTGCCGCATACGCGTTGGGAAGCATCGTCGCCGCTGTTCCGTCGTCGTGAAGCTGCCGCACAAAAGGCTTCGGCATGAACGAAAAGATCACACCGCAACTCGCTGCGAAGATCGCGCGCCTGGATGCGCTGCTCGACTCGATCGCCGCGCGTCACGCGAACGTGAAGCTCGCCAGCAGCCTCGCAGCGGAAGACATGCTGCTCACGCACGCGATCCTGTCGCGCGGCGTGAAGATC
>NZ_CADIKK010000110.1 GCF_902859915.1 Paraburkholderia ultramafica
CAGCTTCGTCAAATCACAAGCGCGGAGCTTGCTGTCGATGCCGAGATTGAACATTGCCAGATCCCGCACGCGGGACGAAAGCTGCAGGCGCACGCGTATCGCCCAAATTTCTTTCAGCTTCAGCGGTGGCTTCTGGCCGGTTAATCTCCCTTTATTCCACGGGACTCGCGTCGGAACTGTGTCGACTGATGTGCTCATGACAATCTCCTTTCAGTTGAAGGGAGATCCAGTCTGCATCTGGAGCAATGGGCGCTACCCGACCCACAAAGGACGGATGCTTTTCTCCACAGCGGACGCTCGCACCAGCATTGCATCACTCAAATATAATGACAGCGGTCAAATGGAGGCTGTGCTGATCATCCTCAATGTAGAGATTTAGCCGGAATTGCCCGAAGGCGACGACTACGCGAGCACACTCGTGAACTTCCGCTTCATCGCCAACGGTCTGTGGGCGACCGATGAGACGATCGCCAAGTCGCGGGCGAGCAAGTGAGCAAGGGGGCGGCGTGATAGAACAAAGTGCCGGCCCACCGAGTCCTCTTCAGATCTCAAGGACTCTGTCAATCGCCTGAGCCATCTTCGTCATCGTCCAGGACGGTGGCGGTCGAATCGGCGGCATCGTCCCCGTCGGGGACAAGCATCATCTGCCCCCACTCGTCCTTTCGGTAGATAGCGATGTAGTCAGGGACACGTCGAGGCGGCGGCACGTGCTCCTTTGGAAGCCGCACAAGCGCTTCCGCGCAAGTAGCCTTCAACTTGGCATAGCCCACCTTGTCGGCGTACTTCATGGCCTTGGCCAGCATGACCTGGTGCATCGTCAGGACGTAGTCGCGCTTGTGCTTTTGCCGGTAGAGGGCGTCGTAAGCGTCGGTGCCCTTCTCCAGGTCCTCCAGCTTGGCCTTGTAGGCCGCAGGATCTTCCATGACAACGCGCTGGCGCATCATGACCATCATCCGTCCGTAGTCGCGAAAGATAGTCAACAGGTCCTGCTCGGTCGGCGGAACCTGATCGGTCAGATCGTCCAGATCGAGCACGTAAGGCATGAAGAAATCGAAGTCGCGCTCAGCGAACTTGGACATCAGATCTCGAGCCAGCCGCCACTGATTGCCGTGGTCGAGGGTATCGCGTGCAAAAGTCAGCCGCTGCTCCTTGCTGAACGCGATCAAGTAGTTCTCGCCCAGATTGAAGGCGATGAACTCGAGCAGGTGATCAACGTTGAACTGCAGCGTGGGGCTTTCCTGGCCTTCAGGCGGTTCGGGCTCACCCGCCTTGCGAAACGGGTAAAAGGGAAAAAGGTCGAACTCGGTATACAGCGCGGCCCGACACGGCGAGGCGGCGAGCGCTGCAAGCACGTCTCGCAACGCTGTCTTATCAGCGTGGCCAATCGCCATGGTGATCATGTCCCCGATCAGCGCCTTGAACATCAACGTGTTCAGTCCGCCCGTGTGGACGAGTGCCTGCCCAAGGAAGCGAATCGCCGCGTCCACCGCGCGGCGGGTATTGAACATACCGTCGCACGCGGACAAAACATAGAGGCACTCGCCAACGTTCTCCGTGAACTGAGCGGCATTGAAGAGCTCAGGCCACCGATCGAGCTCGTCGATCAAGTGCATGTACATGTCACGTTGAACCGCGAACGGGTCCTTCGCACACGGATAGTCTGCGAGGTAGCGGTCAATGGCGTCCAAGTCCGCCGGGGTCGCCCGTATGGCCACTGCTCCCAAGGTCTGCGAACGGGCTGCATTGCGCGCGTCGACTGGTGTGGCAAGGCTGCGGTTCCTGCGCGACTTGATGAACTGCGGCGTGCTCGCCAGCAGCGCATCCCGATCGAACCGATCACCCTGGAAGACTGGCCCGTACTCGGGCCGGAAATCCGCAATGTCGACGGTTGACTCGGCGAGCAAGAAGCTGATCGAATGGAAGTGCGAATAGGCCTTGCCATTGTTGCCCGTCCAAGGCTGATCCCACGCGGGAAAGGCAGACATGATCCGATTGCCGCGCATCTGGACGCGAATTAGCATGGCCTTCAACGGGTCAGTCAGCCTGGCGTAGCCGTACAGCACGCCGTCGGGCTTTTCCGCAGTGATCGAATCCGAGAGCTCCCGGTCGAGGTTCTTGAGCGCCTCATCGATCACATCGATGATGTCGTCCTCGGTGAACGTCACCGGAAACAGCGTCTTCCAGAGATAGCCAGACTTGTAGTAGTTGTCTGGCTGCTGGGTGATCCCGGCAGCCCCTTTGGTGAACAGCCGTCTGGGGATCTTCAGCGTGATGCACCCGTTCTGAAGCTCCCGCGCGAACCACCAGGCGTCATGGACGCCAAGGCGAAACTCCATCAGGTGAACGACCTTTGGGTGCAGGGCCAGGAATTTCTTCCAGCCGGCGTAGGTGTGCAGGCCACCCGACAGCACCGTCTCTTGGTACTTGCCGGTCGGGGTCACCACAGGACGAATCGTCGTCTCGCCTGCGACGATGTGGTCAAACGATTCTTTGCTGAGCTCGTACTGGCCTTGATCGCCGAAGCGCAACGGGAAGGATTTCGTCATGGATACGCTGGTTGTGCTCGGGAGATTGCCTGAGGGTATCGACGCCCTACTTCGCTCGCCTGGCTCCACTAAATTGGCGCGCGCGACGAAACGCATTTTCCATGCGTGTTGGCGCCGATTCAAAAATTGAGCTTCCCAGACGAAGCAGCACTATACGACGCCGGAAGCGTTGATTGTTGGCGATTTAGGCACCGACGTCGACCGTCCGCTCGTGGCCGGGTCCAGTCCGATGCTGAACCGACGATGGGGCTCGTCCTCGATCGGCTGGATCGGGCAGAAGTCGACCGAGAGTGTGTGAAAACGCATTGATCGCCTAAACTAAATCAACGCGTTCAGACTGGGTGACTCATGAAGCGATTCGTTGAAGGCGATGACCGCAAGCAGGTCGCACT
>NZ_CADIKK010000111.1 GCF_902859915.1 Paraburkholderia ultramafica
CGCCTCCGGCAAGTTCGACCAGTACAAGCGCGACATCCCCTATTCCACGCTGGTGCAGGCTTTCCAGAGCCTGGTGCGGCAGCTGCTCGGCAAGCGCGACGCTGAGCTGGCGGTCTGGCGCAGCGCGTTGCTGGCGGCACTGGAGCCGAATGCGCGGCTCATGAGCGACCTCATCCCCGAACTGAAGCTCATCATCGGGGACCCGCCACCGGTCCCCGAGCTTGAGCCGCAGCAGGCGCAGAGCCGTTTCCAGCTGGTGTTCCAGCGCTTCATCGGTGTGTTTGCCCGCCCGGACCATCCGCTGGCACTCTTTCTCGACGACTTGCAGTGGCTCGACATGGCCACGCTCGACCTGTTCGAGGACCTGCTGACGCAGTCGGATCTGCAGCACCTGATGCTGATCGGTGCTTACCGGGACAATGAAGTCGATGCCACCCATCCGCTGAAAGGCAAGCTTCAGGCCATCAGGAACGGGGGTGCCAGAATAGAGGAAATCAAACTTACGCCGCTCGCCCTTGAACACATCGAGAAGCTGATTGCGGATACGCTGCACTGCGAGTCGGCCCCCGCCGCACCACTCGCGCAGCTCGTGCAGGCGAAAACCGCGGGCAACCCGTTCTTCGTGATCCAGTTTCTGCACGCGCTCGCCGAAGAGGATTTACTCACTTTTGATCACGACGCGGCGCGCTGGTGCTGGGATCCTGATCGCATTCATGCCCGCGGATACACCGAGAATGTCGTCGACCTGATGGTCGACAAGGTGACCCGCCTGCCGGCCGAAGCGCAGCCGGCGTTGCAACAGCTTGCCTGCCTCGGCAACGTCGCCTCGATCGCGATGCTGTCGATTATTCTCGGAACCTCCGCCAAGCACATGCACGCGTCGCTGTGGCCGGCGGTCCGCCATGAACTGGTCGAGCGGCTGGAAAGCTCCTACAGATTTGTGCACGACCGGGTGCAGGAGGCCGCGTATTCGCTGATCCCGCACGCAGCACGCGCCGAGGTCCATCTGCGGATCGGGCGGCTGCTCGCCGCGCAGACTCCTCCCGGGAAACGGGAAGAGGCGATCTTCGAGATCGTCAACCAGTTCAACCGCGGCGTGGCGTTGATCACTGCCCCCGACGAGCGTGAGCGGCTGGCCGGGTTCAACCTGCTCGCCGGCCAGCGCGCCAGGGCGTCGACAGCCTATGCCTCGGCGCTCACCTATCTCGTCACCGGCGCGGAACTACTGAAGGCTGATAGCTGGGAGTGCCAGCATGACCTGATGTTTGCGCTGGAGCTGAACCGGGCCGAATGCGAATTCCTGACCGGCCAGCTATCGATGGCAGACGAGCGACTGGCGGGATTGTCAAGGCGAGCCACAACCACGGTCGAACAGGCCAGCGTCGCGTGCCTGCATATGGATGTCTGCACGACCTTGAGCCAGAGCGACCGCGCGGTCACTATCTGTCTCGACTACCTCCGGCATGTCGGTATCGAGTGGTCACCCCATCCGCAAGATGAAGAGGCGCGACGCGAATACGAGCGCATCTGGTCATTGCTTGGTAGCCGGACTATTGAGGAACTCATCGATTTGCCGCTGATGGAGGACGCGGCGTCCCTTGCAACCGTCGAGGCTCTAGGTAAGCTCTTGGCGCCGGCCTCGCATACGGATGGGAATTTGGCGTCCCTGGCGATCTGCAAGGGGGTCTATCTCAGCCTCGAGCGTGGCAACTGCGATGCTTCCTGTGTCGCCTATGTGATGTTCGGCAGGATCGCTGGACGGCTTTTCGACGACTACCAGGCCGGATTCAGATTTGGCCAGCTCGGTTACGAACTCGTCGAACGGCGCGGGCTCAAACGCTTCGAGGCGAGCACGTGTCTTTCCTTCGCGAGTTTCGTGGTGCGCTGGATCAAACACGTGCGGGTTTGCCGTGATCTGCTGCGCCGCGCGTTCGGCGCGGCGAACCGGATCGGAGACCTGATGTATGGCGCCTACACCTGCTGCCATCTCAACTCGGACCGACTCTTCGCCGGCGACCCGCTGCCGGAGACGCAAGGCGAAGCGGAACAGGGCCTTGCGTTCGCTCAGAAGGCGCGATTCGGCCTTGTCATCGACTGCATCGCCCCGCAACTCGCGCTGATCCGGATGCTCCGCGGCTTGGCGCTGAAATTCGGTTGCCTTGACGACGGACAGTTCAATGAGCTTCGCACCGAATACCATTTGACCAGCAACCGTGCCTTGGCGGTCGCGGAGGGTTGGTACTGGATCCGGAAATTGCAGGCACGCTATATCGCCGGCGACTACGCTGCGGCCATGGACGCCGCATCGAAGGCGCAATCGCTGCTCTGGACCGCACCCTCGAACTTTGAGGAAGCCGAATATCACTTTTATGGTGCGCTGACCCGGGCGGGCTGGTGCCACTCCGCACCAGCCGGCGAGCGGCAGCAGCTTCTGGAGGCTGTCGCTGCACATCACTGGCAACTGCAGGTCTGGGCGGAGAATTGTCCGGAGAATTTCGAAAACCGTGCCGCACTGGTCGGGGCGGAGATCGCCCGCATCGAAGGCCGCGTGCTTGATGCCGAACAGCTCTACGAGCAGGCCATCCACTCGGCGCAGGAGCATGGCTTTGTCCACAATGAGGCGCTCGCCAGCGAACTCGCGTCCCGCTTCTATGCGGCGCGCGGTCTTGAGAAGATTGCCCGGCTGTATCTGCAGGACGCGCGCTACGGCTACCTGCGTTGGGGTGCCGACGGCAAGGTACAGCAACTCGACGAGAGATATCCGTACCTGAGGACGGAACTGCCAGCGCCCGGCCCGACGGACACGATCGCGACGCCAGTCGACCACCTCGACCTTGCGACCGTGACCAGGGTATCGCAGACGGTCTCGGGCGAAATCGTCCTGGAAAGGCTGATCCATACGCTCATGCGCACGGCGATTGAGCAGGCG
>NZ_CADIKK010000112.1 GCF_902859915.1 Paraburkholderia ultramafica
TGAGCAGATACTTGCGTTGCGTCGACAGCGGCGTGTCGTCGAACCAGCACAGGTCGGCTTCCAGCTTCTTCGCCGGCTCCGGTGCCGCTTCACGCAGCACGAAGGTGTCGCCGCGCGACACGTCGACGTCTTCCGCGAGACGGATCGTCACCGTCTGGCCGGCAAACGCGCGATCCACCTGCGCCGTGCCACCCACCACCGGCGCAATGATCTCGGCGACCGTCGCTTCGCGATTGGCCGGCAGCACGACGATCGTGTCGCCAACCTTCACTTCGCCGGCTTCGACGCGGCCCATGTAGCCGCGGAAATCGTCGGCCTGGCTGCCGTCCTGACGCGCCACCCACTGCACCGGGAAACGCAGCGCCTGGCCCGTCGGAATCTCGACCGGCAGCGCTTCGAGCACGTCCAGCAGCGGCTCGCCCGCGTACCACGGCATGCTTTCGCTCGCCGTCACGATGTTATCGCCCTTCAACGCCGACACCGGCACGAAGCGCACGTCGCTCAGACCCAGTTGACGCGCGAGTTCGACATACACATCGCGAATCTCGTTGAAGCGCGTTTCGCTGTAGTCGACCAGATCCATCTTGTTGATCGCGACGATCACATGCTGCAACCCGAGCAGCTTGACGATCGCACTATGGCGCTTGGTTTGCGGCAGCAGTTGCGCGACGCCGTCGACAAAAGTCACCCGCGTCGCGTCGACCAGAATGATCGCCGCGTGCGCGGTCGACGCGCCCGTCACCATGTTGCGCGTGTACTGCTCGTGGCCCGGCGTATCGGCGATGATGAACTTGCGCTTGGCCGTAGCGAAATAGCGGTAAGCGACGTCGATCGTGATGCCCTGCTCGCGTTCGGCTTCGAGGCCGTCGGTCAAGAGCGACAGGTCAATCTCATCGCCGACGGTACGCTTGTTCTTCGCGCGCGACAGCGCCGAGAGCTGGTCGCTCAACACTGCCTTGCTGTCGTACAGCAGGCGGCCGATCAACGTGCTCTTGCCGTCGTCGACGCTACCCGCGGTAATGAAACGCAGCACGCCGAGGTCTTCTGGTTGGTGAATACCGCTCATGATTGTCTTGTCCCCGTGTGCTTAGAAATAACCTTGCTTCTTACGCTGTTCCATCGCGGCTTCGGAGACCTGATCGTCCATCCGCGTCGCGCCGCGTTCCGTGATTTCGGTCACGGCCGTTTCGGCGATGATCTTCTCGAGATCGTCGGCATCGCTTTCCACCGGGCACGTGCAGCTGATATCGCCCACCGTACGGAAACGCACCAGCGCCGTTTCGCTGGTCTCGCCTTCGCGCATCGGCGTGAGCGGCGTGACCGGCACGAGCAGGCCGTTGCGGCGCACGATCTCGCGTGGATGCGCGTAGTAGATCGACGGCAGTTCGAGCTGTTCGCGGGCGATGTACTGCCACACGTCGAGTTCGGTCCAGTTCGAGATCGGGAACACGCGCAGGTGTTCGCCGTTATGCAGACGCGCGTTGTACAGGCTCCACAGTTCCGGGCGTTGCGCCTTCGGATCCCACTGGCCGAATTCGTCGCGGAACGAGAAGATCCGCTCTTTAGCACGGGCCTTTTCTTCATCACGGCGCGCGCCGCCGATCAGCGCGGTGTAGCCATGCTGTTCAATCGTTTCGAGCAGCGTCACCGCTTGCGCGGCGTTGCGCGAATCCGTTTCGCGGCGCAGACGCACGGTGCCGCGCTTGATCGAATCTTCGACGTGACCCACCACCAGTTCAGCGCCGATCTCTTGCGCGCGGCGGTCACGGAAGTCGATCACTTCGTCGTAGTTGTGGCCGGTGTCGATATGCACCAGCGGGAACGGCAGCACGGTCTTGCGATTCACACCGATGCCGAAGGCCTTCAGCGCGAGGTGCAACACCACGACCGAGTCCTTGCCGCCCGAAAACAGCAGCGCCGGCTTGCTGCATTCCGCAACCAGTTCGCGCAGGATGTGAATCGACTCGGCTTCGAGCCAATCAAGGTGATCCATACGGTTTGCGGTGTTGCCCAGCGGAGCGTTCACAGTGGATTCGAGCGTGGTGCTCATGTTTGGGTCCTTCGTTGATTCGCCCGGCGAACGGTTGCTCGCCCGGGCGGCAGTATTCAAATCGGTATGTGCGGTGTTCAGACTGAAAGCCAAGGCCTCGGTGTAGCGATATCTCAAACCGAAGCGTTTTCGCTGCGGTCAACCGCGATCGGGGTAATCGTCGTGATGTGCAGTCCGCATTCCTTCGTATCGCGCGACTCCCACCACCAGCGCCCTGCCCGGCTATCCTCGCCGGGACGGATCGCACGCGTACACGGCTCGCAGCCGATGCTCGGATAACCGCGCGCATGCAGCGGATTGACCGGCACGTCGAACGCTTTCAAATAAGCCCACACTTCGGCCTCGGTCCAGTCCGTCAGCGGATTGAACTTGGCGATGTTGCGCGCGGCATCGTGCTCTTCCGCATGCAGTTCGGCACGCGTGACCGACTGCTCGCGGCGCTGGCCCGTCACCCATGCGCTGACATCCGACAGCGCGCGGTTCAACGGCTCGACCTTGCGGATTTCGCAGCAGCGCTTGCGCAGATCGACGCTTTCGTAGAATGCGTTCAGACCATGCGAAGCGACGTATTCGTCCACGGCCGCGGCCTGTGGATGAAACTGCTCGATCTCGTAGCCGTAGCGTTCGCGCACGCGGTCGATCATGCCGAGCGTCTCCGCATGCAGACGGCCCGTGTTCAGCGAGAAGATGCCGATCTTCACGCCGCGCGACAGGATCGCGTGCGTGAGCAGCATGTCTTCCGCTGCGAGGCTGCTGGCGAGCTTCACGTTCGCGTGACGCGCGGCGATCGAGTCGAGCAGCGC
>NZ_CADIKK010000113.1 GCF_902859915.1 Paraburkholderia ultramafica
GGTGTCACTGACCGGCGTTATGGCGCCATTCCGGGATCGGCGTATTGGCGCCACCAGATGATCGGCGCATAGGCGCCAGCGCAGGATCGGCGTTATGGCGCCGGTCCGTGACCGGCGTAAAGGAGCCAGTCGATAATCGGCGTATAGGCGCCACCGGCGCCGGGTGTTGAACGCGATTCGAACTTTCCAGATGGGTACGCTCCGTTCTTTCTGAACGGAGTGTCCATGACCAACCGGAGGTTCGAATTGTTTGAGTACCGTCAAGTCCTTGTCCGCATGCGGCAAGGCGATTCCGATCGCGACATTGCGCGTAGCGGCCTGATGGGTCGCAAGAAGTTGACCGCTGTTCGTCGTGTGGCCAGCGAGCGCGGCTTGCTGGATCCCGGGCAGCCGTTGCCTGACGATGCCGTGATTGCCGGCGTGTTCGGCCGCACTCCACACTTGCCGAGCACATGCGTGTCCACGCTCGAGCCGTTTCGTGAGCAGATCCGTGACTGGCATGACGCCGGCGTTCAGGGTACGACGATTCACCACGCGCTGAAACGCAATCATGGCTACACCGGCAGCTACTCGGCGGTGCGCCGTATCCTGCTGGGCCTGAGGGCCGAACGCGGCGTGCCGGCCACAACGATCCTTGAGTTCGCTCCAGGTGAGGCCGCACAGGTCGACTTCGGCGCCGGGCCGGTACTGGCACATGAATCGGGCGCACAGATCAAGACGTGGTTCTTCGTCATGACCCTCTGCTGGTCCCGGCACCAGTATGTCGAACTGGTGCTCGACCAGACCGTCGAGACATGGCTGGCCTGCCACCGCCGCGCCTTCGAGTGGCTCGGTGGCTGCCCGGGTCGCGTCATCATCGACAACGCGAAGTGCGCGATCACCAGAGCCTGCATGTACAGCCCGGAAGTTCAGCGCTCGTACGCCGCGCTCGCTGAGGGATACGGCTTCCGGATCGACGCATGTCCACCGCACGACCCGCAGAAGAAGGGAATCGTTGAGTCGGGCGTCAAGTATGTCAAGAAATCCTTTGTGCCGCTGCGCACGTTCCGCGACCTGACCGATGCCAACCGGCAGTTGCGCGAATGGATCATGCAGCAGGCCAGCACGCGCGAACATGGCACGACACGCGAGCAGCCGCTGGCGCGCTTTGCCATCGAGAAGCCGCTGCTCACGACGCTGCCTGACGTTGCGCCGGTGCTGGCTGTATGGAGCGAAGTCAAGGTGCATACGGACGGACACGTCGTCTACAAGAAGGCGCTGTACTCCGTGCCGTTCACGCTGGTTGGCAAGAGCCTCTGGCTCAAATCCACCGATACGATCGTACAGCTGTTCCATCAGCACGAACTCATTGCAACCCATCCACGACTGCGCAAGCCCGGTGATCGCCACACGGTGCGTGACCACCAGCCGCCGGCGGCGCAGGCGTGGCTCGAACACGATCCGCAGTGGTGCCTGGCTCGTGCGAAAGAGATCGGGCCATCCTGTCACGCGCTGGTTCTCGCGATGTTCAACGACACGGTGCTGGTGAACCTGCGTGGCGCGCAGGGCATCGTCCGTATGCGCGAGAAGTTCGGCGATCAGCGACTGGACGCCGCGTGTGAGCGTGCGCTTGCATTCGCGAGCCCGAAGTACCGCACCGTCAAGACCATCCTCGACAAGGGACTGGACAGCCAGCCCGGAGCGGCATCGGCGCAAACGTCAACGGCGCCTGCTGACACCTATCTGAACGGCGGCCGCTTCGGTCGTGACCTCCACTCCCTTCTCCTGCATTGAACATCATGAATCCCAGTCCCGAACTGAATACGATCCTCAAGCAACTGCGCCTGTCCGGCGTACTCGACTCGCTCGAGCAGCGCAACCGTCAGGCGATCGACGGACAGCTCGCCTATACCGAATTCCTCGCCATGCTCCTGCATGATGAAGTCGCGCGGCGGGACCAGAAGAAGCTCGGCGCGCGTCTTGTGCGCGCCGGCTTCGGGCTCGGCAAGACACTGGAGACCTTCGACTTCGACCGGCTGCCGAAGCTCAACCGCGCGCACATCCACGATCTCGCCACTGGTCGTTACATCGACGAGAAAGTGGCAATCCTGATGGTCGGTCAAACAGGCGTCGGCAAGTCCCACATTGCCCAGGCACTGGGCCACTGCGCTGCGCGTCAGGGGCGTGACGTGCTGTTCGTCACGCAAACCGATCTGATCAGGAAACTGCATGCGGCCCGCGCCACGGGCCTCTACGAGCGTAAGTTCCAGCAGTTCGTGCGCGTGCCGCTGTTGATCGTTGACGACTTCGCACTCAAACCATTGCGCGCGCCACACGACGAAGACTTCCACGATCTGGTCGCGGCCAGGTATGAGCGGGCGGCTACCATCCTGACATCCAATCTCGATCTCAGCGAATGGGGCGATGCGTTCCCCGACAACCGGGTCCTCGGCGCCGCAACACTCGACCGGCTACGCCACGGTGCCTACCGCATCGTCATCGAGGGCGAGAGCTTCCGCAAGCCAAAACCGATGCCCGAAAACGGCGAAATCGCCGTTGCAAAATCAAGCAAGAAACCGCATTCTTGAGGCCGTTCGAATCCGCGTTCGACACCACTTCCAACTGGCGCCATTACGGCGATCATCCCCGGCGCCTTTACGCCGATCCGTGACAG
>NZ_CADIKK010000114.1 GCF_902859915.1 Paraburkholderia ultramafica
CAGTCGCTATCTTCATGATGAACGCTCCTTTGCCGTGGACGTCACGACCGCTCCACTCTGGCATAAACCTCTCGCTGCGTAGCGGGAGTCGTCCATCACATCAGAGCCAGTGCGATCACCGCGTACTCCAACCAAAGACTCACTGGGGATGTGACAGGACCCGTCACCCGTGAGCCACACCATACTCGGGTATGAGACAGGTATGCCCAGGCAGGAGCAATCCATACCGTTCGTAGAATAGCCTCGTTTGTCTTGTACGCCTAACCTGATGTGACGCGTGGTGCATTCGTGCGATGCGTCCGCAATGCCACCGTCTTCTTTGCTCACTAGCTCCCGTCGAAGTGCAACCCTCGACCGGATCCGAGTCGATATTTTTCTTTCACCACGACGATGGCAGCTGGCATGCGTTTCCGTGCAGGAACGCACGGCCCGCAATGAACATCGGCCGGCTCGCCGCCTGACCGCCTGGCCACGACGAAGGAGAGAATCCATGGATGACGATGAATCGACCGGCTTACCAGAGGACGTTATAGAACTGCGCGCGTGGATGAATGCGTGGTTCGACCACGCTGTTTCGGTGGGCTTCATCTGTCCGCCGTTTATTCTCTGCGAAGCAATGGCCGAACGGCTGGAAGGCTATTTCAAAGTCGGACTGACGCCAGAAGAAAGCGCTGACGCGCTTTTCGGTGTGACACATTGAATCTAAGCGGGATGAGGGGTGCCTGGCTCTGTTGATATTTGCTGAAATGTGTTCGCATCCTGATTTTTTTTCGCGAGCAAAACAGGATCATCTGAACCCTGCTGAGTGACGACGTATGAGACAGGGTCGAAGGCATCTTGCCAGGCAAAAAAGGCGACCGGGGTCGAACGGCTGCGGACAGTCGCTGGTTTCTCGAAGCGGTGCTATGGATTGGCCGCACGTGCAGTCCGTGGCGTGAAGTCACGGCTAGACGCGCCAGCGCTGGTGACGCAACTCGACGTCGATGCGAAGGCGGTCGAAAGCGCGCTTGCCAGGGCTGCCGAGTTCTTTGCCAAACACCATTAACCAGGAAGGACGAGCAGAGATGCGCGCCGAGAACTTTGTGTTGCAGGGCTACTTCGATCGAATCGGCTTCAAGAGAGCGCCAAAGGCGGACATCACGACCGTCGCCCAGATAATGCGGTGCCAGTTGTTCACGGTGCCGTTTGAGAATCTCGACGTGTAGGCGAAGCAGGTGCCACGGGACCAGCTATTAACTACACGTTTGCGGGGTATATTGGCCACGGCCTGCAGTACGTCTTTGCGCCACTGGGCTTTAACTGGCAGATCAGCCTGTCGCTAATTCCCGCCTTCGCCGCCCGTGAGACGGCCGTGGCGGCGCTCGCCACGGTGTATGCCGTCGGCGACGACGCCGACACCGTTGGCATGGGGCATGCGCTGGCCGGCAAATTTTCCCTCGCCAGTGCGCTGTCGCTGCTGGTCTGGTTTGCCGTTGCGCCGCAATGCATGTCAACGCTCGCGGTGATCCGCCTCGAGACACGCTCCTGGCGCAACGTGGCGATCTCGTTCAGTTACATGTTCGTATCGGCTTATACAGCCTCGCTGCTGACATGCAACATCGCAAGGTGGTTCACTTGAACATGAATCTTTGGTCGCAGTATGCGGTGATCGCATTGATGGTCACGGTCAGCCTGCTCTATACGCTTGGTAAGCTGGCCCCTCAGTTCACGACCCGCGCGCTGGCGGCCGCTTCGGCCTCGCTCGTGCAGCCGCAGCGCGCGGGTGTGATGCAGGCGCTCGGCCGCCGGCTGCGGCCCGCCCAGGCGACCGGCAGTTGCGGTGATGGCTGCGGCACGTGCGGCAGTTGTGGCACTTCACGACCGGCATCTGAGCGCGCGGAGGCACAGCCACTGGAGTTCCGCCCGCGCCAGAAGTTGGGCGATGCCGTTACACCGCAATGATGGGAGTCGGCGCAGTCGACATTGCAGCATGGGCTGCGCGCTTTACCCGCACAGGGCAGCAGGCAACGGACGCCACTGGAGTGAAGGTTGAGCAGGCACAGCGCCGTCAGACTCTTCACCGTCCTCATGACCTTCGTCACACTGTAAGTCGGTACCGATTGCACGAGCAAATGGACGTGGTGCTCGTCCGTCCCAATTTCCAGATACTTCAGCTGGTAGCGTTCCGCAATCTCAAGACCTCTTTCAAAACCTCATCAACCTGCCCCTTAAGCAAATAGGTGGTTCTGGACGAGATTTTGACTATAAAAAGGATACCTCTAGATCCCGCCTTCGCTGGCAGCTACCTGCCAGTTGTGAACAATATGACCGAAGGCGGGACAGACTACCTATAAAGGGCCGGCGTCGAACAACCCTTACTGGCCCGTATACCCGACCGGAACAGTCGAATTGGCCTGTGCAACAGTCGCGTTGTTCGACACGATGTATTGCGGCACTTCGGTAAGCGTCAGCGAGACGGTGCCGTTGGTATACGCAACCGTGCTGACATTGCCGTAACCATCGATCTTCGTCACGTTGCCCGAGGTACCCGGGTTGTCGACCTGCAGCGAGTAGCCAGTGGAGTAGGTCTGGCTATACGCGCCACTGCTCGTGGGCCACTGTGCGTTGTTGTGCGTCCACGCAGCCGTCACGACCTTG
>NZ_CADIKK010000115.1 GCF_902859915.1 Paraburkholderia ultramafica
CGCCTCCGGCAAGTTCGACCAGTACAAGCGCGACATCCCCTATTCCACGCTGGTGCAGGCTTTCCAGAGCCTGGTGCGGCAGCTGCTCGGCAAGCGCGACGCTGAGCTGGCAGTCTGGCGCAGCGCGTTGCTGGCGGCACTGGAGCCGAATGCGCGGCTCATGAGCGACCTCATTCCCGAACTGAAGCTCATCATCGGGGACCCGCCACCGGTCCCCGAGCTTGAGCCGCAGCAGGCGCAACGCCGTTTCCAGCTGGTGTTCCAGCGCTTCATCGGTGTGTTTGCCCGCCCGGACCATCCGCTGGCGCTCTTTCTCGACGACCTGCAGTGGCTCGACATGGCCACGCTCGACCTGCTCGAGGACCTGCTGACGCAGTCGGATCTGCAGCACCTGATGCTGATCGGCGCTTACCGGGACAATGAAGTCGATGCCACCCATCCGCTGAAAGGCAAGCTTCAGGCCATCAGGAACATCGGCACCCGGATCGATGAAATCACGCTTGTCCCGCTCGCCCGTGAACACATCGAGAAGCTGATTGCGGATACGCTGCATTGCGAGCCGGCACGCGCCGCGCCGCTCGCGCAGCTCGTGCAGGCGAAAACCGCCGGCAACCCGTTCTTCGTGATCCAGTTTCTGCACGCGCTCGCCGAAGAGGAATTGCTCGCTTTCGATCATGACGCGGCGCGCTGGTGCTGGGATCCTGATCGCATTCATGCCCGCGGTTACTCCGAGAATGTCGTGGATCTGATGGTCGACAAGGTGACCCGCCTGCCAGCCGAAACGCAACCGGCGTTGCAGCAGCTTGCCTGCCTCGGCAACGTGGCCACGGTCGCGATGCTTTCGATCGTGCTCGCGACCCCGGAGAAGCAGGTGCACGCGTCGCTGTGGCCGGCGGTCCACCACGGACTGGTCGAGCGGCTGGAAAGCTCCTGGCGATTTGTGCACGACCGGGTGCAGGAGGCCGCGTATTCGCTGATCCCGCACGCAGCACGCGCCGAGACCCATCTGCGAATCGGGCGGCTGCTCGCCGCGCAGACGCCCCCCGGGAAACGGGAGGAGGCGATCTTCGAGATCGTCAACCAGTTGAACCGCGGCGCGCCCCTGATTACATCACGTGACGAGCGTGAGCAGCTGGCCGGGTTCAACCTGCTCGCCGGCCAGCGCGCCAGGGCGTCGACTGCCTATGCCGCAGCGCTCACCTATCTCATCACCGGCGCGGAACTCCTGGAGGCTGATTGCTGGGAGCGCCAGCATGAGCTGGTCTTTGCGCTGGAACTGAACCGGGCCGAATGCGAATTCCTGACCGGCCAGTTACCGATGGCAGACGAGCGACTGGCGGCATTGTCAAGGCGAGCCACGACAACCATCGAACAGGCCAGCGTTGCGTGCCTGCATATGGATGTCTGCACGACCCTCGATCAGAGCGACCGCGCGGTCGCTGTGTGTCTCGACTACCTCAGGCATGTCGGTATCGATTGGTCACCCCATCCGCAAGACGAGGAGGTGCGACGCGAATACGAACACATCGGGTCATTGCTCGGTAGCCGAACCATTGAGGAACTCATCGATTTGCCACTGATGGAAGACGCGGCGTCCCTTGCGACCGTCGAGGTTCTGAGTAAGGTCTTGGCGCCGGCCTGGTTTATGGATGCGAACCTGGCTTCCCTGACGAGCTGCAAGGCGATCAGTCTCAGCCTTGAGCGCGGCCACTGCGATGCTTCATGTTTCGCCTATGCGCATCTTGGCAGGAGCGCCGGACCGCGTTTCGGCAACTACCAGGCCGGATTTCGATTCGGCCAACTCGGCTACAAACTCGTCGAACGACGCGGGCTCAAACGCTTCGAGGCGAGGACGTATCTTGACTTCGCGCTTTTTGTCGTGCACTGGACGAAACACGTGCGGGCTTGCCGTGACCTGATGCGCCGCGCGTTCGGCGCGGCGAACCGGATCGGAGACCTCACGTATGCAGACTACTCGTGCTACTGCCTCAACACGGATCTACTCTTTGCCGGCGAGCCGCTGCCCGAGGTGCAAGGCGAAGCAGCGCGTGGCCTCGCATTCGCCGAAAAGGCGCGATTCGGCTGTGTCATTGACTTCATCACCACGCAGCTCGCGCTGATCCGGATGCTGCGCGGCTTGACGCTGAAATTCGGTTGCCTTGACGACGGGCAGTTCAATGAACTTCGCATCGAACACCATCTGTCCAGCAACCCGACCCTGGCGACCGCTGCGTGTCGGTACTGGATCCGGAAACTGCAGGCGCGCTATATCGCCGGTGACCATGCGGCGGCCCTGAACGCTGCATCGAAGGCGCAGCGCCTCCTTTGGACCTCGTCCGCGTTCCTGGAGGAAGCCGAATATCATTTCTATGGCGCGCTGACGCTAGCGGCCTGGTGCGACTGCGCACCGGCCGAGGAGCGGCAGCAGCACCTGGACGCTCTGGCTGTACATCACAGGCAACTGCAGGTCTGGGCGGAAAACTGTCCCGAGAATTTCGCGAATCGCGCCGCACTGGTCGGGGCCGAGATCGCCCGCATCGAAGGCCGCGTGCTTGATGCCGAACAGCTCTACGAGCAGGCCATCCACTCGGCGCAGGAGCATGGCTTTGTCCACAATGAGGCGCTCGCCAGCGAA
>NZ_CADIKK010000116.1 GCF_902859915.1 Paraburkholderia ultramafica
CGCCTGCTCAATCGCCGTGCGCATGAGCGTATGGATCAGCCTTTCCAGGACGATTTCGCCCGAGACCGTCTGCGATACCCTGGTCACGGTCGCAAGGTCGAGGTGGTCGACCGGCGTCGCGATCGTGCCCGTCGGGCCGGGCGGCGGCGCTTCTGTCCTCAGGTACGGATACAGTTCCTCGAGTTGCCGTACCTTGCCGTCGGCACCCCAACGCAGGTAGCCGTAGCGCGCGTCCTGCAGATACATCCGGGCAATCTTCTCAAGACCGCGCGCCGCATAGAAGCGGGACGCGAGTTCGCTGGCGAGCGCCTCATTGTGGACAAAGCCATGCTCCTGCGCCGAGTGGATCGCCTGCTCGTAGAGCTGCTCGGCGTCAAGCACGCGGCCTTCGATGCGGGCGATCTCAGCCCCGACCAGTGCGGCACGGTTTTCGAAATTCTCCGGGCAATTCGCTGCCCATACCTGGAGTTGCCTGTAATGCCCAGCCAGAGCGTCTACGTGGTGCTGCCGCTCGCCGGCTGTCGCGCAAGCGCAGGCTGCAGCGCGGGATAGTGCGTCATAGAAGTGATATTCCGCTGTTTCGAACTGGGAGACCGAGGTCCACAACAGCTGTTGAGCTTTCAACGAAACTTCGATCGCCGCCGCATAGTTGCCGGCAAAAAAGCGCGCCTGTAGTTTGCGGACCCAGTACCAGCACTCAGCAAAGGCCAAATCCGGGTTAAGGGCGAACCGATGCTCAATAGAAAGCTCACTAAACTGCTCGTCGTCGAAGGAGCCGAAGGCTGGCGTCAAGCCGCGCAGCGTTCGAATGAGCGCGAGTTGCGTAGACATGACGTCAACGGCGAACCCGAACCGGACCTTATGCGCGAACGCGAGACCGTGCTCGGCCTCGTGTTGCGACTCAATGAGCGGGTCGCCAGCCGCGAGCAGGTTTGTGTTCAGCAAATTGCAGGTGTACGCCGCATGCGTGAGATCGCCGATCCGATTGGCGGCGTCAAACGCGCGGCGCAGCAGATCACGGCAGTCGCGGACATGCCTGGTCCATGCCATGAGGTAAGCACACTGCATATAGGTCCTGGCCTCGAAACGCCTCAATCCGCGGCGTTCCACCAGTTCGTAGCCAAGCCGCCCGAAGCGAAATCCGGTCTCGTAGTCGCCGAAGTGCGGCCCCAGCACCGTAGCAAGCTGGGCGTAGGCGTGGCATGACGCATCACCATTGCCGTACTGAAGGCTAAGGCTCACCGCGCGGCAGTAGACCAGGGAAGGCAGATTGGCGTCCGTGAATGCTGCAGGAGCCCCGGTCCTGATCAGCACGTCGAGGGTTGCGAGGCAAGCCGGATCACTCATTGAGGGCAGATCAACGAGCGCTTCAATCTCGCGTCCGCCGAGCTGGCACCAGATCCGCTCGTACTCGTGGCGCACTTCCTTATCTGTCGGGTGTGGCGACCAGTCAATACCCAGACGTCGGAGGTAGTCGAGGCTTACAGCGATCGCTCGGCCGCTTTGGCCGAGCGTGGTGTATAAATCGACGCGCAGGCACGCGACCGTCGCTCGTTCGACGATGTTTTCAGCGTGCATTGACAGCTGAACAAGCCGCTGCTCCGCTTCAGCCAGCGCACCGGTCAGGAATTCGCATTCGGCCCGGTTCAGCTCCAGCGCAAACATCAGGTCATGCTGGCACTCCCAGCTATCAGCCTTCAGTAGTTCCGCGCCGGTGACGAGATAGGTGAGCGCCGAGGCATAGGCTGTCGACGCCCTGGCGCGCTGGCCGGCGAGCAGGTTGAACCCGGCCAGCCGCTCACGCTCGTCGGGGGCAGTGATCAACGCCACGCCGCGGTTGAACTGGTTGACGATCTCGAAGATCGCCTCTTCCCGTTTCCCGGGAGGAGTCTGCGCGGCGAGCAGCCGCCCGATCCGCAGATGGACCTCGGCGCGAGACGCTTCCGGGATTAGTGAATAGGCGGCCTCCTGCACCCGGTCGTGCACAAATCGCCAGGAGGTTTCCAGGCGCTCGACCACCCCGTGGTGGACCGCCAGCCACAGCGACGCGTGCACCTGCTTCTCCGGGGTTCCGAGTACGATCGAAAGCATCGCGATCGCGGCAACGTTGCCGAGGCAGGCAAGCTGCTGCAACGCCTGCTGTGTTTCGGCCGGCAGGCGGGTCAGCTTGCCGATCATCAGGTCGACGACATTCTCGGTGTATCCCTGCGCATGGATGCGATCGGGATCCCAGCACCAGCATGCCGCGTCATGATCAAAAGTGAGTAAATCCTCTTCGGCGAGCGCGTGCAGAAACTGGATCACGAAGAACGGGTTGCCCGCGGTCTTCTCCTGCACGAGTTGCGCGAGTGGTGCGGCGCGTGCCGGCTCGCAGTGCAGCGTATCCGCAATCAGCTTCTCGATGTGTTCAAGGGCGAGCGGGACAAGCGTGATTTCATCGATCCGGGTGCCGATGTTCCTGATGGCCTGAAGCTTGCCCATCAGCGGATGGGTGGCTTTGACTTCATTGTCCCGGTAAGCGCCGATCAGCATCAGGTGCTGCAGATCCGACTGCGTCAGCAGGTCCTCGAACAGGTCGAGCGTGGCCATGTCGAGCCACTGCAAGTCGTCGAGAAAGAGTGCCAGCGGATGG
>NZ_CADIKK010000117.1 GCF_902859915.1 Paraburkholderia ultramafica
TTGAACAAAACCGCTGACGCGGTATGGCGGTTGGCCGACGTCCCCGTCATGGCCGGCGCGGCGGACATTCCTTTCCGGGTGCGACGATGACAGTGCAATTCACCGCACCTGCTCATCCTGAAAGGAGTCCTGCCATGACACCCCTACGTCAGCGGATGGTCGAGGATATGCGCGTTCGTAATCTCTCGGCCAATACCCAGCGCGCGTACCTCCAGCAAGTTGGCGCCTTCGCGAAGCACTTTGGCCGCTCCCCGGCAACGCTGGGACCCGAAGAGATCCGCGCCTGGCAACTGCACCTCGTCGAAGTCCGCAAACTGGCGCGCAGCAGCCTGGTTACCGCGACCGCCGCGCTACGCTTTCTCTACACGGTCACGCTCAAACGCGGCTGGGCTGTCGACGACATCGTCATGTCGAAGAAGCCACGCACACTACCGGTGATCCTGAGTCGTGAGGAGGTCACCATTTTCCTCGAATCGATCAGGAGCTTCAAACACCGCACGATCCTGATGGCAGCCTACGCCGGCGGTCTGCGCATTTCGGAAGTGACGCGACTGAAGGTCAGCGATATCGACAGCCAGCGGATGGTGCTGCGCGTCGAACAGGGCAAAGGCCAGGTTGACCGCTATGTGATGCTCTCGCCGCGGCTGCTGGAAATCCTGCGCACTTACTGGCAGGCTGGCCGACCACAACACTGGCTGTTCCCGGGGCGCTTTCCTGACCAGTCCATCGACCCTGCGACGATACGGCTGGCGTGCCAGCAGGCCCGTCGCCGGGCGGCTATCAGCAAGCCTGTCACGCCGCACTCCCTGCGTCACGCGTTCGCCACCCATCTGCTCGAATCGGGTACCGATGTACGCACCATCCAGCTACTGCTCGGCCACCGCAGCCTCGCCACCACCTCCCGCTATCTGAAGGTGGCCACAAGCACGGTTTGTGCGACCACCAGTCCCTTTGACCTGCTCCCTCAACCGGTTGCGCCTGATCCACCAGAAGAACCCCCAGCGAACTTCTGAGCGCGCCCATGAAGGTCACGCCACCGGAAGTGGCGGACGTGTTGCGTCGCTACGGCGCAGCGTATCGTCAAACCCATGCCGGGTCACTCAGTCGCGCCCAGCGGCGCGTCATGAGCGCGGTTGAGCTATGCCGGACCGCCGCGCTCGGCGGACATGTCGAACAGTGCGATGCCTGCGGCCATCAACGCATTGCCTATAACAGCTGCCGGAATCGCCACTGTCCCAGGTGCCAGTCGCTTGCCCGGGCACAATGGCTCGACGACCGTCAGGCCGATCTGCTGCCGGTACCGTATTTCCACGTGGTGTTCACGGTCCCGGAAGAAATCGCGGCGATCGCCTACCAGAACAAGGCGGTGGTCTACGACATCCTGTTCCAGGCCACCGCCGAAACACTGCAGACCATCGCGGCTGATCCGAAACACCTCGGCGCTGACATCGGCTTCATCGCGATCCTCCATACCTGGGGCCAGAACCTGCTGCACCATCCGCACCTGCATTGCGTGGTCCCGGGTGGCGGTCTGGCGCCGGACCACTCACGCTGGATTGCCTGCCGTCCTGGTTTCTTCTTGCCAGTGCGAGTGCTATCACGCCTGTTCCGGCGTCTGTTCCTCGAGCGGTTGCAGCGTGCCTTTGAGACCGGGCGCCTGCGGTTCTTCAGCGCCCTCGCGCCCCTGCAGCACATGCAGGCGTTCGCCCGCTATCTGGATAGCCCGCGACGCGCGGAATGGGTGGTGTACGCAAAGGAACCGTTCGGCGGGCCGCAGCAGGTACTCGGCTACCTGGGACGTTACACGCATCGCGTCGCCATCTCGAACAATCGCCTGATCGACATCGCTGATGGACACGTCACGTTCCGCTGGAAAGACTACCGCCATGAATCCGCACAGCGCGTGATGCGGCTCGACGCGCCGGAATTCATCCGTCGCTTCCTGCTGCACGTGCTGCCGCGCGGACTGCAGCGAATCCGTCACTACGGGTTCCTCAGCAACCGGCGCCGCGAAACCGGACTCGCCGAATGCCGGTGCCTGCTCGGCGTCATGCCACCGCGCGCGGCTGGCACTGGTGAGCTCAGCCAGGACTATCGTGACCGCTACGCCAGACTCACCGGTCGATCCCTGCGTGACTGTCCAGCATGTTCGAACGGACACATGGTGTGCATCGAACTCCTTCCGCATCACGCCCGGCCGCGGGCACCTCCTGCGGGTGTACCGTGACGCCCGCGCCTTCACGCTTCGCGCATCTGCCCGCACAACCGGTTGACCGGTTGCGGCAGTGCTTTGGCCGCGCCCCGGCCATCGCGGCGCCACCGCCCGCATCACACCTCCCGACACGATCCCATCAGTGTCCTCGCAACCCTTACACGCAGCAGCGGGACGTCTTCCACGACGCATCCAGCATCGCCATCTGCAACATCACGGTCATCACCCTGATTCAATGCCCATAGCTGCCCGCGCTAGCGGAGCGGTTTCGCTCAAAGAATTTTTAGCGAAGCGGGCGCGGATTTCGTGCCGTGCCTGCGATCACCCCGGTGCGCCGCTTCCGCTTCGCTAAAAATCCTCTGCC
>NZ_CADIKK010000118.1 GCF_902859915.1 Paraburkholderia ultramafica
GGACTAAACCGCTCGCGCGGTAGGGGCTACGGTCAGACGCCGGTGGTCAGGGAGAGGCCGGCATCGCGGTTCCGTATGTTGGCGAATGAGGCAACCCGCCTCGTTCTCCAGCAGGAGCCCAATCATGACCTCCTCACAGGCAAACGTCAGTCCACTGCGCCAGCGCATGATCGACGACATGCGCATGCGCCAGCTTGCCCCCAAGACGCAGGACATCTATCTGCGCATCGTGCGTGAGTTCGCCCGGTTTCTCGGGCGCTCACCTGACACGGCCACCGTCGAAGACCTGCGCCGCTACCAGCTCTATCTGGTCGACCACGGCACCTCGGCCGTGTCGCTGAATCACGCGATCACCGGGCTCAAGTTCTTCTTCGAGGTCACGCTTGACCGGCCCGAGCTGATGGTCAGAATGCACCCGGTGCGCGTGCCCCGCATATTGCCCGTCGTGCTCAGTCCCGATGAAGTGCGGCGGCTCATCGAGGCGGCCGGCAACTTGAAGCACCAGACCGCGCTGTCGGTCGCGTACGGTGCGGGACTACGCGCCAGCGAAGTGGTAGCGCTGAAGGTCACCGACGTCGACAGCGCGCGCATGACACTGCGTATCGAGCAGGGCAAGGGCCGCCGCGACCGCTACGCCATGCTCTCGCCGGTGCTGCTCGAGCGCCTGCGTGTGTGGTGGCGTGTGGCCCGTGCGCAGGGCAGGATGCTCGATGGCGGGTGGTTGTTTCCCGGACTCGATCCGGTCGATCAGCTGAGCACGCGGCAGCTGAACCGCGCCATTCATGCCGCCGCTGAGGCTGCGAACATCGACAAGCGCGTATCCATGCATACCCTGCGTCACAGTTTCGCCACCCATCTGCTCGAACAGAAGGTGGACATCCGCGTGATCCAGGTCCTGCTCGGCCATGCGAAGCTCGAGAACACCGCGCTCTACGTACAGGTGGCCACCGACCTGCTGCATGAGGTCACCAGTCCACTGGACCGCCTGCCTCAAGACTAAGCCCGCACCCTGCGACATCTCATGCTGGAGGTTGCGGACATCTTCCGCAGCCACGGGCCAGTGTGGCGAGCCACGACACACCTGAGCCTGGGGCAGCTGAAGGTCATGTCGGCCATCGAACGGTGCCGCACGGCGGCACTGGGCGGACATGTGCTGCGCTGTTCAGGCTGCGCAAGGACAGAGGTGTCCTTCAACTCCTGCCGGGACCGGCATTGCCCGAAGTGCCAGGCCAGCGCCGCACACCGCTGGCTGGAGGCACGCCAGGCCGATCTGCTACCCGTCGAGTACTTCCACCTCGTCTTCACGCTGCCCGCCGCCATCAGCGCGATCGCCTGGACCAACAAGCGGGTCATCTACGGCCTGCTGTTCGACATCGCCGCCGACACGCTGCGCACGATCGCCGCCGATCCCAGGCACCTCGGTGCCCAGATCGGCGCCACGCTCGTGCTGCACACCTGGGGCTCGGCGCTTACGCATCATCCGCACATGCACGGCATCATCCCAGGCGGGGGCCTGTCGCCCGATGGTGAGCGGTGGATCGCCTGCCGGCCCGGCTTCTTCCTGCCCGTGCGCGTCCTGTCGCGTCTGTTCCGGCGCCGCTTCCTCGAAGCGCTCGAAACGGCTCACCAGCATGGCCAGTTGCAGTTCTTCGGCGAATACACGGAGCTTGCCAATGCGGCTACCTTTGCACGGTGGCTTGCGCCGCTGCGCACCTGCGAGTGGGTCGTCTACGCCAAGCGTCCCTTTGCCGGACCGCACGCCGTACTCGAATACCTCTCACGCTACACGCACCGCGTGGCGATCTCCAGCCAGCGCCTGGTCGCCTTCGATGAACGCGGTGTCACCTTCCGCTGGAAGGACTACCGGGCCAAGGGACGCACCCGCTACAAGATCATGACGCTCGAAGCCGGCGAGTTCATGCGCCGCTTCCTGCTCCATGTGCTGCCTGCCGGCTTCCATCGCATCCGTCACTACGGACTGCTCGCCAACCCGGTGCGCCGCGCCAGTCTCGCGAAGGCCCGTGAACTGCTGGACGTCGTGCCTGAGGCCGACACCCAGCCCGACGATCCCGGGGTTGCTGTCCCTCCGGTCTTCGTCTGCCGGCACTGCGGTGCCCCGATGATCGTCATCGAGATCCTGGAACGCACTGCGCCCATTCGCGCACCACCCATGCCGAGACGCCAGACATGAGCGCCACGCTTCCTGGACGTGCAACTCGACCGTCGGCTTTGCGGCAACGCGGCCCACGAGCGGACGTTTGCGCTTGCCGCTTCGCGCAGCCCCTCGCACGTCCGCTTTATCCTCACGATTGCGCGACTGCACCGCCTCGTCACCGCCCCAGGCCCTATCCAGCATCCCGTTTGACCGCGCATCTTCCAGCACCGCCGGGCACCCCGGCCTATCAATCGCCATAGCCTCCAAGACTCCCACCGGTTCGGAGCACTCCGCGGTTTCCTCCATCGAGGCTTGTTCGACGCCTGCCAGCAACGCGCGGTGGCGCGCTCACATTCCTGCGGACCATGGCAGGCATCGAACAACCCTAAACG
>NZ_CADIKK010000119.1 GCF_902859915.1 Paraburkholderia ultramafica
CGTTTAGGGTTGGTCGATGCCTGCCAACGCCCGCAGGAATGTGAGTGCGCCACCGAGCTTCGCTGGCAGGCGTCGAACGAGCCTCGATGGAGGAAACCGCGGAGTACTCCGATACGGTCGGAGTCCTGGGCTATGGCGATTGATAGGCCGGGATGGCCAGCAATGTTGATGGATGCGTGGTGCGGTGGGATGCTGGATGCGCGTTGACGCAGTGATGAAGCGGTGCGGTGGCGCAATCGTGGCGGTAAAGCGGACGTGCGAGGGACCGCCTGAAGCGACAGGCGCAAACGTCCACTCGTGGGCCGCGTTGCCGCAAAGCCGACGGTCGGGTTGGACGTGCAGGAAGCGTTGCGCTCAAGTCTCGCCTCGTCGTATGGGTGGTGCGCGAATGGGCGCAGTGCGTTCCAGTATTTCAATGACGATCATCGGCGCACCGCAGTGCCGGCAGACGAAGACCGGAACGGCAGCAACCTCCTGATCGTCGGGCTGGGTGGCGACCTCGGGTACGACGTGCAGCAACTCACGCACCTTGGCGAGGCTGGCGCGGCGCACCGGGTTGGCGAGCAGGCCGTAGTGACGGATGCGATGGAAGCCGCCGGGCAGCACATGCAGCAGAAAGCGACGCATGAACTCGCCGGCTTCGAGCGTCATGGTCTTGTAGCGGGGGCGTCCTGTTGCACGGTAGTCCTTCCAGCGGAAGGTGACGCCGCGCTCATCGAATGCGACCAGGCGCTGGTTGGAGATCGCCACGCGGTGCGTATAGCGTGAGAGGTACTCGAGCACCGCTTGCGGTCCGGCGAAGGGACGCTTCGCATAGACCACCCACTCGCAGGTGCGCAGCGGCGCAAGCCACCGCGCAAAGGCAGCCGCAGTGGCAAGCCCGGCGTACTCGCCGAAGAACTGCAGCTGGCCGCGTCGGTGTGCGTCTGCGAGTGCTTCGAGGAAGCGGCGCCGGAACAGGCGCGAGAGCACGCGCACTGGCAGGAAGAAGCCGGGGCGGCAGGCAATCCACCGCTCACCATCGGGCGACAGGCCGCCGCCGGGAACGATACCGTGCACGTGCGGATGATGCGTGAGTGCTGAGCCCCAGGTGTGCAGCACCAGCGTGGCGCCGATCTGTGCGCCCAGGTGTCTGGGATCGGCGGCGATCGTACGGAGGGTTTCGGCGGCGATGTCGAACAGGAGCCCGTAGATTACCGCCTTGTTGTACCAGGCGATCGCACTGATGGGCGCAGGCAGCGTGAACACCACGTGGTAATACTCCACGGGCAGCAGATCGGTCTGGCGCGCATCGAGCCAGCGACGCGCGGCACTGGCCTGGCACTTCGGGCAGTGGCGGTTGCGGCAGGAGTTGTAGGCGAGTTCGACCTGTGCACAGCCGGAACAGCGCAACACGTGTCCACCCAGCGCCGCGGTGCGGCACTGTTCGATGGCTGACATGACCTTCAGCTGCCCCAGGCTCAGGTGTGTGGTTGCCCGCCACGCTGGCCCGTGGCTGCGGAAGATATCCGCAACCTCCAGCATGAGGCGCTACAGCGGCGCAGCTTACCCGGCGGGCAGGCGGTCCAGCGGACTGGTGACCTCGTGCAGCAGGTCGGTGGCCACCTGGACGTAGAGCGCGGTGTTCTCGAGCTTCGCATGGCCGAGCAGCACCTGGATCACGCGGATGTCCACCTTCTGTTCAAGCAGGTGTGTCGCAAAGCTATGCCGCAGCGTGTGCATGGACACGCGCTTGTCGATGTTCGCAGCCTCGGCGGCGGCATGAATGGCGCGGTTCAACTGTCGCGTGCTTAACTGATCGAGCGGATCGAGCCCGGGAAACAGCCACCCACCATCGGGCATCCTGCCCTGCGCACGGGCCACGCGCCACCACACACGCAGACGCTCGAGCAGCACTGGCGAGAGCATGGCGTAGCGGTCCCGACGGCCCTTGCCCTGCTCAATGCGCAGCGTCATGCGTTCGCTGTCGACGTCGGTGACCTTCAGCGCGACCACTTCGCTGGCGCGTAGCCCCGCGCCATACGCGACCGACAGGGCGGTCTGGTGCTTCAGGTTGCCGGCCGCCTCGATGAGTCGCCGCACTTCATCGGGACTGAGCACGACGGGCAATATGCGGGGCACGCGCACCGGGTGCATCCTGACCATCAGCTCGGGCCGGTCGAGCGTGACGGTGAAGAAGAACTTCAGGCCGGTGATCGCGTGGTTCAGCGACACGGCCGAGGTGCCGTGGTCGACCAGATAGAGCTGGTAACGGCGCAGGTCCTCGACGGTGGCCGTGTCAGGTGAGCGCCCGAGAAACCGGGCGAACTCGCGCACGATGTGCAGATAGATGGCCTGCGTCTTGGGGGCAAGCTGGCGCATGCGCATGTCGTCGGTCATGCGCTGGCGCAGTGGGCTGGCGTTTGCCGGTAAGGAGGTCATGATTCGGCTCCTGCTGGAGAACGAGGCGGATTGCCTCATTCGCCAACATACGGAACCGCGCAGCCGCCCCCTCATAAACCACCGGGCTTAGCCGGAGCCCCCTACCGCGCGAGCGGTTTCGTTC
>NZ_CADIKK010000120.1 GCF_902859915.1 Paraburkholderia ultramafica
TGCGTATTTCGGCGAACGTGACCGCCGATTTCGGGAACGTGACCGATTCGGCGGGTTTGGGCGTTGCGCGGTGTTGATTGTAGATTTCCTTGTCAGTTTTGGTCGAGTTCGGGCTCCAGGACGTTGGGTTTTAGGGATGCTTTTCTGAGCGATTCGCCGGTGAGCGTGATCCGATGATGACGCTGCATGAGACGGTCGAGCATCGCATCGGCGATGGTCTCGTCGCCGATCCAGCCATGCCAGTGCTCAATCGGTAATTGGCTGGTGACGATGGTCGCCTTGCCCGTCGAGCGGTCATCGATCATCTCGAGCAGGTCGTTGCGAACCATCGCGTCGAGCGGCGCCATTCCCCAGTCGTCCAGCAGAACGACGTCAATGCGGGCAACGTGCAGCAGCCATTTCGTGAAGCCGCCATTGCCGTGCAGAACGCGCAGTTCTTCACTCAAGCGCGGCACGCGCAGATACAACGCCGAATGCCCGCGCCGACAGGCGTATTGGGCCAACGCGCAGGCGAGCCACGATTTACCGGCGCCGGTTGGCCCGCTGATGAGCAGGCTGTAGCCAGCCTCGACCCAATCGCCCAGAACGAGGCTCGTGAGCGAGCGCGGGTCCACGCCTCGACCGGCGCGGGTGTCGAGGTCCTCGATCGCGGCCTGCGGATACTTCAGGCGCGCCTGCTTGAGCAACCGGGTACGACGCCGATCATCACGCCAGCTGGCTTCCCGGTCGACCAGCAACGATAGTCGTTCCTCGAAGCTCAGGCTGGCCGTGCCGGGCTGCGTCAATTGTTCTTCCAGTCCGTCAGCGAACCCGTCAAGCTTCAGGGTGCGCAGCTGTGTGAGTGTCTGTTGCATCATCATGGCGGGTTCTCTTTATTGGTAGTAGCTGGGGCCGCGTACATGCGCGTGGCTCGGGCTGATCCAGTCGGCAGGCGTCGTTGCCGCAGCGCGATCGCGGTTGTTGATCAGGATTTCGCGCACATGGCGGTAACGGTGCACCCTCAGTTCCAGCGCCAGCGCACAGGCTGCTTCGAGACGCTCGCGGCCATAGCGGCGTGAGAGCGAGAGCAATCCGAGGCACGCCCGATAGCCGTGTTCCGGGTGGCGTTGCTCCTGCAGCAGCCGGGTGACGAGCGCGCCGGTTGCCGCGCCGATCTGCTGCCCCCAATGAATGAGCCTCTGCGGCGTCCATTCCAGATGGGCGCGGTGTGCCGCTGGCATGTGCTCGACGACGGTGGTGTAGCCGCCCGTGCGGTCATTACGGGCGTGGCTGGCAACACGGCGACCACGATGCAACAGTTCGACAGCGCCAGCCGTGATGCGCGCATCGAGCTTGAGACCGACCAGCGCGTGCGGCACGCTGTAGCGGTGTTTGTTGATCTCGACGTGATAGTCGATGTAGACCGTCACTGTCTTGAAGCGCGCGAGCTCATAGGGCTGTGCCGGCAGCGGCTGCAGTGCCGGCGCGTCCAGTTCGGCGAATGCGCTGGCACGACATCCCGGCAGCTTCTGGAACGCGCGCTCGTTCAGGTTCTTCAGTAGCGGACGGATCGCGTCATCGACCGACTGGACCGACGCAAACCGGTGATGACGCAGGCGCGCCATGATCCAGCGCTCGACCACCTGGACCGCAACTTCTACCTTCGGTTTATCCTGCGGGCGATACACGCGTGCAGGAAGGAATGACGTGCCGTAATGACGAGCGAAGTCCAGCACCGTGTCGCCTGCGCGCGGTTCATAACGATCGGGATCGGCAATCATCGCGCGCGGGTTGTCGGGCACGATCAGCTGCGGGACGCCCCCATAGAACGTCAGGGCACGTGCAATGCCGCCGAGCCAGTCCTCCATCGTTTCCGCCGGCGTTGCGCACGCGAACGTGTAGCTTGAGGCACCCATGGCAGCCACGAAGATGTGCGCGCGGCGTCCGGTGGTCAGCGGCAACGTGGGGCCGGCGAAGTCGACAAACAGCTTCTCGCCAGCGCGGTGGATCTGACGCATCGAGCGCTTCAGGCGTTTCGTGAACGCCTTGTAGTGCTCGCAAAACTGCGTATAGCGGTAGGTCTGACGGTCCGCAAACTCGGCCTGGTACTCCTCCCACAGCAGCGTGAGCGTCACGCCCTTGCGGCGCAGCTCCTGATGGATGCGCCCGTAGTCCGGCTGAGCATAGGCTGCTGGCCCTGTCGGCTTGCCGAGAAGCCGCCGCTCAAGTTCGCCTTCGTCCATGTCGTAGGCGCTCGCCCAGTCCAGCCCGGCGGCGCCCGCCAGTCCGACGTACTTCGTGACCACGCCCTTGGAGATGCCCAGCGACGCGGCGATCCGATCGTGCGAGAAGCCGCCGTCGAATTTAAGTCGTAAAACGTCCTTGATCATGCGCATGTTCATCCTGTGCGCGGGCATGGTCTCTCCGGCCAAAGCCGGCGAGCATAGCCCGCGTGGTTGATGTCATGCGCAACGCCAATCCTGCCTTCCGGTCCGGCCGGTCACGTTGCCGAAATCGTCGGTCACGATCCCGAAACGGCCGGTCACGTTCGTCCGAAATACGCA
>NZ_CADIKK010000121.1 GCF_902859915.1 Paraburkholderia ultramafica
GGTCGTCTACGGTCGACTGCCGGTGGGATCGAGGGGCCGCAAATGAGCTCCCTCTAGTGATATGAGCTCCGTTGTCCGCAGGTGCTAGTCACTATGCGTTGCCTCGTAAAAACCCAGGCCGGTAAGGAAGCGCTCAAATTTTTCGACGGATTCTGGGATTTGCCACTTGCTGAGAATGATACCGAAGCACGCGCCATCGGTGAGGCAGATGGCGATGGCAACATCATTATCGTGCTGGTCCAGTTCCGAGCGCAAGAACTTCAAAGCGCGTGCGACGTTTCCGGGACCACCTTCGAATGTCCCTACGGATGTTCCAATGGCGATGCGCGAGAAGCCGTAGAGGCCTATGAGCCTCGTAGGCGTAGGCATTTTCACGGGCGGAATCCAATTAGTTGCGCGTCAGCCAACTACATCACCCGTGGCGCGAGGTTCGGTCTCCCACCAATTTTTAAGGAGCTGCTCTCCATGAACATTTCGTGACTGCGCGCAAGATTGCTTGACTTGCCTGAGTGACGATCTATGACTAATCGTGGTCGTTGCGAGGAGTGACAGGTGCTGAGCTCAATGAGCGGCGGGCGAGCGGCTTTCATTGTGAGACCAGCGGCGCAATGCATTCGCATGTCGACTGAGTATCAGCATTACTCGCCCGAGAACCAGAAGCGCTCGATTGCAGAATTCGCCGCCGCCCACAAGATCTCCATCGTCGGACCTACGAAGACGCCGGAAAGAGTGGCGTCAGCCGGAATCGTATCTGCGATGACCATCTCCTCGAATAAGTCAGCGTTTCCTTAGCGAATGTGTACTTTGTAAAGAGCATAAATCAGGCAGCAACTGGCGTTTTGATGGCGGTAACCCGCGTTGCCCCACCCCGATTTGCCTGTCCCTGGCCTTTCAAGACCCGGGCTCACGGGCAACAATGTGTCCTCTTCGGAGAAGCCAATGGCAAATATTGAGCACTTTGTGGTTCTCATGTTGGAGAACCGATCTTTCGACCACATCTTTGGACTCCGCCAAGGCGTGAACGGGATAAAGGACTCTCAGGGAAATCCGGTCTTGGTGAATGTGGACGACGGCGGGCGCGAGGTTCCAATCCAAGGGGGCGCCCCGTTCTCCATTCCAACCAAGCACGGGCGCGGACCGTTCCACAACGTAGTGGATGTCAACGAGCAGCTGTTCGGTGATAAGGAAGCCCAAGGCCAGGCGAAAGGAAGTGGCTTCGTCTCAAGCTACCGCGAAGCTCTTGGACAGGACACGCGGGGCGACTTCACCGACCAGGACGTGGATGTCGTGATGAAGGTTTTTAGTCCGACCGACCTGCCCGCGATCAACGCGCTCGCTGATCACTTTGTGCTTTGCGAGCAATGGTTCTGCGAAGTACCGGGTCCAACCCATCCCAATCGCCTGTATGTCCACGCGGGCACGTCGGAAGGATTCGCCCACAACGTCTTCAAGCGGCCGTTCGACTCGCTCACGATCTACGAGCTGGTCGAGCGAGCAGGTAAGACCTGGGCGGTCTACGACTTTGATCTCAACGAGGTCAAGAACTTTACCAGGCTGGCGAACAAGATGGAGAATTTCCGCCGCTTCAAGCCGCGGTTCGCCCAGGACATCGAGAAGGGGGAGTTGCCGAACTACTCTTTCATCGTGCCGCGGTTCAACTCCACGCACTATGCGCCACAGAACGATCAGCACGCACCCGCAGACGTCCGTTGGGGTGAGCAGCTCATCGCGGATGTCTACGACGCCCTCCGCGCACATGACGAGACGTGGGGCAAGTGTGCGCTCATCGTGACATATGACGAGCACGGCGGCTTTCCGGACCATGAGATTCCGCCAGGAGCATCAAACCCCGACGACATCGACTCGCCGCGCCCCGACGACAACGGCGGCAATCATCATCCGCCCGAGTTTAAGTTCGACCGCCTGGGCCTCCGTGTGCCGGCACTAATCGTTTCACCGTGGGTTGAGAGGGGCATGGTGTGCAAGGACAAGCTGCAGCACACGTCGATCCTGAAGACCGTGCGTGAGGCGTTCGGGATCGAGAAGTCATTGAGCAAGCGGGAGGAGGAGGCCACCTCATTTTCCCATTTATTCATCGAGACGACAGTCAGGACTGACGCACCGCAAAAGCTGCCGCGACCGAAGATGACTCAACTCGCGCCGGCCACGCATCATGCGAATCCAGGCAACCACATGCCGGACGACTTGCAGACCGAGATGCTGGACGGGCTTCTCCAGGCAACTAGGCTCAGTCACCCGGAGGACGAGGACACGCCGGTGGAAACTCCTCCCACGCAAGCCGAAGTCTCTGCACTCGCGCACCAGCGATGGGCTCGGCATGAGAAGTGGGTGAAGAGCTAGTCGTAAGGGTTTGACCACGAAGAGCGCCTATGTCCTGCAGGGCATAGGCGCTTTTGTATTGACCGCTAAACCTTGGAAACAGCCGTCACGCCAACCCAAGCACGTAGGTGCTTCGGGTCGAGTAGTGACATCCGCATCCGGCAGAGGACGGCC
>NZ_CADIKK010000122.1 GCF_902859915.1 Paraburkholderia ultramafica
GCTACGCAAGCTACTGGCACTTCGTCGCGTCGCATTACGTGTCGACCGATAACGCCTACACGGCAGCCGAAGTCGCATCGATCACGCCGGCGGTGAGCGGCATCGTCAAAAGCGTGCCGGTCGTCAATACGCAGCAGGTCCACAAGGGCGACGTACTGGCCGTAGTCGACGACACCGACGCGAAGATTGCGCTGGCGCAGGCCGAAGCTGATCTGGGCCGCGCCGAACGCAAGGTGCGCGGCTATGTCGCCACCGATACGCAACTGGCCGCGCAAGTCAATGCGCGTGCCGCCGACGAAACCCGCATGGCCGCGCAGATCGCATCGGCCCAGGCCGACCTTGACCGCGCGGCGATCGACCTGCAGCGGCGCGAGGTGCTTAGCCACACCGGCAGCGTATCCGGCGAAGAACTGAGCAACGCGCGCACTGCGTTTGCCACCGCAAGGGCCGCGCTCGATGCAGCCCGCGCCGCGGCCTTGCAGGCGAAGGCAAGCCGCGACGCGGCGGTCGGCTCGCTCGAAGCAAACAAGGTGCTGATCGTAGACACGACGGTCGACACCAATCCGGAAGTGCTGCTCGCCCGCGCGAAGCGCGATCAGGCACGCGTCGATCTCGAACGCACGGTGCTGCGCGCGCCGGTCGACGGTATCGTCGCAAACCGCCAGGTTCAGGTGGGCCAGCGTGTTCAGTCCGGCACCACACTGATGAAGGTTGTGCCCGTCGAATCCGTCTACGTCGATGCGAATTACAAGGAGACACAACTCGGCAAGGTGCGCATCGGACAGCCGGTGGAACTGAAGTCGGACCTGTACGGCAGCAAGGTCGTCTATCACGGCAAGGTCGAGGGTTTCGCAGGCGGTTCAGGTTCCGCGTTTGCGATGATCCCCGCGCAGAACGCGACCGGCAACTGGATCAAGGTCGTGCAGCGCCTGCCGGTGCGCGTCAAAATCGATCCGGCCGAGCTTCGCGCGCATCCGCTCGGCATCAACCTGTCGATGGAAGCAACAGTCGACACCCGCGGCGGCAACGACGCGCCCGCACACTGAGGATGCGCCGCCATGTCTTCCAGTCAGGTCAATGACATTGCATTGCCGCCGCTGTCCGGCCCCATGCTGATTGTCGCGGCGTTGATGATCGCCGCCGCCAACTTTGTCGCGGTGCTGGACAGCACCATCGCTAACGTGTCGCTGTCGACGATTTCGGGCGCTCTCGGCTCCTCGACGAGCCAGGGCACCTACGTCATCACCTCGTATGCGGTGGCCGAAGCGATCACCGTGCCGCTGACCGGTTGGCTCGCGAGCCGCTTCGGCACGGTGCGCGTGTTCATCACGGCGCTGGTGATGTTCGGGCTCTTTTCGGCGCTATGCGGGATGGCGACCTCGCTCGGCACGCTGATCCTGTTCCGTGTGTTTCAAGGGCTCGCGGGCGGCCCGCTGATGCCGCTCTCGCAAACCCTGCTGCTGCGCATCTTTCCGAAGGAGAAGGCCGCCGCCGCGCTTGGCCTGTGGAGCATGACGACACTGATTGCGCCGGTGATGGGCCCGGTGCTGGGCGGTATCATCTGCGACGACTACCACTGGTCCTACATCTTCTTCATTAACGTGCCGGTCTCGCTCATCTGCGGATACGCCGGATGGATGATGCTCAAGCGCTTCGAATCCGGGAAGGTCCGGATGCGCATCGACACTGTCGGGCTCGTGCTGCTGATCATTTGGGTCTCGTCGCTGCAGATCATGGTCGATGATGGCAAGGACAAGGACTGGTTCAGCTCGATGGAAATTCGCGTCCTCGCGATCATTGCGGTGATTGGCTTTCTCGCCTTCCTCATCTGGGAGCTCACCGAGCGTAATCCCATCGTCGATCTGCGGGTGTTCCGTCATCGCGGCTTTGCCGCGAGTGTGGTCACCATGTCGCTGGCGTTCGGCGCGTACTTCGGTGCCACCGTGCTCACGCCACTGTGGCTGCAGAACAATATGGGGTACACGGCCACGTGGGCCGGTTATGCCCAGGCGACGACGGGCATCTTCGCGGTTGTCGCCGCGCCGTTTGCAGCCAGGCTGTCGACGAAGTTCGATGGACGCTGGCTCGTGTTTGCCGGCGTAGCGTTGCTCGGCTCGGTGACGCTGTTCCGCACGCATGCGAATTCGGACATGGACTTCTGGCAGGTGGCACTGCCGCTGCTGCTGCAAGGCGTCGGCCTGCCATTCTTCTTCGTGCCGACGACGAGCATCGGCCTGAGCAGTGTGGACGAGCCCGAAACGGCTTCGGCGGCGGGACTGATGAGCTTCTGCCGGACCTTCAGCGGCGCGATTGCCACCTCGGTCGTCAACACGTTGTGGGAGGACAAGACCAAATTCAACCGCGCGGAGTTGTCGGGCCTGGTCGATCAGGCCGGCCA
>NZ_CADIKK010000123.1 GCF_902859915.1 Paraburkholderia ultramafica
AGTGGGCCGCAGCGTATCAGGCTGCAACAAGCCCGGATATAGAGCTGCAACCCATCCTGTCGTCGTCTGAACACACGAAAAACCGTCGCAAACGGGAGGCGTTCATATAGAGATGATGGCCGAACGCGGGATCGCGGTCGATCATTCGACCGTGCACCGGTGGGCCATCAAGCTTCTGCCGGTGCTTGAAAAGACGTTCCGCCGCTGCAAGCGCCCGGTCGGCAAGAACTGGCGTGTCGATGAGACCTATATCAAAGTCAAAGGGAAGTGGACATATCTGTATCGCGCCGTCGACAAGGCTGGCGACACCGTTGACTTCCTGCTGCGAGCCAGGCGTGACAAGGAAGCGGCCCGACGGTACTTCGAGAAGGCCATCGATCAGAATGGCGCGCCCGACACCGTAACCATCGACAAAAGTGGCGCCAATCTGGCCGGGTTGCACGCCGTGAACGCCGAGCGTGAGGTGCCCATCAAGATCCAACAGGTCAAATATCTCAACAACATCGTGGAAGTGCGACACGAAGTCGCTTACAGAAGTTGTTCGCCCTTCGCGCAGCATAGAAGGAGTGAACCACCGGTTACCCGGTGAATCTAGGAGCCTGAATCAAGAGCGGCTCTGACAACGTAACGAAGCGCCGCAAGGCGCGGGGTATCAATCGCGAGAGGCGTGCCCTTCTGGCAGCCATACGCCAGATGAGTGCCAGATAGTCGGTATGGTGAAAACATTTGAATCTGCAATAGGGTCGTTAGGTTGAACGAGCGGAAATGGCTATGGGTGCTGGAGGCTGACATTCAAGGCTGTTTCGACAAAATTTCCCACGACTGGATGCTCGCCAATATCCCCACGGACAAGGTGATCCTAAAGAAGTGGCTCAAAGCGGGATACGTGTATCAAAACGAACTCTTCCCCACTGCCGCCGGCACCCCGCAAGGGGGAATCATCTCACCGGTGGCAGCCAACATGACGCTCGATGGCCTCGAAGCGAGGCTCGCGGAAAAATTCCCGCGAGCCAGACAGAGAGGACTGAAAATGAACATGGTGCGTTACGCGGACGATTTCATTATTACCGGCCACTCGAAAGAGTGGCTGGAACATGAAGTCAGGCCGGCAGTAGCCGAATTTCTGGCGGAACGCGGGCTGGTCTTGTCACCAGAAAAGACCAGGATAACGCACATCAAGGACGGGTTTGATTTCCTCGGATGGAACATTCGCAAGTACAACGGCAAGCTACTGATGAAACCGTCGAAAGCGAACGTCAAGGCTCATCTTGACAAAATTCGTGAAATCATCAAGGCCAACAAAATGGCTAAACAGGCGAACCTGATAAGGCTGCTCAATCCTGTTGTACGAGGATGGGCGAATTATCACAGCCATGTAGTCGCTAAGAAGACCTTCGATCGGGTTGATCACGAGGTCTGGTCAATGCTATGGCGATGGGCGGCAAGAAGGCATCCTAACAAAGGCGCCCGATGGATAAAAACGAAATACTTCAAAACCAAAGGTCTCCGGGATTGGGTATTTGCCGCCACAGAAAAAGAAGAGGATGGCACGACAAGAGAGGTCACCTTGCTGAAGGTTGCGGACACGCCAATCAAACGGCATGTCAAGATCAAGGCGGGCGCCAATCCGCACGATCCGCAATGGGCGCCGTACTTCGAATCCCGATGGGGCCAGAAGATGCTGAACTCGGCGCGCGGGCGCGGTAAGCTGTACCGTGTCTGGCTAAGGCAAGATGGCACGTGTTCCAATTGTCAGCAGCCCATCACAATGACCACTCGCTGGGATGTTTCGCATATTGTGAAGCCAACCGACGGTGGGACGGATGCCGCAGGCAACCTTCAAGTGCACCATCTCAATTGCCGTAGAACTCCGCAACACGCCTGACAAGAAGTTGTGCCACCGGGTGTCGACAGATGCCTTTGTAGAGGCTTGAGCCGTATGCTCCTAAAGGCGCACGTACGGTTCTTGGGGGGCCGTACCGCAGTAATGCGGTACGGCTACCCGACCAGGACCATCGGGCGATCAAGCGCCGTACCCGACCCATGCTGGGATTCAAGGCATTTCGCTGCGCCCGGATTCTGCTGAGCGGAATTGAGGTCATGCACATGATCGCGAAAGGCCAGATGATCGATGGTGCTGTACCGAAGCGCTCGGTGGCCGAGCAGTTCTATTTCCTCGCTATGTAAGTTGTCCTGTATATATTGCCTTGTTCCGTCCAGACTTTCTTACCGCGACAGAACCCGCGCTTTGCCCTGAGCATGAAGTCGACCGTTTGACCGGCCCGATCGACCGCCCGATAAAGATAGACCCACTTGCCTCGAATCTTCAGGTAGGTTTCGTCGACGCGCCACG
>NZ_CADIKK010000124.1 GCF_902859915.1 Paraburkholderia ultramafica
TTGCCTCGAATCTTCAGATAGGGGTGAGTAGACCCCAGGAATTGCGCCTGAAGTCTCTCGCAGAACCGTACGTGACACTCTCGCGTCATACGGCTCCCGTTATCCAACCTGTGCCCCTTGAAACTGCCAGTGCACGAACTGTCGCGGGTAGGCCTTCTTCATCTTGTGCAACCACTCCTCACTGCGCCGTTTGTGCCGTCGCAGTGTCTTGTACTTGCGCTGGGCCCAGCGCACGAGCTTGCGGTCCAGATACTGACCGAGTCCGTGCATTGCCGTCCGATAGAAGGCCCCGTAGTAGTTCCACCAGCCACGTATCGTGGGATTACATTGCTCGGCCAGATCGACCAGTGACCCTGATGTTTGACGGGGCAGCCGCCACCGCCGCGCCGCCTGTCTCATCCGTTTCAGAGCAGCAGGACTCACGCCGGGCAGAAAGCTCGTTGAGAGCCGCCCGGACTTGGTTAGCACCCTTCGCGGACGAAACAGAAAGCCCAGAAATGTAAAAGTCACATTCGGGTAGGCCTCGTTGCGGCTTCGGTCCTTGCAATACACGATCTTCGACTTCTCAGGATGCATCTGCAACCCGCATTCCGCCAGCCGCGAGGCAATGGCATGCATGACTTCCTGCGCCTGCGCCTCGCTGCGGCAATGGACCACCGCATCATCGGCATAGCGCGCAAAGAGACATTGCGGAAAGTACCGCTGCATCCATGCGTCAAATGCATAGTGCATGAACAGATTCATCAAGATCGGGCTGACCACACCGCCCTGAGGTGTACCTCGCACCCGTGGCAGTCTCGCCCCGTCCGCAGTCTCGAACGGCGCAGTCAGCCACCGCTCGATATACAGCAGGATCCAGTCCGCCTTGATGTGCTTGCGTACCGCCTTGAGCAGGAGGCCATGATCGATCTGATCGAACGCCGCCTTGATATCAAACTCCACAACCCAGTCGTATTTCCAGCAACGCTCGCGCGTTACCGCAATAGCCTGTTTCGCCGATTTGCCCGGCCGATACCCATAAGAATCCTCATGGAATATCGGATCGAGTAGCGGCTCAATCAGGAGCTTGACAATAGTCTGCGCGATTCGATCCGACACGGTGGGCACACCCAGCTTTCTGGTACCACCCTGGGCTTTCGGTATCTCAACCTGCTTCACGGGCGGCGGGAAATATGACCCCGACGACAACCGGTTCCACAGCTTGTACAGATTGCCCGAAAGGTTCTGCTCGAACATGGCGATCGTTTCATCGTCCACGCCTGCAGCACCCCGATTGGCCCTCACCAGCTGATACGCTTCCCACACCGTGCGCTTCGCAATGCAGTACGGTTTCGTTGAGGTCATGTCACTCATCCCCGACATGCAGGTTGGTGACCTTCGTCAACAGGATAACGCCGCCCCTTCGCTCCACCCTCATTACAAGGGCTTCAACACTACTACGGGCAGCTCCGCCCCTCGTTGCGGCATCGGTTTTCTTTCTCATGGTGTTGGCCACTTGTCATTTCCCTTGACATCCGCAACAAGGTTCTCACGTTCCATACTGAAGCCTGTGTTGAGCTCATGCCGCCTCTACGCCGGCTGCCGTCAGGTCCGTAGGCAGGTATCGTCCTGACTGATCCTGGGGCGACGAGATGACCCCAGTTTTGACAGCGCTTTGACGAGTTAACGACGCATCATCGAACGGTTTGCTTTCGCTCATCTTCCCAACACGTACCTGCCATCCTGATGGATGACTTTTCCTCGGTCGCTCACCACCACGCCTTTTGAACGCAGCAGCACCGGGCGGTTTGAAGCCTGCTCCCGCAAGCCGGCTTCGGGAGACCTACTCCCATCTTCAGTACAGCACCACAAGCTCTCACTTGTGTTCGTGACACACTCTCGTCAACGCGCCATGACCGCCCTGTGGGTATCCCAAAACGATTCCAGCGCTTGACGAACTCCGGTGTAAAGCGCTTTACCCAACGCATGATCGTGGTGTGCGCCAGCACCAGTCCCCGCTCGGCCATCATCTCGACCAGGTCCCGCAGGCTAAGCTTGTAGCGAAGGTACCAGCGCACGCACAGAACAATGATCTC
>NZ_CADIKK010000125.1 GCF_902859915.1 Paraburkholderia ultramafica
CCCGGGTTGTCGACCTGCAGCGAGTAGCCAGTGGAGTAGGTCTGGCTATACGCGCCACTGCTCGTGGGCCACTGTGCGTTGTTGTGCGTCCACGCAGCCGTCACGACCTTGCCGTTGCCGAGTTGCTGGAAGGCATACGCGAAGGTTCCGGACGGTGTACCCGTGACACGGCCCAACGTGTTCGTGCCGTCAAGGACTCGCGTCAGCGTGGCGAACGCCATGGCTTCAGGTTTCGGCGAGAGGTTCGTTGCGCCGAACGCGCCTTGTGCATCGTTCAGGTCGAAAAACGAGCCGTATCCCACTTCTCCCGGATAGTCAGCACCGTAGAAAAACGTCGTCATCTGTGCGCCACCGCCAAGCACGATGATGTGCGCCCGCACGCCGACCGCGGCATGCGCAAACAACTGGTTCTGCGACGGCACGTTGGGACCGTACGTCATACCCGGATCGTAGCTTACGCCAGCTTCGGTGAAGAACAGCTTCATGTTCGGCTTGCCCGCCTGCATCACCGAGCGCAACTGCTTCATCTGATTGTCCAGCGCGTTGGCCTGGTTTGCCGGATCGGGATCCGAGTCCTGCAATTCAGGCGGATGCGCCGGATAGGTGCCCGCGTTCCAGTAGCCGTGCGTAGAAACCGCATCGATGTAATTCCACAGACCGAGCGCGCCGAACTTCTGCAGATAGCCGGTTGTGCAGGTGTCGCAATTCGCGGCGAACGGATTGCTGGTGCCCATCACGACGGCATTCGGATCGGTCGAGTGAATGCCCTGGTAAGCCGCCTTGTACATCGCGACGAAATTCGCGTCGCTATCGGCCCAGCCGAGACTCGGCTCCCACGTCACCTGATAGTAGTTCTTCTGCTGGTTCGGGTAGTTCGCCGCGCGAATCAGGCTCGTGTCAGTACCGACCTTGGCCATGAAGCTCTGGAATTCCGGCATGTTCACCGGTGCATAGTAGCTATCGTTGAACTGGCCCGTCTTCGAATCCCATGCGGGCAGTCCGTCGAGACGCACAATGCGCATCTGATCGGGATTGGCCTTATAGAACGGATCGAGGTCGTTCACGCTCGGCGTGTACGTGTTGGGACCGTTGGGTTCCATCGCCGAAATCTCGCGGCCGTCGATCGTCCACGAGATGCCCAGCGCGTGCAGCGCCGCGATGTTGCCGTTGAAGCCCTGCATGCCGAAGCGGTGCTGATCCTGATGCGCATAGGTGACGGTGCCGAGGGCGGAAGCAAGATTCGGCAACACACCGAACGTCGCGATGCCCATCGGACGCGTGCCGCTGCTCGGCAACGTGCCGCCTTTCGAGCGCAGCGTCGCGGTCAGTGCGCCATAGCCGGACCACGTCGACGTGCACGGAATCGTGTTGGTTTGCACACCCGCGCTAACCGGGAAGCTGCCTTGCGTTTTGATCGCGCCATTCGAATCCGCCACGGACCAGATGACCGTATCCGCGCTCGGCGCGTTCGTCGTAATCGCGAGCTTGAACGGTGCGTTGTTCTGGAAAATGCGCAGGCCGTCGGTGGTCGGCGTGTCCGCGCTGATGACGCCGTTGGCGGTTCCGCCGGCCGTTTGTGTTGGCGTACTGCACGACAGGGTCGACGTTGGCGTTGGCGTTGGCGTTGGCGTTGGCGTTGGTGTTGGCGTCGGAGCCGGTGTCGGAGTCGGAGTCGGAGTCGGTGTCGGAGTCGGAGTCGGTGTCGGAGTCGGAGTCGGAGTCGGAGTCGGTGTCGGTGTCGGTGTCGGTGTCGGTGTTGGACTTGGAGTCGGTGTCGGGCTGGCCGCAACCGCCCTAACCCAGCACGACTTGTCGTAACCGTATGCGGGATCCGTCGGCGAAACCGCGCCAACATAACAACCGACGCCATTACTAAAAGTACGCGGAGCGCTCAACATCACCGACGGCGCGGTAGGCGGTACGGCTCCGAATACCACCGAGCCTGTCCCGAG
>NZ_CADIKK010000126.1 GCF_902859915.1 Paraburkholderia ultramafica
GCGGCCAACGGGCGTCAGATGCGCGCCGTGCTGGATCAGGGCGCGCCCGATCTGATCGTGCTGGATCTGATGATGCCGGGCGAAGACGGTCTGGTGCTGTGCCGCGAACTGCGGGCCGGCAAGTTCCGCACCGTGCCGGTCGTGATGCTGACCGCCCGCAACGAGGAAGCCGACCGGATTGTCGGTCTGGAAATGGGCGCCGACGACTACCTGCCCAAGCCGTTCGCCGCGCGCGAGCTGCTCGCGCGGATCCGCTCGGTGCTGCGCCGCACGCGCATGCTGCCGCCTGGCATGCAGGTGGCGGAGTCGGCGCCAATGCTGTGCTTCGGCGACTGGCGGCTCGACACCACCGCGCGCCATCTGCTCGATGCCGACGGCACGATGGTCGCGCTGAGCGGCGCCGAGTACCGCTTGCTGCGCGTGTTTCTCGATCATCCGCAGCGGGTGCTCACGCGCGACCAGCTGCTCAGCCTGACCCAGGGCCGCCAGGCCGACCCGTTCGACCGCTCGATCGACCTGATGGTGAGCCGCCTGCGCCAGCGCTTAAGGGATGTCGCGCGTGAGCCGCGTTACATCAAGACGCTGCGCAGCGAGGGCTACGTGTTCTCCGCCGCCGTGACCGCAATCGGAGACCCGCGATGACGCCGGCTTCATGGCCGCACTGGCCACACTGGCCGCGTACCTTGTTCGCGCGGCTCGCGGTGATCCTGTTCGTCGGGCTGGCGCTCGCGCAGACGCTGTCGTTCTGGCTCACGATGACCGAACGCGACCAGACGATGACCAACGTGATGACGGGTTACATCGGACGCGAGGTCACCAGTTCGGTGGCGCTGCTCGATCATTTGCCGCCCGAGGAGCGCGCCCAGTGGCTGCCGCGTCTCGCACGGCGCAGCTATGAGTTCGTCCTCGGGCCCGGCATTGCTGGCGCGCCGGTCGATGCGAGCCTGTCGGAGCGGGTCGCGCAATCCATCGGCGACGGCATCGGCACGCGTTATCCGCTGACGGTGAACGCGGTCCCCGGCAAGCGCGAACGCCTGCAGGTTCATCTGCAACTGAGCGACGGCACACCGCTGACGATCGATCTGCGCCCGATGTCGGGCGCGCCGCTGTCGCGCTGGCTGCCGCTGGTGCTGCTGCTGCAACTGGTCGTGCTCGCGGCGTGCTGCTGGCTGGCGGTGCGGCTGGCGACCCGTCCGCTGCATCAGCTGGCGCTGGCGGCCGATACGCTGGGCCCGGACCTGAAGGCGGACCGTCTGCCGGAAGGTGGACCGTCGGAAGTGGCGCGGGCCGCGCGCGCGTTCAACGCGATGCAGGACCGGATCTCGACCTACATGACCGAGCGCATGCAGATCCTGGCGGCGATCTCGCACGATCTGCAAACGCCGATCACACGGATGCGCTTGCGCGTCGACGTGATGGACGACGACGCGCAGGGCGCGAAGCTCAGACAGGATCTGCAGGAGATGGAAACGCTGGTGAAAGAAGGCGTGACGTACGCGCGGACGATGCACGGCACAACCGAGGTGCCGTGCCGCATCGATCCGGATGCGCTGTTCGACAGCCTGGTCTGCGACTATGTCGACGCGGGCCAGCAGGTGTCGCTGGAAGGCCGCTTCGGTAGGTCGGTGGTGACGCGGCCGCAGGCGTTGCGCCGCATCGTCGGCAACCTCGTCGACAATGCGCTGAAGTTTGGCGGCGCGGCCGAGATCAGCATCGCAGCGGTGCACGATGGACAGACCACGGTCAGCGTGCTCGACCGCGGGCCGGGCATCCCGGCTGAATCGCTGGACGCGGTGTTCGAGCCGTTCTACCGGCTGGAGACATCGCGCAACCGGCATACGGGCGGGACGGGGCTCGGCCTCGCGATCGCACGGCAGCT
>NZ_CADIKK010000128.1 GCF_902859915.1 Paraburkholderia ultramafica
AAGCCGGTAGAGCAGCTCGTAACCGGCTGAGAGGCGCGTGGCGCCCGGCACATAGGCCAATGGACTGGCGGGATTCGCGAACGATTTCGACGCGGCCTGGGCCCAGGCGGTGAGGGGGCTCAACATCGCCCGCTGGAATTCGTGCATTTGATAGAGCATGGGTGGCTGCGGCTACGCGGTATCGCTACTTGTTGATGAGAAACGGCGTACGGTTTTCGCCCTCAATCCATCGTGGCAGGCGACCTCTACCAGACCAGGTTTTTCCAGTACGAGGATCGCGGTATTTCGGCGTCTGCACACGTGCCTTGCTGGCGTTCTGGTCGACAGGCTGTTCCATAAGCAACTCCTCGTTGGTAAGGTTGTGTCGTCGACGCTCACGCGGCGCGCCGAAATCCGTTCATTGCCGGCCGTTCCGTCTCGGGCGGAAATACGTGCCAGGAGCCGTCGTAGTGCCGGAAGAAGAAGATCGAGAGCAAGCCGCCCGGCCGCATTGCTTCGACGCACACGTAGCGCGTGCGATGCTGGACACTACGACGAAATTGCGTGACACGCGCCGGCATCTCCGTTGTCGGGCTCAGCCATTTGTCGACCGCCCAGTGCAAGGACTTCTCTGCAGCGCTCATGTCATTCTCCTTAGCTCGTATTCCTGATGTCCCGCTGGTCAGCATCGCGACACCGCTTGGCTATGCGCACGCCTCACATCCACGTTTGAACGTATGCCTTGATCGGTCGTGAGCTCAACTGTGCGGCAATGCTTATTTCGCCGGCCCGCGAGTTCGGTACGATCGAGCACACGCCTTTCCGGTTCTGGTCCCGCTTTGCTGCGGCTGCGGATGCGTACCGTCGTATTTCCGCAGACCTGAAGGTGGCCCCCGCGCATGGATACGTCGGATCGAGTGGGGCTACAGGCGGCGAGGCGTTGCTATCATCGATATCACGAGTCGTTGGCGCCCCACTTGACGAGAGGGGCGGGCGATTCAAGTTTGCCTACAGGCAGAAGTGCCGACAATTGAAAGGACGCGTCGAAATCCGCCAAGCGCACTACGTCTTCTGCCACGCCACCGCAGTCCGATTTGTCTTCCGACCTGCTCGGGGGGCTTTGTTCGGAAGGGTCCGAGTTTCCATACTACTGACGCAACTATCCATTTTGGAAAGAAACGGGTTGTGTCGCGATGAGGATGGCATGACAAGCAGTTTCTATATAATCAGGAATGCTTGCATAGCCAGTGAATAGAATTGATCTGCAAGGCTCTGTCAAGTTGATGGGCGAAGATTTCCCGTATGTCTAACGAATAGCTATCCTTATTAAATAAATTTCTCGACTGCGGCAGTGACGGTCTAACCCATCTCGTTATACACAAATCGACGTCTCCGGAGACGATGTTGGATAGCAAAGCAGCCAGAAGGGGGTTGTTAACAATGCGGATTTCGCGTTTACTCTCGGATTTTCGGTTCTGGTGCAAATAGTCTCAAGGACTCGGTTAAAGTAGCGAGCCTGACAGACTGGTAGCCGATGATGAGCAAGCGCAAGGGTATGGAGGGGTTATTCGACGGTCGGCATTTTGATCGTGAGATCATTGTTCTGTGCGTGCGCTGGTACCTTCGCTACAAGCTTAGCCTGCGGGACCTGGTCGAGATGATGGCCGAGCGGGGACTGGTGCTGGCGCACACCACGATCATG
>NZ_CADIKK010000129.1 GCF_902859915.1 Paraburkholderia ultramafica
AAAGTGCCTAACACCCTCTTCTATGGGGAATCAGAAGTCAAGCCCTGTTCAGATAAAAATTATGTTATGCGAAGTAAGACTCCTTTCACGTGGTCTACGGCCAGCCTGCGCGGTCGCCTGCTACGACCAGACGCAGGCTGGCCACAGACTACCTGTACGCAGAGGACTCGCTGTGGCATACACCCTTTGCAGTCTGGCATGTCAATGTCATTCAGGTCAGAGTGTCTGTTGACCGGTCAGTGCCGGGTCGACCTTCTATCCGTGCCGGCCGACCAGGCCGGTCACCTCATGCCGCATGCGCGAAGCGCTGGGACCACTCTGTTACCGACGCGCCCCATCTAAGGAAACGGCTACCCGCGTGGGTAGCCCGAGGGTGTTCCGGGCGCGTTGACCTTTAGATGCCGTGCTGCGTCGGATGTCATTCAGGTGTTCGCGATATTGAGAGCCTGTGGTTTGAGTATCGCACCGCCGGGAATCTCGCCGTGTTCGAGATAGCGCCACAGGGCGATCGCCAGACGCCGTGCGAGCGCCACGATCCCGATACGCCGCAGCCGCTTGCCGGTGCCGCCAAAGCGCTGGTTGAACCAGTGGCTAAGCTGGCTGTCCGGTTGCAGACGCAGCCAGCTCCAGGCGAGCTCGACCATCAGCCACCGGCATCGCCGGTTGCCCGCCTTGCTGATACCCAGCTCGACCTCACTGGTGCCGCTGGCGTACGGCGTGGGCGTCAGGCCCAGGCAGCCGGCCAGTTCCCGGCGATTGCGAAACTGCCGCCAGCCGAACAGTTCCCTGACGAGCGTCCACGCGCTGCCGGTACCGATGCCCGCAAGCTGTGCCAGCAGCGCCATGCCGGGATGGGCGCCGCTACGCACCTCGCGGTCCTCCTGCGCTTCGAGCGTGCGGATCTGCTGGCGCACCAGCGTGAGCCGCTCACATTCGCGATCAATCTCGGCGCGCAGACCGGGCGCCAGCAGCTCGCGCTGCCGTGCCCACCAGTGAGTCCAGATCCGGCCACCGACATATCGGACCCGAAGGTTGTGCAGCACGAGCAGGGAGCGGATACGGTTGGTATGCGCGGTACGCTCCTGCCGCAGGCGTTCGAGCTCGCGGTGCAGGCGCCGGTCGTCTTCCTGCTCACGCGTGGGGATGCGCGCGACCGCCCACACCCGCCGCTCGCCCGTGTGATAGCGCATGAGCATCGACAGCAGTTTGTCGCTGTCAAGCCGGTCCGTCTTCGCGCGACGGGCACGACGGTTCACCTCGATACTGGCCGAATCCACCACGAGATTGACGATGCCCTGTTCGGTCAGCCAGCGGTGCAGCCAGAAGCCGTCGCGGCCGGCTTCATAACAGCTGTAGACCGGTGCGTCGGCGCCGAGATGGCAACGCGCCTTCGCGTTGGCGATGGCGGTGAGAACCGCTGTGGTATCACCCGCGGCAACGGTATAACGGCTGGGCGCGCGCCGGCCATCACCCAGTGAGAGTTTCCAGTTCTTCTCGCCCAGTTCAAAAGCCATGTACAGGCGGCAACCTGCCGTCGTATTCTGCCCACGGAGGGCTGTGTCAGGCGCATCCATTTGCGTGCTCCTTCGGAGAAAACGAGTATGCAAGCCACGTTTTACTCCAGTCGGGCTTACTGCCGCTGCCCTCCCACATAGCATCTA
>NZ_CADIKK010000130.1 GCF_902859915.1 Paraburkholderia ultramafica
CTGGCCGAGGCTGTGTAAAAACGTATGGTCCGACAGGCGGGTGGGACAACTGTGAGGCCCCGTCTTCGCAGTTGACGATTTCTGAAGGCTGACCAGATTGATCCGTGCCGGCGAGCATGGTCAGGCGTGAGATTACGCGCCTGCCAGCTTCATCGCTCGCAGTGTCTTTGCAAATCCGAGGATCTTCATGACGCGTTTGAGGTTGTACGCCAGCACATGCAAGCTCATTTCAGTCGAGACGTTCCCAAGCCTGCGCATCTGGAAGTGGGTAGAGCCCATCCAGTGCTTCAGCGTGCCGAACACGTGTTCAACCGTTCGACGCCGTATCGTCATGGCATCAAGCTGACGATCCAGTCTGCGTTGCATTCTGTCGAGTACCGCTTCGTGTTCCCACCGGCGAATGCGCCGATATGGTGCCGGCGTGCATTGCTTTCTGAGCGGACAGTGCGGGCAGGCACTGCTCCAGTAGGTCCGCAGTTTCAGCATATTGGCACTCTCAAACGAGGTGTACCTGTATATCGCACGTTGACCCGCCGGACACTGGTACTGGTCATCCCTGGCGATGTAAATGAAGTCGGCCCGGTCGAAGCGGCCGTCAGCCTTTGCACCGGAGGTTTGTGATTTGGGCACCAGTGCCGTAATACCCGCGTCGTCGCATGCCTTGATCTCTGGTGCGCTGAAATATCCACGGTCTGCCAGTGCCTTGATTTTCTTCTTGCCCATTGCGTCGCGCGCCGCTTTGGCCATCGGGCTCAACTGCGTCCGGTCGTTGCCGAGGTTCGTGACTTCGTGGGTAACGATGAGATGGTGCCGGGCGTCGACGGCGACCTGAACGTTATAGCCAACCACGCCCGTACCCTTGGCTTGGGAGATCATCGAGCGTGAGTCCGGGTCGGTCAGAGAGATCTGCTTTTCTGGCAGATCGTTCAGAAGCTCCGCTGCGCGGTCCAGATCGCGCATCTGTTCACGCAGCGTCTCGATCTTCTCCCGTAGGCGCTCGGTCTTCGCTTCTACCTCGACTGGTTGAGTACGATCGGCGGTCTCCAGTGCGTCCAGATAACGCTGGATGCTTTGCTCGATCTGCTCCTGACGTCGTGCAATCTTGTTGGGCGTGAAGTTGTTGTCGCGGCTGTTGACCGCCTTGAACTTGCTGCCGTCGATGGCTACGACCGCTTGTGTGAACAGCTTCAGGTCACGGCATATCATCACGAAGCGACGGCACACCTTGCGAATGCCTTCGCCATTGCTCCGCCTGAACTCGGCAATCGTCTTGAAGTCCGGCGCAAGCCGGCCGGTCAGCCACATCAGTTCGACATTGCGTTGACACTCCCGCTCAAGACGACGGCTCGACTGCACACGATTGAGATAACCATAGATATATATCTTAAGCAGCACTGCAGGGTGGTAAGAAGGTCGCCCAGTGCTCGCGGGCATGGTTCCTTCGAATCCGAGGGATGCCAGCTTGAGTTCTTCGACGAATGCGTCGACAATCCGCACAGGATTATCTTCAGCGATAAAGTCATCGAGACACTCCGGCAGCAGTGTCGTCTGACTGCGTTCCGCACCTTCGACAAATCGCCCCATCTGCGCCTCTCGTTTCAGCAGGTTGATTCAGTCTAGGTGATCATTCGAGTTTTTACACAGCCTCGGCCG
>NZ_CADIKK010000131.1 GCF_902859915.1 Paraburkholderia ultramafica
GTCGGCTGTGGGTCGAGAGTGTGTGGAAACACCATTTTTGCCACCGAGCGCGCGATTATAGGTCGGGTCGATCGAGTTTTATACGTCGAGCATGCGCTAATCTAATGTCGCGAGCACAACAAAGCCCCTCGGGCTTTAGCTTCCAACCGTCTTCATGGCCTTTATCGTCCCCGCTACTCCAAGTATGTTCATGACTCGCTTTAGGTTGTAGGCCAACACTTGAAGGCTCATCTCCGTACTCACTCGTCTGAGCGTCCTGGTCAGGAAGTGTGCGGGACCCATCCAGTGCTTTAGCGTACCGAAGATATGCTCGACAGTACTTCGGCGGATGGTCATTGCATCGGGTTTCCGGTCGAGCCGGCGCTGCATGGCTTCCAGTGAGCTCTCGTGTTCCCACCGTCGAATGCGACGGTAGTCGCTCGGTGAACATCGTTCCTTGAGATGGCAACGTGGACAGGCGCTGGGCCAGTACACGTGCAGAATCATGTCATGTTCGACGGTGTTGAATCGATGGATGGCTCGCTCGCCAGCGGGGCATCGATAAATATCGCCTTTCGCCTCATAGACAAAGTCAGCCTTGGTGAAGAGACCTTTCTTCCGGGATGCGGAGGTAAGCGGCTTGGGAACGTACGCACTGATGCCGTTCAGATCGCATGACCTTATCTCCGGGCCGCTGAAGTAACCCCGGTCAGCAACAACCTTCAGCTTCGGTTTGCCCATCGCGTTCTTCGCAGACACTGCCATTTTGCTGAGTTGCCCGTGATCGTTTCCGACGTTAGTCACCTCGTGCTCAACGATCAGGTGATGCTTCGTGTCTACGGCAGCCTGAACGTTGTAGCCCACTATGCCGGAGCCTCTTCCGCTTGTTGCCATGGATCGGGCATCGGGGTCCGTCATCGACAACTGTTTGTCCGGTTGCGTTTCCAACTGCTTCCTGATCCGTGCGAGCTCACGCATCTGTTGACGCAAGCGGGCAATCTTCTCGTACAGACGAACGGTCTTTACATCGAACCTTGTCGGGCTGGTCCGGTCTGCGGTTTCAATCAGGTCGAGATATCGCTGAACGCTTTCCTCAATCTGCTGCTGACGCTTGTCGATCTTTCCCGCAGTGAAGTTTCTGTCACGGCTGTTCACAGCCTTGAACTTGCTGCCATCGATTGCCACCTTGTCACTGGATAGCAGCTTTAGCCCGCGACACAGTTCGACGAAGCGCCGGCATACGTTGCGAATGGCTGCGCCGCTGTCACGGCGAAAGTCGGCGATAGTCTTGAAGTCCGGAGCCAGACGTCCCGTTAGCCACATCAACTCGACGTTGCGCTGACATTCACGCTCAAGACGCCGGCTGGAAGGTATCCGGTTCAGGTATCCGTAGATATAGATCTTCAGCATCACACCTGGATGGTAGGACGGACGACCCGTGCTCGCCGGCGTCGTACCGTTGAAACCGAGTTCTGCAAGATCCAGTTCGTCGACAAAGACATCGATGACTCTCACCGGATTGTCCTGTCCGATGTAGTCATCGACGCATTCGGGAAGTAGTGCGACCTGCTTGCGGTCATCGCCTTCAACGAATCGCTTCATGAGTCACCCAGTCTGAACGCGTTGATTTAGTTTAGGCGATCAATGCGTTTTCACACACTCTCGGTCG
>NZ_CADIKK010000132.1 GCF_902859915.1 Paraburkholderia ultramafica
GGTTCTGTAGTGCAACACGTACCCGGCGGATACGGCGCGCATCCTGAGGTTCGCGCCGACGCAATTCCTGCACGACGAAGTCGAACAGTTCCATGCGCGTGGCCAGATCCGACGCGGGTAGGGAAATGCCGCAAAGCTGAGTAACTATGCAGTCCGCTTCTACAATTAATCGCCCATCCTTCCCCATAGCGCGAGTATAAAGAGACGCGATCATGACGTTTGAAATAGCAAAACTAGAAATCATGACGCTCAATTCTCCTCTCCAAGACTTCAACGAGAAATGCGATGAATACGTTATTGCCTATATTGAGAGCGCTCCGGCGCGCCGAGTTCATGAGAGCATCATTCAAACAATGGATGCTCGCCCTGCTGCTGGCTCTGCCGCTGACCCCATGGACCGCGGCGGCCCAGCCCCCTGGTGGGCAGCCCAAGCTAGATAGCAAGCTCAAGCTCCCTCCAGCCGCGCATGCTCCAGCGGGGTTCGTTTTTGTTCCCACGAGCTGGTGCGCTTTCTTCCCGAATCTGCCGGGTTGCCCGGTGCAGCTCTTACCGGGCGAAAGCGAAGTCACCAGCTTCGGATCGAATCCGGGAAACCTACGTATGTTTACGTTCGTACCCCAAAATCTGGCTGCATCGCGCCCGTTGGTCGTTGTACTCCACGGCTGTACGCAGAACGCAACGAATTACATTGACGAAACCGGCTGGGTCCAGTTCGCCAATAAATTTCATTTCGCAATGCTCATGCCGCAACAACAGCTGGTAAACAACAGCTCCCTCTGCTTCAGATTTTTCGACTCGAACCACAATCAGCGTGGCCAAGGCGAGGCGTTATCGATCAAACAGATGATCGACAAGATGCTGGCGGATTCGAAGTTAAATATCGACAAGAACCGGGTCTATGTGACCGGTTTATCCGCTGGTGGCGGTATGGCAGCCGTCATGCTGGCGACGTACCCAGAAATTTTTGCCGGCGGAGGTGTTATTGCGGGAATACCTGATGGATGCGCAAAGACTTCGGACGAGGCGACTCAGCAATGCGGGGTCAGCCTAAGCCACCAGGCAGCGTCGGTCCCGGTAAAGGATTTGACACCACAGCAGTGGGGCGATTTGGTCAGGAACGCCCTGGTCACAAGCGACCCCAACTTCAAGGGGCCCTTCCCGCGCGTTTCCATCTGGCAGGGCACTGCCGACGATACCGTGAACCCACAGGACGAAACTGCGCTGATCAGGCAATGGACGAACCTGCTAGGTGTCAGCCAGACACCGCAAGTCGATGAGACCATCAAGGGACACACCCGCCATCAGGTATTTCAGGACAACAATGGCAAGGCCATGGTCGAAGCGTTTTTTGTCCAAGGTATGAATCATGGTACACCGATCGATCCCGGTCCGGGAGACGACCAGTGCGGCAAGCCCGCTCCCTTCGTTCTCTCAGCAGGAATTTGTTCCAGCTTCTTCATTTCAAAATTTTGGGGAATCATCCCATAGACGGTTGGGCTTTGTCGACCAGTCGCCATGGGGGTGGAGTGAGGTTCTGATGTGATGGACGACTCCCGCTACGCAGCGAGAGGTTTATGCCAGAGTGGAGCGGTCGTGACGTCCACGGCAAAGGAGCGTTCATCATGAAGATAGCGACTGTTG
>NZ_CADIKK010000133.1 GCF_902859915.1 Paraburkholderia ultramafica
AACGTCGAAGGCGATCGCAATCCGAGCAGCTGGAAAGATGGCGTCGTCACCGCGACGCCGGGTTTCAGGGAAGCCTTCCGCCAGTTCGCCGAAGGCGGCTGGCAAGGCGTGCAGCACCCCGTCGAATACGAAGGCCAGGGTCTGCCGAAGCTGATCGCGACCGCCGGCATCGAGATGCTGAACGCGTCGAACCTGTCGTTTGCGCTGTGTCCGCTGCTGACCGACGGCGCGATCGAAGCGCTGCTGACGGCGGGCAGCGAAGAACAGAAGCAGACCTACGTGCCCCGGCTGATTTCCGGCGAATGGACCGGCACGATGAACCTCACCGAGCCGCAGGCCGGCTCCGATCTCGCGCTCGTGCGCACGCGCGCCGAGCCGCAGGGCGACGGTTCCTACAAGATCTTCGGCACGAAGATCTTCATCACTTGGGGCGAGCATGACATGGTCGAGAACATCGTCCATCTGGTGCTGGCTCGCACGCCGGGTGCGCCGGAAGGTGTGAAGGGCATTTCGCTGTTCGTCGTGCCGAAGTTCCTCGTCAACGAAGACGGTTCGCTCGGTGAGCGCAACGACGTGCACTGCGTGTCGATCGAACACAAGCTCGGCATCAAGGCGAGCCCGACCGCGGTATTGCAATTCGGCGATCACGGCGGCGCGATCGGTCATCTGATCGGCGAAGAGAACCGCGGCCTCGAGTACATGTTCATCATGATGAACGCGGCGCGTTTCGCGGTGGGCATGCAGGGCGTCGGCATCTCGGATCGCGCGTACCAGAAGGCGGTTGCGTATGCGAAAGATCGCGTGCAGAGCCGTCCGGTGGATGGCTCCGCGAAACAGTCGGTCGCGATCATCCAGCATCCGGACGTGCGCCGCATGCTCGCGACGATGCGCGGCCTCACCGAAGCGTCACGCGCGCTGGCGTATGTTGCCGCGTCGCATTGCGATATCGCGCACCGTCACCCCGACGAGGCGAAGCGCGCGGAGCATCAGGCCATTTACGAGTTCCTCGTGCCGATCGTGAAGGGCTGGAGCACGGAACTGTCGATCGACGTCACGAGTCTCGGCGTGCAGGTGCATGGCGGCATGGGCTTCATCGAAGAAACCGGCGCCGCGCAGTACTACCGCGACGCGCGCATCCTGCCGATCTACGAAGGTACGACGGCGATCCAGGCGAATGACCTGATCGGCCGCAAGACCATGCGCGACGGCGGCAAGGTGGCGAAGTCGCTGCTCGCCGGCATCGCCGCAACGGTTGAGGCGCTCGGTTCGCAGCAAGGCCCGGCATTCGACTCGATGAAGACGTATCTGGCACAGGGTCATCGTTCGCTCACCGCGGTGGTCGATTTCGTCGTGGCGAATACGAAGGGCGATCCGAACGCGGTGTTCGCCGGCGGTGTTGCGTATCTGAAGCTCGCGGGCATCGTGCTGGGCGGCTGGCAGATGGCGCGTGCGCTGCTCGTGGCGGCTCAGAAGCGCGACGAGGATCCTTCGTTCTACGGCGCGAAGATGGCGACCGCGCAGTTCTACGCGGAGCATGTGCTGCCGCAGGCGCCGGCGCTCGAAGCGTCGATTGTCAGCGCGAAGGGCGGCGAGGGCGTGCTGGCGTTGTCGGAAGATCAGTTCT
>NZ_CADIKK010000134.1 GCF_902859915.1 Paraburkholderia ultramafica
GTTTTCTTTTCCCTGAAGGTCAGCTCTCCAGCCCGACCAATCAAGTTTGGTAATTCCGTCCATGCTAATGGAACGTTTCGAGCGTAAAAAAGGGCCCTCCGGGCCCTAGGTGCGAGCCGTCTTCATCGCCTTTATTGCCCCGGCAACCCCAAGTATCTTCATGACGCGCTTCAGATTGTAGGCCAACACCTGAAGACCCATTTCGGTACTCACCCGTCCGAGCGTTCGGGTCAGGAAGTGTGTGGCACCCATCCAGTGCTTGAGCGTGCCGAAGACATGTTCGACAGTGCTTCTGCGGATGGTCATTGCGTCAGGCTTGCGGTCTAGCCGACGCTGCATGGCCTCGAGTATATGTTCGTGCTCCCATCGTCGAATGCGGCGGTAGTCGCTGGGTGAACATCGCTCCTTGAGCGGACAACGCGGGCAGGCGCTGGGCCAGTAGACCTGCAGAGTCATCCCGTTTTCAACGGTCGTGAATCGACGAATGCCACGTTCACCGGCGGGGCATCGATACTCGTCGCTCCTTGCAACGTAGACGAAGTCCCGCTTGGTGAAGAGTCCCTTCTTCCTTGATGCTGAGGTGAGCGGCTTCGGGACATATGCCGTGATGCCGGCCAGATCGCAGGCGCGGATATCCGGACCGCTGAAGTAGCCCCGGTCAGCCAGCACCTTCAGCTTTGGCTTGCCCATCGCGTTTTTCGCCGACCGAGCAATCCTGCTGAGTTGCCCGTGATCGCCGCCGACATTCGTCACCTCGTGTTCGACGATCAGATGATGCTTCGTATCCACGGCGACCTGAACGTTGTAGCCGACCGTTCCAGTCCTTTTGCCACCACTGGTCATGGAACGGGAATCCGGATCGGTGAGCGACAGCTGTCTGTCCGGCTCTTTCTTCAACCGCTCCCTGATCTGCTCGAGCTCACGCATCCGCTGGCGCAGGATCGCGATCTTCTCGTACAGGCGCACGGTCTTCACATCGAAACCTGTCGGGCTGATCCGGTCCGCAGTCTCAATCATGTCGAGGTATCGCTGAACGCTTTCCTCAATCTGCTGCTGACGCTTGTCGATTTTTCCCGCTGTGTAGTTTCTGTCGCGGCTATTCACAGCCTTGAACTTGCTGCCGTCGATGGCCACCATGTCGCTGGATAGCAGCTTCAGTCCACGACATAGTTCGACGAAACGACGGCATACGTTGCGAATGGCCGGACCGTTGTCCCGGCGAAAGTCGGCGATCGTCTTGAAGTCCGGTGCCAGACGTCCTGTCAGCCACATCAGCTCGACGTTGCGCTGGCATTCACGCTCAAGACGGCGGCTGGAGGGTACCCGGTTCAGATACCCGTAGATATAGATCTTGAGCATCACGCCTGGATGATAGGACGGGCGGCCCGTCAGTGCCGGCGCGGTGCCGTTGAAGCCAAGTTCCGCAAGGTCCAGTTCGTCGACAAAGGCATCGATGACCCTGACCGGATTGTCATGTCCAATGTAGTCATCGACGCATTCGGGAAGTAGTGCGACCTGCTTGCGGTCATCGCCTTCAACGAATCGCTTCATGAGTCACCTGGCCTGAATGCGTTGCTTCAGTTTAGGCGATCAATG
>NZ_CADIKK010000135.1 GCF_902859915.1 Paraburkholderia ultramafica
AAGGCAGTATGACTTTCCGTGAGGCAGGGGCTGGCCAGCCGTAAGGAATCGGACGCGGGTTAGCATTGCTGCCAGAGCCGCACGGTGTGGACAGGGCCACACCCGGCGATTTCCTGCACGGAGGCCAGCATGGAAAACGATAGCACGGTGTACGTCGGTCTGGATGTTCACAAGGATTCGATCACGGTTGCCTACGCGATCGGCATGGGCGAGGTGGAACTGCTCGGCAAGACCGGTACGACGAAGGCCGATATCGACCGCCTGTGCAGGCGCCTGCAGTCAAAGGGGCGACACGTACGCATCGTCTACGAAGCGGGTCCGTGTGGTTATGGGCTTTACCGGCAGCTCGTCCAGAAGGGATTCGACTGCATCGTGTGCGCACCATCGCTGATTCCGAAGAAGCCCGGCGAGCGCGTGAAGACCGATCGGCGCGATGCGGTCAAACTGGTGCGAGCGCTGCGCGCCGGTGACCTGTCAGCAGTCTATGTCCCGGGCGTCGAGGATGAGGCATTCCGGGATCTGGCGCGGGCATGGGCCGGTGCCAGAGACGATCTGAAGCAGGCGCGACAGCGGCTGAAGTCGTTCCTGCTCTCGCATGGCGTGCACTATACCGGGAACGCGAACTGGGGCGCCGCCCATCGGCGCTGGCTCAGCGCATATTCATTCGGGCACCCGTGGCGGCAACTGGCGTTTGACGAACACCGGCGCACGATCGAGGACCGACTCGCGCAATGTGATCGCCTCGAAACAGCGCTACGCGATGCAGTCGTCAACTGGCGGTTTTATCCAGCCCTGCTGGGACTGCAGGCGATGCGGGGCGTGCAGTTCGTCACGGCCGTCGGGATACTGTCGGAGCTGGGTGACCTGTCACGCTTCGAACATCCACGTCAACTGATGGCCTGGCTGGGGGTGACGCCATCGGAACATTCTTCCGGCGGCAAGCGCCGCCTGGGCGGCATCACGAAGACGGGCAACAGCTACGCCAGGAAGCTGCTGGTCGAGGCGGCCTGGAGCTACCGGCATCCGGCGCGCGTGAGCCGCGACATCCAGCGTCGCCACGAAGGCATCCCCAAGGCCATCATTGATCGCGCCTGGGACGCGCAGGTCCGGCTGTGCCGGCGGTACCGGAAGCTGGCTGCGCGCGGCAAACACGTCAATATCGCGACGGTTGCCGTCGCCCGTGAACTGGCGGGTTTCATCTGGGACATCAGCCGCCTGGCGATGTCGCTTGCCATACCACGCAGCGAACAGGCAGCGTAACCTGCCCGGCACGCAACACCAGACAACACTGGAGGAGTTTCCTGAAGGCGGCGTAGCCCGGCACTCGAGTAACCCGCGGAGATATTTCGCAACGGGCATCACCAATTTGCGGCCGAAGACAGCGGCAGGCTCATGAGGCGGACCTCTGTAATGCGGTAGCCAATCCACGGATATCAGTGTGATCCACCGTCGACCTTACTGCTACGCCGCCCTCAGGGAATTCTAGCGCCTACGGAAAAGCGAAAAATCAATATCCCGATTGACAGGGAAAGTCATATCAGTATCT
>NZ_CADIKK010000136.1 GCF_902859915.1 Paraburkholderia ultramafica
AACCGCGCCAACATAACAACCGACGCCATTACTAAAAGTACGCGGAGCGCTCAACATCACCGACGGCGCGGTAGGCGGTACGGCTCCGAATACCACCGAGCCTGTCCCGAGAAATGAGCAATTGCCATTCTCCTGTCCGCACAACTTGTACTGTTGACCTGAGACCGTGATCGTGCTTGCCTGCGCATACGCGCTTTCCGCGCCAATCGATGCGAAGACGGTGGCCGAGGCAACCCCAAGTAATTTCAAATATCTCATCATTGTCCGTATATGTCGCTAGAAGGAGGTTTTCCCCGAGGATTCAGCAAGATCGATCAAAGTCGTCCCGCTTCGGCGTTGTTGGGTACAGAGAGATGTGAACTTGAGAACGCGCTGATCCCGTTCATTGCTGATGAAGCTGAAGCTTTTAACGCGCGCTGCTGTTCGCTAGCAGATGTCGCAAATCAGTCGCGCTTCCATTGACCGCTGCTAGACATAAGTGTGATCAAGGCTTTGATCCGGCGTCACTTGTCACCTTTTGTCATTACGCAGGCCGAATTAAAGAAGCGCATCACGGTCATTCCGCGAAGCGTTATCAGCGGCGAAACCCATGGAGTTGCAGCGTTGAGCCGCCAACGCAGGATGTAGCGAAATTAATCCGCCCCCACTCGTCACGTGGCGGGATCAGTTGAATTCCCATCGACGTCGAACGACGCCTGCGCGGCGCACGGCCGACAAAAAAACTCGATTGTTCAAGTCTTCTACCAATGGCGCCTCAATCAACGACCACCCGCAGACGGCGTAGACTCGCGCCGTCGTCGTCCGCCGGGAAGACAGTTGTGTCACGTCCGCGTGGATTTGAATCCACTCATATTCTGAAATGGGTCTCGGGTACCCCATACTGACTCGGGCACGGGTTGTCTCTTTCGTATTCACGTGTCGCTCTCCTTTCGCCCTTCCTGTACTGTGCGCGGGCGCAAGTGGATGTCTGCCAGCCCGAGCCGGCTCGGAGATGGAAAAAACTAAGGGCTTTCACCGTGCTTCTGCCTAAGCTACGGTTTCATCCAACCTGCATTGAGCCAATAAGGTGGCGATCGGATCAATCGACCCTTTCCGCGCTTGCTGTGGACCGCGCCCGCCATGAAATTAATGTAGACGCAACTGATACACGAAACCATTGTACGAACGGGTAGAACTGCTCCTGCATAAGCGTCGGGAACTCATACAAGCGTATAGAGGGTTCTGGTAATCATATAGCCGGCCTCCCTCCGTTTGAGTCGAACGTCTGGCGTAGAGTCATGCCCTGGGGGGCTGTCACGTTGCTGACGCCACGACGAGATATCGGCAAGGACTGTCGTGTCTCAGAACACGGTGGACGGAGCGGCTCTGATGTGATGGACGACTCCCGCTACGCAGCGAGAGGTTTATGCCAGAGTGGAGCGGTCGTGACGTCCACGGCAAAGGAGCGTTCATCATGAAGATAGCGACTGT
>NZ_CADIKK010000137.1 GCF_902859915.1 Paraburkholderia ultramafica
AACTGGCCGACCGCTGCCCGACCAGCAAGCGACCAACGCTTCGTCGGCGACGGGGTATGCAAACGGCATATCTCGACCCGTTGCGGACGGCCACAGCCTCATCGCGCGAATGGCAGCATGCGGATTACGACGGACGGGAGATACCGTCGGTGACCACAAAGATTGATGCGGCGTACTCTTTGGTCCTTTGATCGCGGAAGCATTACCTCAGTCAGCAGCAGCTTTCCAGCGAGCGCATGCGCCGTTCGAGCTCGGCAAGGTCTCGCGCGCCCGCAAGGTACTCATCATTGCGGCGTTGTTCTGCACGCTCGAACCAGCGGCCAATCCGTGTGAGAAGGAAGGCAAACATAATAATCTCCAAGAAGTTGCTTACCAGTGACGCAGTTGGCCGGACGCGGCGCTACGCATGTGTCTCACGGCTGTTCTCTGGCGCTGTTCGACGATTCAATCGTAGGCGGCAAATATGCTTACGTATACTTATCGTTTTTTACGCAATACATTAGAATTTTTGTTGAATCAACCTGTTCTTTCGGGAGGCACATACTTTGGAGGTCGGTCGACTGCGGGCGCTCCTGGAGCTGGCGCGGTGCGGCACGATGGCAGCCGCCGCTGAGGCTCTGTCCCTGACGCCCTCTGCGGTGTCACAGCAGATCGCACAACTGGAAGAGGAGGCCGGCGTCAAGCTTACGGAGCGCATCGGCCGCAGGGTCAGGCTTACTCCTGCCGGCCACGCGCTGGTGGGGTACGCCGAGCGGATGATGGTTGTGCTGGACGAGGCTCGCTCGGAAATGGCGGAGCTTCGGCGTGAAATAGCCGGCGAGTTGCGCGTCGCCGCGTTTCCGTCGATCGCTTCGGTTGTACTCCCTGACACGGTCAAGGCGCTGCAGCTCGCGTTTCCGCGCCTGGAGATCGCAATTGAAGAGTTGGAGGCGATTGACGGGGTCGCGGCACTGCGGTCCTGGAGAACGGACGTCGCGTTGATTGACGATCTCTCAATCGTGGCGGGCGATAATCGGGAAAACGTCGCGGTTGTGCCGCTGGCCGAGGATGTCTGGTACGTGACAGTCTCGACTGACCATCCGCTGAGCAAAAAGCCGTCGCTTAGCCTGGCCGATCTCAGGCACGAAACCTGGGCAATCGAATCGAGGGGGGGCCCCTTGGGCAGCTACGTCGCCGATTTATGCCGCCGCGCCGGGTACGAGCCTCGGACCAACGCCATATGCCGTGGATCCGAGATGATCGAAGCGATGGTGGCTTCCGGCTGCTCGGTGTCAATCGTCCCCGGACTCAGGAGGCTACGCTCGCCGCGCGGCGTGGCATGGGTAAGGTTGAGGCCAGAGGTTCGCCGCAAAATCTACGTCGCTTATCGACGCGGCGAGCGCAACCATCCAATGGTCAAAGTGTTCGTCGAGGAAATCGTCCGGACGGCATCGAGTCTCCTCGGTTAGCTGA
>NZ_CADIKK010000138.1 GCF_902859915.1 Paraburkholderia ultramafica
GGCCGAGATGGAATGGACACCGCCCTCCCTTCGGGGATGCAGGGGCCGGCAGAGAAGCGGAGGCCCTCCAGAACCGAACGGCATCAATGTGCCAGAGTGGAGTTTCAACACGTCCACTTGAGGAACGGAGGGCCCAAATGAATGCTACGACATACGGACTGGATGTTGCAAAGCACGTGTTCCAGATGTACTGGGTCGACAATCAAACAGGCGAGATTGCCAATCGGCGCTTTCGACGCGACGACCTGATCGCGTTTCTGGCGCAGCGGCCTGCAGGTCGCGTAGCGCTTGAAGCGTGCGGGAGTGCGCACTGGTGGGCACGTAAGATCGAGACACTCGGGCACGAGGTGGTGCTGTTGCATGCGAAGTTCATCCGACCGTTTGTCCAGACGAACAAGACTGATGCGGCGGATGCGCGGGCAATCTGGACAGCGGTACAGCAGCCCGGAATGCGAACCGTAGCGGCAAAGACCGAAGACCAGCAGGCGATGCTCGGTCTTCACCGGATGCGCGCGCTGCTGATCAAGTTTCGCACCATGCAGGTGAACCAGTTGCGAGGCCTCCTTTACGAGTTCGGTGTGTCATTCCGTGCGGGACGCGCAGCCGGTCTCGCCGAGATGCGGGCCCGCATGGCAGAGCTCGAGGATGCACTCCCGGGAACCATGTTCAGCAGTCTGCGCGACCAGTTGAGACGCATCGACGGCATCGAGCAGGATATCGACCAGCTTGAGAAGCAGATAGGTGGCTGGCACAGGCAGGAAGCTGCGTGCCAGGCGATTGCGGCGGTGCCTGGCATCGGCAGGCTTACCGCGACTGCGCTCGTCGCTACGATTGGCGATGCAAAGACGTTCAGGTCCGGGCGCGAGTTTGCATCGTTCCTCGGGCTGGTGCCCCGGCAGAGCGGCACCGGTGGAAAAATCCAGCTTGGGCCGATCTCCCGGCGAGGCGATCCGTATCTGCGCACGCTGCTGATCCATGGAGCGCGCTCGGTGATGTGTCATGCGAAAGTGCCGACTCCATGGCAGAAGGCGATCCTGGAGCGACGGCCCGCGAATGTCGCGGCGGTAGCCCTCGCCAACAAGATGGCACGCACCGCATGGGCGATACTGGCCCACGGCGCCGCGTACGATAGGCATCATATCAGCGCGAGACCTGTTTAGCAGGCGAGTAACGAAGGATGAGGTGAAGTATTGATAGGTTGCTGAGGTTGATTCACATGCGATGGCGAAACAGGTCGGACCGCAGGAACACAAACCTGAACACGGCCTTGCGCTTAAAAGTGCGTGGCCGAGATGAGGACGTTTCTGGCGAATTCCATCAGGGCCAGCGGGCTTCGGCTTGCATTACAGGCCGGATATAAGACCGCAACCGATACCTCGTTTGAGCATCGCACCAAGATCAATCTGGCAAACCGGGCGGTGTCCATATAAGGCCGTGTGAAAACG
>NZ_CADIKK010000139.1 GCF_902859915.1 Paraburkholderia ultramafica
CAAGGTCGTGACGGCTGCGTGGACGCACAACAACGCACAGTGGCCCACGAGCAGTGGCGCGTATAGCCAGACCTACTCCACTGGCTACTCGCTGCAGGTCGACAACCCGGGCACGTCGGGGAACGTGACGAAGATCGATGGTTACGGCAATGTCAGCACGGTTGCCTATACCAACGGCACCGTCTCGCTGACGCTTACCGAAGTGCCGCAATACATCGTGTCGAACAACGCGACTGTTGCACAGGCCAATTCGACTGTTCCGGTCGGGTACACAGGCCAATAAGCGCTGAAAATATCGACGCGCCGCCGCGGGGGGGGGGGGCGGTGCGTCGATCTGCTGTTGGCTGTTGGACCTACCTGCATCAGCATCAGCATCAGCATCATGGAGAGACCGGCAAGCGAAACGACGCCTGCCGGTCTCGACCTCTCGTTCACTGCTCAATTTCGCCACCAGGGATCGCCCGCTACAGTCCCGTAGCGTAACGGGTCGAGTCCCAGATCAATCCGCTACGTGCCGCTTTTCCATTTGCGGGCGTGGCGCGCCGGCAGTCCCTACTTTCCGTCGAAACTCGAAACTCGGGTGCCTATCCGTCAAAGCCGCAAGGCTGGCTGGATCGCGTTCAGAACACCCTCGATTGCAATGTTGTGTATCGACTCGACCGGTAGATACACTGCGACACAATTCGCCTCGCGAACCAGGCTATAAAGCAGTCGTTGCCAATCACGGAGAGCACCATGAGCGCCGACTTGCTGCAAGGATCCTGCCACTGCGGGGCCGTCAAATTTGAAGTGCGTACCGCGATCGTTCCGGCCGGGCGTTGCAACTGCAGCCTGTGCCGGCGCAAGGGGGCGCTGATGACGCCGCTGTTCCCCGCGAGCCAGCTGAAGATTCTGAGCGGCGAGGATGCGTTGACGCTCTACCAGTTCAACACGAAGGTGGCCAGGCACTACTTCTGCAAGCATTGCGGCATTTATCCTTTTCATCAGACGCGCAAAGACCCGCTGCAGTGGCGGGTCAATATCGGTTGCCTCGAAAGTGTCGATCCGTATACGCTGGAAGCCGGAGTGGCCGATGGCGCCAGCCTGTCCGTGCTGGAGGACGCATGAAACGGCTGCTGGCAATTCTCGTGTTTGTTACCGGCGGCCTCGCTGCCGAACTGGCGCATCCGCTGCAGTGCTCTCTGATCCAGGCTAGCGGGGCGCAGCTCAAACGTCGAAAGAGATAGTGCACTGATGGAAACCACTGACCACGTACTGATCGTCGACGACGACCGCGGGATCCGCGAATTGCTTGCCAGTTACTTCGAGAAGAACGGCATGCGCGTTTCGCTCGCGGCCAACGGGCGTCAGATGCGCGCCGTGCTGGATCAGGGCGCGCCCGATCTGATCGTGCTGGATCTGATGATGCCGGGCGAAGACGGTCTGGTGCTGTGCCGCGAACTG
>NZ_CADIKK010000140.1 GCF_902859915.1 Paraburkholderia ultramafica
AAACGCTCGAACGCCTCGGTCTCGCTCGCGGGCACCTGGATGCCGACCAGGATCGAGCTGTAGTCCGCGCCCTGGTTGCGGTAGTGGAACAGGCTGATGTTCCAGTTCGGCGCCATCGACGACAGGAACTTCATCAGCGCGCCCGGCCGCTCGGGAAACTCGAAGCGGAACAGACGCTCGTCATGCGCGAGCGGCGAGCGGCCGCCCACCATGTAGCGGATGTGCTGCTTGGAGAGTTCGTCGAAGGTCAGGTCGACGGTGGCGAAGCCGTGCGCCTCGAAGGCGCCCGCGATCTGCGCCGACTCGCTGCGATTCCTGATCTGCACGCCGACGAAGATATGCGCCGAATTCGCGTCCGCGATCCGGTAGTTGAACTCGGTGACGCTGCGCGTGCCGACCAGTTCGCAAAAGCGTTTGAAGCTGCCGCGCTCTTCGGGGATCGTCACCGCGAATACCGCTTCGCGCGCCTCGCCGACTTCGGCGCGCTCGGCGACAAAGCGCATGCGGTCGAAGTTCATGTTCGCGCCCGACGTGATCGCGATCAGTGTCTGGTTCTCGATGCCTTCGCGCTCCGCATACTGCTTCGCGCCCGCCACCGCCAGCGAGCCCGCCGGTTCGAGCACGCTGCGGGTATCCTGGAACACGTCCTTGATCGCCGCGCACAGCGCGTCGGTATTCACGAGCAGCACGTCGTCGAGATATTCGCTGCACAGCCGGAAGGTTTCTTCGCCGACCAGCTTCACGGCCGTGCCATCCGAGAACAGACCCACCTCATTCAGCGTGACCCGCTCGCCCGCTTTCAGCGACGCGGCCATCGCACATGAGTCATCGGTCTGCACGCCGATCACCTTGATCTCCGGGCGCACCGATTTCACATACGCGGCCACCCCTGCCGCGAGTCCGCCCCCGCCGATCGGCACGAAGATCGCGTGGATCGGCCCCTGATGCTGGCTGAGAATCTCCATCGCGACGGTGCCCTGGCCGGCGATCACGTACGGGTCGTCGAACGGATGCACGAAGGTCAGGCCGCGTTCTTCCTGCAACTGCACCGCATGACCGTAGGCATCGCTATACGACTCGCCGAACTGCACCACCTCGACGGTCGGGCCGCCGTGCGCGCGCACCGCATCGACCTTCACCTGCGGGGTCGTGACCGGCACCACGATGATCGCCTTCACGCCCATGCGCGCCGCCGACAGCGCGACGCCCTGCGCATGATTGCCCGCCGACGCGGTAATCACGCCACGCTCCAGCGCTTGCGGCGGAATATGCGCCATCTTGTTGTACGCGCCGCGCACCTTGAACGAGAACACCGGCTGGTTGTCCTCGCGCTTCAGATAGACCGGATTGCGCAGGCGTGCCGACAGATTCGGCGCGCGTTCGAGTTCGGTCTCGCGGGCCACGTCGTAGACGCGCGCGGTCAGGATTTTTTTCAGGTA
>NZ_CADIKK010000141.1 GCF_902859915.1 Paraburkholderia ultramafica
CTCGAACTGTACAGGCCGTTGCGTCTTCTGCTGCATGATCATCGCGCGGCTGGCGACGTGCTCCCCGTGACAAACGTCGCGCACGCGCAGCTTCGTCAAATCACAAGCGCGAAGCTTGCTGTCGATGCCGAGATTGAACATTGCCAGATCCCGCACGCGGGACAAAAGCTGCAGGCGAACGCGTATCGCCCAAATTTCCTTAAGCTTCAGCGGTGGCTTCTGGCCGGTTAATCTCCCTTTATTCCACGGTACTCGCGTCGGGACTGTGTCGGTTGATGTTCTCATGACAATCTCCTTTCAGTTGAAGGGAGATCCAGTCTGCGTCTGGAGCAATGGGCGCTACCCGACCCTCAACTGCCCTTCGAGCGAGGGCGACGTATACGGCTGCTTCCGAGATGCAACGGCCATTCATGTTTAGGAACTACTCAACAAGTATTTCGTCGAGGCGAAATTCCGTCTGACGCAAAAAGATTGTTGCGTTATTTCAGTTCCGTGCCTGTGCCTTCTTCGTAATAGCTATTTGACACGTCAATTTCATCCGCGCCTCTGCCAGTGAGTCGGGAACCGGTTCTTTGGGTGGGTCGTACGTTTCGTCTCTTGCCACGGTGTACCCGGTGCTGTCATATGCGTACTGTGGGCCGAGTACTAGAAGGTTCGTCTTACAGAAATAACGTTCGATAAATTTCTTGCTAACGTAGGCGGTTCCATCGATGTATTTTGGCTGGCTGTAGTCTTCTTTAAACCACGCTTGCACCATGCCGTCCGATCCGAATCGAAGCGATTCCATGTCGATCGAAACAACCAATCCGTAATCGTCAGTAATATCGGTTTTCACCCAGTTGGATGCATGCGCCACGCCTACAGCCGCCATCGTAACGAGCGCTGCCAGCGCCGTCTTAATTTCTTTCATTCGTTTTACTCTCCGTTTTCTTACTTGCCCCTATCGGCACAACGGCGAAAAACTTTAGGCTGACCCCGCGCACGTGCGACACGTGGGCCAGCGAGTCCGCGGCCTTCCGGACTGCGGCCAACTCGACGGCTTTCAACCGATCGAGGTCTTTCTGCGGCATTGTCACGTTCAGCTAAGATGACGTCATGAAGAAGACCAAATCGCTCTACCACGGCCACCGGTTCCCAGCGTCGATCATCAGCCACGCCGTTCGATGGTATTTTCG
>NZ_CADIKK010000142.1 GCF_902859915.1 Paraburkholderia ultramafica
AACTTGTGACGGATGCCCACGGTTGCCGCGACCTGGTTGGAGGTCGACGAAGGAGAGAACAGGCTGATGTTTGCAACCGCCGGTGTGCCGGTGGAGTCGGTGCCGGAGGCGTGCTGGTAAATTCCGGTCAGGTACAGGTCGGTACGCCTGGAGAGGAAGTAGTCGGCGCCAAGTGCCACCTGATGGTATTTGGCTTCGTTGACGCCGTAGCCCTTGGTGTAGTCGTATGCGAGGCCGAGCAGCAGGGCCGTCGTCAGCTGGTACTTGAAGTTTGCTTCCGCGTTGTGGAACTTTGCGGTGCCACCCGCGCCGGTGGCCGGCAGGCCAGGCAGGGTGCCGATGTCCTGGAACTGGGTGTTGCTATACGTCGCGCCAACAGTTGCAGCGCCGAACGTGTACGCTCCCCCGGCAGCGACGACCTGCTGTGTTCCAGCTGACGCATAGCCCGAGTAGACCCGGCTGCCGGACATGTTCGACGCCGTGGTACTGGACGTCGCATTGTTGCCGAAGAAGGAGAAGTTCGGATCTTTGACGTTCAGGTAGGCTGCACCAAGCTGCAACGGCCCGTTACTGTAACCGGCGCCCACAGACCAGATCTGGTTGCGGTTAAATTGACCGGCGACACCGCCCAGGCTGTAGAGGCCGCCAAACTTGAAGCCAGCGAAATCGTTGCTGGTGTACTTGATGGCATTGTTGACCCGGTTCGTGTTGAGCATGTTGTCGAGGTCGCCGGGGTGCGAGCCGTAGTAGGTCGCCCACTGCGCCGCGCTTCCGAAGATGCCCGTATAGTCGACCACCGAGTCATACTGGCGGCCCAGTGTCACTGTGCCGAACTGCGACGACGAAATACCCACGAAGGCCTGACGTCCGAACAGGTCTCCGCCCTGACCGAGCCGGCCGTTCACAACACTGAAGCCGTTTTCCAGAACGAAGATTGTCTTGAGCCCGCCACCGAGGTCCTCGGTTCCGCGCAAGCCCCACCGGCTTCCCTGCAGATTGCCGCTCGCCAGCGAATAGAGCTTCGCTCCCTGTCCGTTCGTTGCTACATTGTTCGAATAGACAAACCCAACGTCAATAAGACCGTAAAGCGTTACAGAACTCTGGGCGTGCGCCGGTCCAGTTAGGATACCTAATGTAACAAAAGCGAGAAGTTTATTTTTCATTGAT
>NZ_CADIKK010000143.1 GCF_902859915.1 Paraburkholderia ultramafica
GCAGTTTTCTTGTTGGCGATCGCTCGAGTATCCAATTCTTAGAGGCTTTCCCGCCACGCCCCTTGCAAGACGCGGAATTAGCGCTTGATCGCGCGTGTCATCAGATAGTGCTGCCGCAGCATATTGTTTTCTAGATGGCGGCCGATGTAGCCGTCCAGTTCGGCGCGGAAGGTCGCCAGCTTGGACGCATCGCCTTGCAAGGTCTGCACCAGTTTTACCACCGGCCCCAGCGTCTCCTCCAAAACTTTTCGGTAGTGCTGCGGGCTTAATGTCGGGAAGCACATCACGCCGCGGTCGAACACGATGTCAGTGACCGTCTCACCCAGCCGCTGGCGGACGACATTCGGGTCGCCCCATAGCGGCGGGGGCGCTGCGCCGGGGGGCGGCGGTACGTATTTGCCAACCAGTGCAAACATTTGACCGACAAAGTGTTCCGGCGGCCAGGTAGAAAAGGCAATGGTGCCGCCCGGTTTTAGTACGCGCAGCATTTCCGCAATCGCCACTTCGGGCCGTGGCGCGAACATATGGCCGAATTGGCTTAGCACTACGTCAAAGCTGGCATCATCAAATGGCAGCGCCTCGACGTCGCCTTCCCGGAAATCGATCTCGACGCCGGCCAGTGCGGCATTCTTCTGCGCGTGCTCAATCAGCGCCGGTGCCAGATCCAAGCCATGGACCCGGGCACCTAGGCGCGCCGCAGTCAGTCCGACCACTCCGGTGCCGCAACCGACGTCGAGTACCGATTGCTGTGGAAACACGCGCGCATGGCGGACCAGTTCGGCCGCAGGCATCGTCGTTACCGCTTCCAACGGCGCAAACACTGCCCAGGCTTCTCGCTGTACCGCCTTCAGTTGAGCAAAGGGATCGTCTGACATGGGAGCCTCGACGGGGAAGCAGTGGAAATGACCGAAAGATGATCGTTAGTAAGGGTAGTTCGTGGTGGAGAAGAGTGCAAAGCTTCGGCTGCAGGGAGGCAGCCGAAGGGCTCGAGCGAGTGGGCGGTGATGATTGAATTTTGAGTTCCATCAGACCATCGCGGGCTCGACAACTTCCTTGCTCTTCAACGGGCGGCCCTTCCAGGTGGACTTCTGCTTGTAACTTACCGAGGAGGTTTACCAGGAGTCACCGCGAGCTTTAGCCTGACTCGGTGCTCCGAGATTGCGG
>NZ_CADIKK010000144.1 GCF_902859915.1 Paraburkholderia ultramafica
AAGCTCGGACACACCGTTCGACTGATCGCCCCGCAGTTCGTCCGGCCTTACGTAAAGAGCAACAAGACCGACGCGGCCGACGCTGAAGCGATCTGCGAGGCGATACAGCGACCGCACATGCGCTTCGTGCCGGTCAAGACGCAGGCGCAACAGACAATGCTGTCGCTGCACCGCGCACGCGCCGGGCTGGTCAAGTCGCGCACCGCACTGGCCAACCAGATTCGCGGGCTTCTGGGTGAATTCGGTATCGTGCTGCCACAAGGTATCCGGCTGCTGGGGCAGCGTGCCATCGAGGCTCTTTCCAGTCGCGGCAGCGAGCATGGCGAGCCGTTCCGGGCGTTAATCCAGATGCTCGTCGAGCACCTGCGCGAACTTGGGAACAAGGTGGCCGAACTGGAAGGGCGTATCCGCGCGATCCATCGTACGGATGCGCCCGGCCAGCTTCTCGAAACCATACCCGGGATCGGACCGCTCACCGCATCGGCCCTGGCAGCCTCGATCGGTGATGTCCGAGCCTTTCGCAGCGGCAGGGAACTCGCTGCCTGGCTGGGTCTGGTCCCGCGCCAGCATTCCTCCGGTGGCACGCCGCGCCTGCTGGGCATCAGCAAGCGTGGCGATACGGCATTACGAACACTTCTGATTCATGGCGCCCGCGCGGTTATACGCATGGCAGCCACCAGGCCCGAGATGGCCGATTCCTGGCTAATGAAACTGTGCCGCCGCCGACACAAAAACATCGCTGCCGTGGCGCTCGCGGCAAAGAATGCACGGACAGCGTGGGCCATGCTGATACGCGGTCAGGCCTATCAGGCTAGCCATGTGCCAGCACGACCCAGTACGACGAATTGACAGAACCAGCGTTTAACATCGCCGCAGCATCTACTTCCCAGAGGTTGCTTGAGCAGACTTCAATTCAATGACACAACGGTCGGACCGTGGTGGGCCAAACCCGCTTTGCACCAAGGGCATCCAGGCCCGAGGCTCTGATGGGGTACCCATCTGCGGATATTCATCGTGGGCCCGCAGCGATTGCTGCGAACTGAGCCCGGATACATGGCTGCAAC
>NZ_CADIKK010000145.1 GCF_902859915.1 Paraburkholderia ultramafica
CGCAGCGTATCAGGCTGCAACAAGCCCGGATATAGAGCTGCAACCCATCCTGTCGTCGTCTGAACACACGAAAAACCGTCGCAAACGGGAGGCGTTCATATAGAGATGATGATCCAAATATCACACGGTCGTTCGCGCACGAACGTATTTGGTCTGCCAAGATCTGACAGTCGTCGCGCGAGCGTGCGAGGTCGATTAATCAAGCGGTTAGTACACGCAACGGTGAACCGCCTGATTCGCGGGGAAATTTTGGCATGCGCTGCCGGCTACGTTGAAACAATCGCCTCAGTTGCTGCAAACGAATCAGCTTGGTGGCGATATGCCAATTGGCATTATTGTCAAATTCGAGCACCAAAATCGAACGTGCGGTTTGGCTCACGTGAGTGTGGTTTTAGGGAAACCCGCAGCAACGCAGGGTGCGTCAGTGCGAGTCAGCAGGACCAGATCGGTATCCTGAGGAGTCGACGAATGAATTCTGCACGCAAGTCCAAGGCGAGCGGGGGCTTGATAAAGACAACTCGCGTGAGTAATCACTGGTTGATAGAAAACAAGACTCGCCGCACGTGACGAGCGGGAGAGATGGCCGACTAGGCGCTGGCCGACCCGTGAGGCGAAAGGCTGCCTTACTGCGAAAAGCAATGCCGACGCGGTTTGTTTCAAACGACCGAAATAGGTTCGGGTCACGCGTTCGTGAAAGTTCGTAGCAGCCCTTTGGCGTTGTCCCGCTCCGAACAAACCGTCTGAAGCGTTGACGGAATATTGAGGCAAGCTGCGAACGTCGATGAGAACCGCCCGCGAAGCGACCACGCAAGTGACCGTTGTACCTCAGGAAGAGTCAATGGGACGTCTTCTGTCGAGAGGCAGAGAAGGGTCGCGTGCTGCCGATCGCAGCCGTGCAAGGTTGGGCCGACTATGCCATTTGCATCAGGCAGCACGCGGCCGAGGCTGTGTAAAAACTCGAATGATCACCTAGACTGAATCAACCTGCTGAAACGAGAGGCGCAGATGGGGCGATTTGTCGAAGGTGCGGAACGCAGTCAGACGACA
>NZ_CADIKK010000146.1 GCF_902859915.1 Paraburkholderia ultramafica
ATACGCCGAAGCAGACCGTAGGAAACGCGCCAGTGTCCTTCGGAGTCTGTCACGGCAATCGAGGCTGTTTTCGAGTTCAGCCTGACGATGGTGCCAACCCGCTCGCTCAGGCGCACGACGCTGGGCGCCGCGCTCGTGATGACCGCACCGGCCACGCCTATGTTGTTCCAGGGACATGAGTTCCTGAGCGCGGGCGCATTCCGCGAAGACGAACCGCTCGACTGGTCGCGTTGCGACGCATATCCGGGACTCGTCGATCTGCACCGCGATCTGATTCGCCTCCGGCGCAACTGGTTCGATACGACGCGCGGCCTGCGCGGCGCGTGTGCTGCAGGCAGATGTCATGTTTGGTATCGGCCCAGTCGATGCCGACAAAAGCCTTGAACTGGTGGTTCGATAGAGGCGCCATGTGAACCTCCGCAAGTGATAAATTACCCGGTAGGGACATGCATGCTTGCGTTCAGCGAAGGCAATATAGCGAGCCGGTGCGACGGCGAACCCTGAGTATTCGTTATCGAGCGCAAGCGCACTCGTAGACTCGAAGCTAAAGCAGCGATCGTCCAGCGATTGGGTCGACTTATTCGTAGTCCACGGGTGCATGTCCCGCTTTCACTGGCAGCGAGCTGCCGTCCTACCAGTATCGCGATGAAAGCGGGACGGACTATCTATACAGGGTCGACACCGGAAGTTCGTCGTCGGATAGGTCTCTCAGCGCGAGAGCGCGACCCCGATGACAACTACCGACTTCGTTCGACCATGGTTTTAGATGGAGCCGTGTTCAAAACCCCTCGGTAACTATTTGATTTTATTAGGACGTGTCGGCCGATTTCTGAACCTGAGCCGATGCGAGAAAATGCTCGCAAATGAATGATTTTTTTGAGTTTTATTCGTTCGCTCGGCGACTTACATTTCGATACTCGCCGCCAGATTGTCATGTTGCGCGGTCAGCCGGTTCCGTTGTCCGGAACACAGTACCGGCTGGCGGCGCTGTTCTTTTCGAACAT
>NZ_CADIKK010000147.1 GCF_902859915.1 Paraburkholderia ultramafica
GCCAGCTCAGCGTCGCGCTTGCCGAGCAGCTGCCGCACCAGGCTCTGGAAAGCCTGCACCAGCGTGGAATAGGGGATGTCGCGCTTGTACTGGTCGAACTTGCCGGAGGCGAAGAGCCCGCGCGGTGGCACCAGCACCTTGTGCAGCTCGTTGACGACCGCTGATTTGCCGATGCCGGAATAGCCGGAGACCAGCACCAGCTCCGGCACGCCGCTCCTGACCACGCGGTCGAACGCCGCGAGCAGAGTACCGACCTCGCGCTCCCGCCCGTACAGTTTCTCCGGAATCAGCAGGCGGTCGGGCATGTCATGTTCGCCCAGCGGGAAAGCATTGATGTGATGCCGACGTTGCCAATCGGCCAGGCAGTGTCGCAGATCGCGTTCGACACCGGCGGCGGTCTGATAGCGCGCCTCGGCCGTCTTGGCGAGCAGCTTCATGACGATCTGCGAGACCGGAGGGGGAATGGTGGTCAACCGCTCGCCGGGTGGCACCGGCGTTCTGGCGATATGGCAGTGCACCCATTCCATCGGGTCGGCGGCCGTAAAGGGCAGTGTCCCGGTGAGCATCTGATAAAGCGTGACGCCGAACGAATAGAGGTCGCTGCGCGAATCGATCGAGCGGTTCATCCGGCCGGTCTGCTCGGGCGCCATGTAGGCAAGGGTGCCGGCGATGGTTTCAGGCGGCTCCGGAGCCTGTCGCTCGCGCGGCAGCCGCGAGGCAATGCCGAAGCCGGTGAGCCGCACGTGCCCGTCAACGCAGTTCACGAGGATATGGGTGGGCTTGAGATCCTTATGGACGAGTCCGCGCTGGTGGAGCTTGCCCAGCGCCGCGGCGACGCCGGCGGCGAGGCGCAAGACGCTGTCCAGCTCCATGGGCGCGCCGAGCAGCCGCGCGAGCGGCTCACCGCCCGGATCCTCGAGCACCAGCAGGGTCCGGCCGTCTTCGCGCA
>NZ_CADIKK010000148.1 GCF_902859915.1 Paraburkholderia ultramafica
GGAGCACTCCGCGGTTTCCTCCATCGAGGCTTGTTCGACGCCTGCCAGCAACGCGCGGTGGCGCGCTCACATTCCTGCGGACCATGGCAGGCATCGAACAACCCTAAACGGACAGTGCCCGCTGGCCACGAGCACAGACTGGATCTCCCTTCAACTGAAAGGAGATAGTCATGGAAGCTACTGACGAAGGAATCGCCGCAAAGATACCGTGGAACAAGGGCAAGCTGACGGGGCAGAAGCCTCCGCTGAAGCCAAAGGAAATCTGGGCCATCCGGATCCGCCTCCAGCTTTCGGCGCGACTTCGCGACCTCGCGATGTTCAATCTGGTAATCGACAGCAAACTGCGCGCGTGCGACCTGACGAAGCTGCGGGTTTGCGACGTTTGCCACGGCCATCACGTCGCCAGCCGGACGACAATTATGCAGCAGAAAACTCAACGGCCGGTTCAGTTCGAGATTACAGAGCAGACCCGGGACAGCATCGGAGCATGGATCAAGGCGTCAACGCTGACGCCGCCCGACTTTCTGTTCCCAAGCCGGCTCCACGAATCACCGCATATCTCGACGCGCCAGTATTCGCGTCTGGTGCATCGATGGGTCGCATCGATCGGATTGGATGACACCGCGTACGGCACCCATACGATGCGCCGGACGAAGGCGTCGCTGATCTATCGCCGCACGAAGAACCTTCGCGCCGTTCAGTTGCTCCTTGGCCACACCAAGCTTGAGAGCACAGTGCGGTACCTCGGCATCGAGGTTGACGATGCGCTTGAGATGGCGGAGCAGACTGAAGTTTAAACTGCGGCACTCCGGGCGGCGATCGACCATTGGTCGCTGTCCGTTTAGGGTTGGTCGATGCCTGCCAACGCCCGCAGGAATGTGAGTGCGCCACCGAGCTTCGCTGGCAGGCGTCGAACGAGCCTCGATGGAGGAAACCGCGGAGTACTCCG
>NZ_CADIKK010000149.1 GCF_902859915.1 Paraburkholderia ultramafica
TCGCTTATCTGCTGGTCCACGAAAAGCTGCCGACCCAAACTGAACTGACGGCCTACAAGACGAAGCTCAAGAGCCTGCGCGGCCTGCCCGCGAACGTCAAGGCGGCGCTCGAATGGATTCCCGCGGCCGCGCATCCGATGGACGTGATGCGCACCGGCGTCTCGGTGCTCGGCACCGTGCTGCCGGAGAAGGACGATCACAACCTGGCGGGCGCGCGCGACATCGCCGACAAGCTGTTGGCGTCGCTCGGCTCGATGCTGCTGTACTGGTACCACTACTCGCACAACGGCAAGCGCATCGAAGTGGAAACCGACGACGACTCGATCGGCGGCCACTTCCTGCATCTGCTGCACGGCGTTGAGCCATCGAAGTCGTGGGTCGACGCAATGCACGTGTCGCTGAACCTGTACGCCGAGCATGAGTTCAACGCATCGACCTTCGCTGGCCGCGTGATCGCAGGCACGGGCTCGGACATCTATTCGGCGATCACCGGCGCGATCGGCGCGCTGCGCGGCCCGAAGCACGGCGGCGCAAACGAAGCCGCGTTCGACATCCAGTCGCGCTACCAGACGCCGGACGAAGCGGAAAGCGATATCCGCCGGCGCGTCGAGAACAAGGAAGTGGTGATCGGCTTCGGCCATCCGGTGTACACGATCTCCGATCCGCGCAACAAGGTCATCAAGGAAGTCGCGCAGAAGCTCTCGAAGGAAGCGGGCAACACCAAGCTGTTCTCGATCGCCGAGCGGCTCGAATCGGTGATGTGGGACGCGAAGAAGATGTTCCCGAATCTGGACTGGTTCAGCGCGGTCTCGTATCACATGATGGGCGTGCCGACGGCGATGTTCACGCCGCTGTTCGTGATCTCCCGCACGGCCGGCTGGAGCGCGCACATCATCGAGCAACGGATCGACAACAAGATCAT
>NZ_CADIKK010000150.1 GCF_902859915.1 Paraburkholderia ultramafica
CGATGCAGACGAATGGCCTGCGCGGCCTGCTGACCGAGTACGGCGAAGTGATGGGCAAGGGCCGGCCTGCGCTGGACAAGGCGATTCCGGGTGTGCTGGAGCGGCTGGTGGATCGTTTGCCGACGATCCTGATCGACACGCTGCGCGAACAGTGGAACGGACTGGCTGAACTGGATAGACAGATTGCCCAGATCGAACGACGTCTGCAGACGTGGATGAAAGAGGACAAGGCGTGCAAGGCGATCGCCGCAATACCGGGCGTCGGTCTGCTCACGGCGACGGCAGCGGTCGCAACGATGGGCGACGCGAAGACATTCCGGTCGGGGCGCGAGTTCGCGGCCTGGATCGGATTGGTGCCAGCGCAGACAGGATCCGGTGGCAAGGTCCAGCTCCAGGGGATCAGCCGGCGTGGTGACACGTATCTGCGCACGTTGTTGATTCACGGCGCGCGCAGTGTGCTCTTCCACGCGAAAGAGCCGGGGCCATGGATTGAGCAGCTCAAAAAGCGGCGACCACTGAATGTGGCGATCGTGGCGCAGGCCAACAAGACTGCCCGGATGATCTGGGCGATCCTGGCGCATGACAGGCCGTATGAAGAGGGTTACGTGAGCGTGAAGCCGGTCTGAATGATGAGCGGCACGCAGGAAGATCAACTTTTACAGAATGAGACGTCGAAAGGTTGCGCTGGCAATCGTATGTGATGACAACACAGGTCGGACCGGGACTCGTTAAACCTGAATCATTTCTAGAGCTCCGAGCTCGTTCGAAGAATGAGGTGCGGGTCAGCGGATTTCATAGTGGGCCGCAGCGTATCAGGCTGCAACAAGCCCGGATATAGAGCTGCAACCCATCCTGTCGTCGTCTGAACACACGAAAAACCGTCGCAAACGGGAGGCGTTCATATAGA
>NZ_CADIKK010000151.1 GCF_902859915.1 Paraburkholderia ultramafica
ACCGCCTGGGCCCAGGCCGCGTCGAAATCGTTCGCGAATCCCGCCAGTCCATTGGCCTATGTGCCGGGCGCCACGCGCCTCTCAGCCGGTTACGAGCTGCTCTACCGGCTTGGCAAGGATTACGAAAAGCCCGAGTTCAATCTCCACCAGATTGTTAAAGATGGTCATAACATTCCGATCATCGAACAGATCATTGTTGAGAAACCGTTTTGCCGTCTGATGCGTTTCAAGCGTTTCGCCGACGACAGCGACGCCGTTACCCAATTGAAAGATGAACCGGTCGTGCTGGTCTGCGCACCGTTGTCGGGACACCACGCCACGCTGCTGCGCGACACCGTGCGGACGTTGTTGCAAGACCACAAGGTCTACCTGACCGACTGGATCGACGCACGCATGGTGCCGCTCGAAGCCGGCGAGTTTCATCTGGACGACTACGTCGCCTATATCCAGGAATTCATCCGCCACATCGGCGCGAAGAATCTGCATGTGATCTCGGTGTGCCAGCCTACCGTGCCGGTGCTCGCCGCCATTTCGCTGCTGGCGAGCCGCGGGGAAGACACGCCGCGCACGATGACGATGATGGGTGGCCCGATCGACGCGCGCAAGAGCCCGACTTCGGTCAACTCGCTCGCCACCCAGCACTCGTACGAGTGGTTCGACAACAACGTGATCGTCACGGTGCCGCCGAACTATCCGGGTGTGGGCCGTAAGGTTTACCCGGGCTTTCTGCAGCACACCGGTTTTGTCGCGATGAATCCGGAACGTCACGCGGCCTCGCACTGGGACTTCTACCAGAGCCTGCTGCGCGGCGACGAAGACGATGCGGAAGCGCATCGCCGCTTCTACGACGAGTACAACGCGGTGCTCGACATGGACGCGGCCTATTACCTCGATACGATCCGCG
>NZ_CADIKK010000152.1 GCF_902859915.1 Paraburkholderia ultramafica
GCGCGATATCGTCGGCCATAGTCCGGTAACGATTCGGCGTTGTTCTCCAGGTATTGACGCAACCCGGCGGCGAGCTTGCGAGCTCGAGCCACGACGGTCTTGTCTGCCAATGAAGGCCGCCCGAGCAGATTCACCAAGGCGTCGAGCCGTGCGATGGCGGTCACGGGCTGGCCATGCCAAAGACGCCACTTGATCGAGTCGACCCAGTTCGATATCCGGGCATGCTCTCGCGGAGGCAACTGATGCGCGGCTTCCCTGCTGCGTACGACGTTGCTCAACACGGTCAGGCGTCGTGTCAAGTGATACCAGTCGAGGATATGAGTTGCCTCTGGCAGCACGGACAGCTGCAAGTCACGCAAGCGGCTATCGCCATCGGTGAGCACCAGGAGACCATCGGTGGTCTTGCCATGCTCGGCAACGGCTTGTTGCACCCGGGTACGCGAATGCTGATCAACGGTGCGCACGAAGCCCATGCTGCGCTGCGAACCGTCATCGGCCATCACCCGCCCGGCAATGATCTCGAAAGAGTGCGCCTCATCGGAGTCGCAGTGGCGAACATAGCCGCCGTCCAGGCCCACGGTCGTGACTCGAGGCCGAGGCGCGCGGCGACGGCATGGCGGTTTCATGCCCGCTGCCGCCAGCTCCGATTCCAGGCGTTGTCCGACGCGCAACGTGCGGACGCGTACCGTGGTGGCGCCGTTGCCCGCCCCGATGGGCAAGAGCGTGTGCAGAATTTCGGCGCTGCGCGCATAGGGCAATATGGCAGCCAACTCGCTCTGAATGTATTCAAGTTCCGGCGCCACCCAGCGTTGGCGCGACGCTGGCTTGACCGAAGCTGGAGCCGGCTCGTCC
>NZ_CADIKK010000153.1 GCF_902859915.1 Paraburkholderia ultramafica
CGGCATTGTCACGTTCAGCTAAGATGACGTCATGAAGAAGACCAAATCGCTCTACCACGGCCACCGGTTCCCAGCGTCGATCATCAGCCACGCCGTTCGATGGTATTTTCGCTTTCAACTCACCTTCGTGACATAGAGGAACTGCTGTTCGAGCGAGGCGTAGTCGTCAGCCATGAATCGATTCGTCGGTGGACGGCCAAATTCGGCGCCCGCTTTGCGCATCGGATAAAGGGGGCTCGCCGCAAGCTGGGCTCGACGTGGCACCTCGACGAGATGTTCGTGACGCTGCGCGGCGAGCCTTGGCTGCTGTGGCGTGCAGTCGATGAGCACGGCATTGAACTCGACATCCTGCTCCAGAAGCGACGCGACAAGGCCGCAGCCAAACGCTTCTTCAAACGGGTGTTGGCAGCCTGTCCTGCGGCGCCGAAGAAAATCGTCACCGACCAGTTGCGCAGCTACCGGGCCGCGAAAGCGGAGATCCCAGCACTGGCGAACGTGAAACATGTGTTCGTCAAGGCCTGCGCACGCGTGAACAATCGCGCTGAAAACAGCCATCAACCCACGCGTGAACGCGAGCGCCGGATGCGAGGTTTTCGCTTGCCCGAACGCACGCAGTCATTCCTGTCGTGCTTCGGTCTGATCCGCCAGCACTTCGCGCTCAAGCGTCATCTGCTGCGCGCCTCGCTCTATCGCAAACAGCTCGCCGCGCGATTTGAAGCGTGGCGTCTCTTCACCGGCATTGCCCAAGCTCCGTCCACCTTAGGCTGAGACACGACTCTCATTGTCGATAGTTTGTCATGCGATCAGCAACGTGACAGCGCC
>NZ_CADIKK010000154.1 GCF_902859915.1 Paraburkholderia ultramafica
CAGTCGGACCTGGTATCCTGGGGTGATGACACAACGCAAGCCATACCCGACGGATGTTTCGGACGAGGAATGGAGCTTCGCCGCTCGGTACCTGACCTTGATGAACGAAGACGCACCGCAACGCCGATACGAACCTCGCGAAATGTTCAACGCGCTGCGCTGGATGGCGCGAGCCGGTGCATCGTGGCGTATGCTGCCGACCAACTTCCCGCCGTGGGAACTGGTCTATCAGCAAACGCAACGGTGGCTGAACGCGGGTTGCTTCGAGGCGATGGTCAACGATTTGCGTTCGGTGCTGCGTGTGGCGCAACAACGTCAGGGGCAACCCAGTGCGGTTATCCTGGATGGGCGCACGTTGCAGTCGACATGCGAAAGCGGCCCGCGTGCGGGTTACGACGGTTATAAGCGCAAGCGTGGCAGCAAGGTTCATATGGCTGTCGACACGCTGGGCCTGCTGCTCGCGGTGCACATTACGCCAGCCAACGAGCAGGAGCGTGCACAGGTGGCCGAGCTTGCGCGTCAGGTTCAACTCGTAACCGGTCAGACGGTAAAACTTGCGTTTGCTGACCAGGGCTATACGGGCGACACTGCTGCGCAGGCCGCGCGTGACGAAGGCATTGAGCTGCAGGTCATCAAGCTGCCCGAGGCGAAGAAGGGTTTCGTACTGCTGCCTCGCCGCTGGGTGGTCGAGCGCAGCTTTGGCTGGCTGAACCGTTTCCGGCGGCTGGCCCGCGACTACGAGCGCTTGCCCGAAACCCTTGCTGGCCTGCACTTCGTTGTCTTCGCCATGTTGATGCTCGTCCACGCCGTACCGATTATCC
>NZ_CADIKK010000155.1 GCF_902859915.1 Paraburkholderia ultramafica
GGGGTTTTGTCGCAACAAGGCGGTTTGCTATGCTGGAGGTCCCCGAGAGAACGATCTGATCGATGAAGCAAATCCTGAATCCGGCCCTGGCGAAGGTGTTCAAGCGATTGCACTATCCGCTTGACGTGATGCTGCTGTGCGTCCGCTGGTACGTTGCGTATCCGTTGAGCCTGCGTCATCTTGAGGAGATGATGCTGGAGCGCGGCATCGCGGTCGACCATTCGACCGTCCACCGCTGGGCACTCAGGCTATTGCCAGTTCTTGAGAAAGCTTTCCGGCGGTGCAAACGGGCGGTCGGCAAGAGCTGGAGGATGGACGAAACCTACATCAGGATCAAGGGTGAGTGGCGGTATCTGTACCGTGCTGTGGACAAGGCAGGCAATACGGTGGATTTTCTGCTTCGAGCCCATCGCGACAAGGCGGCGGCCCGACGCTACTTCGAAATGGCGATCGGCCAGAACGGCGAGCCGGAGACTGTGACGATCGATAAGAGTGGGTCGAATCTGGCCGCGCTGCAGGCGCTCAACGCTGAGCGTGAGAAACCGATCAAGATTCGCCAGAACAAGTATCTGAACAACATCGTGGAGCAGGACCACCGGGCCATCAAACGCCGCACCCGGCCCATGATGGGCTTCAAGGACTTTCGTTGTGCCCGCATCATTCTCGGCGGCATCGAGACGATGCATATGATCATGAAAGGGCAAATGAAAAGCAGCGCCACCACCCAGACGCCTGCTGAGCAATTCTACTCGTTGCTAACGTAAG
>NZ_CADIKK010000156.1 GCF_902859915.1 Paraburkholderia ultramafica
GTCGCAAGAACTTCCTCTTCGCCGGCTCCGATAGCGGTGGCGAGCGGGCGGCGGCGATGTACTCGCTGATCGCGTCGTGCAAACTCAATGGCATCGACCCGCGCGCTTACCTGTGCCACGTGCTGACCTGTATTGCCGATCATCCAGTCAACCGCGTCGACGAATTGCTGCCCTGGCGCATTGCCGCACACCTGCAGAACGCATCCCAACCTGCTACTCCGACTGGTTGAACGGCAGCGGTGGACAGCATCCCTCGATCGCCTGGCATGGCTCACATCCCCTGAGCCGGGCAGCCGACTGCACCCGGAAAAGCGGTCCGTTACCCGGTAACGCTGACGGGCTACCGTGGAACCTGGAAGTAGGCATCCCATTCTGCCGAGTCCGGATCGAGCCTGCGCACGATCGCCGCGTCCGCCCGCACTACCAGCCGCTCCAGCATCTCACGCTTCGTTACCGAGTAACGACGTGCCAGCCTCGCGAGCGCGAGATCAGCTTCAGTGGTCACCCACATATCAAGCCGCCGCTCCCCATTGCCATCGTTTCCAGCCGTCGCCCGCCTTGCCCGGAAGGCGGCCTGCCGCTCCGCTGATGTTTGTGCCATCGGCCTCTCCTTGTCGTTGTTACCCGGTAACGATATATCCGGACCCGTTACCGGGTAACGCAAAATGCCCAAAGGAGATAGCATGTGCCGCTTCACATCGCTTAGTCCAGAAAAACCTGAACGGTCCAGGCGAGGCGCTTAC
>NZ_CADIKK010000157.1 GCF_902859915.1 Paraburkholderia ultramafica
TTGAAGAAGCTCTCCGTGGGCGCGTTATCCCAGCAATTTCCCTTGCGGCTCATCGAGCAACGCATGCCGTATTCCGCCAGCTTGCGCTGGAAGTCGTGACTGGCGTATTGGCTGCCGCGATCCGAGTGATGCAGCGCGCCGGGCTCAGGCTTACGACGGAACCAGGCCATCGTCAGGGCGTCGGTTACGAGGTCCGCCGTCATGCGCGGCTTGATTGACCAGCCGACGACTTCCCGGTTGAACAGGTCCAGCACGATTGCCAGATACAACCAGCCCGCATCGGTCCAGATGTACGTGATGTCCGAGGTGAACACCTGGTTCGGCGCCGTCGGCGTGAAGTTGCGCGCCAGCAGATTCTCGGCGACCGGCAGCTTGTACTTCGAGTCCGTCGTCACCTTGTAGCGCCGTTTGTGCCGAGCCCGAATGCCGTTCTCGCGCATCAGCCGCTCAACCCGCGCCTTGCTGGCCGGAAAGCCGCGCGAGCGGATCTCCACCGTCATGCGTGGCGAGCCATAGGCGCCCTTGACTTCGGCATGGATAGTCCGAATCAACACCAACAGCTGCCCGTCGCTCAGGCGCTGACGCTCCGGCGTGCCGCCGCGCTTCCATGCCCGATAGCCGTTCAGACTGACCGACAGGACCTCGCACAGCGCCGACAGCGGATATTGCCGGCTCTGCGAATCAATCCAGGCGTACTTCACAGGAGGTCCTTCGCGAAGAACGCCGCC
>NZ_CADIKK010000158.1 GCF_902859915.1 Paraburkholderia ultramafica
GCGATTGCTGCGAACTGAGCCCGGATACATGGCTGCAACCTCGACCCAGTGCCAGAGAACGCGGACTGCTTGACAACAGGGAGTCGTCCATACATGGTGCAAATAGGTGGTCTGGACGAGATTTTTCTATAGAAAGGATACCTCATCAAGCAGACAGGACGACCTCCCAGACTGCGGGCGCAGCCGTATCCTTGAGGCCGAGCTTCGCGAGACTGAATTGGCCTTTGCGAATACGATGTACCAACTCAATACCTGAGACAGTGATCGCTGCGTTCCTGAAGCGTTTGAAGCCGAGCATGACTTTCGTCCGGGACTTGATGTTGCGATGGTCCTGCTCGATCACGTTATTCAGATACTTCGAAGAGCGCACCTTCGTGTCCTCCGGCAGCAGGCCGTCGGCTTTCATCTCCCGCACGGCCCGGTGCGAGGCGGCATACCCATCGAGCGTGATCGTCTCCGGCGGCTGGCCCTGATGTCTGATTGCCTTGCTGATAAAGGCTTTAGCCGCAGCCACGTCCCGCTTCGCCCTGAGCATGAAGTCCACCGTCTGGCCGGCTCGATCTACCGCCCGGTACAGATAGACCCACTTGCCTCGAATCTTCAGATAGGGGTGAGTAGACCCCAGGAATTGCGCCTGAAGTCTCTCGCAGAACCGTACGTGACACTCTCGCGTCATACGGCTCCCGTTATCCAACCTG
>NZ_CADIKK010000159.1 GCF_902859915.1 Paraburkholderia ultramafica
GGCGTGGTTCACTAAACACGTTTTTTGGGTAACACGGACGAGCGGGATCAGGCCGCCGGCAGGAGGATTTCCGGTGAAACTGGGGAGTCTGCGAGAGGGCTTGTGCCTCCCGCATCTCAGGCTCGCTGCGGCTGCAGAGGTCCGAGGCCTAACAGCGTGAGCCAGTGCGCATGAGGCTGACCGGTCATCAACTCACAAGGACTCCTGCCTGTGCGCGCGGACTTCCGGCTGCGCATGTAGCGCCGGTGATTCAGGAAGAATTGCAGCAGGCCGAGGTACGGGCTGCCGAGGTGGCGGCGCAGCGTGAAGTAGGTTCGTAGCCGCGAGTTGAGGTTCTCGACCAGCGAACTGCAGCGCGGGGTTTGTTCCATGACCTGGGCCACAGCGCTGGAGACCGCATTGAACTGACTGCCCAGGCTCGCGCAAAGCCGGCCCCGGCCCTGCCAGTACGCGGGCGAAGTGGTCGGCTTGCGATGGAGCACCAACGCTGCGCGCACCAGCGGTTCAGCCACCGTATGCGTTTGCGCAATCGCGGCCAGCCTCGCATCGAGCACGCCGGCAAACGCGAGCAGGTCGTCACGCTGGTTCTGTAGTGCAACACGTACCCGGCGGATACGGCGCGCATCCTGAGGTTCGCGCCGACGCAATTCCTGCACGACGAAGTCGAACAGTTCCATGCGCGTGGCCAGATCCG
>NZ_CADIKK010000160.1 GCF_902859915.1 Paraburkholderia ultramafica
TTCCAGTTCCCGACGGTGGTCGGCGGCGTGGTGCCGGTCGTCAACGTGCCGGGCGTGAAGCCGGCTGAACTGACGCTGTCGGGCGAAGTGCTCGGCGACATCTACCTGGGCAAGATCAAGAAGTGGAACGATCCGGCGATCGTCGCACTGAACCCGAAGGTCAAGCTGCCGGATACCGACATCGCCGTGGTTCGCCGCGCCGACGGTTCGGGCACCAGCTTCATCTGGACGAACTACCTGTCGAAGGTCAACCCGGACTGGAAGTCGAAGGTCGGTGAAGGTTCGACGGTCAACTGGCCGACCGGTACGGGCGGCAAGGGCAACGACGGCGTCGCCGCTTTCGTGCAACGTCTGCCGGGCGCAATCGGCTACGTGGAATGGGCATATGCGAAGCAGAACCACATGACGTACGTCGCGCTGAAGAACTCGGCGGGCGCGGTGGTCGAGCCGAAGACGGAAACGTTCAAGGCAGCGGCAGCGGGCGCGGACTGGTCGAAGTCGTTCTACCAGATCCTGACGGACGAGCCGGGCAAGAACGCATGGCCGATCGTCGGCGCGACATTCGTGCTGCTGCACACGGCGCAGGACAAGCCGGCGCAAGGCGCCGAAACGCTGAAGTTCTTCGACTGGGCGTTCAAGAACGGCACGCAGGCCGCGAACGATCTGGACTACATCTCGCTGCC
>NZ_CADIKK010000161.1 GCF_902859915.1 Paraburkholderia ultramafica
GCGCGACCACGGCAAGGTTTTCGCGCTGCGGCCGGCTTTGCGGCACACCACCTGGTAGATCGACACGTCGTCCGCTTCGAACGCGTACGCGCAGCCGGCGAGATACACGCGCCAGATACGGAATTTTTCGTCGTCGACCAGCTTGCGGGCTTCGTCCGCATGCGCCTCGAAATTTTCCGCCCACAGATCCAGCGTGTGCGCATAGTGACGGCGCAGGCTTTCGACGTCAACCGCTTCGAGCCCGCCGCGCTGCATCGCTTCGAGCGCGAGACTGATGTGCGGCAGCTCGCCGTCCGGGAACACGTAGCGGTCGATGAATTCGCCGCCGCCGAGCGCGGTTTCGCCGCTGTCCGCATCGCTCGACGTGATGCCGTGATTCATCGCGACGCCGTCGTCGGCCAGCAGGCTGTGGATTTTCTCGAAGTAGCCCGGCAGATTCTTGCGGCCGACGTGCTCGAACATGCCGACGCTGGTGATGCGGTCGAATTGTCCGGTGACGTCGCGATAATCCTGCAGACGAATCTCGATCTGGCCTTCCAGCCCCGCGGCTCTCACGCGTGCGGTGGCGAGGTCGAACTGGTTCTGCGAGAGCGTCACGCCCACGCACTTCGCCCCGAACTTCTGCGCCGC
>NZ_CADIKK010000162.1 GCF_902859915.1 Paraburkholderia ultramafica
GCAGTATCTGTGCATGACCGGGGGGATTAGCTCAGCTGGGAGAGCACCTGCTTTGCAAGCAGGGGGTCGTCGGTTCGATCCCGTCATCCTCCACCAATCTTCAATGCGCAGCGTTCTGTGTGAAAAAGCACAGAGCGTTACGCATTGGCGATTGAGCCAGTCAGAGTGATATGCAGTCGTAGCGACTGTAATATCGGCTGTCGTTCTTTAACAATCAGGAAGAAGTAGTAAAGAGATTCACGAAAGAACACTTAGAGATGGGTGTTTGAGTAGGTGAATCAGGGTTGTGATTGTATCAATGTATGAAAAGGGGAATCGAAAGATTGCTCTTGGAATACGGCGCAACACGAATACTCAACCTGTAGCGATGTGGCGACACGGTCCCGTTCGGGGATCGGACCAGCGTAAGGGCTTTGCATGGGCCCGGAGTAAGTGCTAAAGCACTAACTCCGGCCGACAGCTAAAGCGCTCACGCTGGTCGGGAAGACACACCCGTTATAGGGTCAAGCGAACAAGTGCATGTGGTGGATGCCTTGGCGATCACAGGCGATGAAGGACGCGGTAGCCTGCGAAAAGCTTCGGGGAGCTGGCAAAC
>NZ_CADIKK010000163.1 GCF_902859915.1 Paraburkholderia ultramafica
ACGCTGCGAGAGATCAGGACGAGGTGAGCGAGATCCCACAGCGACAGTGCGACGGCTTTCTGGATGTCAGAACGCGTAACCTTGATCATGCCAGTAGTGCCAGTCAGCGACGACTACTTGTGTCGGTTCATCGCAGCTTACGGGAACGATCTGGGCCAGGGGGCCACCACGTCACGTTGGCCCCACCGAACCCAGACGAAGATGCCAACCCGACACAGGTCTTCATGAGCGAGTCCGGTGACCGAGACGTGTTCACCCGGGCGCAGCGGTGAAGAGGCCATTGCTTTGCGAATGCCGGCCTCGAATGGAAACGAGAGCTGTTCTTCCAGATAGCAGTGCCACGACGTCGCCCGCTCTTCCTCCGTATAGGCGTCGACGACCACCTCCATCTCGATGCGATGTTCACGTTCCGCGTTGACTCTGGTCCTGGCCATGATGTTGTATGGTGATCGGCATAGATGGGGCTACAGGTCGACGATACGCCGAAGCAGACCGTAGGAAACGCGCCAGTGTCCTTCGGAGTCTGTCACGGCAATCGAGGCTGTTTTCGAGTTCAGCCTGACGATGGTGCCAACCCGCTCGCTCAGG
>NZ_CADIKK010000164.1 GCF_902859915.1 Paraburkholderia ultramafica
TCGGAATGCTGGTGATGCAGCGTCCACGGCACATTGCCGCCCAGCAGCTTCTGCTCGATGCCGACCATCAACGTGCCGAGGTACAGGCCCTTGCTCATCCACTGCTTGAAGTTGCGCGCCCGATGCAGCTCGCCATGCAGCCACGAAGTCTTGAAGCTCTCCGGATAGGCGGTGAGTTCATCCGACTGACGTCCCGCCTGCACCGCGTCGAACGCGGCTTCGGCGGCCAGCATGCCGGTCTTGATCGCCGCATGCGAACCCTTGATCCGCGATGCGTTCAGGAAGCCCGCGTCGTCGCCGACCAGCGCGCCGCCCGGGAACACCAGCTTCGGCAGCGACATCAGGCCGCCCGCCGTGATCGCGCGCGCGCCGTACGACACGCGCTTGCCGCCTTCCAGGATCGCGCGGATCACCGGATGCGTCTTGTAGCGCTGGAATTCCTCGAACGGCGACAGATACGGATTCGTGTAGCCCAGACCGACCACGAAGCCCACCACCACCTGGTTGTTGTCCATGTGATAGAGGAACGAGCCGCCGTAGGTATCGTTCTCCAGCGGCCAGCCGGCGGTGTGCATCACCAGCCCCGGC
>NZ_CADIKK010000165.1 GCF_902859915.1 Paraburkholderia ultramafica
TCGAGCGTAACAAAGCGCGTTTCCGCGTGAACGAGAGCTATCTGGCGAGCAAAAACTAACCGATGCAATACTCGAAGAGCAACTAATGGCGCCGCAATATTCTGCGTTGGGTCGTCTGGCTGTCATTTTGGCTTTATTCGGAACGGTAGCGGGTTGTGCAAACTCAACGGCGGGCGGAACCCTGGATGTCGCCGATCACAGGGCGGTACAACTTCCGCGGTTCTACCCTTGCCAAAGTTTGCACGTGAAACCGATGAGCTGTCCTCGGGGTTAACGGCGATGTTGCACAAACAGCATCGCCCCACCGGACCGAATTAAATCTACGGGCCCTCCCACTTTTGCAACCCTGGTTTTCGGCCCAGTATTGGCTCGCGTAATCCTGTTCGGCGTCGTTGTGGGGATTGCTCCCCGCTTGATCTCTCGTCCTCGCCAGCAGGGACTCCAATTTTTTGGCTCTGTCGCGGTAAGCGTATTGGCGGTATTGTCAACTTGTTCGGCAGACGGACAAGCGAGGGTGATGGGAGTTGGCAATCGATCGTCTTACGCCGCCATAAGGGCGCAAGAGGCCCTTTCCCAAGCCGCGATGGC
>NZ_CADIKK010000166.1 GCF_902859915.1 Paraburkholderia ultramafica
CCGATGATGTTGGAGTCGACGAGGCGCCGGATCTTCGCTTCGCGTTCGGCGAGGCCGCGGTACAGATGGGCATTCTCCAGCGCGATCGCGGCCTGCGAGGCCACCAGCCTCAGCACGGCGATCCGGGTGGGCGTGAACACGCGGGGCGTCAGATTGTTTTCGAGGTAGAGCGCGCCGGTGAGCCTCGCCTGATTCATCAGAGGCAGGCAGAGAACTGAACGGACACGATGCTGACGGATGTAACTATCCACAGCAAACGTGGGATGAGCCGCGGCATCGTCGAGAATCACGCTTTCCCGGGTGCGCAGGACCTGGTAGAGGACCGACTCCGGCAGCACCGCCGCAGTCACGGGTTCGTCACGCAGCTGCACGACAACAGTCTCACCGCCGGTCGACGCTTGTGCAGCGATCCGTTGTTCGCTGCCGCCCGGAAGGATCAGCAGACCCCGTTCCGCGCCCGCCTGCTCAATCGCCGTGCGCATGAGCGTATGGATCAGCCTTTCCAGGACGATTTCGCCCGAGACCGTCTGCGATACCCTGGTCACGGTCGCAAGGTCGAGGTGGTCGAC
>NZ_CADIKK010000167.1 GCF_902859915.1 Paraburkholderia ultramafica
CCGACCACGAAGCCCACCACCACCTGGTTGTTGTCCATGTGATAGAGGAACGAGCCGCCGTAGGTATCGTTCTCCAGCGGCCAGCCGGCGGTGTGCATCACCAGCCCCGGCTTGTGCTTCGCCGGATCGATTTCCCACAGTTCCTTGATGCCGATGCCGTAGACCTGCAGATCGACGCCTTCGCGCAGCCTGAATTTATCGTTCAGCTGACGGCCGAGGTGGCCGCGCGCGCCTTCGCAGAACAGCGTGTACTTCGCGTGCAGCTCCATGCCGAGCTGGAAGTTTTCGGTCGGCTCGCCGTCCTTGCCGATGCCGAGGTTGCCGGTCGCGACACCTTTCACGGATCCGTCATCGTTGTACAGCACTTCAGCGGCCGGAAAGCCCGGGAAAATCTCGACGCCCAGCGCCTCAGCCTGCTGACCCAGCCAGCGCGTGACGTTCGCGAGGCTGATCACGTAGTTGCCGTGGTTCTTGAAGTTGTCCGGCAGCGCCCAGGTCGGCACGCTCTTCGAGCCGGTTTCCGTCAGGAAGAGGAACCTGTCTTCGGTCACGTCCACCGTGAGCGGC
>NZ_CADIKK010000168.1 GCF_902859915.1 Paraburkholderia ultramafica
TGCCCGGCTGGTTCATCGGTGGATCGCGTCAATCGGCCTTGACGACACTGCCTACGGTACCCACACGATGCGCCGGACCAAGGCGTCTTTGATCTATCGTCGCACGAAGAACCTCAGGGCTGTTCAGTTGTTGCTCGGTCACACGAAACTTGACTATGTCCCGCGCTGAACTATGTCCCGTGATTGGTGGGAGCGTCAGCCCATAGTGGATTTGCGGCATGGTCGCTAGACATTGGCATTCTCCCTTGTAGGCACTTTGCCTGAAAGGAGAAGCTGGTGGAACATTCTTACGAGAACGCGGACGCGCTGGTCCGCGCCGTCCGAAGCGCAACTGCGGAACCCCTTGTAGAGTTCGTTGGCTCGCTGATCAAGCAGCAATACGCGCTCAGCTAGGCTCTGTCGCAGTAAGAGCGTTGGGATAAACTGATGAGCTGTGTTGAGGACTACTTACGTTAGCAACGAGTAGAATTGCTCAGCAGGCGTCTGGGTGGTGGCGCTGCTTTTCATTTGCCCTTTCATGATCATATGCATCGTCTCGATGCCGCCGAGAATGATGC
>NZ_CADIKK010000169.1 GCF_902859915.1 Paraburkholderia ultramafica
GAGGAAGAGGCCCGCGGGAGCGAGCGGCGCTATCGCGCGGTGCAGGCAGAACTGGCGCACGCCAACCGCGTGGCCACCATGGGCCAGCTCGCGGCCTCCATCGCGCATGAGGTCAACCAGCCGGTCGCCGCAACGGTCACCAGCGCCGAGGCCGCCCTGCGCTGGCTTGGCGCCCGGCCTCCCAACGTGGAAAAGGCTGAACAGGGACTGCGTCGGATCGTCAACGACGGCAATCGGGCCGCAGAAGTGATCGGCCGCATCCGTGAACTGATCAGAAAGGCGCCGCCACGCCGGGAACGGGTGGACATCAACGGGGCAATCCGCGAGGTGATCGAACTCACCCGTAGCGAAGCCACGAAGAGCGGCGCTTCAGTGCAGATACAGCTGGCCGACGGTTTGCCCTTCATCGAAGGAGACCGTGTCGAACTGCAACAGGTCCTCCTCAATCTGGTCATCAACGCGATCGAGGCCATGAGCGGCGTCAGCGATGGCACGCGAGAACTGTTAGTCACCACCGGGAGAGCCGACGCTGGTTGCGTGCTCGTGGCGGTACGCGA
>NZ_CADIKK010000170.1 GCF_902859915.1 Paraburkholderia ultramafica
ATATATCCGGACCCGTTACCGGGTAACGCAAAATGCCCAAAGGAGATAGCATGTGCCGCTTCACATCGCTTAGTCCAGAAAAACCTGAACGGTCCAGGCGAGGCGCTTACGCTGCAACCTCGACCCAGTGCCAGAGAACGCGGACTGCTTGACAACAGGGAGTCGTCCATACATGGTGCAAATAATCCGTGCGGGCGAACTGCTGCCTATCTATAGGATATCTTATTGAGTCGACATGACCACATTCCAGACAGCAGGCGCAGCAGTATTTTTGAGTTGCAAGCTGGCAAGGTTAAATTGCCCCTTGCGAATGCGATGCATCAATTCGATGCCAGCGAGCGTGATTGCGGCGTTCCTGAAACGTTTGAAGCCGAGCATGACCTTCGTCCGGGATTTGATGTTGCGATGGTCCTGTTCGACGAGGTTATTCAGATACTGATATGACTTTCCCTGTCAATCGGGATATTGATTTTTCGCTTTTCCGTAGGCGCTAGAATTCCCTGAGGGCGGCGTAGCAGTAAGGTCGACGGTGGATCACAC
>NZ_CADIKK010000171.1 GCF_902859915.1 Paraburkholderia ultramafica
GAGGCTGGTGGCCTCGCAGGCCGCGATCGCGCTGGAGAATGCCCATCTGTACCGCGGCCTCGCCGAACGCGAAGCGAAGATCCGGCGCCTCGTCGACTCCAACATCATCGGCATCTGCATCGCGAGGCGCAATGGCGACATCATGGAGGCCAATGAAGCGTTCCTGAAGATCGTGGGATATGACCGGGAGGACCTCATCGGGGGTCGCGTGCGGTGGACCGATCTGACAACCCCGGAATTTCGCGAGCGCCATGAACGGGCCCTGGCTGAACTTGAGCGCACCGGGACCATCCAGCCCTTGGAGGAGGAGTATTTTCGCAAGGATGGCAGCCGCGTTCCCGTGCTGCTCGGCGTGGCCACGTTCGACGAACAGCGAGACCAGGGGGTCGCGTTCGTGCTCGATCTGACCGAGCGCAAACGGGCTGAGGAAGAGGCCCGCGGGAGCGAGCGGCGCTATCGCGCGGTGCAGGCAGAACTGGCGCACGCCAACCGCGTGGCCACCATGGGCCAGCTCGCGGCCTCCATCGCGCATGAG
>NZ_CADIKK010000172.1 GCF_902859915.1 Paraburkholderia ultramafica
GAGGCTGGTGGCCTCGCAGGCCGCGATCGCGCTGGAGAATGCCCATCTGTACCGCGGCCTCGCCGAACGCGAAGCGAAGATCCGGCGCCTCGTCGACTCCAACATCATCGGGATCATCGTCTGGAATGCCGATGGTGACATTCTCGAAGCCAATGATGCCTTCCTTCGTATGGTGGGATACGAGCGACAAGATCTTGTCTCTGGTCGGATACGCTGGACGGACCTGACACCCCCGGAATGGCGCGAGAGCGATGAACGGGCGCTACGAGAGATCGGGGCATCGGGGAGCGTACAGCCCTTCGAAAAGGAGTACAACAGGAAAAACGGCGGTCGCGTGCCCGTCATGGTCGGTGGGACGGCTTTCGAAGCAGGAGGGAAGGAAGGCGTCGCGTTCGTGCTCGATCTGACCGAGCGCAAACGGGCGGAGGAAGAGGCCCGCGGGAGCGAGCGGCGCTATCGCGCGGTGCAGGCAGAACTGGCGCACGCCAACCGCGTGGCCACCATGGGCCAGCTCGCGGCCTCCATCGCGCATGAG
>NZ_CADIKK010000173.1 GCF_902859915.1 Paraburkholderia ultramafica
GTGCGCGTTGGACATTGACGCCGAGACGCCAAAGCCGTTGGTGCCATATGACACGCCTACGCTCGCGCTGCTCGATTTGTTCGTGCTGGCGGTGGTGTCGGTGTCGGTCGTATTGACCAGGTTCACCTGATTCTTTGCAGCCAGCACCACATCGTTCGCGCTCACGTTCGAACCCGCGATGGTCAGGTTGCCGCTGCCGGGCGTACCGTCGCCGGTTGCCACGAAAGCTGCGGTGCCGCCCGCCTGAACGCTCGAACCGTTGTGCGTCGTCTGGTCCTCGGCAAACGTATTCTTGCTCTGGCTGGAACCGAAGCTCAACTGCACGCCGATGCTCGGATTCTGGCCGGCCAGCGAACCACCCATTACACCGGCCGCCGCAATCGCCGCATCGCCGCCCGCCTCAATCGCATGCAGTGCCGCCGCGCGGTCGTTGCCGCTATTCGCACTGTCGCGGGTTGCCTGCGTCTGGTCAATTGCGCCGTTGATCGCATCGCCCACGCTGCCCGACAGGCCGAGCGTGAAACCGCT
>NZ_CADIKK010000174.1 GCF_902859915.1 Paraburkholderia ultramafica
GCGACATCGAGCGTGAACGTACGCGACTGGATATCGGCAAGCTGGCGCTGCGCGGAAGTCATCGTGTCGGCAGCGTTCAGTACTTCGAGGTAACCGGCGAGGCCGGCGCGATAGCGATCAAGCGCAACCTGGTGTGCCTGGGCGGCAGCGTCGTAGGCGGCCTGGGTCGCTTGCAGCCGGTCGCCAAGCGCGCGTTTGCTTGCGGCGACATCGGCGACGTCGTGCAGCGCCTTTGTCAGTGTTTCGTCGTAGTTCGCGACGGCTTCGTCATACGTTGCGCGCGCGCCGCGCAGCTCGCCGCGCAAACGTCCGCCGTTAAAGATGGGCAGCGTGACCGCCGGCCCGAAGTTGCCGGTTAGCGACCCGGCGTTCGTCAGCATGTTCAGCCCGAGCGACTGGAAGCCGATCATTGCGCCAAGGTTGACGTTCGGATAGAAGCCGGCTCGCGCGACGTCGATGCGCTTGGCCGCTGCCTCCACGCGCAGGCGCGCAATCACGACGTCCGGGCGGCGGCCAAGCAA
>NZ_CADIKK010000175.1 GCF_902859915.1 Paraburkholderia ultramafica
TTCACCAGCTGCTCTCGCATCCGGTGCAGTCCGAGTACCGCCTGCTGCGTTTCCGTCTTCACCGCGACCGATTTGCCCGGCTGCTGCACCGCCATCCAGATCGCACGCGCATCGGCTGCATCATTCTTGTTGCCCATCACGAATGCCTTCACGAACTTCCCTGGCATCAGCTTCACCTGATGGCCCATCGCCGTGAGCTTGCGCGCCCAGTGCTGCGAGCCGCCGCAGGCTTCCATCCCGATCAGGCACGGCGACCGGTTCGCAAAGTGCTCGAGAAACGCCACACGCTTGACCGGTTTGTTCACGATCTCGCCCGTTTCCGCGTCGATGTAGTGGAGCTGCATCACGCTCTTTGCAATGTCCACACCTACTGTCGTAAATTTCATGTCGGACCCTCCGGTTTGCCTGTGAAGATCTGCATGATCTTCCACCTTGGGCACTTTGATGCCGTCGGCCCGTGAGGGTCCACCTTCCTTCTTCGCTTCCACCGCTCACGGGTGGGAGGCGTTCATATCATTCTT
>NZ_CADIKK010000176.1 GCF_902859915.1 Paraburkholderia ultramafica
GTTTGCCAGCTCCCCGAAGCTTTTCGCAGGCTACCGCGTCCTTCATCGCCTGTGATCGCCAAGGCATCCACCACATGCACTTGTTCGCTTGACCCTATAACGGGTGTGTCTCTGTCACATTCACCCGGAATGCGACCTTCGCCACATCGCGCTACAGGTTGAGTATTCGTGTTGCGCCGTATTCCAAGGCAATCTTTCGATTACCTTTTCATACATTGATACAATCACAACCCTGATTCACCTACTCAGCACCCATCTCTAAGTGCCTTTCGTGAATCTCTTTACTACTTCTTCCTGATTGTTAAAGAACGACAGCCGATATAAAGCGCTATGCTTTACATCACTCTGACTGGCTCAATCGCCAATGCGTAACGCTCTGTGCTTTTTCACACAGAACACTGCGCATTGAAGATTGGTGGAGGATGACGGGATCGAACCGACGACCCCCTGCTTGCAAAGCAGGTGCTCTCCCAGCTGAGCTAATCCCCCCGGTCATGCACAGATACTGC